>JBCCHT010000025.1:0-207947 GCA_039028615.1 Myxococcota bacterium | reverse complement strand
TTCTTCGAGGCTGGCGTCGGCGGGCACGGCGTGGTCGGAGCCGCGGGTGGAGCCGTCGGCGGAGCGCTTGCGGTCGCGCTGGCCCTTGCCACGGCGACCCTTGCGAGAGCCCTTGTCACCCGCGTCGGCGTTGGCGGTGGTGGGACCGTCGTCGGCGGAGTCGCTGGTGACGTAGTAGATGGCACCCCCGGTGAGGAGGAGGGCGGCGATGATGGCGAGAGTCTTCATGGGCGGGTTCGGCTGCCGATAGAGTCGCGGATCTTCGGTCACGCCCCGATGTGCGGGGCGTAAATCGCTCGTAAAGGGGTCGGGGGCGGGCCTGCCGGGGGAGGGCCAGGATTGGCGGTCGGAGTGTGCGAACATCCGCGATCGGATGAATCGCACCGGTTTTCATGGGCCGAACGCTCGCCGCGCGCACCGCAGAGGGTGGCAGGCTGGACTGTGCCGGGCCCTGATCGGGGCGGTGGCGGTGCTGGGAGCGGGGGGAGCACTCTGCAACAACCAGAGCACGCACCCGACGGAGCCGATCGCGAAGACGCCGGAGGCCCGCACGATCCAGACGGTGAACCGACGGCTGCGCTCGACGGGAGTGTCGGTCGACCGGAGCAAGCTGCTGTCGGAGTCGAAGCTGCGCGAAGAAGTGGCGCTGGACCTGGGAGCGCAGATCGATCTGGGGCTGCGGCCGGAGCACATGGACGTGCTGTGGCAGATGCGAGGAATCCTGGAGGCGACGCCGCCGATCCGCAGCCTGAAGCGACTGCGCAGGGAGGCGGTGGAGGCCCGCTTGCCCGGGGTCCGGGTCTACTACGCGACCGACCGCCGGGCGATGGTGTTCATCCAAGCGGAAGCGCAAGACACGGTGAGCCTGGAGGCGGCAGTGGCGGCTCAGCTGGTCTATGCGTTCTACGACCAAGGGCCGGGGGGTCTGGCAGAAGCGCTGTACGAGCCCCAGGGGCGCCTGGACGGGGTGCGGGTGCGCAAGTGTTTGCTCGAAGGGCACGCCCGCTTGGCGGAGCTGCTGGCGCGACACGGGAGCATCGACAACCTGAGCCAAGAGGCGATGGCCCAGCTGAACCCGCCGCCGCTGCACTTGCACGCGACGCTGACGGAAACCCTGTGCGGGCCGGGGGCGGAGTTCCTCTACGCTCGGTATCGCGAAGGGGGCTGGGGGGCGGTGCTGCGGGCGGTTCGCAGTCCGCCGCCGTCGACCGAGCAGCTCATTCACCCGTCGAAGATCGATCTCGATTTCCCGGTGAACGTGGGACAGCCGGGCTGGCCCGAGGACGACGGCGAGGACGACTACATCGGGTCGGCGAAGCTGGTCTACGAGGACGTGATGGGCGAGCTGACGATGCACCGCATGCTGCTGGAGCGCGGGGTCGACCCAGAGCAGGCCCAGCTCGCGGTGGTCGGCTGGGACGGCGACTTGCTCCGCATCTACGAGCACGTGTCCGGCGAGCGGGTGGTGATCTGGCGCAGCGCGTGGGACCGAGAGATCGACGCGCAGCAGTTCGCGGCCGCGATCGCACCCAAGGGGATCGAGCCCCGGGCATTCCGCGTGGAGCGACACGGTCGGGTGGTCGATGCGGTTTCGTCCACCCCAGAGATGGCGTCGCGTCTGCACGCGGTGCTGTCGGCCCGACCGGGTGAACCCACGGCGCAGCCCTCGGACGCAGCCTCGACGGCGGCGATCGAAGCCCGCCTGGGCGGCTGAGGCCGAGCCGCACGCCCCGCTTCAGCCGAGCGGGGTTGGCCAGTGTACGTGGCCGAGGATGGCAGGGGCTCGCGCGCCCGTGACCCCCGGCAATCCACTGGGGAGCCGATGCAGGGTCCGCGCGGCGATGAGGGCCATGGCAGCGGGCTCGTGGTGCTGAGGCGCGAGGGCGCCTTCGGTGTGCACGACGACGGGGCAGGCTACGAGCTGCCCCACGCGACCGACGATGCGGGGGTGCAGCGCGCCGCCTCCGGTCAGGACGATCTCGGTGACGCCCGACAACGCTTCGAGGGCGACGTGGGCGATGGCCCGGGCGGTGACCTCGAGCGCGCTGGTGAGCAGGTCGGCGGGGGCGAGGTCGCCGAAGCGCTCGAGCAGCGACTGCACGTAGCGGGCCCCGAAGTCCTCGCGCCCGGTCGAGCGTGGTAGCGGGCGCGAGAAGAAGGGGTGCGCGAGGACGTGCTCGACGAAGGCGGGCTGCGGCTGTCCGCCCGCGCTCAGCTGTCCGTCGTGATCGTAGTGCGCCTGCCCCCCGGAGACGTGGTGGGCGAGTGCGTCGGTGATCATCATGCCCGGGCCGATGTCGGAGGCGAGGACCTGCTCCTGCCGCTCGGCGACGAAGGTGCTGTTGGCGATGCCGCCGACGTTGACGACCAGGCGCCCCGAGTGCTCGACGGGGGTGAACATCCAGTGCGACAGGGGAGCGATGGGGGCCCCTTCGCCGCCGAGGGCGAGGTCGGCCGCCCGCATGTCGCCGACGACGGGCAGGCCCAAGGCCTGCGCCAGGGCTCCGCTGGAGCCGATCTGCAGGGTGTGGGCGATGCCGCCGTCGGCCTGCGAAGGCGGGCGGTGCCAGACGGTCTGCCCGTGCATGCCGCAGACGTCGGCGGTGTCCCACGCAGCGATGGCTTTGACCGCCTCGGCGTAGCGGGCACTGAGCGCGTAGCTCAGCTCGGAGATCTCGGGGACGCGCAGCTGCTCGGGGGCGCGCAGGGTGGTGCGTAGGGCGTCGGGGAAGGGGCGGTAGGCGTGGCCGAGCACGCGGGGGCAGTGCCGCTGGTCGGGGTCGTCGAGCTGCAGCAGCAGGGCGTCGACGCCATCGGCCGAGGTGCCGCTCATCAAGCCGAGGGCGCGCATGGGTCGGCTCATTGTGCCGGCCATGTCCCGGCGAGGCGAAGCTCGATCTCTTCGACGGCTCGGCCCCCGCCGGGTGAGTCGAGCACGACGTGGGCGGCCTGCAGGGCCTCGGGGTGGGCGTCGGCGACGGCGAAGCCCAGGCCGACTTCGGGGAAGACGACGGCGTCGTCGGGGCCGTCTCCGACGAAGGCGATCTCGCGGGCGTCGACCTGGTACTCGCGGCAGATCTCGCGGATGGAGGCGACCTTGTCGCTGACGCCGAGCCAGCGGGAGTCGAAGCCGAGGCCGCGCATGCGCTGGGCGGCAGAATCGGTCTTGTTGCGCGACAGGGGCAGGACGTGGCGGTCGGCGGCCAGCCGCTTGAGGGCCTCGCCGTCGCGCACGCTGTAGCGCTGCAGCCACCCCCGGGATTCGCCGCCCCACCAGGTGGTAGCGTCGGTGAGGGTGCCGTCGATGTCGAAGGCGAAGAGGCGGATCGATGCAGGACGCACGGACATCGGCGAGGCGATGGTACTCGCGATGGGATCACCACACCAAGTGACGGTCGGGATAGGCTGGGGCCGGTGAGTACGGTCGAAGTCTTCGGCGAGGTTCTCGGTCCGACGAGCGAACACTTTCTTCCGCGGCCCTTCGGCGAGTCGTACGACATGCAGCAGCTGCGACGGCTGGCCGCGCTGCCGCGGCTTTCGTCGGCGAGCTTCTGCGACGTGCCGCTGACGGACGAAGGCCTGGGCTACGTGTGCGAGTGCACCACGCTGGACAACCTGAGGCTTCAGCACACGGCGCTGACCAACGGCGGCCTCGCGGTGCTCGCCCGGCTACCCGCGCTTCGATACCTGCGCCTCAAGGACAACCCGCAGCTCGACGACGGGTGTGTGCCTCACCTGAGCGCGTTGACCCGGCTGGTGAATCTGCAGGTGCACGAGACTTCGATCCGCGCGACGGGGCTGATGGCGCTGTCGGGGGTACCCGACCTCGAAGAGCTGGTGGTGGACACGGAAACGGGCTCGCGCGAGGCGTTGGAGGCACTGTCGCGGAAGCGGCCGAAGTGCGAGATCCTGGTCAAGGGGCAGGGGAGCTTCTTCGCCGGCCGTTTCGAGGGGCGATGGCAGGAGTGAGCCGGCCCCCAGGCCCCCTCGAAAACGCTGTCAGGTGGGGCCGGACAATGAAATGCGCATGAGGATCCGTCCCGATTCGGCGGAGAATCACGGGACGGCGAACGTTTCGTTGACGCAGCCCCGGGGCGCCCCGTAAATCGGAACGTGGTGGCTACGATCTCCGGTCATCCGCCTTCGGCCGTGCCTGGTGCTCCGAACGAGTCGATCGGTCGAGCGCTGGTCTTTCACGAGGGGCCCGTCGAGCGCTGGGTGGTGCCCGACGAGACGGCGCAGCAGTGGCTGGCGTGGCTCGGCTCGATGAACGTGGGCGGATTTCATGCCGCGCCCGCGCAGGCGGGCTCGTTCACGGTGGTGCGCACGCTCGGCGAGCCGCTGATGCAGACGATGTCGGCCGAGCCGGTGCCGTGGCGGCGGGCGTGCGAGCTGGTGTTGGTGCTGGCGCGGGCGCTGTCGTCCTGCGAGAAGCGAAAGATCCGAGCGGGCCCGATCGAGCCCGAGACCTTGCGCTGGGTGGCCCCGGGCGAGCAGACGGCGTTGGTGGTGGCAGACAGCGGCGCGGTACGGCGGCTGGTCGACGCGTCTCCGCATTGGCCCCCGACCCGCGGCGCGTGGCGTCCGCCCGAGACGCCCGCGGGCAAGCCCTCTTCATCGGCCGATCGCTATGCGCTGGGTCGCTTGCTGTATCGCCTGCTCTGCGCGGAGGAGCCGTTCTCCGGCGATGGCCTGCACACGCGCTCACGCGAGCCCTCGCCGCCCCACGGTGCGGCGGCGGAGGCCTTGCCGGCCGGGCTGGCGAGCACGCTGCTGGCGATGATCGACACCCAGCCGCGGCGACGGCCGAGCACCTGGGCGGAGCTCATCACCCGACTCGAGCAGCATCTGTCACAGGGCGCGGCATCGCAGGCCGGGGCGGACGCCTCGGCCAAGCCGCTGGCCCCGGCATCGACCGCGTTTGGTAGCGCGGAGATGCTCCAGCAGATGATGCCCGCGGCGAGCTCGGAGCCGGGCCCCGTGGCTTCGGGTCATCCTTCGCACCCGCCCATGCCCGCGGCGAGCTCGGCTCAGATGTCGTCGCCCGCTCGCCCCGTGGCGACGCCGAGCAAGCGCCGTTCGGCTCCCGGTTGGCTCAGCGGGGCTCTGGCGGTGGCGGTGGCGGCCCCGGCCGCATGGTTCCTGAGCGGGATGGCGGAGGAGCAGAGCAAGCCCGAGCCGTCGCTGCGCCCGGCCACGGCCTTGGTGCCCGCGAAGACCCGCCCCGAAGACTGCGGGGCCTGCCATACGCGGCAGATGATGGAGTGGCGCCGATCGATCATGGGCCAAGCGGCACGGAGCCCGCTGTTCCAGTCGCTGGAGATGCTCATCGAAGAGCAGGTGGCCCGCAGCGACGCATGTCCGCACGGGGCAGGGGTGCTGCGCTTTGCGGAGGTCGGCAACTCGTGCACGGCGAACGGGCGCTCGCTCACCGGCACGGGCGGCGAGGGCTGGTGCATCAACTGCCATAGCCCGCTGACGAACCTGGGCAACCAAGTGCCCGCCTGGGACGGCGTCCGCGACAAGTCGGATCGGCGTCGGCCCTTGCTCAGCATGCTCTCCGAGAGCCAGCTCGAGGGGATCGACTGTGCATTTTGCCATCAGGTGACCCGCGGGGTTCGACCCGAGGATGCCGACGCGGGGACGTACATGGGCAATCCCGCGTGGCACTCGTTTACGTCGGACAATGTCTACGGGATGCGGCCGGAGTCGGCGGAGGTCCCGGGCATTGCGAACTCGGCCTACTTCCTCGACGCGGCGCAGTTCCTGGCCGATGCGGCGAGCAACGGCGGCATGCCGCACGCGGCCACGCCCAAGGACGTCAAGGAGTACCGTCGCAGCAGCGAGTTCTGCGGCACCTGCCACGACGTCCGGCTCTTCGGGACCGACTCGATCGGCATCGAGCGGGGTGAGCACTTCAAGCGCCTGCGCAACGCGTACTCCGAGTGGCGGGTATGGGCGGACGATCGCAAGAAGGCCGGCGCCGACGTCTACAGCTGCCAGGACTGCCACATGTCTCAATTCCCGGGGCTGTGCGTGGCGGACTCGGCGGGCGGCGACGGGCCGGACCCGGGCGACGTGGCGTTGGTGCGCGCGTGCCCGCCCGGGACGCACTTCGAGCCGCGCTCTCCGGGCGACTATCCGCAGGGAGCCATCGCCAATCGCAGCGACCCCTCGCCGATCGTCTCGCACTACTTCTCGTCGGTCGACGTGCCGCTCACGCCATCGTTCCCCGACGCGTTGATCGAAGAGGTCGGGGTGGATGCCGAGGGCACGCCGGTCGGCCTCATGGGGCGCCGCGACATGTTGCTGGGCGTGGCGTTCCGCTTCGAGCTCGAGCCGCCGAAGCGCTCGGGCGAAGATCTCGAGATCCCGCTGGTCATGGAGAACGTGGGCGCGGGGCACCGGGTGCCGGCCGGGTTCTCCCAAGAGCGAGAGATCTGGGTGCACCTGCGGGTCACCGATGCCGACGGCGAGCTGGTCTACGAGGTCGGTCGCGTCGACCGGGGCGACGAGGACCTGCACGACAAGATCTTCGAGAAGGTCACCGTACGCGACGACAACACCGACGACGCCGGGCAGCCGCTGGGGTTGTTCGGGGCGGATGTGGTGGACGGGCCCGACGTGCCGCAGTGGGATCCCAACCCCGAGCTCGGCGGCACCGAGTTCCGCGGCAAGGGCCTCATCAACCTGCAAAACGGCTTCCTGCGCTGCGTTCGGTGCCGCGGCACGATCGACGAGGACGGTCACTGCAAGCCGGGCTTCTTGCAGAACGGCCACCGCTACGATCGCTTCGAGGACGGCGACTACGACATCGATACCGGCGAGTGCAAGTCGAACCTCGAGGGGCACCACCGCTTCACCGAGGTGTTCTTCCCGGTCGGCTCGCTCGACAGCGAGCGCGGAGTGCTGCGAGGACCGGACGCGATCATCGACACGCGCTCGATCCCGCCGGACACCCCCGTGCGCTACACCTACCTGCTGTCCACGGACGGCAGCAAGGGTCCCTTCGAGGTCGAGGCCCGGTTGCTCTTCCGTGGGTTCCCGCCCTTCTTGTTGCGGACCTTTGCCGCGTACGAGGCCTACATGACGGAGAAGGGGGAGCGCCCGGACGGTCCGCTGCTGACCCTGGACGTGCTCGAGCGGCTCGAGGCGGTGGAGCTGCACCGTCGGACGGTGGTGATCGATTGAACGCCGAGCATCCCTTCGATCCGCGCCTGCTCGAGGCGCCCTTGCTGCGCGAGCTGTCGGCCAGTGCCAAGGGGCGGATCTCCGAGGCCGGACGCACGCTGCAGGTGCCCGCGGGGTCCTCGATCTTCGGGCTGGGGCAGAGCAGCGATCACGTGTACGTGCTGGCGCGGGGCTCGGTGCAGCTCATGGCCACGCCGCGGGGGCACGACCATCCCCGGGTGATTCGCGACGTGGGGCCCTACGAGAGCTTCGGCGAAGAGGCGCTGCTGGGGCACGCTCGGCGGGCGGAGGCTCGGGCCGCGACGGCGGCCACCTTCGTGTCGATCCCCGGGCCGCTGTTTCGGCGGGCGGCCGCGGTCGCGGGCGAGCAGGGCGACAGCGACGAGCTCCAGCGTCTCGCGCGACGCCTGCGTCGCAACGCGACCAAGGACATCCTGCGGGCGGGGCTGTTCTTTCGCGACCTGCCCGACGAAGACTTCGCGATGGCGGTGGACGGGGCCAAGCACATCGAGGTGCGCCGCTCGGATCCCGTCTATCGCAGCGGAGACGCGGCGAAGTGGCTGTACCTGGTGCTCGAGGGCATGGTGCAGGTGCAGTCGGGTGACGGCGGGGCGCTGCGGGTCACCGCCTACCTGACGCCGGGTGACTTCTTCGGTGACGACGACATCGTGGCCGCGCGTCGACGCAAGCGCTCGGCGGTGGCGGTGGGGCACTGCCAGCTGCTGGCGATCCCGGCTCGGCTCTTTCGCACGCTGGCCGATCGCAACGGTCGCCTGCTCCGGCAGCTGCAGCGCACCAGCATCGAGCGGCGACAGGCCCAGCGCGAGGTGGTGCGAGAGGTCGCGCCGGGCGAGGACAACAGCACGCGCCACGTGTTCGCCGACCTGTACCAGATGCAGATGGCCAGCTCGCTGCTGACCATCGACCAGGACCTGTGCGTGCGGTGTGGGCACTGCACGTGGACCTGCAACCAGGTGCACGGCGTCGCCCGGATCGTGCGGCGCGGCGACAAGACCCTGGCTCGGCTCGACGTCGAGGGGCGCGACGACGGGGTCCGCAGCCTCATGCTGCCCAACTCGTGCCAGCACTGCAGCAACCCGGTGTGCATGATCGACTGCCCGACGGCGGCGATCGGTCGCGACCCCGAGGGCGAGGTGTTCATTCGCGAGGAGCTGTGCACGGGCTGCTCGAACTGCGCCAAGGCGTGCCCGTGGGACAACATCCAGATGGCGCCGCGACCCAAGTCGCTGCCCATCGCGCCGAGCTTGATGCCGGCTGCGGCCCCCGGAGCCCCCGCGCCCGTCGGGCCGACCGAGCTGGCGGTCAAGTGCGACCTGTGCCGCGACTACTCGGCGCCCGCCTGCGTGAGCGCGTGCCCGACCGAGGCCATCCTGCGCCTCGACCCGTCCACCGATTTCCGGGACGTCGCCTCGCTGATGGGCAACGAGGGCCGACCACGACGCTCGGTGGTGGAGCGGGTCAACGCCTGGTGGCCGCTGGCGCTCGGGGTGGCCGGGCTGGTGGCGGGCAGCCGCATCGCGGGCACGGGACTGTTCGCGTCGGCGGGCCTGGTCGGGCTTACGGCGGGCGTGCTCGGGGCGGTGACCATCGTGCTCGCGATGCTCTACGTGGCGCCCAAGCGGATCCCTCGGTCCTGGCTGCGACGCAAGAAGGCGAACGCGGACAAGTCCAGCGAGGTCGCGCGCTCCAAGGTGCGCCGCTTCCTCGCGTTCCACATCGCGGTGGGGCTGCTGGCCATGGGGGCGGTGGCGCTGCACACTCAGATGCGCGTGCCCAACAACATCGCGGGGGCGGCCGCGCTGTCGTTCTGGGTGGTGTCGCTGCTGGGCATCCTCAGCGCCTGGGTCTATCGCTCGCTGCCGCGGCGGCTGACCAAGCTCGAGCGCAAGAGCCTGCTGCCCGAGGACTTCCCCGCCGAGCGCGAGCGCCTCGACGATCGCTTCCGACGGGCCGTGGGCACCCAACCCCCGGCCGTGCAGGCGATCGTGGGACCGGCGCTGTCGTCCTATGTCCGCACGCCGCTGGGCACCACGACGCTCATCGCCAGCGGCCGCACCCTCAAGCAAGAGGAAGCCCTGCTGCTGCGGCGGGTCACCAAGCGCATTCCCCCCGTGGCCTCGGGCGAGACGGTCGACATCAAAGAGGCGGTGCGCAGCGCCGTGGCGGTGCGAGCCCTGCCCGCGCGGATCTGGCTGATGCGAGCGCTGCGAATGTGGCTGCCCGCCCACATGCTCGCCACCGCAGTGCTGATGGGCTTGCTCATCATCCACGTGGTCACGGCGATGGAGCGGTGGCTGTGAGATGAACGACGGCTCCAACACCGTCTTCGTCGACAAGTCGGCGCCCGTGAAGGGGCGCTCGCGAGTCGCCCGCAAGTACGAGCGCAGCAGCGACGTACGGCGCTTCCGGGGCATCGGCTTCGCGGCGGCGGTGACGATGCTGCTGGTCGCGGGCGTGGGGTGGTGGGTCTCGACGCTCGCGCCCGAGGGCGCGTCGGGCCGAACCGTGTCCGCGCCCCACAAGGCGGCCGGCCTCGAGTGCGAGTCGTGCCACACCAGCACGGCCACGCCCGACGACGACACCTGCCGTACGTGTCACGACTACGCGCCTCGCCGGGCACCGCATGTGGCGCTGGCGGCCGAGGGCTCGTGGAGCTGCCTGACCTGTCACCCGCCGCACGCGGCCGAGGGGGTGACCTTCGCCTCCGACGGCACGGTGACGCGCTGGCACGGCGAGACGCAGACGGTCTTGACCGAGCTCGAGGGGCTGCTGCGTCCGCCGAAGACGATGCACGTGTCGCTGGTCGACGCGGCGGCCTGCAGCAGCTGCCATGTCGTCGACCACGACAGCGACGCCGCCGCGGCCTGCGTGAACCCGACGGCGGGCAACCTGTGCTTCGACATTCACCGCTCGTCGCTCGACCCCGAGCGCCCAGTGGCCTGGCTCGCCGCGGCCAAGGTGGCGCGCAGCAGCCCCCCGGGCACCGAGCCCGAGGAGGACCTCGCCTGGTGGCCGTGGCTCGCCGTGTTCGCGGGCTTGTTGGTGGCCGGGGGCGCGGCGCTGGTGTGGCGAGCGCTCGGCAACGCGGTGGGCAAGGCCACGGGCGACGCCGCGGCCGACGTCGACGTGATGCCGGCCACCCGCGTTCGCCTGCCTCGCATCGATCCTTCCATCTGCATCGGCTGCAACGCCTGCGTCGATGCGTGCCCCTACGACGTGCTCGAGATGCGCAACTTCCTGGCCCGGGTCAGTCGCCCCGACGACTGCTGCGGCCTGACGCTCTGCGAGCAGCGCTGTCCCACCGGGGCCTTGGTCATGTCCGACGGCGAGCCCATCGGCGACTTGCCGCGCATGGGCGAGAACCTCGAGAGCCTCGACAACCCCGGCGTGTTCCTGGCCGGCGACCTCACCGGGCTGCCGCTCATCAAGAACGCGATCAACCAGGGGTCCATGGCCATGCGCAACATCCATGCGTCGCTCCACGCTCGACCGGCGGCGGTCGGCACGGACGCGGTGGACGTGGTCATCGTGGGGGCCGGCCCCGCGGGCATCAGCGCGGCCCTCGAGGCGCAGCAGCTCGGTCTCCGCTTCGTGATCATGGACCAGGGCGGGGTGGCGGAGAGCATCCGTAGCTTCCCGCGCGACAAGCTGGTCTTCGATCAGCCGCTCGAGGTGCCGGCCATCGGCGCGCTGTGGATGCAGGAGAGCACCAAGGAAGAGCTGCTGGCGCAGTGGATGAAGATCATTCGCTCGCGGCAGATCCACGTGCAGGAGCGGACCCGGGTCACGGGCATGGCCGCGCTGCAGTGGGGCGGGCCCTTCCGCGTCGACGCGGTGGCCAGCACCGGGCAGGCCACTCAGGTGATGGCCAAGCGGGTCTTGCTCGCGTTCGGGCGTCGCGGCACGCCGCGCAAGCTGAAGGTGCCCATCCCCGACCCCATGGTCGACCACGTGCACTACTCGCTGGCGGACGCGGCCAGCTTCGCGGGGCAGCGGGTCTTGGTGGTGGGCCTGGGTGACGTGGCCATGGAGGCCGCGGTGGCCCTCGCGAGCCAGCCTCAAACCAAGGTCACCGTCTCGTACCGCGGCCCCGACTTCAAACGCGGCAAGCGTCGCAACATCGAAGAAGTACGGCGCCAGGCCGAGCTGGGCAACATCGATCTGCGCTTCTCCACCGAGATCGCGCAGCTGGAGCCGGGGGTCGTGCATCTATCCGGCTCGGGCGGCACCCAGACGCTGGGGGTCGACGCGGTCTTCGTGATGATCGGTAACGTGGCGCCGTGGGCCTTCCTGGGCTCGCTGGGGATCCGCCGGGTCGACGAAGGCCCCGTCCACGTCGCGCCCGTGCATGGCCATCCCCACGCTCACGTCGCCGTCGCGGCCGCGCCAAGGAATCAGGGCATATGAAACAAATCGGCGAATACATGGTCCTGCGCGAGCTGGGCCGCGGCGGGATGGGAGCCGTGTACGAGGCGCAGGAGCGGCTGTCTCGGCGTCCCGTCGCGCTCAAGGTGATGCACGGGAACATCGCGGCGTCGCCGCGCGGGCGCGAGCTGTTCGTTGGTGAGATGGGAATCCTCGCCCGCCTCGATCACCCCAACGTGGTGCGCCTGCTCGCCTGCCAGGAGCACGGCGAGCAGCTGGTGATGGTGCTGGAGCTGATGCGGGGTGAGACCCTGCGCCAGAGCCTCCAGCGCATGACCCGGTTCGCATGGACCGACGCGGTCATCATGCTGCGGCAGATCCTCTCCGGGCTGGGGGCGGCGCACGAGCAGAAGCCGGCCGTCGTGCATCGGGACCTCAAGCCCGAGAACGTCATGGTCACCGAGGACACCACCATCAAGGTGATGGACTTCGGTATCGCCAAGGTCATGCGCGATGCCACCAAGGCCACCGCCGACGTGGGCACGCTGCAGTACATGGCGCCCGAGCAGATCGACGGCACGACCATCGATCCGCGGACCGATCTATATGCGGCCGGTCTGGTGCTCTACGAGATGCTCACGGGGGCGCCGCCCTTCACCTCGACCTCGACCCGGGCGCTGCTCGATGCCCAGTGCACCGCGCCCGTGCCCCCCTTGCCGCCCGAGGTGCAGCACGCCACGCCGCCCGACCTGGTGGAGATCATGCACTTGCTGCTCGCCAAGTCGGCCGACGGTCGTCCCTCGAGCGCGAACGCGGTGCTGCAGATGCTCTCGTCGTTGCCCGGCGTGCCCGCATCGCTGAGCTTCAAGCCGGTGGTCGGCGGAGCGGGCCCGGGCAACGAGATGAGCTTCCCGGGGGCGTCGGCGTGGGAGGGCAGCGATCCGGGGCTCCCCGGCAACCCACCCACCCACGGCAATCCGGGGCAGGGGGCCGAGCTGCTGTCCAGCCTCCCGGGGACGGGGGCGGTGCAGGCCGGTCCGCAGCCGACCCACGGTGCTCCGGCGGGGCACTTTCCGGGGGCGTCGCAGTGGGCTCCGAGCATGCCGGGGCCGATGGGCAGAACCGCAGCCTCGGCGCCCGCTTCATCGCCCGGCAGCGTACCGCCCGCGGGGGCGATGCCCGGCGCGTCGCAGTGGGCCGCGAGCCAGCCGGGGGCGGGCGCAGTGGCGGCGCCCACCGGGCCCGGCGGGTCTGGAGCGGCCCCCGGTTGGTCCGCGGGCGCATCGCATCCCGCCGCGGGTAGTCACCATGCGGCCTCGGCCGGGGTGCCCACCGCGGTCGGAAACGCCACGGGCGCGCCGACCAAGAGCCGCCCCGTCTGGCCGTTCCTGTTGATCCCCGTCGTGCTGATCGCGGCCGGAGTCGCGGGCGTCCTGCTGATGGGCAAGGACGACGGCGCCTCGAGTGCATCCGCGTCGGCGGCCCCGTCCAGCGGAGCGAGCTCGAGCAACGCCGCGTCGGAGGTGCCGGGCGTACCCAAGATCCCCGGGGTGCCCGGAGTCACCGATACGCCCAGTTCCGGCGACTCCCCCAGCCAGGGCAAGCCCCCCAAGCCGCTGGACACCGAGGACTTCGGCGAGGCGGTCGCGGCCGCGTGCCAAGGAGGCCCCCCGATCTCGTTCGCGCCCACCGTGCCCCAGGCGCTGGTGCACGCGGACGATTTCAACAAAGACGGCACCGAAGACGTCATCGTCGAGTTCTTGCAGGCCAGCGACCCCATGATGTCCAAGGTCATCGCGCTGAACGGCAAGACCATGCAGCCGCTGTGGAAGCTCGCGCCCGACGAGCACCGCTCCGAGGTCCGCCGCTACGGCTTCCACGACGACCTGCTCGTGCAGTCCTTCGGCCGCAACATTCGCGGCATCGAGATGGCGACGGGCAACACGCGGTGGGAGGGGCAGCTGTCCGACGACGTGTTCTGGTTCGTGGTCGAGGACGACGAGGTCTACGTCGAGACCATCGACAACGTCGTCAGCGCGGTGTCGCTCACGAGCGGGCGGGTGACCTCGGACGTGGCCAAGCCCACGCGGATCAAGCGGCTGCGCGACGAAGATTTCCCGCAGATCGAGGGCCTCGAGTTCGAGGCGTCCATCGGCGACCGCTTCTGCGACTTCACCCGCGGCTTCATGGCCACGTGCCCGCGCAGCGACTTCGCCCTGTACGAGAAGTCGCGCGGGACCAACATCCCCCACATGATTCGCTACCGCGCGACCACGGTGGAGTGGACCCGCAAGTTCGACAGCCTGCGCGACATCAAGGGCGACATCGTGGCGGTGGTGGTGGGCTCGGGCATCGTGGTGGTCTCTTATGGAGACGACCGCATCGCCATGCACATGATCGAGACCCGCGACGGCAAGACCCGCTGGGAGCAGACCTGGAAGCGACAGCTCTCCGCCCGCGCGGTGCTGCCCGGGGATGGCCGCTTCTACATGCTGGCGGGTTGCATGCTGGTGGTGGACGCCAAGGACGGCCGCCTGCTCAGCTACTATCGGTAGCTCACGGACGCTGAGTCACGAGAGTTCGGCGAGCGCCTTCTTGTTGGCGGAGAGCTTGGACTGAATGGCCAGTCGCGCCGCCTTGTACTCTTTGTTCTTCTTCTTGTTCTTCCCGCCGGTCGGCGTGGCCTCCAGCTGCTTCATGAGCCGGTTGCGCTCGACGGTGAGGTGAGCGGCTTTCACGAAATCGGCGTGGTCGTCTTCGGTCGGGTTCTGCTTGCGGGCGAACTTGATGATCGGGGTGATGCTCGCCTTCGACAGGCCCTTGAGGCTGAGGCTCTTTTCCAGGGCGTCGATCGCGTCGCCATCGAACTCGTCGTTGGCCTTGTTGCCACGCAGGATGTTCACGGCCGCCTTCCTGAAGTCCTTGCGGTCCTTGAGCTTCGTGGCGTCTTTGTGGATGGTCTCCGGTTGGATGCCCATGGCGGCCAGCCCCGGGTCGAGCGGTAGCTGTATGCTGTCCGAATTGCTGAAATCCGCGGCCGCTCCGAAATCGGTCAGCTGCGCCTCACCGTTCGTGGACAGGATGTTCTTCAGGTTCAGGTCGCCGTGCGTGATGTCCTGATCGTGCAGGCTCTGGAGCCCGCGACCGGTACCCAGAGCGAGGTTGAGTCGACGGTGGATGTCCTTGGGGAGCTGGTTGTTGAGCGAGTGGTCGGCCTTGTTCAGGACCACCACCGAGCTCCCTCCGGCCGTCTTCCCGTGACCGATCGCGCCCACGATATGGGGCCCCGGTCGTACCTTGCCGAGGATCCCGATCTCGTTTTGCGTACCGAGCTCTCCGACGGGCTTGGCGACCTTCACGATCACCTTGCGCTTGCCGATCTTGCCCACGTGCACGGTGCCCTCGGCCCCTTGGCTCAGTTGTTTCGCCGGATCGTAGTTGATCTCCGACTCGGTCTCTTCGTCGTCGAAGCCCTTGATCTTGGACTTCACGCGCTGGATGACGTTGCCGCCCGAGGCGAGGGCGGAGGTGCTGGGGCCTCCGCGGCGCCCCACGCCGAAGTCGCGCAGCCCGTGGAGCATGGGCTGCACGGGAGCCGCGGTGTCCTGCGCCTGGGGTTGCCCGTACGAGCTCGTCGGCGGGCTGACGTCGTGCGTATGCGAGGGCTGCGAGGTCACCGTACGCGTCATGACCTTCATGCTCGCACGCGGGCCGTGGCCCTGTGCGCGCATGAAAGCCGTCGAAATGCCGCGTGGCGACGAACCGTGTTCGCAACCCGGGCTTCAGCAGTCGCCGTTGACCATGCCGGGCGGATCGCAGGCCATCCACTCGGCCGGCAGGGGGCACTGCGACCACGCTTCGTAGAACGAGCCGCCGTTGCACACGGTGGCCGTCGCGGGCAGGCAACCGACCCCGGCGTCGATGCAGTACAGAAACTGTGGCGGGCCCAGGCACAGGCCGACGGCGCCCGCTTGCACGATCTCCTGACCCCGCAGCTCCATGCAGGCCGGGTCCGCGGCGCAGGCCGCTTCGTCGAGGCCTCCGCAATCGGCCACGCCTCCACTGGTGCCCGGCTCGTCCCCGGTCGACATGTCGCCCTCGGTGTCGCCGCCATCGGTTTCGGCCCCGTCGTCGGTGCCCGGGGTCGTGGCATTGGTCGTTCCGGTGGCGTCGGTCGTACTGGTCGCGCCCTGGGTCGCCCCATCGTCACCCGCGTCCCCGGTCGGCGCTGCCGAATCCGCCGAGTCGGTGGTGCTCGTTTGGCCCTGATCGTCGCCCGTATCCCCCACATCGCCGAGGGGCTCGGGCTCGGTCGCGACGCAGGCCGAGAGCAAGAGGGAACCGAAGAGAGAGGAATAACGGTAGTCGAAGCGCATGAGTCGGTCTCGTTGGTTTGTGGCCGCGGTCGGTCGGCGGTATCACGAAAAACGACATGCTCATGCTCGGCCTGATCGCGACGATGGCGCTGTCCAGCCCGCGGTCGGAGGTTCCCCGTCGCGCTGGTGTGGCGCTGCGTTGGGTCGCGCCGCCGGGATGCCCGAATGAAGGGCAGGTCGACGGCTGGCTCGAGGCGCTGACCCTCGACGCTCCGCCCACCATCGCCGTGCGGGCGGAGATCACGGTGGAGGCCCGCGACGACGGCTTTGCCTCCCGGTTGGTGCTCGATGCGGGTCCGGCCTCGTCCACGCGCGAGCTGTGGGCGCCCGAGTGCGAGCTCTTGGCGCGCGCGAACATGGTGGTGGTCGCGGTCGGGCTGGATCCTCTGACGACGGCGGAGGCGATCGCCGAGCAGGAGTCGGAGGCGGAGCAGGAGCCAACGACCGTGCCCGAGCCGGCGGTGCGACGTCGGCCGAGACGCCCCGCGCCCGTGGAGCCCCCGCGGCCCGAGCCGCCCGGGACCCCGCCAAAGACGAAGGCCGAGCGGAAGCGGTCGGTCGCCCCCGGTCTCGAGTTCGGCGTGCGGCTCGGCGCGGGCCCGGGAGGCCTGGTGCTGCCCGGAGCCGGCTTTGGCGGCGTGCTCTCCCCCTGGCTGGGGACCGAGCGGATCCAGGTACGAGCGGCTGTCCAGGCGTGGTCGGGGCGTCGGGTCTCCTTCGATGCGCAGCAGGACGCGGCCGGCGTGGTGCGCCTGGTCAGCGGTGGGGTGCGGGTCTGTCCCGTGCTCGGCCGGGGTCGGCTGCGCGTGCCTCTGTGCGCCGGGGTGGATGGCGGCGCCGTGCTGGGGCAAGGCACGGGCAATGCGCTCATCGAGGCTCGATCGGCGGTCGCTCCCTGGGCGGGGGCTGTGCTCCAACCCGGCCTCGAGTACGCGATGGTGGAGCGAATTTCGCTGTGGGCCGGGCTCGAAGGCGTGATCTCGCTGTACCGCCCCGCCTTTTCGGTCGATGGCGTCCAGGGCCAGTGGACGGCGGGCGCGGGCGGTCTGCGGGGGTTGGTCGGCCTCGAGATCCACCGCGCACGAAAAATTCCTTGATGCGTACGCCGATCGGCGGCACCAACCATCGAGGACTTTGCGTTTTTCCGTGCCGGAAGGCAGCCGCAGCTTTGAATCCCGCGAATCGGCCGATCCCTCGGCCCTGACCGCGATCTATCGCGCGCACTCTGCGTATGTCTGGCGGGTGCTGCGGCACTGCGGCGTGCCCGACTCGGACCTCGACGACGCGGTGCAGGACACCTTCTTGGTGGTCATGCGGCGGCTGCCCGAGTTTCGCGGGCATGCGTCGCTGCGCACGTGGATCTATGCGGTGGCCGTGCGGGTGGCCTCGACCCGGCGCCGCAGCGACACGCGCGAGGCGGCGCGGCGCACCAAGGCGGGCGAGGGCATGCATGGTCGCTCCACCGTCGACCCCGAGGATCACCTCGCACGGGCGGAGGCGGGGCACCTGGTCGACACGCTCCTCGAACAGCTCGATCCGCCCAAGCGCACCGTGTTCGTGCTCGCCGAGATCGAGGGCGTGGAGGTGCGGGAGATTTCACGGATCCTCGGCGTCAACCCTCGCACGGTGCACTCGCGGCTGCGGCTCGCTCGGGAGCGGTTCGGGACCGCGCTGCGGCGGATGCATGCGCGGGAGCGCGGCAACCAACGGGTGAGCCAGCTGCGGCCGCGGGCGGTGCTTCAGGCTGCGGCCCAAGAGCGCCCCGAGGCGCGGCGTCGCAAGGCGGTGGCGGCTGCGGTCGCGCTGCAGCTCGAGCAGGGGAGCTCGCCGGCCGTGCCCGGGTGGGAGAGCATCACGCTGTCGTCGAGCGGTGGGTGGACGTTGCCGATCGTCGTGGGGGCCGTGGCCGGAGCGCTGGGGCTGACGTGGGTCGCATCGACCTCGGCTGGCGAGCAGCCCGAGCGCGAGCCTCAGACGGTCGCCGCTACGGTGCCGCGCGCCGAGCCGGTTGCCCCGCCGAGCCCACCTGCGGTCCCGCCTCCCCCCGCGGTCGTCGATGCGACGGTCGAGCCTCCGCCGGTCGAGCCGGTTCCCCCTCCTCGCGCGTCGGCGGCCTCGACCGAGCCTTCGCCGAAGCGTCGCGCCAGCAAGGCACGGCGGAGCACGAAGCCATCGGCAACGACTGTGCCTCCGCCGACGGCAGCCTCGACTCTCGCCGAGGAAACGCGCCTGCTGGAGCTCGCCCGCGGCGCGCTGCGTCGCGGTGACACGAGCAAGGCTCTGTCTGTACTCGACGACTACGATGCTCGCTTCGATCGCGGCGTCCTGCGCGACGAGGCTCGTTCGACGCGCCTGAAGGTCTTGTGCACGGCCGGCCGAGCCGACGATGCCCGTGCCGTGGCCCGGCGCTATGCGGCCGGCTCGGCCCCGTCCCGCTGGGATCGCATCGTGACGGCCGCGTGCGGAGGTGCCTGAGCGGGGCTTTCCCGTATCATGCCCGGCGTGAAGTACCTCCACACCATGATCCGGGTGCGTGACCTCGACGCTACGCTGGCGTTCTTCGGGGTGTTGGGCCTGAAAGAGGTGCGTCGCAAGGATGTACCCAAGGGCAAGTTCACCCTGGTGTTCTTGGCCACGGCCGAGGGGGAGCCGGAGGTCGAGCTCACCCACAACTGGGATCAGACCGAGGCCTACACGGGAGGCCGGAACTTCGGGCACCTGGCCTATGCGGTCGATGACATCTACGAGGCTTGCGAGCGTCTGCAGCAGGCAGGCGTGACGATCAATCGCCCGCCCCGGGACGGACGCATGGCCTTCGTGCGCTCGCCGGATGCGATCTCCGTCGAGCTGCTCCAGGCCGGCGAAGCCTTGCCGCCCAAAGAGCCCTGGCTGTCGATGCCCAACACGGGCGAGTGGTAGCTCAGCTCACCAGCTCGGCGTAGGCGTAGCGATCGACGAGTCGGTTGGCCAAGGACTCGGCCACCTGCCGCCCGTGCGCGGTGAAGATGATCTCTTGCTCGTCGACCCAATCGGAGAGCCGCAGGCGACACAGCTCGCTGGCGGTACGATCACGCCCGAGATAGCGGCCGATGAACAGGGCGAACTCTCCGGCTCGCTCGCTGGCGAGCAGCTCGAGCAGCATGCGCCGCTGATTCGCGCTGACGGTGTGCACCCTCATTCGTCGCGTCTTCCGTCTTCATCAGAATCGACACCGCGGGCCGTGACTTTTTCCGACGCTCACAGGCAATTGAAGGCACTCCCGTTACATTCAGTAGGACAATGTCGGCAACTCGGCGCGCGACTACGACCCTCCCGTCGTGCCCGTCGTCGCCGATGAGCGGGGTACAGCACGCGGTTCAACGTCGTTAGCGTGCTCTACTCGGGGCCCGCGGGATCGGCGGAGCTGCCGACCGGAGATCCGACACACGAGGGGCCATCGATTCGGCGGCTTTGGGCCTACTCCCGCGGTCTCGATGTCGGATACTCCCGGCCGTGCCGCACTCGGAGCTGGCCGATCACGAACTCCTCGAACGCTGGCGCGGCGGCGACCAGCGGGCGGGGGCTCGCCTCGTCGAGCGCTACTACGACCTGCTGATTCGGTTCTTTCGCAACAAGGTTCGCGACGCTGAGGACGCCACCGATCTCGTGTCGGAGACGATGCTGGGGTGTACGCGTGGCCACCAATCGATCGAAAACCAGGGGGCCTTTCGCAGCTACGTGTTCGCGATCGCGATGAACACGCTGCGGGCGTACCTGCGCAAGAAGACCAAGCGCGCCCGCGAGCTCGACGACTTCTCGGAGCTGTGTGTGGCCCAGACCCTGGGTGGTGACAGCCCCACTCGCATGATTGCCCGACGGGAAGAGGCGCAGCTGCTGGCGAGAGCGCTGCGACGGATCCCCATCGAGCAGCAGATCGTGCTGGAGCTGGACTTCGTCGAGGGCCTCGATCCAGCCGCGATCGCCGAGCTGCTCGGGGTGCCCGTGGACACCGTCTACACCCGCCGTCGCCGCGGTCGCACGCGGCTGCGCGAGGCCATCGAGGCGCTCACCGAGGACGAGGCCCTCGCCCAATCCACCGTGGTCGGTCTCGAAACGTGGGCCGGACAGATCCGTGCCGGTCTCACCCCGGCGCCGAAGTCATCGTGAGCGCCGACGAGTACGACTCCGTGCCCTCGACGGACGGCGACGTCGCGCCGCCGACCGGGGTCGACGAGCTGAAGCCACCCTCGCTCGAGCGTGCGCTGGGGCTCAACAAAGTGCTGGCCGATCTGTTCGGCGCGGAGACGGTCAGCGAGCGAGGCCCGGAGGAGATCGGTCGCTACCAGCTGCGGCGCTCGATCGGCGCGGGCGGCATGGGTCGGGTGTACGAGGCCTACGATCCGCAGCTCGAGCGACGGATCGCGATCAAGGTGCTGCATCCCGATCTCGCGGTCGACGAGCGCCTGCTGCGGGAAGGCAAGGCCATGGCCCGGCTCAGCCACCCCAACGTGGTCACGGTGCACGACGTGGGGATTACCGACGACCGTGCGTTCGTGGCGATGGAGCTGGTGGAGGGCACCACGCTGCGCGGCTGGCAGCGCGAGCGACGACGCGCGTGGCGAGAAGTCCTGCAGATGTACCTGGCGGTGGGGCGCGGCATCGTGGCCGCGCACGAAGCCGGGCTCGTGCACTGCGATCTCAAGCCGGACAACGTGCTGGTCGGCAAGGACGGCCGCCCGCGGGTGACCGACTTCGGCATTGCCCAGCTGGGCACCGAGCTCACCGGCTCGACCGGCGACGGGACCGACGTCTCCATCGGTGCGGGCACCATGGCTCCCGCGGTCGGTACGCCGCAGTACATGTCGCCCGAGCAGTTCCTGCGGCGTCCCCTGGACGCGCGCACCGACCAGTTCGCGTTCTGCTCGATGCTGTGGGAGGCGCTGTTCAGCCGTCGACCCTTCAAGGGCGGCTCGACCTACGAGCTGGCCGCCAACGTGGTCCGCGGCGCGCGTCAGGATCCACCGCCGGGCCACGGGGTGCCGCCGTCGGTCCGCAAGGCGTGCGAGCGCGGGCTGGCCGTCGAGCCCGGCGAGCGCTGGCCGTCGATGGCGGAGCTGCTCGACGACCTTCGTCGCGCCTGGGGGCGAGTGAAGCGACGCCGAGCCGCGTGGGCGGTGGCCGGCGTTGCGATGGTCGGGGCAGCAGGGATCGGCGCCGTGCAGCTACGGAGCGCGCAGCTGGTGCAGGCCTGCGAAGAGCAGGGGGCCGCGATCTCCGAGGTCTGGAACGAATCGCGCCGCGAGGCGCTCGGCGAGGCGCTCGGGAGTCACGAAGCACCGTACGCCAAGGTCACGGCGTCCCAGGTGCTCGCGGTCCTGGGCGCGCGTGCCGAGGCGTGGGCGGACGCGACGATCGAGGTCTGCCGCCATCACACGGTGGATCGCTCGTGGATGCGCTCCAAGTACGCCCGCGCGCAGTGGTGCCTGGATGATCGTCGGGTGGAGCTGTACGTGGTCATCGACCAGCTGTCTCACCCCAACGACGCGGTCATGGCCTCGGCCATCGTGGCGTCCAAGAACCTGGCGTCGTCCGATACGTGCCTCGACCCAGTTCGGCTCCAGCAGATCTCGGTACCGCCCGACGAGTCTCGCGAGCAGGTCCGCGAGGCTCGACACGAGCTGGCGCGATCGTGGGCCTCCTACACCACGGGGGACTACGAGGACGCCCTCGTGCGGTCGACGGCCGTCTACGAGCGCGCCACGGAACTCGCGTGGGCACCCTTGGTCGCCAGCGCGGCCCTTCGGCGAGCGAAGGCCGCGTTCTACCTGGAAGGCAACGAACAGGGCTTCGACTACGTGGTCGATGCCTACTTCGAGGCGGCTCGAGCGGGCGAGCTCGAGACGGCATTCGGGGCCGCGCTGTTGGCCGAGTCCTATGAAGGCCGAGGCTCCAAGCTCGGTGATCGGCGAACGCTGTGGTTGCGGCATGCGAGCGTGCTGTTGGACCAGATGGGCGCCGAAGGCGATCTCAATCACGGTCGCCATGCCCATGCCCTCGGCCGCGAGGCGATGGGGCGCGGCGAGCATGTCGAGGCCCGAGCGCAGCTCGAGCGCGCCCTCGAGATCTTTGGGCGTACGCTGGGGCCTCGCCATCCCACCTCGTTCCAGACGCTCCGCCGCTTGGCGATGGTGGACGTGGTCGACGGGGACTTCGACGGTGGCGTCGAACGCCTCGAAGGCCTGCTCCGCGAGCAGGAGGCGCTCTACGGGTCCGAGCACCCGGCGCTGTACAACACGCTCTACGACATCGCCGCCGCGCACATCGAGGGCGGTCGCCCCAAGGAGGCGCAGCCGATTCTCGAGCGGTCTCTCGCGCTACACGAAGCCACCCGCGTTCCCGACGTCGACCTGGCCATCGCGCTGTCGAACCTCGGCGGGATCCAAAACGACATGAGGAACTTCGATGAAGCGCTGCGCTGGCACGCGCGAGCGGTGGCGGTGGTCGACAGCATCGATGCCGGCGACAACCTGCTGCACACGATGGTGCTCAACAACCTGGCCAACACCTACCTGGCGCTCGAGCGCTACGACGAGGCCCGCCCCACGCTGGAGAGGATCGTCAAGCTGCTCACCGACAACGCGGTCGCCGAGTTTCCCCACCTCGCGGTAGCGCAGAGCAACCTCGCGGGCGCGCTGCTGGGGCAGGGGCACGTGGAGGAGGCTCGGGACTACTTCCGCCGCTCACTGGAGATCCGCACGCGTGCGCTGGGAGAAGACAACCCGCGGTTGGGCATGCCGCTGCTGGGGCTGGCCGAAGCCGCGCTCGTGGCGGAGGAACCCGACGAGATCCGCTCGGCTGCCCACCAGGTGATCGCGCTGACGGAGGACCATCCGCAATTCCAGGGCCTGCGGCATCGCGCCCAGCTGCTGCTCATCATGGCGATGGGCTTCGACGAGCCCGCGGCCGCAGTCGAGCAGATGAAGGCCTGGGTCGCGCGGCCCGAGGTCGGCGAGGACTTGCGTGAGCGCGGCCGGGAGTGGCTCGCCGAGCAGGACTCGTCCGCTCGTTGAGGTCCGACGCGCGATCGGGGTCGCGCGTCGTCGAGCGGCTCATGGGCTGGCTCGACGAGAGGTCATGAGACCCGACCCGATTCGGGAGCGTGGGCGCGAAGTCGCGGGAACGAGGGACGTCGGAGGCGAGCGTGCTTGAGTGGAAATCGGCCGCAGCCTAGAATTCCGACCCCATTCGTAACTCCGCGTCGTTGGCCAGCGGCCCGACGCGGAGATGGGACAGGAAGCAGCGGATGACGGCCATTACCTCCCTGATCGTCAAGCTCGTGACGTCGAGCGACGCCGACTCCGGCACCAACGACTTCGTCTACTTCGGCATCGGTACGCGCGAGTGGTACCTCGATACCGATCGCGACGACTTCGAGCCCGGTCAGACGCGCGCCTATACCCTCGCCATTTCGCCTGGGCTGGACACCTCGCACATCACCGCGATCCAGCTGCGCAAGACGGGGACCGACGGCTGGAAGCCGCAGACGATCGAGGTGTGGGTCAACAACCCGGCGATGAGCGGCACGCCGCTCTATCGGGGCACGATCAACATGTTCCTCGACGGCGGCGAGGGGGCGGGCCTGCTCTACGGCCTTCGCTGGCAGGCGCCCGACTTCGGCACCCCCGTGTCGCTGGGCTCCGGCCGGACCGATGCCGCGGTCACCTCGCTGGAGGTGCGGCTGACCACGGCCTCGGACGCGGACAGCGGGACCAACGACTCGGTGTACTTCAACGTCGGCACCCGCGAGTGGCTGCTCGACCGGGCCGACCACGACGACTTCCAGACGGGGGCGACCGACACGTACACGCTGCGGGCGCTCGGCTCCCTACGGCTGAGCCACATTCGCCAGATCGCGCTGCGCAAGGAAGGCACCGATGGGTGGAAGGTGCAGCACATCCGGGTCACGGCCAACGGCTCCGTGCTGCTCGACGAAGCGGTGGGCACCTGGCTCGACGGCGGCCCGGGGGAAGAGCTCAAGCACGGCAAGTGGTGGGCCTCGCGGAACTACCCCTCACGCGCCGCGGCCGGGACCGCGGTCACGCAGCTTCGCGTCACCGTGGAGACGGACGACGTCGCCAACGCGGGAACCGGCGACTACCTGTACTTCAGCAACGGAATCAACGAGTGGACGCTGGGGGATCCCTCCTCCAACTTCGCTCGCAATACCAGCAACACCTTCACGCTGCGCAACCTCAGCGGGGTGAGGCGCTCCGACTTTCGGCAGATCATGATCCGCAAGGAGGGCACCGACGGCTGGGCGCTGAAGTCGGTGCAGGTCGAGGTCAACTCCACGACGATCTACCGCGGCGGTACGCGGATGTTCCTCGATGGGGACGGCGCCGACTCGGCCAATACCCACGGGCTGTACTGGTCGGCGCCCGACTTCTCGGGCTCCTCGGCGTCGTGCTCGGTCTGGATCCCGACGGCGAGCAGCACCAGCTACACCGACTGGGTCGCGGCGCCGACCCAAGGGCGCCTCGAGCTGCTGATCAACGGTCGCAACTCCAACGGCAGCTCGCCCGACATCGACGCGACCCAGCCCCTCGACGAGATGGAGCGGTCGGTCAAGGCGCTGGGCAGCGGCGACTTCTGCTACCTGTCGGCGTGGTTCTTCGAACCGGCGACCGGGCTGCAGACGGGGGCCTACTCCGGCGAGACGACCTGGGGCAGCTTGCTCGGCAAGAAGGCGGGCGAAGGGGTGGAGGTCCGCATCCTCATCAACGACTTCGACCCCTTCTCGGGGCTCGACGCGTGGCTGCGCCGCAGCAGCCTCACCCCGCTGGAGGCGCTGGTGCGGGGGCTCTCCGCCACCGCGCGGGCGCGCTTCAAGTACATCGTCAGCCGCCACCCGGCCAGCTACGGGGGCCTGCGCGCCGCGGCCATTCGGGCGCTGCACGGCGGCGGCTCGGGGCCGATCTTCATCGGTAGCCATCACCAGAAGTTCATGGTCACGCGCCAGGGCAACGCGACGACGGCGTACTGCGGGGGGCTCGACATCGAGTCGCGCAAGGTGCCCTCGGCGTGGAGCTACAGCGGCATGATCGGCTGGCACGACCTCACCATGAAGATGGAGGGGCCGATCACCCGCGACGTCGAGCGGCAGTTCGTCGAGCGCTGGAATCGGGAGCAGGGCGGGGCTCGCAACTCGTTGCTGCCCGACTGGGGCAGCTTCGGCACGCTCAGCCAGCCCAGCCGCCTGCACGCCGACGACAACACGGCGGCCAAGCGTGCGCACTCGGTGCAGCTCACCCGTACCATCTCCTCGGGCGCCACCATCGGGGCGTATACCGTCAATCGCCGCGACGTTCGGCAGTCGTATACGAAGATCATCAACTGCGCGCGCTCGTTCCTGTACCTGGAAAACCAGTACTTCCGCGACCTGAGCCTGGCCGACGAGCTCGTGGCGCGGGCGGGGGCGGCCAGCTCTCTGCGGGCGATCTTCGTGGTGTTGGCCAACGCGGCGGCCGACGACGGCACCAACCCGCTCACCTCGCACGGCGACGGCCTCCAGCACGAGTTCTTCCGGCGAGTGACCACCGCCTTCGGCTCGCGCGCGGCCGTGTACACCATGTTCAACCGCTCGGTGCACTCCAAGATGATCATGGCCGACGACCAGACGATGAGCGTGGGCTCGGCCAACGCCAACGTGCGCAGCTTCGAGCTGGACTCCGAGCTCAACGTCACCGTCGATCAACGCGAGTGGGTCCGGGCCGCCCGCGAGAAGATGTGGTCCCACAACCTGGGCGTCACCGCAGCCACCGTGCGCGGCTGGGCGGTGAACGACTTCATCACCCGATGGAACGCGGTGGCCACGGCCAACGGCCGGCTCACCAGCGCCGCGAACCTGCCCCGCATGGCGGGCGAAGGCATCGTGGTGTTCAACTGGAGCGGTAACGCGGGCTCTCGCAACCAGCTCATCCCCGACTACCTCGTGAACCTCGACATCGCACCCGCGCCGCAGGGCATCTACGGTCCCACCGAGGGCGGCCCCGGCTTCCCCGTGGGCGGTGGCGACGGCACGGCCATCGCCTGAGGGTTCCGCCGCCATGATCCACCGCCGTACCATTCTCTCGCTCGCCGTGCTGCTCGCCGGCTGCTCCCCGGAGGCCCCCGTGACGCCACCGTCTTCGACTCCTCCTCCCGCCGCGGCCGAGCCGGGCTCCAACGCGGTCGTGGCCTCTTTGCTCGAGGCCCAACCAACGGGCAACAGCGCGCCCGCGGCCCGCGTCACCCTGCGCTTTACCAACGGTACGGCGAGCGCGGTGAACGTGGGCATGTATGTGCTCGAGTGGCCCGGCGGGCGCTTCGAGGCGAGGCCCAAGGACCTGAGCATCCCGGCGGGCGGCGAGGTCGAGCGCAGCGCCCGGATCGACTCCCAGCACGGAGACGTGGGCGCGTTGCTGGCCGACCCCGACGCCGCCACGCTGAGCGTCGAGGCGCACTAGCTCGGGGCGAGCCGCCGCTGCTCGAGCGCTGGGCTAGATCACCAGCGACACGTTGTGGCGGTGGTACGCGGCGGATTCTTCGTCGTGCACCCGCTCGGCCTCGAGCATCAGCCAGGTGGCGATGGCGTTGGCCAGGCCCCGCTCTCGTTGCTCGTTCCACATCCAGGCCATGAGCTGCCGAGCGTTCAGCTCGAGCACGACATAGGCTTGCTTGCGAAGCTCGGGGGCGGTGACCTGGGCCAGGGCCTGGTAGCGCCGCCGCACGCTGAGCCAGGTGAGCCACGACGAGATCACGTCGTCGACGCTGGCGAAGCTGGGGCGAGGGGCAGCGAGCACGGCACTGGCTTCCTCGAGCTCGTCGAGGGCCATGGTGTGCATCTGCGCCACGGCGCGCTCGATGGAGCGACCCTCGCCGAGGCTGTCGACGGAGGCCTTCGAGTGCAGCAGGGCGCGGGCGAGGTCTTCGCAGGCCTCGCGATGCAGCCGGGCCATGACCAGCTCGCCCGAGACGGTGCAGCGCAGCTTCTGCGCCCGGCGACGCACCCGACCGCGAAAGCCGAAGTCGTCCATGGCGCGATCCCAGGCGTGCCCCAGCCGAGTGAG
The DNA here is from genome assembly GCA_039028615.1 of Myxococcota bacterium. Lineage (GTDB taxonomy): Bacteria > Myxococcota_A > Polyangia > Nannocystales > Nannocystaceae > Paraliomyxa. The sequence continues at coordinate 180,907 of JBCCHT010000025.1, read as the reverse complement.
CCGACCGCTGGGGCCGGGGGCATCGGTGTCGCCCAGGGCCTCGACGTGGAGGGCCAGCGCTTCGGCGGGACTGGGGCCGCCGTCGTTGGCGGCCAGGCGCGGATCGTCGACGGGGGCGACCGGCTCCAGCACGGGGCCTTCGGCCGGCGCGAGCACGCCGCGGACCAACGCGAGCGTGTGGCGGCGGCGCGGCGCGAGCATCCAGGCCCACCCCACCGAGGCATGGGTCTCGCCGCGGTGGACCCGAGCGAGCAGGGCCATCAGTCGCACGGTACGCGACGGCGAGGGGTGGTCGTCGGCCAGGGTCGAGACGCGGGCCCAATCGCCGTTGCGCACGGCATCGGCCACGAGCCAGTCGAGTGCGATCTTGCGGGCCAGCGGCGGGCACAGATCGGGATCGAGATCGTCGAGGCTGACGAGCAGGGCCCGGGCCTTCGCTCGATCGCCCGCATCGGCGGCGAGCAGACCGGCCGCGACCAAGCCCGCCCCGCGCAGCGGACCGCGCTGCAACTGCCCGCGGAGCCACTGGTGCATGTCGTCATCGACGGGCCGTCGCAGCTGTGCCAGCACGGCGGCGAGCACCTGGCCGCCTTCGGGATCGCGAACCCACGGGTGACCGCCCAGGCGCCCCAGCTTCAGGGCCAAGCGCGGCAGACCGAGGGGAATGCAGACCCAGCGCACCGCGAGCCACGGGTGAAGCGCGACCAAGCCGACCGCGGTGAGCACGACCAGCGGCACGATGGGCCACGATGCGCCGCGCCCCAGCGCGAGCAGCACCCCGAAGGCCAGCAGCGCGATGACGAAGATGGTGGCGGCGAGGCGAGCCTCGGAGCGTCGATGCGACCGTGCGCGGTTGCTGTCGGGATCGATCATCTCGGACGAGGGCAGGGGCGCGGCCACCATGCCCAAGCACCCGAGCACACACAGGCCCATGAAGGCTGCGGCGCTCATCGGGATGCCCATCCCCATGCGGCCGGCGCCTTGGGCCATGCGACCTCGGGCTCACCGTCGTCCCATGCCCCACGTGTGGGCGCCTCCCACCAGATCTCGTGATGGATTCGCTCGTCGGGATCTTGCAGCGATGCCATGGCGCGGTGCACCGCTCGGGTCGTTCGCGCGCGCGGCCCCCAGGGCGTGTCGTAATGACCGACGCCGGGATCTTCGGCGTACAGCGCGGCGAGGAGTGACTCGGCAACTTCTTTCACACGCGGCCAGTTCGCCCGTGGGGTGAGCCCCAGTACGTGGAAAGCGTTGTCGGAGATGCGAGAGGCGGTCGCTAGGGGCGGCCTTGCCACGCGCAGGGACGGTGGATCGGCGGAATCATGCACGGCGCTTCGCTGCAGACGCCTCGCAATGGGTGAATGTTCCCACGTTGGTTTGCAAACCTCGTGATCTCGGGAAGATCGACCGGAGGCCGCGGCTCGACCGGTTGACCAGCCGTTGGCCGGTACGGCATACACGGGCGAAGGAGCGCCGTCGCGTGATGGGCGCACAGCTCGCTTGAAGAACCTCAAGATCGTCGGTACCGGAACGGCGTTGCCGCCCAAAGTGCTCACCAACTCGGATCTCGAGAAGATGGTGGACACCAGCGACGAGTGGATCACGGGTCGCACGGGCATCAAGGAGCGCCGCATTGCAGCCGACGATGTGTCGACGTCGGACCTGTGCGCGGAGGCGCTCCGCAACGCCTGCACCGATGCGGGGCTCGAGCCCCAAGCCCTCGATGCCATCATCGTCGGCACCTCCACCGCCGATACGCTGTTCCCCTCCACCGCCTGCTGGGTGCAGGGCAAGCTCGGTCTCAGTGGCCCCGCCGCCTTCGACGTGAGCGCGGGCTGCTCGGGCTTCCTCTATGGTCTCGAGCTCGCTGCTGCCCTGGTGAACTCCGGCACCGCCCAGCGTGTCGGGGTCGTGGGCGGCGAGGTGATGAGCAAGGTGGTCAACTGGAAGGACCGCAGCACCTGCGTCCTGTTCGGGGATGGCGCGGGCGCGGCCGTCATCGCGGCGACCAAGGGCGACAGCGGCGTGCTGGCGTCCAACTGGGGCGCCGATGGCAACCTGGCCCCGATCCTCTACCAGCCGGCGGGCGGCACTCGGAAGCCGGCCACGCACGAGACGGTGGAGAACCTCGACCACACCGTGCACATGGAAGGCAGCACGGTGTTCCGCCACGCCGTCACCGCGATGTCCAAGGCCGCGACCACGGCGATGAAGGAAGCCGAGATCGGCTCCGACGACGTCGACCTGTTCATCCCGCACCAGGCGAACATCCGCATCATGGAAGTCGCCCGCGAGCGGGCTGGGGTGTCCAAGGACAAGATGTACATGGTCGTGCACAAGTACGGGAACATGTCGGCGGCGACGATTCCCGTGGCGATGCACGAAGCCCGCACCGAGGGGCGCATCCAAGACGGCTCGGTGGTGGTGATGACCGCGTTCGGAACCGGCTTCACCTGGGGCGGCACCGTCCTGCGCTGGTAGGGGCGACCCTCGAAGCGCCATCCCTGGCTCCGTGCGCGCGGAGCCGGGCATCTCGCTATGCGTCGGGGCGCTCGAGCACGAGCGCCGCGGCGTCGATCACCGCCTCGACGATCATCTCCGGGGGGTGCACCCCGCCCGCCCAGCCGACGAGGCTCGAAAACCACACGTGCTGGAGCATCGCGGCCAGGCGCTGGTGCGGGTGCGCGGGGTCGCTGGGCGCTTGCTCGTCGTCACCCCGAATCGCGCCGATGATGAGCGCGTCGACGCGGTTGTGAAACGCCCCGACCTTGTGGGGCAGGGTGCTCGCGCCGCCGCCGAGGGTGCGGAAGATGGCCTGCCCGAGCTTGGGGCGGCCGCAGAGGAACTCGGTGAGGGTCTCGAAGAGCCCGCGCAGGCGAATGACCGCGGTCTTGCCCGTCACCGGTCGCTCGTCGAGGAGCTGCTCGAGCCGCACCAGCTCGCCCACGAGCACGGCAAAGAGCAGGTCGTCCTTGCTGGGGAAGCGCTTGTACAGGGTGCGCAGCGCGACCCCGGCCCGCTCGGCCACGGTGCGCAGGCGAACGGCGGCAAAGCCCCCCTCCTCGGCCAGCTCGAGCGCGACTTCGACGATCCGCCGCGTGCGGGGCTCTTCGATGTCGAGGGGCTCGACCGGGGCGGCGGGCGCGGGCACGTGCGAACACGGTATCAGGCCGATGCCCTCCGCGGTTGGGGGTCGAACACGGCCGCGGCCTGGTCGCGGCGGCGCAGCAACATCTGCATGCCGTGACGAGGTCGCATGGTGATCTGGTGATCGCGCTCGACCAGGTGCCCCGGCCGCAGATCGAAGCGGTAGCGCTGCGCGACCACGGCCATGACGAGCTGGGCTTCGATCATGGTGAAGTGATTGCCCACGCACATGCGCGGCCCCGCGCTGAACGGGAAGTAGGCGTACTTGTGACGCCCACGGAGGTTGGCGGCCTCGAAGCGGCGCGGGTCGAAGGCCTCGGGGTGGCTCCAGAACTCCGGGTGTCGATGCGTCAGGAAGGGGCAGACCATCGCCATCTGGCCGTCGTGCAGCGGGTAGCCGCTCAGCTCGACCTCGCCCGAGACGCTTCGGCCCCCGCTCCACACGGGGGGCAGCAGGCGCATGGACTCCTGCAAGATCCGCTTGGTGTACTCGAGCTGCGGCAGGTCGTCGATGGTGGGCAGGCGGCCGCCCAACACTCGATCGACTTCCTCGTGCAGCTGCGCCTCGGCATCGGGGTGCAGCGACAGCAGGTACCAGGTCCAGGTCAGCGCCAGCCCGGTCGTCTCGTGCCCCGCGAGGAACATGGTGATGATCTCGTCGTGCACCAGGCGTCGGTCGAGCGGTTGGCCATCGTCGTCGCGGTGATCGAGCAACAGCGAGATCAAGTCGGCGGGTTGTTCCTCGCCCGCGTCGCGAGAGGCAGCCCGGCTGTCGATCATCTGATAGACGATCTCGTCGAGCTGACGCAGGGCCCGGCGGAGCCGGATGTTGCTGGGGCTCGGCCACCACAGCGGCGGCGCGAACAGCTGATTGCCTCGCTGCGAGAGCTCTTCCAGGGCGACGGTGAAGGCCTCGGCCGACACGTCGGCGCTGCTGCGCAGGTCCACGCTGAAGAGCGTCTGGCCCAGGATGCGCAGGGCGAGGTGGAGCATCTCGGGATAGATGTCGAGCGTCTCGACGTCGCGATCGGACCAGTCGTCGAGCATGTCGACCGCGGCCTGCACCATCGGCGTGGCGAAGCCCTTGAGGAACGAGCGGTTCATGCACGGCTGGATCGTGCGGCGCTGCTGCTTCCACGTCTCGCCTTCCACCGTCAGCACGCCATCGCCGACCAATAGCCGGATCGCGTCGTAGCCATCGCCTTTGACGAACGAGGCTCGCTGGGTGACGTAGATGGCTTCGACCGCGTCGGGGTGGATGAACGCGGCCAGCTGCTTCGGCCCCACGCGAAGCGAGAAGGCATCGCCGTGCTCGAGCCAGTGCTCGCGCAGCAGCGGATACATGCCGCGCTTGAGGACGTCGAACAGATGGCCCACGAGGGGGCGACCGGGGGTCTGGGGCAACGCAGTCATGTAAGGTAGAACGTGTTCTACTTCGGTAGAACGCGTTCTACCAGGACTTTGTCCGGCAAAACTCTACAGAGGCTAAAAGTGTATTGATTTTAGCCGGTTAGATTCGCGTTCGAGGGCGGCGGCCACTGGCAGGACGGCTCTCGATGACTCCGCCGCCGCTGCCGCCACTGGGGTCAGTTCAAGTCGATCTGCTCGGAGTACAGGTTGTTGTACGAGTAGTACGTCCCGGAGACCTTCCCGCTGCACGTCAGGTTCTGGCCGTCGCGCGGGATCCCGTGCTGCGTCGGGATGTGGCACACCGCGTTGGTGTCGTCGCCACCGTCGATGATGCCCACCTTGTGATAGCCGAGCCCGCGCGCGTACGCGGTCGAGAGGATGTACATGCCCGTGGTTCGGTTGTTCGCGGACCGGCTCTGCTGGGTCGAGAACGCGGCCGAGTCGTAGCAGCCGGTCTGCGCCGCGTCGCCCACCCACCCGTCGATGTCCGTCAGGCGATTCACGCTGCAGAAGGTCTGCGGACCGATCCCCGCCGACCGGCGAGTATCGCGAGCGAGACCAATGGACGCAAAGCGAGGAGACAGTCGCGGCAGTTTCATGTCGCATCGAGCATGTCGACGTACTCGATGGCTGAGAGCCCCTCGGTCGAGGGGTTCTCTTTCACATTCACAGCGCGGTGGTGACTTCCGAGGGCGGCTGGTGATCGGCGTCGTTGCGGAGCACCGCCCACAGGCTCGATCGGTTCTGCACGCCGACCTTCGACAGCACCTGCCCCACGTGTCGCTTGGCGGTGCGCTCGGCTCGCCCCAGCAGTCGGGCGATCTGGGCGTCGCGCAGCCCTTGCAAGAGCCAGTAGGCGACCTCGCGTTCGGTGGGTGAAAGCCGGGCCAAAAAGCGCAGCCGATCGGCGGCGGCCTCGACGTCGACGACGACGGCGGGCGGCGACGGCACGTACGTGGTCGGCATGCCCGCCGCGCGCCAGCGATGGGTGTCGAGCATCGTGGCGTGCACGTGGGCCAACAGCTGGGCGCCCTTCACCGGCTTGGCGACGTAGCGGAAAGCCCCACGCCCGCGATAGTCCTTGGCGAGCCCGGGGTCGCCGACGCCCGTGAGCACCAGCGAGCTACAGCCGGGCTCTTTCTGGGCGAGGGCAGAGACCAGCGCGCGCGAGTCCCCATCGGGCAGGTGGTGATCGAGGATGGCGGCGTCGAATTGGCTGGCGGGATCGTCGATCACCGCGCGGGCCTCGGTGAAGTTGCCCGCGTGCACCACCAACAAGCCGGCGCGGTTCAGCAGGCGAAGGAGGGCATGGGCGAGCTCGGGCGTGTCTTCGACCAGCAAGAGCTGGGCTCGAGCAGTTTCGTCGATCGTCCTGATCATCTGTTCGTCGGGGCGTTGGGGGCACCGGCAATGAAATCGTCGAGAGACTCGACGGTTCACGCCGACTTCCGGCCATTGTGCCGCAGTCTGAGCCCGAAAAACGCTGTTTGAAATCGAATGAAATCGGGCGCAATGGACTCAGCGCCCCGCCGAAGTTGGCGGCGACGCCGTCACGTAGAGACGCTGCGCACACGACCGACCGATGTGTCCTTGATGAGGCCACATTGGGTCCCGTTCGTTTCCGATCGACTCGCAACGCCGAACGTCGAGGTGCTGCGAGGTGGGACTCAATGACTCGCGGTCGACAGCTCGATCCGCGCGGGCACGTGCTTGTGCCAGGGCGTGCCCGCGATCGGGTCTCGGTCTTCGGCGGACGTGAGCTCGTTGGCGGGCACGCCGGTGAGGACCTGCCGACCTTCGTCATCGGGATAGCTCAGGCCGAGCCCGTTGGGCAGCGACACGTGGCCCGACTGCATCATCTCCGAGACGGCGACGACGACCTCGGTGCTGCCGCGCTTGGTGTGCACGCGGACGCGGTCGCCGGTTTGTACGCCGAGGGACTCGGCGTCGGCGGGGCTCATGCGCAGCGCCTCTTCGAGCGCCTTGTTCCGCCAGCGGGGATCTCGAACGATGGTGTTGGCGGTCAGCGATCGACGCTCGCCGGCCGAGAGCACGAAGGGGAACTCGTCGGAGGTGGTGGGCACATCGTCGAGGCTGCCGAGCTCTTCGAGCAGCTCGGGGATGTTCAGATCGATGGTCCCGCCCCGAACGCGCTTGAAGCTCTGGTCCCAATCGTCGACCGAGAACACCACGCCGGAGGGGGACTCGAGCACCGCTTGGAAGAGCTTGGCCCCCGCGATGGGCGGCGGCCCTTCGTAGCCGGCGCGAGCCAGGGACGGGCCGTATTCCATCGCGTAGCGCATGGCCAGGCCCCAGACCACCGCGCCTTCGGCCAGCCCTTCGGGGAGCGTGGGTCCGAGCGCGCGGTACAGCAGCACGGGGGCCACCCCGGAGAGCTTGCGGTTGGGCAGCACCCGCGTGAAGAAGGCCTGCGCGAAGGCGGGGCCGCCCTGGGTCGCGGCGGTACGCAACGGAGCGATGTCGTCTTCGGTCACGGCGCCCAGCGCTTCGACCAGCCGTGAGTGGATCTCGGCTTCGGGCAGGGGCCCCTCGATCGGCGGCAGGATGGCGCGCCGCAGGTGGAAGCAGTTTTGCGGGAACTCGAAGTTGAAGAAGGTGGCCTCCGCCTTCTCGTACTGCGTGGTCGAGGGCAGCACGTAGTCGGCCAGCTTGGCCGTCTCGGTCATGGCGACGTCGATCACCACCACCGTGTCGAGGGACTGGAGGGCTTCGCGAAAGCGCGGGCTGTCGGCCAGGGAGTGGGCGGGGTTGGCCGCCTCGACGATCATGGCGCGATAGCGATCGGGGTGGTCGGTGAGGATCTCCTCGGCGATGACGTTGCACGGCACCAGGCCCGCGATGACCCGTGCCTTGGCGACCGGAGTGAGCTTCTCGCGACCGCCCTTGGAGGTGTTGGAGCCCCCGGCGAGGCTGACGAAGGGCGTGGGCATGTACTGCGTCCCCTGCTTGCCGAAGTTGCCCGTCAGCAGCCACACCAGGCGATGCAGGTAGCTCACCAGGGTGGAGTGGCGGTTCATCTGCACGCCGAGGTCCTCGTAGGAGGCGACGCTGCCGGCCTTGGCGATGACGTCGACCGCCTTGCGCACGAGGGCTTCCTCGACGCCGGCTCGCTCGCAGTAGTCGGCGACGGAGAGGTCGGTGAACGCGGGCAGTACACCGTCGAGCCCGGTGGCGTGGGCGTCGAGGAACTCGCGATCGATGCGATTGTCCTGCACCAAGATGGCGACCATGGCCGCGAGCAGCCAGGCGTCGCACCCGGGGCGGACCGCGAGGTGAATGTCGGCCATCGCCGCGGTCTCGGAGCGCCGCGGGTCGATGACGATCATCGTGCGGGCGGGGTCCTTGGCGATCTGCTTGAGGGTCACGCGGGCGCGGGCGAGCGAGTGGCTGTGCCAGGGGTTCTTGCCGATGAACACGGCGACCTCGCAGTGCTCGAAGTCGCCGCGGGTGTAGGCGCCCAGCATGCGATCGGCGACCCACATCTCGCCCGTCTTCTCCTGCGCGAGGGCGTTGGAGCGGTAGCGGCTGTCGAGCGCGCGGCGGGTGGCCGAGGCGTAGGCGCCGGGCAGGTGGTTTCCTTGTCCGCCGCCGCCGTAATAGAAGATCGACGAGCCGCCGTGCTCGTCGCGGACGGCGGCCAGGCGCTCGGCGACCTCCTTGATCGCGGTGTCCCAGTCGATGGGCTCGAAGCTGCCGTCGATGCGCCGCCGCAGCGGCTGGGTGAGGCGCTCGCGGTCATTTTGGTAGTAGTCGAGTCGGTGAGCCTTTTCGCAGGCATAGCCGCGTGACGAGGGGTGGGCCTTGTCGCCGCGCAGGCGCACGAAGTTGCGGCCTTCGTCGCCGCCCAGCTGGACCTCGAGTCCACAGTTGCACTCGCACAAGATGCATGCCGTCGAAGTCCACTCGCTCATGGATGTCAGCGTCGGCGATTTGCTGCGGGCGCGCAACCGTTCGTACGCCGTGACCGACGTGCCGAATCTGCGCTACAAAAGAGCGTTCGATGTCTCGCACTGCCATTCGTTGTCCTGCGCCCGCCGGGGTGACCCTGACTCGTGATGAACACGGCGTGCCCCACGTACACGCCGACTCGCTCGAAGGCGCCCACTGGGGCATGGGCTACGGCCATGCCATGGATCGCAGCCTGCAAATGCTGATGATGCGGATCCTCGGACAAGGGCGGGCGTCGGAGCTGTTGTCCTCGGACGACGAGATGCTCGAGGTCGATCGCTTTTTCCGCCGCATGAATTGGTCGGGGGCGATGGAGGCCCAGGTGCGTGCTCTCGCACCCGAGACCCGAGCGTGGTGCGATCGCTACTGCGACGGCATCAATGCCCGACTCTCGCGCCGCATGCCGCTGGAGCTGCGGCTTCTGGGAGTGCGTTACGAGCCCTGGCGCATCGAGGACTGCGTGTTGCTGTCGCGCATGATGGGTTACCTGACCTTGGCGCAGTCGCAGGCCGAGGTCGAGCGACTCTTCGTCGAGATGGTGCAAGCGGGGGTCGACGACGAACGCTTGCGCTCGCTGTTCCCCAACATCCCCGAGCTGCACGCCCCCGAGGGCTACGGCCGGGAGCTGCTCGAGAAGGTGCGGCTGGGCGAGAGAGTGGTGCCCGAGGCCCTGATCTGGGCCAGCCCCATGCCGCGAATGATGGCCTCCAACAACTGGGTCGTCGCGCCGCGGCGGAGCGCCTCGGGACACGCGGTCATGGCCAACGACCCGCACCTCGAGACCAATCGCTTGCCCAACGTCTGGTGCGAGCAGGCGTTCGTGATCGAGGGCCCACCGCGCATCGAGGTCGCGTGCGCCACCGTGCCCGGCTTGCCCGCGCCGCTGGTGGGGCGCAACCGGAACCTGGCCTGGGGCGCGACCTATACCTTCATGGATGCCGTCGACAGCTGGATCGAGCAGGTCGAGGACGGCAAGTACCGACGCGGCGACCAGTGGCTCGAGTTCGAGACCCGGACCGAGACGATTCGGCGCAAGGGCAAGGATCCGGTCGAGGTGGTGGTGCACTCCAATGAGCACGGGGTAGTCGACGGCGATCCGGCGCAGGCGGGCTACTTGTTGTGTACGCGGTGGTCCAGCGCCGACAGTGGTTCGCGCTCGCTCGATGCGGCCGCGCACATGTGGACCGCGGCCACGGTGGCCGACGGCATGGATGCCGTGGGGCGCATCGAGACGGCGTGGAACTGGGTGCTCGCCGATGGCGACGGCAACATCGGCTACCAGATGTCTGGGCTCATGCCGCAGCGTCGCGAGGGCGTCTCCGGGTTCGTGCCGCGGCCGGGATGGAACGACGAGGACGACTGGCAGGGCTTCGTGCCACCCGAGCAGCTGCCGCGGGTGATGAACCCGTCGCAGGGCTACATCGTCACCGCCAACCAGGACCTCAACGACTTGGGCGTCGCCGATCCGATCAACATGCCGATGGGAGACTATCGTGCGCGTCGCATCGCCGACCTCATCGAGGCCTCGGCCCCGCTGTCGCGCTCGGATCACACTCGCATTCACATGGACGTGTGGTCGATCCAGGCCGAGGCGTTCATGGAGCACCTGCGGCCGCTGTTGCCCGAGACCGAGGCGGGGCAGCGGCTCGCCGGGTGGGATCTCGAGTACGGCCCCGATAGCGCAGGCGCCCCGCTATTCGAGGCGTGGTACCGCCAGCTCTATGTCGAGGTGTTCGGCCGGGGTGGCCTCGGGGAACAAGTCCTGCGACATCTGCAGGACGGCACCGGGGTGTTCATCGATTTCTATCAGAACTTCGATCGCGTGCTGCTGGCCGAGTCGTCGCCGTGGCTGGGGGAGCGCAGCCGGAACGAGGTGTACCGCAGCGCATTCGACTCGGTCGCCGATCAGCCGAAGGCACGCTGGGGTGACCGCAACCAGATCTCCCTCGATCACATGCTCTTCGGCGGCAAGCTGCCGCGCTGGCTGGGTTTCGACAAAGGCCCCATTGCGTTGCGAGGAGGGCGGGCTACGCCGCATCAGGGGCAGGTCTATCGCAGCGGCAATCGAGCCACGAGCTTTGCTCCCTCGCTGCGGATCATCGCGGACATGGGTGAGACGGTTCTGCACACGGCGCTCGCAGGCGGTCCCTCCGATCGGCGATGGTCCCGCTTCTATGCGTCGGATCTCACGCGGTGGCAGGAGGGGCAGACCAAGGTCCTCGAGCCCTGAGCGTGGGCGAGCGGACGCGGCTATGCGATGCTCGTCGCGTTCGTTGTTTCTTACGCAAAAGCTTGGTCATGTCTGCATTCGTTCGCCTCGCCTCCGTTCCTGTCGCTCTACTCGTCGCGGTTGCCCTGGGCAGTCCGGGGTGTGGCGACGACGGGAACATTCACGCCGACGCCGCCTCGACCAGCACGGGGGACGCGGTCACGACGGGCGGGGAGGGGGCCAGCGTCACCACCGACCCGTCTCCGGGCACGACCAGCACCGCGGGCAGCACGAGCACCGCGGGCAGCACCTCGGGGTCGACCGGCAGCGTCGAGACCAGCGCGACCTCCATCGGCGAGGACTCGACGGGCACGCCCGAGGAGACCGAAGGCCCCGGCACCGACGGGCGCGTCTTGATGCTGGGCAACAGCTACACCGCAGGTAACGGCATGTCCTCCATGGTCCTGCAGATGACCACGGCGGCGGGGCGCGACTTCTTCATCGCCGCCGTCACTCAGGGCGGAGCGACCGTGGCCGATCTGTTCGCCCGGCCCGACGTGCAAGACTCGCTGATGAACGAGACCTGGGATTTCGTCATCATCCAGGGGCAGAGCTACGAGCCGCTCGTTCAGCCCAACACCTTCCACAATGCGGCGGTCGATCTGTCGATGCTGGCCCAAGGGGCGGGGGCCGAGCCCGTGATGTTCGAGACCTGGGCTCGCATCGCGGGGCACGAGATCTACGACGAGCCGTGGTCGGGCGGGGGCCCGGCCGGCATGCAGGCGCTGCTGCACGAGGCCTACGACGGGGTCGCCGTCGATGTCGGCGGCACGCTGGCCCCGGTGGGGCAGGCGTGGGAGCGCTCGCTGGCGATGAACCCGGAGATCGTCTTGCACTCGGGCGATGGCAGTCACCGCAACGTGGCCGGTTCCTACCTCGCCACCGCCGTGTTCACCCGCGTGCTGCTCGACGAGCCGGTCGCCGACAACACGTGGTGGCCCGACTCGCTATCCGCCGACGAGGCTGCGATCTTGCGGGCGCACGCCGACGCGGCCGTCGACGCCGAAGCCGAGTGAGCGCCGATGGGGGAGCTCAGGCGCTCGGGAGCACCTTCTCGAGCGCCTCGATCAGCTTCGGATCGTTGGGCTCCACCTTCGAGCCGAAGCGAGCCACGACGCGGCCTTCGGGGTCGACGATGAACTTGGTGAAGTTCCACTCGATCTCGCCCGTGAGGCCTTCGCCCGTCTGCTCGGTGAGCATCTGATAGACGGGCGACTGATCGGGCCCCTTGGTGCTCACCTTGTCGAACATGGCGAACTCCACCGAGTAGTTGTCGTCGACGAACTCGCGGATCTGCTCCGGCGTGCCGGGCTCTTGAGCGCCGAAGTCGTTCGACGGGAACGCCAAGACCTCGAGCCCGCGATCCTTGTACTCGCCGTAGAGCTTCTGCATCCCGGCGTACTGCGGGGTGTAGCCGCACTCGGAGGCCGTATTGACCACCAGCAGGGCCTTGCCGCGGTAGTCGGAGAGCTTCTTGTCCGAGCCGTCGAGCATCTTGACGGTCTGGTCGAGCACGGGCCCCTTGGGCTCCGCGGGTTTGGCCTTGGCCGACTCGTCCTTGGCGTTGCTGGCGGCGGGGGCGTTGCTGTTGCACGCGGCGAGAGCCATCACGACGAGGAGCGGGAGCGTTCGCATGCTGGGTGCATACCGCATCTCGGGCGAGGTGTTACGTAGTTTCGAACTGCGCGGTGGTCTTCGCCACGGCGCGGGGGGCACCGCGATGTCGGTGTCACTCTGGCTCGGCATCGAGGGCGGCGAACATGCGCGACGACAGACACCCGCGGGGGTCGAACCGTCGCTTGCACGCCTGCCACGAATCGAAGGACTCGCCGAAGTGGGCGCGCCATCGGGGGGGGCTGCGGTCGGGCAGCCAACCGGAGAGGTAACGCTTGCCGCCGAGTTCGTGGACGCGTCGGTCTAGCGCGGTGAGCCACTGCAGCGTCGGTTCACGCAGCGCCTCGGGGACGCCCAGGGGTAGGATGGTGAACGCGATCGCAGGTCCGCCGGGCGTGGCGAAAAAGGGGCGGGTGCGGCGATCCGCGAAGAGCGTCTCGCGGTGCCCATCGCCGAGCCACGGTGGCTGTGACTGCAGCAGTTCGGGAATCAGTGCCGTTGCGGCCTCCAAGGGGATGAGCGCCTCGAACCACGGGTGGAGCTGGCGGTCGGCCCCGGTGGCGCGCATGGCCTGGAATCGGAGGTCGTAGCGGGCGGCGTGCCCGAGCAGATCGTCATCGTCGGTGGCCACGACCTCGGGTGACCCCGGCAGCTCGGCGGGCAGCTCGGGCGCGGAAGACCCCGCGTATTCGAAACTCACATGAATCCCGTGAAACCACCGGGCAAAGGCCCGTCGCGAGCCGCCGGGTGTCGTTCGTGTGCCCATCATCGCCGAAGTGGCGAAACCCTCGAGATGGGTGCACCTGGCTTCGGTCAGTCGTCGTTGTGCTTCGAGGGCCTCGGCGAAGTCGGCAAAGAGCAGGCTGTAGGTCCGCACGGATGGCTGCGCGCGGCGGAGGATGAAGGTGGCCTCGCACAGCACCGCGCAGCGTCCTGCACCCCCGAGCACCGCGTCGAAGAGCGCTCGGTTGTGCTGCGGTGTCGCTTCGACGCGTTCGCCTTCGCCCGTGACCACGACCACCGACTCGATGTGCTCGATCGCGGGTCCGCAGCCATGGCTCGACGAGCCCACGCCGCCCGCACTGAGCACGCCGCCCACGGTGAGATCGAGGTTGAGCGGTACGACCGGGGGACTCCACCCGGCGGGGGTGCAGTAGGCGAGCAGCTCTCGTAGGCGCACGCCCGGCCCGCATCGCGCTCGGCCCCGGACGAGGTCGACCTCGAGCCGACGCATGCCTTCCATCGCCATGACGATGCCGCCCTCGGACAGCGACTGCCCGCTCTGGCTCTGACCGCCGCCGCGCGGCGTCACCGTCAACCCTCGAGCCAGTGCCCACTTCATGAGGGTGAGGACGTCGTCGATCGTCTCGGGCCGCGCGACCCCGGCCGGCGTCGCGGTCACGATGCCGCCGAAGTCCCGCGCATGGCTCGAGCGTGTGGCTTCGTCGCGGTGCACCTCGGGCTCGCTCATTGGGGCCTCCCCTCGGCGAGCACGGCGTCGGGGCGGACCGAGAGCCCGGCTTCGAGGTCGGCCGCCATGCGCGTGAAGCCGTCGAAGATCCGCGAGACCATGGCCACGGCCTCCGCGAATGCCTCCGGCTCGAGCGTGATGTCCTCCAGGCTCACCTCGCCGTCGTCGGAGAACACCTCGTGGGCTCGTTCCACCTCCAGGTGGTGTCGCGCGAAGTACCGGAGCGGAAGGTCCGCGTCCATGCGCTCGGTGTAGTTCACGACGCGGCTGAAGAAGACGTGGCCCGCACCCTCGAGCGCCAGTACCACTGCGAGCCGGACTCGGTCGTCGCAGGTGCGGTGTAGCTCGGAGAGCATCCCGTAGGTGATGTCTCGAATCGGCTGGTGCTCGGGACCGAAGAGCCACGATAGGTCGGGTTCTTCACCGACGTGGCGCAGGTCGTGCACGAACCACTGCTCGTGTCCCGCGTCCTCTCGCTGGTGCGTCGCGGCGATGCGCTCGAGGCGAGGCTCGGTCACCCGCTCGGTGCACAAGCGCAGCATGTCTTGAAACGCCATGACGTAGAAGCTCAGGCCCCGGGAGAAGCGGCGGAAGTCGTGGAGCGAGGCGGGGCCTTCGAGCCTTCGGCAAAAGGGGGTGGTGGCCAGCCGCTTGGCGTGCCCCAGGACCACGCGATCGATGGAGGCGAGCGTGGTCGGTGTCTCCGATCGGGGCACCGCGTAGCCTTCGGGGGCGAGGTACACGGTCAGTCTCTGTGCCGAGCGCTCCCGGCGAAACGAGGCGTAGGTCTGGAGCCCTTGGCCTGCCCCGAGGGGGCGAGCGGAGAACGCCTCCACTGCATCGAGATAGTGCGTGGCTGCGGCCGCGGGCAGGTGAGCGAGGATGCGGCGCGCACTGGCGGCGTCGTCCTCGGCGTAGCAGCGCACGGGCAGGTGAAGCGTACCGACGGGAGCGGGTGTGCGGCGGGAGAAGGCGAAACACGACAGCACGGGGCGTCGCTCGTAGGGACCGGGCCCCCCGAGGACCGACCGGCACCACCGCGTGGCATCGCCCGCCCCGTAGCCTTCACTCCCTTCGAAGACTCGCTCGAGGCGATCGGCCGACACCCCGTGGTGGGCGACGTAGATCTTGGTGCGCGCCGACTCGTTCGCGCCGAGATCGAGGGACAGGTACTGGAAACGATGCTCGCCGTGCCTCGCGAGGCGAGCGACCAGGTCGGCCCACGCGTCGGCATGGCCGAGCCGAACGAGCGCCCGCTCCACGAGGGCGGGCGCCCCCGCATCTCCGTGCACGCGTGGGTTGAGATACACCTTGAGGGTCGCGTCTTCGCCTTCGGGCTGGCTGAGATCGAGCGCATGCCACAGGACGAAGTCGGCGCTGGAGTCTCGGGTGGGCTCGAACCATGGAGCGATGGCATGAAGACGCTGAAGGTCGACGTGCCCGAGCGCGGCCAGGCGCTCGGTGGTGCGCCAGGCCGCCGACCAGCGTCGAGCGGGGGTGTCCGCGGTCTCGGGCTCTTGCGCCTCGAAGAGCAGGCGCAGCGTCGGTGCCCCATGCGGAGTGAAGGCCACCGAGAATTCGAACGGCGTGCCGTCGTCGGTGATGTCGGAGCTCCACCGCGGCCGGGGACCGAGCGCGCGACGACCCTCGGGTCCAATCGCATCGGCGAAACGTTGCTCGAGCCGGGCGGTGGGCACCCCGAAGTCGAATGCGCTCGCCAGCCCTCGGATGCGGCGAACCCCGAGCTCGAGAAGCGATGAACCGGGAAGCGAGCGAGCGGTGGCGGACACGCGCTGGTTGTTTCCCGCGTGCCCGAACCGTTCCGAAAAAAGTACTGTCGGGTAAACCTTGGAGGGCTGGCGACGAGCCGGCTACTCGGGGGCGTCGTCGTAGCCGATCCGCGACAGCCGTAGCTCCGACTTGAACACCGAGGGCTTGTAGATCGACGTCCCCATCAGCATGCGTACGCAGTCTTGCAGCCCCTCCGTCACGGCGGGGTGCGGGTGCAGCAGCTCCGCGAGGTCCTTGGCCGAGCGACTGTGCTGGATCATCAGCGAGATCGCCTCGAGCATGGTCGACGAGTGCACTCCCAGCGCGCGCATGCCCAAGATCCGCAGCTCGTCGTCGTCCGTGGTGAGCAGCTTGACGAAGCCCTCGGTGGCCCGCATCGCGATCGGCCGGTTGACGAGGCTGTAGCCGTACACCGCCACCCGATACGGAATGCGCTGCTTCTGCGCCTCTTGCTCGTTGAGGCCGATCGCGGCGACCTCCGGGTCGAGGAACATGATGGTGGACAGGTTGTCGTACGCGAGCGGAGCGGTGCGGTGCCCGGTGATGATCTCCGCCGCGTGCCGCCCCTCGATCTCCCCCACGCTCACGAGGGCCACGTCGAGGGTCACGTCCCCCACCGCATGGATGTGGGGCAGCGAGCTGCGGGTGTCGTCGACATCGATGTGTCCCCGCTCGCTCAGCTTCACGCCGATCTCCTCGAGACCCAGGTTTTGGGTGTTGGGCACCCGGCCGATGGAGATCAGCGCGTTGTCGACTCGGATGGTCTCGCGCCCGCCCGTGGGGTGCTCGATGGTGTACTCGACCTCGTCGCCCACCGCCCGCATCGAGCACAGCCGGGCGCGGTGGTGCACGGTGACGCCCTTGGCCTCGAGGTTGGTGGCACAGACGCGGGAGACGTCGACGTCTTCGAAGGGCAGGATCCGCTCCGCCCGATCGATGAGGTAGACCTTGGTCTGGCCGAAGTTGGCGAAGACGGTGGCGAACTCGCAGCCCACCACGCCCGCGCCCAGGATGACCAGGCTCCGCGGGAAGCCCTGGAGGCGGCCGATGTGATCGGAGGTGATGATGCGGCGGCCATCGATCTCCACGTCGGGCAGCGCCCGCGGGTGCGAACCGGTGGCGATGATGAAGTGGTCCGCGGTGATGCGGCGGCTGTCCCCCGTGGTCCTGCCCTCGACCTCCACCGTGTGCGGGTCGAGGAACTTCGCGGTGCCGCGCACCGAGGTGATCGAGCCCGGCGCGTCGGGGCGCGGCTTGGCGAGCTCGCGAAGCTGCCGTTGGATCTGCTCTTCTTTGGTGCCGGTCGCCTCTTCCACGACCTGCATGACCGCCTCGAAGTGCACCTGCAGGTCGGTGGCCACGTAGCCGCGGTCGCGTCGTCGAGCCCGACGGTAGTCGCACGAAAGCTCCCACAGCGTCTTCGAAGACAGGGCTCCGTTGTGCACCCCTGCGCCGCCCACCCGACTGCGCTCGATCAAGCAGACGCGCTTCCCGAAGTCCCAAAGACGCATCGCCGCGGCAAAGCCCGCGGGCCCTGCGCCAATCACACAGACGTCGTAGTCCGGCACGGACGCATTGTTAATCGAATCGGGAGGTCAGTCCACGCAGATGCCCACGTGCTCGAGGCCCATGGGAGCACGTGCCACCGCCCGGGCGACCCGCGCGTCGACGGGGCGTCTGTCGAGGCCGACCCGGAGCCCTCGGTGGTGACGCTGATCGTGGGGCCGCACCCCAGCGCCATCGTCAATGCCATCCATCCCCACGTACGCGCCATGAACCCATCATCGCACATGTCGTGCCGCGAACGGCCCTGGTGTACGACACGGGGCTCGAGCCTCGTTCGCCGAGCCACCGCAGGACGCCCTCGAACTCGTCCCCATGCGTGCAATGCCGATGTATCGTAGAGGCATCGTTTGCATGGCTTGTCTACCCGCGAGGTTTTCATCGTGAAGTCGCCGCTTCTCGTCCTGCTCTGCGGACTGACGCTGGTCGCATGTCAGCGGCTCAACCCCGCGTACGAAAGCGGCGCCGTCGCTGCCTCCGGGGACACGGGCGCCACCTCGGGGACGTCGGCGGTCAGTACCTCCGGTCCGACGCCATCGACCACCACCAACCCGAACACCAGCGGGAACTCGACCACGGGCAATGGCGAGGGGACGACCACCACGCCGCCCTCGACCGACGACGGGGTCACGGCGGACGAGAGCGCGGGCGTGGAAGAGACGGGCATCGGCGAGTCCTCGGATTCCGTGGGCTGCGTGCCGCCCGACGGCCCGCCCTTCGTGCCCAGCTGCGATGACCCGCAGTGTCTGCCCGCCGACAACATGTCTTGCATTCAGGAGGCGGAGATGGGCCCCGTGTCTTTCCCTCAGGAGATCTGCGTGCAGGCGGGCTGCACCGACGATTGCGATTGCCAGATCCCCGGCAACGACGTCTTCACCTTGTTCTGCGACGAGGGCGAGGGCTGCTCCATCGATTGCTCGGGCGGCAACCCGTGTCCCACGGGGATGGTCTGCAACACCGAGTTCCAGGTCTGCCTGAGCAACCGCGCCTACGGCCTCTGTGACGAGACCTGCGACGGCAGCTGCTACACCGACTTTCAGGGCACCTTCGAGGTCTGCGTGCACACCGACTGCAACACTCCGTTCGGTGCGGACTCGTCACTGTGCCCGCCGCCGCCCTCGGGGGCGGCGATACCCGTGTGCGGCTTCGAGATCGGAGCCGAGCAGATCGGGTGTGTGCTGCTGTGCACCTTCGACGACGAGTGCCCTGGCGACATGGGATGCACCGACGACGGCGCCTGCGTGCATCTGTACTAAAGCTCGTCGCTCGGGCGCACGCGCGTCAGAACGTCTCGAAGCGGAACAGGTGGTGTCCGTTGTCCGGGTTCGTGTCGTCCGAGCCCGGGAAGGAGAGCGCCCAGGTGTTGATCGAGACCATGTAGTCGCGGCCCGCGGTGAACGAAAACGGCACCGTGCCCGTGTCGCCCTCTTGCGAGGCGAGGCTGAAGACCTGGGTGTCGACGAGGTCGGTGCTATAGGTGCCGCTGCCGGCCGGTCGCGAGGAAATCACGACGGTGACCTGCACGGTGCCCGCGGTGCTCGAGTCGAAGTTCTGCACGCGATAGACCACGCTGCGATCGCCCGCTCTCATGCGCTCGATGGTCTGGCCGCCGATGTCCCGGAACATCATCTTGCCGATGCAGTCCTCGCAGGTGGCGATCTTGGAGCCGGTGAGGCCGAAGTCCTCCGTGCACGAGGGATCGGGCGCGAGCGTGGCCGGATCGATGGCACACCACGGCGACCGGGCCTGCTCGGCCAGGTACATGAGCGACTGGAAAAAGGGCGTCGCCACCGTGTTCATGTACACGGCGCTGCTGGGGTGGAAGGGGTTGGAGCCGTCCCCGTGGGCATCGCGATACGGGGACAGCGTGGTGGCGTCGTTGTAACTGGCCCCGTTGGGCGGCAGCTCGAGCAGCATGGACACCGCGCCACGCTCGGTGCTGTGGTCCCGCTGAAAACCGGTATCGGAGGAGCGCGCCATCCAGCCCGTGAACTGACCGACGCCTTTGCCCTCGCAGCTGCCCGGGGTGTAGCTCAGCTGCATGTTGGGGTCGGCCACGAGCCCGTTCCAGATGCTCTGGAAGTTCTGCGGCACGCCGGGGTCTCCGTTTTGGGCGCCCACGCAGGGCGAGTAGCTGTGCACGGACAGTGACATCGAGATCATGCGGTTGTTGACGAAGCGACGCAGGATGCTCGCTTCCTTGGCCTGGAACGGCCACTCGCCGTGGAACTTGTTGTTGAGGCAGTCGGTCTCGCCGCTATCCCAGCCCTTGGAAAATGCCCGATTGAGGTCGATTCCGACGCCGAGCCCGCCCACCGCGGCGGGGCAGCTGACGGTCTGGGCGTTGTCTCGCCAGCCGTTGGAGTCCGACGAGGTCGCCGGGTGCAGGGCGGTGCTGGTCCAGAAGTTGGTCGGGTCGCCGCCGCCCGTATCGTCCATGTCGCGGCCGTCGGGGTTGACCATGGGGAGCACCCAGATGTCGGCATGCTCGAGGATCTCGTCGACCCGCGCGGGATTGAAGATCGCGGCCAGCGCGAAGCCTTGCAAAAAGAGCAGGCAGCTCTCCGGGCTCGCCCATTCGCGCGCATGCATGCCGCACTCGACCAGCAGCGCGGGCTTGTCTCCCGAGTCGGCATCGGGTGCACCGCCGGAGTCGATGGCCGACAGCTGCACCGCGCGGGTCTTGTGGCCATCGGGGGTGAGACCGACGGTGAACACGTTCATGCGCCCACCCGCGGCGCCGTCGAGCAGGTCGACGGCGGTCTCCATCTCGACGGAGTCCCGGTAGTCGGCTGGGGCCGCCGCGGCGATGGAGGGGAGGGCGGCGGACAAGCCGATCGCCGCGAGTGCGCTGGTGAGGCGGGGGGAGGGGGCAGGGGCGTTCATACGTCCCCGTAGAGTTCGCTCGGCCGCGATCGGATTGCGCTGCCCGTCACGAATCCATGCGTCGAGGCGCTCGAAGGGGTTGAGTTCGTACCCGGAGAGGTCCTTTGGAGGCACAATTCGAGCAATTGGCCCGTGGCCGAATAGATCCGTCGACGCTGGGGCACTAGTCCTGGCAGCGCCCGGCCCCCGCGGGAGACGGGCGCGCGTCTCGTCATGAAGATCGCGAACGCATCGACCATGGTTGTACTGGGCGCTGCCCTCTCGTTGTTGGCCGGTTGCGCGGTGGAGGACGACGGGCGCGTGGCCCAGGGCTCGGACGAAGGCGAACGGGAGGACGCGGGCGCCGACGTCGACGCCTCGGGGAGCTGTTTCCGGTCGTGCGGTGGTTCGGGCAGCGAGGCCTGCTGGTGCGACGAGCAATGCAGCCTGCTGGGTGATTGTTGTTCCGACTACCGAACCCTGTGCGTCGAGGCGGACGAAGCGGGCGGCGGCGAGCCGGAGGACGGCGGCGAAGAAGACCTCGCCAGCTGCGTCGGGTTCTGCGATGGCGTCGCTCCCAGCGGCTGCGAGTGCCACGATGGATGCGAGGAGACCGGCACGTGCTGCGTCGACTACGAGGCCACGTGCGTGGCCGAAGAACCCTGCGTGAAGAACGTCGTGCTCATGGGCTACTGGCCGCCGACCAACGAGATGCTGCGGCAGTGGAGCACGAACCCGAAGCAGAACCACGGGGTCTGGACGGGGGAAAACTGGGGCGGCTACGGCTACGACGTCCATGCGTTCTTCCCCGAGTTCCCGCCCGACGGCGACCCCAGCAACGATCCCTTCGGCTCCGAGGGCCGCGTCGGCTCTCGCGACTTCGATCTGCAGGTGGACTACCAGGCGACCTCGGAGGATTTCTGGCGCATCGTCGACGAGCTCGAGCCGACCATCCTCATCACCACCAGCCGGGGCGGGAGCATCGGCTGGGAGATCGAGGCGATCGAAGGCGGACACGGCGGAGGCGAGTCCGTCGCGTTCGACTGGAGCTCCGACGGCTACGGCGACCAGACACACCCCACCCGCGACTCCATCGACGAGCGCTCATGGGACGCGATCAGCACCTGGCGGGCGGGCAACGTGCTGCCCACCGAGCTGCCGGTCGATGCCATCGTCGCGGCGACCGAGGTCCTCGATCTGACGTCGGTCGAGATCGACGAGACGGGCACCAGCGGCAACTACCTCAGCGGATTCCTCGGGCTCCACGGACTAGCCTACGCGCGGACCTACCCCGACGTGCTCGCGGCGGGGCATATCCACGTGGGTATCGACCTGCCGAGCGACGACGCCCAGCAGCTGATGGAAGCCTCGCTGCACGCGGTGTTGCAGACGCACGCCGCAGACGCGACGAGCTGCCGCTGAGCCTCGAGTTCAGCGCTTGGGGCCGTAGGGGCCCAGGGCGCTCTCCTTGGCGTCGCCGAAGCACGACACGTTGCCGCTCTTTCGCAACACGCAGGTATGTCGCTCACCGAGGGCGACGTCGATGGCGTCCTCGATGCCGCGCAGGGTCGTGGGCGGTGAGGGGCGAGGCGTGGCCCGAGTGCCGAGCTGCCCCGCGTCGTTGTTGCCCCAGCAGGTGACGCGCCCGGAGTCGAGACGCGCGCAGTGATGCCGGGCGCCGCCTTCGAGCGCGACCACCCGACCGAGGTTTTGCATGCGCACGGGGGTATAGGCCTTGGGCTCACCCCGGGCGCCCGCGCCCAGCTGTCCCGCCGAGTTGTCGCCCCAGCACCACAGGCCGCCGTCGCGGGTGCGGGCGCAGGTGTGGTTGTGCCCGGACACGAGCTCGACGCCGGTCTTGATGCCGGTCACCACGACCGGCTTGATCCGGCTGCCCGATTTGCCGTCGCCGAGCTGCCCCTCGGTATTGCGGCCCCAGCACTTCACCTGGCCGGCCTTCTCCAGCGCGCACACGTGCGACCACCCCGAGGCGACCTGCGACACGGGGCCCAGGCGCTCGATGGCCATCGGTCGGGCGAAGGCCCGCGCCGAGTCGTCGCCCATCTGTCCGTTCTCGCTGCTGCCCCAGCACTTGACCGTGCCGCCGCGCTCGAGCGCACACGCGTGGTACTGGCCCGCGCTGATCTGTACCGCCTCGCCCAGGCCGCCCACGCGAGTCGGTCGCAGGCTCATGGCGCCCGAGCGAGCGCCTCGCCCGTCGCCGAGCTGGCCGTCGAAGTTGTTGCCCCAGCACACCACGCTGCCGCCCTTGCGCAGCGCACAGGTGAAGTCGTGGCCCGCGGCCAGCTGCGTGGCATCGGTGAGGCTGCCGGCCTTCACCAGGCGGACCGAGTCGCGACGACGACCATCGCCGAGCTGCCCGTAGTCGTTGCGACCCCAGCACAACACGTCGCCCGTCTTGCGGCGCCCGCAGGTGTGCAGCGAGCCCGAGGCCAGCTCCACCATCGGGTTGACGGGGGCGGGTCGGGCCGCGGGGGTCGGAGCGGGCGTGGTCGTCGGTCGGGCCGGAGGTGGTGCACCAGAGCTGGACGGGCTCGAGGTGCGGATGACGGGCTGACACGCGAGCGCGAGTCCCAGCACGGGGAGCCATGACCAGGGGGAGCGAAACGAGCGGCGAGCGAAGCTCATGGGCGGCGCTCAGCATAGCGCCTCGGCGGTCGGCGCCGCTCGCCGTTTCCCCATGGCGTCCCTCATCGGGGTACGCCGCCGCACCGAATTGGCGACGTACTTTTGTGGCGTTGCGCCCCATCAAACCTCTTTAGCGCGCGCAACGTCTCGCGGGTGTCGGGCATCGCAGTCCGGTAGGATGCGTGGCCATGAGTTCTCTGCTCGCACGGCGGCGCCCTGCTCGTGGTCACGGACCACCGGGCGTGCTCGTGGCCGCGGCGGGGCTCATGGCCTGCTCGATCTCCACCTCGCTGGGCGAGCGCGGGGACGGGGGCGGCGGCGGGGGCTCGACGACGGGCCTTCCGCCGAGCATCACCACGAGCATCGACGAGACGACGGGGCTGCCCTCGCTTCCCCCCGGGATGTCGGCGACCAGCGGATCGGTCGATGACGACACGGGGGCGGAGACGAGCACCACGAGCGGGACCACCAGTGGCTCGAGCACCGACTCGGGCAGCGAGTCCGAGACCGGCTCGAGCAGCTCGAGCAGCTCGAGCACGGGGGAGCCCTTCCTCGAGATCGTCGGGTTCCGCCTCGCCAACGCCGACACCGACGTATTGCTCGGGCCGCTCGTCGACGGGGACATGGTCGATCCCGCCAACTACGGCGGTGCAGCGCTGAGCCTGGCCGCCGAGGCGTCGGGCCCCGAGGTCGGGAGCGTGGTGTTCTACGTCGATGGTATGGAGATCCGCACCGAGAACATCGTGCCGTTCACGCTCGGGGGCAACATCGAGGCCGACCTGGCGCCGTGGATGCTGACCGTGGGTGAGCACACCGTGGGCGCGCAGCCCTACCCCATGGACAACGGGATGGGTGAACCGGGCCCGCTCGCCGAGGTCACCTTCGAGCTGCAGTGAGCCGGGTTCGATCCTTCGCATGCTCTCCTTGATCACTGCGGCCGCCCTGGCGCTGGCGAGCCCCGCCGCCGAGGAGTCCCCCGCGTACACGGTGCAGTGGGACGCGCCCGCGGGATGCCCGGGCGTGGACGTGCTGCAACGAACGGTGGCGAGCATGCGGTCGCCCGAGGCCACGTCGCCCGCGGTGCCGCTGGTGGTACGCGGGGAGGTGACGGGCAGCGACGCGGGGGGCTGGCGGCTCGAGCTGGAGCTTGGGCGCGGCGGCTCGGTACAACGCCGGACCATCGGCGCCGATCGTTGCCAAGCCTTGGTCGAGAGCACGGCCTTCATCATCGCGGTGGCGCTCGATCCCAACTTCGGCGCGGTGGAGGAGACAACGGCCGAGCCGGAGCCCGAGCCCGAACCGGAGCCGGAGCCGGAGCCGAAGCCAGAGCCAGCCCAGGCGCGGGCGTGGATCTACGGTGCGCTGGCGGGCGGGGTCCGACGCGGGGCCTGGCCAACGGGGGCCGCGGTGGAGGCCACCCTCGGCCTTGCCGGGTCGGCGTGGCGGGTGGAGCTCGGTGGCGCCTTCGATCTCCCGCAGCAGATCGTCGCCGCGCCCCCCAACGACGACGTCTCGATGCAGGTTCAGGTGTTCCGCGGCGCCCTGCGGGGCTGCGCCTACAAGGCGGTGAAGCGGTTCGCGTTTCCGATGTGCGGGGTACTCGAGCTGGGGTCGATCGACGCGCGCGGGCAGGGCTTGCCCAGCACCCGACGCGAGCAGCGGCTGTGGGCGGCGGCCGGGCTGCGGGGCGCGGTGGAGGTCACCATCGCGGGCCCGGTGGGGCTCGGCGTATTCGTGGACGGGATGGTGCCCTTCATCGAGCATCGCTTCGTCGCCGACCCCGAACCGGTGGCGGAGATCTATCGATCGGGCGCCGCCGAGTTTCGCGCGGGCGGCTACCTGCGGGTGCGGATGGGGGCGATCGGGGCGAGCGATCGGCGCAAAACCGGCTCCTAGGGCCCTCCAGGGGGTCGTAGACCCCAAAAAAACGTGAATTCGAGCGGGTTTGGAGTGACGGAATCGACCCGTTCGCATGAATATGGGTCGTGTCGCCAAAAGAGCTCCGATGCCTCCCGGGCGGGGCCACGGGCGAGGTCGACCCCACCGACCTGGCGGCGCTGTATCAGGAACACGTCGATTTCGTATGGCGCATCGCCAAACACATGGGCGCACCTCCGCAGGATGTCGGCGACATCGTGCACGACGTGTTCCTGATCGCGTATCGACGACGGCACGACTTCGATCGCGAGCGGAAGATCCGCAACTGGTTGTTCGGCATTACCCGCAACGTGGTGGCGCGGGCCAGGACTGGGGTGCATCGCGAGCGTCGACTCCAGGCGGTGCCCTCCCCCCAGGCGCCGGTCGCCACGGCGGAGACGGTGCTGCAGCAGAGCCAGGCTCACGCTCTGCTGCAGACGTTCCTGGCCGGGCTGCCCGAGGAGCAACGAGCCGT
Source organism: Myxococcota bacterium (assembly GCA_039028615.1). Taxonomy (GTDB): domain Bacteria; phylum Myxococcota_A; class Polyangia; order Nannocystales; family Nannocystaceae; genus Paraliomyxa. The sequence continues at coordinate 155,767 of JBCCHT010000025.1, read as the reverse complement.
GTTCGTGCTGCACGACGTCGAGGGCGTCGCGGCACCCGACGTCGCGGTCGCAGTGGGAGCCAAGACCAACACCGTGTACTCGCGGCTGCGACTGGCCCGGAAGAAGTTCGAGCGCTTTGCCGCTCGCTACCGCGCGGAGGTGAAGCGCCATGGTGAGTGAGCTCCAACCCAGTGCCCGACGGTTGCTCGACGAGCTGACGAGCGGGGCCGAGGTCCCCGCCTCGGAGCGCGCCTCGGTCTGGGAGCAGCTGCAGGCCTCCGTCGAGCGCGATGCACCGCCGCGCATCGGCGAAGCACCGCCGTCCGACGAAGCGGCGGGGGGCCGGCGACTGTGGCTGGCCATCGGCCTCGGGGGCGCACTCGCGGCGGGTCTCATGCTGTGGATGGCGTCGACCTTCACCCCGATGTCTTCCATCGTGCCCGCGAAAGAGCCGATCCAAGCGGGCTACGCTCGTGCTTCGGCCGAAGTGGGCGGCGAGGCGTACTCCGCCGGGGGCCGCACCACGGCCTCGAGTCCCGAGGCGGAGGACGAGGCCGAGTCGATCACACCCGAGGCCGACACCGAAGCTGCGCCCGAGCCCGCCACCGATGCGCGGCCCCGTCGACGCCGCTCGACCTCGCGGGGGCACAAGCGACGCAAGGACGTGCCGTCGACATCGACCGGAGATCTGCGCGCCGAGATGGCGCTGCTGCAGTCCGCCCGCCAGAGCTTGGCCGGGGGTCGCTACAGTCAGGCGCTCGGGCAGCTGCGAGAGCACCAGACAAAGTATCCCGGCAGTGTCTTCGGTGAGGAGCGCGTGTTGCTGAAGCTCAAGGCGCTGTGCGGTGCCGGGCGGATCGACGCGGCGCGCACGCTGCTGTCGACCCGGCGAGGTGCACGAAGAGCCGAGCTCGAGAAGGCCTGCCCCGTCGCAGTGGCTCCCGCCACGCCGTAGTCGTTCGTCGAGTCGGAAGCAACTCGCCGAGGATCAGCACGCGCAGAGCGGCTCGGCCTCGGCGATCGGAATCTGCCCACCGACCGAGATCCACGTCGGTTGGCCCGAGGGCTCTCGAGCTTCGAGTCGAGCGACACGGACGCGGGGTCGCGGCTGTTCCGGTGCCTGGAGCACCGCATGACGCTGCGGCATGGATGCGAACGACAATTACTTTGTCGTTCGAGTGACGAGTCCGGGGCCGCGGGAGGAATACCTCCTCGTACATGCGGGCCGCCGTCGTGGTGGCTCCGGTTGGTGCTCGGGAGGGGGCAAGACGTGAAGCTTCGGCGAAGAACGCGGCGCGTGGCAATTGCTGCGATCGCTGGCCTGGTCGGCTGTTATTCGGGCTCGCCCGCCATGACGGCGGACGACGGCGGTACGGACACGGCCACGGGCGGCGAGACGGACGGTGACGACGATGGCGTGCCCGAGGACGTCAACCCGCACAGCGTGCCGCCACCCTTGGTGGGAAGGCTGACGGAGACGCAATACGAGTACTCGGTGCTCGATGTGCTCGGTGTCGAGCTGACCGACGAGGAGCGCGAGCAGCTGCCGCGGGACATCCCCATCGAGGGGGCCTACTCCACCGCGGTCGCGTCGCAGTTCTTCAACACGCAGTACGTGCTCGCCTACGCCTTCGTGGCGCGCTCGGTGACCGAGCGTCTCGACGCCGACGGGCTCACCGAGATCCACGGCGGCTGCGTCGGCATGGCCGACCCCTCGTGTCGCGAGAGCTTCATTCGAGGGCTCGGCCTGCGCCTGGCTCGTCGCCCGCTGCAGGACGACGAAGTGGCGGACTACGACGAGCTGGCCGAGACCATCGCGGCCGAGCCGGGCACCACCGAAGAGGATGTGGTCACGGGCATCGTGCAGGCGATGTTGCAGTCGCCGCAGTTCCTGTATCGCCTCGAGGTCGAGACGGACGGCACGCCGGACGAGATTCGGCTGGTGACGGGCTACGAGCTGGCCAGTCGTCTTTCCTACTTCCTGTGGCAGTCGGCACCCGATCTCGAGCTGCTCGAGTTCGCCGCCCAAGCGGGCGGTGAAGGGGCCGTCGATGCCACCGGGATCGAGGCGCAGGTCGAGCGCATGATCGCCGACCCCCGCTTCGCTCGTAGCCGGGAGGTGTTCTGGGCGGACTACTCCTTGGTCTCCATCGCCAGCCTGGTCGCGGCCGAGCCCGAGGTGGCCGACCAGCTCGTCAGTAGCTTGATGGCGACTTTCGAGCACATCTCGGCTGACGACCAGTCCCTGGCCGCGCTCTTCGACGGGCGCGAGCTGATGATGACCCCCGCCGTCGCCGAGCTGGCTGGCGTCGCGAACCCGCAGCCGGGGCTGAGCCTCTACGACTCGTCGACGCTCCAGGCCCGCGGCGGTGTGCTGACCCATCCCGGGTTCTTGGCAGCGCTGGGCACGACCTCGTTCGTGGGACGCGGTGTGTTCATGACCGAGCGCGTCTTGTGTCAGCACCTCACGCCGCCGCCGGACGACGTGGCCGAGCAGATCATGGACACGGCGCAGCAGACGGAATCGATGACCCCGCGGGAGGCCAGCGAGTTCCGCATGAACATCGAGCCGCAGTGCACCTCGTGCCACACGCTCTTCGAGCCCATCGCGTATGGCTTCGAGCGCTTCGATCTGCTGGGGCGCTACACCACGGTCGATGCCGAGGGGCGCTCGCTGTACTCCAACGGCACGCTGCCCGCGTTCGATGACCGCCCCGAGCTTTCCTTTGCCTCCGCTGCCGACATGCTCGGGCAGCTGGCGGGACAGGACCAGATCCGCCGCTGCCTGGTGGAGAACATGATGGAGTACGCCTCGGGGGCACGGGCCTCGGCCGCGGTGGGCTCCATCGAGCAAGCCGCCGACGACTTCGTGGCCGCCGAGGAGACCTTCGATGGCCTGGCGATGTCGGTGGCCGAAAACCGTCAACTGACCTTCAAGCGCAGCGCGCCCGCGGAGTGAGCACGATGACCCGTACCTTCACTCGACGACACTTGCTGCGCGGCGCGGGGAGCATCGCGATCGGCTTGCCCTTCCTCGAGGAGTTCATGCCGAGCGCACGCGCCGAGGCCGACGACGGCACCCCGTGTCGGCTCTTCACCATGTCCTTTGGCCTGGGGATCGCCCGCGCCATGCAGCTCGAGCAGTTCGAGGGCCCGCTGCAGCCGCTCGCGCCCTTTGCCGACAAGGCGGCGATGTTCACCCGCGTCGACGGGGGGCCGCTGAGCGCGAGCGGGACGCCGCACTTCAGCACGTCGGCGGCGACCTTCACCGGGGTGCCGCAGCAAGGCGACGGCGGCAACTACCAGGCGGGCGGCCCGAGCATGGAGCAGGTGATGAAGCGCGCGCTCCATCCCTCGGGGGTGCCCAACGTGGCCGTGCCCGAGATCTCGGCCGGCATCTGGTCGCGCACGGGCGCGGTGTCTCAGTTCACGCGCCACTGGAACGAGGACGGCAGCCCAGGGCAGCGACCCGAGCGACGTCCGTCGCGGATCTTCGACCTGCTCTTCGGGATGTTCGAGCCCCCCGATCCGGGCAGCGGCGGCGAGCCGGACCCCGATCAGCTGGTTCGCAACCATGTGCATCGCAGCGTGCTGGACAGCGTGCTCGACCAGTACCAACACCTGACCTCGGATGCCTCGCCGCTGGGGGCCGCCTCGAAGGCGAAGATCGACAACCACCTGTCGGCGATTCGCGACGTCGAGACGCAGCTCGCGCCGAACGACGAAGAGCCCGACATTCCCTTGGTGTGCGACCCGCCCGAGGCGGGGGACATCAACGACCCCGACGGGTACTCGTTCTACGACGCGGCCAACGGAGCGACCGGACCCGGCGCGCCCCAGATTGCCTGGCAGGTCGCACGCGAGGCGATGACCCTCATCGGGGAGATCCTCGCCCTGGGCATCTCGTGCGACGCGGTGCGCTTCGGCAGCCTGCTCAGCGTGGGCGGAGGCGGTCACATTCGCTTCAGCGGGGTCTACGACGCCCTGGGCGGCAGCCTCGACTTCGAGCAAGTGCTGGGCGACGGCACCCCGCACGACCGGATCTTCCACGACTATCGACCCGAGCACATCCGCCGCTATCAGCACTTTTCCATCGGTCTGGTGGCCGAGACGCTGCGGGCGATGGACGCGATCGTCGAGCTCAACGGGCGCACGGTGCTCGACAACAGCCTGGTGTTGTTCGGGACCGAGTACGGAGAAAACCACGACCCGGCCGACACCTTCCACGCCGTGCTCGGCGGCGGCGACCGCTTCAACGCGGGCTGGTACGACCAGCCGCTGATCCCCTCCGACGTCTATCACCAGGCCCTGGCGGCCTACGGCGTGGACTCGGGGATTCCCGAGCGATGGCCCGACTACCAACCAACCGAGATCACGGGATTCCGCAATGTTTGATTCAGCCACACCCACCTTCGCTTCGCGCTCGTTGCTCGCGAGCTCGACCCTCGTGACTCTGTTGGCCGTCGCCGGCTGTGGCGATGTCGGCACGGAAGGCAGCTCCGACACGCCGAGCTTCGGCTCGGGCATGGCATCCACGTCGGGCGACGAGCCCGTTGCGACCACCGATGATGCCACCCCGACGCCCGGCGAGACGAGCGATGGGGCGACGACCTTCGATCCTTCCGACGAGTCCGACGACGGCAGCGAGACCACCGGACCGGGCAGCGACGAGACCGGCTCGACCGGCGGCCCCATGGTGGACTGGGAGTTCGAAGAGGTCGACGGCCTCGTGTCGGTGGAGGCCGAGCACTACTACGTCGAGCTCAACAACGAGTTCACGCAGGCGTACTGGTACACCTTCCGAGATGGCGTGGACGACCCCGAGGTCACCTGCGTCACCGACACGCCGTGCACCAACGACAATCGACCCGAGTGCAACCAGTACCCGACCTGTGACGGCGACGACATCGATCCGGCCGAAGCGGCGGGCGGGGCCTATGTCGAGCCGCTGCCCGATCGTCGCCGGACCGATCACGAGCAGAACACGGGCAACCTCGGCGTGGTCAACAACCAAAGCCAGGCGCCGCGGCTCGAGTACCGCGTGAACTTCACGCAGACCGGTCGCTACTACGTCTGGGCGCGGGCGCGAGGGCAGGGGCCGGCCGCCAACGGGATCCACGTGGGGCTCGACGGCGAGTGGCCGGAGAACGACCTCATCGATCCCAGCAGCATGCGCATGCAGTTCCCCGGCGGGTGGGGCTGGACGCAAAATCGCCGCGGCGGCTCTCAGCACACGGGCGTGTCGGCGGCCAACGGCGTCAGCCGTCGCGACGCCAACATCTGGCTGCAGATCGACACACCGGGCGTGCACACCATCGCGTTCGGCATGCGCGAGGACGGCCTCGAGTTCGACAAGTTCATCATGGTGCTCGATCCTGAGTTCGAGCCCGAGGGCGACGGCCCCCCCGAGACGACCGTCAACTGATCGGTGGGGCAGTACTCCCCTGCCTCCACCACCCTCCAGCGCGCATCGGCTGCCCTCGCTATCTCGGGGGCAGCGGATGCGCGCCTATTCGTAGCAGCTGCAGGTCTGCGCGGTGGCTTGCAGCCCGTTGGGACCGTTGACCAGCATCTCGCCCCAGGGCGAGAGGTTGGCCCCGGAGAAATCGACGACGATGTCCAGCGACGCCAGCTCGGCCGAGTTGCCCGACCACGACCACCCCAGGTAGCCGACCGACGCCGCTTCGCTCGCGGCCATGATCGCTTCGGCCGCCACCGGGTTCTTCGGCCCGTGGTCGGCCGCGAACTCGCCGACGATGAGCGGCAGGCCCGAGGCGAGGAACTCGTCGAAGTAACTCTGCACGCTCGGCTCCGTGCCGTACACGTCGTACATGTGCACGGAGAACACGACGTTGCCATCGGGGTCGGCGTCGAAGATCTGCTGCGCCGCCACGCCGTCGCGCATGGTGCCGCTCCAGTCCTGACCCCAGTTGGGCGCGTCCACGATGAGCGTGTGTCGCAGGCCGGCCCGACGAAGCTCGGCGATCGCCCCCGAGTGGAAGGGCACCCACTGATCGGTGGTGTCGTTGCCGAGCGGCTCGTTGGCGATGTTGATGATCACGAACGCTTCGTTGCCATCGATCGCGGAGCGGATGTCGGGGCTGAGCCAGTAGTCGACCGCGGTCTGAGGATCGGCCGCGCTGGCCTGCTCCGACCATCCCGTGGCGTCGTGGATCTCGAGCACGACGACCAGTCGCTGGCTCTTCGCCCAGTCGATGACCTGGGTCAGCTGCCGTCCGTCGATGCGCTCCCACTGCTCGCCGTTGGCCAGCACGATCCGCATCGTATTGGCCCCTGCGGCCGCGATATCGGCGAATTGCTGCTCGGTGTCGTCACGCCAGGCAAACCACGCGTAGGGGTAGTTGAGCCCGCGAAAGACGAACGGGTTGCAGTGGTCGTCGTAGAGCGTACCGCCGTCGACGTGAAAACCCTCGGCCTCGCAATCACCCGGCGGGCCGTCGTCGCTGCTGGAGTCCGCGCTGCTCGTGGACCCGGGGTCGGTGGGATCGGTGGGGCCGTCGCTGCCGTCACCCGAAGATGCTGCGTCGGCGGAGCCATCGGAGCTGGCGAGCGAGGACCCGCTGCTTCCTGCCGCATCGGCGGGCTCGGTTTCGCTGCCGCCGCAGCTCGCGAGTACCAAGGCCCAACCCAGAGTCGAATACCGCGAGCGTCGATTCATCGCGAGGCCAACGTAGACCCATGCCGCGGTACGAACAAGATGAAGGGTCCGTACCGCTGCACGGGGGTCTCCGCCTCGCTCTACGCGAGCGTCGACGCCGACTCGACGTCGGTACGGTCGACGAGCATCGCCTTCGCACACACGGCGACCGTGCCCCGCAGGCACCGGGCGCGCAGCGTGTGGCGAGCGTCCGCCGACAGGACGCCATGGGCGGCGGCCACGGTGGGCTCGAGGTCGGTGCTGGGGGCGACGGAGGCACGCTGTGCCGCCGCGATGGCGCGATCGAATTCGTCACGCACCGCCGCTGCCAGCGAGCGGTCTTGCTGCACTGCCCAGTCCACGAAGCGCCACGCGAGCACGGCATGGCGCGCCTCGTCCTCGGCGATGGCCGTGAGCGCAGCTTTGACGGTGGGCTCGGTTGCACGATGGGCGGCGAGCTCGGCTTCGGCCGCGGCGAGCGTCTCTTCGACGCACCCCTCGCGCACCGCGGCCCGCACGATGGACTCGGCGCTCTGCCCCGCGTTCAGGCCGTGCATGGGCAGGGGCCCGGGGCCCACCGCCGTGCCGCCGTAACCCGACGCGAGGGCAAAGGCGACCTGGGCGTGGCGAATCTCGTCGTGCATGGCGGCGCTGGTGTCCGCGAGCAGCTCGGGCGGAGCCCCGAGGGCAGACAGGTCGAGCATGAAGCGAGCGAACGAGGCCACCGAGGCATGCTCGGCGAGTGCCGCATCGGTCCAGTACGCGGCGAGCTCTCGGCGCTGCCTCGGGGACAGACCGTCCACCCGCGGCATGTCGCCGCGCTGCCAGTCGTCGCGCTCGGTCACGCATGCGACCCGGGCTTCGTCGTTCACGATGAGCGGCCGGCCCTTGCCGCAGCCCTCCTCGTACATGGTGACGATGAAGTGGCACTGGCCGGCGAGCGGCTCGGAGCAGAGCACTTCGCCAAAGGTGTACCAGCAGCTGCCGCAGCAGTTCTCCTCGTCCCACTGCGACTGCACGACCATTTGGCACTCTTGATCGCACACGCAGTCGCCGTTGGCATCGACGCCCCACCAGATCTCCCACTCGAGCCAGTCGTCGGAGGGGAAGCACATCTGCTCGGGCGGCACCGAGGTGGTGCCCTCGTCGCTGGGGGGCAGGGTGGTGACGGGAGACGTGGTCGACATCGCGGTCGTGGCCGAGGACCCCGACGTCTCCGCCATGCCGCTGCTGCCGTCCCCGCCCATGTCGTCGTCGGGACCATCGACCGAACGCGAGACGCACCCCGACGTGCCTGTCAGCAGCAGCGGCGACAGGCCCAGCCCGGCGACGATCTTCATCTTCAATCCATCCAAACGATAAGCCATGGGTGCCAAGCTAGCGCGGCCGAGCAAGACCGTCGAGGGTGGGGGCGCCCAGCACCGGCCGCGGGCTACGGGCCCCCACTGGCGTGGTTCGCTCGGCTGCTATGCTGGACGCGTGATTCGACGTTTCGCGCTCGGCATGACCCTCATTGGGGCTGGGTGTCGCGACGATGCGGTCGATCCGATGGTCGTCGACGAGCCCCCGCTCGCCACCTGGTCCGCGGTTTGCGGCACCGATGGACCGCATCGGTTACTGCCACTGGAAGCGGGTGAGCACGCCTATCGCGTCGATCGCGGGGCCGACCCCGAGCGCGTGTTGGTGAGCACGTTCGTCGTCGACCCGGCCCTGCCGCTGTCCAGCTTGCCGCCCACCCTCGAGCTGCGGATCCACGCCATCGACCCTTGCGGGGAGCGGCCCCTGGTCGTGGCTCGCGGGCTCACGCTGACCAGCCGTTTCGGTGCCGTCGACGTGGCCTGCAGCGATGGCGGGCACGGAGCGTGGGTCATCGACCCGAGCGGGGCGCAGGCGCCACGGGAGATCTTCGGGGGTTGGTGTCCGCTGCGAACCACGGATGTCGGGTTGGTGACGGTCGAGGCCGACGTCGATCGCGATTTTGGGGACCTGGTGCTGCTGCGAGACCCGGCCGATCCGGCGGACACGCCCGAGGTCCTCGCCTCTGGCGTTCGAACCGCCCGCAACACCTTCTACGGCCCGGGATCGAACTGGACGTCCTCGCTGTGGGCCAAGGGCGGCGAGGCACTCGTGCTGACCGAAGCGGGCGAGGTGCAGCACGTCGACCTCGACGGCGGTGAGGTGACCACCGAGCTGACCGGGGTCCGCGAGTTTCGGGCCTCGGGGGACGGTCGCTGGCTCGTATGGCAGGCGCTCGACCCCGCCGAGGGTGAACCCGACACGCCGGTCGGCCCCGTCTTCTTGCACGATCGCGAAGACCACACGGACACGCACCTGCTCAATACGCATCTCGAGTGGACGGCCAACCCGTACCTGGGCGACTACCTGCTCGTGCGCGACGACGACCAGGGGCCGCTGCTGTTCTGGCTCGAGGGCGGGGCTCGGATCGACACGCCGGCCCGGACCGACATTCGCGGTCTGCTCGATGATGGCGAGCTGTGGCTGGCCCGGCGGGTCGACGGCGAGACCGAGGAGCTGCGCTGGGTGCCGGGCGAGTCCCCGCGGGTCTTCGCTCGCCATCAGGGCACGGTGTCGCGCCGTGGCTCCGGCGTGGAGATCTTCGAGACCGACGACGTGCCCGTGGCGAACGAGGGCAGCCTGAGCTTCGTGCCCTTCGATGGCGGCGAAGTCGAGCGCGTCGCCGATCGGGTGCACACCAGTCGACGGTGGCTGGCCGACGAGCGGATCTTGACCATCGCCAACGAGGACTCGACCGAGCACGGCGCGCTACGGCTCATCGATCCGGCCACGGGCAGCTGGCAGACGCTCGACTGGAATGCGTACCGACAATCGCCGCGGCTCAACGCGGGCGACCCCTTCGATGGTGACATCGTGTTCGCGACCGCGGACGGCGGAGACGGCGGTCGTGGGGTTTATCGCGGGCGAGTTGATTGACTCGTCGTCAATGCGACGGACCTCTGCCAGTTGTTGGAGTCATCTCGAGCCCCAGTGGACCACCGAAAACCGACGACTGGTCGAATTCGCGGGTTTAGAGCAGTTCTAGGGCCATGAGCGCGGGCCTCCGGTTGCTCGGATTCGCGTGTCGTCACCCTCGAAATGTTCGTAACGGATCGCGGCGTGCCGCGTACGCCGGGGCAATGTCGTTCTCAGATCAACAGCTCGCGGAGCGGATGCGGATCGAACTCGTGAGGTTCGCGGTGATGTCGGAAGCACAACTGGATGAATTGCTCGACGATCCGACCGAGCTCCGGGTGAGAGAGGTGCTCGGTGAGCCGAGTGTCGATGCCTTTCGAGCGTATTGGTCGTCGCTGGGAACGTGGATGGGGACGCAGGGCGGCAGCATCAAGCTCACCTCGGGCACCGACGTCCCCGGTCGCCGTGACGGCAAGCCCCGCGGTCTGATGTGGACGGCCATCTATAACGACGCCTTCCGCGATACGAACAGCTTCATCGACGGCGGCTCGTTCAAGATCGGCAAGGCGGTCTCGAACAACCTGCGCTTCATCAGCATCGCCGACGAGTTCTGAAGTCGCTCGGCAAGGGGCCGCGGCGGTTGCACGGCCGGGCGGATCTGGTACTGCTAGGTATGCGGTCCCAGCGAGCCCGGACATGATGCAATCACGCGGCCTTGTTCATGTCCTGGTGCTCGGTGCGATGGGAATCGCCTGCGCGCATTCGTCCCCGCGAAGGGCTGAAGAGTGCGGGAGCCCGGTCCGGCACGCTCAGGCCTCGGAGCTGCCCAGCACGCTTACGCGCAAGCCCTTCATCGAGGAACGCACCGCGCTCTATATGTTGCAGGGGCTCTCCGAGGACATCCGCATCTCCGACGAGGCGATGGCCGGGGCCCTGAAAGCGGTCGAGCAGATTCACCAGCTCGAGCCCGAGATCGACTTCCGCTCCTTCGCGATCATGGCCGCGCACTACCCGGAGATCGAGCTCCAGCTCTCTCCGCAGGCGGTCGCGGCGACGGGGCTGCCCATCGGCGAGTCCTCGGATTTCGAGGAGCAGATGAAGTGCCGCGGTGCCGCCCTGCCCGAGCCGCTCGGCTACGCGCCGCTCGACCAGGCGCTCGAGCGGCTGGGTGTTCACCACACCGAGGTCAGCACGTTCTTGGGCCTCACCGCGCACTTCGAAGGGCAGTTCGACCACGAGAACCTGGTCGAAGCGTTGCTCGAGGTCGAGGGCGTGGACAAGGCCTTCTCCGCGATGGACATGCCCACCATGGACGGCGGGACTCGGCCCTATCTCGTGCAGCGACCCGAGGTCACCCATGTCGTGTTCGAGTACGGCGAGGGCGACGACTGCCCGTCGGGCTGCCCCGGTCGCTTCTGGTACTTCACCTGGGATCGCCAAACCGGCACGGTGACCATGGATGCCAAGCGCTCCGTGTCCGAGGCGATGAGCGGCGAGATCTACCACTTCGGCATCCCCGAGCGAGAGAGCGCCAACCCCTTTGCCGACGCCGCGGCCCTGCGCGAGATGACCGAGTCGACGGTGTGGTGGGAGCGTCAGCACGCCGTGTTGGTGGCACTGCAGATGCTGATCTCCGACGAAGGCATGGGCGTGGGCGAGGAGGACCTCGACAAGTACCGACGCATTCGTCAGGAGGTCATCGCCGATCGCGAGGCCTGGGAGGCGATCGTCATGGGGGCGCTGCGGGGCGAGGACGCCACGATCCGCGCCCGGGTGTGGGGGGCGATGTTCTGGGCGAGTGAGCAGGAGTGGGCGGTCGACGACTATGAAAAGTGGGCGACCTGGCTGGCCTCGCATCGGTAGGCGTGTTAAGCCAAAGAGGTCGGCTGCGGGACTTCGGTGCGGATTTCCGAACTCGATTGGACGCGTTGACGTGATCCGCGCTTTCTCGCCCCGGCCGGCGCTTCTTCCAACTCGTGCTCGAATCGTCGTCGAGCCACCCCTTCGGTGACTTCCGATGACGACCCAGAGCCCGCCTCGCACCCAAGTACCCGATCACGACCGACTGCCCAAGGGCGGCTCGGCGCGCGCGGCCTCTCGAGTCGAGCGCGAGGACCTGGTCACGTTCGTCAACGCGGCGTTCTCGAGCACGGGGCAGCGCGAGTTCTACGGCAGTGCCGACGGGCAGGCGATCTCCATCGAGTTCCTGCACGAGTATATCCGCGGCAACTACCGTCGGCTGTACGCCCGCTCGCTCGCGGTAGGGCTCAACCACTACAACACGGCCAAGGTCATCGTGAACCTGCTGGCGTCGAGCCGCGAGGTCTCGGGCGAGGCGTGGCGCGAAGAGGGGCGCCTGTGTTCGGCGGCGCTGCGACGCTTGCCGCCGCCTCAGGCCTATCGCTTGTTTCGCACGCTGGTGGCTCGCCGGGTCAACAATCGGCGCACGCGGGCGATCGTGAAGCAGTGGCTGAGCGAGCGTGGCGACCTGAACTTCGACGCGGTCAAGTACCGCACGGCGCTGCGGGCCGCGGTGCGGCACTGCCACATGAAGCTGCCCGCCGAGCTCGGGCGCTTCTTGTTCGGCGAGCGGCAGGGTCGAAAGAAGGGCTGGGCCTACGAGCACTCGCTGCTCGACGCCTATCGCCGGGCGCACTACGACACGCGGGCGATCTACGAGCTGCCCTATACGGTGGCGGAGGGCTTCGCCGGGACGCACGGCATCGATCGGGTGACCTTCTTGAAGGGCATCGAGCCGCGCATGACCAAGCGAGAGCGCCTGCGTCTGCAGCAGAGCACGGCGCGCGAGGGCGTGGAGGTGGAGGTCGACCTCGATGCCTTGCCGCTGACGCGCTTGTGCAGCTGGGTGGTCACGCGATCGGCCGAAGAGCGTCGGACTCGGGGCCCCGAGCTTCATGCGGCGTTGACCCGCGCGGCGCAGCGGGTGGTGCAGCAGCAGCGCTTTTCCCTGGGCTCGGTGACCGCGGTGCTCGACAACAGCTACTCGATGTCGGGCTCGTCCGAGAAGCGTCGTCGCCCGCTCGCGGTGACCCTGGCCGGGCACTACCTGCTGCGCGCGGCCGCCCAGGACTATCGGGCCGAGTGGACCCATCCCCCGCCGCTGGACCCGGACCTGCCCGACTCGTCGCTCCACGTGGTGCCGCAGGGGTCGACCGATCTCGCGTCGCCGCTGATTCGCGCGCTTCGCCAGCGGCCTTCGTTGTTGGTGGTGCTCTCCGACGGCTTCGACAACGACCCGCCCGGTGCGGCCGGGGAGGTGCTGCGGGTGTTTCGGCAATCGCTCGATCCCGGCGGCGAGACGGTGGTGGTGCACGCCAACCCCGTCTTCGATGCCGACGACTTCTCTCCGCGCACGCTCACGCCCCGCATTCCCACCATCGGGGTGCGTGACGCCGAAGACCTGCCGGTCATGCTCGAGTTTGCCCGCTTCGCCGCCGACGACGGGGCGCTCGCGGGACTCCAGGATTTTCTCCACGGACGGGTGCAGGCGCTCGTGCACGACGCATCGGGAGGCCGCCGATGAAACGCTTCGAGCGACGACGGCTGAGCTTCGAGGGGCTCGTGGCGGCGCCTTCGCAGGTCTTCGGCGCGGTGCGGATCGTACCCTTGCTCCGCGAGACGCCCATCGAGGACCTGCGGCTCTACTCGCTGCCCACTGCGGCCGACCTGACCACGGTCCAGCTCGATCGACGCACGGCCTACACCTCGTATATCCCGCACGCGATGGTGGCCGCACTCGACGACGGGGAGCCCTGGGCGAACCTCGGGTCCCGTCTGCTGCCGCGCAAGGCCAAGCCGCGGGACGTCTTCGACGTGAAGGTCATGCAGCGGCTGTCTCGGCGCATCGGGCGGGGGCAGCTTCGCCTGCTGCCCCAGCACATGGGCATGGATGCCTACCTCAGCGTCGGCTTCACCGGTCCCAACGTGGTCTGGCCCGAGTACACCCGCGAGGTGCTGTCGTGGGGGCTGTCGCCGCGCAGCGAGTGGGTCTCTCGGGCCTTCGACCTGCGCGGGTTCGCCGATGCCCTGCGGGTGTTCGAGCTGTGTCCCGGCCAGGTCGGCTCGCTCGTCTTCGTGGCCGATGCGTTCTCCACTGCCTTCATCACGCCGCGGCCCGAGGACTACCGCCGTTTGCACCGCACGATGCTCGAGGACATGGTCGCCGACCTGCTCGTGCAGTACGCGGTGCTCTATCCCGAGACGGCGGCGCTGTGGAGCCCCATCGATGCCGCATCGGTGCGCTCCTTCGACGATCTCGAGCAGGCGGTCGGCGGGCTGCGACGCGAGTGGAATCGCTTCGCCGCGTTCATGGCCAGCGACCTGCTCGACGCCGACTACGAGATGCAGCAGCTCCACTCCATGGATCGCTATCGCCTGATGCGGTTTCGGCCCACCTTTCGTCGCCAGGACGTCAACCACGTGGGCGAGGTGATCCTCGACGACCAGGGCCAGCTGGCGTTTCTCAAGACGGCGCGCCTGTCCGCGGCCCAGTCCCGCCGCGGCCTGCTGCTGTCGACGTTGGTGGCCGTCGACTGGGACCTCCTCACGGCGGCGCGGGCGGTGGGGAACAGTCGCGAGGAGTTCATCGCCCGGCTCCGCAAGGCCGGCCTGGAGAGGCTGCTCAAAAAATCGGCCTGAGCGCCCAACGAAAGACCGCCCGCAACCTCTCGGCGGCGGGCGGTCTCGTTCGAGGTCGGGAGACCTCGGTTCAGTGAACTACCAGGTCGCGACGCGGGTGACCTGGAACAGGTTCTCGTTGGTGACGACGCCGTCGGCGTCGTAGGTGATGTAGGGGTTTCCGACCTTCCAGATCCCGGTTTCATCGTCGGAGCCGAAGGTCCAGCTCGCGGTGGCGCCGTCGTAGAAGGGGAGTTGGCCGCTGCCCGTGTAGCCGTCCATGGCGTCCTCCAGGCTGTCGCTGAGGTAGATGCCCTCGAGAATGTTGCGGTGGTGTTCGAAGGTGTGGTCGGCCGACACGTCGAGGTTGCCGTTGGGCCCGGCGTAGATACCATCGGCGATCTCGTCGTTGCCCCACCAGGGACCCCAGCTCGCGGCCCAAATGTCGCCGAAGCCGTAGCCCGAGCGCTGGTAGAACAGCTTGTACGGGTAGGTGTCGCTCATGTCGCAGTGGGCGTAGAACTTCTCCGAAGTGCCCGCCGAGGGCTCGGTCTTGAGGTACACCCCGACCAGGTTGGTCGTCTCGTTGTCCGCGCTGGCGAACTCGCCGGACGACCGGCTCTTCATCGTGACGAGCTCGTCGCCGTAAACGGTGCACCACAGGTGGGGGATGGAGATGATGGCGTTCGAGCGGTCGTTCTCGACGTTCGTCGAGCTGTCGCCGGAGTCGATCCACATGAAGTCGGTTCCGCTACCGCCGTCGAGCGTGTCGTCCCACGTGTCGCTGGTGTCGTTGATCTTGTGAGCGAAGAGAATATCGTTGCCATTCTGCCCGTAGAGGACGTCCTCGCCCTTGGAGCCCTCGAGGACGTCTGCCCCGTTTCCACCGTAGAGGGTGTCTTCGCCCGGGCCACCGAAGACGTAGTCGTTGCCCTGGCTGCCGAGCAGGGTGTCGGCCCCGTTGCCACCGTAGATCTTGTCCGCGGCCATGCCGGTTCGGATGTAGTCGTCGCCCTTCTTGCCCCAGGCTTCGATGGCCACGGTCACGGTGGTGGCCACGAGGGTATCGTCGCCGCTGGTGCCAGTGTAGACGATTCGGTCGACGCCGCTGACGTTGATGGAGGCGAGCTGGGCTCCGGTGCTGCGGTTGAGGACGAGCACGTTGCTGCCCGACATGGTCAGCTCGAGGTTGGTGCCGTAGGTGCTGGCATTGATGTCGACTGTCGTGAGGGCGACGGGGGTCTGCTCGACCACGAGCTCGGCATCATCGAGCTGGGGCACGGCATCGGACTCGCTGCCGTCGCTGTCCTCTTCGGTCAGCTCGGCGAACTCGCCGTCCTCGGGGGCATCACAGGCGGGCATGGACAGGCCGGTGAGGGCCGCCAAGCCGAGGCCGAGGCCACGACGACGGTTGGGGAGGGAAAGGGCGCGGAAGATACGGGTGTGCGTGTTCATAGCTGATTGCTTTCGTCCTGATATGCGGAGGGCCGTTCGAGCGTGCTCGCTCGGGTCCGCGGAGGGTCATGTTCGTGGCCAGCTTCGTGCCCGCTGTCGGTTCGGGGCCCGCGTCGCTGTCCAGCGCTCACAAGGGGAATGACCGCCCCCATCGGGACTATTCGCGGTCGTCGAAAAAAAAGTGCAGCTCGAGAAGAATCGAGCTTCAGCCCGGCTCCGCGCCGGAATTCGCTGGCGACGTGTCGTCCGTGAGTCGCGCGAGTGCCTGGCGGCAGGAGACGAGGTCGGGCGTGTCGGGCTCGACCCGGGCGGCCAGCCGCGGGCACACCCGCTGGTAGATCGTCCGGGCGGCGGCGGTCTCCCCTCGGGCGGCCGCGAGCGCGCCTCGCTGCAGGTCGAGCTGCAGTCGATAGATGCTGTCGGCGGCGAAGCCCGCGGCGTCCTGAGCCTCGGCGATGCGACCGAGGAGCGCAGAGGCCTTCGACAGCGAGCCCTTCTGCAGGTACGCGTCCCCGAGGTCGAAGAAGCGACGCCCCACGGCCGGCTGCGCGCTGGGTCCCAGCGCGACCGTGATCTCCAGTGCCTGCTCCAGCTGGGCGATCGCTTCGTCGGTTCGACCGAGGCGCTGCAGACCCAGTCCGGCAAAGGTCCGAGCCAGCGCGACGCTCTCGCTGTCGGGGCCCGAGCGCTTCAGCTCCCGCGCGACCGCGTCCTCGAGATCCTGGAGCCCCGCGTCGGTCTGGCCGAGTTCTACCCGAGCGCTGCCGCGTCGCCACAGCGCGACGGAGACCAAGGAGTCGTCGGCGAGCTGTTGCCGGGCGAGGGTGAGCGCAGACTCGGCGTTGCGCAGCGAGGCCTCGTAGTCACGACGCTGGTGAGCGAGCTGGGCGGCGTCGATCTGCAGCTGGACCCGGCTATAGGCATCGGGCGGCACATGCTGGCGCGCGAGCTCCAGCTGCTGTTGCGCCTGTTGGGGGCGACCCGCGGCGCCGAGGAACTCGGCGAGCATGGAGGTCAGGGCGAAGACCCGGGGGTTTTCGGGGCCCAGCAGCGCCACCGCCCGTTCGCGGGCCGAGCGGAGTTCCTTGGCGGCGGCACCCGGTCGCCCCAGTCCCTCCGACTGCAGGATGGCGAGGTTGGCCAGCGTTGAGATGACCTCGACCGGCAGCGCTCCTTCACCGGGGGCCCGGGCGGCCTCGAGGGCGGCGCGATAGGAGCGCTCCGCCTCGACGAGCCGACCATCGCGGGCCTGAGCGACGGCGCGGTTGTTGAGCAGCAACCACTGGAGCCGGGGCGGTCGCCCGATCGCCTCGAGCATGCCATCGGCGATCTCGTCGGTGGCCAAGGCTTGCTTCGGGCGATCGAGGCGGTCGGCCTCGATCCAGTTGCGAAGCGCCACGGCCTCGGCCGCGGCCTCGTAGTGCATGGCGCCCAGTGCCGATCGAATCGCGCGCGAGAGCACGTCGTAGGCGGCCGTGTGATCGTTGGCCTCGCGCAGGATGTCGCCGTGACGCAGCTGGGCTTCGGCGATCGCCGGGCCGTAGTCCAAGCGCTCGGCGGTTTCGACCGCGGACTTCGCCCGTGAGAGCGCATCGTCGTAGGCGCCCGCCAGGCCCATCGAGCGGGCGCTGGCCAGCGTCTCGCGTAGCAGCTGCACCTGCTCGGCGGTCTCGGGATCGTCGGGCGGAGGCACCGAGGCCAGCAGCGCCTCGACGTCGCCGCAAGGCTCCACGCGGGGAAGGCTGGCGACGGCCCAGGCGGCATTGTCGACGGCGGCCGCGTCGGCGTGCTCGAACCGCTCGAGCAGCTGATCGACGCCCGCCCGACGGATGTCGAGGCACGCGGTGCGCAGGCCGAAGAGGCGCTCGGATTGCCCGCCCTCACGGCGAGCCTCGCAGGCCTCGGTGCGCATCTGCCCCATCGCATCGACATAGGTCGCGATCGGCTCGGCCGTGCGCGACAGCGTGTCGGCGCCCCGCCGGGGGTTGGCCTCGGTGAACGCCGCCTGCACGGACTCGCGGCGCGCGGCGGACCACAGAAGCTCGCGCTCGTCCTGGGGACTCGGGCAGGCGTTGGCCGCCTCGGTGCGCAGCTCCGACAGCCCGTAGCCGCTGAGCACCGCGGCGAGCCCCAGCCCCGCGATGGTCAGCCGACGACGGCGGATCTTCGCGGGGTCGCGCGCGAGCGCATCGAGCAGGGCCTGCATCGAGGGCCAGCGCTCGTCCGGTGCAGCGCTCAGTCCTTTGCGGACGACGCGGGCCAGCCACGAGGGCACCTGGGAATCGCTGGGCGGCGGGTCGATGCGGTTGGCGAGGATCTTGGCGACCAGCACCTGCATCGTGTCGGCCGCGAAGGGCAGCCGCCCGTAGAGCACGTGATGCAGGGCAGCACAAAAGCCGTATTGATCGGTCCGAGTGTCGGCCGGCTCCCCGCGATGCTGCTCCGGGGCCATATACGCGGGGGTGCCCAGCAGCGCGCCCGTGCGGGTGAGCTGGGCATCGAAGGACGCGGGCTCCGAGGGGCCTTCGACGTCGTCGTCGGTGTGCGTGTCGTCGGCCCGGGCGAGCCCGAAGTCGAGCACCTTCACCGCGCCGTCGTCGGTGCGCATGATGTTGTGGGGCTTGAGATCGCGGTGCACCAGTCCTGCCGCGTGGGCGGCCACGATCCCGCGACCGGCCTGGGCGAAGACCTCGAGCACCTCGGGCCACGCGGGACGCTCGTGGATCCACGCGTCGAGACTCTGGCCGCGCAGGAACTCCATCACCACGAACAGCTCGCCATCGGCTTCGCCGACCTCGTGCACCGTCACGACGTTGGGATGGGAGAGGCGGGCGAGCGCCTGGGCTTCGCGCTGCAGTCGGGCCGAGGCGGCCGTGTTCTCACCCGGCGAGTCGAGCACCTTGATCGCCACCTTGCGATCGAGACCCTCGTCGTAGGCGGAGAACACGGTGCCCATGCCCCCCTGGCCGATGCGCTCGAGCACGCGGTAGCGCCCGATGGTCTCCGCCTCGGGTTCCACGTCGAATAGCTGCTGCAGGACCAGGTCTTCGAGGCGTCGCTGGCCGCGTCCGCCTCGGGGTTCGGAGGCCGGCTCGGGCGTGAGCCCATCCTCGCGAGTATTCGGCTCGCGGGCGTCTCGGGTCTTGCTCCCGAGCTCGCTGGATTCGTCGTCTCGTTCCTGGGACGCCATCGTTGGTCGACCGGCAAGCCCAGCCTCGCCGGCCCGCCGTATCTACGCAACCCGGGGCACTGGCAACGCAAAACCACCGATGGCGACAACAGTAGCCAAGACATGTGAAAGCCCATCAACGGCACTTCTCGGCGCATTTGTTTTTTCTTCGATCGGGCGTGAATAGATCGACGAGTCGAGGGCACCCCCTTGGGCATGAACGGCTCGAACACGATCTCCATCTTGGCCATGTGCATGACCTTGGGCGCGACCGCGTGTGACCAGAGCGTGGGAACGCGAGCCGACTCGGATCAAGACCTGCGAACGGGTCGGGTCGACAACGGGCGTCGCATGACGCTCAACACCAACGCGTGGATCTCGTCGAGCGCTCGCGACTTGCACGAGTTCAACGACACGGGCACGCCCTTCATCAACAGCTACGGCTACACGTCGACGCTGACGAGCGTGTCTCACCCCGACACCATCTTCGGCGCGCTGGACACCCCCGTGCTCGACACGTCCGACGACGTCGCGCGGATCCGGCTCGACATGGAGGGCGACTTCCAGTTCCAGGTGTGGGGCGCCGACTCGGTGGCGGAGCCCGACGCGACGCTCGTCGGCGAAGACCTCATCGGCCTCACGCTGCACTTCCAGATGGCGCACGACTTCGGCGGCGAGTACTTCGTGGACCTCGAGGTCGTCGATCACATGGTCGGCCCCAACGACTACGACCTGTACGAGCTGGTCCGGGTCGATCCCACCAACGGCATTCGCGTGTCGCTGTGCGAGGAGAGTGCCGACTATGGTCGCTTTGCTCGCGTCGCCAACTACCTGCATGTCGACGGGTCGACGGGGGACATGGAGATCCAAGCCGCGGAGCTACGACACATCGCCTGCATGGCGGGCGTGCCCGGCAAGACCATGGCGCTCGGCTACGAGGCCACCGACTCGACCGAGGACGAGTTCCTGCTCGCCACCCGGGTCGTCCGCGCCGACTACTGCGCCGACGGTGAGCCCTACACCTATCCGGGCAACGTGTTCTCCGCCGTGGACAACACCGACGGGCCCGTCACGCTGGCCGAGGTGGAAGCCGGGCTGGGCGAGTACCAGCAGCTCGAGGCGGTCTGGGACGAGTACGGTGTGCTGTGTGTGGGGACGCCCCGCGTCTCGAACACCGAGCGCGAGGACATCGTGTGCCCCATCAAGTTCTTCGCGGACGGCTCGGTGAGCCACAACTGGCAGCCGCCGAGCTGCGACGACTTCGAGGACACGGGGGCGGCTGGCGACCTGCGGATCTACTCGGTGACCCGCAGCTAGGAAGGGGGGCCGCTCAGGTGCGGTCCATCTCTTTGCGGATCTCCAGGGCCCAGGTCTCGAGGCCCATGATGGTGGACTGAGCGAGCTGCGGGTTGTCGGCGAGCTCGGTCATCACCGTCTTGAGCCGCTCCTTGCCGCGACGGCTGCGGGTGTAGACCGTCTGGGGCGGGATGCCGAGCAGCTCGGCGATCTCGGTGCCCTTGAGCGTCTCGAAGTACTCGAGCTCGAGCACGATCTGCTGGTCGAGGGAGAGCCGTCGCAGGGCTCGGACGAGCAAGCGACCCTCGGAGACCATCTCGGCCAACGAGCTGAGCGACTGCGGGTGATCGGAGTCGCCCGCACACAGCTCTTCGAAGTCGTCGAGCTCTCGCTTTCGCTTGGTCTGCTTGCGGTAGTAGTGCCGCAGCGTGTTCATGGCCACCGCGAACAGGTACGATCGAAACGACGTCGGCTCGATGCGGTCCTTGTTCTTGGTGCACGCCAGCAGCGTCTCGGAGGTCAGCTCGGCCGCGTCGTCGGGGTTGCGGACCTTGTTGCGGAAAAATCGCGTCAGCACGCCGACGTGACGCCGGACCAAGGCCTCGCCCGCCTTTCGATCGCCGTCGCTCCACGCCCGGAACAGCTCCCAGTCCTCCATTGGCCGGCATCCTAGCGCCTGCGACCCCGGGCGTCCCAATGGGCTGGAATCGTTGAAAACGAGCACGTGGAGGGCGGTCACGGCGACTCCACGCGGACGAGCCGGCATCGTTGCGAGGCCGGCTCCGGGTTGGCCCGACACGCGTCCGGGGGGCGCGAGTCGGAGGGAAGAACTACGGCCGGCAAGTCCGAGTCATGACGGTGTCGGAGAGCCAGTACCAACAGGTGCCGCAGCTCGGGTCCACGTTGCACTGGTCGTCCCACTGGGGAGCGCACCAGGCCGGGGACACGACGCGGATCTGGGCGCCGATCGACTCGCCCTCGCTCCAGGTACTGGTGTCGAGATCGACCCAGTCACTGCAGTCGGCGCCCATGCTGTCGATGGTGTCGGAGACCATGAACCAGCCGAAGTACTTGGCCCATTCTTCGTAGTCGAGGTGGATGTCGTTCGTGAAGTCGCCGCCGCCGATCTTGCAGACACGAGCTTCGATGAGGTTGCCGTTGACCTCTTGCTTCTCGAAGCGGAGCAGCTGTACGCCATTTCGATCCCACCGATCGTTGGAGGTCGTGGTCGGGCTCCAGTAGTCGGTTTCGGTGCAGGGCGCGGGGTCGCAGCTCGGGTCGCCGGGATCGCAGACCTCGTCGCTCGTGCAGAAATCCTGCGTCTGCCACGAACTCCAGCCCGTGTAGGCGCCGTTGCAGCTGGAGCTGGTGCCGGAGCACGTGCGGTCGCGGTACCGAACGCCGACATCGTCGCCGGGGCTCGTGCCCCAGGGGCAGCCGTAGTCCGAGTCGGCATCGACGTCGCACACGTACCCCGCGGGGCGGTAGAAGCCGCTCGGGTCGCAACAGGCTCCCGATGCGCAGTCCGGCTCGGGAGGCATGGGGGGCGCTGGGTTGCAGGTGGCATCACCCGGCGAGCAGACCTCGCTGTTCGAGCAGTTGTCGTGCGTCTGCCATGGCCCCCACGCACCGAGCGGGCCATTGCAGCTTTCACTGCCGCCGCTGCACGTGCGGTCGCGATGACGAACGCCGACGTCGTCACCATTGCTGGTGCCCCAGGGGCACGAATACTCCGTCTCGGCATCGGCCTCGCACACGAACCCGGCCGGGCGAAAGTCGCCCGTGCCGTCGCAGCAGGGTCCACCGTTGCAGGTGGGAGGCGCCGCGCTGCACGTCGAGGCCCCGGGATCGCAGAACTCCGTGCTGCTGCAGTCGTCCTCGACCGTCCACTCTTCCCACTCGCCGAGCGGCCCGTCACAGGCTGCGCTCGCGCCACTGCAGGTCCGATCGCGCGTACGTCGACCGACGTCGGACCCGTTGGCGACACCCCACGGACAGCCGAGCTCACTGTCCACATCGTCGTCGCAGACGGTGCCCGCGGGCTCGAACTGGCCGCCGTTGCAACAGGGGCCCGCATCGCAGTCCATGGTGCCGGTTGGATCGGGAGGCCCTCCCGTGTCTTCGGTGCCGCCGGGGTCGGGCCCAGGCCCGGCGGTCTCGTCTGCGTTCCCGGGACCGGGCACGTCGCCCGTCTCGTCGGTGCCTTCGGGCTCGTAGCCTCCGGTCGTAGACGTGAAGCCGTCGCCGGGGTCGTCGTTGTCGTCGGCGGGCTGAGGACCAGCCGAGATCCCCGTCGTGGGGCGTTCGACGCCGGTCGTGCAGCTCGGCAAGAGCAGCACCAGCGCGGGCAGGAGGTGATGACGAAGGAGCGATCGGTCGTTCATGGGGTCACGGGAGCGCTCCATAGGCGTGAGCGCGTGAAAACACGACAGCGGGCCCGGTTCAGCCGGCTCTCGGGCGATGGACATGGCGCCGCTACGAACGGATGGACCCACCCAAAACGGGGGACGGGGGAGCCCTCCGACGCGCGCGACGAACGAAGACGATGACGTTGGCGATCAGTGGATATCCGGGGCCAGGCCGAGGCCTGACGCCACCCCGTCGATCTTTCAGCCGTCGCTGGGCGCCGACTCGCTTTGGGGCCAGTCCGCTTCGAACTGCGCGGCATTGGGCGTCTCGGCGTAGTGCCGCACCCCGTGCTCCGCGTACAGCGAGTGCTCGATGCCGCCCACGAACGCCATCGCCTCGGCCAGCTCGGGCCGGTTTTCGATGGTCCACGACCACAGCTCCGACGGATCACCGTCGGGCTCGAGCACCACCAGCACCAGCCGCGCGGACCCACCCGACAGCAGGTACTGCCCCGACTCGGACACGCTCATCACCTGCACCCGACCCACGACGCCGGCCGCCTCCACCAGCGCATCCGTGGCCGACCCGACAATGATGACCTCGGGCGCCTGGGAGGGCTCGCGATCCCGCCGCAGCAACGACCGCCCGAAGTCGGCCAGCGCCACGCGTTCATCGGCGACGAGGCAGATCCGCCACACCCCCGCGCCGAGCAGCAGCAGGTAGGGCACGCTCCACACGGCGACGTCGAGCACGGCAGCCCAGCGCGGCGAGAGACCCGAAAGCTCGGGCCAGGGCACCAGCGCTCGCGCGAACAGGATGGCCGCCCCCACGCCGAGCAAGAGCAGCAGCAGCACGGGCAGCCGGGTCTCTCGCAGGTACTCGCCCCAGGTGATCTGCGAGACCTTGAAGAACGAGTGCAGGTACCAGGTGGTGCTGAACAGCCGCGCGATGACCCGCGCATAGATCAGCCCCTCGAACTCCATCGTTGGGACGAGCACGGCCAGCAGCACCAGCGAGAGGGTGAAGTTCAGCACGGCCCAGCGGAACTCGAGGCCCACCTGCCCGCGGGCGCGCAGGCTGGAGCTGACGATGGAGGTCAGCAGCATCACCGCCTCGCCTCCCGCGAGCACCTGCAGCGCCCAGGTAGCCCAGGGCTGGGGCTGGCCCGTCCACAACAGCAGGATCGACGGAGCAAACAAGCCGAGGAAGGCGAAGGACATCCCGCCGAGCACCACGTCGGCCTTGGATCCCTTGAGAAAGAGCATGCGCTCGCGCAGCGCTTCACCCCCGGCGCGCAGGCTGGCGAACGCGGGCATCAAGGGGGCGATGACCGCCTCGGACGCGGTCTTGCCCAGCTGCACGAGCTTGTCGGCGAGCTCGTAGATGCCCAGCCACTGCACACCCATCAGCCACGACAGGAACAGCTTGATGCCCTGGCCCATGACCGTGTTCCACATGGCGAGCATCTGGAAGCGGCCGCCGACCGACAGCAGCTCGCGCAGGCCCTGCCGGGTGGCGCGGCGCGGCGAGATGCGAACCTGCGGCAGGCGCTTGCCCACCATGAAGTAGGCCAGCGCGAACATGGTGGCCTGGCCCGCGGCGTGCCCGATGGCGAGCCCGCGGATCCCGTAGCCGAGCAGCAAAAGCGGCAGCGAGACGCAGAACTCGATGATCGACGCCAGCACGCTCAGGCGGAAGGTCAGGTCGATGCGCTGCAGGCCGGCCAAGATCTCCAGCCGACAGCCCACCGTCATGCGCAAGACCATGGCCGCGATGACCACGAGCATGGCGAACGCCGTATCGGGCACGAGCTCGGCCGGCACCCGCAGCACGGAGACGATCGACTCGCCCAACCACCACGCGACCCCGAAGCCCACGAGCCCCACCGGGACGATGGCCGCGATGCCTGCCCCCAGGATCTGCTCCAGACGCTCGTATTCCTTCGTTCGGACGCATTCCGCCGTGAACTTGGAGTAGGCCAGCCCCAGGCCCAGGTTCGACATGTCCACGTACGCGGCGAGGCTGAACACCAGCGTCCACGCGCCGTACCCCTCCATGCCCAGCTGCGCGATGATGATCGGCGTGAGGATGAAGCGGGACAGGATCCGCCACGCCTGCGCAAAGCCTCCGGTGAGCGAGCTACGCCCGAGCGTCTTGATGTCGATGGCGGCCATGAGGTCCGGGCACCCGGGAGGCGAATCGCAAGGCTAGCACCGCGCGGGCTCGGGCCCGCGGATGCATGTTTCCCGCCCGTGACCCGAGCTATACTCTCGAACGCTCGCGGGGGCGCGACAAAGAACGGTCGAATCGATGGTCGAAGGCACGGAAGTGGTCGGCAAAGACGAGTCGGGGCGCGTGCGCATCGTCGAGCTCGACGCGCCCGTGCCCATCACCGAGCGTCGCCTCGTCGAGTGGTCGGCGGGCTTCCAGGTCCCCACGGTCGTGCGCAACGCGTTCACGCCTCCGTCCTTCGACGCCTCGACCTTCCTCCCCGCCGATCGCCTGCTCAAGGCCGACCTCGGGCGAGTGGGGGAGTTCCGCGACTTCAACGGCGAGTTTTCGTGGTCGAAGCTGTGGTCGAGCATGAACGCGGGGCAGGACGTCTACGGCAGCTTCGGCACGGGCACGCCCAACATCGACGAGCAGACCGTCGACGTCATCCGTCGGCTCAAGCGCCAGGTGCTGCCCGCCGACGTCTACGCCGACGATCAGAACCCCGGCCACATCATCTTCGGCTCGAGCACGCAGCGGCAGACCACCACCGGCTGGCACAATGCCATCGACGCCAACCTGCTCTTTCAGCTCCACGGGCGCAAGGGCTGGTACTCCATCGAGCGCCTCCCCGAGTCGTTCGTGCCCGTGGCGATCAGCAACTTCACCTACTTGGTGCGGCGCGATCGCGAGGGCGCGAGCCTGGCCGTGGAGCACGACGACGACGAGCGCGAGCTGCAAGACCTCGCCGCCCAGGTCGTGCTCGAGGCGGGCGACATGCTGATCAACACGCCCTATTCGTGGCACTCGGTGTGGATCGACGGCTTCAGCCTCTCGCTGTCGCTGCGCGGCGACCGGGCCGACGTCATGGCCTGGCTCGCCTACCGCTACTTCGACGGCAACATCGACGACCCCATGCTCGCCACCTTCGGCAGCCTCTTCGACACGGTGAGCTACGGCGCGTCCAAGCGAGAGCTGGCGGCCGAGGTCACCGACTTCCGCGGCGTCGCCCGCCTCGCTCGCAAGCGCCTGCAGATGTTCGGCGGCCGCATTCGCTCCCGGCTGGGACTCGGCGAGCCGTATAACCCGATCATCGACTCGTACTCCGCTTCGGACTCGAGCTTCCAGGAGCTGCGGGCGATGTACCTGAAGCGCTTCGAACGATACCGCGGCGCCTAGCCGGGCCCGCCCGGGCTACTGCGGCGGCGCGGCCCCGAGCACGGCGACGACGGGGAAGTGATCGCTATACCCCTCGTCGAGCACCTCGGCGTCGTGCAGCCGCAGACCCCCGCCGTAGACCACGTGATCGAGCATGGCGCGGATCTTCCCGACCTTCGTCTGCCAGTGCCAGGTCTTCGCTTTGGGCTCCACCTGCGGCAGCGCGCTGGCCAGCCCATGCCCGGCGAGAAACTCGACCACCAAGCCCTCGGCGTTTTCGTTGAAGTCGCCCGCGATGATCATGGGATCGTCGGGATCGATGGCGGGCCACAGGTCCTCGATCTCTTCGCGCCGGATCCCGCGCGTGCTGAAGTAGCCCTCGACCCAGCTGCCGCCGTCGCTCATGGGCGGACGCAGGTGAACATTGAGCGCCTGCACCTTGCCGACGGGGGTCTCGACCACGACGTACCAGGCGGGGAACCACCCCACGGTGGGCTCGAGGTACAGCTGCTCGACGATGGGGTACTTGGACATGACGCCCAGGCCCCCCGCGCGGCAGCACTCGCGGAACAGCACGTGGGGGTACTGCTCGCCCAGCGCGGCGACGAAGGCTTCTTCGGCCAGCTCGGTCGTCTCTTGCAGGAGCACGAGGTCGGCATCGGCCCCGGCGACGGCGGCGATGTTGCGGGGGTCGTGCCCGACGGCGAAGTTGATGTTGAAGCTGAGCACCCGCAGCGTGGCCTCGCCCGGCGGCACGGGGGGCAGCGCGATGGGCTGGCGACGCGACGAGCTCGACCCACCGAGGGAGCTGCCGTCGGAGCGGGGACTGCGACTGACCGTCTCGGGGCTGTCTTCGGGGGTACTGGTGGACCCACACCCGACCAGGCCAATGACGAGCGCGAAGCCCCCCGCGATGGGCAGCAGGGCACGGGGGACGCGGACGGCCAGGCTCACCTCGGGTTGGACGCACCAGCCAGGGTGAAGGTTCCGAGCGGAGCGCATCCTCAGGTGTAGATTTCCTCGAACTGCTGCCGATTCAGCCCGTTGGAGGACACGAGCACCCAATAGTCGCGGGTCATGCCCTTGAGCACGTAGCTGTAGGGCAGCCAGGCGTGGCCCTGCTCGCCCCAAGAAAGGCCCCACGAGCTGCGCACGAGCACCGCGCCGCGCCCGGTGCGGACGGTCCCGGTGACGTCGCAGACGACCTTCTCGTCGTCGTACCCGGCGGCGACGAAGGCGTGCAGCAGGACGATGGGGTCGTTCGGCCCGGGCTCGGCGAGCATGCCGGTCTGGTTGACGGCGTCGAGGCTGGGGAACAGCGCACAGCCGAACATCACGGGCAGGCCGCGGGCGAGGTGCACCTTGAGCGAGCGCAACAGCTCGGTGGGCGCTTGCTCGGGGTGATCGAGCCGGTAGTAGACGGACGCCTCGTAGTTGTCGGCGACCGCGTAGCAAAACGCGGGCGGGTCGTGGTCGAGGCGGGCCGGATCGTAGGGCCAGTAGCGCTCGGGGCAGACGCCCGCCAGCGCCAGCGCCTCCATGGCCGTGCGCAGGTACGAGCCGTTGTCGCCGCGCTCGGACATGAGGTCGCGCTGCACCTTGTACAAAAACAGCGGGGAGCCGGGCTCGGCATGCCGGCCCTGACGCTTCATGCCGTGCTCGAACAGGGCCGCGGCCGCGAACGACGAGCAGGAGTTCAGCGGCCCCTGGTCGCCCGGAGGCCCGAAGCCATCGCGCAGGTCGGCCGAGGTCGGCAGGGTGGGGGCGTCCTCGGGGCGCAGCTCCATGTGCTCCGCGATTGCCCGCACGGCCTCGTGCTCGAGGTCATAGTCGCGGTCCGACGGCGGGTCGACGCGCCAGCCTCCGGTCAACAAGGGGCCCACGGCCCAAGCCTACCAGCCCTGCGCGCGCATCTCGGGGGCTCGGTGATCCGGGCGATTGTCCCGTCGGGGGGGCCGTCGCATGATGGCGCGCGTGCGATCGTTGATTCGGGGCGGAGACGCGCCAGGGTGGCTGCTGCGGCGGCCGGTGGCTCATCGTGGCCTGCACGACGAGCTGCGGCCGGAAAACTCGCTGGCCGCCTTCGATGCGGCCGCGGCCGCGGGCTACCCCATCGAGCTCGACGTGCACCGCACGCGCGACGACGGCGTGGTCGTGTTCCACGACGAGACCCTCGAGCGCATGACGGGCCGCCCGGGAGCGGTTCGCGATTGCACGCTCGACGACCTGACCTGCCTGCAGCTGGCGAGCTGCGACGAGCGTGTGCCCTCGCTCGACCAGGTGCTCGAGTGCGTGGCCGATCGCGTCCCGGTGGTGGTGGAGCTGAAGGCGGAGTCCCCCATCGGGCGGCTCGAGCAAGGGGTGCTCGACGTGCTGCGTCGCTGGCCGGGGCGCTACGTGGTGCAGTCGTTCAACCCCCGCTCGCTGCACTGGCTGCGGCAGCATGCGCCCGACCTGCCGCGCGGCATGCTGGCCGGCCGCACGCGGGACTGGGAGATGAAGCCCCACGAAAAACCCATCGTGCAGCACTTGCTCGCCGCGCCCTGGGTCCGGCCGCACTACGTGGGCTACGAGCTGGCCTCGCTGCGCGAGCCCGCGCCGAGGCTGCTGCGTCGGCTCGGCATCCCTCTATTGGCCTGGACCATCAAAGACGAGTCCGGACTGACGCGGGGCCGGGCCCTGGCCGACAACGTCATCTTCGAGGGCGTGCGGCCCTAGTGGGTGGCTCGAGGCGCTCGTTGTCGCGCGTTCGGTAAGAAAAACACTTCAAATCGGATTTCATGTCGATTTCCGTGATCGGTTGATCGGCCGTTTCCACTACCTCCGTCGCATCGTCACCGCACTGGGCGTCGAGCCCGGTCGAGCCCTCTTCCTGGGCCCCGGGTTCGCGCTCGGTTTTTTCTTCTCGCCGCCCCCAACCAGTGTGGCCGATGCACCCGCTGCGAGCCCCCACGCAGCACCAATTTCCGTCCGGATTCCGACGCGCGCTCAACAGTCGGAATCCGTTCCTCCTCGACCCAGCCCGCGAGCCCCCAACGCGGTCTGGGTCTTCCTTTTGGTTCCAGGCCAATCAGGCCTGTGGGCCCGTCGAGAGGGCCCTACGACCGGAATCGGCGCCTTTTTGCTCACGCTTTTTTTCTCCGATTTTCGTGATCGGTTGGTGAGCGAATCCCACTAAGTAGCTGCGTTGTCGCTGAGCGGCACTCGCAGCGGAAACCCTCCCCCCCCAATCCTTCCGCTCCGAGTCAGACCCTTTACGGGTCTACCTAGACCAATCGCTCAGTGGACCTCGCGCCGCGGTTCAATGTCCCGCGGCCTATATCCCCGGCCTATCGACGACAGCAGACTCTCCTTCCTCCCCCCCCAATAGAGCGCTGCTGTCCAGCATTGGCCCTCGCGACTCGACCCCTCATCCCCCAAAAGACAAGAGTCCCGAGTTCGAGCCCCGTCGCCTCCCCAAGCGACGGGGCTCTTTTTTTCCCATCGTGCCACCGAGATGATTTCGGCCGGCCGACGCGACACGACCCGCGGCGTAGCGATCTCGCTCGTTTCGCGGGATCGATCGTCGGTGGGCGTGGCAAGCGTGGTCTGGCCAACCCCGACGGCGGACGACGAGCCGATTTTTCCCCAAATCCACGTTGCCGCCACCCTCATTTCCCTACAATGTAAGTAATAGGGTGAGATGTGTGGCAATGCGGCGGTGGATCGTCGCGGGTTGGGGATTGGCGGGCGCAGGGGCGCTGGGCTGCTACTCGGGCGTCGACCCGGCGAGCGACCCGGGCCAGGGCGTCCCCACGGCCGCCGATGACGACGGCGGTGACGACGACGGCACTGACGACGGGGGCCCGCAGGCCTGCGCCAGCGAGCAGGGCGCGTCGGTCGTGCGGCGGCTGACCACCGTCGAGTACGTCAACACGGTGCACGACATGTTCGGGGTCGACATCACGTCCGACGCCGAAGCGCTCTTGCCCGCCGACCTGCGCTCCGAAGGGTTTTCGAATCAGGTCAGCGGTCTGCTGGTCACCTACGATCACATCGAGGCCTATCACGACCTCGCGGAGCTGATCGTGGCGCAGCTGCCCGATCCGTTGGCGGTGCTCAACGCCCATGCCGCGTGCACCGAGTTCACGGCCGAGTGCGAGCGCGGCTTCATCGGCAGCCTCGGGCGCCTGGTGTGGCGTCGTCCCTTGCTCGAGCCCGAGGTCGAGTCCCTGCGTCGCAACTTCACCGCGGCGCTGGAGGAAGGCGATGGCTTCGGCACGGGGGCCGCGTTGGTGCTGCATGCCTTGCTGCAGGCGCCTCAGTTTCTGTACCGCCTCGAAGACGAGCTGCCCGCCGACGGGCAGCCGGGTGATCTCCGCGAGCTGAGCGACTACGAAGTCGCCTCCCGTCTGTCCTACCTGTTGTGGAGCAGCTCGCCCGACGACGCGCTCTTCGAGGCCGCCGCGGCGGGACAGCTGCACACCACCGAGCAGCTGCAGGCGCAGGTCGAGCGCATGCTGGCACAGCCGCGCGCCAAGGAGACCGCGCTGCGCTACGTGGGCGACTGGCTGGCGCTCGATGGGCTGCCCACCATCAACCGCGACCCCGAGCAGTACCCCGAGTTTTCCGTCGCGCTGGCCAACGACATGCGCGAGGAGACCCTGCGCGTGGCCGAGGAGCTGCTGTGGGAAGAGCGAGCGCCGATCACCGCGTTGCTCACGGCCGACTTCACTTGGGCCACCCCGCAGCTCGCTGCGCTTTACGGCATCGAGAACCCGGGGGAGGGCTGGCAGCGCTACTCGCTGGCCGAGGTGCCGCATCGCCTCGGCGTGCTCACCCACGCGGGCGTGCAGGCGATCAACGGGCACGGCAACCGGCCCTCCATCGTCGAGCGCGGGCTGTTCGTGCTGCGTGGTGTGCTGTGTTCCTCCGTCGCTGCGCCGCCGGCCGAGGTCGACACCAGCATGGGGGAGCTCGAGCCGGGCCAGTCGCCGCGCTACTACTCCGAGCAGCGCCTGGCGAACGCCACCTGCAATGCCTGCCACGGCCAGTTCGACCCCATGGGCTGGGCCTTCGAGCCCTACGACGGCATCGGTCGCTGGCAGAGCCACGACGAGCTGGGCAACCCGCTGCAGCAAGACGGGTGGCTCACCGATCCCGCGACCGGGCAGGGCATTCCGTTCGAGACGACCGAAGAGTTCGCCCACGTGATCGCCGAGAACGAGCAGGCCGACTGGTGCGTCGGCGTCCGCAAGCCCCTGCAGTTTGCGATGGGCCGACCCCTCGGTCTGGACGACGCGTGCATGTCCGAGCAGATCGCCACCGCGGCGGCCGAGGCCGGGGGCTCCTACCACGCCCTGGTCACCGCCATCGTCACCCACGACAGCTTTCGACACGTGAGGGCGGAGTAACCGATGCGAAACCGCAACGTCATGAGTCGTCGGACCCTGCTGCGAGGCGCGGGCACGGTCGCCATCGGTCTGCCCTTCCTCGACGAGATGCGCATCGAAAGCGCCTACGGGGGCCAGGCCGAGCCGCCCGCGCGGGCGTTCAACCTGTTCTTCGGGCTCGGCATCCCCAAGCAGATTCAGGCCGAGGGCCTGTCCGGGCCGATGTCACCGCTGGCCGCCGTCGCCGACAAGCTGGCGATCTTGCGCGGTGTGAACTTGTACGAGTGCGACGGCTCCGAGAACAACCACTTCGACGGGGGTGGCGGAATCTTCACGGGGGTCGAGCCGCCCACCACCAGCGAAGCGGGCGGGCCCTCCGTCGACCAGGCCCTGCTCGCGGCCAAGTATCCCCAGGGGCCCGACACGCTGGTCACCACCCTGATGATGGGGAGCTTCTTCCGTCGCAAGCTCGACAACGACCTGTCGCTCACCCGCTTCGTGCACTGCTGGAAGGAAGACGGCACCGCGGTCGACGTGCCCATCGAGAGCCCCGACGCGCTCTTCGATCGGATCTTCGGCGACGCGGGGACCAGCACCGATCCCGACGATCTGCGGGCGGCACACTACGAGCGCAGCATCCTCGACTCGGTGCTCGACCAGTACCAGCACTACACGGGCAGCGGCTCTCCGCTCGGCGCCTCGTCGCGCTCGAAGATCGCCGACCACCTCGACAAGGTGCGCGAGCTCGAGAAGAAGCTGTTCCCCGAGGACCTGGCGTGCGAGCTGCCCGACCACCCCGGCACCCTGCCGCTGCTGCACGGCCAGGACGTCGACGGAGGCGGGGGCGGGCCCATTTTGTTGGTCAACGAGTGGGTCACCTACTGGCAGCGCATGTGTGAGCTGTACGCCATGGCCGTGCACTGCGACCTCACCCGCTTCGGCATGGTGATGTTCCAGTCCGCGGGCGAGCGGCTGCACCTACAAGGGCCTTGGGACTACGGCGGCGAGACCATTCAGTTCGCCGACGCCTCGCATCCCATCGGCAGCGCGGGCAGCCACGAGTACTGGCACAGCTACAACCCCGGGGCGGCCAACA
Organism: Myxococcota bacterium; assembly: GCA_039028615.1. GTDB lineage: Bacteria > Myxococcota_A > Polyangia > Nannocystales > Nannocystaceae > Paraliomyxa. The sequence goes on along the minus strand of JBCCHT010000025.1, from coordinate 123,454 downwards.
CCGAGATGCGCTGGCATACCCACTTCTTGCTCAGCCAGATGGTGTACTTCCTCCAGCTGCTCGACGACCCTAACTACGCGGATGAAAACGGCGGCACCGTGCTGGACAACGCCCTCATCACCATGGGCACCGAGCTGGGCAACGGGGCGCCGCACGACCTCGAGAGCGTGTTCCATGCCGTCAGCGGCTGTAACGGCCGCATCCGCACGGGGCAGATCTTCGACGTCGGGGCTTCCAGCACGGACCTGTATACGACCTTGCTGGCAGCCAATGGCGTCGACCGGGTGTTGGGCACCCCGTCGGCGTACTCGGGGCTCATCGACTCGATCCTGACGTAGGGCCGCTACAATGCGGCCGCGGTCATGACCGTCGAGCGCGATCAATTCGAATCCCGGCTCGCCTGGGTGCGCGCGCAGGTGAGCGAGCCCGAGGCGGGGATCTATGCGCCCGATAGCGTCTCGTGGCGGCTGAACCGGGAGATCATCGTGTTCGTGGGGGCGGGTCGCGCTGCGCTGTTGCAGACGGCTCACCCGTTCGTGGCGCATGCGATCGATCAGCACTCGCATACCCGGACCGACCCGCTGGGGCGGTTCAAGCGAACCTTCGACAACGTGTACGCGATGATCTTCGGGCCGTACGAGGCGGCGGAACGATCGGCGCGACGCGTGCGAGCGATCCACGAGCGGATGGTGGGCTCGGTGGCGGAGGACGTGGGGCGGCAGCGGAAGGGCGATCGCTACGAAGCCAACGACGAGGATGCATTATTGTGGGTCTATGCCACCCTCGTGGAGACCTCGGTGCTGGTCTACGAGCAGTGCGTGCGGCCGCTGAGCGACGAGGACAAGGAGACCTACTACCGTGAGTCGTGGCGCTTCGCGGCGCTGTTCGGGGTGAGCCCGGCCGTGCTGCCGCCGACCTGGGCCGACTTCCTCGCGTACAACCAGCGCATGTGGCAGTCCGATTGCCTGGCGGTGGGCGAGCCCGCGATCGAGATGCGACGGTTTCTGCTGTCGAGTCCACAGTGGATTCGGCGACCCTTGTTTCGCTGGCTCGAAATCGTCACCGCGGGCTTGATGCCGCCCGGGCTCCGCGAGGCGTACGAGCTTCCCTATGGTGCGACCGAGCAACGGATCCATCGCGCTTCGATGGCGACCTTGCGTGCCGTGGTCCCGCGCTTGCCGAGCCGCCTGCGGGTGCATCCGGCCTATGTGGAAGCGCGCCGTCGCGTGCAGGGGCGGCCGGGTCGAGACCGCTTCGGTCGAGGGCTCGAGCGGCTGGGTATGTTCCTCATCGACCGCGGCGGCGACGGGCCGGGCTCTTCGTAGCGGAGAAGGCTCGCGGATGTGCGCCTGCCCCCTGCTTACGGGGGTTGCGTCGTCGTGCGCATGGCGGTTCCATGCAGCCATGGCGACGAAGATCATCCAGCGGCTGTCGGCAGAGGCTCGCGACGGCACCACTGTCCTGCTCCGGGGCGGGACCTACGACACGAGCACCGGGATCATCGATCCGGGTGATCACGAATGGCTTCATGAGCTCGCGGTCGGAGACCGCGATGTCAGCCTGGAGATCGAGTTCCAAGACGGTTCCGAAGTCTCGATCTCCATTGCCCAGGTGGACCTGCGCGGGACCAGCATCTCGGTGGTCGCTCCGTCGGAACGACGCTAGCGGCATCGAGCCCGAGTCGCGCCCTCCCGAGTGCCTCCTCGCGCTCGAAGGAGGGATGCCCTGCGAGCCCTCCCTCCGACGTCGTCGTTCGCGTGATGCGAGCAACGTCGGGGCGAGGGCTCGATCACGTCGTGGTCTCGATCCGAGTCCGACCTGTAGGCGTTGCACCCCGCGAAAAATGTTTCGCCATGCGGGTCGACGGTCCGCATCGATCCACGAGCGTCCCAAGCTCGAACGACGGGGTCGACGGTAGAGCTTCGGCACTTTCCCGATCACTTCTGCACGAATTGACCAAAAGTACGAGGGCGTTCGAATCGGTCGTCGCGTTCGTGATGAATGCCCGTGTAGGCACTCGAGGATCCGTGCGCAGCGAACCGGCAACCGCTCCGAGAATTCGTCTCGTTGTCACGTGCCAACCCGATCGAACGCGGGGCGAAGCGTCGGGCGAACGATGAAGGAGAGCCCCGAAACCGGCTCGTGGGTTCACTTGAGAGGGTTTTTTGCGGGTGTTAGAGCACGACGATGGGATTGCTTGCGCGTCGGTCATGGCGAACCGCGGTGCTTTCGTTGGGTGTGTTGCTGTCGTGCGACGGGCCAGACAATGCGGTGCCTCCTGCTGGGACGACGACGGGGGCGACGTCGGTCGCGACCGTCGATACCGAGCCCGCGCGGGGGTCCACGGGCACGACCGCGGGCTCCGACTCGGCCACGGGGAGCGGCGGTGAAACGGCCAGTGATGCGGCCGCGTCCGACGATGGCGAGCTCGTCTGCCCCGACGAAGACAAGGTCTACGAGGGTGATGTCGCGCTGGTCACCGCCGAAGATGTGGCGGCGCTCGAGGGCTACACCATCATCGCCGGCGATCTGGTGATCCTCGCCTCCGAGCTCGAGGACCTCGAGGGGCTCGAGTGCATCATCGAGATCGAGGGCAACCTGATCGTCGTCGACAACGATCAGCTGACCTCGCTCATGGGTCTCGGTGGGCTCGGGTTCATCGGTGGCGACCTGATCGTGACCGGCAACCGCGGGGTGGAAGACCTCGCGGGGCTCAATCCCGAGGTCCACGTCGTGGGCCAGCGAATCTTCTCCGAGGATTCGTCCGACGGCAGTGACTACGACTCGAGCTCGAGCAGCAGCTCACCCCCCGTGCCCGACGACCTCGACGTGACCATCGGTCCCGTGGTCACGCACATGACCCCGGTGGCTCCCGGCACGGCGATCAACGTCGACACCACCTGGGACCTGGCGGGCAGCCCCTACATCATCGGCCCGGGCGCGGGTGACCTCACCATCTCGGCCGGCGTGACCCTGACCATCGAGGCGGGTGTCGAGGTCCACATGGGGGCCGGCGATACGGGCCGCTTCATCGACGTGCAGGGCACGCTCGACGTTCAGGGCACGGCCGCCAACCCGGTGATCTTCGAGCACGAGACGCTGACGAGCTCCAACAGCTGGGAGGGCATCATCCTGCAGAGCGGGTCTTCGAGCTCGTTCTCGTACGCCGAGCTCCGTCACGCCGACACTGCGCTGCGCTTCACGTCTCCGGGCGTGGGTAACCACACCGTCGACAACGTCACGGTGTCGACCTTCAACGCCACTGGCCTCCTGCAGACGAACGGCACGTTGGTCGTCAACAACTTTACGGCCACGGGCGGGGGCACGACGGGATACTGCGTCAACACCTCCGGGCAGTTCACGCTCAACGGCGGCACGCTCAACGGCTGCGCTCGAGGTGTGCAGGCCTCGGGCACCACGACCGTCGTCGATGGGGTCACGATGACCGGCAACCCGGCGTCGAACAGCGACTACGGCATCTACCACACGTACTCGGGTTCGGGGTCGATGCAGCTCAGCAACTCGAGCATCACCGACTTCAACACCGGGGCGCGCATCAACTATCAGCGGGCGGGGGTGCTGACGAACAACATCTTCGCGGGGGTGAACCAGTACGGCGTGTACTCGACCGCCTCGAGCAGCGGCACGATGGTCGCCTCGTTCAACACGTTCTATGGCGCCACGAGCTACGCGATTCGGAACTATCCCAGCTCGTCGACCTGCCTCGACCTGACGCGCAACGTCTTCTTCTCGAGCAACACCGTCTTCAGCGCGTCGACCTACAACTGCTCCAACACCGACATCCGCGAGAACGTCTGGTGGGGCGGCAGCGTGCCGTCCTCGGGCACTCGGGTCTACGACAACCTTCGCGCCGACGCGCTGCTGGTCGACGCCGCCAACGGGAACTTCGAGCCCACCGAGCGCTCGCCGGCTCGGTGGTGGAGTCCGCTCGACGGCACGGGAGCCGCGGGCGCAATCGACTACGTCGGCGCACCGAGCCCGGCCGGCTTCCACGGGGCCTGGTACGTCGATCATGTCTTCGCGGCCGACACGACCTACCAGCTATCGGGGGACATGCTCATTCACCCCGACACCACGGTCACCGTGCAGCCGGGGGCGACGCTCGAGATGGTGATCGGCGACACGCTCGAGGCCGGTACCGATCTCGACCTCGTCGAGATCTACGTGGCGGGCGAGCTCGAGGCCGACGGCACCGTCTCCAACTTCGCGAACATGACCTCGGCGGCGGCCGTACCCGCGCCCGGCGATTGGACCGGGTTGGTCATCATCGCGTCGTCGCCGTCGTTCAACGTCTCGGAGACGAACATCCGATACGCGCGCAACGGCCTCGACCTGCGTTCGAGCAACCACATCATCCAAAACGCGGTCATCGAGGAGTCGAGCGACGCCGGCATCTTCATCACGGGCGGTGGTCCCACCATCACGGGGACGACCCTCAACAACAACTACCGGGGTATCAACTCCAACACCCCGAACCTGAACCTCACCGATCTGGTGGTGACCAACAGTACGCAGGACGGGATCTACCTCACCGGCAGTGGCTCGCCCACGCTCACCAACGTCACGATCGAGAACAGCGGGGCGCGCGGGCTCCACGTGCAGGGCGGCAGCACGCTGAACTGGGACGTCGGAGGCGTCTGGAACAGCGGGACCGAGGGCATCTACGCCAACGTGACCACGTCCAACCTGTCGAACCTCACCCTCGCCAACAACGGGCAAGAGGGGATCGAGGCGCGGACTCAGAACCACACCCACAACACCATCGTGGGTAACGGCCTGTACGGTGCTCGGACCTTCAGCGGCACCATGACCTTCAACTCCTGCTCGATCACGCACAACGTGAGCTCGGCGACCAGTGGAGGGGTCAACTGCAACGACACCAACCGCTGGGGCAATGGCGGGGGCAACGGCGGGCTCATCGATAGCAGTGGGTGCTTTGGGTACAACCCTCTGTACGCGGACCTGGCGGGCGGTGACTACCGGCCCACGTCGCGATCACCCAACCGCAACCAGGGGCTCGATGGCTATATCGGCGTCGAACCCTATGTTGGTCACCTGACCGTGCCGATGATGGGCTACTTCTGGGAAGACCATACCTTCCTGGCGGGCAGCCACCAGGTCCCAGGGGACATCATCGTCCCGACCGGGTCCACCGTGACGCTACAGCCGGGGTCCGTGCTGCTGTTCCAGGTCGATGGCGACGACATGGGAGGCGGCGAGGTCTCCTCCCGGTCCGCGATTCGCGTGCTGAGCGGCGGCACCCTGGTCACCGACGACAGCGGTGCACCCATCACGCTCGCGCCGGACACCATCAACCCCGAGCCCAGCGACTGGCAGGGCCTGCGCTTCTTCGACGCGGGTACCTCCAACGTCAGCAACGTTCGCATCGAGTACCCGAACACCGGTATCCGGATGACGGGGCCCTCGGGTCCGGTCATCTCCGATACCGAGATGCTCTACGTCGACGCGTACGGCATCTACGGATCCGACGTGGACAACGCGACGAACGACGTCGACATCGAGCGCGTGTCGATCATTGGCGACGGCCTCAACGCTTACGGGATGTACTTCACGGGGGGCTGTGATGGCACGATCCGCAGCTCGTACATCACCCACGCAAACTACGCGGGCACGGGGTACGGGATCCGGGTCACCAACTCGGGTAACGACCTCGACATCATCAACAATACGATCGTCAACCAGCGCTACGGTATCTACTACACGAGCTCGTCGGGCAACTACGACATCTACAACAACATCATCGCCAACAGTCGCACCTACGCGATCTACGGCGAGACCTCGTCGACCCAGCGACACCGTAGCAACGTCTTCTTCGACACCTCGAACCGGGCCGAGGCGCCCTCGGGCAGCAACAACATCGGCAACATCTTCATCGACCCGCTGATCGAGGACGACGACTGGGAGGCGTTCCCTCGCTGGTGGGACGGTGCGGTGTGGGCCGAGTCGCTCGCGGTCAACGGCGGTGATCCGTCCGCGCCCAACCTGCCGACCCTGGACATCCGGGGCAACCCGCGGACCATCGGGGCGGCCCCCGACATGGGCGCGTTCGAGTTCGATCCGGCGGCCAACCAGGAGCCGCGGGCGGACGGCATCCCCGACACGGTGCTTCAGCCGCACAACGAGCCGATCGTGCTCGACGGCTCGGCCGCGGTGGACCCCGACGGCACCATCGACACCGCCTACTGGACGATCGAGAGCACGGGCGAGGTCGTCGCGGGCCTGTCGCCCAACTACACCTTCGATACCAACGGCAACGGGCAGTTCGCCTACATCACGATCATCGACAACGACGGCGCCGAGGATCACCACCGCGTGCAGTTCGACGTGAACATGCGCCCGGTGGCGGATGCGGGTGTCGAGGTGTTCGAGGACGTCGGTAACCCGGTCAACTTCAACGAGGCCAGCACCGACGGCGATGGCACCATCGTCAGCTGGAGCTGGGACTTCGGCGACGGAGTCGGTACGTCCAACGATCCCAACCCGCAGTACACCTACAACAGTGTCGGCGACTTCACGGTCACCCTGACCGTCACCGACAACGTCGGGCTCACCGACGTCGACACCACGGTGGCCCACATCACGGGCATGGGAGCGGACACCACCGGTCCCAACGTGATCCATGCCGAGATCCCCGACGGGCAGATCGCCGGCAACGACGTCGCGATCGTCGCGGACATTACCGACCCCTCGGGCGTCAACTCGGCCTTCGCCTGCTACCGGGCGATCGGCGAGCTGACCAACTGCGCCGGCTTCGTGCCCCTGGCGCTGGTTGGCGGCAACACCTACAGCGGCGTCATTCCCGGCGCCTCGGTCACCACGGCCGGTGTCGAGTACTGGATCGTCGCCGACGACCCGCTCGGCAACTCGAGCATCACCCCGGCCGGAGCTCCGGCCGCGGCGGTGTGGGACTTCCTGGTCGTCACCGAGAACAACCCGCCCGACATCGTGCACTCCGAGGTCGTCGACGGCCAGAACGAGGGCGCGCCGGTCAACATCCAGGCCACCATCTCCGATGCAACCGGCGTCGGGTCGGCCTACGTCTACTACCGCACGCTGGGCAGCGCCGACCCGTACACGGTGTTGGCCATGTCCGACGGCGGCGGCAATGTCTGGTCGGCGAGCATCCCGGCCGTGGACGTCAACCCGCCCGGCATCGAGTACTACCTCGAGGCCTCGGACACCAACGCGGTGCCCAACGTCAGCACGCACCCCATCGGGGCGCCGATCATCCTCAACGACTTCACCGTCGTCGAAGGCGCGGGCTCGGACACGACCCCGCCCACCATGAACCACACGCCGATCGCGGACGGCCAGATCGCGGGCAACCCGGTCACGATCACCGCGGACATCATCGACGCCAGCGGGGTGGCGGCAGCCACCGTCTACTACCGTGACGTCGGGGCGGCCGGGTTCAGCAGCTCGGCCATGGCCAACATCGGCGGCAACACGTGGCAGGCTCAGATCCCGGGCATCGACGTGACGGCAGCCGGGGTCGACTACTACATCGAGGCCTCCGACACGTCGGCCAACTTCGGCACCGACCCCGCGGGTGCGCCTGCGTCCGTGCACACCTTCACGGTGGACACGGTCGACGCCGAAGGGCCGGTCATCGTGCACACGCCCGTCGCCAACGGTCAGGCTCCGGCCGCCGCGGTGACGGTGAGCGCGACGGTCACCGATGTCTCGGGTCTGTCCTTCGTGCGGGTCTACTACCGCACCCAAGGCGGGCTGCCGATCTTCTCGTTCGTCAACGCGGCGAACGTGGGCGGCGATGTCTGGGAGGCCGACATCCCCTCGGGGGCGGTGTCGACTCCGGGCGTGGACTACTACATCCAGGCCAACGATACGCTCGGCAACTCCTCCTCCGATCCGGTGGGGGCCCCGGGCTCGTTCCACTCGTTCACGGTGGGCGCCGTCGATGGTGATGGCCCGTCCATCGTCCATACCGAGGTGCCCAACGGCCAGACCGAGGGCATGGCGGTGCCGATCAGCGCCACGATCGTCGACCCCTCCGGGGTGACGGCCGCGAACCTGCACTACCGCATCGCGGGGGCACCCACCTTCACCATCGTGGCCATGGTCGCGGGGGCCGGGGACGTCTACACGTCCAGCATCCCCGAGGCGTCGGTCACCACGGCGGGGGTGGACTACTTCATCGAGGCGGTCGACGGGTCGCCGGGGGCCAACGTGTCCACCGACCCGTTCAGCAGCTGGCACACCTTCACCGTGATCGCCGCGGACATGACGGGGCCGATCATCACCCACACCGCGATCACCGAGCTGGACTTCGGCGATCCGCTGGTGGTGGTGGCCACGCTCACCGACGCCTCGCCGATCGACACCGCGGTGGTGCGGTGGCGACTCGATGGTGGCGGGTACGCGGACGCGCCGATGGCCAACATCGGCGGGAACGACTACCAGGCTACGGTTCCGGCGGGCTCGATCCCCGACGGCACGGTGATCGTCGGGTACTACATCGACGTCAGCGATAGCCTGGGGAACATGTCCGTGCTGCCGGTCGGCGCTCCGGCGACCGACTACCCGGTCACGGTCATCTATCCCGATACGACCGCGCCGGTCGTGACCCTCGAGCCGATCGCCGAGCCTCACGTGGAGGGCGACGACCTGCTGGTCACCATCAACGCCACGGACGCCGAATCCGGGATCACCTCGGTCGCCGTCTACTACAAAGAGACGGCCGAGGCCGTGTACGCCTCCGTCCCCGCGGTGGGGGCCGGGCCCTACACCGCGGTGATCCCCGGTGCGGCCATGGTGGCGCCGTCGATGGACATCTACGCCGAGGCGGTGGACGGGAACCTCAACACGGGAACCTCCGCGGTCACCACCGTGACCGTGATCCCGCCGCCCGATGTCGACCCGCCGACGATCCTGATCGCGCCGGTCCCCAACGGCCAGCTCGAGGGGGTCGCGGTCACCGTCGATGCCTCGATCACCGACCCGAGCGGGGTCGCCAGCGCGACGCTCTTCTATCGCGTGCAGGGCGGCAACTTCAGCCCCGTGCCCTTCGCGAACACGGTGGGCGACAACTGGGAGGCGACGATCCCCGCCGGGGACGTCGAGGTTCCGTTGATGGAGTACTACGTGCTGGCGACCGACGCGTCGCCGGCCGCCAACGTCGGCGTTGCGCCGGCCGGTGGGGCAGGCGCCCCGCTGTCCTTCACGGTCGACACCAACGACACGGCCGGTCCCACCATCGCGCATACGCCGGTGATGGGCCCCGTGCTCAGCGGCTCGAACGTGGTCGTGCAGGCCACGCTCAACGACGGGGCCGGGGTCGATAGTGCCTCGGTCTGGTGGCGAGACGAGGGCGCCGGGGTCTTCACCGAGATCGCGATGACCAACTTCGGCGCGGGCCTGTGGTCGGCGGAGATTCCCTCTGTCGTGGCGCCCGGGGTCGACTACTACATCTCGGCTCAGGACACCCTGGGTAACCAGTCGTGGGACCCGGGCACCGCTCCGGCGACCTGGCACAACGTCGAGGTCATCGACCAGGACGTCGATCCCCCGGCGATCAGCCACGTGGAGATCACCGACGGTCAGCTCGAGGGGATGCCAGTGACGATCGAGGCCACCGTGGCCGATCCCTCCGGTGTCGACTCGGTGCTGCTGTACTACCGCACCGCGGGTGGTGGGCCCTTCGTGGCGGCCGCCATGCCCCTGGTGGGCGGCGGTCTCTACTCGGGCACGATTCCCGGGGGCGCGGTCGCCCTGCCGGCCGTCGAGTACTACATCCAGGCCACCGACCTCGCGTTTGGCGGCTCCAACACCGGCTTCGCGCCGCTCGGTGCACCCGGTGTCCTCTACGACTTCGACGTCGGACCCATCGACGTCGACCCGCCCGTCATCGTCCACACCCCGATCGTGGACGGTCAGGAGGAGGGCTTCGGGGTGACGGTCACCGCCGACATCACCGACGCCACCGGGCTGACCAGCGTGACGCTCTACTACCGCACCTCCGGCATGGGGATGTGGACGAGCGTCGACATGCCGCAGACCGTCGGCGACACCCACGAGGCGGAGATCGATGCCGCGTTCGTGCTGCCGCCCGGCGTGGACTACTACATCGAGGCCGTCGACTCGACGGTCGCGCAGCTGGCCCAGACGCACCCGCTGGATGCGCCCGACGTCGACTACCACGAGTTCACCGTCGAAGGGATGATGGGGAGCTCGGGGAGCTCGGGCACCACGGATGGCGGCGAGTCGAGCAGCTCGGGGACCACGGACGGTGGCGAGTCGAGCAGCTCGGGGACCACGGGCGGCGAGAGCAGTTCGGGGACCACGGACGGTGGCGAGTCGAGCAGCTCGGGAACCACCGATGGTGGGGAGTCGAGCAGCTCGGGAACCACGGATGGGGGCGAGTCGGGCAGCAGCGAAGGCGGCTCGACCGACGAAGGCGGCTCGACCGACGAAGGCGGCTCCACCAGCCGTGGCGAGTCGGACGGCACCACCGACACCCCCGACGGCACCGGGTCCGACACCGAGTCGCCCGCGGACACCACCGCGGGCAGCGACACCGAAGGCACGGGCAGCGGCACCGACACGGGCAGCGGCTCGGACGACGGGGCGACCGGCTCCACCGGGGACTCCTCGCCCAACGCCTCCGCGGTGGACGAGGGCTGCAACAGCTGCAAGACCGGCAACAGCAGCGGAGGCCCGCGCGCCTTCCTGCTGCTGATGGGCATGCTGCTGCTCCGCCGCGGCCGTCGACGCCGTACGCGGTGAACTGGCGCTGCCGCTCCCCCGGCCTTGGGCTGGTGGGAGCGGAAGCGTGTCGAGTCTCGTTCGCGAGATCGGCGGTGGCGGCCTCGATGGGCCGCCACCGGTCGTTTTAGTCGTAGTCCACTTCGAGCTCGACCCAGGTGGTCGACCACGCGCCGACCCCCGCCGATGCGCTCGCCCCTTCCGCCTCGATGAAGTACTCACCCGGCGGCAGCTCGAAGGTGGCCACCCCGTCGTAGTCGACCTGCTGCACCTCGGGGCTGCTTCCGAGCATGTTGGTCACGAACACCACCGCGGGCGTCACGGGCTCCCCGTCGTAGTAGTTCCGCAGGATGACCGACAGGCGCCCCTCTTCTTCCTCGGGCGCGGGCTCGGGCGCGTCCTTGGCGGACAGCTTCCACTTGTACTTCATCGTCTCGTGGCCGTTGACCCGGACGCTCTTCTTGTTCTTGCCGATGAAGGCCTTGTAGCGCCCCTCGAGCAGCTCGAACTCCACCACGCCGTCTTCGCCGGTCTCCTTGTTGGCCAGGTCTTTGCCGTCCTTGGTGATGGTGACCGTCTGGCGTGCCCCCGGGGCCTTGTCGATCTCGACCTCGAGCCGCAGCGTGCCCGGAGGGGGCGGTAGCACCACGGTGATGTTCTTTTTCTTCTTGTCGAGGGTGATCTCGACCGGATCGGCGGTGCCGACCTCGAGGCCGTACTCCCCCTGCAGGATGTTCTCGAACCACACCTTGCCCTTGCTGGTGAAGTCCATGGTGATGGGGCCGTGCGCGGGGTGGGTGAGCCAGACCTCGATGTCGTCGCCGGCGATGGTCTTGGTGTGCTTGCGGACGATGACCTGGATGGAGCCCCGCGGCGGCGGCGGGCCGGGCTCGTCGGTGACGATGTCGATCTCGGTGGTCTCGTCGGGCTTGAGCTCGACGGCCACGGGGGCCAGGGCGGGCTCGACCACGCGCACGCCGTACTCGCCCACGGCCACCCCGGGGAAGCGGGCGATGCCCATGTCGTTGGTGAACACGGTGCGCTTGACGTGGATGCCGTAGAGCAGCTCGACCTCCACGTTGGGCATGGGCATGTGGTTGTCGAAGAGCACCCGGACCCGCAGCGTGGGGTGCGTCTTGGGGTCGATGTCCTCGGGGGGACCAGCCGCGGCGAGGAACTCGGAGTAGCGGGCGAGGAACTCGACGGGGTTGTAGTGCCAGACGAAGCGGTTCGAAGGCAGCTCGTCGGCGGCGTCGTTCCACCACATGAACGGCCACATGCGCTCGGGCAGGCCGTCGGTGTCGAAGCCCTTTTCTTCGAGCTTCTTCACCGCTGCGCTGACGTCGACGGACCACTGGTTGACGAAGCGGCACGGGGTCCAGCGCAGGAACTCGCCGCGGCCGCTGGCGTAGAAGCGCCGAACCTCGTCGGGGGTGAGGATGCCGTCCTGCTCGAGCTCGGGGGAGCCCTCTTCGATGAACTCGAGCAGTTTGTCGACGGCATCGACGGTGACGTCGTCCGTGTCGTCGTCGATGGGCTCCTCCCAGTCGGTGTCGATGCGGTGCTCGGAGAAGATCTCCCAGTGGACCTGGTCGACCAGCGTGGTGCCCGTGCCGTCGGCGTTGTAGCCCGCCCCCTGCCCGGACAGCCACAGGGCGTCGCCGCTGCTGACCTTGATGTCGAGCCCGGTGATGACCTGCGCCGTGCCGTGCTCGTTGCGGATGGCCGTGCGGTGCACGAACACCGGGTCGACCGAGCCGCCTCCGCCCCCGCCTCCGCCGAACAGCTGGCTCTTGGTCTGGCGCAGCAGGCCCACCGTGCCGCCGTTGGTGTCGACGCGGCCGTCACCGCTGTCGTCGTTCTTGAACGCGTTGTGGTGGTCGTTTTGCAGGTCGCGGATCGCCTGCACGAGCGCCTCGTCGCACACTCCGTCGATCTCGCCGTGGAAGTACTCGAAGCGCGTGAGGCGTTTTTGCACCCACGTCACGTCGTCGGGCTCGTTCGCCGCTTCTTCGCCGTCTTTGTTGGGCGCACCCACGGCCCCCGACAGCGTGTGCTCGGCCTCGGCGACGTCTTCTTCGTGCTCCTTTTTGGCCTTCTTGGCCTCTTCTTCCTCCGGGTCGGGGACGGACGGATCCGTCTCCATCTCGACCTCTTTGAGCCACTCGATGGTCTTGGCCAGCTTGGCGTCGATGGTCACCGCGTCGAGGTGCATGATGAGCGAGTACACGACGCGCGTGGGGTCGGTGGGGGTGTCGGGCTGGGGCTCGGGCTCTTCGGAGGGCTCGGGATCCTCGGGCGGCGCGCCGTCGTGCAGCGCGGTCCAGCTGCCGCCCGGGATGTCGATGACGCCATCGGGCTTGATGCCGTCGACCTCGGCCTCTTGGAACGCCGTGATCGCCTTCTTGAGGGTGGAGCCCGGCGAGGGGTCGACGAGGTGCGCCTCTTTGCTGGGCTTGTAGTAGCCCTTGTCGTGCAGCCGTTGCTTGACCACCAGGACGTCGTCGGGGAGGTTGGCGCAGCGCGTCTTGAGGCCCACCGCGCGGTCTTTTTCCTTGGCGGCGCCGCCGGGCTTCTTGGGATCTTCGGTGGGGGCGTCGCCTTGGAACTGGGCGTAGAAGGGCTCGGGGATCTGGTGGCGCAGCAGGATGAAGTTGGTGCTGCCGTCGGGCGTGACCGCGGTGGCGGGGTCGGGGTCGAGCCGCGCGGCCACGATGGTGGCGTCGAAGGGCGCGACGATCTTGCTGCCGCGCGGGGCCGGCAGGTGCACACCGCCGTGCCAGTGGTTGTGCGCGCCGAAGGGAAAGAAGCCGCCGTGGGGCGAGGACTCGATGGTCTCGTGCAGCAGGTCGGCGCGCTCGCGGTCGAGCATGCCGCCCGTGGGCACGTGCACCGCGCTCATGCCCCAGGGGCCGAGCTGCTCGAGGATGTAGCGCGGGTCGAGCCGGGGTTGGTCGCTGCCGCCTTCGCGGGTGAGGTCTTCGCCGAGCTGCGTCTCGCGACGCAGGTAGCTCGACTTCATGCTCGCCAGCACTTCGAAGTGAAGGTGCGGCGCGGAGCTGAACGTGCCCGTGGGGTACTTCTTGCTGAAGAAGGTATTGCCGACGGTGCCGATCTTCTGGCGCTCTTTGACGATGTCGCCCTTGGACACCAGCACGGTGTCACAGTGGGCGTAGAGGAAGTAGTAGGGCGTGGTGCTCGACTCGATGACGATGATGCGCCCGTAGTGACTCCAGCTGCCCTCCCACTTGTCGATGGCGACGAGGACCTTGCCCGCGGTGACCGAGCGGATGGGCAAGCCCATGGTGCGGCCGATGTCCACGCCCTGGTGAAAGTGGAAGTCCTTGCCGTTGCTCCGACGCTTGCGAGGGTAGAGGAAGGCGGCCTTGGAGCAACGCCCGCTGCCGCTGCGATTGGGACAGTTGAACGAGGAGCCCTCGTACACATCCCACTTGGCCTTGCACGCGTTGCCGATGCGCTTGCCCGTCTCGGGGTCGAGATCGATGCAGGGGAGGCGTTTGGGGATGTTGGCCCCGTCGACGGGATTACGGTAGATGGTCATGGTCGCAACGCTTCGCGGGTACGAGGGCCCCTCCCATCGGCTCGGAGCGAGCGATGGCCAATGGGGCGAGGGCGATGAAGGAGGCGTCTTAGGGGGTCGAGGTGTCTACGCTACGGGCACAACGGAAGCCTTCGCGCGGCGCACGGTGCCACGTGCTCCACTGGCCGTTGATGAACTGGTCGCACACGCTCACGCTGCCCCAGCTGGTGCCCATGGTGTACTGGGTGCTGCGGTGGCTGGCGCCGAAGAGCCGCTCGAGCTCGCGCTTTTTCTCGGTGTCGTCGCGGCCGGGGAACTCGGCGTAGCGGGTGAGCTCGGAGAGGCTGCCCGCCATGTCGCAGACCCCTTGCTCGGTATTCGTCTTGGCGAACGAGCAGGGAGGCGCGAGTGCACCCTCGTCGAATTGGCAGGCGACCTGGGGATCGAGCGGGGCGTTGTTGCAGGCCGAGTCGTCGGTGCCCCAGGGGAACACGGCCTCGCTGTTGCGGCTGCGAGCGGCGAACTCCCACTCGAGGTCGGTGGGCAGCCGCTTGCCCGCCCACTCGCAGTAGGCCTCGGCCTCCCATTGGGAGATGCAGTTCATGGGGTACGCCTCGCGCCCGGTGACGAGCGTGGCGCGGCCGGGCCGAATGACGACGTTGCAGGCCTTGGCGTCGGCCCCCAGGGCGGGCTTCGTGACGCCGTCTTTGGTGCGGTCGGGCTGGCAGCCGCCTGCGTCGCGGCAGGCCATCCACTGCGCGGCGGTGACCTCGGTGCGGTCGAGGTCGAAGGCAGGGACCTCGACTTGGCGGCGGGGAGGCGGCTGGTCGTAGCACTCCACCTCGAGGTCGGCCGGCATACCGGGGGTGAAGGCACCGCCCGCGATGCGCACCATGTCGGGGCCAGGCGCCAGGGTGATGGTGCGACGCTGCGTGGCGTCGGCGCTGAAGTCGATGTCCTCGATGAAGCGCCCGAAGCCCTCGCTGGCGACGACGATGTGGCTCGTGCACGCGGGCAGCAAGACCTTGAAAAAACCCGTGGTCTCACCGATCTGCCGGTCACCGAGGAGGACGCGGTAGGGCGCCAATTTACCCTCGGGCCCGGCGACCTCGAGCTCGAGCGTGGCGGTGCGCAGCGCGGTGGCGTGGTCGAGGCCGATGCGGGTGCGCCGACGGGCGGGAGCATCGACCTCGAACTCGACCTTCTGACACGAGGTCTCGACGGTGACGGTATGGGGCCCGGGGTCGACGGGGACGAAGACGTCGGAGCGGCTCGCGACGGTCTCGCCATCGATGCGCACGGAGGCCCACGAGGCGAAGTCCATGTCGAGCCCGGTGGGGTGGGGAGGGGGCGCGCCCGAGGGATCGGGGTCGGCCTGCTCGGCAGGGCTCGGCGGGTTCGCGCTGGTGCACCCGGCGGCTGCCATCACGGTGAGGACAAGGCCGGCCACGGTGGGCCGAGCGACGCAGCGGGGGAGAAGGGAGACCATGGGAGGCCGAACCGAGGGTATCAACGCGAGGCGAAGGAGCGGGGCGGCTCACGCCGACAGGCAGTAGTGCTGCGGCGGCTGCATGATGACGATGCGATGGTGCGCCGCGGTGCGCAGGTCCAGGCGCGGCTCGGACCCGGCGACCCAGGCGATTTCACCCTCGCGGGGCAGCTGGGTCCGCGGGAGCGACCGGGGCTGACGGGCGAGCACGGGGTGCTCGAGCAGGCGCACGGTGCAGGTACCGGGGTCGATGTCCTCGCTGCGCCAGGTGCCCCGGGCGTCGATGCGGCCGTAGACCTCGCGACCATCTGCGGTGAGGACTTCGAGCTCGACCGTCTCGGTGCACAGCCCCGCGCTGTGCACCAGCTCGATGGACAACCACGTGCGGGGGCTCTGCTCAGGCTCTACGGGGTCGAGCTCGACGAGGGGAACGGGGGGCTCGAACGCGGGATCGGACAGGGGGTAGACGTCGGGCGGCATGACCTCGTTGAGGACGATGCGGCCACAGATGACGAGCTCGGAGAAGCGCTCGTGCAGGTCGGCACCGCGGCCGACATGGCCGACGGCATCTTTGACGAGGGACTCGATGGCCAGCCGGTTGTCGTCGTCGCGACACATGGACCGGGCGAGGCTGACCGCCCACCGCGGGTCGAGCGAGCGGTACGACATGCGGGGGCGCCGAACGTCGGCGGCGTGGCATGCCTGATAGGTGTACGGAGAGTCGCGCAGCGTATACATGGGTCGTCCGGGCAGCCTCGACCTCCCTTGTCGACCTCGTGTCGCGATCGTTGCGTCGCTCGGACGATTTTTCCGATAAATTTCGGAACGTTATTCGTCATTCCATGGGGGCCGCGACCCCCCTTTTTGGGGTCGGCAGGCCCTCAGTTGCTTCGGCGCCAGCGCTCGGCCGCGCTCACATCGATGCCGTGCAGCGACAGCCCCGGCAGCACGACGTCTTGCAGCGTGACGTAGAACAGCCGTCGAAGCTCGTTCGCGGGCAACAGGCCATGGCTGGGCACGGCGAGGTACTCCGGCGCCTCTTCCGACAGCTCGGAGCCCGCGGCCGCGGCCAGGATGCGAGGCAGCAGCGGCCCGAGGAAATCGGCGTCGTCGGCCACCGCGGCCAGGTACGCCCAGCCCAGGCGCGCGTGCTGGACCTCGTCGCGCATGATCTCGCGGACCACCCGCAGCGTTTGTTCGTCCTGGGCCACGCGTAGCGTCTCGCCCAGCAGCGTCACGTTCATGGATTCGATCACGCAGCCCATGGTGACCGCGGTGTACAGCGTCCGTTGGCGCTCGGTGAGTTCGGTGGGTCCCCACTGCGGCAGGCCGTGGGCGCGATGCGTGGGGCCTTGGTGTCCGAAGCGCTTCGCCATGGTCTCGCACGATCCACGATGACGGGCCTCGTCCTCGACCGCGCGGGTGGCCGTGTCGACCACGGACTTCGGTGCATCGTGCTTGGCCAGTCGAGGCTCGAGCCACGCGAAACGGGCCCGGGCTTCGTGCTCGCTCTGACACCGAAAGGCCCACAGGCGAGCCAGCTCCGCGCGGGCCTCAGCCTCCATCGGGCGGCTCCTGCGGGGGTTCGCAGCAACCGTCGACGTGGGGCTCGAGCCAGCAGCACGAGCCGTCCGTGCACTCGCACGGTTCGATCCAACACTCGTCCGGGCAGCACATGTCGCCCATCGTGGTCATGGTCTCGCCGGTCGACGACTCGCCGGTCGGGCCCGACTCTTCGCTGGCCGTGTCTTCGGCCGCATCGGTGGTACCCATCGGTCCCGGACCGGTCACCGCTCCCGTGTCGGCGTCGGTGGTCGCGGCATCGGTCGTTGCCGCGTCGCTGGTCGCGACCGCCGAAGTTTGCTCTTCGGTCGCATCGCTTCCGGTCGTACCGCTCGGCGCGGCGGTGTCGGCCGCGTCGTCGTTGGGCTCGGGGTCACAGCCGGTGGCTGCAACTCCTCCCACGACGAGCACCGTATACAAACGAGAAATCCATGACATGAGATTCAATGTGACCGCGGGCGAACGACTCCGGTATCTCGAAATTCGAGGCGGCATTGTTCGGTTCGGCCAAATTGTGCCTGCGAGGCCGCAAACGACTGCGGATCGACTCTTTGGTACGATCGTGGCCGGTCACTCCATACCGCCACCATGACCTTGAGCCGTGCCAAGAGCCGACCCATCACCGTCGATGGTCGGCGCTATCGCTATCAGTTCTCCACGACGAAGATCGATGGCACCGACGAGTACCGGATCAATCTGACCATCCAGGCCGAGCCGGGCGACGGAGCGGTGCTGCAGGTGCACGGGCTACGGACCCGCGACGGGTGGCTCGATCACTCGACCGGCCACCGCGGTGGCTCCGACGACTATCCGAGTTTTACCCCGCGGCACATCCAATGGCTCATCGAGCGCGGGCTCGAAGGCGGCTGGAATCCCGACGAGCGCGGTCGTCCGTTTCGTGTCGAGACGACCAACTCCGAGGTGCTGGGTTCGGGCGAATGACTCCTCCGTCGCTCATGGCTTCGGACACGGCTCTTTCAGCGAGGCGGCGAGTCGGCTGTTGGGGTGGCGACTGACGAACGATGCCGCGACGCTCTCGGCGGTGCGGGTGTCTCCCTTGGCGCACAGGGCCCGGACCCGGATGGCGACGCGTTCGTTGCTCACGTCCGAGCTCGGGTAGCGCTTCACGTGTCGATCGAGGATCGTCAGGGCACCGACGGCATCGTTGGCTTGCAGTCGTTGAGTGGCCTGCTGCAGCAGCGCGACCTCGTCTTCGAGTGTGTTGGGTGACGTCGGCTTGGCCCGGTTGCCCTTGGACGGTGAGGGGGCGGTGTCGGTGGCAGGTGCTTCGACGATGGGTGGAGCTGCGGTCGGGGCAGGTCCGAGTGGCGGTGCGTCGTCCGGCGTTTCGGTCGGGGCACTTCGGCGCGGCTCATTCTCATCGGGCGCACGCTCGGCCACGGTCGGACGCTCGGTGGGCGTCGACGGGCCCAGCACCCGCGCTCCGATGGCGATGACCCCGACCGCGACGGCGGAGATCCCCAAGCTCATCGCCACTGCGGTCAATCCCGTGCTCACCGAGCTCGAGGCTCCCGTGATCCCCGTGCCCGCGGCGGTCACCGACTCGGCCAGCGGCAGCTGCAACGCGAGCGCGGCCCAGGTGCGGCGCTTGTGCTCGGTCGTCGGCCCTCCCTGCGTGCGCGCGGCTCGGAGCAACCCCGGCAGCTGGGCTGGCCGTCGCTCGGAGAAGTGGTCGACCAGCTTGCCGCGCGCGAGCCGAAGCCGGGAGTAGACCGTGTTGCGAGACACCCGCAGCGTGCTGGCGACCTCCGCGGGCGGCAGCCCCTCGAGGTCGCACAGCACGAACGCCTCCCGCTGGTCCTGGTCGAGCCCGTCGAGGAAGTGGTGCACCTGATCCCAGGCCTGCCGGTAGGCCACGGCGCTGTCGACCGCTGTGGGTATGTCGGGGGTGGGCACCGCGGCATGGCGAGCCTCGCGGCGAGCGGCGCTGCGGCGGTGGGTGAAGGCGGCGTTGCGGGCCAGGCCGATGACCCACGGGCGCAGGGCATCGTCGGGGTCGCGCTCGGGCAGGCGGCGGTGGATGGCGACGAAGGCGTCCTGGACCACGTCTTCCCGCCAGGCCTCGGGCACGCCGCTGCCCTGCACTACCCACCAGACGAGGCGGTAGTAGCGTCGGTAGACGGTCCGGAAATCGAGGGCGCTCACGGGTCGGCGTTGACGGCGACAGACATTGCACCGCCGCCCCGACCGGTTGTCACGAGAATCGACGCGAGCCGGCCGGGTGTAGGTCTACGTAGTCGCCAGGCGATCGCGGACGAGCCCCAGGAAGATGCGGACCCCCGTGGGGATGAGCCGGTCGTCGAAGTCGAAGTCGGGGTGGTGGCAGCCGGGCGTGTCGCCCGCGGGCAGCCCCGCGCCCAGGAAGAAGTAGGCCCCGGGCACGGCCTGGGCGAGGTACGCGAAGTCCTCGCCGCCCGCGATGGGCAGGTCGGCGTCGCTGATGCGCTCGGGCCCGACCACCTGCTCGGCAACTCGGTGCACGGCTCGGGCACAGCCGGGGTCGTTGACCAGCACGGGATACCCTTCGTCCATCGACAGCTCGATGCGCACGCCGAAGGCCGAGGCCACGCCCGCGGTGACTTCCTTCATGCGCGCCGCGATGCGCTTGCCCAGCGCGTCGTCGAAGTTGCGGACGGTGCCTTCGAGCAGGGCGCGGTCGGGGATGACGTTGTGAGTATGCCCCGCGGTGAATCGGCAGACGCTGAGCACGGCCCCGCCGTCGCTGCCCACCCCGCGGCTGACCACGGTCTGCAGGGCGGCCACCAGATGGGAACCAGCCACGATGGGGTCGATGCAGTCTTGGGGCTGGCTGCCGTGTCCGCCCTTGCCGATGATGGTGACGGTGAACTCCCGGGTCTGGGCCATGATGGCCCCGCCGCAGACCCGGACGTCGCCCAGGGGAAAGGGTGGCCAGTTGTGCAGGCCGTAGACCTCGTCGACGCCATCGAGGGCGCCCTCGGCCACCATGACTTTGGCTCCGCCGCCGCGAACGCCCTCTTCGGCCGGCTGGAAGAGCAAACGGACGTTCCCGGCGACCTCGGCGCGATGCTTGGCGAGCATGGCCGCGACCCCCATGAGAATGGAGGTGTGACCGTCGTGGCCGCACTTGTGGGCGCGGCCGTCATGCACCGACCGGTAGGGCAGGTCGGTGGTTTCCTGCATCGGCAGACAGTCGAGGTCGGCTCGCAGCGCGATGCAGGGTCCCTTGCGGTCGGGATGAAGATCGGCGACGAGGCCGGTGCCCGCACACTCGCGTGGGGTGTAGCCGAGGCCCTCGAGCCAGGTACGAACGACGCCTTGAGTGCGGTGCTCTTCGAAGCCGAGCTCGGGGTGCTGATGAAGGTCGTGGCGTATCTCACGTAGTCGTGGGAGCAGTGCCTCGATCTCCGCGACATCGGCCGAGTTGGTTCCGCCCGAAGCGTTGTCGTTCATCGACGCGATCTTAACCCACCCTTCCTCGCCTCGACAGGGTGTCCCAGCCCATCGAAATCCGGCAGTGGAGGTACTACTGTGCGCGGCGCTCCGCAGACCTTTTTCGATTTAGCTGGAAACGAGCTCGATGGTCGATACACCCGAGGATACCCAGGACGAAAACCAGACCGAAGGCACCGAGCTGATGCAGCGTACGGCGGGCCTGTCTCGCCGAGCCGATGCAGCGCACGTCGTGCCGTCCCGCGTGGTCGCGCAGCGAGTCGAGGCGTTGTCCGCCGACGAGCTCGCCAAAGAATCCGACGACACCCTGCTTCGGGCGGGCACGGCCTTGGTCGATGGCGGTCACGACGAGCTGGCGGCGCGTTGCTTTGCCGCTCTGGAGAATCGCGAAGCGGTGGCCGGCCTGGCGCGCCTGGGCCTGGCGTGGGCCTCGTGGGCACGCGGCGAGGCCGAGGCCTGCGCCGACGGATTGAAGGCGGCGGCCGAGCTGGACGCCGCGGTGGCGTTGGTGGCCGAGGGCACGGAGCTTCGCGCCGTTCGGGCGCGGGCGGGCGGCATCGTGGTGCTGGCGACCAGCACCGACGATGGTGAGCACGACGTCGAGCGACTGGGCCGCGGCGTGTCCGAGGCCGAGGCGAGCGCGCTGACCGAGCAGGTCAAGAAGCTCGAGTCGATCACCGTGCCGGCCGCGGCGGGCTATCGCGCCGTCGAGACCGAGGGCCACGCGGTTGCCGTCACGCGCGACGCGAGCCCGGGCAAGCCGCTGTCGCAGAGCCTGGCCGACGCGCCGCAGTCCCTCGAGGACGCGCTGGCGATCGTGGAGCCGCTGGGCAAGGGCCTCGCCGCCGCCCACGAGCAAGGGGTCTGCCACGGAGCGGTGGGTCCCGACCTGGTGAGCATGGCGCCCGCCGGTCCCGTGCTGCGCGGCTTTGGTCTGGGCGGTCTGGTCGGGCCGAGCCCAGCCGACGTGGCGCGAGGCTACGTCGCCCCGGAGCGCCTGGCCGGCGAGGCCACGCCGGGAAGTGACACCTACTCGCTCGCCGCTCTGTTGTACCGCCTGGTGACCGGCCGCGATGCCGTCGGTGCCCTGGTGCGGCCGAGCACGATGCAGCTCGACCCGCGGCTCGACGAGCTGTTCGCCGAGGCCATGCATCCCGATGCGTCCGAGCGCCCCGACGTGGCCGCGGTGGCCGCCCGGGCCCAGAAGATCGCCTCCACTCCGGGCGAGGCCCAGCCGGTCGCGGCCGCGGGCTCGCAGCCGATCATCATTCCCGACGACGCCGACGATCTCGACGCCTGGGGCCAGATCCTCGACCGCAAGCCGACCCACCGCGAGGCGCTCGATGCCATCGCGCGCATCGAGGCCGACGCCCGCTCGGGCGGACGCTGGGATCAGGTGGCCGAGGTGCTGGGCCTGCGGGTCAAGCTCGTCGAGGTTCAGGCCGATCGCATCGCGCTGCGCCGCGAGCTGGTCGAGACCTACGAGCAGAAGCTGAGCGCGCCCGGCAGTGCGCTGCGCGAGGTCCAGAGCCTCATCGAAGAGGTACCCGTCGCGGAGCAGGTCACCCTGGTGGCCGAGCTGCAGCGGCTGGCCGAGGTGACCGGGCAGTGGGGTCCGCTCGCCGACAGCATGGAAATCGTGGCCGAGCGGGCGCCGCAGCCCGCCGATCAAGCCCGCCTGTACGCGGCGCTGGGCCAGGCCTACGCCGAGCACCTGGGCGCCTCGGATCGAGCTCTCGTCGCCTACGAGAAGGCCATCGCCATCGAGGCGGACGCCGCCACCCTGTCCGCCGTGGTGCCGCTGCATCGCAAGGCGGGTCAGGTGGCCGAGCTGGTGGGCGCGTTGCTCAACCTCGCGGAGCACCAGGAGGGCGCGGACAAGGCCCAGAGCCTGCGCGACGCGGCCACCGTGCTGCACGACGACCTCGGCGACGTCGAGGGGGCCTTCGCCACCCTGCGGGCCGCGCTCGAAGAGGAGCCCGGGCACGCCGAGGCGCTGGAGTCGGCCGAGACCTTCGCGCGCGAGCTCGAAGACTGGGAGAGCCTGGTCGACCTGCTCGATCAGCGCGCGGGCGCGACCGACGACGCGGCCACCATCGTGGAGCTTCGCAGCGAGGCGGCGTCGCTGGCCGCCGAGCAGCTGAAGGATCCGGCCGCCGCCATCACGCAGCTCGAGAAGATCCTCGACGTCGACCCGGCCCATGCCGACTCGGTGCGCATGCAGGTCGAGCTCCTGCGGGGGCTGGCCGACGGCGACGCGGCTCGTCGTACGGCGCTCATCGCTGCGCTGGAGTCGCTGGCCGAGCTGAGCGATCGCAAGGACGATCAGGCGGCCCTGTGGGCCGAGCAGGCGCGGCACCTCGACGCCGAGCCCGACGGCAAGCCCCGGGCGGCCACCGCTCGCGAGCGCGTGGTGGAGCTGCTCGGCTTCGAGCACGAGGTCGTGCGCGAGGCGGCAGAGGCCCTCGAGCGCTGGTACCGACGCGACGATCGCTTCGACGACCTCAGCGCCCTGCTCATGCGGGCCGGCGGCAGCAAGGACGCCGACACCTCCGTGCGCGTGGACGCGTGGAGCAAGGTCTTCGACCTGCGCAAGGAGGGCAGCTTCGCCGACGAGGACGCCGCCATCGAGGCTCTCGAGGCGCTGACCGCCCTGGACTCCGAGGATCACCGCTGGCGCGACCAGCTGCTCGAGCGCTACCTGGCGCGCGAGCAGTTCGACAAGGCCGGCCCCCTCATTCGCCAGCAGGTCGACGACGACAGCATCGACCCCAAGCGCAAGGCCGCGCTGCTGTGGCGGGGTGGCCAGCTGCGCGAGCAGATCGGCAAGCAGGCGGGCGCCCTCGAGGCGCTCGAAGAGGCGGTGGAGCTCGATCCCTCGCTCTACGACGCCTGGCTCGCGCTGCGTGACCTCTACCGGCAGCAGGACCAGCCGCTCAAGGCCATCGTCGCCCAGGTGTCCGCCGGTCGGGCTCACCCCAACCGGGCCGAGAAGGTCTCGCTGCTCTTCGACGCGGCCAAGGTCTATCTCGAGACCCTGGGCCAGCCCGAGAAGGGGCTGACCCTGCTCGAAGAGCTCGTCGAGTTCGACCCCGACCACCGCGAGGCGACGGGCATGCTCGTCGACCACCTCGTGGCCGAGGGCGACATGGTGCGGGCCTGGCCCATCGCGCAGACCTGGGTCGCTCAGGTCCGCTCGCAGGCCCGCGACGACAAGGCGCTCAACGTGCGCGCGCTGTCGGTCGCCGGGCGCTGTGCCCTGGCCGTCGAGCAGCCCGACCGCGCGCGCGAGTACCTCGAGAAGGCGCGCAATGCCGACGCCACCAACTTCGACGTCCTACGCCTGCTCGGTGAGATCGACATGAACGCCGAGCGCTGGGAAGACGCGCTCAAGAGCTACCAGTCCGTCGTGCTGGGCGGGGCCGACAAGATCGCCCCGGCCGAGCTTTCGCAGACCTACCTGCTCATGGCCACCGCGCGCATGGGCATGGGCGAGCGACCCAAGGCCGTGCAGCTGGTCGAGCGCTCGCTCGACATCGACGGCGAGAACCGGGCCGCCATCGACAAGCTCGTCGAGCTGGCCGAGGACGCGGCCGGTCGGGTCAAGGCCAAGCAACGGCTGGCCGAGCTGCTCGCCAAGCGCGGGGCCAAGCTCGACGGCGAAGAGCAGGCCGCGGTCCACGACGAGCGCATCGCCCTGCTCAAGGAGATCGCCCAGATCCAGACCACCGAGCTCGAAGCGCCCGAGGACGCGGCGCGGACCCTCGAGGTCATCATGGAGATGGGGCCCACCGATCCCGCCGTGCTGCACGAGCTGCTCAGCGCGTTCACCAAGGCGGGTCGCTGGCGCGACGTCACCCGGGTGCTCGACTTGCTCGTCGACGCCCAGGACGCCGACTCGATGCGGGCCAAGTACCTCTACGCGGGGGCGGCGATCTTCCGCGACCAGCTCGCCGACTCCGACGGCTTCGTCGCGTGGGCTCGCCGCGTGCTCGAGGCCGACCCCATGCACGTCAAGGCCTTCCGCGGCATCGCCGACCAGCTCGAGAAGAAGGGCGCCTGGAAGGAGCTGGCCAAGCACCTCCGCGGCCGGCTCAAGTCGCTGCCCAAGGACGCGCCCAAGAAGGACCGCGTCGAGCTCTTCGCTCGCTTGGGCGAGGTCTACGAGGAGAAGCTCGGCGACGCCAAGACGGCCTTGGCTGCGTTCTCGCAGGCGGTGCGCTTCGGCTCCGACAAGGACCCGCAGGCCCGCCAGCGCCGCGTGAAGATCATGGACCTGGCGATCTCGCTCGGCTCCGACGAGGTCGACAAGGCCATCTCGCAGGCGCATGCCCTGATCAACGACGACCCGATGGAGTTTTCCGTCTACCACCGGTTGGTCGAGCTGTACGAAAAGCGAGGCAACCGAACGCGCGCCACCTCCGTCGCGCGGACCTTGGCCTTCCTCAAGCAGGCCAACGAAGCCGAGCAGGCCCTTGCCGACGCCGTCGCGGAAAAGGAGCCGCAGATCCGTAGCGTCGTCAACCGCGAGCAGTGGCGCAAGAACCTGTACCACCCGCTCCAAGATCCTCGGATCACCGAGATCTTCTCCATCGTGTGGCCGATGGTCGCCGCTCGCGAGGGGCACACCCACGCCCATCACTCCATCGAGCGAGACCAGCGGGCCAAGCTCAGCATGAAGTCGCAGGATCCGCTGGCGCGCTACCTCGCCTACGCCGCGCAGATCTACGAAGTGCCCGCGCCCGACTACTTCGCGCGACGCAAAGAGCCGGGCGGCCTACGGATCGACGCCCTGTGCGACGGTGAAGGCGATCGGCGGCGGGTGTTCCCCACCGTGCTCGCCGGGCGTGACACCCTCATCGACCAGAGCGAGGTCGGCCTCAAGTTCCGGGCCGCGGGCGCCATCTCGCGGGTTCGCCCCGGGCACGTCCTCGCCTCCGTGCTGCCCTCCATCGTCAGCCTGCGGCACGTGTTCTACGGGGCCGCGGTCCTGGCCGGCATGGAGGCGCCGCCCGACTCCAACGCCGAGGCCGAGCGCCTCGCCAAGCACCTGGGCAAGTTCATGACCCCGGCGCAGGTCGATCAGCTCGGGACCCTCGCCCGCAAGGTGCTCGACAAGGGCGAGCCCGATCTCAAGGGCTGGGTGCAGGGCGTCGCGTACACGGCCGGTCGCGCTGGCTTCGTGCTCTGCGACAGCATCGACGCCTCCGCGCGCGTGCTGACCCAGCAGGGCGACGAGGGCATGGCGGTGCCGTTCAAGGACCGCATCCGCGACCTGGTCGGCTATAGCGTCAGCATCCCGTACCTGAAGCTGCGCAAGGACCTGGGCCTCAACCGCTAGCGCGGGCGGAGCACCCACGAAAGGACGCGGCCTTCGGCGACGAAGGCCGCGTTTTTTCGGGCGCTACGAAGCCTTGCCCTGGTTCACGACGTCGCGGAGCTCTTCGGCCCACGCGTCGAGATTGGAGATGGTGCTCTGGACCGCCTCGAGGTGGGTCGTCTCCTTCTCGAGCTCGGCCTCGAGCAGGGTTCGAGCTCGACCCAGGTTGGTACGGACGGTCGAGGGGGCCACCCCGAGGACTTCGCCGATCTCCGCACTGGAGAGCTCTTCCCAGTGACGCAGCTCGAGCGCGACTTGGTGCTGCAGCGGGATGCGACGCAGGGCCGCCTTGAGCAGGCGCAGCTGCTCGGCGCCCCGGAGGATGGTCTCGACGCCCGGCGCGAGGTCTTGGAGCGAGCGAGATTGGAGGTCCTCGGGGGCGCGATAGCGTCGCTTGAGGTGCTGCTTGAGCACGTTGTAGGCGATGCCGAACAGATAGGAGCGGAAGCGAGTGTCGTCGCTGATCCGGTCTCGCCCCTCCACGAGCGCCTTGAACGTCTCCTGGACGAGGTCGTTGGTCTGGTCGCCGAGCTTGTTGGCGAAGAAGCGGGCGACCGCGTCGATGTACCGCAGACAAAGTTCCTGGCCATGAGTGCCGTCACCGTTGCGCCATGCGGTGAGCAGCTCGGTGTCGCTGGCCATGGTGTGGATCATACGCCTTCGGCCGCGGCGCGGGTGCCTTTGCGGTGGCTAGGGGCTAGTCATCGTCGTCGTCGGCCACGACCACGTCGGGAATTCGGCCGGGCGTGGTCGAAGGTGTGTTTCCCCGCGTCTCGGTGTCGGCATAGCCGAGTTGACCCAGGTCGTTCAGACCCCAGCAGCGCACGTGGCCGTCCTCGAGCCGCACACAGGTCGACGACGCGGTCGGGCCGATGAACACGGACGTCGCGAGGTGCCCCTGCAGATCGAGGCTACCGGCCATTTGCGGCGACTCGTCGTCACCGATGTCGTCGTCGGTGCCGTAGCCGAGTTGCCCGTCCAGGCCATCGCCCCAGCAGTACAGGCCGCCCTCGCTCGAGATGGCACAGGTATGCCTCGCACCAGCGTCGAACGCGACGATCGGGGCTCCAATGGCGACGTCGCCCGCCACGGCGGGGCACTCGTCGTCACCGATGGAGTCGGTGTGGCCATAGCCGAGCTGCCCGAACTCGTTGGCGCCCCAGCAGCGAACGCCGCCGGTCTCGAAGCGGGCGCAGGTGTGGCGCTCACCCGCCACCAGCTCCACGACGCCGTCGTCCCCCAGCGGGATGGGGCCTCGGTCCCCCGGTCGCTCGTCGTCGCCGATGGTGTCCGTGTGGCCGTAGCCGAGCTGGCCCGCGTCGTTGAGCCCCCAGCAGCGCACGTGCCCGTTGTCGAGCAGCGCGCAGGCATGGTCGGCGCCTGCGGTGATCTGGACGGCGCCGACCCACAGCGACACCGAGCCCGAGCTCGCGGGGGTCTCGTCGTCGCCGATGGTGTCCGTATGGCCGTAGCCGAGCTGCCCGACATCGTTGGCACCCCAGCACCGCACGGCGCCGTCCTCGAGCAAGGCACAGGCGAAGCCATCCCCGACCGCCAGCTGTATCGCGGCGGCCCCACCGAGGTCGACCACGAATTCCGTCTCGTTGATGGGCTCGTCGTCGCCCATCGTCTGGGTGTGCCCGAGCCCGAGCTCACCGTTGCCGTTGTCACCCCAGGCGAACACGCGCCCGTCCTCGATGAGGGCGAAGGTCTGTCGCCCGTTGGTCTGAACGTCCACGACGAACCCGTCCAGGTCGATGGCGGCGAGCTCGGTGAGCGGCTCGTCGTCGCCGTGGGGCATGGTGTCGCCCCGACCGAGCTGGCCGGCATCATTGGCGCCCCAGCACTTGGCCTTGCCCGAGGCTGTCGACGCGCAGGTGGTGGTGTCGCTCGTGCTCATGGTGACGACGTCGTCGGCCGGCGCATTGGCACTCACGGCGAGGGGAGCGAGAGCACCGATGGCCAGAGCTACGGGGAGGCAATGGCGGGCAATGGTCGAGAAGGGAGTGGGGGTTTTGTGGTTGTCCTTCGTGCTCATCAGTTCGCGTCCTTGCGAGCTCGAGCACCAACGCCTCGAAGCGGCGCGGGACCATCTCCCGCGCCATGGCTTCCATCAGGTCACACGGCTATCGATTGAGGAATGGGGCTATCGTGTGTCTCGGCTCGAGGAACGGGTGCTGCGTTTCGAGGGGCGCGACGCTGCACTAATCCAAATCACGGTCTATCCAAGTCATCGACAGGGGGCAGTCGATCTACGCAGACGACTCGCGTCGCCCGATGTCAGATTGTTCGATGCCATGCCGCGGTGGCAGACCACGCTGGCATTGGTTCCCCCGGTCGCTGGGTTCGCGACCCCTTCAACTAGGGAGTGTCGCGAATGAGGAGAGTGTCGGGCGTTGACGCACATTTTTTCATCTTTTTTCTCGTCGACGATTTCGCGTGCCGATGCGCGGCTGGAGGAGGGCGAACCAACGAGCCGAGGGCACAGCGGTGGCCTCACCGTTGCGCCCTCGATTCGTCGTCGGCGGTAGTGCTCAGGGCGCGGAGGCGATCCGGCTGCGGAGCTGTCGGGCCTCGCGGAGGCGTCGCTGGGCGACCGCCGACGAGGCGTCTTTGGCGAGCAGCCGCTCGTACAGCGCGATGGCGCGATCGACTTGTTTCAGGGCGTCGCTGCGCTGGTGCTGGTGCGCGAGCGCCTCGGCCACGTAGAGGCGCGTTCGTGCGACCTGCCGGTCTCGCTCGTCACCTTCGAGCAGGGCGTCGTAGGCCCTCACCGCCCGCAGGTGCACGTCGGCCGCCTCCGCTGCGTCGCCGCGTCGAAGCGCGGTCCGACCCAGCCCATTGAGGATGCGAGCGGTCATGGGGTCGAACTCGAGGCCGTGGCGGCGGAGCTTGGCGAGACCGAGCCGGAAGTGCTCGTCGGCGTTGGCCGTGTCTCCGGCCGCGCGGTGGGCCTTGCCCAGGACTCGTTGCGCCCGCGCGTAGCCCCGTACGCTCGCGTCCGACGGATCGGCGCGGTCGAACATCTCCGCGGCGACGCTCAGCTGCTCGATGGCTTTGGTCGTCTGGCCGCGCTCGCTCAGGAAGTGACCGAGGTTGAACCGCGCCAGGGCGACCATCGCGTCGTCGGGGCCCTTCGTTGCGCTCCAGATGCGGATGGCGGTGAGGAACTCGCTCTCGGCTCGGGCGTGGTCGCCGAGCTCGGCGAAGACCATGGCGAGGGTGTTGTGCGGCGAGGCGAGATCGCCGTGCTCCGATCCGAGGGTCCGCTCCAAGGTCGAGATCGCGTCTTCGAGCGCTTGCTTTGCCCGCTGAGCGTTGCCCTGGTCGAGGTCGATCGCGGCTTGGTTCGCCCGGGTGAACGCGGTGGCCGGATGATCCGCGCCTTGGAGCCGCTCGTGGATCTGCACCGCCCGTGCTCGGAACTCGAGGGCGGCGTCCAGCTTTCCTTGCCTGCGGAGCACGGTGGCGAGCCCATCCAGGGCCTCGATCAGGCCGAGGTCGAAGGGGCCGAGTTCGGCCTCCAGCAGCTGCAGTGCTTGCCGGTAGTGGCCTTCCGCCTCGGACCACTCGGCGCGACTCGAGGTCACGTTGCCGCGGTGGGTCCACACCAGGGCCCGGGCGCGATCGGAAATCCCCGGCGTCGTCTCGAGCGAGTCCAGGCGCTCCATGGCGGCCTGGGTCTTGCCCTGCTCGACCCCGAGCACATGACCGAGCGTGGCGGCCGAGTCGACCCTCAGATCGGTGAAGCCGTGCTCCGCCGCCAGTCCGAGCGCGCCGCGGAGCTTGGTCTCGGCGGCTTCGGCTTGGTGGTCGCTCATGAGCAGGTGGCCTTCGACCAGCTGTGCCTCGGCCGACCAGCGGGGACCGAGCGCCGTGGCCCGAGCGGCGGCATCGGAGGCGATGGACAGCCCTTCGCCCAGCTGGCCCGCCGCTTCGAGCAGCCGCGCGCGGTCCAAGCTGCGGGCCACGTCGAGGGTCGTTGCCCAGTCGGCCGTGCCCGCGATGGCCCGCGGACCATCGAGCTCGAGGGCCCGGGCGCAGCCCTCCAGCGAGGGCAGGGCCGCCACCATGTCGACCGCGTACCGCACCGTGTCGGGGTTCGAGGCCGAGACGAGCTCGACGTAGCTCGCGAGGGCGTCATGCTCCCGCTCGAGGCAATGGTCTTGCACCGAGTTGGCGACGGGCTCCGGTCGCGCTTCGTTAGCCCGACAAACGCTCTGTGCGGCGTCGGCCCACGCCGTGGTGCGGACCTGAAGTTGGCGGTCGATGGTCTCCCAGGTCTCGTCCGCGTACGGGAGCTCGGTGGCGTGCATGGCCTCGCGGACGTGTTGCCGCTGCGCTTCGCCCCACAAGGCTTCACGCCGAGAGTCGTGGTCGCACTGCGCCTCTCCGTAGGCCGACGCCCCATAAAATCCGACCGCGGCCACGACCGCGGTGAACACCGAGGCTCGTCGCACGGTGGCGGCCCGCGGCTGGCGCTCCAGCGTCTGCAGCAGCGCGTTCATCGATGGCCATCGCTCGCTGGGGTCGGCGGCCAGGCCTCGCTCGAGCACCCGGTGGAGCCAGCGGGGAACGGCCCGCGTCGACGCCGTCGCGGGCTTGATCCGTTGCCCCATGGCCAATTTTTGGAGGGTGCTCTGAGGATTGCTCCCGAAGGGTGGGTGACCGTACAGCGCCTCGTACAGCGCGACGCAGAAGCTGAATTGGTCGCTCCGCGCGTCCGCGTCATCACCGACGAGCTGCTCGGGGGCCATATAGGCGATCGTGCCCACGACCGCGTTGTCGGCCGTCAGCTGCACCGCCAGCATCGACCCCTCCGAGGACGAGCCCGTGCCGGAACCGTGGTGGGAGGGGGCCGTGCCTCCCAGCGACGACGGGGGATCGAGCGAGTCGGCGAGCTTCTGGCGGCGGCCGTTTGGAGACACCGGAGCGTCGACGGCCCGCACCAAGCCGAAGTCGAGCACGCGCACGCGACCCTCGGTGTCGCGGATGCAGTTGGCGGGCTTGAAGTCGCGGTGGATGAGACCCTTGGCATGGGCGGCGGCGAGTCCCCGCCCGGCTTGCAGGTAGACGTCGAGGCACGCCCGCCAGGCGTGACGTTCGCCCTGCCACTGCTCGAGCGAGACCCCGTCGACCAGCTCCATCGCGATGAAGATCTCCTCGCCGACTTCCCCGACCTCGTAGACCTGCACCACGTTCGGGTGAGACAGCTGCCCCAGGGCCTGGGCCTCTCGCAGGAGCCGGTCGCGGCGTTTTTGGGTCGACCGGTGTCGGATGACCTTGATCGCGACCTCGCGGGCCAGGTGCTCGTCGTAAGCCCGTCGCACCGTACCCATGGCGCCGTGGCCCAGGAGCCCGAGGTCGATGAAGCGTCCGATGCGACGCGGCGGCGCCGGATCGCCGAAGATGCGGGCCATGATCCCGCGCTTGCGGTCGGCGTCGGCGTCTTCGTCCGCGGGGGTGTGACCGACCCGGATGAGCTTGCGTTCGAGGCTCCCGTGCTCATCCATCGGTCTAGGACTCCTGTGTGCTGCCGGGCCCGAGGGGTCCCCGGCGCCGCTGTTGCTCGACCCACTCTTGGAGGTTGCCCACCGTGCTGTCGAAGACCTGCGGGGTTCGGGCCAGCGTCCGCATGCCCTCGTCGAGGAGCTTGCGAGCGCGGCGGAGCTTGGAGTTGATGGTACTTCGCGGGTGCTCGAGGATCTCCGCGAGCTCGTCGTGCTTGAGGTTCTCCCAGTAGCGAAGCTCGATCAGCACCTGGAGCTCACACGGCAGCAGTCGCAGGGCGGCGAGCAGCAGCTCTTCCTCTTCGCGGGCGCACACGACCCGGCTCGGGGTCTGCCCCAGATCGGCCACGGAACTCTCGTGGATGGAGTCCAGGCCTCGGTCTCGCTGCAGTTGTCGATAGAAGGTACGCAGGACGTTGAACGCGATGCCCAGCAAGAAGGTGCGGAACTTGGAGTCCCCACGGAACCGGGCCGCCGATTCGGTACAGGCGAGGAAGGTCCGCTGAATGAGCTCGTCGGGCTCCGAGACCTTGTTGCGAAAGAACCGCTCCACCGTGGGGTAGTGGCGTTCGAACAGTTCTTCCCCGGCCGCGCGATCGCCGTCGCGCCATGCCAGCAGCAACTCACCATCGCCCATGGCGACGAGTATACGGGGAGCGGTGCGCCACGGTGCAGGCGGGCTTCCCGAGTGAACGGAGACGATGGAGGCTTGCAGCGTGGTCTGGTTGTGCATTCGTCAGTCCCGGGCATCCTCGGGTGCCCAAGGGTGAGTGCGTCACCGCGGAGCTTTGACTCCCTCTTTGTTACCCAATCGAGCATTCGGTTCGCGGTGAAGTGCCATGGCGATCGAATTGCCCAAAAGGACCAGGTGCCCAATTGGCGAAAAGTCGTGAAATCGCTCAGTCAATCGGTGTCGCCGTTACACTGATGGTCTAGGGGGATTTTTGGCCGTGGAAGATGTCGATCTAGAGCAGAGCACGATCGAAGTGGACATCCACCCCATGCGGATGGTGCCCAATCAGCCCCGCGAGATCACGGCCGTGCAGGAGGCTCGTCGCGCCAAGGTGCTCGGGGCGCTCTTCGCCCAGCCGACGGTGCGCCGCTTCGGTCGCTACATCGTGCTCGACGAGCTGGGCGAGGGAGCCATGGGCGTGGTGCTCAAGGCCTACGACGACGTCCTCGACCGACAGGTGGCGATCAAGGTCCTGCACACGGACCCGGTCGGCAACCACGGGCCACGCCTGAAGCGGGAGGCGCAGGCCATGGCCAAGCTCTCTCACCCCAACGTGGTGCAGGTCTTCGAGGTCGGAGAGGTCGACGAGAAGATCTTCCTGGTCATGGAGCTGGTGAAGGGCCAGACCCTGCGCCAGTGGCAGAACGACAGCGGCACCTGCCCCGACTGGACCGAGTGCCTCGAGCTGTACCTGCAAGCGGGGCGAGGCTTGGCGGCGGCGCATACCAAAGGCTTGGTGCACCGCGACTTCAAGCCCGGCAACGTGGTCGTCGACAACGACGGCCGAGTGCGGGTCTTGGACTTCGGCCTGGCGCGACGCGACGGGGCGGACGCGGACGAGAGCGTGCCCAGCGTCGTGGTGCGCGTGCGCTCGGCGGCGCAGCGATCGGTGCCGCTCGATGTGTCGCTCACCCAGACGGGGGCCATCCTCGGGACGCCGGCCTATATGCCGCCGGAGCAGATGGCCGGGCACGACGCGTCGGTGCTCAGCGATCAGTTCAGCTTCTGCGTCTCGCTGTACGAGGCGGTCTACGGCGAGCGGCCCTTCCCCGGCGGCTCGATTCCCGAGCTGATGGAGGCGATGACGAGCGACACCATCAAGCCTCCGCCGCCCGAAAGCCTGGTGCCCCGCGAGCTACGGCGGGTGCTGCTGCGCGGCTTGTCCTCCGAGCCCCATCGGCGCTGGCCATCGATGGAGGTGTTGCTGAGGAAGTTGCGGCGATTGCTGGGATCGATGGCCGACCAGGAGATCGTCGATCTTCGGCGTCACGTCGACCTGCGGGTGGGCGTGCGCTCCCGGGTGGTCGCGTCGTTCATCGTCGGCCTGATCAACCTCGGGGCGGCGATCTACGCTCAAGAGTACGTCCTGCCGGCCGACCTCGACGTCGCCTATCCGTTCTTGCTCACCCTGTGCGTGGTGTCTTCGTCCTGCGTCCTCGGCTACATCATCACCGCGATCCATCGACGCGCCCGGAGTCAGCGTCGACGACCGATGAGCCTGGTCAGCCGAACCCAAAACGGCATGATGTTGGCGTTGTCGACGGCGATGGTCGCCTTCCCGTCGCTGGGCTGGTACCTCCAGCTCCCCCTGCGGGCCACGGTCAGCCTGGCCCTGCTGACCTTCGCGCTGTTCCTGGGCGCGATGGCGGTGCTGCTGCCCCGCATGCTCATTCCGGCGGTGACCTTCGTGGTGTCCGCCGCGCTGACGGTTGTGTTCCCGGACTGGCTGTGGCTGTGGTGGGCGACGGCGGGGGGCCTGGGGATCTGGCTCATGGGCAGCGCGTGGCATGGGCTGAGTCGCCGACCCCGGGTGTCGTGAACTCAGCCCCGGCATGAGGCCCGCCCGTCGCGAGGCGAGCCGCTACGACTGATCGGCGTCGCCGGGCGGCAGGAGCCCGGCCAGGTGCTCCTGCGCGGATCGAGTCCACTCGTTGTCGATGCTGAGTTCCTTACCCCGCAGCACCGTCTCGGAATAGAGCTCGACCGCCTTGTGATCGAGGCGCGTGGCAAAGTCGTCGACGATGCGGTGATAGGCCTCGATCGCGTCTTGCTCTTCGAGCTCCGACGGAGCCGGATGCGCCCGCACCTTGATCGCGACCTCCTCGAAGGCCCGGCCTTTGCGAACCATGGCGGCGAGGGCCCAGTCGATGCGTCGATAGGGGAACACGGCGTCGTACTTCCCGGAGGCGTCGACGAGTGCGTCCATGAGCAGGCGGGTGCTCTCCTCGAGGAGCTCGCCGTCGCCCGTGAGCTGTAGGTTGAGGACGTCCTCGAGGGCATACTCGGCGAGCAGGAAGGTGGCCTCGGCGGGAGCGTCGGCTTCCGCCTCGGAGCTGTTGAATCCGGCCGCCTCGAAGCGGGCGATGACGTCGCGATAGCTGGCCTTGGCTTCGTCGTGGCGCCCCAGGGCGGCCTGCGACTTGCCGATGCGCACGGTGGCCTGCAGGACCTGCGCGGCCTGCTCGGGGTCGTCACCGTGGTCGGCGAGGAATTGCTGATCCTCGGCCAGGGCGGCCTCGTGCCGACGAGCATCGGTCGCAGCCAGCTCGGATTGTCCGTCGTCGGCGGTCTCGGCCTGGGCCTGCGCGTCGGTGGGCGCGGTGCTCGAGGGGGCCGCGGTGGTCTTGCAGCCCGCGAGCAGGCCCGCTGCGATCCATAGTTGCCATCGTGAGTTCATGCGTGAATCTCCGCTCCGCCTCCTCCCACGTCGCAGGGGGCGGTGGGTTTCCGTGAATCTAATGAGGGGTCGAAACCGGGCCGCTCGACCCCGCGGAAAGGCACGAAACCGATGGGGTTCAGGCGCAGGGGACGTCGACCGCGAAGTACTTGGGCCCGACGTAGGTGGCCCAGCCGTCGAGGGTGTAGCTCATCCGCACCTGGGTCGGACCGCAGACTTCCGTCAGCTCGGCGCAGATCCTCGCCCCTTCGGTGGCGTAGCCGGACACGAGCCCGAATGCCTCGGGCAGATCGTCGGCCGCATCGACGGCGAGGTAGTGGCCGTTGGTCTCGTCGGCGAGCTCCTGGAGGAAAACGGGATCCGTGTTGTCGCCGAGCCCCACGATGTACATAGGCGTCGTGACGTCGCCCACGGTGAGGTTCAAGACGTCCTCGTAGGTGGTGTCGATGCCGTCGGAGTAGTTGGCGTTCATCTCGTCGGCCGAGTTGTTCTCGCGGCCGTTGGTGAACACCACGATGGAACGCCGGCCGCCGTCCATGCACAGGTCGTCCTCGTCGATCGAGTCGGCGACGTACTGCTGGAGGCTGCCGTTGGCCATGCGGATGCCGTCGTAGAGCGCGGTCCACCCGTCGTTGACGAAGAGGTTGTCGACCGCGTCGGTGAGCACGTCGTACTCGTGGGTCAGCGGGGTCAGCACTTCGGACCCGGTGCTGACCCGGGTGAGGCCCATCTTGCCGCCGCCGTCGATGATGTCGTCGACGAACTGCATGACGGACTCCTGGGTGAGCTCGAGGACCTCTTCCTGGGAGCCGCTGTTGTCGGCCACGAGCGAGACGTTGGCTGGCTCGCTGCTGCACGAGATCGACACGCCCGTGTGCAGCACGTGATCCCACTCGGCGGTGGCGGGATTGAAGACCTCGACCCAGACCTGCAGGGCGCCCGAGCAGACCTGGGCCTGCAGCTCGGGGGTGGAGGCGATGATGTCGAAGCCGATCGTGGGGGCGTGTTCCCCGGGATAGAACCGAGGCGCCTGGATCTTGGCGTCGATGGGGATGTCGACCTCCTCGGCGCAACCGGAGAGCCCGAGCGCGAGGAAGGCTGCGGCCACGATGCGACCGGTGCCGATGTCGACGACCATGCGCTCTCACTATCCGATCAAAACCAGGGTCGTTCAACGCACAACGGCCGTCGGGGCGAGTGCCAGGCGGCCCAAACTGCGTTTGGCATGTACCCGGTTGTAGGGCGACGGTGACACCACCTCCGAAGAGGTAGGTCGATCACCGACCTCGTCTTCGACCGCGGCCGACTCAGCGCCAGGGCAGGGCGGCTTCGAGCTCGAGCGCGGAGCTTTGCTGTCCGGGGGGGCAGAAGTCCTGGTGCTGACCACACATCGGCTGCTGCGCGAGGGCTCGGCAGGGCTCGGTGAACATGACCCCGGGGATCGGGTCTCCGCTCATGATGTCCTCGCCTTCGACGGACTCGAGTCCGTAGCCCCGCCCCGCGCTGTGGCTCACCGCCAGCGCGACGACGTCGGTGGAGATCTGAGCGTCGACGCTGGAGAACGCAAAGCCCACGCTGTTCGGGTTCCCGTTCCCGCAATCCTGGCTGGCGACGCCGAGCGCCTCGAAGCCGAAGGGGTTGGTCGGGGTCACGACGATCATCGCGAAGTTCCCCGACTCGGGCCGCTCGTCGGTGACCTCGACGTTGAAGGGGTCCCAGATCTCGTGCAGCCGGTCCATGATCTCCTCTTGCTGCGGGCCGCGGCCGAAGGGAGCCAGGGGCAGGCCGGCGAAGCGACCGGCGATCTCGGAGGTGTTGGTGGTCGCGTTGTCGAGGCCGAAGGCCAGGGTCACGCCGTCGAAGTTCACGAACAAGACACCGGCTGGTTCTTCGACCTCGCCCGTGGTCTCCGGCGGCGGCACTTGGTCTCCGCTCGAGCCTTCGTCTGCGCCGGTCATGTCGGCCGCGCCGTCGCCGGTCATGCCTTGGCCGCCGCCACTCGTGGCCGCCGAGTCGGAGCCCATGGGCGCGGCGGTGTCACCGTCGGCGCCCCCGACCCCGCCCCCGGCCTCGCTCGCGGCGGTGGTGCCGAGTTCGGCGTCGTCATTGAACGCTGGGTTCTCTCGCGTGCACGCGAGCGCGAGACACAAACAAAACCAGGCCGAACCTCGGAGTCCAATCGAACGAAGCATCACCAACCATCCGTGGATGTCGCGACGTCGTCCGATCCATCTAAAAATGTCGAAATTGGCTCGTTGTGGCCCGTTCAAGGCCAGCCTGTCGGGGGGCTGAGACCTCGGTCGCAGGCTTCATGGCCCCAAGTCTCGACGCTCGGTGTTCTAGGGGCTCCAGAACACCTGAGTCCAAAGGTGATGCAGCGGCTCGGCAGTGACGGGGTGGACGGTAGGACCGGGGTGATGGCCAACGCCCACGCGAGTGAAGTCGGGGCTCATGATGTTGGCGCAGTGGCCATCGCTCTTGATCAATGAATCGACGGCCTCCTCGGCCGTGGGGGAGCCACCGTGGATGTTCTCGCCCCACACGCTCATGAAGCTCTCGCCCGCGAGATCGAGCCGGTCCTTCACGCGTCGACCCTCGGGATCGTTGTGGGCGAAGAAATCGAACTTCGCCATGTTCATGCTGTGATTGCGGGCGGCGCACTGAGCGGAGGGATCGAGGCTCAGCGGTGGTGCGGGGGCAAATACCCCTTCGGTGCCGCAGTCCTGCTCGTGCTGGCGACGCTCGTTGATCGCCTCGAGCATCGCCTCTTCGTCCGCGATGCCGTCCCATAGCTCGTCGACGACGTCGTAGCAGTACTCGGCCAGGGGGTCCTTGGCCACGCCGCCATCGTCCTCGGTGCACAGGACCTCGAGGTCGTCGCAACAGTCTCCGTACTCGCCACACTCGTCGTCGCACTGGCACGTGGCGCCCGTGGTCCAGGTTCCGCAGCGCGCGACGCAGGAATCGCCGCTCGCCCCGTCGGGGAGCTCCGAGACGTGCATGCGCGTCTGGTCCTCGGCGACGAGGCCGCCCGTGCGCGCGGCCGGGTCTACGTCGCATGCGCCCGCGAGGACGGCGAGCGCCGACCCGCCGAGCACGAGGGCGAGTCCTGCGGCTCGATGAAGCCGCGGATGATGATCGTTCATGGGCCTGACTCCCGCACCTGCGGCCACGGCTCCACGAGACGCGCGACGCGAGGCGACGTTAGGGAGTGCCCCGCCGATCGCATTCCTATTCACGACCGACTCGATCGGTGTGAATTTTTTCTTCACCAAAGCCCGCGACGCGCCGCCCCCCGTTCGTATGCGGACGGGGGCGGGGGACGGCACGCCGGGTCGGGGTTCCCGGGGGGACGGGAAACGAATCAGAACAGGTTGCGCTCGATGTCCCTCAGGGCGTCGGCCTGGCGACGCAGCGAGCCGTTGCGGCGGTTGGGGTTGGCCTCGTCGATCTTGTCGGCCGCGTCGCGGAGGGCCTTTTGGATGTCACCCTCGCTCGGCGCGTTGGGGTCGGAGTCGCGCATCTTCTCGAGGCCGTCGATCGCCTCTTGGATCTTGGTGCGGGCCTCTTCGAGCGCCTTCTTCTGGGCGTCGGTGCGCCCCTTCTTCAGGCGCTCGAGGGTGCCCTTGATGCCCTCGAGTTCCGCGATGACGTCGTCGTAAGGGTTGGGGCACGCGGCCACGGTCCCGCCGACCACCTGCAGGGCGATCTCTCCGGTCACCATGCCGGCCCCGGCCGCGGTATGAGGGAAGGTGCGGCGCAGTCGGGCGTCGATGACCTCCAAGGCGGCCCGAAGCGCGTCGGCCTTGGAGAAGGGCCGTTCGAAGCCGCCCGCCGCCGGGTTGACCAGCCCGAGCGAGGAGCTCAGGTCGGGGTCGTCGGTCCCTCCGCGGACGCCGAGCTTGCAGGGGACCTCGGGGATGATGACCTCGCCGTCGTTGCCGGGGGCGGCTTCGTAGCCGAGCTCCGCGTACGCCTCGTTGAACGCTCTGACGATCGCTTCGATCACGGCGGCCACGTCGAGCCGTCCGCCCTCGGGTCGGGTGGGCACGCAGACGAGCGGGGCGGTGACGCCGATGCCCAGCCACACGTTGCCGCCCTCGGCGGAGCGACGCCCGTTGGGGGACAGCACGAGCCGCACCGTGTCGAGGGGCCCGAGCGGCGAGGTGTCGGCGGGCGGCGGATCGTCGTAGGTGTGGATGATCTGTCCCGTCTCGTCGCCGACCTCGATGCCCTCGATGTCGTCGTAGGGGGCGCCGTCCTTGAGCTGAAAGCAGACGGTATTGCCGGCCCGGGACACGTTGACCAGCGAGCTCATGTTGGGATCGGTGGACAGGCGCCTGAAAAAACGGGTCGCCTTCGCGTCGGGGGTCATGCCGATCGGGTAGCCCTGCCAGCTACCGTTGAGCTCTTGGATCATGCCGTTGGGGAGCTTGACGCGATACTTCACGCTCACGTCGCCCGCCTTGGTCGCGGCGGTTTGAAAGTCGATGCACCAGGTGCGGCCTTTCGCCATTGTCGGTCTCTCTTTGTTTTTTTTTGGGGGGGACAGAGCGTGCGCCGTCGTACGGCGGCGCACGCCCGGGCGGAGGCCCGCCGCGGTGGGGAGTCCAGCGGCGAGCCCGGGGGGTTACGCCTCCATGGACGGCGACAGGCCCTGGCGTGACGGGGTCGTGACCGCGGAGGGTGAAAAAAACGAGCGACCCACCGACCTGCGAAGAGCCGGGCTGGATCGCTCCTTCGTGGCGCCGCGTGGGCGGTGCCGATCAGTCGGTCACGTGCACCACGTAGGCCGGCTCGGCGACGACCCACGGGCCACCCCGATCGACGGCGGCCGGATCGCTCGGCAGCGAGGCTTGCTCACCCACGACGAACCGCAGCGTCCAGTGGCCGGCGGGAAGCTCGAGCTGCTGGGCCAAGCGACCCTCGATCTCGATCGCCCCGTTGTCGAGTCGGCGCGGCTCGGCCGGGGTGAGCAAGCGTCGAGCGCCCTGGTCGTCCTGCGCCAGCACGCGCACGCCGAGCGGCCCGTCCTGGGGGCGTAGCGGGCTGAGCACCCAGTGGATCTGCGAGGTCGGCAGGTAGCGGGCGGGTTTGCTCAGGTCGGGCTCGCCGCGGATCGTCTGCACGGAAGAGTCGCGCACGGTCAGCGTGAACGAGGGCAAGGAGGTGCCGACCGCAGGGGGATCTCCGTCGGGTTCGGGTGCGGGCTGACCCCGGGGCATCAGGGTCAGCACGGCCACAGCGGCCGCGGCCACGGCAGTGGCCGCCACCGTCCACACCACGACCCGCGAGCGACGGCGTTCGGCCAGGTCGATGGGGGGTTCGGCTTCGGGCTCCGCTCGATCGGCGGCTCGAGCTTCGAGCTGAGCGGTCAGCCGCGTGGCCCAGGCCCGGGGCGCTTCGGGATCCGCGGGGCCGAGGGCGTCGAGCATGGCTTGGACCCGCTCTCGGTCCTCGGGGGGCGCCTCGGCGAGCACGTCCTCGGCCGAGCGTCGACCCGCGACGTAGTCCTCGAGCCCCGCGGGGATCGACGCGGCGCGCTCGCGCTCGAGCTTGCCCAGCGCGTCCAGCATCGGCTCGTCGATCTCGGGGCCGGTCATGCCGCCTCCTCCAGCTTGCGCAGGTTTCGGCGCATTCGAGCCGTCCACTGCCGAACGGCGGCGGGGGTCATCTGCATGCGCTCGCAGACCTCGGCGGTGGGGCGCTGCTCGACGAAGAGCAGCTGGAACAGCTCGCGGCCGCGGGCGTCGAGCCGTGCCCACAGGGCCTCGAGCACATGGGCGAGCTCGTCGCGGGAGGCGAGGCGGCGAAAGGTGCCGCTGGTGTCCGCGCGGAGCTGCTCGAGGTCCTCGTGCTCGACCGGATCGGTGCTCCAGGGATTGCCGCGGAATCCTTCGAGGACCCGGGCGACGCGGTGGCGGGTCACCATGCGCACGAAGCTCGGCAGCGAGCGCCCGCGCGCGGGGTCCCAGTCTTGGAGGACGCGACCGTCGTTGTCGAGCAGATGCAGCATCACGTCCTGCACGAAGTCGTCGACGTCTTGCCGGACGTCACGCCCGCGGGCTCCCGATCGTTGCTGGAGGGCCACCACGACCTCGACCTTGATCACCGGTAGCAGAACCTCGACCAGGGAGGTCAGGGCGTCGCCATCGCCGCGACACGCACTGTCGATCTCCTCGGGCGTCATGCTCGGGCGACGGCACCATATCACGACCTCCTGTCCGAGAGCCGTCGCCCCGAGGTTCATCGTCGCGAGATGATGATCTCTTCGTTGACCATCTGTGGCGGGTTGCCGCTCCCGTCGTCGACCGAGAACGAGACGCGTCCCTTGACGACGGCAGGGCGATTTTCGAGCCAGTCGGCGAGCGAGCCCCCGCCCGGCAGCTGCGGGCGATTGAGCGAGAGGACCTGGAGCGCGTCGGGGTCGATGGTGTCATCGAGCTCCACGACCAGGAAGGTGTTGGTGCTCTCGTCGAAGAAGCTGAGCGTCGTTCGATCGATCCGGGTCTGCTCGTACTCGGGCTCGAGGTCGACCGTCATTTGGTACTGCGTGGTGCCCGTGGGGCGGAAGATGGTGCAGTCGGGGCAGATCGGCACGTGGGGCTGCGGCCGGGTGGCGGCGGCCAGGTCCGTGACTTGGGGCTGCCGCCGGGCGGGGCTGGTGCCGAAGGCGTCCACGTCGGCGTTTTCGCAGACGGGGCCTCCCGACCGCGGTCGGTTGACGCCGAGCATCGTGGCCGGGGCGGGGAAGTGCCCGGAGACCAGCGCGGCGAAGGCCTCGTCGACCTTCGGGGGCCGGGCGCTCGGCGGCTGCACCAAGCGGCGGACCAAGGCCGAGGCCTGGC
Source organism: Myxococcota bacterium (assembly GCA_039028615.1). GTDB lineage: Bacteria > Myxococcota_A > Polyangia > Nannocystales > Nannocystaceae > Paraliomyxa. The sequence continues at coordinate 81,496 of JBCCHT010000025.1, read as the reverse complement.
GGACGTCGATGCGCTTGGCCGGGGAGCTCTGGGTTCCGGGGTACAGCTCGGCCTGCTTGCCGATCGCCGTTCCGCTGGCGTCGATGCGTTGCAGGCGCTCGGCGGGGGTCGGCGTGGGACCGCGGTTGGGCAGGGCGCTCGCGAGGGCGGAGGCCACGGCGGTGGGCACCGAGGTCCCCGTCCAGGGCTCGGAGAACGCACCGCCCTCGACGGCAATGACCGCCTCGTGGGCGTACATGACTCGTGTGGGCAGGCTGCCGCGGCGGGTGATCGCGAGCGGTTGATCGTTCATCTCCACTCCGCCGACCGCGGCCACGAGGCGAGCACCGTTGCCCGCGGTGACGCTGGCGGGGGGCGCCCCGAAGTGCGGCGTGCAGGCGGCCGCCGTGGGGGCGGCCCATTGTTCCCAGGCGGCGGGGCCCATCGCCCCGGTCTGCTCGCACGCAATGCCCCGATCGTTGCCCGACGACGCAAAGCTCAGCGCACCACGGCAGGCGGCCCAGGCCAACGCGGCATGCACCGCGCGGGCGGGCACGGGGACCGGGTCGGGCCCGTTCTGCAGCAGGTTCATGTGGTTGTCGTCCAGGGCCTCCGACGGCAGCAGATCCCAGCCGAGGCTCATGTTGATCACCAGACCGGAATTGGCGGCGTCGGGCTGGGCCTGCCACTGCACCATCGCTACGCTCAGCGCTTGCGCCAGCGAGCCGAGGCTGCCGAGCTGACCGGGGATGGTGCCGCGAGTGAACGCCTGCACCGTGAACCGTCGGTTGCGGCAGGTGTCGCCGGGGCTTTCGGAGCAGCGCACCGCATCGACCAGGCCCTGCATCATCAGGCCATGTCGCTGGGACGCTCGGTTCGGGTCGGCGGACCAATAGGGAGGCGTCGGGGCACCCGGGGCGGTGGTGTCGGCCGTATCGACGATGGCGACGTAGGGTCCGTTCGCGACGACCGGGGAGGGGCCGCGACGATCGGGGAACCCGAGCTCCAGTTCGGTGCGGACCGCCTGCCGTCGGCGCAGCTCCTTGCGGTCGTCTTCGATGGTGTTGCGCGCGGGGGCTTGGGGCAGCAAGCGATTGCAGTCGGGATCGATCTCGATGGCATCGACCTCGGGAGGCCCGGGGACTTCGGTCTCGCCTCGCCACTCGTACTCGCAGAAGCTCCGCAGGGGCTCCGGCCAGGGCGAGGGCGGTGCCTCCAGTTCTTCGACCTCGGCCGGGACCTGAGCCTCGGCCGCCGCTTTGGCCTCGACCTCGACCGGGCCGGGCGCACCGACGGCGAGCCCGGTTCCCGGCGCTCGGAACAGCGGCGCGGCGCTCCACTCCTCCGTGCCGACGCAGGCGGCGGGGTCCTCCATGATCGCGATGTACCGCGTCGGATTCGGATTCCCGGGGCACGCGGGTTCGACCACGGGCGGCGGGGGCGGAGGTGGAGGCGGAGGCGGGGGCGGGGGCGGAACGATGATGGTGCCTTCGTCGCCCTTGTCGTCGCCGGGGCCGGTCGCGGACGTTTGTGAAGGATTGGAGTTGAGGCAGCCCACCAAGGCGAGCGAGCCGACCAAGCCAAAGACGCACGGGAGACGAAGGTCCATCGGAGAGTCCTGGACGCGATCGTCATCGAATGTGACGGCTTCGCGGCAACAAAATTGCGGAGCGCCGTTTTCGGGTCGCCACGGCCTCGATCCGTGGTCGGTCCTCGGCGGCAGGGCGGGGCCGACGTGGGCCTCGGTGGGGTCGAAATCGATCCGTCACGCGGGGGCTCGTGGCCGTCCATGGCCCGCACAACCGGACCCGTGGGCTCGGTCGCCCGGGTGTGGGCGGCCGAGGGCGATGGGTCACGTCATCGACAAAAAAGGACGCCCGCAATGACCCCCAGACTTCGATTTACCCGCAACGGCATGCCCATCGGGAGGCCGATCGACTGGATCCCCGAAGGTGCCAACGATCTGCATCTGCGCTTCAATGGCGGCCAGGGAGGGGCTTTCGCCCAGTTCACCCGTGGCGGCAAACCGATCGGCAAGCCCATCCCCGCGCCCGAGGGAGCCAACGACGTCGGGTTCGACTTCGAGCTGTACTCGGCAGGGGCGCCGTCGATCCGGCGGATGTACTGGACTCGCGACGGTGAGCGCATGAAGGGAGGGGCCCAGCCCGCGCCCGAGGGCGCGGACGACGGTCACCTGATCCTCCCGCGGGGCGGCGGTCACATCACGGCGGCGTGGTGGACTCGCGACGGCACGCCGATCGGCGACATCAAGTTTCCCTTCGAGACGCTGAAGCCCAACGACGTGCACTTCGGGCTCCTCGAGAATTTCCCGTGGCGGCCGAAGCAAGAGCCGCCCGAGGACATTCAGCTGGTGTGGACGCGGGACGGCCAACGCTATGGCCCGGCCGAGCGACCCCCGATCGAGGCCAACGACCTCCACCTCGAGTTCGTGGCGGCTGGTGCGGAGGTGGTCTACACCAAGGACGGCAAGGAGATGCGGCGTCGCAAGGCCCCCGAGGGCGCCAACGACATCGGCATCGACTTCGAGCGCGACGGTGACTCGTTCCGAGTGTGGCGCGTGTACTGGACCCGCGACGGCAAGCCCATGCCCGACAGCGAGCGCGATCCCGACGAGGCGCCCATGGGCTGCAACGACGTGCACTTGATCTTGTCGCCGGGCGGCTGGATCACGCGGGCGTGGTGGACTCGCGACCGCAAGCCGCTGCCCGGCGGAGAGTTCGAGGTGCCGCCCTACGTCAACGACTTCCACTTCGGCGAGCGCCGCCACATGTTCGGGTGGGTCGACGACGCGGAGGCGAGCGGCGAGGGGCTGTGGAGCACGGTGCTGGAGGCGCTGGCGGCCATTCGGTCCGAGCTGCGGACCTTGTCGAGTCGTCCGGTCGCGGGCCCGAAGATCGTGCAGAACTACTCGTTCGGCGAGGAGCCGGGCGATCGCTGGAGCCTCGAGCGCAGCGACGGTCGAGGTCGGGAGTACCTGTGTCCCGCCCGGGTACGGGTGCCCGTGCGGACCGACGGGCGCAGCTCGATGACCGTCAAGCACGTCGGCGGGGCGGTCTCGGTTCGAGGGGTCCAGATCCTCGTCAATGGCGTTCGCGTAGGGGCCTTGGACTCCCTGCAGGGGCACCAACGGCACGAGTTGGTCGTGGGGCTGGAGCCGGGCGATACGGTCGAGTTCGAGGCGGTCGGAGACGGCGACGCGCTGGTCTGGGTTCGCTGACGACGGACGACACCACGTGCGCGCGTGAGCCCGTTCAGGGCACCCACGCGCGTGCGTGCAGCATGGTCTCGTCGGTGGCCGGACGGGCTCGTTGGGCCTGTCGAAGGGCCTGCAGCGCAGTGGCGCCCGTGGCCAGCTCGGCATGGAAGGCACGCATCAGCTCCGCTGCGGCCGCGTCGTCCACGGTCCGGGTCGTGGCGATGACCGTGCTCGCCCCCGACAGCACGAAGGCATGGGCCAGGCTCATGCCGCCCGCCAAGGTCTGCGGATCGACGGTGCCCGTCTCGCAGCCGTTGAGCACCACCGTGCGGAGGGCGTGGTCCGTGGAGAGGATGTCCCCGATGCCGAGCGTGGTGTTGCGGGCCAGCTGCAGCGCGCTGTCCCAGCCTTCGAGGCCCTCGGCGCGGGCATGACCGACGTAGTGGAGCAGCGTGGCGCGGGGCAGCACTTCTCGGACCTGCTGCCCGGTGGCGTGGCCATCTTGCAGGCGCCGCACCGTGCTGAACGACGCGGCGAGCGAGGCCTCGATCGCTTCGACTTCGGCCGGGGCATGGGCGAGGTTGCTCGGTGGCGCCACGACGACGGCGAGCGTCGAGCCCCCGGCCGCAGCGGTCCGTGGCCCCGGCAAGTCGAGGCCGTACCCGACCGCCACGCGCTCGAGCAGCCGAGGCGAGCCCGCACCCGCCACGGGGAGCGCATGGAAGGGCACCTGACCCAGCGCGCCCGTGGCCATGACGCGGACCTGCGTCGCTCGGGCCAAGGCCTCCGCGTGGGGACCGAGCAGCGTCTGTCCCAAGGCGGCGAGGCGATCGGCATCGAAATCGATCGGCCCCGGCTCACGGTCGAGGGGCAGCGGCCCCAGTCGGTGCACGGCGAGTTCTCGGTCGTCGTGAGCGAAGACCACCCAGCCGTCGTCCAGGCGCATGTAGTGCAGGTCGAGCTGTCCCGGTCCGGGCGCGGGTAGGTCTTCGCAGGCGACCGGCTCGGGAGCGGTGGCCCCGAGCGCGTCGAGGACTCGATCGAGGGCCTGCTCGTTTTCGAGGAGCGCGGCCTTCAGGTCTCGGCGCTCGCGCTCACCCGCGATCGTGGCCATGGTGAAGCTCTCGTCGAAGCGGGACTCGAGCTCGCTGCGGCGCCGTCGATACTGCTGCAGGGCGCTCAGGTGGGCGGGCGAGGCCTCGGCGCGGTGGCGGAGCTGCCGGGAGAGCACTCGGAGCACGCGAGTTCGCGAGCGTCGGGCGATGCACAGCGCCTGCGCCGTGTCGCCCTGGCGTAGCTGCAGATCGACCATGCGACGCGTGCTCTCGTTGCGCTCCGCCGCGAAGCGCCCGCGACCCGTGTTGATGGCGATGCGCGGGAGCTGCCGGTCGAGCAGGGCTTGGGCCGCTCGGTAGTCGGCCAGCGCCCGATCGGCTCGCCCGAGGGCCTCGTGGGTCTCCCCCAGGCCCACTCGCGCCAGCAGGCGCAGCTCGAGCTCGTCGTGGGGCTCAATCCCGTCGAGCAGGGCTTGCAGCTCGCGTTGGGCTCGGCCCGCCTTGCCGAGCAGCAGGGCGACCCGGGCGCGGAACAGACGAAGCCACAGACCATCCACGCGATCGAGCGAGGGCGCGTCGACCATGTCGAGCCACCGTTGGCCCTCGTCGGCATCGCCCCGCAAGATCGCGGCGTAGCCCAGGTTGAGCTGCACGTCGGGCCGCAGGGGATCCTCCGGGTGGAGCTCTTCGTAGGCGGCCGTCAGCAGCGGCAGCGGATCTTCGGTCGCGACGCCCCGGCTGCGTGCTTCGAGCATCATCCACCCCAGGTTGCTGCGCAGCTGGGCCCGAGTGGCGGGCTCCAGCTCGTCCTCGAGCTCCCGGGCTCTCGCCGCCAGCTCGCGCGCCCGGTCGTGGGCGCCCAGCCGGGTGGCGAGGTTGGCTTGCTCGCTCAACACGCTGGCTTCTCGGGCGGGCAAGCCCAGCTTGCGGGTCTCGATCTCGTTGCGTTCGAAGGCCTGAAGGGCGGCCCGGGTGTTGCCGCGGGCTCGCTCGAGCAACCCCTCGTGGTACGCCTGAGCCATGCGGCGCTCGGGATCGTCCCGGGCATACTCCGCGGCCCGGCGAAGCCACGCCTCGCTGGCCTGGTCGTCGTTGCGGAAGTGCAGGGCGAAGAACGACCCCTGATGCGCCAGGTTGGCCGCGTCGCTGTGCCGCCCCACCTTCAGCGCTGCCTCGATCGCGTCGTCGTATTCGTCGTACCAGCTGTTGCTCTGGAGCTCGGCGTCGCGGGCCAAGGCGGCGCGCAGCGTCAGGGCCTCCGCGCGGTCGTCGGGATTCAGGGTGTCGGGCAGCGTCTCGAGTTCGCGGCGCACCGCGGCCCGTTTCGCGGGGTCGTTGCTGCGGATCCACAGGTTGGTCAGCACCTGGTTCTGCGGCGTGCTCAGTGCCAGCCGGAGCCGGAACACGCCCGGTCCCTCGTCGAGGGTGGCGCGAAACTCCAGGTGCCGGGCGTCGTCGGGAGGCGTGATCTCGAAGCGCTGACCACCCTCGACGGGGATCGAGGGGGCGTCGATCCGCCGGCCATCGATGTGCACCGAGGCGGGGATCCGCGGGTCGAGGTCCAGCCATACGCGCAGCGGTAGCTTGCCGGGGTGAAACTGGCACACCGGGCCCACGAGAACCCGCTCGCAGCCGGAGAAGGCGGCCCCCATCGTCACCGGTTCCGCGGTCGTAGGTTTCGGCGTTACGTCGCGGGTGGCAATGGGCTGGGAAGTGGCCTCCGCTTCTGGAGCCTCACCGCACGCGCTCACGAGGGCGGCCATCACGAGGGCTCGCCACCGACGGGCGCTGCGTATGCCTTGCGGCCTCGGCATCGCCCCCATCCTGCCATCGGCGACCCGTGGGTGCGTAAACTTTGCAGAGTGGGTCGCGGAACGCGTCACCGATGGCACCTACGGTGTGCGGCCCGCGTCGAGTCACTGGGTGTTTCGCTGGGCATGGCCCATGCAGTGTTGCTCGGCGTGTCACGGCGCTGCGTTCGACGAACCCTCCAGGCCCTCGCGCTCACGAGCCCGCTGGCGTGGGCGGCCTGCAGCGACCCCATCGTCCCGATCGACCCAGAAGAGTCCACGGGCGTGGCGGAGGAGTCCACGACGGTCTTCGGCACGGGCACCGAATCGATGACGGGCCAGGTCGGTGCGACCGGCAGCACGGGGTCGCTCGACACCACCATGGGCGTCGAGGAATCGTCCGAGGGTGAGGAGACCACCGAAGGGGCGCAGCCCAGTGGAGGACGCTTTGTCGTGTTCGACACCGCCTCGTTTCGTGGGCTCGGAGAGCCGCTGCTGTACACCTATGCCGAGGGCGAGCTGTCGGCACCCCAGACCCTGACGCCCGCGCTGCCGCCCACGACCTTCACCCACTCGATCGAGGTCGTCGACGACGGGCACGGGGTGGCCTACTGCACCCGCGACGACGAGGACCCCAACACGTCGTGCTTCGTCGTGAACATCTCCACGGATACACCCGGTGCTTCGCAGCCCTTCGGGGTCGACCCTCTGCCCGCGGCGTCGCAGCTGTCCATCGAGCAGTACATCCCGCAGACGCAGACCTTTCTCGTCTGGGCTCGTGACCATGCCGAGGGCGCACCGCCGGACAACGCGGCTCTCTTCACGTTGATCTATCAGGACGGGGTCCTCGAGGCGCCCGAGTTGACGGTGCCCCACGACGAAGACGCGCCCTTTGACCTGTACGACATGCACCCCAGCCCCGATGGTCAGACGTTGGCGTTCGCGACCAACCCCGCACAGGGGCCCGGCGAGGTCTATCTCGCCTCGCTCACCGCTCCCGATCCGGCCTCGATCGCCAGGGTCAGCGCCGTGCTCGATCCACAGCGGCGTGCGGTGGAGCCCCGTGTCGCTCCGGGAGGGCAGGCCCTGACCTACCTCGAGACGCCCTGGTCTTCGCCCGAGCTGCCGGACGCGCTGTACTTCGTCGATCTGTCCGGACCGACGCCCGCTGACCCGATCCGCATCGACACGGTGCCCCCGGAGCGGCCCTGGCTGGTGGGCCCCGCGTTCGCCCCCGACGGCAGCGCGCTCGTGTACTGGAGTGGCGTTGCGGTCGGCGGGGACCTCTACTTCGTGGATCTGGCGACGGGCTCGCCATCGCCCGCGAGCCTCGTTCATACCGACCCGCCCGGCCAGGTCCTCCACCAGCACTTCGACTGGTCCCCAGACGGGCGGTGGCTGCTGTACCTCGTGCGGATGCCGACCGGAGCCGATGTCCTGCACCTGGCCGAGTACACGGGCTCCGGTCTCGGGCCCTCCGTGCCGCTCACCGACCTGCCTTCGGTCAACCACGATCGGCCATGGTTCGACCCGACCTCGACGTGGCTGTACTACGAGCAAGAGCACGAGCTGGCCCGCACCAATCTCTCGGGGGCCGAGCCGGGCCTGTCCCAGCGGGTGGGGGCTGCCGCGCCACCGTTTCTGTTCTCCTTCTTTCCCACGCGCGATCCCGCGACCATGATGTACAGCGCGGTGCACCCGAAGACGGGCGAGCGAAGCCTTCACGCGGTGGACATCGGCGCGTCGCGACCCGGTCGTCCGCAACGACTCGACGGCCCTCTCGCCCGTGACTGGATCCTCTCGTGGTTCATCGAGCCGGCCTGGGATGCCTCGTTTGCCCTGTTCTTCGAATGCAGTCCGGCTCGCGACGCCTGCGCCGACATCAGCGAGGACTCGGCCTACGCCCTCCAGCTCGCCGATCGAAGCACTGGGGAGGTGGTGCCCGTCAGCCAGACCGCACTGGTTGCTCGTGCCGTGGCCCCGGCCCAGCGGTAGCGTTGGCGGGCTCGGTGACATGCCCGTGCCGCATGGCGGCGACCGTCCTCCGTACCGTTTTCAAGCGGGTCGGTCGGGCGTCGAGATCACGTGATCACTGCGACTCGCGGGCTAGCCATTGGTCGAATTGCCGGAACGCCTTCCGCGTATTTTCATCGCGACTCGAGGCCTCGACCGAGGCTCGTAGCTGCTTGCGCAGGAGCGCGTCGGCCCGGCGATCGCGTTGCTCGACGACGCGCAGCAGCACGTAGCGGGTCATCGCGAGCTCTGCGGGATCGCTCGACTCCAGCCGGGTGATCGCCTGTTGCCCGTGGGCCAACGCCTGCTCGAGTTGCCCCCGTGCGAGGTCGATCTTCGCGTACTCGGCGTGGACGTATCCGAAGTACACGTGGTCGCGGGGCAGCGCGAGGGCGAGGCCCGCCTCCGCGGTGTCGAGGAAGCCGATGGCCTCCTCGAGCTTGCCCTGGTTGCGGAGCGAGGTCGCGAGGTTGATGTACGAGACGTTGAGGGTCGGGCTCTCCCCCGGTAACGCCACGCTCTGGATCTCGATGGCCCGTCGCAGCGTGGCGGTCGCGTCCTCGTAGCGCTGCTGGTCCATGTACACGTTCGAGAGATTGCTGAGTACGCGGCCGACTTCGGGATTGTGGGGGCCGAGCAGCTTCTCGTCGATGGCGATCGCCTCGAGGTAGCGCCGCTCCGCTTCTCCCAGCGCCCCGGTGAACAGGGCGACGTTGCCGAGGTTGCTCAGCACCAGGGCGACATCGCTGCTCTCGGAGCCTTCGATCCTCCGATGGATCGCCAACGCCCGCTCGTACGCCTCGCGGGCCGCGACGTAGTCCCCCTGCCGCCGCCACACATGGGCCGAGTCGTTGAGCGTATTGGCCAGATCGGTGGAGTCGGGGCTCAGCAGGCGCTCCTGAAGGCTCAACGCGCGGCCGAAATGCTCGGCTGCGTCCTCGAGTCGGTCTGCCTCGGCGGCTCGCATGCCCAGCCTCGCGCGCAGCACGGACTCGAGCCACGGCTCGTCGACCCCGGATTGCTGGAAGAGCGTCCACGTCCGCTGGGTCTCCTCCTCGGCCAGCTTCAGGCGACCCTCGCGGCCATGGCAGTCGGCGAGGTTCACCAAGACCCACAGCACATCCGGGGCGTCGGGCGGGAACCAGGCGCGGCGGATCTCGAGCGCGCGCTGGTACGCCTGTTGAGCGCGAGGGTAGTCGGAGGCGTCACACGACATCGAGCCGAGTCGTTGGTGAATGTCGGCCGCGATGGGGTGAGCGGGTCCGAAGCGAGACTCGGTGACGGCGATCGAGCGCTCGAAGAGCCGCTCCGCTTCGCCTCTTCGCCCGCGTGCCTCCACGATGCCGGCCAGGTTCGCCATGGTGTTGGCGGTGCCCCAGTGCCCGTCGCCGAGCAGGCGCTCCTTCGCGGCCAGGGCCCTTCGTTGTGCTCGTTCGGCGTCGGCCAGCTCTCCGCGGGCGATGTCGACCAGGGCCCGGGCCTCGAGCAGCTCGATCTCCGACGACGCGTCCCCGCTGCGACTCGCGAGTGCCTCGGCCGTCTCGAGCCAGCGGGCGGCCGTCGTGGGACGGAGGGCGCGGTCTCTGACCGACCGGGCGAGCTGAAGCGCCGCCTCGAGGGCCTGGGCGTCGTAGCCGATCTCGAGCGCGAGCTTGTACGCGGTTTCGAAGTGGTCTTGCGCTTCGACCTGGTTGTGACGGATGGCGTCGGCTCGACCGAGCGTGTTGTGGAGCTCGATCTGCAGCGGCAGGTAGTCGAGCTGTCTCGCCTGTTTCGAGATCTCGAGCGTCGCGGCGGCGAACTGCTCGTACTTTCCCGCTTGGGCCGAGACCTGCGCCTGCGCCAGTCGGTGCCGCAGCTCGGCCACCTGGGCGGCGAGCTGCGGATCGTCGGGGGGCGCCATGCTCCGCTCGAGGCGGCTCGAGTCACTGCACTGCGAGGGCGGCACGAGGGCGGCGAGCATCTCGTCGGCTCGGGCCGCGACCCGCTCATCGGCGCTGCCCAGCAGGTCGATCGTCTGCTGCCACTCGGCCTGACGGGCATCGAGGCACCGCATGCGGGCGTCGAAGGTCGAGGCGCTCTGCCGTCCCGTGAGGTGGTGGACCCGGCAGGCTTCGTCGTGCGCGGCGGCCCACTGCTGGGCGTAGTCGTCGAGCGTTTCGTTGGCGCGAGCCAGGGTCTGGACGGCAGACTCGGCCTCGAAGGCCCGGAACGACCCCTCGACCGCGTCGCGTCGCTCGTCGCTCCACACCAACGCCGCTCGCTCGGCTCCGTCGTCGCAGCTCGGCTCGGAGGGGGTCGGCTCGGGCAGCAGGGCCCACGTGGCCGCCAATCCCCCGACCAGACCGATGCCCCCGAGCCACCACCATCGGCGTGAACGCTCCAGCGTCTCGAGGCGTGCGAGCAAGGCGTCCATCGAAGGCCAGCGCGCGGCCGGATCGGGCTCGAGACCGCGGAGCAGGGCCGCTCGCAGTGCGCCCGGCATCCGCCCTCCCGTGGGTCGCACGCGTCGATGCTCGATCGCGGTGCGCAAGGCCGAGACCGAGTCTCCTTCGAAGGGGCGCTCGCCGTGCACGGCCTCGAACAGCGCCACGCAGAAGCTGAACTGGTCGCTGCGCGCGTCGGCGGTGCCGTCGATCATCTGCTCGGGCGGCATGTAGCCGGGTGTACCGAGCACGCCACGCGTGATGGGATCCTCGTGGGCGGTCCGTGCGTCGTCGGGCACCCCCGCGTCGACGTCGGTGGACTGCAGGGCGCTGCTCACATCGCGGACGAGACCGAAGTCGAGCACCTTGACCCGCTGTTGCGCGTCGATCATGCAGTTGCTCGGCTTGAAGTCGCGATGCACCAGGCCCATGGTGTGCGCGGCGGCCAGCCCCCGACCCGCCCGCACATAGGCGCGGACGCACGCCTTCCAGTCGGGGCGGGTCTCGAGCATCCATCGGCCCAGGTCGCGCCCCGACAGCCGCTCCATCGCGACGTACGCGTTGTGGGCTTCGCGGCCGACCTCGTAGACCTGCACCACGTTGGGGTGCGAGAGCTTGGCGAGAGCCCGCGCCTCGCGGAGCAGCCGTTCCGCGGCGAGCTTCTCGATGTTCGGCAGCAGGATCTTGAGGGCGACGTTGCGCTCGAGCTCGGGGTCGTACGCCTCGAGGATGTAGCTCATGCCGCCGCGGCCGAGCAGGTCCCGCACCGTGTAGCGGCCGACATGCAGCGGTCGCATCGGGCGAGACAACAGCTTCGCCCGCATCTTCTCCTTGCGGAGGGCCTCGAGCGGTGTGGGGCTATCGTCGACGTCTCGCGTCGCGGACTCCGAGTCTTCACCCCTCATCGACGGTCCCGATGGTACGCGCTCGGGTCGCGTCATCGTGGCCGCATGCCAGCCCGCGCCGGGCTTCCGCCCGGGCTGCGTACTGGCCGTCGCCCCGAGTTGTTGTTGCGATCCCGACCCCGGCTCCTCGTCGGCTCGCGTCGCCGGACGCTGAGGTCCGGGGCGCCGCCAAGGAGCGGTCGGTGTCGAAGAGTGCGTTACGGCGCCCCGAACTCGATCTCGACCAGCTCGCCCGTCCGGGCATCGAGCCATGCGGTGGATTCGCCGTCGGTCACAGACCAGCGCTTCGAGGAGAGGTCGAAATGCGCGCTTTGCGGCTCATTGTCGAGATAGAGCGCGGACTCCTGCTGGGCGCGGGATTCGCTCAAAGACGTATGATTCTCGACATTTGAGCTCGCGGTCATGGGATGCAGCAGCAAGACGCCAATCATCGCGATGCCCACCGATACGGATTCAATGAGTAGGTGTTTCATGGGCGACATCGTTCCGTAACACAAACGTAACATAAAATCGCGGGGTTGTCGCTTTTTCATGTCGGCCCTATTCGAGCCCGCGAGCCGGATGACGTCTCGCCCGGGGGCCGCGTGCGATCGTGACATCGTGTCGGAGGCTGAGGGTCGCGGTGCTCCGCCAGCCTCGGGCGACCACGCCGAAGGTGCTGGATCAGCGTCGTGGTACGAGACTTGCTCGACCTCAAGACCGATGAGCACTGGGCAGCACGGCCGCATGGGCACACGAATCGCGGTGATGGTCGCGCTGCTTTCGGGGGCCATGGCGTGCGATCCCGAGCCCGAGCCACCGACGGCGGACCCCTCGGTGGAGCAGGACGCCCAGCCTACGCCCGAGGCCATCGCGAGCCCGCCTGTACCCGAGCCCGAGGCGAGCCCTCCGAGCCCCGCCGAGCCGACTGAAGTCGTGCGCCGTCGACCCTGGCCACCGACCACCTTGCCGCTCGCGCTGCTGGCCACGATGGAAGCCGCGGACGCCTCGCAATCTCGCGCCACGATTCGTGACGACGACACCGGGGTCATCGCCAACTTTCGACCCGGCGACGACCTGCGGGAGGGCGTGAAGCTGCTGGGCATCGAAGACGGCGTCATCGAGCTGAGCCACGCGGGTGAAGTCGAGTACCTCAGCGTCTCGGAGATCCCCATCGAGCTTTCGGCCCAGGACGTCTTCTATCCCGACCTCGTCGACGACCTGCGCCTGTCCGGCTCGATGACGGATGCCATCCAGCTCCCGCCCGGTCCGCACTACACGATCAAGGCGGGTGCCTACGCCTGGGCCACGCCCCGTACCGTCGCGCTGCTCCGCGATGCCATCCACGCCTACGCGCGAGGCCGCACCGTGCCCAAGGTGCACATCGGCGACATCAGCCGCGAGCACGGCGGCCCCTTCCCGCCGCACATCAGCCACCGCGAAGGCCGGGACGCCGACATCGCCTACGTGCTCCATCACTCGCGCGCCCGCTTCGGCATCGCCAACGCCACGACCCTCGACCGAGCCCGCACCTGGGAGCTGCTGCAGGCCCTGCTCGACACCGATGCCGTCGTCTACATCTTCGTCGACTACGACCTCCAGCGCCTGCTCTACGAGCACGTCCGCGACCAGGGCATCGACCCCAACGAGCTCGACCGCATCTTCCAGTACCCGCACGGGCGCCGTGCCGCCCACGGCATCATCCGCCACTGGAAGGGTCACCGCGACCACTTCCACGTCCGCTTCAAACCCTGAGCGGGTCGGGCTCGCGGCACGTCAGTGCGTGCGGGCGTGCTCGTCGCGAAAGAGGGTCACCTCGTCGTCTTCGTCGAGCCTGCGCAGCGCGACGACCTGACCGGGGGCTGCGGCGGCGGCGAGCTGAGGGGACGAGGTGGTGAAGATCCACTGCACGCCGAGCAGCGCAGCCCGCAAGGTGGGGATGAGCTCGGCCAGCACGGAGGCGTCCTGGTGCAGCTCGGCATCGTCGATCGCCACGACCCCCTGGGCGGTGCGGGGGTCAATGGTGGGGTAGGCGGCGAAGAGGGTACGGATGGTGATGGCGGCGTAGGCCACCAGGTGGCGGGTGCGCGTGGGCAGGGCGTCGAAGCTCAGCTGCCGTCCGCCGGGGCTGGAGAAGCGGGGCTCGAAGCTCAGCGGGTCGAGGCCCTGGTAGGCAAACCCGCCGAGGCGGACCATGGTGTCGACTGTCTCGTGCATGGCCGAGCCGAGCAGGCGGGTGTCGATGCGGCCGCGCCCGCCTGCGTCGTGGCGCTCGCGCTGGCTGCGGGGCACGAGGGCGGAGCTGATGGCGGCGTAGGCCAGGGCTTGCTTGGTCTCGCGGGTGAGGTCGGCGTGGCTGCTCTGCTCGAGGGAGGTCGTGCTCCGCACGTCGTACCGCATCACGTTGCGCAGGGGCGCGTGCATGGAGACGGCCTGCCGCGAGAACCAGCGGTTGGCGGGGAAGAGCAGGAACACGAAGCCGCCCTGCTCGCGGGCGCGCCGATCGAAGAGCGACTGCTCGCGGCGGAGCATGGCGGCGTCCTCGGAGGCGGGCGTCGTGCCCGGGGTGTGCACGAGCAGCGGATGCGGGCGCGAGGGCTCGTCTTCGCCCAGGTTCCAGGCACAGGTGACCTGCGGAGACTCGCCATCGGCGGCGCACAGGTTGCTGCCGATCGTCATGTGCCCCGGCCGCGTACACGCTAGTGCGTTGAGCAGCATGGTCTTGCCCACCCCGGCGCCGCCGTGCACGACCATGACCGGTCGCGGGTCACCGTGGGCGTCGCAGAAATCGACCTCCAGCTCACCGAAGGGAGCGATGCCGCGGAGCGTGGCATGAGCCAGACGCATGGTGGACGCGATGGTACCGAGGAATCGGTCGGTACCGAATCGGGCGGGGGCGCGTCGTCGGGGAGCTCGCCGAATCGGTGGTGGCCGGCCCGGTCGTTGCTCGGCGGGGGCACACACGGGCACAGCCACCCTTGTCGGTGATGGCGCCCGTCTGAGAAACTGCTGGGCATGAGCCAAGGCCCATCGGGTGGAGGAGCCGGGCAGCCGCCGGGTTGGTCGCATCTCGTACCCGAGGACTCGGGGACTGCTCCCCTGCCGGGGGAGCTGCGGGCCGACCCCGCCGCGGTGCCGCCCGGCTATGCGGGCGGTCCTCCACCTGCGGCGCCACCGGCTGCGCCTGCCGGCCATGCGGCCCCGGCTCATGCCGCGCCCGGCTATGCCGCGGGCCATGCCGTCGCCCCCGGTCACGCCCCCGCGCATCCCGGGGGGCACGCGGCCGCACCCGGTCACCCGGCCGCTCCCGCGCATGGCCACGCGTCGCCGCCGGTCGCCGTTCCGCCGGCGTATCCCCCACACATGCACGTGCCGCATGCGGCCCCGTATGGGAATCCACCGCACGGCCAGCCAGTTGGTGCGCCCGTGGGGCAGCCAGCTGCGCCCGCGCCGGGTTACGCTGGTGCGGGCTACGGCCATCCATCGTCCGCCCCACCCACCACCGGTCCAGACCCCATGCCGAATTCCCCGCAAGCCCCCCGCGCCCACGCCCCCGCCGGAGCCACCGGTCACCAGCAACCCGAGACCATCTACGAAGGTCTCGGCAAGCACAGCGCCCATGCCGGCGCCTACGCCCGCTGGATCTTGGTGCTCATCGCCGGCGTCGCGGTCGGGATCGGCCTGATGCAGATCGAGTTCTTCTCGAAGTGGCCGCTATGGCTGCTCGGCCTGGCGTCGCTGCCCGGCCTGTTCCTGGTGTTCCTGCGCCACCGGACCACCCGCTTCAAGATCACCGCGCGGCGGGTCGAGTACGAGCGCGGCATCCTCAACCGCGAGGTCGACGGTCTCGAGCTGTGGCGTGTGCTCGACGTCCGCTACAACCAGACCCTCGCCGACCGCCTCACGGGCAACGGCCGCATCACCCTCATCGGCACCGACAAGTCCGATCCCGAGCTGCTGCTGTACGGCCTGCCCGAGCATCGCCAGCTCTTCGAGCGCCTCCAAGACGCCGTCCAGGTCGCCCGCCAGATGGGCCGCCCCATGGAGCTCGTCGGCCAAGACGGGCACATGGAAGAGATGGGCGGGATGGGGCTCCACCAGTAGTCAGCTGGGCTCCGCGGGCTCGTCCGGGGCTCGCGGCGGGATGAGGCACAAGTAGTAGGCGAGGCTGATCGGCGAAAACGGTCCGACGTTGAGCAGCACCAAGATCCCCAGGTGCAGGCTCACCCCAATCGCCGCCCACGGCTTGCGCAGGTCATAGCGGTTGACCCACCCGCGCAGCCGCCCGCCGCGGTCCGCGGTGTAGCGGAACCAGTAGACGAGGAACATCAGCGGCGCCAGGACCTCCCACCACCACGTCACCCCGGTCATGAACTGCGTCGCCCAGAACACGTCGGCGGTGAAGCTCATGTCGAAGCGCCGCCACGTGGGCTCCTGGAACACCCAGTAGAGCGCACTGAGGTCCCCACCCGGAGTCCACACGGGGCTCAGCTTGTACAGCCCCGTACAGCCGTAGACCACGATGAGCTGGGCGATGACCAGGTAGCGCGGCCAGGCCATCACCAGACGATCGCTGCGCCACCGCTTGGTGCGCAGACGGCAGTCGAGCGACAGGGTGGCCGTGGTGTCGGCGAACACCAGCAGCCATAGGGCATTGGTGATGAGCGTGTCGTAGCCCCCGGTCAGCGTGCTCCCGGCGGTGGCCAGCGCGTAGTAGACCTGCAAGGTTGCGAACACGGTGATGCGCCCGCCGAGCCCCAGCACCATCGCGGTGGCGAGGGCCAGGCCGCTACCCACGAGCGTCCAGGCCACGGTCGGCGTGCGTCCGCCCAGCGTGGCGACCAGCCAGTGACTGGTGTCGGTGGGGATGAGTCCGCCGTACTCGGCGTCGACCCACATCACCTCGACCATGTCGCCGAGGACCATCGACAGCAGCGAGTAGAGGATGACCACGCCCACCGCGATGCGGAAGCGGGCCAGCGAGGTGCCGCGCTCGCGCGTGGACATCAGCTGCACCCAGGCACGCCAGACCCCGGCCAGCCACTTCATCGCAGGGCCTCCGCATCGAAGCGTCGCGGGTGCTGGTAGCGACCCTTGGGTTGGATGCCGGCCTTGACCTGCTCGGGCCCGGGCGTGGCGTAGCGATACAGCTGGATCCGCACCCGCGTGGCCTCGGGATGCTCGCGGGCGGCCTTGGTGGCGATCCAGCGGGTGGCGTGGTCGTAGTGGGTGCGGACGAAGCCGCGGGCGAAGCGACCGAGGAACTTGCGGAAGCGGTTGTGCTCGAACTGGGCGCGGTTCCAGTCGTACTCGTCGGAGTGCGGCTGGTAGATCGGCACCCAGACGCCATCGAGCTCGATGTCGACGTGCAGCTCGGCCGGGTGACGCTGGGGACTGGCGAACATGCGCCAGCCCTGCCGTGAGCCGCTGTGCTTCGAGTACCAGTGGAAGGGCGCGACCAAGGGGCGCTGGACCTTCAGGTAGGCGCCGCCGAGATCCCACAGGCTCTGGGTCAAACGCTCACGGTCGGTATCGATGCCCCAGCCGCGCAGGCGCTTGGCCATCTGCTCGAGATCGGCCTGCGCGTTGGCGGTCTTCCAGCGGGCCTTGTTGTGCACGGTCGACGGCGTGGGCAGGGAAAGCACTACCAGCGACGCGACGTGGAGCGCGATCAACACGGCGCGCACGTGGGGCCATGCTGGATGCTGGAAGGGGCGCATCGGCGAGGACCATAACGTCCCCTCGGTCTCGTGGGGGGGCGGAAATCGCGCAAGGCGGCGGCGTTCGTCGGAATCTTCCCCCGGTCCCGGCGCGTACGTTATGCACGAACCGCATGCGCACCGAAGCCGCGACGATCGGACTGGCATGCCTGCTCCTGGCTGCCTGCGACAAACCCGAGCCCCGCACGGCTCCGGCCACGCCGTCTGCGGGCGCTCCGGCCGAGGCCACGGCGCCCGCCCGGCCGCGCGAGGAGGCGAGCCCCCGACCGGCCCCGGCCGAGGATGCAGGCGCACCCCCAAGCCCCACGCCCGATGCCGATGCGGTGACGCTCGCCGACATCGAGCCCGAGCTGGAGATTCCCGAGGAGCCGCAGCCCCCCGAGGGCTACGGGCTCATCGTGCCCCCCGAGCCCGTGCCTGCGGCCGAGGACCTCGTCATCCACGCGATGGCGGGCTACGAGGTGGTCGCGGTCTATGCCCGCGCCGACATCGACGCGCCCAAGCTCGGCTACCTGCGCTTGGGCACGCGCATGATGGTCACCGAGAAGGCCGGCACCGATGGCTGCCCCAAGGGGTGGTACGGCCTGCCCGAGGGCGGCTTCGCGTGTGCGAGCCGAGGCCTGGTGGTCGATCGCAAGCGGCCGCCGTATCTGCATCGGCCGCCTCCGCCCCCGCGGACCGACGAGGCGCTGCCCTACGACTACGCCTACGTGCGCAAGTGGAACAGCGCCATGTGGTGGCGGGTGCCCAACGCCGCCGAGCAGAAGCGAGCCACCGACGAGCGAGAGGTTCGCGAGGCGATCCGCGAGGGCAAGCCGCTGCCCGGGTCCGAGCCGGCCAAGGCCGAGCCCACGGCCACGCCCGTGAAGGCCGATCCCGCCGCCGAGCCGGCCAAGGCCGAGCCCGCCAAGCCCACCGATCTGTCCGCGTTGCCTTCGGTCGACGATCCGCCCGCGCCCGCACCTGCGCCCGCCGCCGCCGAGCCCACGCCGGCCGCACCCGCAGCCGAGCCCGCCACGCCCGCGCCGGGATCCGCCGAGCCCACCGTGCTCGCGGAGGCCGAGCCCGAAGAGCCCGCGCTGCCTCCCCTGCCGCTCAACCCCCAGAACCCGTGGCTCGAGAAGGGTTTCTTCATCAGCTTGGGCGACAAGCTGACCGAAGAGGGCAAGACCTGGTGGCACACCGCGCGCGGGGCCTACGTGGAGACGGGCGCGGCGTACAAGTACGAGGCCAAAGACTTCCAGGGCGTGCAGCTCGGCGAGGAGTCCAACTTCCCGTTCGGCTACGCCATGGTCAAAGAGGCCAAGCTGTTCGAGCTCGACGAGGACGGCAAGGTCAAGCCCACGGGCAAGTCGCTCGAGCGCCGCACCTTCGTGGACCTCACCGAGGAGATCGACGTGGACGGCAAGGCGTACATGATGACCACCGACGGTCAGCTCCTCCGCAAGAAGGAGCTACGCCTCGCCGAGCCCCAGCCCGTGCCCGAGGGCGTCGAGCCCTGGGAGCGCTGGGTCGACGTCAGCCTCGCCAAGCAGATGCTCGTGGCCTACGAGGGAGACAAGCCGGTCTTCGTCACGCTCGTGTCCACCGGTCGCAAGGGCACGGAAGAAGAGCCCTTCGACACCCCGCCCGGTCGCTTCCGCATCCGCAGCAAGCACGTGTCCACCACCATGGACGGCGGCACGGCCTCGGACGGCAACTACTCCATTCAGGACGTTCCGTGGGCGATGTTCTTCGAGGGCAGCTACGCCCTACACGGCGCCTTCTGGCACAACGGCTTCGGTCGCGTGCGCAGCCACGGCTGCGTGAACCTGGGGCCCACCGATGCGCGCTGGCTGTTCAACTGGACCACGCCGTTCCTCCCCGAGGGCTGGCACGGCGTGCACGCCCACGAGGGCAGCCCCGGCACCACCGTGATCGTGCGGTCCTGAGTCCCGACCCGCTGAGCGCTCAGCACTCGGTGCGCACGAGCGCGGGGCCCGAGCCGTCGTCGCCGCAGAACCAGACGTTGCCGTCGGCATCGCAGCAGCCCGGGCCTTCGATGCCCGCGCAGGCCGCCCCGACCTCGAGGGTGGCCTCGGCGGGGCAGTCCATGGGGAAGTTTTCGCTGGGGTCCGCCCCCTCGCCGCCACAGATGTAGCCCTCGGGGACGTCGGCGTCGCCCGTCTGGCCCCAGCCGCATGCGCCGCCTGCGCTGGAGGTTTCCGCCGCGGCGGTGCTTTCTCCCGGGGCCGCGGTGCTGCTGTTGGCGTCGCTGGTGCTGGACGCCGGGGTCGCGCTCGAGCCGGAGGAGTCGTTGCCGTTGCCGGTGGTGGTGGCGTTGGACGAATCGCCCGAGGAATCGTCGTCGTCCGTGGTGTTGATGATGCAAGCGGAGGCGACGAGCAGCCCGGCCAGCGCCGCTAAGGTCAAGCGTCGAGACATGGTAGTTCGCTAACCGTAGAACGGATGGTGGTCCCGTGCCATGGGGACAAGGTGGTATAGCTACGCGCCCCGTGGCGCGCGACTTCATCGAGCTGGACGGCCTTGGCCTCGACTGTGTGCTGGGCGTGCTCCCCGACGAGCGCGAACGTGAGCAACCGGTCGTCGTCGATCTGCGCATGGGCCTCGACCTGGCCCCCGCGGGCAAGAGCGCGAGCATCCTGGACACCATCGACTACGCGAAGGTGGCCACCACCATCGGGGCGCTGCTGCGGTTTCGTCGCTATCGCCTGCTCGAGAACGCGGCGCACGAAATCTCGGCGATGCTCTTTGGCGAGTACGCCGCGCTCGAGGAGCTGGAGCTGCGTGTCGCCAAGCCCCGCGCGCTGCTGGGCCAGGCGCAGGCGAGCGCGGTCCGAGTGCAGCGGACCCGGGCCGACTTTCCCGTGCGGCGCGAGTCGGCCGTGTTCGGCGAGGTCGAGATCCTGCTCGAGACCAAGGAAGCGGGCCTGTACCTGCTGCACGTCGCCCCGGGGCACGAGATTCCCCGCCATCACCATCGGGTGATGCGAGAGCTGGAGTGGCTGGTGCGCGGCCACCTCGAGCGCGGCGGGCAAGCGGTCGATGCCACGGTGCCCGTGGAGTGGGAGCACGGCCAGGCGCACGAGTACCGCAACCCGGGCGACGACCCGGCCACGCTGTTTTGCTGCGACGTGCCGCCGTTCATCCCCGAGGACGAGATCGAGCTGCAAGGGGTCGCCCCATGAGCCCGCCCATCCTCGTGACGGGAGCCTCCCGCGGCATCGGGCGCTCGGTGTGTCGCTTGCTGACGCAGATCGGCCACGACGTGATCGGGGTCTATCGCTCCAGCAAGGACGACGCCCAGACGCTGGTGCGCTCGGTGCAAGGGCCCTTGCGCATGCTCCAGGCCGACCTGAGCGAGCCGGAGCAGGTCGACGAACTCGTGACCACGGTGCTGTCCGGGGCGCACGAAATCTCCGGGCTGGTGCTGTGTGCGGGCATCGGTCATCGCGGTCGGCTCGACGCCAAAGGTGAAGACGGCGTCGATCCGCTGGTCGAGCAGCTGCGGGTCAACCTCGAGGCCCCGCTGCGACTGCTGCGGGCCTTGCTGCGGAAGTTCGCGCTGGGTGATGGCGCCTCGGTGGTGGTGATCGGCTCCAACCTGGGTCATCGCGGCCTGGCCGGCAAGACGGCCTACGCCGCGGCCAAGGGCGGTCTCGAGGGCGCGGTGCGTTCGTTGGCGCATGAGCTCGGCCCCCGGGGTGTCCGCATCAACGCGGTCGCGCCCGGCCTGCTGCGCACGGACATGACCGCCGACGTGGGCGAGGCCGGCTACGATGCCTACGCAACCGAGGTTCCGCTGCGGCGGGTCGGCGTTCCTATGGATGTCGCGCCTCTGGTGTCGTTCCTGCTCGACGAGGGCTCGGGCTACATCACGGGGCAAGTCATCGACGTCGACGGGGGCTGGTCCGCGTAGGAATCCCCGCGGGCACGGGGCTTGGCGTACCATCGAGCCCGGTGGAGTCCTCGGAGCACGCGCTGCTGCTCGCATGGCGCAACGGTGATCGCAATGCGGGCAGCGAGATCATCTCGCGCCACGTGGACGCGCTGCATCGGTTCTTCTTCAACAAGGTCGGCGACCCGCAGCAGCTCGAGGAACTCGTCCAGCAGACCTTTGCCGCCTGTGTGGAGGGCGTCGATCGCTTTCGCGAGGACGCCGAGTTCCGCACCTGGATGTTCGCCATTGCCCGCAATCGGCTGCGCAAGTGGATCATCGAGCGCACCAAGCGGGAGGCGATCGACGACGAAGTCGACTCGGTGGTGGCGCTGGGCGTGGGCCCGGGCTCGGCCGTCGACGCCAAGCGTGAGCGTCGGCTGCTGCTGCTCGGGCTGCGGGAGATTCCGGTCGAGTCGCAGACGATCCTCGAACTCTACTACTGGGAGGACCTGTCGGCGTCGCAGCTGGGGGCGGTCCTGGGCATCCCCGAGGGCACGGCGCGGGGTCGCATCCGCAAGGCCAAGCTCGACCTGCGGGCGGCCATCGACCGACTGGCGCGGGATCGGGCCGAGCTGGAGTCCACGGTGGGACGCCTCGACGACTGGGCGCGGTCGCTGCGGAAACGGGACGCATAAAAAGTCGAACTTTCGTTGATCGGTTCGGTCGGTCGCAGAACCAACCCATTGAAGCGTGACCGAGATGACCGCCGACCACCCCGACCGTGACCGCC
Source organism: Myxococcota bacterium (assembly GCA_039028615.1). Taxonomy (GTDB): domain Bacteria; phylum Myxococcota_A; class Polyangia; order Nannocystales; family Nannocystaceae; genus Paraliomyxa. Next base: position 59,742 of record JBCCHT010000025.1, on the reverse strand, counting down.
TGACTTCGGCCGAATCCGGTTCGAGCGGGCCCATCAGCGCCCTGCGGGGTGAGGTGTTCGCGGCCCGCATTCACGAGCGCATGCTCGGGGAGGCGCCCAAGGTGCAGGTCGGTCGCTTTCGGCTCGAGCGAGAACTCGGCTCCGGCGGCATGGGCACAGTGTACGAGGGCTGGGACACCGAGCTGCAGCGCCAGGTCGCGCTCAAGTTCTTGCGGCGGGTCGGCGGCGACGAGGCGGCCGAGCTACGGCTGTTTCGCGAGGCCCAGGGCCTGGCGCAGCTGTCCCATCCCAACGTGGTGCCCGTGTACGACGTGGGTCGGCACGAAGGCCGGGTCTGGGTGGCAATGGAGTACGTGCCCGGACAGACCCTGCGTGCGTGGGCCAAGGCGCAGCCGCGCACGCGCACCGAGATCCTCACTCGCTGGGTCGAGGCGGGGCGAGGGCTGGCCGCGGTCCACGACGCAGGGCTGGTGCATCGCGACATCAAGCCGGACAACGTCTTGCTCGGCGACGACGGACGGGTGCGCCTGGTCGACTTCGGCTTGGTGACGGCGGCGAACGAGGTCACGACCGACGGCGGGCAGACGGTCTCTCGGGTGGAGCGCGAGTGGGCGCCCATCACCGAGCACGATGGCTTCCTCGGCACCCCGGCCTATGCCGCGCCCGAGCAGCGCGGCGGCGAGGTCGATGCGCGGGCGGACCAGTACGCCCTGTGCGTGTGCCTCTGGGAGGCGCTGTGTGGGTCCCGGCCGCGGCAGACCTTCGACGAGGGCCTGGTGCCGCTGCCCGAGGGGGCGCGGCTGTCCGGGCGATTGCATCGGGCGCTGAGCCGAGGGCTGAGCCTCGAGCCGCACGATCGTTTCGCCAGCGTGGGCGAGCTGCTCGACGAGGTCATGCCGCGCTCGCGTCGGCGCTGGCCCGAGTCGTTGGTAGCGCTGGGCTTGGCCGCGCTCGGCGGGATGGCGCTCAGCTCTCGATTCACCGAGTCACCCGCGGCCGAGGTCGATCCGTGCGTTGCGGTGGCGGCCCCCCTCGACGAGGCGTGGTCTTCGGGCACGCGTGAGGTGGTCGCCGAGGCCCTCGGGGCACTGGGCAGCCCCGCCACCGTGCAGGTGCTCGATGCATGGGCGGCCGGGTGGCGAGACGCAGCGCAGACCAGCTGCGAAGACGTGCATGTGCGCCAGAGCTTGTCCGCGCAGAGTCTCGACCGCCGCGGCGTGTGCCTCGGCCGTCGCCTCGCCGGCTTCGAGGCGGTCACGCAGAGCCTGCTGGGCGGTGACCTCGAGGGCCGTGGGCAGCTCGTCGCCGCGCTCGGTCGCCTCGAGGATCCCGCGTCGTGCCTGGCCGCCGACGTCATCGACAGCGAGATCGCGGCCGTGCCCGAGGCCAGCGTCGAGGTGGTCGCCGAGCTTCGACGGGCCCTGGTGCGCCTGGAGCTGACCCGTGGCCGTAGCGTGGCCGAGCGGATCGCCACCGCCGAGCACATCCTGCAGCGCAGCCACACCCTCGGCTGGCGCCCGCTCGTCGGCGAGGCCGCCCTGGTGTTGGGGCGTCTGCACATCGTGGCGGGGGACGGCACTCGAGCGCGAGCCCGGCTGGGCGAGGCGCTCGACATCAGCGAGGCCGCTCGCGACGTGCAGCTGCAGGCCTACGCCTGGAGCGCGCTCAACCAGGTCGAGCGCCTGGTGGAGCTCGACATCGATCGGGCCCAGTGGGCGCAGCAACGGCACGCCGCCCTGCTCGGCGAGGTCGAGCCCTCGGTACGGCAGCGGGCACGTCTGTTGAGCGATCGCGGCCAGACCCTCGAGCTGGCGGGCGACGTCGAGGCGGCCGAAGCCTCGCTCCGGGAGGCGCTGGCCTTGCTCGAAGCCGAGGGAGCCGCGACCGCGTGGGATCAGGCCTCGGTGCTGCATCGGCTGGGCAACATCCTCGCCCACGGCGGTCGACCCGAGCAGGGACGCGCGCTGCTCGAGCGCGCCCGCGACCTCGAGCTCGGACCCTCGGGCGTGGCCACCAAGCCGGGCCAGTTCTCCCCGCAGACCCTCGATCGCCGCTTCGACGAAGGCTTGGCGATGATCGGCAGCGGAGACTACGACGACGCCGTCCAGCACCTGGGCCAGGTCTTGCGCGACGCGCAGCTCGAGTACGGCCCGCGCAGCGAGATGGTGGCCCGCGCTCATGTGGCTCTGGTGGCCGCCTACGACTATCTCGACCGGGCCGACGACGTGGCGCGCCATGCCGAGCTGGCCGACCAGATCTCGCTCGAAGCGGTCGGCCCCACGCATCCCATCCGCACGGACGTGCTGTCGGCGGTCGGCGTGGCGGCGACCTACCAAGAGCGAACCGCGGATGCCGTGCATGCGTTCGAGCGGGCGCTGGTGATCGTGCAGCGGCTCAAGCCCGCCGACTCGCTCGAGGTCGCGCTCGCCGAGCACAACCTGGCCAGCGCTGCGATCGATGCGGGGGAGCAGGCGCGAGCCAACGTGCTGCTCGACCACGCGATCCCCATCTTGACGAAGACCTTTGGTGATGAACACGAACTCGTCGTGGACGCGAAGCAGCTCCGCGCGGGGACCCAGCGATAGTGACAGGAGAAACGACGATGACGACGATTAGTGTATCGACCGTAGAGTGCATTCCCATGCTGGGTTGCATGCTCGACTACCCCGCGGACGGGTCGAAGATCGATGTGGCCCCTCCCTACAAAGTGGTCATTGCCAACAACCGCGGCTGCGACGGGTCGGATCCCAGCGTGAGCTGGAGTCTCGGAAACAACTCGGGACGCCTCGGACAAGGGGAGAAGTCCCCCGAGATTACGTTGAGCAGCCACGAACAGACGCTCACGTTGAACTTCGTGAATTGCGATTGGCCAATGAAGGACGGGAGCGCCAAGGGCGAGGCACCGCCCGCGGCCGCCGATGACCTGACCACCGAACCACCGCGGCCCCGCGTCACCGTCAAGTTGATCAAAAAGGGCAGCAAGTAGTCGAGCGCGCCGACCCGGCGCCCGAACGTAGAGTCTAGAAAAACTGACAGTAGTCCCGATGAGCGAGGGATCCGTCGTGAGGACGGACCTCGGCGGGCTGCGCCTTGGCTTGAACTACCACCACCAACCAAACCACCAACACACGAACGAACGACAACAGAAGGACGAAGACCATGGACACTCCCAGCATCACTCAGAACACCGACACCGCCGCCGTTTCTGCCCTCGCCAAGCAGTTCGTCGACGCTCAATCCAAGGCCGACGACGCGCTCAAGTACGTGCCCGCAGCCATCAGCGCTTCGGTCGGCATCGAGAGCGGCCAAGCCGGGATGCGCGGCTGGATCACCTACGACGAGGGCAAGATCTACATGAGCGCCAAGGACATCGAGCACTTCGAGGGCGAGTTCGGCGGCGGTGGCGGCCGACCGAACCTGCCCTACGCCGCGCTCCCGCTTCACCGACTCGCTGGACAGGTCGGGCGGTTCAAGGCCGAAGGCTGGGGCCCGGGCGGCGTCATCAACGTGTGGCTCGACGAGGAGTCGGTGTTCTCGTTGCCCCTGCCGCTGGTCGGCCTCGGTCACCTGCGGCCGTGGAAGGTCGAGGGCACGCTGACCTTCGAGCGCCGGGACTGATCGGCAGCCGCCGTCACCCGCTCAGCAATCGCGAGCGGGGTGGCGCGTCACCGCGTTGCCGTTACACCGCGGTGACGAGACCGGTCCGTTCGACTCAGGCGCGGCTGGTCTCTTGCTCGAGCCACTGCTTGAGCGCCTCGATGTCCTGATGCGACAGCGGCACTCGCTCGACCACGTTGGCCGAGGTCTGGATGCCCGAGAGGGTGACCTTGGCGTTCGCGATCATGATCGTGAACGAGTAGGGCGCTTCTCCGGGCTCGGGCGCTTCCGAGCCGAGCGTGATCCGAGCGTGGGTATCGTCGTTGGGATCCCGAGGGCTCGTGAAGCTGATCATCGCCGAAGTCGGTTCGTCGCGTATCATCTCGCTCGTTTCGAGGACCGGGTGGCCAGGCCCGTGCAGAGGCAATCAAAGCACGGATCGCGCTTCGCTGCTGGGGTGGGTGCCGCTTTGAGCCTTAGCCGCGGACGCGTCCCAAATCAACCCCATCCGCCGACACCAGCGTACGCAATTCCCGCCAACTCCGCGACGTCTCGTTTCCAGCTGGTCAGGTCGTCCGGGCACATGCCCCGGAGGTGATCATGCCCGCAAGCGCGCGCCAGGATCTTCATGAGGTCGACGGTGGCCTCGAGGTAATTCGTGAGCTGCTGGGCGGAGCGCTGTACATCCAGCCTTGCCCGAAGGTGCTCCTGCTGGGTCGCGATACCGACCGGGCAGTTGTTGGTGTGACACGCACGCATGCCTAGACAGCCGATCGCCTGCAAGGCGCTATTGGAGATCGCTACCGCCGTGGCTCCCAACGCCATCGCCTTGGCGAAGTCGCTTTCCGTGCGAAGACCGCCCGTGATGACGAGACTTACATCGGAGCAGCCGCGGCGATCGAGATGGCGCCGGGCCCGGGCCAGCGCTGCGATGGTGGGCACCGAGATGTTGTGCTTGAAGATGTTGGGAGCGGCTCCCGTGGCTCCGCCGCGCCCGTCGAGGATGATGTAGTCCACACCCACATCGAGGGCAAAGTCGATGTCGTCCTCGATGTGCTGGGCCGACATCTTGAAGCCGATGGGGATCCCCTCCGTCGCCTCGCGGACCTCGGCCGCCACGCGGCGGTAGTCTGCCACCCCGTTCAGGTCGGGAAAGGTGGCCGGGCTGATCGCGGGCTCGCCCTCTTTCAGACCGCGGACCTGAGCGATCTTGCCGATGACCTTGGTGCCCGGCAGGTGCCCGCCCGTACCCGTCTTGGCGCCCTGACCCGCCTTGAAGTGGAAGGCTTGGCAGCGCTTGACCTTGTCGATCGACCAGCCGAAGCGACCCGAAGCCAGCTCGTACAGGTAGCGGGAGTTCGCGTCCTGCTCCTCGGGCAGCATGCCGCCCTCGCCCGAGCAGATGCCCGTGCCCGCCTGGTCCGCCCCGACCGACAGCGCGACCTTGGCCTCCTCGGACAGGGCCCCGAAGCTCATGTCGCTGACGAACAGCGGGATCTTCAGGTGCAGCGGCTTGTTGGCGCGGGGTCCGATGACCACGTCCGTGCCGACCGCGTCGTCGTCGAGCAGGGGCCGACGAGCGAGCTGAGCCGTGATGACTTGGATGTCGTCCCAGCGCGGCAGATCGGTCAGCGGCATGCCCATCGCCGACACGGGCCCGTGGTGCCCCAGCCGCGTGAGCCCGTGCCGCGCGAGCTCTTGGATGTGCTTGGTGTAGGGCTCTTCCGGCGTGCCGTGGTGATCGGCGTACAGCCCGTGGTACTGCTCGCGCGCGTAGGGCTGCGGGTGCTTCTCCGCCCATGCGACGATCTCGTTTTCGTCGACCAGGACCTGGTCCGAGTCGATGTCGACCCACGCGGTGAAGCGAGCCAGCGCTTCCTTGTTGTCGTACGCGCTGACGCCGGTCTCGAGCCGGTAGTCCCACTGATGCACGCCGCAGATGAGGTCGTCACCCACCACCGAGCCGTCGGCCATCAGCGCCCCGCGGTGCAGGCAGCGACCGTAGAGCACCGAAACCTGCTCGTCCCATCGCACCACCACCAGGTCGATATCGGCGACGCAGGCATACGCGGGCTTGCGATCGGCGAGCTCGCTCCAAGTGGCAACGGGGACTTTCTTGGGATCGGGCAGCGTGGGCAGGTGCATGTGCCGAGCGACGGTACCACTGCGAGTACCGCGCTCCCCGGTGAATTCACCGGTCTATTGCGGAACCGGCACGTTCTTGTACGTGCAGAATTTCTCGACCGTATCCGCCAGCAAGGCCGGGTTGTTGGCCAGTTCCCACGCCAACCGACTCGTCGGCGTCTTGCCGTAGTCGTGCCCCGGGTACACCTGCGTGTGGTCGGGCAGAGAACCGAGTTTTCTCTGCAGGCTGTCCACCATCGCCGCCGGGTCCGAGCCCGGATACGACACCCCGCCGCACGAGCCCACGAACAGCACATCCCCCGTGATCACGGCCGCGGGCTCCGGCAGAAACCAGCAGATGCACCCCGGCGTGTGCCCGGGCGTATAGATCGTCTGCACCTGCTGCTGCCCGAGCTCGATGATCTCGCCGTCCTGTACCGGCTCCACCTTCGACGCGAAGCGCTTGGCGACCTCGACCTCGACCGGGTGGCAGCGCACCACCGCGCCCGTGGCCTCCACCGCCTCGTCCAGCCCCGCCACGTGATCGTCGTGGGTATGCGTCAGCAGGATCGTGGTGATCGTCCAGTCGCGTTCCGCCGCCGCTCGCAGCAGACGGTCGACCTCGAACGCCGGGTCCACCAGCGCCGCTTGCTTGGTCTCGACGCAGCCGATGACCTCGCAGAAGTTCTGCAAAAGGCCCACCTCGAGCTGAACGATCTCCGCAGTCACGGTGGGCAGCGAAGCACGGCCGAGCGCGACGGGGCAAGAGATCCCCTGCGGCACCCGGGGGATACGCTCGCGCCGAGCTCGCGACGCTCCCTTGGACACGGGCCGGGTCGTTCCGCTCGTCGGCGCCTCGATCGTCTTGATCGGGAATGAAACACCGGGCGGCACGGTGGTAGGCGACCGGTGGCCGAATCGAACGCACACGCCCTGGACCCGGCGGGTCTTTGGTCGGGGTATAACCCCGTCATGAGCCCCGCCGAGCCGCTGTCTCCCGACCAGCTCGAGGCCGCGCGGTCGCTGGCGCGGGACCGCATCGGCGACGGGTTTGCGCGCGATCTCATCGGCGAAGACGAGCTCGAGCGGCGTTTGGAGGCGGTGGAGCAGGCCGGCACCCTCGCGCGGCTCGACGCCCTCACCACGGACCTCGCCCCCGCCGAGACTGCGCTGTCTCCCGTCGAGGCCCCGCGGGCCCTCGTGCCGCTGGGGGAGGTGCCCACCAACGGCAACATGGTCGCCATCCTGTCCGAGACCAAGCGCACGGGTCAGTGGACGCCCGCGCGGCACTCGCGGGTCAAGGCCGTCGCCGCCAGCGTCGTGCTCGACTACCGCGAAGCCCGGCTCGGCCCCGGCGTCACCGAAGTCGACATCACCGCGGTCATGGCCGAAGTCGAGCTGTTCGTCCCGCCGGACGTCGGCGTCGAGATCGACTGCTCCGCCATCTTGGGCGAGGTCTCCCAGCCCGACCGCACCGACCCCCTGCCGCCCAATGCCCCGCGCATTCGCGTGACTGGCACCATGGTCTTGGGCAGCGTCACCGTCAAAGATCGCGAGCTGGGCGAGTCGTGGTGGCAGGCCCGCAAGCGTCGCAAGCAGGCCCGCAAGCGCCTCAAGGCCGAGAAGAAGAAGCGCCGCGCCTTGCCCCCCGGCTGAGCGCGACGGGCCGGGAACATGCCCGACCGGCCCGCGGTATCGTTTTTCCAAGTGACGGACGAACGCCGCTACGACGATCGAGAAGTTGGCCTGATCCTCAAGCGCGTCGCCGAGCTGCACGAGCGCGCGGGCGACAAGACCGACGCCCGCTCGATGAGCGAAGCGGAGATCGAGCAAGTCGTCACCGAGCTGGGCATCTCCAAGGCCCTCGTCGCCCGGGCCGTGTCCGAGGTCTCCGTCGCCGACCAGCGCACGCGCCCCAAGTGGATGCTGGGCGGCAAGACCGACTTGATGTTTGAGACCTCCGTCGATGGCCGGCTCGATGACGCCGCGTTGACCCCGATCATCGAGGTGCTGCGACGGAGCCTCGGTGACCCGGGGGAGCTGAAGAACGAAGGGACCTCGCGGATCTGGTCTACGTCGAAGGCGACCACGCGGCGGGTGCACTTGAGCGTCGTCGAGCACTCCGGCAAGACCACCGTGCGGCTCGAGGAGCGCATGCCCATGGACGCCAAGTCGACCGTGGGCTTGGGCGCGTTCACGGGCGGTATGGGCGGGTTTTCGACGGTGATTCCGCTCAAGGCGTTGCTCGGGAAGGCAACGATGATGCTCGCCTGGGGGCCGTTGATCGGGGTTGGTGTGGGGCTCGGCTGGTTGGTGGGTCGGGCGATCTGGAAGCGGCGGAGTGATGGGCGGGAGACTCAGCTTTCGCGGGCGTTTGGGGAGATCGTGGCGATCGTGGGGAACGAGCGGAAGGCGCTGCCGGAGGTTACGTAGGTCGCTACGGCGTTCGAACAGTGTTCGGTGGTTTTCCGTGATCCGGCAGTCAGGCTCCGGCTCTACCCCCTCCGCCATGCGGAACGGACCAGCCCCGACCTTCAAACGCCACCCCCTGCTCAAGATCGGCGCCGCCGGCCTCTTCTTCCTCGCGGCGGGCGGCAACAACAACTGCAACGGTGGCACGACCGGCACCCCACCGATCATCATCGAGACCGGCCCTCCCTGTACCTGCTACCTGTCCTCTGACTGCGCCGAGGGCCAGACCTGCCACTGGAACTTCGGCGGCGCGAACTGTGCCAACAACGGTAAGTTCGACGGGGTCTGCGAGGGAGGCGAAGGCGGCGTGGGAGACCCCGGCGGCGAGCCGGGCACCACCACGACGCCGCAGGGCATGCAGCTGGTCGGGACCGGCTTTGATTCCATCATCCCCGCCATCGCCAACGGGGGCGGCATCGCGGACGAGACCCAGTGGGAAGAGATGGCCGACTACGCCAACGACTCGGCGCAGCTGTACGGGGCGCGGGTGCTGGTGCACCAGTCACTGCAGATCACCCTGGGCTGGGACCTCAACATCTCCGCGGACAACGAGCCGATGGCACCACCCAACGTGCGCCTGGTGCTGGACACCGAGGCGAGCTTGGCCATGCTCCACGCGACTCGATCGGCGATGCTAGCCGCGATCGCGACCAAGAATCCCGACGCAGTCTCGGGCCCGATCATGGAGTTCTGGCAGAGCCATCCCGGCTTCGAGCCGGGCCACCTCGGGCGCTGCTATCCGCACGGGCACGAGGGGCTGCAGGACCCGCCCATCCTGTGTCAGGTGGACGAACTTCAGCGCATGGCGACGACGATGCTGGCGTCCGTCACGTATGATGACCAACCGCCGGGAGTCGCGATCCCGTAGTCACCGATCAGTCGGCGGGCTCGGAGAGCAGCTCCGAGACCCAGCCTTCGGCAAGCCAGCGTCGCAGCGCACTGGCGACCAACGGGGGGATCTGCGTGGGCTCGTAGATGTCGGCCAACGCTTCGCACTGCTCGGCGAGCGAGTCACCGACGAGCACCCGCGGCAGCAACATGGCCTCGAAGGGGCTGAGGGCGCGAAAGCTGGTGCGGCGATCGGTGCCTCGCCACAGGGCCCAGGCGGTGCGCTGCCCGACCCAGGGCACGGGTGGCCGACCCTCTTGGTAGGCGTGCCACTGCTCGACGACGTTGAAGCCGGGGGCGATCCGCCGCACGCTGGGGTGCAGCACGATGCCGCTGAGCGAGCGCCCGTCGGCGCCTACGGCGAGGAGGTCCGACGAGCCGCGGCGCGGTGCGTCCGGAGCATCGAAGGCATCGAGCAGGCTGCGCTCGAAGCCGGCGAGCGCGGCCACGGCCATGGAGTCGGGCAGGTCGGTGGTGGTCAGGAACTTCGGGAACTCGTCGCCAAAGTTGCGCAGGGAGTGCCACGTGGAGGGAGTGGCGTCGATGTACGCGTCGGCGAGTCGGTCGAAGCGGCAGTCCACGACGTGGGCCACGGCCGGATGATCGCTTCGCAGCACGCCCTTCAGTCGCTGGCGGTACGCGGTGCGGTAGATGTCGAAGCGAGCCTCGCGGCCCAGGCCTTCCTGGGCTTGTACAGAGCTGGGCACGCCCGTGCGGGGGTCGAGCAGCCCGGCGAGGAACTCGGCCTGCTGCTCACGAAGCGAGAGATACGGATTGTTGGTCACGGGCGATGTCGCGGACATGGTCGAGCTCCTCGAGCAAGACTTCGAGCGGGGGGATGTCGTCGTCGCGTTCGATCGATGTGCTCACCGGGCCGAGTCGAGCAATGGTGTAGGCGTACAGGTCGAGCACTTCATCGGTGACGGCATCATCGTGGGTGTCGATGACGTGGTCGCCGAGATCGGTATGCCCGGCCAGATGAATCTGTTGCACGCTATCCGGGTCGATCGCGTCGAGAAAACGGTGAGGGTCGAAACCGTGGTTGCGTGCGTTGACGTAGACGTTGTTGACGTCGAGCAGGACCTTGGCCCCGGTGGCGCAGGTGAGGGTGTTGATGAACTCCCACTCTTCCATTTGCGTGGGCTGCAGCGTGCTGTAGGTCGAGATGTTCTCCAGCACGAACGGCCGCTCGAGCACGTCCTGCACGTAGTTCACCCGCTCGATCACCATCTGCAGGGCCTGGTAGCTCAGCGGCAGCGGCAAGAGATCGTGGCTGTTGATCCCCCCGGCGATCGTCCAGCACAGGTGGTCGGAGACCCACGCCGGCTTGGCCCGGCGGGCGAGCGCGGCCAGTTTGTCGAGGTACTCCCGCGAGGGCGGGTCGACGCTGCCGATCGACATCGACACCCCGTGCAGCACGACGTCGTAGCGCTCGGCGACGGCGTCGAGGTAGTACAGCGGCTTGCCGCCGTCGACCATGAAGTTCTCCGAGAGCAGCTCGAAGAAGTCGACCCCTTCGACGCCGTGGGCGACCTGGTCGTAGTGCGGCGTGCGGAGGCCGAGGCCGAAGCCCAGACCCGCCGCCGCGGTTGAACGAGACGTGCGGGGGACACCCCGCACACACTGGGGCGCCCCCGCACGGCCGTTCATGTCCCTACCTCTCCTCCCAGGTCGCCGCATGCCTTCTCGCTGGTCGCGACGAAACCGTGGCCCTTGCACTCGGCATGGCCGGCGCAGGCGTTCTCGGCGGTCTTGCAGTCGTTGTGGCCCTTGCATTGGTTGACGCCGTAGCAGTGCACCAGATCGGTGCTGGCCACTTCTCCGCGGTACTCGTCGCGGAGCTCGCCGCCGACGTCACCGCAGGCCTTCTCGCTGGTGGCGACGAAGCCGTGGCCCTTGCACTCGGCATGGCCGGCGCAGGAGTTCTCGGCGGTCTTGCAGTCGTTGTGGCCCTTGCATTGGTTGACGCCGTAGCAGTGCACCAAATCGGTGCTCGACGCCGTGTTGGCCTCGGCCCCGGGCGCTTGTGACCCCGGCGCGGTGCTCGGGGCGCAGCCCAGCAGCATGTCCGTCACGGCAAACGCCAGCAGGGCGCCCAGGTTTCTTCCCGTACTCATCGTGGTCCTTCTGTGATCGTCCCCGGGCGGGCTTTCCCGCGACTTCGGGTACGGTTGTGCCTGGTACTACGCAGCGTCGCGAGGCGCGCGTTGACCGAGCGACCGAGAAATCCGTCCGATCCTCCAAAAGCCCATGTCCGTCGTCTCCACCCTGCTCGATGCGTTTCGCCTCCGCGCCGCGGTCTTCCACAACGCGCAGTACTGCGGTCGGTGGGGCGTGGACATTTCCGGGACGTCGCACACCAGCTTCCACTTCGTGGCGCGAGGTCAGTGCCGCTTTCGCTTGCGCTCGGCCCCGGACGCGGTGCTCGAGCTGAGCGCAGGCGACCTGCTGGTGCTGCCCCACGATGCGTCCCACGTGCTCGGCAGCGACGACTGTGGCCTCGAGGACGTCAACCAATCGAAGTCTCGCCCGCTGAGCGACGGCGTGTTGCCCGACTCGGTGGCGTTGATGTGCGGCTACTTTCAGTTCGATCACGCGGGCGCGAACCCGGTGCTCCAGGCGCTGCCCGAGTACGTGCTGCTGTCCACCGCCGACCCGGTGCACGAGGGGCTGCTCGGGCCCATCATCGCCGCGCTCACTCACGAGTCGCTCAACCCGACCGAGGGCTCCGGCGTCGTCATCAACCGCTTGGCGGAGATCCTGTTCGTGAACCTGGTGCGGCGACACTTGCTCGAGGCGGGGCAGGCGTCGCCGGGCGAGGCCTCGGACACGCCGGGGCTGGCGGCGGCGCTCGGGGACGAGCGAATCCGGCGGGTGCTCGAGCAGATCCACGAGCAGCCCGACCGCAAGTGGAGCGTCACCGAGCTGGCGTCGATCGGCGGCATGTCGCGCTCTGCGTTCTCCGATCGCTTCAAGCAGCTGTCCGGCCTGGCGCCCATGGAGTACTGCACTCGCTGGCGCATGCAGCAGGCGTATCGCTGGCTGGCCGACGAGGGCATCTCCGTGCTCGAGGCGGCACTGCGTAGCGGCTACGAGGGCGAGTCGTCGTTTTCCCGGGCGTTCAAGCGGGTCAACGGCATCAATCCCAGCGCCGTGCGTCGCGGCGGTGGCTCGTAGGCGCCTACGCCGATTCGAACTCGACGAGGTGGTCGCGCAGGTGCAGGGCGTGGGCGATCTCGTATTCGCGACGAGCGAGCGTGCCGTAGGCAAAGTGCGGCTCGTATGTGCCTTCGTGGTGTTCGAAGGCGTCGAGCGCGTCGCGGAGCCGCTTCAGCGCGACCTCGGTCGCCGCCGATTCGGGCAGCGGCTCGGCCCCGGGGATCGGGTCGCTTCGGCCGTGCACGATCTGACCTCGAGCGGAGAACGCCGCAAAGGCGGTCCGCCCGAGCGTGCCGCGGAACATCGGGGCCCGGAGCTCGGGGTAGCCGGACATGGAGTACTCGATGCTCTGGGCGAGGTGCACGAAGATCTGCGCCGGCGACCATGCGCCCGAGCTGCGCAGGTTCTGGAGACCTTGGGCTTCGAGCTCGTCGAGCGCCTTGCGGGACCAGGCCGTGGTTGCGTCCGCCGAGCCCGGGCCGGAGGCGATCCATACGGCGGACCCTCCCACCGCGAGCACGCCGACCCCGAGTGCGCCGCGCTTGAGGAATCGTCGCCGGTCCATGGATCCGATGATACCGACTTCGGGCTAGGGGAGCTGGCAGGACCCGAGGTGCTCGAGCCCTGCGGGCTGGAGCTCCGGCGGGAAGGCGACGCAAGCGAGCTGGGGATCGAGCTTCGCACACTGCTGCTGCCCTGCCTCGGTGGTCGCGTTGCAATACGGAGTACAGCAGCCTGGACCCGCGCACCCGGGGTAGTTGGCGGCGTCGGTGCAGACGAACTCCGGCAGGCACTGCCACGGAGCATCACAAGGGCTCCCCGGGCCGACTTTCCCGGTGCCGATGTGTTCGATGCACAGGAAGTCGTCGTTCAGGGGAATGCACGCCTCGTCGTCGTCGCACGCGGGATCGGACGGATCACAGCGATCGAAGCACAGGGTCAAGATGCCATCGTTGGCGATGTAGCACCCTTGGCCTTCGGGGCACACGGGCTCCTCGGGGCTGCCCTGGCATAGCGGCACGCACTCGCCCTGCAGCGTGCTCGGGTCGACGCCCCAGCAGTACGAGGTCGCGTCGCAGTCGTCGAGCCCGCTCGCGGCGGAGTCTTCGACGGTGCATGGGCTGCCCACGGGGTTGGGCTCGGCTGCGATGGGGCTGCATCGCCGTGCATTCCAGACTCCGCCGCCGTCTTCGTCCGCCCACGGCACGCACTTTTGTCCGGGGCAGCAGTTCTGAAGCCAAGGGTCGCAGTCGGCCTTCGGCGGGGGCACGCACTCTCCCGTGGAGTCGTCGGCGACGCTGGTGCCCTCGTCGAGCGCGGTGGTGCCTGGGGTCGGGCTCGCGGTCGTGGTCGAGTCCGCGGCCGTGGTCGAGCTCGTGAGGCCGGGGCCATCACTCGTCGCGACGTCCGTCGACGAGCCTGCTCCAGCCGTCGACTCCGCACCGACGGTGGGACCGCAGCCCGCCGCGACGAGCACCATGAGCAAGCCGAAGCGCGCGTCCATGGCATTCATCATGAGGGAAGAAGGGCCGCGACGCGAGGCCGGGCACTGCATCGCATCGTGTACGAGACGAACCAAAGCGCTACATCGTTTGCTGCATTCTCGCGCGATGGTGAAACGTAGACCGGGGTCGGGCCGTGGAGGGGGACGAAACGCGGGGTCGGGCGACGACCGCTCGACCTCGCTCCCCCCAGAACGAAACGACCGACCATGACCACGAAACGACACCTCTCGACCCTGCGTTCGACCCTCGCGGCAGCCGTCGCCATCGCCTTTGTGGGCGCGTGCGATTCCAGCGAATCCAAGACCTCGGCCAAGCCCGAGACCAAGCCCGCGCCCGAAACGAAAGTCACTCCCGCCGCGGAGGCGCCGCGAATGGGACGAGCCGCGGCCCGCCCCGCGCTCGACGATCGTGTGCCCCGAGACGACTTCGAGGAGCAGCCCGAAAAGGAGGAGAAGAAGCCCGAGCAGTGCAAGCACCCGCAGGCCACGATGGCGGGCACCTGTAAGGCGAAGGGCAACATGCCCTCGTGCTACTCGGGGATGAACGGCTCTCGCGGGGTCTGCGATTTCTACGAGTGCCGTGGCGGCACGCTGTACCGATGTGACGGGGTGGTCGTGGTCGATGACGAGCCGGGACACGTCGGGGACGACCCGCTGAAGCGCAGCTGCTCACCGACGCAGAGCGGCGACGACTGCACGGAGATCCCGATCTAGAAAAAAGATCGAAAACCCGTGCGCCATGCATCCGCCGGCCGCGTCCTGGCGGGTGAACGACGAACTTCCGTCGCGGCTACGGCCGCGGCGGCCCCCAAAGAAGAACGTCCCTCATGGCAATCATCAACATCATCTCCTCCGCGGTCGCGGCCGCGCTTCTTTCCATCACCCCCGTCGCCCCGACCTCGACCGTCACCGACGACGACTCCAGCAGTACGCCCATGGGCGCGGTCGATCCCGACTGGATGCAGGGCCTGTACTACGAGTGCAACCCGCGTCCGCACAGCGAGAAGGCCTACAAGCGCGGTGACACCTCGCCGCCGACCGCAGCCGTGCCCACCATCGTCGGGCCGGGTGGCGTGATCGTCGTGTTGGCGACCACCATCCGCAACCGGAACCCGCACGGCATCGCCGACTTCGGGGTCATGACCGCCGACGGCCGCGAGCTGCGACGCGGTCGGCTGACCCGTCCCGGCGCCGCGTTGCTCGGTGGGTTCGCGCCCGGTTCGCGGGTGTACATCCAGCCCCGCACCATGGGCACCATGGCCAAGATCCTGACCCCGCAGCAGGTCCGTGCCTGCGCCTTCGATCTCCCTCCCGGGATCTGAAGGTCCGTTGATTGTCCGCCCCCCCGAGCCGAAGAGGATGGGGGGCGGACGGTCGAACGAGAGAGGATCACCGCTTGCGCTTGCGCTTGCGTCGACGAATACGGCGTCGCTCGTCGACCGAGCTCGGCTTGCGAGGGTCGATGGGCGTGGGTTTCACCAGCCCCGTCTGTGGGCACACATAGACCGGAGTTCGGTACGACCATACTCGCATCAGCCCCGTGCCCCAGTACTCGCCCGGCTCGCGGTAGACCTGGCCATCGAGCACCACGACCTGCCGGGCGACGAAGTCTTGCGCGTGCTGCCAGATGTGCATCTGCACCGCATTGCTGGCGCTGATGTTCTGCCGCAGCTCGCTGTAGACCGCATCCCAGGGGCGGCCGACCTGCGACCGCAGCCATCGGCGCAGCGGGCCCAGGTGCTCGCTCAGCCACTTGGTGCCGCCTCGATGGCGGCTATTCGATTCGAAGTACGGCGCCTCTTCGAGGGGTCCGCGATAGGAGCTGCGTCGCTTGAGGCGACGGCCGCCCCGCGGGCGCTCGCACAGTACTTTGTCCATATCGGATCGCATGACAGGGTCCTTTGCCCGCTCACAGCGGGACGACGCAGTCGGGGTCCTTGGGGTCGAGCCGCCACTGCATGACCGGCTCCGACCGGAGCAGAGCGCGCTGGGCCTGCCAGGTCTCGGTGCGCTGCTGCTGCCGCGCGTTGTCGTGCAGGTGCTCGGTGACCGATCGCCGCAGGTTGGCCAGCGCCTGGGCCCGGTTGCGGGCTTGGCTGCGGTGGGCGTCGCAGAACACCGACAGCGAAGTGGGCCGATGAGTGATCTGCACCGCGGTGGCCCGCTTGTTGACGTTCTGCCCGCCCGGGCCCCGCGAGCGCACGAACCGAATGTCGAGCTCGCTGCGGCCGAGCACGACCGGGGCAGCCGACTGCTCGTCTCCCGGCTCCACTGCGGCGAACCAGCGTCGTCGGGCGCGAGGCCCTCGGAGCTCGGCCAGCAGCAGGTGCGTGCCGAGAAGCTCGGGCATGCAGCGGGCCGGATCGCGATCGAGCTGCACACGAACCCGGCCGGGCGCGGTGCGATCGCCATGGTGCTCGCGGCCCAGCACGGTCACGTCGTGTCGCTCGAGTCGTTCACACAGCGCATCGGTCAGCATGGCCACGAAGCGGCGGGCCTCGGTGGGCCCTCGGCCCGCGCTGATGCGAATGTCGTAGGTGGGTTTCATCGCTTCACGGTCACCACGGGCACGAGTGAAGCCACTCGGGTCGCCACGCGGGCCTTCTCGAGCGCGGCGACGACCGGCTCGATGGGTTTGTAGACATCGGGGTGCTCTTCCCACAGCAGGTCGCTGCGGTCGCACAGGACCTGTCCGCCGCCTTCGGTGCGGCGCAGATCGGCTCGTCGATAGCGAGCGGAGAGTCGGGGCTTGGCCTCGTTGCGAGGGATCTTGCGCCCCGCTCCGTGGGCGACCGAGCACAAGTGGTCCTCGTCGCCATGCCCTCGCAGGATCCAGCTGGGGCTGCCGCGGCTGCCCAGGGTGATCGTCAGCTCGCCCTCGCGGGCGGGCGCGGCCCCCTTGCGGTGGACCCACGGGGTGTCGTTCGTGGCGCGGGAGACATCGTTGTGTACGAGGTCGATGCAGCCACCGATGCGATCGGTTCGGGCCGAGCCCACCGCCTCGAGCAGGCGCCACACCAACAAGGCGCGGTTGGCCTGCGCGAAGCGACAACAGCCCGCCAGCTCGCCGAGGTAGCGCGAGACCTCCTCGGGATCGTGGATCGCCGCCCCCGCCCAGCGCTTGAGCAGCGCGAAGCCCAGCCCGCGCGAGCCCGAGTGCGCCAGCACGACGAAGCCTCCTCGACGCAGACCCTCGAGCGCGTCTTGCTCGAGTACCTGCTCGACCTTCGCCAGCTCGATGAAGTGGTTGCCACCTCCCACCGTGCCCAGCGCTCGGCCGAACTCCGGCAAGGCCAGCTCGTCGGGGAGCGGACCGCTGGGACCGTGCGCGTCGCTCCACGGCACCCTCTCCACCCACTGCTTCAGCGCGGGATCGATGTCGGGGATTCGAGCGAGGCCTCGCGGGCCGTGCTGCCACATCGCCTCGAGCACCTGCCGCGGATCGCCGGGCACAGGCTCGGGGTCGGCGGTGGCCCGCTCGATTCGACGCAGGCGCTTGGCCGGCGGCACCACCTTGCGAGCGACCGCGGCCGTGACTCCGCAGCCGGCATCCGAGCCGACCAACGCGGGGTGCACATGCGTGACCGAAGCGGTCGCCATGCCGATGGGGATGCCCGGACCGGGATGCAGGTCGGGCATGCCGACGGTCCGTACACACCCCGCGAGCCCGGCCACCCGCTGGAGTTGAGCCACGGCTTCTGACTCGATGAGGACCCCGGGTCCGTCGATCACCTCGACGGTCGGCGTCGCGTTCTCGATTGGATTGCCCATGATGCGAGCCCATTGAGCAGGACCCGTGCCAACCGAGAATCATTGGGTTTTTGGTTCATCTGGTGAGCGGTGCACCAGCTTGGTATGGTGCGAGATGCACCGTTGATGGTGCGCGGTGCACCATGCCGAGATGCCTCCTGACGTGGTCCGATCGCACCCTCACGGCGCGGGGTCGGCCGACCATCGTGCATGGCGATCAGGACCGCGGCCCCGTGCGTCGGCTGCTGCAGCACAGCGAGGTCGAGTACGAGTGCATCCGTCTGCTGACCTCGCCCGTCGGCGAGCCCGCGGCGCGTGAGCTGCTGGCCGAGATCCAAGCCACGGGACAGCGCGCCGACCTTCGCATCCTGCCGATCGTCGACCCCACCGATCACGGGAAGATCTTCGCCGCGCTCGATGGCGTCACCGATGGCCTGCCGTCGTTGCCGCTCGACGTCTGTCTGTCGGCTGGCACCCCGCAGATGCAGACGCTGTGGGTCATCATGGTCGAGGCCGGGTTGTTGCCCGCACGCATGCTGCAGGTGATCCCGCCCGCCTTCGTGCCCTCGGTCCACCCGCATCCCGTGCGCGTCGTCGAGCTCGACATCGACGGCTTCCCCGAGATACGTGCTCTCCGCGAAGAGGTCGGACGGCTACGCGCGGCCAAGCGCTCGCCCATGGTCGGCGACAGCCCGCCCATGAACGAGCTCGCCCGTCGCATCGCCCGGATCGCCCGCAGTGACGTCCCCGTGCTCATTGAAGGCGAGACCGGCACGGGCAAGGAACTCGCCGCCCGGGCCGTGCACGAAGGCAGCCTCCGCGCCCATCGACCCTTCGTCGCGGAAAACTGCGGCGCCTTTACTCCCAGCGTGCTCGCCAGCGAGTTGTTCGGGCACGAGAAGGGGGCGTTCACCGGGGCCCACTCGCGGCGACGGGGTCTCTTCGAGCAAGCCGACGGCGGCACCCTGTTCCTGGACGAGGTCGGCGAGATGACCTCCCAGGTCCAGGTCATGTTGCTGCGGGTGCTGCAGGAAGGCGTGCTCCGGCGCGTGGGGGCGGAGTCACCCCTGCGTGTCGACGTGCGGGTCATCGCCGCCACCAATCGTGACCTTCGTCAGCGCGTGGCGGAGGGGGAGTTCCGCGAAGACCTCTACTATCGGCTCTCGGGCGCCACCGTTCGCATTCCTCCGCTCCGGGACCGGCCTGGTGATCTCGAGTCGCTCGTCGCTCACTTCCTCGATCAGGTCGACGGTCCGCGGCCCTGGCCCAACGCCGCCGCGTGGCGCTGCCTGCATCGCTACGTGTGGCCCGGCAACGTGCGACAGCTGCGGGCCGAAGTCGTCCGCTGGACCGTCTTTTGTGACGAGCGCGTCGAAGTGGCCGACCTGTCCCCCGAGCTCCAGGGCCTCGCCGCGCCCCCGGTGAGTCGAGCTGAAGACCCGTCGAGCAAAGCCCCGCAGCTCACCCTCGCCGAGGCCACCGCCGAGCTCGAGCGGCGTATGGTCTCCGAGGCGCTGGAGCGAGAAGGAACCCTCTCGGGGGCTGCGCGGGCCTTGGCGATCGATCGCAACACCCTCAAGCGCAAGCTCGCGCGCTTCGGCCTGCGCTGAAGCCTGGCCTGGCGGTGTCGCCACCGCTCTGCGAGACTCCCTGCGTGTCGCGAGCCCTGCCCTTGGTCGTCGCCCTCGTGGCCGCGCCGAACGGTTGCCTCGGCCTGTCGTGCCCGGGCTCGGCCGACCACGACGCGCGGCCGCGGAAGGTTGCCCGTGAGGACGTGGCGGAGGACATCGAAGAGCCGCCGATGGGCGCGTGTCCCTCGGATGAGCTCGTGCGCCGCATGCATGCGGCGGCGTACTACTTCGAACATGACCAGGCGAAGCGGGCCCTCGCGGAGCTCGACGAGGCCAAGTCCGTGCTGCCGCCGCTCGCCGAGCCGACGACGGGGAAGATCTGGTCGACCCTGCTGCAGATCCCCGAGGCGAAGACCCCCGACGCGGCCCGGTTGCTCGCCGAGGAGGTGCGGGCGGCGCTGACGGACTGGCATTGTCTGCCGGAGGCGATGCACGAAGCCTTGCACGCGGAGCTGCACGACGACTCGCCGAGCCCGGAGTGAATCGAGGACCCGCCGCGCTCAATGGTCGAGGTTCTTGCGGAACCGGTACCAGCGGACGTCGACGTTCGCTCGGCTCATCTCGAGCTTCTTCGCGATCTGACAGGAGGGCGTGCCGAGGATCTTCTCTCGCACGATGGCCCGATCGCGAGCGCTCATGGTGGTCATCGTCTGCTCGATATGGAGGCACTTCATCGCCCGGCCATAGAAGCCGCTCGATGTCGCGAGCTCGGGCCACTTCGTCTCACAGATCGGTTGCCCCGGGCGCATTCGGTCGCGCCGCAGCATCGCCCAGATGTGATGCCGAGCGACGATGCCGATATACGCTGGGAGGCGGTTGCGGCTCGGGTCCCACAGGCGGAGCGCGTGCCCTCGGCGGTCGCGGCTGAGCCCGCGGACGGAGGCGCCGGGGAACTCGTAGATCTTGCGAATCGTGTCGTGGTGGATGTCTTCCCGCGACAAGGACAAGTGAGGGCCGAGCCGGCGACCACAGATCCCGGTCGCGACCTTCCTCGTCGTCCGCACGATCAAGTCTCCGAGCACCCGACCGAGGTAGCCACCTCCGTCGAGAGCCCACTCGACATGGCGCGAGGTCCAGGAGTCGAACGACGAGTCTTGCGCAGGCGTGCTCGTCTCGAGGTGGACTCGGACCAACGATGCCCAGTAGTCATGAAAGCGACCGTCCTCGGGAGGGCTCCAGCGACGGAACAGGCTCTCCGCGTTCGCGAGGGAGAACGCCATGGCCGAGTCGATGAGTCCGGGCGCAGGCGGGGCCGAGTCCGAGTTCGTCGACGGGTGCTTCCATGCGTCGGTGATCGCTTCTTCGATTGCGATCAAGGTGGCCTGCACCGAGGGCGGGTCACCCTCGAGTGCGCGCTCGAGGGTCTGCGGGTCCAGGTCCTCGGGACTGGGATTCGTCGTCGGCACGTCCTCTTGCCTTTCGTGCGGGGCGAGATTCAACGAGCTCCATCGAGCTTTGGCCCCGCGCCCGTCTACCGGGGCCTCAACTGTCAGTGAGGCGAGGGACCACCGAATTTCGGGGACGTCGAATTTAGTTGTCGGACGGTGCGAGGCCGCGAGGTCGGGAGCGCGAGGGCGTGCCCGGGCTCATTCCGCGCCCTGCACTGGCTCGCGCGGCGCACAGGTTCGGCTCTCGTCGACCTGCACGGCGATGTTCTGTTTCACTTTGCCGAGCAGGGCCCGACTCCAGCTGGTGCACGAAGGGTCGCGGTCGAGGGTCCGGCAGACATCGGCGACTCGCTGCCCGGCCACGAGGTATTCGGGCCAGCACGCCTTGAACAGCCCATAGGTCCGCATCATGCCGTTTTCGATCCGTGCCAGCTCCGCGGGCCTGGTGAAGGTGGAAAACTCGAGGTCGCCCATGGGGCGGAGTTCGGCGAGCAGCGCTTCGATGGTGAACGCTTCGACGAGGGCCTTGTCGGCCGAGCGACGAAACACCTCCCGTTGCGCGGCGCCGTCCTCTCCTTCGCTCTTTCGGGCGCGGCGCAGGGCCTGAATTGCCCGCAGCTGATGGGTGACGCCCATTTCGTTGCGCACGACGGCTCGATCGAAACTCCGACCCAAGGTGGAGAAGATTGCGTCGGCTTCTTCGTAGTGCTCCAGCGCGCGGTCGAGCCGTTGGAGGCGGTGGTAGAGGTTGCCCGTGAACAGCTCCGCGTTGGCCGTTCGCGGATGCGTGGGCCCCAGCGTGGTTCGCCGTACTTCGAGCGCTCGCTCCATCAGTGGGATCGCCCGTTCTGCGTCAGGACCGGCCGAAAGAGCCAGGGCCTCGTAGAAATCTGCGGCCACGATCAGGTGCTGGGGTGCACGGGGCTCGGCCTGACGCAGAGCGGTGGCGGCTTCGTGGAACAGTTGGCGGGCTTGCTCGCCGTCACCCGTTTGAAGTCGGGCGTAGCCCTCCACCAGCGTCAGCCACCCGGAGATCGATGCTGCATACTCCTTACGCTGCCGCAGGCTCTCCAGCTCGTCGGCGATGAACTCGAAGCGAGGAGAGAGGAACTTCTGGCTCGCGCCCGGACCCTGGGCGTCGCCGATGAGTGAGATCGACCCCTCGCCGATATCGATGGCGAAATAAGCGGCGATGTCTGCCGCCAGCCCGGGCTTCCCGGCCCGGCGTGCGGCGACCACCATCTCCAGCGCGCCGAGCCGACGAGGATGCTGCCCGCGAAGCCGGTCTGCGGTCAGCCGTGCGTACTCGGCTGCGATCTCCATGGGGCGATCGTCGGCCTCGCGGGCGGCTTCGATTGCGGTCGAGCCGAGCTGGGCTGCCTCGTCGTAGCGCCCTCGTGCAAGCAGCTGGTGCGTCTTCAGCAGCTCTTGCCAGACGCCGAGTGTTGCCGCCGCTTCGGGTTGTTCGCTCGCCCCATGGCACGCAGCCGGGTCGGGGAGCGTGTCGAGCAGGCCGGCGAGCGGCCGGGGCCCGGGGTGATCGATGATGCTCTGCCACTGTCCCGCGTCGGCTGCACTCAGCCAATCGAGGAGGGTCGTCAGCGCGTCATGGCTCGCGCCCAGGCAAGCGTCGATGGACTCGCGTCGGGCGACCTCCGGTTCGCTGCAGGTGCGCACGGACTGCTCGGTCCACGCCTCGGTCTTGGTCTGGAGTTCGCCCGCCAGCGCGGGGTGACGCTGGTGCACCGTCGCGAGCCCCTCGTTCCAGCTCTGGGCCTCGTTGGAGCGAGCATCCCGACACTCGACGATGCGTTGCGAGTCGTCGTGAATCGACCACTGCATGACGCCAGCCGTCAGAGCCGCGGTCACCCCGGCGAGCTTGACCAGCCGCAAGCGGGCGGGGTGGTATCGGAGCCGGTATCGGAGCCGGTCCACGATCACGTTCATGCTCGGGTGGCGCCGCCGGGGGTCGACACTCAAGCCCTGCCGCAACAGCGCCACCAGCCACCGCGGCACGGTGCGGCCGCGTCTACGGAAGTCGACGCGCATGTCGGCGAACTGCTGGCGCGGGTCCGTCTTGGAGTCGAGGACGAATGGACGACGGCCGTACACCATCTCGAAGAGCGCGACGCAGAAGCTGAACTGGTCGCTGCGAGCGTCGGCGCGGCCGCGGTGCTGCTCGGGCGCGGCATAGGACGGCGTGCCCACGAAGTGACCCTCGTCCGTCAGCGGCGAGTCGAGGTGGTGGCTTCGGGGCTCGGTGGACGGTGAGCTCGCTTCCGTCTCGAGTGAATCGGACCCGCGAGCGAGACCGAAGTCGAGCAGGCGCACGCGCCCGTCGTGACCGACGATGACGTTGGCCGGCTTGAGATCGCGATGCACCAGCTCGGCGTGATGAGCCGCGGCGAGCCCTTCTGCGACCGCCAGAAACTTCTCGAGAATCGAAGTCAGCGAACGCTTCGATCGGTCGTGCCACTGATCGAGGCCGTGGCCGTCGACGTACTCGAGCGCGAGATAATAGTGCCGCTCTCCGGCTGGGCCTTTGTCATAGACTTGGATGACATTGGGGTGCGCGAGCCGAGCGAGGGCATGCGCCTCGCGCTCGACTCGATGCAGCCGCTGCGGAGTGTCTGCTCGCAGGACCTTGATTGCGACGCGGCGGTCGAAGCGGTGATCTCGGCCCTCATAGACGCGCCCGAAGGTGCCGCGGCCGATTTCCTGCCCCAGGCCATAACCGGGGATCTCCAGCGTTGGACCGAATAACCGGTCCCGAATGTCATCCACCTGGCCGCTATCGATGATGGGCTGATGGGACGCGAGATCGAAGGATTGACTCATCAAACTCGGAGTTTCGAGCGTTGGGTGTTGGCGTCTGGATACGGATGAAAAATACCGCAATATCAGGATGAAGATCGGGAGCGACGTATTCGGATTTCGCTAGTAGGGCTACTCCATGTAGGTGACGGGTGCCTTCGAATTATTTCACGGCGGGAAAATAGTTCGTCGAAGAAAGTTGAAGGCGCATTATTGCGCGTCGCCGCTCGGCGAGAGAACGGCCCGGTGGCCGCCCTCGCTATTCGTCGTCGGATTCGCCTGATTCGCTCGGTTTGCCCGATTTGGTGTCGAGTTCCCCGGACTCGTTGAGCCAGTCCTCGAGCAGGTGAGGCTCGAAGGGGGCGGCATCATCGCTGATGGGGAGTTCTTCGAGGAGCTTGCCCAGATCCTTTTTGGCCCGTCGAAGCCATACCCCGACCGTGCTGACGTTCTGATCGAGGATCGTGCCGATCTCGCCGTAGGTGAGCTGGTGCCAGTACCGGAGCTCGAGCACGTTTTGATAGTTGAGGCTGAGGTGCCTCATCGCGTCGAGGACCCGACCGCGGACTTGCTTTCTCATGATCACGGATGACAAAGAAGTCTCGGCACCACCCATCTGGATGACCGACTCATTGCCCGACCATGGATCTTCGAGGTTTCGACCCTTGGTCTTCCAATATTCCATGAGCACAAAGTGTGCAATTCCCAACAAGAACGTGGCCGGGTTCTCGATGTCGATGTCGCCCCTCTTGACCCGGGCGAAGAGTCGCAAGAAGGTCTCCTGGACGAGATCGTTGGTGTCCGCGGGGATTCGCACCTTGTTGGCGAAGTACCGGAGAACTCGACCCACGTTGTCCTCGAAGAAATCCCGCTCGTTCATGGGCAGGGCGAGGATAGACAAAAACCCCGTGGAGGGGGAGCGGGCCGTGGCCGAGTCGCAGAGGGTAAAGGTATCCCCTGGCTTGAACGAGACACTCATCGACAAACAGCGAAGGAACGCACGAAAAAGGCAGCGCCCCGCCTCCGAAGAGACGAGGCGCTGCCCCGACTGCCGTGCCGTCAGACGGGGTCGGCGAGGTCTCCCGCCGTGAGCGGCTCGGGGGCGGTGTTCCCGTTGCCGTTGCCGACGGTGGGTCCGAAGTCGTCCTCGGGGACGAAGATCACATCGTCGTCGTCCGGGGCCGCGTTGGGGTCGTGGCGATGCACCGTGATATCGAAGCTCTCCTCGAGCCCGCTGCCGGGGATGGTCACCGTGAATCGATAAATCCGGGTGTCCATGTCGACCAGATGATGGTCGGTGAGGAAGTGGGCCGAGTGCGAGTCACGGTCGACCAGAGGAGTCCATGCCGTTCCGTTGGTCGAGGTATAGGCCTTCACGACCCACGCGGGATTGCTGATAGGGTCTCCCGCGCCGTCTTCGGCGGCAATGCGCAGTCGCAAGTTATAGTCATCGTCGGTTCTCAGGACGACATTGAGCTCCTCGTCCAGAGTGATCCACGACAGAGAGGTGTTGTCCGAATCTGCCGAAGGACGATGAATGGTGATGAGGGAGCCGAGAGTGGCTTTGCATACGAGTTCGAGGTTGGTGGATGACATGTTGCCTCTGTTCGAGTTCTTCGTGGGGGGCTGAGCTGCGAGGCTCACTGATCGAGTGCGCGAAGTAGGGCTCGTTTTTTCAGAGACAGCCGAATTTTGTGCGTTTGTTGGTAGCGTGCGTCAATGTGTCGAACCCACGGGTGAAAGTGCAGGTGAGGTGAAATTCCCCTTCGGCGTCGGGCTCGATGTCGTCGTGCCCTGTGCTCGAGAGTCCCTTTGTCACCAAGCTGCGGCGTTCTTACGTCGAGGGGGATCGAACCAACGAACGAGCCCGCCGACCTCGGTGGGGAGGAAGGCGGGCTCGGTGGCTCGGTGGGGGATTGCGGCGGTCTTCAGTCGTCGTCGCAGACGCACTCGAGAGCGGGGTACTGTGCTTCACGCCACGCGTACCAGGTGGCGCGGGCAATCTGGTAGAGGTCGAAGGTGGTGGCCTCGGGCCAGGTCGTAGGGAGGTCGAGCGAGGACAACCACCGCGGGACCCCGATGGCGCCGCATTTACACGAGGGCTTGGCGTCGTTGTTGACGACCGACAGCGCCAGCTTGACCAGGTCGATCGCACTCGTCGCGGGGTCGTACCAGTCGTACTCCTTGAGCCGGGCGCGGCGCTGGGCCTCGGTGTCTTCGATGAGCTCCTTGGGGATCGGCTGCCCGGCGAAGTGGGTCTCGAGTCGCTGCCGGAGTTCTTTGCGGCCGCGTCGGCACCAGGTGGCGACGGTGCCGATGGGAACGCCGAGCATCTCGGAGATCTCCTTGTAGGTCATCGCGTTGAGGTACAGGCACTCCACCGTCATCTGGTGTGAGAAGGGGAGCTCTCGCAGCAGCTCGTGGATCAGCACGCGGCGTTCCTCGAGCGACATGCGGCTGGACATGCCTCGGGTCATGTCCGCCACCGACAGGTCGGAGTAGTCGCCGACCTTGTCGGAGCGGGAGTTGGCCCGCCAGTGCTCGCGGAGCACGTTCTGCGCGACGCCGCAGATATACGCCCAGGGGCTGCGATAGGGGTT
This sequence comes from Myxococcota bacterium, assembly GCA_039028615.1. Lineage (GTDB taxonomy): Bacteria > Myxococcota_A > Polyangia > Nannocystales > Nannocystaceae > Paraliomyxa. Next base: position 33,815 of record JBCCHT010000025.1, on the reverse strand, counting down.
GCCGCGCTTGTCTCGGATGGGCCCGCGCTCCCGCGCCTCGAAGACGCGGATGAACGTGTCGTGCATCAGATCACGTACGGCATTGGGTGCGGCCTTGTTGCGAAGGAGCCGGTTGAGACGCTCGGCATAGCGGGCGTACAGAGCCTTGTTGTCTTCCCAGTCGTCGTCGTCGTCGTTGTCCATCGGCGCTGCCTCGTGTGGCCCATTCGTGGCGCTTGCGCCGAGCCCCCATCTCGCGTCGTCCCCCTCAACGTTACCGCTCTCCGCCGCCGAGCGTGGGGCTCGGCGGCGAGTCGATCACTCCGGTGGGGTCGGAATGACGATGATCTGATCCTCCGGTTGGGTCGTTCCGACGAAGGGCACGCGGACGAAGGGGTTATGTGGATGAACATCCGATGTGCTTTTCAAGACTTGGTGGAGCACCAGCGTGACCACGATCTTGTCGTCTTCCAAGATGGCGGCGTATACGACCTTCCAGTCGAAGTTACTGACGGCGGAGAGGACTTCGGCGGGGCTATTGGGAGGCACGCCACGGGTCTCGAAACTGACGAGGACGTTCACTCCGTCGTCGCAAGAGACTACGGGTTGGAACTCGAAGACACGCAGCCCGCTGGACCGCAGCTTGTAGTTGACGCTCTGGCCCGCCGCCGGGAGCGTGTAGCGAGGGGCTTGGATCAGCTCGGTGTTGGGCGGAATGCTGATCGGTGCACGTTGGTCGCCAGCCCACGTCGGCGTCATTTCGAGTGTGCCGCCGTTGGGGAGGGGATTGTCGTCGCCGGGGAGAAGCTTGATCAGGAAGTCGAGTGAGGTGGACGAGGGCATTGGGGTGAACCTTTGCGGTGGGGGTGAAGATGGGCCGGCTTTCGGGGTAACCGTCCTGTCAACCACAAAGTGCGGAAGGGCTGGTCAGAATTTTCACAGAGGCTGGTTCTTCTCGATTTTTTTATCGTCCGCCTCGGTCGGCAGACTTTTCATGAGGGAGTCGACGATGGCGTCCTCCCTTGGAGTCGCGGCGAGCCCGTCCATCTGCATCACGTTGTGGCGTGCGGCGTTCGTGTCACCGAGGAACAGTTGGATGCTGGCGAGCGTGCCCCGAATGTGAAACGCGTCTTCGTGTCGTCCGGGCCCGACTGGGGTGTCGTCCAGCCATTCGAGGATCTGTGACACTTCGCGGCGCCATTCGTCGGTCTTTTCGGTCGTCCGCTTCATCTCTCGCTGGAGGTGGCGCCGGAGATCGAGGGTGAGGATGTCGGCACGCAACCACATCCGATCGAACTCGTCGGCGGACTCGAAGGTCTTCAGCTGCGGTGCGAGCCACTCGTACGCTTCTTTAGCCTTGCCTCCCTCACCTACGACGCGGGCAGCTTTCGTCATGTGACGAAGGGTGTGTCGATGTCGCCATCCGTACACTTCACCAAAGCTCTCGACGGCGTCGAACAGCGGCGCAGGGTCGAGTTCCACTCTGAGTTCATGACTCGCGCGCGCGTAGGCTTCATTCAAAATGCAGTGGGCCGTCATCGCGTTGCGCAGGGGGCTGGGGGGCAGGCGGTCGAACGCGGTTCGTGCTGCGGCGAACAGGGCTGCGGCCTCGTCGTCCCGCCCCGAACGGGACGAGCTGTAGGCATGGGCGAGCTTCAACCACGGAGCGAGTCCCGTGGCCACGGCCGCGTTGTCCGGGTCGCCTTCGAGGGCAGCGACCTTTCGCTCTATCTGTGTCGAGAGAGCCTCGATTTCTTTCGGGGTGACGGAACGTAATACGACTCCGACCTGCAGCCGGGCGATCATCGCGTCGATGACGAAGCGTAGATCGCCGTCGTTGCTGGTCTGCGCGTCCAGCAGCGTGTACCAGGCCTCTTCCTCGCGATCGTGGAATTGGACCATGGCCCGTTCGTAGTGGAACAGTCCCGCGCGCAGGTCTACGTGCCCCATGGTGGGGTCTTCATCGAGTTCGTCGAGAATCTTCCGAGCCTGGGCGTAGTCGTTCTCGAGGCGTGCGATCTGGGCGTCGATGAGTCGTAGGGCGATGCTCTGGTCTTGCTCCTGCGGGGGCGTGGCGCTGATGCAGTCCGAAGGATCGAACAGGTCGGCCAATACGATGCGCTGGGCGGTGAACGAAGGGCCCACCGGGTCGGAGGATGCCGCACCCTTGCCCAAGGCCGTGGCGAATCGCGTGAACTGTTCGCGGCCCTCGGCGAGACACTGCACCTGAGGGCCGTCGTCGTCGCGCTTCGAACGTTCGGCGTAGGAATCCCGGGCGCTCTTCCAGGCGTCCGCGTAGGCATCGAGCCGCGCCAGCAGCTCGGGGCCGTAGCGAGACTCGACGTCGGCGCGCTCGACTCGTTCGGGCCAGGCCCCATCCCAATGCAGAGACAGAGGCGGCCGCTTGTTCAGCTGATAGAGGCCGCCACCGACCGCGGTGGTCAGACCGACGCCGACCAGCATGGCCGTCCAGGGGCCGAACCGAGGTCGCAGGAAGCGTCGTAGCGCGGTCGAGAGCTCGGCGAGGTTGTCGTAGCGATCTTCGGGCTTGTCGGCGAGTCCACGGCGGATGACCTTGCGGAGCCCACGGGGGACCCGTCGTTTTTTGGAGCCGCGGGCGATGTTTCCCGTGGCGATCTGATCGAGCAGCTCCATCACGGTTCGGCCCGTGAAGGGTCGTTGACCGTGGACGGCGTCGAATAGGGCGACGCAGAGGCTGAATTGATCGCTATGGGGCCCGATCGCCTTGCCCTGTAGTTGTTCGGGTGAGGCATAGGCCAAGGTGCCGACGATGTGCCCGGAGCGGGTGAGATCGTCGAAGTTGTCGGCCCCATGGCTCTGGGTCGGCGCTTCGCCCTGGCTCTTCGACCACGATGGGATCGGCTCCAGGCCGCCCGAGCCCGAGTCCTCCACGTCGGACATCGGCACCACGTCGTCATCTTCGTCGGCCGGCCGGGGGTGCTCGCCGCTCGGCGTCATCTTGACGAGGCCGAAGTCCAGGAGCCGAAGCCGCGAGTCCTTGCCGACCATCGCATTGGACGGCTTGAAGTCGCGGTGGATCATGTCCCGTTGATGCACGTGATGCAGTGCGTCCGCCGCCTGGGCATAGATCTCCACGATCTCCTTCCACGAGCGCGGTGAATCCCGCACCCAGTGGTCCAGGCGAACGCCGTCCACCAGCTCCATGGCGAGGAAATAGCGACCCGCGTCGGCGATGCCTTTTTCGAAGACCTTGACGATATTGGGGTGGTCCAGGTTCGCGAGGGCTTGGGCCTCGCGCTCGAGCCGCGATAGGGCTCGTTCGCCGCGATAAGGGATGACCTTCAGGGCGACCTGTCTGGGGAAATTCGTGTCGGTGGCACGAAACACGCGGCCGTATTGGCCGTGTCCGATTTCTTCGTGAACCTCATAGTTGGGTGGAGCCAGGCGCTTGGCTCGTTCGAATAGGCGCTGGCGTACGGCCTCGATGCCCTCCTCGTCGACCGGAAATGGGCTTCGTTGGAGCAGGCGCTCGACACTGATCTTGTCTCGTGGTGTCGCGGACATGGGTCGGCTTTCGACCCCAATGTGTGGTTCGGTGCGCCTCAATTTCGCCGAGTCGAAAATTAGTTCGTGAGAATTGAAGAGCAGCCCGAACCCGGACGCTCGAAATTGAACAACATCGACGGGTTGCCCGGCCGACGCACCGTGCCAACTCTGCCTTTGGCCCGTTCGGTCCTACCGTCGCAGGAATCGAGCGATCCCCAACCCCGTCGAGACGCCGCCGATCAACCACCACAAATAGAAGCTCGTCTCGAGGTCCCCGAGCAGCCCCTTGATCTCCCCCTCCACATCCTCGGGCGCTCGCAGCTCGCCTTGCTCCACTCCCACCGGATCATTGAGCGAAGCCTGAAGCTCCTCCTCCAGCGGCGGCACGAGATCGCGGACCTCGCTGCGTTGCAGCTGCAGCGCGGTGACCATGCTGGCGATGAGGGCGGCGCTGACGATGAACAGGGACAGGGCGACGAGGTCGCCGCGCAGGACCTCGAAGAGGTTCGGCTCGCTCTCGTCCTTGCCCGCGGCCGAGGCCCCGCTGCCGCCCATGTTGCCGGCCCGGGTGCGACGGGGCAGGCCTTCGGTGGCCGGTGCACTGGTGCCGGGGGGCGCCATGGGAGCTTGGGTGGGCACGCCACCCTTGTGGGCGGGCTTGGTCAGGCCGACGGCTTCGAAGTCGAGCTCGAGCGACGCGCTGGCGCCGGGGGTGGGAATCGGCTGGGGCTTGGGTTTTTTCTGAGCCGCGCTCGCTCCACCGCTCGGAGAACCCGGAGAACCCGGCGGCTTGCGGGCGCGACCGGTCGACTCGGGGCGCGAGGGCTTGGCCTGCGGGCGCGGGGCCTGGCTCGGAGACGGCCGGGGGCTGCCCCCGAGGCTGCGCTGCTTGTTCTGCAGATGGTCCGGGAGCAGATCCTGAGACCCCAGCTCGGGTCCCTGCAGGGTGGGCGCGGCGCTGGGCGGCGGGGCACTCGGGGTGTCGTCGACGATGCCGGGAGGACCCCCGAGGTCCTCGAGCACGGCATGGACGCCAGAGTCACCCATGGGCAGCAGGTCGAGGGGATCGGGCGCAGGCGCGGGAGCGGGGGGCGGCGCGGGACTTCGGGGCGGCGGGCTGGGTTGCCTTCGGCCCGGCGGAGTGGCGGCGGGGAAGCGACCCGACTCCGGGTCGGGCTCGACCTCGGGCAGGCTGCCCATGACCTCGCCCATCATCGGGGGCGTGGCGGAGTCGTCGATGATTCCACCCACGGCGACGCCGACCTGGCGATCGGCGTCGGGCTTGAACACGGGGAAGACGCCGCTGTGACTCGGGGTGAGTCGTAGGTCGACGACGGCGCCGAGTTCGTGGAGCTCATTCGCGGCGCGCTCGGCCTCGGCTCGATCGAGCTTGGAGAGGACCTCGAGCTCGGCGTCGTTTGCGAGGGCGCGACCGATCTCGTCGGTGGGCATGCTCGCGTAGTGGGCGAGCTCGGCGACCACCATCGCCGTGTTGGCCTGAGAGGGGTCGCGGAGTCCCACGACCACCACGTCCCAGCGATCGTCCGTAGCCGGCACCTGGAGTGACTGTAACGCGGTCCGCGACCAGAGCGCACCGCGCCAGGCCCGGTCTCGGGGGTTTTTTGGCCGTCGATCTGGCCCCGCCTATTCTCCGAGACCGGATGATCCGCCTCCCCCGTGCCTCCAAACGCGCCGAGACCTCCACCAGGGAGGCGATCACGCGTCCGGTGACGGCAGCGGGGCGACAGGATGACTCGGCGCTGGATGCCGAGTGCCAGGATGTCCCCCGAGGACGGCCGCAGGGCTCGAAATCGCGTCGGTTGGGCCGTCGTGCACGGGGTTTGCAGGCCACACCGGGCAGATCCTCCGTGCTTCGTCGACTCGCAATTTCCTGCCTGGGCCTGGGCCTGGGTGCACTCGCGCTGCCTTCGGTGGCGCAGGCGCACCCCGGGGTCGAGGGGACCCGCAACCTCTCTTTGGGCAGCGTGGGCCGCTCGTCCTCGTTCGGCACGAACGCGGCACTGATCAACCCGTCGAACATGCCGTATTCGCAGACGTTCGCGGTGGAGCCCATCTACCAGCTGGGGATCCAGGGGCGCCGCCACGGCATCGGCTTCGTGGTGATGGACTCGCTCAACAATCCCCGGGTTTCGGTGGGGCTGGGCTACCTGGTGATGCGCGGGTCGCCGACGGTGAGCTACACGCCGGTCAGCGACGACCCGATTCGTGTGCCGACCGACGGAGAAGCGGCCGCGACGGCCGACCTCGATCTGGTGCACGTGGCCCACGAGACCTTCGCGGCGATCGCCATCACGGTGGTCAAGGGCTGGGTGTCGGTGGGGCTCAAGCCCAAGTACATCTTCTCGAGCCTGCGCTACCGAGACACCGACGGCGTGGCGTACGACGCCCATGATCGCCTCAACAGCTTCGGCCTCGACACGAGCGCCACGGTGAACTTCGCCGGATGGGCGGCGGCCTCGGTGGTCGCGAACAACCTGGTGGGCAATCACCCCGCGCCGTTCGACGATGAGCGCGAGCTGGATCTCAGCGGAGTGGGAGCGCAAGAAGGGTCGGTCGACACGGGCACGGTGTCCGAGCTGTCGGACTTTCCCCTGACGGTCGAGCACGGCCTGTCCGTGTTTCCGCTGCATCACCCGGATTTCAGCCTCAACTTCGACGGCGTCTACGACCTCAGCACCTACCGCTTCGAAAACCACACGCGGCTGCTCTATGGCGGCAGCGCGGAGTTCGTGGTCGGACCGGTGCCGCTGCGCTTCGGGACCCAGTGGGACGGTCGGGGCGCGGGCAGTGCCGATGACCGGATCTATGTCGCGGGCGGCATCGGCTACGTCAAGCCGGCCAAGCTCGGCGGCGTGGGGGTCGACCTCGGGTTCGGCTTTCGCCAGCAGGTCAGCGGACCCAGCTTCGGCGGACAGGCGGAGACGATCATCGGCCTCAACCTCGGCCTGCGGATTCGTCCCGACCTGTAGAGTTCACTCGGCGTCGTCGAGGATGGCTTCGATCGAGTCGAGCTGACTTCGTAGGCCCGATCGATCGTCGCGGCGTACGAGATCGCCGATGCGCCCGAAGGCGGTGTTCGGGTGGGCGCAGGATCGGCCGTCTTGGCGCCGTCCCACGGGGCAGCGAGCGCACTCGAACGAGACGTGGGTGCACAGGGTGATGGCACACAGCAGCCCGTCGAAGCCCGAGGGCCAGTCGTCGGCGTTCCATGGGTCGCCGATCTGTCGGGCCATGGTCACCAGTCGAGCCCAGCGAGCATCGTCGGCAATTTCGTGGCGGAGCCCGGCGATCTGCCGTCGCGCGCCTTCGATGGCCGCCTTGTCGTCGGCCCCCGCAGAGCGATAGCGCTGCACGCAGTCTTCGGCCGAGCGCAGCCGAATCGGTCGAGCCTTGGGCTCGGGTTTGCGGCGCAGCCAGTCGCGAAGGCCCATGCGCCCCGAGCATGCGCGTCGGCTCGGTCGGGGTCCAGTGCATCAGATCGATCGCACCCAGCCCCACAGATCGTCCCACGAGGAGAACACGACGGTGCACAGCCCGCTGGGGCCGCCGCGGAGGTGATCGAGCTGCGGGCTCTGTCGCGGATCGTCGGCCACGGTGAGCAAGACGGCGGGGGGCCGGGCCTCGATCGGTTGCCGGGCATGGTTGCGCGCCCGCTGGTGAAGCGCCCACCAAAGCGGGAACTCGTCGTTGCCCAGGCCGCAGCCGATGAACAACAGCGGGGACATCAAGAACACGTCGAGCCAGCTCAGCGCCTCGTGAGGGCGACGGTAGGGCGTGCGGCGGGCGAGCGCGCCGCTGTCGAGGAAGGGGCCGACGGCGCGGCGATGCTCCATCCAGTGATGCACCTGCGCCTCGGACCACGAGCGACGCGAGCACGGCTCGGGGAAGAGCTGTCGGTCGCGGGCGTTGCCGTGGCAATACTCGCGCTCGATGGCCTTGTAGCGACGCCAGCCGATGTCGAGGTCGGGGATCAAGCGCCCGTAGCCACCGACGCCCAGCACCATCGTGGTCTTCGAACGAATGCGGCCATGCGGATGCCATAGCCGGGCGAAGTTGGGCAGCGCTCGGTGGTACCGCTGATAAAGCTGCGGCAGCACGGTGAACGAGGAGCCCTTGCGGAAGGTCATGCCCTTGGGGGCGACGGCACGGAACAGGCGAGCATCATCGCAGGCTCGCATCAGGCGATCGTCGAAGTTCAAGTTGACGAGGTCGCGGAAGCCCTTGCCGAGCAGGTCCCCGTACAGGGGAGGCGCCTGTCCTCCCGCCGCTTGCCAGATCGACTCCGTCTGATCGTCGAGCGCTTCGATGACGGTATGGATCAACACCGCCTCGTGCTCGGAGGCCCGCTGATCGCTCTGTCGCTGGAGCATGGCTTCCCAGCGCGCGGTCATGCTGTGCGGCGGCGGTCCGTCCCAGGTCACGCCTTCGCGCGCTTCGATCTCCCCGAGCAGGCGCTCCCAGTGCAGCGCGCGGGCGCCAACCTCGTTGGCAGCTTGCAGGTTCACGCCCGAGCCGAGCACGGGCACCACGATGCGATCTCCGTTGTCGAAGCGTTCGTCCACCAGGGCTCGCAGCGACACGAGCATGGGCTTGGCGGCGACGATTCCGGGTTTGAACATCAACGCACTCCTCGATCATGGTCGCGACCTCATTCCCCGGGCGCAAGGGGCGGAGATTGGATCGGGACGGATGTCTGGTACGCTGCCGACGTGGTGGAGGGTCGAAGCGCGATCGCGAGTGCGAGCGTGTCGTTGGCGATGGCGCTCGGGCTGTCGGCGTGCGGCGATCAAGTCGTGGGGCAGTTCGACGGCACGGGCGGTGCGTCGTCCGGGGCGGCGACCGAGGTGGCCAGCGATGGGGCCGACGAGACGGCTGCGGCCGCCGATCCCGTGTGCTTCGGCGACGACTTCGACGACAATGTCCTCGACGCCGACATGTGGAACACCTGGACCGAAGAGGGCGCGGTGGTCGAGGAGGCGTCGGGGTGGGTCAAGTTCACGCCGGCCAGCATGGGCCTGTTCGACACGGGCATCGTCGCCAATCACCTGCACCACGTGGACTTCAACGACGGGTGGGCCCGCATGCAGGTCCCCACGCCGCCCCAGCCCGAGCGACCGGTGCTGGTGTTCCTGCAGGTCATCGACGAGCCGTGGATCCTGTCCGTCGCGCTGACCCAGGGCTTCGTCGACGTCTTCACCAGCAACGACGCGAATCGGCTCCACCAAGAGCAGGTCGCGGTCGAGGCGTATCCGGGGTGGATCGGCATCCGGGCGAGCGATGGCGAAGTGATCTTCGAGCGCTCGGACGACGGCGAGACATGGACGGAGCTGACCCGCGCCCCGATGCCCGCCGAGATGCCCGACGCCCACCCGCTGGTGATGGCGCAGACCTTCGGCGAGGACACCACCGGGGGCTTCGTGGCCGTGGACAACGTCGAGGTCTGCGTGCGGTGAGCGACGCGCTCAGTCGTGTGTCGTCCAGATGATTCGAACCACGCTGCTGAGCCTACCCGCGCGCTGGCGGATGATGACCTCCGCGTTCGCGTGATGAGCCCGGCCGCGCAGCGTGCCGCGATACCCATCGGCGATGCTCGCCCCCGCCGGGCCGCCGCCCCACACCTTCAGGCCTTCGTCGCGCAGCGCCGTGCGATAGAAGGTCTCGACCTGAGAACCCGAGGCGGGCACGGAGAGGGTCAGTCGGATGATCCAGCCGGTCTCGTCGTCGGTCGGCTCGCGGAAGCGTTGCATGAACCGCGTGCCGGGCATGCGGGGCAGGGGGATCTCGGGCAGGCCGGACAGATCCACTTCGTCGGATGTCGCGGTGCCGCTCGAGGTGAGGTCCGGTTCACCCGTCGTCGAGTCCGAGCCCTTCTCGGGTGTCGCGTTGGCACTCGTGGTGGTGCCCGAGCCCTCGGCGGGCGTGGTCGCAGGCGGCGGTGGGGCGAGCAACGGCTCGGTCCCCGCGACTGGGGCCGCGTTCGGTTCGGCTGCAGCGGTCGGGCTCGGGCTCGACTCTTCCGCGGGTCCCGGCTCCGTCATCGCGCGCATCACCAGCAGCGTCACCACGCTCCCCAAGCCGGCCCAGAGCAGTCGAGTCGGCCACAACGAGGGGCGGGCAGGGGAGGCGTCACTCATGGTCGGGGGCCGGGGCCGAAGCCGCCGGAGTGTAGCCCAGCCCACCGTACGAATTTTGGTGGTTGGCGAAATACCAAAACGCAGGCCCGGGTATCCCTCCCCGTGGACGGAATCTACAAGGCGCTGGCCGACCCGAGTCGACGTCGCATCCTGGCTCTGCTTCGCGAGCGCGACCTGACCGCGGGCCAGCTCGCCGAGCACTTCGAGCTCGCTCGACCCACGCTGTCGGGCCACTTCGGCGTGCTCAAGCGGGCGGGCCTCATCCAGGGCGACCGTCGCGGCAGCACCATCACCTATCGACTCAACGTGTCCGTGCTCGAAGAAGCCCTGTGGGCGCTGATGAGCGCGTTCGATGTCCAGGCCGCACCCGCGGCCCCGCTTCCCCCCAACCCTCTGACCAACCCGGGAGTACCCAAGACCCAGTCATGAACAAGACCTTCCTTCGTCGTTCCTGCTTCGTTCTCACCGCGCTCATGTTCGGAGCATCGGTCTGGGCCTGGCCGCAGGTCCCCGCCGACGCGTCGATCCCCGTCCACTGGGGCTTCGACCTTCAGCCGGACCGCTACGGTGGCAGGGTCGAGGGGCTGTTCATGATGCCCATCGTCGGGCTGATCCTCAGCGTCGTGATGGCGCTGGCTCCTCGCTTCGCCCCGCGTCGCGAGAACCTCCGCCGCTCCCGCGGCGCCTACGATGCCATCCGCGTCGCGGTGCTCGCCTTCATCACCATGCTTCACGGCGCGGTGGTGCTCGAGGCCACGGGCCATGCCCTCTCCATGAGCCTGGTCCTGCCGGTCTCCTTGGGCTTGTTGCTCGTCGCCATCGGCAACCTCATGGGCAAGCTTCGCTCGAACCACTTCGTCGGTGTTCGCACCCCGTGGACCCTCTCGAGCGATCTGTCGTGGGACAAGACCAACCGACTCGCCGGGCGCATCTTCGTCGGCCTCGGTGGCGCCATGATGGTGGCCGGCCTGCTCGGAGGTAGCAGCACCGTCCTGTCGACGTTGCTCGGCGGTCTCGTGGCCATGGTGGTGGTGGTGTTCGTCTACTCCCGCCACGTGTGGAGCCGCGATCCCAACCGCCGCACCCGCTAGCTCGACCGACCACCCCGGTCGTCCAACCTTCGGGGCCCGTGCTTTGGCACGGGCCCCGATTTTCATTGGGGGGCGGGCAGTCGCCACACCATCATCAAGATCGACGCGGCCGACCACGAAAAGTGCCGGGCGTTTTGACCCGCGCCGGTCAGCGGGTGGTAGTTCTCGCGGATCGCCCCGCCCTCGCGCAGGCCTTCGGCGTGCTCGAGCAGCTGGGCCTGCAGCGCGTCGGCGTCCGCGTCGAAGCCATGGCGCCGCAGGCCGGCGAGGCCGAAGTACGCCTGGTCGAGCCAGACCGGTCCGCGCCAGTACCCACGACTCGGATCGAACTGAGGGTCGTCGGCCGCCAGCGTGCCGAGTGGGACGTGGGTGCCGAACTTTTGGGGGTCGACCATCGCATCGCGGACCCGGCTCGCCTGCTCTTGGCTGGCGACCCCGGCCCACAGCGGAATCCATCCCTCGGGGCCCCAGCCTGCCGCAAAGGTCCCGTCGAGCCGCCGGTCGCGAAACCACCCACGCGCGTCGTCCCAAAACTGGGTCCGCACGTGCTCGGCCATCTTCGATGATTCGCGCTCCAGGTCCTCGGCGAGCGAGTCCTTCCCGAGCCGTCGATGCAGTCGCGCCAAGATGCGCTTTTCGGCGACGAGGTACGCGTTGAGGTCCACGCTCTCGCGGTCCATCGACCAGGCCTGTGGCCCGTTGCCGAGCATCTTCGCGTCGTCGAAGCGCACCGCGTTGTCCATGCCGCTCTCCCACGCGGCGGCGATGCGGGTGCCGTCGGTCGAGCCGTACTCGCACAGGCCATTGCCGTCGTGGTCGCGGTCGCGAAACCACCACTCGTGGTAGGCGACCAGCCGCGGCAAGGTCTCACGCACGAAGTCGAGGTCACCGTCGCGCAGCACGATCTGCTCCACCGCCCAGGCGGCGAGCGGAGGCTTGGTGTCGCGCCAGTTGTCGGTCTCGGCCCCCGGATAGATGACGTCCGGCACCATGCCGCGATCGTTCTGCGCCTCGAGCATGACCCGGACCTGTTCCTTGGCCAGGCGCGGATCGAAGGCCGCCAGCGCGACCGCGTGCTTCCACGAGTCCCACGCCCAAAAGCCGTGGAAGCCGTCGTAGGCCCAGGCCGGAAACAGACCCTCGTGGGTGATGGGCCCGAAGGGTTGACGCCAGTTGGCGACGAGCGTGCTCACGCTCGCCTGGGCGAGGCGTTGGTCGGCAGGGCTGAGCGTGATGGCGGCCGCGGATCGAGCGGCATCGATATAGCCGGCCCAGCGCGCTCGGTTGGCATCGAACGACTGGCGGGGATCGGCGGGGGGATCGAGCGGTGCCGCTTCGCTGGACAGCGAGACGAACCACGACCTTCGTGAGCCGCCATCCACGGTGATGGCGGGCAACGACACGCCGTAGCCATCGGCTCGGAGCTCGGCTCGGCCGTCGGCGGGGAATCGCATGAACACCGAGCCCGGCTCACCGGGGCCGGAGACCTCGATCGTCGCGCCTTTGCGAAGCGCCCATGTGGTGTCGCTGAACCCTTTCCCGTGCCACGCCAGCCGAAGTTCCAGCGCGCGGTCGATTTCGCTGACGAGTTCGAATTCCGCCATGGCGTGGTTCGGACCCGAAAACCACAGGCGCAGCTCGGCCCGGAATCCCTCGTAGTGCAAGGTCTGGGTGAGCAGGCCCGGCTCTCGATGAGCGCTCGCGTCGTGCGGCGACTGCCCATCGACGGTGAAGGCGAGCCCCTCGGCCGCGCGCCATCCCGGTGCGTGCAGGTCGAAGGGCCCGACCCAGGTTCCCGCGTGGTCGCGGTCGGGGAGCGCCCAGCCGGCCCAGCTGCCCCAGTCCAGCAGTAGCTCGGTTTCGCGGTCTCCGGGGCCTTCCGGCCTGGTGCCAAATCCCGGCTCACCGACGATGACCGAGTCGGTCGTCGAGGCAACGCGCTCGTCGGTGGCCGCGGGCGTCGCGGAGGGGGTCGAGGCGCGGGGGCATCCGCCCAACGTGGCCGCAATCGTCAGCACGAGGGCTCGGGAGGCAAAGATGCGGCGTTTCGTGACCATCGGGCGGGCTCCGTTCGGCATACGCTATGGCGAAAGTTCGCGAATTTCAACTTCCGTCTCGTGGCAGGCAACCGAGGGCCCTCGCGAGCGTGTCCGCGCTTTCGCTCGTTCCCTTGGGAGCGTCGGTTCATCCCTTCAGCCGAATCGTTCAAGCCGGCGGTTCGGCTCCGACGTATCCCCAACAATGTTGGGTTGAGCAGAGCGTTGGGTCGAGATGAAGTCGAAGTGTTGTCGTCATGCCGAGTCGTCCGTTGCCCGCCATCGTGGAGGGTCCGGGTGGCGATGCGCGGCCGCGAGTCGGTCTCCGTATCGTCCGGGGGCCAAGGTCGACGCCGGCCCGCACAAGGCCGCGCCCGGGGCCGAGCGCGACTGGAACGAAGACGCCGAACTCCTCGAAGCCTGGCGCGGTGGTGATGCCCGGGCCGGTCGCACGCTGCACCAGCGGCACGTCGGGGCGGTGACGCGATTTTTCGAGAAGAAGGTGGGCCAGGGTCACGAGGACCTCGTGCAAATGACCTTCTTGCGGCTGATCGAAGGCAGAGACCGCGTACGCGAGGGCATCGCGGTGCGGGCCTTCGTCATGGGCATCGCCCGCAACGTGCTGCTCGAGCACATCCGTCGGCGGGCCACTGATGACCGCGTCGAACCACAGATCGACGAGATGCCGTCGTCGATGCCCAGCCCCGTGGCCGTGATCGGGCGCGGCGTGGACGAGCGACGCGTCCGCGAGGCACTGCAGCGCCTACCCGAGACCCATCGACGAGTCTTGGAGCTGTTTTATTGGCAAGGCATGCACGCGGGGAAGATCGCGGAGGTCATGGGCATCTCTCATTCCGCGATGCGAAGTCGGTTGGTCAAGGCGCGAGGATTACTGCGGGCGGCGATGAACGAGGCCGAGTCGAAAAAACCTTGGACACCCGAGGGCTGAGCATCACCTGCAGATCATGAAGAATCATCGCACTCGTTCCTTCTCCCTGGCGGCCGGCATGATGGCCGTTGGCCTATTCGCATGGTCGGGCTTCGCGTCGGCTGAGGTCGCTCCCGTGTCGAGCGATGTGCAGGTCGAGGTCGAGCAGGCGCCCATCTCCGAGCCCGCCCCCACGCTCGAGGTCGAGCTGGACACCGCCGATGCGGCCCAGCCCGCCTCCACGAACTATCAATGCATCGCCCAGTGCTGGCGCGACTTCACCGATTGCCTCGATCACGGCAACTGCAGCGAGGAGTACTGCAACCAGCAGCGCCTCGAGTGCATGTCCTACTGCTGAAGCGCCGCGGCGATGGGTCGGCTCGGCGCTGTCGAGTCGGCCCCTCGCCGATCGCATCGCTCGATGCAGAGTCGAGGTCGAGCGCCCCCGAAGGCGTGGGGTCGAGGCTCCAATTTCATGGAGCAAAAGAACTCTTGGTCAGGAAAATACCGACAGGTAGGATAAAGTGTGAGAAAACTAGACTCAATGAATCCGAACTGTTAGGCGATTTCGATACCACCTGAGCCGATATTGTCCTACATGTATGGACATGAAGTTTGGTTGGATGCGGATCCACTCCCTGATCGCCCCGCTGGCACTGTCCACGAGCCTGGCCCTGACCGGCTGTGACCCCGAGGCTGGCGGTGCGGACGACGAAGATGCCCCGCTGTCGGACTACGACGCGCTCTTCGAGGGAGCCCCCACCAACGACGAGCTGCCCTTCGACATCAAGGCCGACGGCCCCGCGCCGCAGCAGTTCGACCTGGTCGACTCGCAGTCGCCGGTCAAGAGCCAGGGCCGTCGTGGCGTCTGCTCCATCTTCTCGACCGTCGCCCTGATGGAGCACCTGTACATCTCGGCGGGCGTCGACAACCCCGACTTCTCCGAGCAGTACCTGCAGTGGTCGGTCAAGGAGCAGGTCCGGTCGTTCCGCAACACCAGCGGCAGCAATGCCAACTACAACCTGCAGGCGATCAGCGAGTACGGCATCCCGGCCGAGTCGGCGTGGGAGTACGAGATCAGCGAGTGGGACGAGACCGACGATCCCGAGTGTGACAAGGACAACGAGGATCGCCCGACCCGCTGCTACACCAATGGTGCCCCGCCCATGGAGGCCGAGGACGCCGAGAAGTTCTTCCTTCCCCGCGGGCGCTGGCTCAACTCCAGCCGCGCGTCGATCATCGACCACATGCGGGTCAACGAGACGGCCGTGGTCGTCGGTCTCGACTTCTTCTACCAGGCCTGGAATCACCGCGGCACCACGCTGACGCGCAACACCGACAACTGGGACAAGGGCATCGTGCTCGCGCCCAACGACGAGGACGTCACCGAGAGCCGCAAGAAGCGAGCCGGTCACTCCATCTTGTTGGTGGGCTGGGACCTCGACATGGAGGTCCAGCGCCGCGAGTCCGACGGCTCGCTCATGGTCGACGCCGCGGGCGAGCCCGTGATGGACACGGGCTTCTTCATCTTCAAGAACAGCTGGGGCGCGGGCAGCTTCGGCGTCGACAACCCCCACGGCGGTGGCTACGGCTTCATCTCCATGGACTACGTGACCGACTACGGCAGCGCCCGGGTCTCCGATCTCCCCGAGATCGTGATGCCCGAGCCCGAGCCCGAGCCGGGCACCGACCCCGACGAGCCCACCCCGCCCGCCGACGCCGAGCTCTACGAGTCCGACGAGGTCATCGAGATCCCCGACAACGACCCCACGGGCATCGTCAGCGAGATCGAGGTGCCCGACGACGGCAGCATCTCCAAGATCACCGTCGAGTTCGACATCACCCACACCTACCGGGGTGACCTCACCGTGCGCCTCATCCACGGCTCGACCATCGTCACCCTGCACGACCGGGCGGGCGGCAGCGAGGACAACCTGCGCGAGACCATCGAGCTCGACGACTTCGACGACGAGGATCGCCGCGGTACCTGGCAGCTCCAGGTGAGCGACAACGCCCGGGCGGACACGGGCAGCCTGCAGAGCTGGCTGCTGCTCGTCGAGTAGCCCGCGGTCGAGTCCCGACTGCAGAACACCCCGGCGTTTTCACGTCGGGGTGTTTTTCTTGGTTCAGTCGCAGGGGAGCTTCAGGATCTGGATCCAGTTCTCGGAGTTCTTGCCGACCAGCTCGTCGCAGCCGTCGCCGTCGATGTCGGCCGCGTCGGAGAGCCACATGTCGGTGGGGAGCGGGTGAACAGTCACCTCATCCTCGCCCTCGCCCTCGACTTGGATGAGGGCGGAGTTCCAAGACCCGACCCCTGACAGTAACCCGTCATCGGACTCGTGGTCGATCGACCCGGTATTGCGCACGATGGGCTCGGGGACTCCGTCTCCATCGAGATCGACGCCGAACAGGTGAGGACCTCCGGTGGCGTTGGGGCCGGACTCGAGATGGAGCAGGCTTCCCCCGTAGGTTCCGTCGCCCCGGCCCTGGAGGACCAGAATCGCTGCGGCCGGGCGCTCCAGGGTTCGCTCACGCGACAGCGCCAGGTCGACGATCCCATCGTCGTCGAAGTCGGCGAGGCCCACGTCGCCCCTGAACTCGAGCTCGCGCTCCTGCAATACGGACAAGATGCCGTCTTCGCCCTGTGCGTAGGTCGTGAGCATGGTTCGTCCAGAATCGTGGCCCCAGATCAACAGGTCGAGGCGCCCATCGAGCGTGACGTCGTGCCATAGCGTGCCTCGGATCTCCACGTTGGGCAGGCCCGCGAGCGACTGGCCTTCGGTCCACGTTCCGTCCCGGTTCATGCTCCAGCTTCGCAACGCATTGGCGCTTCGTTCCAACAGATCGGTGCGACCATCGCGGTCGAAGTCGACCATCGTGCCGATGACCTCCTCCTGGATGACCGCGGCGGGGCCGAAGTCGACGCTGCCGGACGAAAGCGCGACCGGGATGAGTCGGTTGTCATACTCCCCGATGGTGGGGGTCGCAGGGTCGTACAACACGAGGTCCAGCTCGTCGTCGTCATCCACGTGGGCCGGCATCATGCGGTGGAAGTTCGCGCTGAACGACGTGATGAAGAACTGCTCGAGTTCCTGCTCGGCCGTGTCGAAGCGATGGATTCGAAGCCAGTCATCGTCTTCGGAGATGAGGTCGTCGATACCGTCTCCGTCGTAGTCGCCGAACTCGAAGCGCCCCTTGAGGCCGGCCTCGATCACGCGAGCGCCCTCGAACGGATCGATGGCCTCCTCAGCGCCCGAGGATTCCTCTTCGTCGGGGTCGGTGTCGACCTCTAGGTCTTCGTCCAGCTCGAGGATGTTGACGGTTCCCGGAGTGGAGCAGGCGAGCAACGCCGTCGAACCAGTGATGATTGAAAGTGTTAATCCAAGGCCACGCATGGTGGCAGTACGAGTGTCGTACCGTGACGAACCGATCGGTGGGTCCTGAAGAACGGAGTTCTCAACCCTCTGTGGCTCCCCGGCGTTCTCACGTCGGGGTGTTTTTCTTGGTTCAGTCGCAAGGGAGCTCCAAGAGCACGAGCTGATTGTCCGAGGCGCCGACCAACTCCTCGCAGTCATCGCCGTCGAGGTCGGCGGCATCGACGGGCACGATGCCGCTGGGCAGCGGGTGGAAGGTCACCTCGTCCTCGACCCGCACGAGAACGGGCGTCCACGGCTCGAATCCCGGCAGCAATCCCTCGTAGGTTTCGGGGTCGAAGGTCCCGGTATTGATCACGATGGGCTCCGGGGCTCCATCGCCATCGAGATCGACGGGAATCAGGCGAGCATCTCCGACATCGTCGGGGCCCGACTCGAAATGCAGCAGGCTGCCGCCGTAGGTCCCGTCGCCCCGGCCCTGGAGGACGAGCAGAGCCGCGGTTGGGTCCTCCGCATACCACCGAGCACGGGACAGTGCGAGGTCGACGATCCCATCGTCGTCGAAGTCGGCGAGCCTCGCGTCGCCCATGAACTCCAGCTCGCGCTCCTGGAGCACGGACAGGTGGCCCTCTTCGTCTTGCGTGTAGGTCGCGAGGTAGGTCCGCCCGGAATCATGCCCCCACAGCATCAGGTCGAGGCGCCCGTCGAGGGTGACGTCGTGCCAGATCGCGCCCCGGATCTCCACGTAGGGCAGGCCCGCGAGCGACTGACCTTCGGTCCAGGTGCCGTCCCGGTTCGTGCTCCAGATTCGCAACGCATTGAAGCTTCGTTCCAGCAGATCGACCCGCCCATCGCCGTCGAAGTCGACCGCCGCCCTGAGCATGACGTCGCCGCCCATGCTCACGACGGGGCCGAACTCGACGCCGTCGGACGAAAACGCGACCGGGGTGAGTCGGTTGTCGTACTGTCCGATGAGGGGCGTTGCCGCGTTGTACAAGACGAGGTCCAGCTGGTCGTCGCCATCCACGTGAGCCGGTATCAGGAAGTCGAAATAGGTGTTGAACGAGGTGATGGAGAGTTGCTCGAGCACCTGCTCGCCGTTGTCGAAGCGATGGACTCGAAGCCAATCACCATCGGCGGAGATCAAGTCGTCGACTCCGTCCCCATCGTAGTCGCCGAACTCGAAGCGCCCCTCGAGGCCGGTCTCGATGACGCGAGCGCCCTCGAACGGATCGAAGGCCTCTTCACCGCCCGAGGATTCCTCCCCGTCGGTGTCGGTGTCGACCTCCATCTCTTCGTCTTCGTCCGCGCCGAAGGTGTTGACGGTTCCCGGAGTCGAGCAGGCGACCAACGCCGTCGAACAAGTCATGATTGAAAGTGCTAATCCAAGGCCACGCATGGTGGCAGTACGAGTGTCGTACGGTGACGAACCGATCGGCGGGGTTGGAAGAACAGTGTTCTCGACCCTTCACGGCCGGACTGCGCAAACAAAAACACCGCCGGGTCCAGCGGACCGGGCGGTGCTCCCGTGTGGGTCTTTCCTGCCTCAGCCCAGCGGCGTGGGCTCGCGGATCCAGTCGAGCGCCTGCTTGACGCTCACGATCCGCACGTCGGGCTTTTCGAGCGCGTAGTCGAGGAATATCTCCATCGCCTCGCGGCGCTGGGCATTGGCCTGGTCGTACTCGTCGGTGTGGGTGCCGAGCAGGAAGGGCGCGCGGTTGCCCTGGAGTCGCAGGTCGAGGGTGTACATCCAGGTCGCGGCCACCTCGGCCGGAGTCATACCGAACTCGTACCAGACGTTGTAGTCGAACCCGGTGATCTTGCCGCCCGCCGTGTCGAAGTAGTCCGCCGCTTCCTTCATGCGATCGCGGAAGCCGGGCTCCACCCCGTACTGCTTGCAGACCTCGTCCGGCGGCACGATGAACGCGTAGACCGGCATCTCCCACAGCCCTGGCTTGGGCAGGATGTCATTTTTGAGTCCGCCCCACTCCACGAGCTGGTCGTTGCCCGGGCTGCCCTCGTCGAGGGTGTAGGGCCACAGGTAGTTGGTGCCGTCCTGGCTCGGCTGGTAGCCCTCTTCGAGGCTACAGTCGTACAAGAAGCCCGCGTCGGCGACCGCCTGGATCGTCGCATCGGCCGTGCCCAGGAACGGAGTGCGGAATCCGTAGACCTCGTTCAGCGGAATGTCGAGCCCTTCGAGCTGGCTCTGGCAGTCCTCGATCTCGCCGTTCCACACATCGATGTCCTCGAGCCGCTGCAGGTGCTGCCCGTGGCTTTGGGTGTGGTTGCCGATCTCGTGCCCCGCGTCGTACGCCTGCTTCCACGTGGCGCCCGACCCCGTCGTGTACACGCCCGTGTTGTAGTAGGTCATCGTCATCGGCGCGCCGTCGTAGGTGCTCGCCTGCCCCGTGCCCGCCGGGTTGGTGCGCCCCTCGGTCAGCCCGAGCGACCACAGCATCCCGCCCACGTCCGCGTTGTCGTCCCAGCCGATCGACACGAACATCGGCACTTGCTCGGGGTCGAGGCCTCCGGGCGGCAGAGGCGAGGGCGGTCGGTTGTCGGCCTGGGGCGGCGTCGCGTCCCCGCTCGATCCTCCGCCGCCGCCCTCACTGTCCCCGTTGCTGGTCGGGTCCTCCGTGGTCGTCATGGAGTTTCCGTTCGCCGAGCAGGCCAAGGGCCCACACAACACGGTGACAAAGCAAGCATCTCGTACCCTCAGTGACATCCAGACCTCCCTGACGAGCTTCCCGCACCCACCCCCGCCGGTCGATACGTTTCTTCTCAGCCGCCTGTCGAATTCCCTCGGATCGCCCTTCATCCGGCCACATCGGCACGATCTGACCCGCCGCTCGCGCGCCCGCCGAGCCCACCCCGCACCGCTGGCCACCCCCATTTCAGATCCCCTTCAGATGTCATCGGCCCCGTTTCGACTAGGTTGACTGCCAGTAGAGACGCCCGAACGTCGCGGTCCGTGACCTCGGCCGACGGCGTCCCATTGCCTGCCCATCACTTCAATCCAACCAAAAGAAACCGCCCTCATGAACATCAAAAAATCCGCCCTCGGCTCCTTCCTCGCCACCTGCATCCTCGCCGCCCCCATCCCCGCCTTCGCCTCGGATTCCGGCCCCCGTCGAGACATCAACATCGAGCTGCTGGATGAATCGCACGGCCCCGTCATGGCCTATCTCGAGGAAAACCCCGATGAGGTCGAGGGCGTAGTCGCCAGCGCCCGCGACATGGTCCTCGCCGTCAACGACGGAGTCGCCCCCGCCGACGCCCTGGACACCTTCAACGACGAACAACCCGCCATCGCCGACATCATCGACGATCTGCTCGCCAACGCCGTCCCCGACGACGAACCAGAGCTCCTCATCATGTGGGCCTACGTCTGGGTCAGCACCATCTGCGCCACCGCCACCGTAGCCAACCCGAACTGATCCCCCCGATCGAACCCCCTCGGCGCACGTGCCCCGACTCGTCCCCGGCCCGCACGTGTGCCGATTTTTTCCCCACTCCTCGCCGAAGCCCGACGACCCCCACCCGAGCAGGGCGCCACAATTCCCCGACCGAACCCCGGTGCGACTTCCTCGGCAGCGGTCTGGCCGCGTAGCGAGAAGGGGCCCCCGGTCGCGCGCAGGAGGCGACTCATGCCCCCTCCAAGCCCCTCGCTCTGTTCCGCCGACGAGCACGTCCGGGGTAGTCGTCTCGCGTCAACAGGCCCAGACCGCCTTCGCCCGAAGCAATCACCCGAGCTTCCCCCAGGTCCTCGAGCCCCGTTCCCCAAGTCTTCGAGCGCCCGCTCAGACGAGCATCGATCGCCCCAACTTCTCGACCTGCTCCTTATTCTCCCCGAGCTTCCCCGGCACCGCCCGCCCCCGCTTCACCGCATCCCGCTCCCCAACCCGCTCCAACCAAGCCGAAAGCCCCGAAAGCCCCTCGATCGAAACCCCCGACCACGCATACGTACTCGCCCAGCTCCAATTCGCAATATCCGCGATCGAGTACTCCCCCGCCAAGTACTCCCGCCCCCGCAGCTGCCCATCCAACACCTCGAGCAACCGCCGCGACTCCTTCTGATAGCGCTCGATCGCAAACGGAATCTTCTCCGGCGCATACCGAAAGAAAACATTGGCCTGCCCCATCATCGGCCCGACCCCACCCATCTGGAACATCACCCACTGGATGACGTTCATCCGCCCCGCCGTGTCGCTGGGCATCAGGGCCCCGGCCTTCTCCGCCAGGTAGATCAGGATCGCCCCCGACTCGAACACGGTGAGGTCCCCCGCCTCCCGGTCGATGATCGCGGGAATGCGCCCGTTGGGGTTGATCGCCAGAAACTCCGGCTTCTTTTGGTCCCCCTTGCCCAAGTCGATGCGATGCACCGTGTAGGGCAGCGACAGCTCCTCGAGCGCAATGGAGGCCTTCCAGCCATTGGGGGTGGACGCGGTGTACAGGTCGATCATGGGCGTACTGTCCTCGCTCAAGGTTACGCCACCGAGCCTTCCTCGGTTGCACCGCGCCGCCGATGGTATGGTGCGGCCCCGCTGGAGGACCCCATGGCCGTCGAACTCAAGATCCGTGACATCAAAACCGGGCAGGCTCAGGTCGCCGAATTCGAGAGCGTGGACGATGCCGAGATCTGGCTGCGTGAGCGACCGCGCTTCGTCGTCGTGCTGGGCCCGCCGCGCGAGGGAGCGCTGAGTCCCAAGGACGAGATGCGCCTCCGCGAGGCGATGCGCCCGCTCGACGAGGAGGAGCGCACGGCCCAGGCCGTTCAAGACGAGCGAGACGCGGCCGCGATGCGCGACCTCATGGCCAAGGAGCAGGCGCGCATGAAGCAGGAGCAGGACGCGCGTCGCGAGGAGATGAAGAACGCCGACCCCAACCGGCCGCTCACCGTCGCGTTCGAACGGGGCAAGCCGATGCGCAACGCCGACCCGGCCGACGATCGCCCGATCACCGACAAGGCTCGTGCCGCGGTGCTGGCGTGGGTGGCCGAGCGCGACACCTGGGTGCACTCGCGCGGGCAGTACGTGGCCTCGGCCAACGTGGTGGTGTGGCCAGGCCCGATGCCGGGCGGTGACAACGAAGACGAGCGCGTGCAGCCGGGCGGGCAGTTCGGCGTGCTGGCGGGTACGCCTCCCGACCTCAGCTGAGGCGACGGGCCTTCGGTCGCGCCCGAGCTGAATAACCGCGGGCCCGCTGGGGCACTCCCAGTGGGTATGGGAGTCCGGTCCGTGTGTGTGTCGATGCTCCTCGGGGCTGCATCCCTCGTTCCGACGAGCGTGGGATGCGACCCGGCACAGGAGCAGTCCATCCTGCTTCCGACCGACACCGAGGGCGGGGCACCGTCGGAGTCTCGGCAGTCGGTCGCGGACCGGATCGTCGACATCGACACGGTCTCGAGCATCTGCGTTCAGCTGCCCACCGTACCGCCCGGTCGCGACGACCTCGCGGACGACACGGCGATGCTGCGCTCGGCGACCCGGCAGGCCGTCGAGCGCTGGGCCGAGCTGCCGCTGGCCTTCACCATCGGCTGGACCGAGCTCCACAACGATCCGGGCTGCGATACCCAGGTCGGCGTGTTCATTGGGACCGAGCTGTCCAACCTCGATCGCATCCACGCGGATTTCCCGGGCAGCCACGGATACCCGGGGCCGTCGATCACGGTGGGAGAGGGCAAGCTGGCCGAGATCGTGGACGAGTTCGTCGCGCCCGAGGTGACCCTGAAGGTGGCGATCCAGCACGAGATCGGCCACACGCTGGGCTTTCGGCATACGGACTGGAAAGACCGAGCGAGCTGTGAAGGCCTGCCGGACCACGACCCCGACGGCGACGGCAATTCCCTGGGGGCACACCTCATCCCGGGATCGTCGGCGGACGACCTCGGCTCGATCATGCGGGCGTGCTTGCCCCCGTCCACGGACCTGTCGTTCTCGGCCGGAGACCGGGTCGCCATCCGCCGCGTCTACGGCCGGGGTTTCTGCGGCAAGTTCGACGGCTATCGCATCGCGCTGCGGACCAAGCACGAGCGCTGGGTTCGAGCGGAAGGCGGCAGCCAGGGCTTCGACGTGGACCAGGCGCCGTCGATCGATGGCCAGAGCCTATTCCGTGTGGTCTGCCCCGATCCCGTCCTGCGGCCGGACACGGTGACCTTCGAGAGCGCGTTCGGGCGGCGGGTCCAAGGGATGGGCGGCACCGTGGCCCAGGCCAGCAGTGGCACCACTGCGGGCACCCTGTGGCGGGCGCACGCGCGAGGTGATCGCCACTGGGCGTTCAGCGTCGACGGTACGGCATCGTTCATGCGCTCGAAGAAGAGCGGCTGCGTCAGCCCGACCTACGACATCGTCCTGGCAGCGGACGACGGTGGTGCGGAACCGGCGAAGTTCGAGTTCGAGCCGCTCGTGCAGTAGCCGACGGCGTCACCCCGCAGCGGCGCGGCGCTCCTCCACCATGAACACCAGCTGATCGAAGACGTCGCGCTCGATCTTCTCGTCCACCCACGGGGCGAGCACCTCGCCCTCGGCATCCCAGCGGAACACGAGCGGGAAGCAGGCGTCTTCGACCGGGGTGATGGTGACCTCGGTGCCGTCCTCCGACAGCTGGCCGCCGGGCGGCGTGTCCTCGAACTTCACGGCCCTGCGGTTGGGCAGCCCGGTGTAGACCAGAGGCCGCAGCGTGCGAGGGCCGTCCGCCACCTTCACGCAGGTCTCGACGCGGAACTCCACCAGCACCGTGTGCTCGTCCGTCTTGGGGTACTCGATGGGGCTCTTGTTGATCGGCAGCTCGAGGTCTGCGCCTGATTCGAAGGTCCGGCAGCGCTCCTGCTCAGAGCGCAGCTCGCAGGCGGTCGCCCCCGAGGTTCGCACCCAGGCCGGGTACTCGCAGATGCCGAGCGTGCCCGAGTCGCTCCACAGGATGTCGTCGCAGAGCACGGAATCGGCGTCGTCCTTGGTGGCGATGGCGACCCCGATGCCATCGTCGGCCCGCGGTTGTCCCCATAGCCGCATCGAGTACTCGACCATGTAGCTGGGGCCAGTGGTGGCGACGCCATAGCTGCCGCGGTAGCGCGGCCCGAGGTCGTAGAGGTCGCGAAAGAAGAAGCGACCCTCGTGGTACCAGGACGCGAGGACGATATAGAGCACCGTCGAGCCCACGGTGAGCACGAGCGTGAGCACGCCGAGCGCGGTGCCCTCGAGCTTCGGCCGCTGCGACTTCGACCCGAGCATGAGCGCCCAGCCCCCGAGCAGCGGGGCGAGCAGGGCGAAGTAGTAGGGGTAGATGAACTGCCCCGTGGCCACCCCGGCCCCGATGATCAGGGCACCCGCGGCGAGGGCCCCCGTGCGGAAGGGCCGACGCGACATCCACTCCAGCACGCGACGTCGCACGAGGACGCCGAGCACGAGCATCACGACGCCGATGACGATCGCGTCGAGCTCGACCTGCATGACGTTGTACTGGGCCGCGTGTGGCGTGACGATGAGCTGCTCCAGCACGAAGCCGCCCAAGGCCGCGAGCCAGTGCTTCCACTGCAGGCGCAACACCAGCGGCACCAAAAGCGGGATGAGGAACAGCGTGGCGATGTAGACCCCGAGCGACAGGCCGAACGCCACGCCGATGGCCGCATGGTGGACCACGCCGCGTTTGCCCGACGGCGGCGGTATGCAGGCCAGCAGCACGAAAGGCGTGGCAGCGGCGGGCGCCAGCGTCGGGTGCCACGCGATGTACAGCGGGGCGAGGGCGTAGGCGACCAGGAAGAACACGCCGCCGCCGATGATGCCCTTGCGACGATCCTCGGCGACGACCGAGATGAACGCCGCGGCCAGGGCATGCAGCGCGATGAAGGCGGCGGCGACGAAGCTCGGGCTCCGCGACACGCGGAGGACGGCGGCGAGCACCCAGTCCCACAGCACGCCGCCTTCGTAGGTCCCGTGCGAGGCGAGCACGCCGATGGTGGGGCAGGTCCCCGCCTCGCAGGCGGCGGCCAGGGCGATGTCGTTGGTGGAGTCGGAGGTCAGCCACAGAGGCTGGCCGAGGAGGATGGCGGCCGCGGTGAGCACGAGGGCGAACACCACCGCGTCCCGGCGCGCGCCTGGTCGACGCGGGCTCGCGAGCCAGATCCAGGCCACCACCCCGGCCCACAGCACGACCGCCGCCGTGACGTGCAGCATCGCGGCACCGAAGCTGATCTTCTCCATCGTTCCTCGTCGTGGACGCGGGGGGCGTCCCGCCCGTTTCGGCGCCTGGCCACGCCCGGCTCGGGGCCAAAAGTATACTGGGTCCCCCTGGCAGATGCGAGGTCGGGGGCCGCCGCGTGGCTCGCTGCGAGACGATGATAGGGTTCGATCGATGGAGGCGTCCGAGCACGTAGCCGAGCTGCGCGAGCAGGGCTACACCATCCTGCCGGGGGTCTATTCCGCCGAGTACGTGCAGCGCTTCCGGGCGGAGCTCGAGCGCATCTACGAGGAGGTCGGGCGGCCCCACCTGGTCTTCGACGGCGACAAACAGCTCGCCCCCGGCATCACCCTGCGACTCAGCGGGCTGACGATCCGCAAGGTCCTCCACTACGCGCCCTCGCTGGCCGAAGGCTATATCCACCCCGATGTCGCCGAGGTCCTGCTCGCGGCGCTCGGTGACGAGATGCGGATGGAGATGACCAGCTGCATGATGTCCGACGCGGCGCGCGAGATGCATCATTGGCACATGCACATCGGTGGGCTCGACGAGGCATCGCCGCCGCCCAAGGAGATCGTCGAGCGGGAGGCGATCGGTCGTCTCACCCTGCTGGTCTACCTCAACGACATTCATCCGGGGGCGGGCCAGCTGCTCATCTATCCGCGGCGGCTGACCGATCCCACCGAGTGCCCGTTCCGGGGGCTCTCCGAGCCATGGGAGGGGCAGGTCGCGCTCAACTGCCCAGCCGGGACGGCGGTGCTGACCGACGAGCGAACCTGGCACGCCAGTACGCCGCGAGAAGAGCCCGGCTTTCGGATGTTCTTCGGCGGCCAGTTTGCATCCGGCGAGATGCCGAAGACGCGAGCCTTCGACGAGTCCCTGCCGGCCTTCCACGCCCAGATCCCCTGGGTCCGACTCGACTGAACCGCGGTGACCGTCGGCGCGCTCAGGGCACGTCGGCGCCCGCGTAGTCGGCCGCGCCCGGTCGTTGTGGTCGCGGGTCGCCATCGATGTCGACCCGCGGATCGCCCTCCAGGTGCACCGCGACGCCCTCGGGGAGCGAGCCGGGCAGCACGTGCCAATCGGAGCCCATGCCTTGGTTCGGGTCGACGAAGATCGAGCCCATGTCGGCCGCCTCGACCGGCACGTTGCCCGCGCCCAGGGCGACGCCGTCGTTGACGAGCGAGTCGTCGACGGTGGCGTTGGCACAGGCCATGCCGCCCACGTCGAAGTGGTTCATCACGATCGAGCTGCGCACCGAGTGAGGGCCTACCGCGGTGTCGAGGCAGTCGAAGTTGCCGATGACGGTGGAGCCCACGATGTCGACGGTGCCCCCGCTGGCCATGATCCCGCGGTTGACGTAGTTGTTGTTGTAGACCATCGAGTTGACGAGGGTGAGGTCACCGCCGTCGGTGATGTGGATGCCCCCGTCGACCCAGTGGTCGCGCACGTAGCTGCGGCGCAGGGTGACCGAGCCCCCGCTCTCGATGGCGCCGCTGCTGTTTTCGAATACCGTCTCGTCGGCGAACAGCTCGCCGCCGCTCTGCTGCACGCCCCAGCCGCCCGTGGACACCAGGCTCCGCCGCATGTGCAGCGAGCAGCCGTTGATGTTCACCCCGACGATCGAGTTCACGAGGTTGCTGTCGGTCAGGTAGGCCACGCCGGTATTGCAGCGGATGGACGCGCTGCCGGCCTGACCATCACTAGCCCCTTCGATGGTCAGGTTGGCGAGATAGGTCTCGGGCGACTGGTTCCACAGGTCGATGGTCCAGTTGCCGTCGCCCACGAGGATGGCGGACAGGCCCGAGCTGGGGCCCACGACAGCGATGGGGCGGTTGTTGCTCGGATCGATGGTCCCCACGTAGGGATTGGGGCTGCCGGCCACGAACACCGCCCAGGGGTCCATCCCGATCTGGGCGTTGATGACCTGCACCGCTTGCTCTACCGTGCACATCGGGGACTCCTCGGAGCCCACCCCGGCAGCACAGCCCGCGAAGGTGTTGTCGACCCACAGCCGATTGCTCTCGGCGAAGCACTCGCCGGTCGAGAAGCGGCAGGCCCCGGTCACGCACTGGTCGTGCTCGGTGCAGCCGGCACAGACGCCCGCATCCGCGTCGCACACGGGGGTGGCGGAGTCGAAGCCGATGCATGCGTCGGCGGGCAGCCCGGTGCAGTCGACACAGGTGCCGTCCTGGCAATAGGGCGTGGCCTCGTCGCAGCTGGGGTCGAGCCCTTCGCCTGCACATCCGCTCGGGCCCTCGGTCGTGTCGGGGTCGGTCGTGCCCGTGTCCCCCGTGCCGCCCTCGGTGGCCGCGGGTGGTGAGCTGGTCTCGTCCGTGGGGGTGTCGCCGAGGGTCGTGCCACCCGGCGTGGCCGACTCGCCCGCGCTGGTGTCACTGGCGTCGTCGGTCTCGGCTCCCCCCGGATCGGGGTCGAAACAACCGCTCAATATCGCGCACGCGCCCCCGAGCACCACCCAAGCGAACCGCATGAACTCGGTATATCACCGCGCCCACGGCACCGTTGCGAAGATCGCTACTTGCCGACGAGCCACGCGACCAGCTCGATGTGAGCGGTCTGGGGCAGCGTGTCGAAGGCTCGGGTCTGGATGAGGCGATAGCCGCCCTCGGGCCCGGTCAGCCGCGCGAGGTCGTCACGCAGTGAACGTGGATTGCAGCTCATCAGGTGCAATCGCGCGGAGTGGAGCTGGTTGAGCTGTCCGCAGACGGTGGGGCCCAGGCCGCCGCGTGGCGGGTTGGCGACCACGATGTCGGGCTTGGCCCCGGGGTTGTGCGGGTTGGCCAGCAGACGCGCGAGGAACTCTTCGACGAGCAGCGGGTCGACACCGAGCTGCCGCGCGCTCTCGGGATAGGACTCGCAGGGATAGACCTCGGCGTAGCGATCACGGAGCAGCGCGGTGGTGACCCCCGCGCCCGCGTACAGGTCGAGGGCCACGCGACCGTGCGGGGTGCCGCCCGAGGGCACGTGCACCAGGTCGTGATAGGCCACGGCGATGGCGGCGGGGTTGGGCTGCAAGAAGCCCAGGGGGCCGCAGTGGAACTCGACGCCCGCGATCTCGAGGGTGAGGCTCTGGCGGCCGCGCAGGGGTCGGAGCGAGGTGCCGCGCAGGTCGTTGCCGCGGGTGGAGTTGACGCCCCACGCGATGCCGGAGGGCACGGACAGGCGCTCGGCGAGCCCGTAGATGGCGGAGGAGCGCGGCTCGGCGGTGATGAGCGTGAGCAGCACCTGGCCGTGACCATCGGTCTTGAACCAGGCGTAGCGGAGGTCGCCGTGCTCCCCGAGCTCGTCGTAGGGCTCCACGCCCATCTCGTTGGCGTGGGTGACCAGCTCGCGCGCACAGTTGACGATGTCGGGGTGGTCGACGAGGCAGCCGCCCATGTCGGCGACGTTGTGCGTGCCTCGCATGTAGCTGCCGAGCACCAGCGCGCCCGCTTCACCGTGGACCACCCGCTTGGACGACCAGCGATAGCGCAGGCCCTTGCCGTCGAGCGCGACCAGGCGATCGATCTCGATGCCGTACTCGCGGGACAGCTCGGTGCGCTTGAGGTCGTGCTGGCTGTCGAGCTCCATCTCCATGAGCGGGCAGCCGTTGCAGCGGCCATGGTGAGAGCACGGAGCCGGGCGCCGACCCGGGTGCGTGTTGCGACGCCGCACGGCGGTGCCGTGAGCGCGCGGGCGTTGCTTGCTGACGTAGTCGAGCTCGACGTCACCCGTCTCGGTGGGGAGCAGGCCCGCTACGTGGACCTCGTAGCCTTCGTGCTCGGCTACGCCATCTCCATGGCGGGAGAGGGTCTCCGCCATCACGGTGATCGTCTGTCCTGGCTTCATCAGGCGCTGACGACGACCATACCGAGCTTGCGCAACACCGAGAAGTACTCTGGCCAGGTTTTGGCCACGCAGCCGGGGTCGCGGATCATCACGTCGCCCACCACACTGAACGCCATGGCCATGCGGTGGTCGCGATACGTGTCGATGGGCACACCCGGGCGAGGGCCTGACGCGGGAGGATCGATGTCCAGGCCATCTTGCAGTTCTCGGACCTCGGCTCCCAGTTTGCGGAGCTCCGTGGCCCCGGCCGCGAGCCGGTCGCTCTCGTGATGACGCAGGATTTCAACCCCGCGGATGCGAGTCGTCCCCGTCGCATGCACGGCCAGGGCGGCCAACGTCAGGGTCATGTCAGGGGTATCCGAGAGGTCGAAGTCCCCGCCCCGTAACGGGCCGACCCCCTGCACGGTCGTCTCGGTCGCGTTTTGCTCGACCCGAGCCCCCATGCGGCCGAGAACATCGGCAAAACGCACGTCGCCCTGCATGCTCGTGTGCCCGAGCCCCTCGATCGTGCAGCGGCTGCCGTAGAGCGCGGCCAGGGCGAGTGGGTAGCTGGCCGCGGAGGCGTCGGGCTCGACCGGGTACTCGGTGCCGGTCAGCGTGGCGGGCTCGACCGTGATCTCGTTTTCGTTCTCCCATCGCGCTCGGCCGCCGAAGGCCTCGAGCACGGTGAGGGTCATGTCGACGTAAGGGCGAGCGGGGGTGCCTTGCTCCAAGATGATCCGCGAGGGAGCGTCGGCCAGCGTCGCGGAGACCACCAAGCCGCTGACGATCTGAGAGCTCGCCGGTCGCGAGAGCACGATGTCCCCGCCGCGCAGCGGGCCGCCGTCGGGGCCGATCTCGACGGGCAAGAACCCGGCCTCGCCCCGCGGGGTCAGGCGGGCGCCCTGCTCGGACAACGCGTCGAGCAGCTGGGCCATCGGCCGCACCCGCATGCGCTCGCTGCCGTCGAGCACGACGTGCACCGGGCTCGCCGCCAACGCGGCGCCGAGCAGGCGTGCCACCGTGCCCGCGGTGCCGACCTCGAGCGTGGGCACCGTGCCCGCGGGAGACTGCAGCCGACCGCCCTGGCCATCGACCACGAGGGTGTCGTCGGCCTCGGTCGAGGACGCGATGCCCAGCGCCTCCATGCACGCCCGCATGTGCTGCGTGTCCTCGGCGTCGAGCAAGCCGCGGAGTCGAGACCGACCCGAAGCGAGCGCGGCGAACAGCAGCGCCCGGTTGCTCAGGCTCTTCGAACCCGGCGGACGCAACGAGATGTCGAACGACTCGGGCGAGCGCAACCGAAGAGGGTCGGGCAGCGACATTCGGCGGAGGGTAGCAGCCCGTGCCCAGAGCCTCGACCCGGTACGGATCGGACCTCCGGGCGCATCGCGAGCAAATCAACGCCGCCTACGAGAGATTCGAATGCGCCGAATCTCGACCGGATCGCGAGGACGGTGCGCTGCGCGCACGTCGACATCGACCTTGCTGATCGCGATGGGCGTGTCCGGGTCGCAATGCCCGAAGATTGCATGCTTGCCATCGAGATGTGGCGTGGCGACGACGTTGATGAAGAACTGACTGCCCGCGGTATTCGGCCCCGCGTTGGCCATGGACAGCGTGCCGGGGCGGTGGGACTGCGATGCATCGAGCTCGTCTTCCATTGCATAGCCGGGGCCGCCGCGACCGTTGCCGCGCGGGTCACCGCCCTGGATCATGAAGCCGGCGATCACCCGATGAAAGATGGTGCCGTCGTAGAGCGGTCGGTGCGTCCACGTGTCGGTCTTGGGGTCGAGCGACGCGCGAACGCCCCGGGCCAGCCCGACGAAATTGGCCACGGTGTTGGGCGCTCCGTCCTCGTGCAGCACGCAGTCGAAGCGTCCGTGCGAGGTCTCGAAGGTCGCGACGAGCTTGCCGCGCGAGCGATCGGAGAGCCGGTCGTCGCCCGCCAGCGCCTCGTCGAGGGTGAAGCGGCCGAAGTGTGGATCGCCCTGAGCCGTCGCGTATTGGCGAAGCTCCAGCGGGGTCATGTTCGGGCGCGCACGCTGGCCCTTTTCGAACTCGCCGGGCCCCACGTCGCCCAAGCGCGTGCGCAGGCCTTCGATCGTCGCGCTCAGGCGCGTCAGCGTCTCGGTGAGCCCCAGCGTGTGGGCTTGGCTCTGCTCGGACCAGCTCTCCAGGAGCGCGAGTCGGCGCTCGAGCTCCGCCCGCTCGTCTCGCTCGGTTTCGCGGGCCGCCTGCACCTGCGCCAGGGTCTGCTTCGTCGCGTCGAGCTCGGCCTGCACCGCGTCCAGCTGTCGAGGCGTCGCGCAGGCACACACAAAGAGCAGAGTTGCCGCGGGAATGCTCGGACCACGCATCGCACCAAGCTTGGCACACGCGTAGCGCATTGTCCGCGAACCACCGAAGCCCGCGGGCCTGGGCCACATCCGAGTCGGTTCGAGATACCCTTTGGCCATGTCCTTGCTTGTTCGCCGAGTGCTCTGTTGGGCCGTCGTGCCGCTGGCCATCGCGGGTTGCCCCGTCGAGCCCGTCGACGACGACGGGGCGGATGCATCGACCAGCAGCGGGTCGTCGACGACCACCGAGGCGAGCACCAGTGCGGCCACCCCCGCCGACCCGACCACGGGCGGAGACGAGGGCAGCACGGGCGTGGGCTCTTCGGGCGGTTCCACGGGGAGCGAGTCTTCGACCGGCAGCTCGGACGGGGACGGGGATGCCTCGCGCGGCGACGGGTCGACGGGCGAGGCCTCGGTCTGCGGCAACAACGTGCTCGAGGGCGACGAGGTCTGCGACCTCGCCCAGCTGAGCGGCGAGACCTGCAAGTCGTTGGGTCACGGCGGAGGCCAGCTCACCTGCTTGCTGACCTGCGAGGACTACAACCTGCTCGGCTGCTTCATCTGTGGCAACGGCACCATCGACATCGGCGAGGACTGCGAAGACTCGGTGCCGAAGGAAGTCACGTGCCAGTCCCTGGGCTTCGAGGCGGGCGAGGTCACCTGCGGCGACGAGTGCACCTACGACACCAGCGAGTGTTCGAACTGCGGCGACGGGGTCGCCTCGGGCCCCGAAGACTGCGACGGCCTCGACTTCGGCGGCGAGACCTGCGACACGCAGGGCTTCGACGGGGGCCTGCTCGGCTGCAACCTGGCGAACTGCACCTTCAACTACAGCGGGTGCCTCGAGACCTAGTGTGGTGAGTCTGCAATCCGTTTCAAAAGAACGTTGTCAGTGCGGGCAATGCGAAGGCACGAAGAGGGCGTTCATCGGGCAAATTACTAACCCTCTGAACCCAACCCGGCGACATCGCGCGTCTTTTGTGCAACCGGTTGGGATTGCGGGGGTTCTTGCGGCGCATCGTTCCACCAGACTCTGCCCGACTCCGCGGGAGTTCTCCCTCGTTTTGGAGACACTCTGGAGACGC
The DNA here is from genome assembly GCA_039028615.1 of Myxococcota bacterium. Taxonomy (GTDB): domain Bacteria; phylum Myxococcota_A; class Polyangia; order Nannocystales; family Nannocystaceae; genus Paraliomyxa. The sequence continues at coordinate 1,297 of JBCCHT010000025.1, read as the reverse complement.
TCCACGACCGGTCAGCGCAGGAACAGAGGGGGGAATCTCAGGCTCGGAGCATCGGCCCCAACTCTCCACCATGCCGACCGACAACCGGACACGATGCCCGGTGTCATCGGCTCGACACCAGTCCCTCCGCCGCGCGACGTAGGTCGGGGGTCGTTGCCGACCTCCCGGCTCTCCCACGTCACTCGTTGTCTCCACATTGCGTAGGTGCGACGACCTGGTGCACCTCGGGCCCGGCGTGAGGCCCCGCGGTGCGCCGCTATCGGTATGACCGTCACTCACCTTGGCCTTGCGCGGGGGGGGGGATAGCCGTCAGAGCACGAGAAGAGTGCTCAACGCGGGCTCGGCTTCGCCCCCCGAAAGTGGTGAAAGGGTATCGCTTGGGACGTGACCCTAGCAGACCGAAACCCGAGAGCACCGTTGCGACCTAGGTGCCCGGTGAACGGCGGCGGGTGGTCTGATCTTCGGTAACCAGCCGGGCCTTGTGGGCTCGCGTCGGGTAGAGAGTCGGTGGCCGTCTGTGGACCGCTGGGCCACTTGCGTGGCCCGTGGGTTGGCCACCTCGCGTCTAAGCTCCGCGAAACATCGCGACATCATTGCATCGCTGTTTGGCACCGCGTTGGCACCCGATGGGCCACCGTGCTGCCCACACGCTCGCTTGCGATCGACCCCCGTCCCGTTCTGTACGAACGGCGACGGCGAGCGGGTGCTGCCGTACTTCGTCAAGCGCGAGCTCCGTGACTTCCTCGGCTGCGGGATCTTCAGGACTGACGCGTGCCTCGAGGGGGCGAAGCTCAGCGTGAGTCTGACGCGGTGGGTACATCGGAGCCACCTCGAATTTCGAGCGAATGGCACCTATCCGCGGCCCCCGGCAATCCCGCGTGCGGGAGGAACCTGAGCCTGCCGAACCTGGGCTTCAACGTGTTCGAGGACGACAGCTGCCTCGCGGCCCCCAACGACCTGGTCAATACCGACCTGTGGCTCGATGTGCTGAAGGAAAATGGCGGGTTCACCCCGACGATGCTCCCCTTCAGCAACAGCCCGCTGGTCGACGCCATCAACGGCCAGGTCTACCCCTGGGACCAGCGAGGCCTGCCCCGGATCGCAGGTGAGAGCGACATCGGTGCGGCCGAGTGTCAACAGAACGAGTGCGAGGAGTTCTAGGAGTCCTCCTCCGATACCGCGGGGCGGCGCGACCGGGAGGGCGCGGCGGGCCCCCGCCGGTGAGAGGGGCCCCCCCCCGACGGGATGGCGAAACCCCCACTGCGCGGGGTAGGGAGTCACACCACACAAACGGAGC
>JBCCHT010000024.1:0-208013 GCA_039028615.1 Myxococcota bacterium | reverse complement strand
GGGGGGGGGGGGGGCGCCGGGGCCCCCCCCCCGCCGGCCCGCGGCCGGTTTCAGCCGCGATGACGCGAGTTGAAGCGGCGGCCAGCCACCGACGATGACCGGCCTCCACGTTTTCGTCCCCGTTCCCAATCGGCGCGCTTCCGCTTGCCGGGGTTCGGCGCTCTTCGCTGGGGCCCGGTCGCCTCCGTGGCGGGGGCCGCCTCCGACGAGAGCATCGTCGTCGGCACGGCGACCGCCGACGCGGATCGTTTCGCACCGACGAACGGCACGGGCGGCTGCTCCTCGGTGGTGGGCGGCTGGGCGGTGGTGGCGATGGGCTGGGTGGGGTCGGTTTGGGTCTTCGGCATGGTGTCGTGTCCTTTCGGTGGGCAACGCCACGGCAACGCCACGCGACGACGACGAGCACGAGACCGAGCGGTTCCGTCTCGTGCCGAACGCGGCGCACCGCGGGTCGAACGAGTCCTCGTCGCGCCCCCGATTCGATGCCGAATGCGAGTGATGTCGCAGCCGCTGCCCAGTCGCACCGCGCCGCCGAAACCACGCACCGCCGCGTGCTTCACCGCTGCGAAGCACACGCGCATGGACGCGTGACCGTCGACGACCCCACTGGGAGCAGATGCACGCCAGATCGCGCTACGACGCCGAATTCGGCGGTTGCGACGAACTTGGGTGATGTGCCCTCGTCAAAGGGTGTCGGTATCAGTCACGCATAATCGACCCCGTCTCCGAGGTCGACAATCAAGCTAGCCGGGCATCTGGGGGGTGTCAAGGTCGTCGATGCCGCCACTTCGGCACCGTGCGGCCCGGTTCACGTCCGGCGACACCCGATCCGAGCCGGCCCGGATCTGCGCTAGAGTCCCAGCCGCACACCATGGTGAGCCGCCCCCCCCTGCCCGAGGTACTGCCCCCCGGTACCCGTCTCGCCCGGCACTACGTCGTCCACGAGCTGCTCGGCGACGGCGGCATGGCCCATGTCTATCGCGGCGAGCACGAGACCATCGCTCGCCCCGTCGCGATCAAGGTGCTCGTCCGGGAGCTCGCTCGCCAGCCCTCGATCGTGGTGCGCTTCCTACAAGAGGCTCGCGCATCCTCGAAGGTCCGCCACGAGAACGTGGTCGAGGTGACGGACTTCGGCGAGACCGACGACGGCCGCCCCTTCATCGTGATGGAGTTCCTCGAGGGCGAAGACCTCGGGTCCACCCTGCGCCGCGAGGGCCAGCTGCCCTGGAAGCGGGCGCGGCCGATGCTGGTGCAGATCCTCGCCGCGCTCCAGGCCGCCCACAACCAAGCCGTCATCCACCGCGACGTCAAGCCGGAGAACGTCTTCCGCGTCCATCGCATGGGCAGCGACGACTTCCTCAAGGTCTTCGACTTCGGCATCGCCAAGGTCCTGCAGAACGACGACGGATCGCCGGCCAAGCCCCTGACCCTCGAAGGTCAGGTCATGGGCACGCCCGCGTACATGTCTCCCGAGCAGTGCCTCGGCGACCCCATCGACGCCCGCTCCGACATCTACGCCGTCGGCATCATCGCGTACGAGATGCTCGCGGGGCGGACCCCCTTCGTGTCCGACCGCTCCGCCGCGCTGTTGCTCAGCCAGGTCAGCGAGAAGATTCCCCGCATGTCGGCGGTGGCTCCCGAGGCCAAGGTCGACCGCGGCGTCGAGGCCGTGATCGCCAAGGCGCTCAACAAGAAGCCCGACGATCGCTACGCCTCCGCGCTCGAGTTCGCCGACGCCTTGTTGGCAGGTACGGACCCGACCTCCTCCGATGGCTTGCTCCCCGGGCTGCGCTCGTTGTTCCGCCGCCGCAAGAAGTGACGCTCAGCCTTTGACGCTGATCGGGGCGGACACCAGGTTCGTGACCGGCACCTTGATCGCGCGGTCGGTCACGCACACGCGCCCCGCCGCGACTTGAAACTGCTGGATCATCGCGGCGATCAACACGTTGTCCTGCGCTTGCTCCTGCAGGGCTTGGATGTCCGCCCGAGCGATGCACAGCTCCGTGTTGTTGGGGCCGCGCACGGGCACGCACGGCTCGTCGTCTTCACCGCGGCAGAGCCCGTGTTGATCGGAATTGAACTGCTCTTGGCGGATCTGTCGGCAGCCCACGCAGGTCATGGGGCCGATCCCCGCCGACGTGGTCGGCGACGACGCTCGCCGTGAAAAGGGATGCACGATGCTGGGAAGCTTGGCCGACATCCAATCACAATAGAGACACCGCCGGCCCGCGCCATCCCCTAGTTCCAGGGGCCATGACCGCACTGCGAAGACCGCCACGCCCCCGACCCGATCTAGGTCAGGGCGGACCTCGCTCACACCGACGGGGTCGCGCTCGCAACGCTTCGGGCCGAACGTCGAACCACAAGAGGTTGCATGCCGGTCGGGGTCGGGGCTAGCGTAGGGTGCACCGGCTTCGAATCGGCAGGAGATCACCTTGAAACTTACAAATCTTGGAACTGCGCGGGTTGTCTGTGGGCTTTGCTTTGCTTCGCTGACGATGCTCGGTTGCGGTGACGATGGGGGCGGAGACGCGACCACGGAGGCTGCGACCAGCGACGGGGGCGACGCCACGGCAGCCACTCCGGCGGACTCGGGCTCCGGCTCCCAGGCCACGGACACGGGCATGGTCGCCGACTCGGGCTCGGGCACGGACTCGGCCGAGGACACCGCGGTCGATCCCACCGATGGCGTGGAGCCTCCCGCCGTCGATTGCGGCGCCGGTGAGACCCTCAACAGCGGCATCGCGATCGAGAGCGACGAGGACATCGCGCAGCTCAACGGCATCGCCATCGTGACCGGCGACTTCATCGTCGACTCCACGAACTACTCGAACCTCGATTTCATGTCGTGTCTCACCGAGATCCACGGCAACATCACGATCTTCAACAATCAGTTCCTGCTGGACATGAGCGGGACCGACAACCTCACGAAGATCGGTCGCCTGCCCATGGCCACGCCCACGCCCACCAACCCCAACGGTTGGGACACGGGCAAGGGGTCGATCTCGATCTCGAACAACCCGCTGCTGCAGAACATCAACGGGTTCAATGGCATCGCCGACATCGGCGAGCAGGGCGAGCCGGGCGACTGCCCCGCGTCGCCCGCGGGCGTCGAGTGCATCTCGCGGCCCTCGCTCATCATCCGCGACAACGCATCGGCTCAGTCGCTCAGCGGGTTCACCGCGCTGGCGTTCATCTTCGGCTCCCTGAGCGTCTCCGAGAACGACTCGCTGCTCAACATCGACGGCCTCGCGGCCCTGGTGGGCATCGGCGGATTCTTCGCCGTGCGCGACAATCCCAGCCTGTGCCTGTCGAGCGTCAACGCGGTAGGCGCTGCGCTGCAGTTCCTCGGCGACGAGAAGCACTCGACCACGTCGGGCAACGACGACAGCTGCTGATCGACGCAGCTGCCGCAGCCATGGGTCGCAGCCGGGCGGGTCTTCGCCCGGCGCGTACCCAGGCGCACAATCAAATCCTGCGCCTCGCCGAATAGAAGCGGCGCAGGTCGAGCACTTAGGGTGGGCGGAACGATACCGCGCGGCGAACTCCGCTAGTATCTCCCGCTTCGGAACCTCGCACGATGTCCGGCCCCCCGTACGTGTTCATGGTCCCGGGTTTTCTCGGCTTCGTCGATCTCGGGCGATTCGAGTACTTCCGTCGGGTCGGCGAGCGATTGCAAGCCAGCGCGTCGCTCGGCCCCGAGCCGACCATCGTGCGGGTCGAGATCCACCCCTGTGCCTCGCTACGGGAGCGGGCCACGCAATTGGCGACCGCCATCCACACCCACGCGGGCGATGACGACCGACCGATTCACCTCGTCGCCCACTCCACGGGCGGCCTCGACTCGCGCCTGTTGCTGACCCCGGGAGCGTCGCTGCCCGTCGACTTCGACCTCGAGTCGATCGCCAGCCGAGTTCGCAGCCTGGTCACCGTGGCCACCCCGCACCACGGCACCCCGCTGGCGTCGTTCTTCGATGGCCTCGCCGCCCAGCGACTGCTACGGCTCGGCTCTCAGGGCGCAGCCACGGCTCTGCGAGCGACCCAGCTTCCGGTCGAGCTCGCCGAGCGCCTGCTCGGCCTGCTGTCGCGAATGACCCGCGGCGGCTCCCCGCAGCTGGCCTTGGCGCCTGCCGGGGGAGAGCTGCTCGATGCCCTGCCCGAGGACGAACGCGGTCCGCTGCGTCGCATGCTCGAGCGCATGGGCGAAGACCAGGCCCTGGTGCCCCAGCTCGCTCCCGAAGGCATCGAGCTGTTCAACGCCTCGACCAACGATCGACCCGGGGTGCGCTACGGCTGCGTGGTGGCCCGCTCCCCGCGACCGGGGCTGTCCAATGTCATCCAGGCCGGGGTGCACCCGGGCAGCCAGACCTCGTCCGCGCTCTACACCGTGATTCACCAGATCGCCGCCCGCACCCCGGCCACGCGCTCGCGAGCCTTCGATGCCGCCCGCTGGCGAGAGGTCTCCGCCGCGTTCGAGCACTCGGTCGACTGGACCGACAGCGACGGGGTCGTGCCCACCCTCTCCCAGGTCTGGGGCGAGCTGGTGCATACCGCCGCGGGTGATCACCTCGACGTCGTGGGTCACTTCACCGACGACCAGCGCCCGCCCGAGCACCGCGACGTGCTCGTGAGCGGCTCCACCTTCGGGCGAGCGCAGTTCGACGCCATGTGGCGCGACGTCGCCGAGTTCATGCGCGGCGCCGATCCCCGGGCGCTGCCGCCCGGCGGTTGGACGAGCAAGCCACGAACCGTCGTCGCCCGACCGAGGACCACCACCGTACCGATGCGGGCGGGGACCGACCGACCGGCCACCTTCGAGGATCGACCTCGCCGTGCGTTGAAGACCGCCGTGCGCATCGGTGGCATCGCCCTGACCTTCGCCGCCTACGAGGGCTGGCTGTGGCTGGTGGGCGACCTGCTCTTCGCACGCTTCGCCGGTTTCGCCCTGTGCGGGGTCGTGCTGTGGCTGCTGTTCGCCCGTACGACCTCGACCGAGCCGCCTGCGCCCGCGCTCCCCGAGGGCTAGAACACGGGCAGGTCCCCCACGGTAGACGGCGTCTCGTTGTCGCCGATGTCCCCCGTGAATCCGTAGCCATGGGCACCGAAGGTGTCCCCGCCCCAGCACCGCACCGCGTCGCCGACCACCAGCGCACAGGTCCCCGCGCCGCCGCGAGCGGAGATGGCCAGCACGTCCGCGCCCACGTCGATGTCGCCCGCCCCCGCCGGGAGCAGCCCGAAGCCACCGACGTCGTCGGTATTGGCATAACCCAGGCGTCCGCGACTGCCGAGGCCCCAGCACCGCATCGAGCCCGAATCGAGGCGCGCACACTGGTGGAAGGGGCCCACCGCGACCTCGACCGCCGTCCCACCCAAGTCGATGTCCCCCGCATCGGCCGGAGTGTCGAGCAGCCCGATGTCGTTGTAGTCGCCGTAGCCGAGCGGAGAGAAGGCTGAAGAACCCCAGCACCGCACGCTACCCGTGCTCATGAGCGCACAGATTCGGCCGCCTCCGTTGCCGCCTGCCCCAGCGATTTGGTCCACGCTCCCGCCCATGGGCACGTCCCCGACCGAGGCGGGCGTCTCGTCGTCGCCGATGATGAGCCCCGTGCCATAGCCCGTCCCCGGACCCGAGCCCCAGCACCGCACCGCGCCGTCGTCCAGCAATGCGCAGGTGAAGCTACTGGCCGCGACGACCTGCACCGCGGTGCCGCCCAGGTCGACGTCTCCGGCCGTCGACGGGTCTTCGTCGTCGCCGATCGTGTCGAAGTTCCCGTATCCCAAGCGGCCCGATCCGCCCGCGCCCCAGCACCGCACCGCGCCCGTATCGAGCACCACGCAGGTGTGGTCTTCGCCTGCGCTCACCTGCACGGCCGCCCCGCCCAGGGGTACGTCGCCGGCGTCGGAGGGCAGCGCGACGTCGTCGGTATCGCCGTAGCCCAAGCGACCGGACGCACCCGAGCCCCAGCAGCGCACCGCGCCCGACTCGAGCACCGCACACGAGTGCGCCGCACCGATGCTCACCTGCGTGGCCTCACCGCCCAGCGACACTAGGGCCGAAGCCCCGGCCGGCTCGTCGTCGCCGATGGGCTCGGTCGCGCCGTTGCCCAAGCGCTCGCCCTCGTGACGCCCCCAGCAGCGCACCGACCCGGTGGAGAACACGACGCACGAGTGCCACAGGCCGACCTCGACCTGCGCGGGCACTTCGGCCTCGCACATCTCGCTGCAGCCGTCGCCGGGCGCCATGTTGCCGTCGTCGCACGCCTCGGGGCCCTGGGCCACGCCGTCTCCGCATACGGGGGAGACGCACTGGTCGTCGACACACGCCAGGCCGGGGTCACAGGCTCCCCCGGCACACTCGCAGTCCTCCGTCCCCGGGACGCACCCGAGGGTGTCGGTCTCGTCCCCCGAAGCTCCGTCCGAGGACGAGCTCCCGGTCGCGTCGGTGGTGGTCGATCCCGTCGCGGTGGTGGTCGTACTCGTCTGCTCCCCGGTCGTGAGCGCGGGTCCATCGTCGGTCGATCCGGTGCTCGTCGATGTCGAGTCCGCTTCGCTCGTCCCTCCGGCATCGTCCCCGGGACAGCCCGCCAACGCCGTAATCGCCACCATCGAACACCATCCACGCCAAGCCATCAGGTTCATGCTCCGACGCTGCCACGGGGTCACAGTCGGGTCCAGGGTGAAGGGATGCGATTTCGGCACCCCGTGCTCGCGCGCGCGGACGCGCCCAGTGTCGACGTATCATGAACGGGTGAGCCCCCGCCCCGAGGACCCGTCACGGACCGACGTCTCGTCGCTCCTGACACGGACTCGGGACGACGGCCCCGTGCGCGATCCCGTGGGACCCGCTCGGGCGCCACACCGCGTGGGGCGGTTCGTGGTCATCGACGAAGTCGGCCGCGGGGGCATGGGCGTCGTGTACTCGGCCTACGATCCCGATCTCGATCGACGCGTCGCGCTCAAGCTCCTGCACGGGAGCGCACACGGGCACGCCGAGGACACCCACCGCGCCCGCGCTCGCTTGCTCCGCGAGGCCCAGGCCATGGCCAAGCTCTCGCACCCCAACGTGGCCACCGTCTACGAGGTCGGCACCATGGGAGACGCGGTATTCCTCGCCATGGAGCTGGTGGAGGGCCAGACGCTGCGGGCCTGGATGCGCGCGCTCGAGCCCCGCGGGTCGTGGTCGGCGGTGGTGGCCATGCTGCGACAGGCGGCCAGCGGCTTGGCGGCAGCCCACCGCGCCGGCCTCGTTCATCGCGACTTCAAGCCGAGCAACGTGCTCATCGATGGCGAAGGGCGAGCGCGGGTCGTCGACTTCGGTCTCGCGCTGGCCGGCCGCGGGCGAAGTGACCAATCACCGACCCCCGACGGGGCGCCGTCCTCCGAGGAGCGTGACCCCGGCCTCGATCGCGACCGCCCCACTCCGCTGACCGCGGCCGGGCACGTGGTGGGAACGCCGGGCTACATGCCGCCCGAACAACTCAGCGGGGGCAACGTCGATGGGCTCGGCGATCAGTTCAGCCTCTGCGTGGTGCTGTACGAGGCCTTGTATCGGCAGCGGCCCTTTGCCGCGGGCACGAGTCAGGAGCAGCTCGGCCGCATCCTCCAGCAAGGTCCGGCCACTCCCTCGAACCCCTACGACGTACCCGAGTGGCTCCACGACATCGTGCTGCGGGGGCTGAGCGCCAAACCGAGCGCTCGCTTCCCCAGCATGGAGGCGCTCATCGACGCCCTCGACAGGGGCACGGCCCGCAAACGTCGGGCCCGCTCGACGGCGGGCATCGTGGCCGCCGCCTTCCTGGGTATCGGAGCGATGTGGACCCTTCAGTCGTGGAGTGCGAGCGAGACCGCGGCGGGGCCCTGCGAAGACGCGCCGAGCCGGCTCGAAGGTGTCTGGGACGACCCGTCGAAGGCGGCGATCGAGCGCGCCTTCGCCAGTACCGCGCTGCAGCACGCCCCCGAGACCTGGCAGCGCGTGCAGGCGCGTCTCGATCAGCACGCCGAGCGCTGGCTCGACGCCGAGCGCACCGTGTGCGAAGCCTCGGCGATCCACCGGACCCAGTCCCCGCCTCTGCTCGCCATTCGACAGGCCTGCCTCGACCATCGACTCAGCCAGCTTCGAGCCCACACCACCGTCTTGGCGCGCTCGGATCCCAAGGTCGTGAGCACCGCCATCGAGAGCATCGACCAGCTGCTCGACCCCGCCAAGTGCACCACCGTGGAGACCATGCAGGTCGAGCTGCCCTTACCCACCGCCCCCGAGGACGCAGCCCGAGCGGTGGAGATCCGGCAGCAGCTCGAGAACATCAAGGCGCTCACCGTGGCCAGCCAGCTCGAAGCCGCCTACGACACGGCGACCCTGGCCTCCGAGGAAGCCGAGGCCCTGGGTTTCCTGCCCCTGCGCGCCGAAGCTCAGCTCCAGCTCGGCACCGTGCAAGACGAGCGCGGCGCCTACGAGACCGCCGCGCTGACCCTCGAGCGCGCCCTGTGGTCGGCCGAGGTCGGCCGCCACGACGCCCTCGCCGTGGACATCTGGAACCAGCGGATCCGAACGGTCGGCTATCACCTCGCCGACACCGATCACGCGAAGCAGATGCTCCCGCGGCTCGATGCCGCCCTCGAGCGCCTCGGCGACGATCCCCTGCGGGAGGCGGGGACCTCCAAGAGCCTCGGCATGGTCGCGTTCCTCACCGACGACATCGAGGGCGCGCGCAAGCACTTCGCCGACGCGGCGACGCTGGTCGAGCGGGAGCTGGGACCCCTGCACACCAGAACGATCGGCATGCAGCAGAACCTCGGCACGGCCTTGTACCGACTCGGTCGCTTCGATGAAGCCACGGAGGTCCTCGAGCGGGCCCTCGAGGCCGCCAAGACCACCTTCGGGCCCGACCACTCTCGCGGTGCATCGCTCAGCCTCAGCCTCGGCGCCATGGCCTTGCGTCGAGAGGACGCCACGGCAGCAGAGGCCCACTACCGCCGCGCGATCGACCTGTTCGTCCAGTCGCACGCCCTGAGCCACCCCGACCTGGCCACCTACGATCGGGGTCTCGGCGAGGCCCTCGTACGCCAAGGCCGATACGAAGACGCCCTGACTCCGCTGCACAGCGCCCTCGACATCGAGCGCGCCAGCCTGCGCGGCCCCGACGGGCATACCTCGGCGCTGCTCGGTGTGGCCTTGTTCGAGACGGGCGAGGTCGGCGAGGCCATCCCGCACCTCGAGCTGGCGATCGCCGCAGACATGTCCGTGACCAGCGACGCGCACATGCACCGCCGCACCGCCATGGCCCGCTTCTACCTCGCGCAGGCCTTGGCCCGCACCGAGAGCCCTGTGCCCTCACGCGCCCGGGTGTTGGCCGAGCGTGCTCGCGAGGAACTGCACGAGTGGCCGAAGGAGCGGGCCGCCGTCGAGACCTGGCTGCAGTCGACTGCGACCCCTCCTCGCTGACCGCGATCCGGTCCGGCAATCGAGCACGATCGGTCAAGCACCCCCGCCCCACGCCTCCTAGGCTCGGAGCGTCAACGGAGCGCCCATGACCACCGTCACCGTCGAGAGCCACATCAATGCGTCCCCGGACGCGGTTTTTCGCGCCGTCTCCGACATCGAGACGATGCCTCGAATCAACCCCGATGTCGTTCGCGTGGAGTTCCTCAGCGAACAGCACGAGGGTGTGGGCACCCGTTTTCGAGAGACCCGTCAGATGGGCAACAAAGAGCACCACTTCGAACTCGAGGTCCAGGGCTACGACCCCGCCGCCCGCACCATTCGCTATGTCACCGACACCCACGGGACGATCTGGGACACCACCGTCACGGTGAGCGCGGCGGGTGAAGGCACGCAGGTCCGTTTCGCCATGGCCTGCATCGGCAGCACCCGGTTCAAGCGCATGATGAACGTGCTGATGCAGGGCCTGTTTCGCCGCGGCATGGTCACCCACACCAAGGCGCTCAAGCGCTACTGCGAGTCCCTGTGAAGGGCGATGCAGCAATCGAGATCGAAGCGCTGCCAGCCCAGCTCGTCGGGACGCCGATGGAAGCGCTTGATGCCGGGCAGATCGACCGGCTCGGGCGAGTGCGCGGGCAGCCACTCGTCGTACAAGTGCTCCCACGCCAAGGCGATGTGGCCGAGGGAACCCTGCACCCGCACGTCCACCGAGCGCATCGCAGGCAGAGCTCGCTCGCCGACCTCACCGCTGGCCCGTAGCCCCTCGGGCAGCGTGAAGCCCAGGTCGAAGCGCACCTGGTGCAGCGGTGTCGTCTCCGGGTTGTCCCACGACATGCCCAGCATCGGCCGATCCCGCCAGTCCACGCCGTGCGCCTCGAACCATCGGCACACGCGCTCGTAGCCTTGTTGCAGCAACCCCGCGTCGAGGAAGGGGGTCGCCACGCGTACGTAGGCGAAACGGCATGCGGCGTGGCGAACCACTCGGGGCCGAAGCGGCGGGCAGCTCTCGCGAGCCTGCGCCAGGTGATCGGTGTACCCGGGCAACACGTCGTGCAGCCGCGACCGACGATCCCACTGGCTGGGCGCGATGCCGTGGTGCCGCTTGAAGATCCGCGAGAAATCGGAGGCACTCCCCAAGCCCACCTCCAACGCGATCTGCAGCAGGCTCTGCTCCGGCGAGCTCCGCATGAGCGTGGCCGCCCGCTCCAACCGAGCCCGCTGCACGAAGTGCGTCAGCGTCTCCCCGGTATGCGCCTTGAACAGCCGGGCAAAGTGGAACCGAGACGAGTGGGCGACCCTCGCCAGCTCTTCGAGCCCCAGCGGCTCGGCGAGATGCTCACGAACGTGATCTCGGACCCGGTTGATCCGGCTCGGCCACGACATCGGACGCGAAGCGTACCACCCTCATCGAGGGCGATGTTCGGCCAGCCAGGCCTCGAGCTCGGCGGCGTCGACGGCCTCCGCCCCCTCCCCCAGCCCCTCGTCGCGGACGAGCTCGGCCAGCTCGCGCGCACGACTGCGGTCGCGCCCCTCGGCCGCGGGCGCCGTCCACAGCGCTCGCGCCAGCGCGAAACGGGCTTCGGGCAATCCGTTGCCGCTCCCGACACGAATGGCCATGGCTCGCTCCAGCGCGACGAGGCCTTCGGTCGGCTCCCCCGCCGTCATCAGCACCTGCCCGAGGGTGAGCAGGGGTCCCGACAGCGACTGATGCTCGGATCCGACGGCCAGCTCCCGCACCGACACCGCGCGCTCCAACACCGCTCGCGCGGCCGCGAACTCCCGCTGTTCACCGAGCACCTCGCCCAGGCCATGGAGGGTCGTGACGAGCTGGACGTGCTCGGGACCCAGCGCCGCCTCGAAGATCCGCAGCGCTCGCTGGTGTGTCTCGTGGGCCTCGCGGTAGTCGCCCTGAGCGGACATCACGATGCCCAGGTCGGTGAGCGCCCCGCCCACGTCCGGGTGCTCCGAGCCCAGCGCACGCTCCAAGATCGCGAGCGCTCGCTCCTGGAATCGTCGCGCCTCGTCGTAGTGCCCCTGCCTCTGCGCGATCACCCCCAAGCTCCGCACGGCCCGAGCGACGTCGAGATGATCGGGGCCCCTGAGCTTCTCCCAGACCTCCAACGAGCGCTCGGCCTGCTCTCGCGCCTGTTCGTACTTCCCCTCCTCTTGGAACACGAGGCTGCGATTCCACAGGTACTGCGCCCGCACCTCGTCCGAGTGAGCGGCGCGAGACAAGGGCTCCGCGTGTACGGCCCATCGCTCCGCATCCTCGTGGCGAGCGAGCTCGTCCGCGAGGATCCCCATCAGCTCCGCAGCGAGCTCCCCCGCCAGCGGCAGGAGCCCCTGCGCGATGGCGGCATCGTAGGCCCGCTGCAACGACTCCACGGCCCCTTCGGAGTCGCCGGTGAGGTCCCGCGACGTGCCCTGCCGTTGCCACGCGCGAGCCATGAGCGGCTCGTAGCCAGCCGAGACGGCTTCGCTCACCACCTCGTCCGCCAGCTCCAGACTCTCGACGTGCCTCCCCGCTCGCGCCTTGGCCTCGGCCACCAACAGCCGCTCGTCCAACGCCACCACGCGCTGAGCGATGGCCGGGTCGTCGGGCAGAGCGACGGCGGCCGACAGCGCCTCGACGTCGTCACACCGGGACAGCGCGGGCAGCTCGGTCACGGCTTCGACGGCGTGCTCCACCACCGTCGCGTCGGCTTCTCCCAGCTCGTCCACCGTGGCTCGTAAGCGCTGCCGAAGCTCCCACAGGCATCCCATGCGCAGGTCGAGGTGGGTGTCGCTCTGCTCGTGGCGCACCGCGGTCGCCTCACAGGCCTCGGTATGCGCCGCACTCCACCCCGCCGCGTAGTCGTCGAGCCGCGGCTCGACTCGGCTCCACGTGTCGTCGGCGAACGAGACCCCAGTTTCACGAATTGCGGCGCCGACCCGCTCTCGTCGAGTGTCGTCCCAGACCTCTTCGAGATGCTTCGCCGCGCCCGTGCAGCGCTCGGACTGCGCCATGTAGCGCTCGGCGCCCAGCCCCAGCAGCCCTACCGCGACCCCGAACGCAATGAAGCCACGACGCCGCGGGACGGCCTGGCGGCGCAACGGCTCGAGCAGGTCGTCCATCGACCCCCAGCGCTCGGCCGGATCGATCGACAGCCCGCGCAGCACCGCCTTGCGGACCGGCGCAGGCACTCGGCTGCCCTTGGGGATCGGCTGGAGTTCCCCGTGCTGCATCGCGATCATCAGCTCGCTGATCGTACGCCCGGCAAAGGGTCGGACGCCGAACAGCGCGTCGTGGAGCGCCACGCAGAAGCTGAACTGATCGCTACGAGCATCGACCGTCTCGCCTCGGAGCTGCTCGGGGGCCATGAACGCGGGCGTCCCCATCACCGTGCCCGTGCGCGTGAACGAAGAGCCGAGCACCGAGCTGGTGACCGAGCGGGGACCCAGCGACTCGGTCTCCGTGTCCTCGATTGCGCGGGCCAGGCCGAAGTCGAGCACCTTCACCACGCCGGCATCGCTACGCATGATGTTGGCCGGCTTGAGATCGCGATGGACCAGGCCTGCATCGTGGGCGGCAGCCAGCCCCTCTCCGGCCTGAATGAAGACCTCGAGCACCTCCCGCCACTCGGGCTCGCCGTTCATCCAACGGGAGAGGCTCTGCCCCCGAATGAACTCCATGGCGAGGTAGGACTGCCCGTCGCTCTCCCCCACCTCGTGCACGGTCACCACGTGGGGATGGGAGAGCCGGGCCATCGCCTGGCCCTCCCTCTGGAACCGCTGCTGCGCCTCGTGCTCGTCGGCATCGCAGGTGAGCACCTTGATCGCGACCTTGCGATCGAGCTGGTCGTCGTACGCCGAGTACACCGCTCCCATGCCGCCGCGGCCGATCTCCTCGATCACCGTGAACCGCCCGATTGTCATCGCGGGCGGTGCCCCGCCAAAGAGGCGTTCCCGTACGCGAGCCGCAATCCTCTCCTGCGAAGCGGAGTCGGAGTCGGGCTGATTGCCCAGCGGCTTGGTCTCGTCTTCGTCGGTGGATGGGGCCGAACCGAGGCCGGTCACCGTCGGGCCAGAGTCGGGTCCACTCGACTCTTCCCGCCTCATCGCCATCAGTGTCTCACCGCCTCACTCGACGGCACAATCTTCGCGACATTCGAATACATCGCGGTACGCAGGGGCACTCCCCCATCGGAGAAACGCCTCGGATGAACGACGTCCTTCGTACGCTGGCCACCACGATGGCGGCATTCGCATTCGGTTCGACGAGCGTCGGCTGTGATGTCGACGAAGCGGATCGCACCAAGGCCCCAGAGGCATTTCGTATGTTGAGCCCCTTCTGCGACACCTATGAAGGCCACCGCGTGCGCGTCGAGGTTCACGGACCGGGCTCTGGCGCGATGATTTCCCGCGACGATCCCTTCCCCGACGACCTGTCCAGCCGCGTGTTCCTGGATGATCCCTCCGCGTACTCGGCCGCCGAGTCGACGTGGGTCGTCGATTGCTCGGAAGACGACGACATCATGTTCCAGCACATGAGCGCCGACAGCCGGGACTGGCTGTGGGCGGCGGGACGGGGCGCGCGAGTCTCCACCAAGACGATCGCCGGTCACGACGTGCCTGTCTCGGGCAATACCGAGTGGGCGGCCCGCATGCTCGAGGCTCCCGCTGGCTCCGCTCGCCGTGGGGTCTGGCAGCTCAGCTCGGCCTCGAACGCGGGGACGCTCTACGCCACCAACGGCTGCGGGCTGGGGCGAGTGCTCACCGGACCGGAGGCATCGGCCCCCGGCAACGTCACCCGCTTCCACGTACAGCTCATCGACTGATCGACAGGAATTGCCATGCTCAGCCCAATCTCCATCGTCCTCGTGCTCCTCGCCGTCGCCATGACCGTCGCGGCGGTCTACCTGGCGACCGACGAGCTCGCGTAGCGACGGCCGAACCAACCGATGAACCCAGCCGAGCGTGGTCCGCTCCGCCGGGTTCACCTAAGCCCGTAGTCAGCCTGGTTCAGAGCACGTACTGACAGATCCCCGCCGTCGGCGAGCAGGACATCGACTCGGGGCAGGTCTGGCCGTCGTCGCAACGCAGGATGCAGTGGGAGGGGGGCAGCAGGCACCCCATCTGGCCGCCGCCGATATTGCCGCAGCCTTCGCCCTCCTCCGTGCAGTCTTCCTGCTCGGAGCACGGAGCGGCGCTGCTGAGGGGGTTGGTCGCGCAGCGGCCCACGGCGTCACCGCTCAGGCCCGAGGGGCACATCGGCGGATCGTCCATCGTGCACGCGGGGATGCAGACCCAGCCGTTCATGTCGAAGGTGATGGGCCCCCAAAACCCCTCCGGGCACTCGCCCCCGCCGTCGAGCGGGTTCGGCCGGGGATAGTCTGGATCTTCGGAGGCCCCCGCCGTGTCGTCGGTGCCGTCGGTGCCGTCGAAGGACGGCGGGGTCAACGACGACGACGACGCATCGGCCGTGGAGGTCGACGTGGGCTCGGACTCGCTGTCGCCCACGTCGATGCCGGAGTCGACTTCTTCGGTGGGCTCCGAGCTGCAGGCGCCGACGACCGTACCGAGAGCGAGGAGGCTCGAGGTCAAGAAGATTCGAGCCTGCATCACGGCACCGGGGGCAGTCCGTCGGTCGGGTCGCAATCGTCACCGATGTCGGGATCGGTCGAGGGCTCGCACTCGGTGCAGCCGTCTTCCTCGTAGCAGCCCCAGCCCGGCGGGCACTCGTCGGGAATGACCTCGAGGGTGTTGTCGTCGATCTTCGACGGCGACGCGTGAATGGACTGCACGCAAGCCTCGGCGAAGACGTCGCCGCCCTCGTCACCGAAGACCGACGCGTCGACCCAGACCTCGTACACCACCCGGTAGTCCCAATCGGGCGTGGCGGGGTTGGGCGTATGCGCCTCGTCGGTCTCGGGTGAATCCTCGAGGTACTCCGAGTACCCGCGCTCGTTGAGGTTGCGGCTCAGAGAGGAGTTGGCGGCCAAGATCGCCGACTCGTCTCCCTCGTTCATGTCGCCGTTCTTCTCCCAGACGCCCTGGCTGCGGAAGCCGCTGGGCGCCTCGTCGTCGTCTTCGATGTAGTCGAGATCGAAGTCGAGGACGACCTCGCCCGCGGCGTTGCTCATCACGATGTTGGCGTGATCGCTGCCCACCAGCTCGTTGAAGGTATGCCCGTCGGGCCAGTTGACCGCCGTCTCGCCGTAGGTATTGTCGGCAAACCACGGGGCGAAGATGACTCGGATGTAGATGGCGTCCTGCCCGTCGAGCTCGACCATCTCGTACTCGATGTTGGCCGCGGGGCCCATGTCCTTGGCCTCGACGTCGTAGAAGCAGATGACGCCATCGCCAGGGTCGGCTCCGCCCTGCCCACCGCACTGCACGTTGACGCCCGGGCCCGGATCGCCGCCCGAAGAGTCGGCTCCTTCGCCGCCTCCACCTTCGGCGCCAGTGGTTCCCGCCGTGGCCGGACTCGTTTCGTCGGCACCTTGGGAGATCGAGCTCCCCGTGTCACCGAGTCCACCGGTCGCTGCACCGTCGGTTTGAGCCGTCCCTCCGTCGTCTCCTCCGCACGCCGCGATCAGCATCACGGCACCAAGGATCGACAATCCCCCACGCATTCCCACACACATGTGCGTCAAGCTAGCGGCAACTGAGCACCTTTCAAGATCGACGTTCGAAAAAAGAAAATCGCAAAAAAGTTCGCCCTCGCCCCGCGTTGCAACGAGGGTCATTGGCCTCACTCGCTTGCGATGGTTCAGCGCTCGGGGCCCGATCAAAACGCCCAAAATTCGTCCAAATTCCCCACGCCGTGGCCGTTTTGAGAGAAATCGAAATTTCTTTGCATACTCCCGGGCGTCGGTTGTGACTCCCTCTTCGCACACCACCATCGACGGGCGCATCGAGCCACTGCCCACGCGGATCGGACGGAGACGAACTCGAGCCAGAGTCCGTCACTGTCACGATGATGAGGGCGACATGCCTTCGCGAATCCGGGCGGCCCAAGTGTCGAGACCGATCATCGTCGAGTCGACCAGCTCGGGTGACGCCTCGAGCTCGACCATGATCTCTCGCAGCTTCTCCTTGCCGCGACGGAGCCGCGAGTACACGGTGGGCTTCGCCACGCCGAGCAGCTCCGCGATCTCGAGGCCAGTGAGGTTTTCGATGTGGTTGAGCTCGAGCACGATCTGGTAGTCGAGCGAAATCCGGCGAAGCGCCCGCACGAGCAGCTGGCCCTCCTCCACGGTGGCGATCATCGAACTCATCGAGCGCGGCCCGCCCGTGTCCCCCACGCAGACGTCGGCGAAGTCGTCCAGCTCGCGCTGACGCTTGGCCTTCTTGCGATAGTAGCGGCGCAGCATGTTCATGGCCGACGCGAAGAGGAACGAGCGAAAGGCCTCGCCCTCGCGCACGCGCTCCTTGCTCTTGGTGCACGCGAGCATCGTCTCCGAGACCAGGTCCGCCGCGTCTTCGAGGCTGCTCACCTTGTTGCGAAAGAACCGGGTGAGCAGGCCGAGGTAGCGTCGGACCAGCGCCTCTCCCGAGGCTTCGTCGCCGTCACGCCACGCAGCGAGAAGCTCCCAGTCGTCCATGCGTCAACCACGGTAGCAAGGCGAGCGCGACGGACAAGAGGTGGGGCCAACGGCGTTCGACCCGCTACGGCGGACCCTTACGGCGTGGAGCGGAGCCGGGCTTCGAGCCACTGCCGGACCTCCTGCAGGTTGTCCTCGTAGGCACTCCCTGCGTCGGCATAGAACTGCGCGGCTCGTTCGGCGAGGCGCAGCGCCCGAACCCGCTCCGGCGGAGACGGATCGTTGGCCCACAACACTCGCGCCAGCACGAAGGCGGTCACCGCCGAGTCCTCGGGCGGCACCTGGGCGACCTCGAAGATCGACCACGCCCGCTCGATGGGAGGCAGCGCGGCCTCGGCCCGGTCCCGGGCGAGCAACACCTTCGCCAGCTCCCGTAGCGACTCTCCGACTTCGTAGTGCTCGGCGCTCAGCGTCGCTTCTCGCAGGCGCAGGCCGATCCGGTGCTCGGTCTCCGCTTCCTCGTACTGCTCGAGGTCGTAGAGGATCTCCCCCAAGCTGAAGTGCGCCATGGCCAAGCCCGGGTGCCCGGGATGGACCGCCGCCTGCCACTGCGCCAGCGCCTTGCGGTACACGACCTCCGCCTCACGAAACCGTCCCTGCGCGCGCAGGACGGTCCCCAGGTTCCCGCGCGACGCCGCGACATCGGGGTGCTCGGTGCCCAGCGCCCGCTCTCGCAGCTCGAGGGTCGCACGCTGCTCGGCCTCCGCTTCTTCGAGCTTGCCCTGGGCCAGCAGCACCACGGCGAGGTTGTTCCGTGAAGCGGCGGTCAACGGGTGCTCGGAGCCCAGGGCCGCGGTGCGGATCTCGATGGCCTTGCGGTGCTCGACCATCGCCTCGGCGTACTTACCCTGATCCTGGAGGACGATGGCCAGGTTGTTGCGAGAGTCGGCGATCGTCGGGTGCTCGGGCCCCACCGAGCTCTCGCGCAGCAGCAGGACCTCGCGGTGCACGGACTCCGCTTCCTCTTGCTTGCCCTGGTAGCCCAAGATCGCGGCGAGGTTGTTCATCGCCGTCGCCACGTTGGGGTGGTCGGGGGCCAAGGACGCGCGGAGCAGCTCGAGCGTCGCCCGTAGCTCCGCCTCCGCGCCCAGGTAGTCCCCCTGGCTCGCGAGGATGTTGGCGAGGTTGTTCCGCGAGCTCGCCACCTCGGGGTGATCGGGACCCAAGGTCTGCTGTCGCAGCTGAAGCGCGTCGCGGCACTCCTTTTCCGCCTCGTCGAACTTGCCCTGCCCCATGAGCGCGGTCGACAGGAGATCCCGAGGCTTGGCCAGCCGCGGGTCTTCGGCACCGAAGGCCTCCTCGAGGTTGCGGATCGCGATGCGGAACTGACGCTCGGCGTCCTCGAACTTCCCTTCGATCCGACGGATGGCCCCGATGCTCGACGCGACCTCGGCCTCGAGTCGCAAGTCTCCGCGGGCGAACCCCTTGGCCAGCGGCACGTGCTGCAGGGCCACCTCCGGGCGCTGCTGGGCGACCCCCACGACGCGCATCAGGCCGATGGCCGCCCGCCCTGCGACTTCGAGCTGCCCGTGGTGCGACGCCGACTCGACCGCCTCCATCAGCGCCTCTTCGGCCGTCGTGAACTCGCCCTGCACCAGCGCGACCATGCCCCGCTCGAGCGCGAGCTCGGATCGAAGCGGCGCGTACTCGACCTCTTCGGTCCGGGCGAGGTTCTCGGCCGCGTCCACCTCGGCCTGGGCGTCGGCGAACTTGCCCGCGTCGCGCTGGACCTTGGACTCCAGCAAGAAATCCCGCACGAGCTGCACGTTCGCCGCTTCCTGGGGCAGCGGCGGCTCCATCTGGGCGGACAACGCCTCGATGTCGGCACAGCGGGACAGCGGCGGCAGCTCTCCGGTGAGTTCATGGGCCCGGCGCACCACCAGGGTATCGGCGCTCGAGAGCACCTCCACCGTCGCGCCCAGGGCCACCGACGCCCGATGCAGGCAGGTCATGCGAAGGTCCATGATGGCCGCCGACTGCTCGCCGCGGACCGTGCTCGCCTCGCAGGCCTCGGTGTGCATGTCCACCCAGCCGTCGCGATAGGCATCGAGGTCCTCGTGCACTCGCCCCCAGACCCGCGCCGCGTAGTCGCGCTCGATCCCCAGCATCACCTCTTGGACCTGCTGGCGGCGGGCATCGTCCCAGATGCCGTCGAGCTTCGCCTCGGCCCCCGAGCACTGCTGGCCATCGTTGCCCACCATGGTCAGGCCCAAGACCGCGGCCATGGTCAGCCCCACCACCCCGAAGCCGAGCCACCCCCATGCCCCGGGGCGATCGTGATCCTGTGACAGCACGTCGACGAGGGAGGCCATGCTCGGCCAGCGATCGTCGGGCGCAGCACGCAGCCCCTTGCGGATCGCATCGACGACCGCCTTGGGCACCGCGGGCGCGGGATCGGGCCACGCGGGAGGGCCCTTGCGCTTGGCCGTCCACAGCTGACGCATGCCGTGCCCCCGGAAGGGTCGCTTGCCGACGATGGCCTGCCACAGCACCAAGCAGAAGGTGTACTGGTCGCTGCGCGCGTCGGTGTTCTTGCCCTCGTGCTGCTCGGGGGACATGTACGGCGGCGTGCCCATCACCGCGCCCGTTCGGGTGAGCGTGGACAAGGGCACCAAGCCCGCGTCGGACGACGCGAAGTCGGCCGTGTCCTCGGAGTACTCGACCTGGTCGCTGGATCGCGCGAGCCCGAAGTCGAGGACTTTGACCCGGCCGTCGTCCGCCCGCATGATGTTCTGCGGCTTGAGGTCCCGGTGAACCAAGCCCGCCTCGTGCGCGGCGAGCAGGCCTCGGGCGACCTGCAAGAACACGTCGCGAATCTCGGGCCACTGCGGCTTGGTGGTCATCCACGAGGAGAGGCTCTCGCCGCGAATGAACTCCATCGCCATGAAGACCACCCCTTGGCTCTCGCCCACCTCGTGCACGGTGACGACGTTGGGGTGAGAGAGGCGAGCCATGGCCTGGGCCTCTCGCTGGAGCCGCTGCGCGCCGTCGGAGCCCGAGCCACCGCCATCGTGCAGCACCTTGAGGGCCACCTTGCGATCGAGCTGCTCGTCGTAGGCCGCGTAGACCGTGCCCATGCCTCCTCGCCCGATCCGCTCCAAGACCGTGTAGCGACCCACCCGGGGCAGGGACGGATCGCGATCGAAGAGTCGGTTCATGACCATCGACTCGACGGCCGCGTTCGAATCTCCGAGCGCGGGTTCGTCTTCACCCGCGGGCCCGGATTGCAGCGGATTGGCCAGCGTGTGGGGTTCCGCCGACAGTGACGCACGCCGACCGTCACGCGTCAGATTCGCTCCGATCGCGCGTTCTTCGGACCGTGAACCCACGTTCCACATATTTACCATGGTGCCCGCGCAAGCCGTGGGAAACTCGGGATGGATGGGCGGCGGACCAATCGACCTCGATGCCACGAAGATCGACCCGTCATCGAGCGTACCCGACAAGCCCCGTGTGAGCCGCCCCCTGGATCCCACCAAAGCGGATCCCGACAGTACGCCGCGCGAGGGCGGGCACCCAAAGGCGACCGAGCTAACGCGCGGCGCGGCGGTGGGCCGCCTCATGATCTTGCGACGGCTCGGCGTCGGCGGCATGGGGGTGGTCTATGGCGCCTATGATGCTGAGCTCGATCGCAAGGTCGCGCTCAAACTCCTCATTCGTGGCAAGGGCACCGAGACCGCACGCACGCGGTTACTCCGTGAAGCCCAAGCACTCGCCAAACTCGGACACCCCAATGTCGTTGCGATCCACGATGTGGGCACTCACGAGGGTCAAGTCTGGCTGTCGATGGAGTTCGTCGACGGCAAGACCCTCGGCGACTGGCGCACGCTGGCCAATCCCGGCTGGCGGCAGGTGCTGGCCGTCATGCTCCAGGCCGCGCGCGGCTTGGTGGCGGCGCATGATGCCGGCCTGCTGCACCGGGACATCAAGCCCGACAACATCATGGTGGGCGACGACGGTCGCGTTCGCGTCATGGACTTCGGCCTCGCGCGGGCGGGCGGGGACGAGAGCGGGCCGCAGCGTATCGTGCCCAAGGAGCCGAAGCGCTCGCTCGAGCCGGGGCAGCCGCGGCCCTTCGAGGCGCGGGTGTCTGCCCTCTCGATCGATCTCACCGCAGCAGGCGCGGTGATGGGAACGCCCGCCTACATGGCGCCCGAGCAGTTCCATGGTCTCGTCGCGGACGAGCGCACCGATCAGTTCTCGCTGTGCGCCACGCTGTGGGAGGCGCTGTACGGCCAGCGTGCCTTTCGCGGCGAGACGATGGCCGAGCTGTGCTTCAACGTCTGCGATGGCAACCTGGCGCCTCCGCCTTCGAGCGCCTCCGTCCCCCGCTGGCTGCGACGCGTGATGGAGCGGGGCATGGCCAAGGAACGCGAGGATCGCTACGCCAGCATCGACGATCTCATCGCCGCGCTCGAGGCCGACCCGACCCGGCGCCGTCGTACCTGGGGCCTGGGCGTCGCCGCTGCGCTGGGAGCCGTGGCCTGGCTCGGAGTCACGCATGTGCAGCGCGAGCAAGCCGTGGCCGACTGCGAAGCGGCGGGAGCGAGCATCGCCGAGGTCTGGAGCGACACGTCGCGCAACGCCCTGAAGGAGGGTTTGCGGTCCTCCTCCGAGCCCTACGCGCAGACCAGCGCCGACAACGTGCTGCCCTACTTCGACGCCCAGGCCGAGGCCTGGCGAGAGGCTCGCACCGACTCGTGCCTCGATACGCGGGTGCACGACACCTGGGACGAGGACACGCTCGACCGCGCCGTGTGGTGCCTCGACGACCGCCGCATGGAGCTCGAGGCCCTGGTGTCCGAGCTGTCCGAGGGCAAGAAGGCCGCCGTACGCAAGGCGGTGGGCGCCGCGGCCCGGCTCTCGCAGATCGAGCCCTGCCGCGATCCGCTTCGATTGCGCAGCATGCCGCCGATCCCCGACGACCGCGAGGCGGTCCGTGAACTCGGCTCGCTGTTGTCCCGCGCGACCGCGCTCGATGCCGCGGGGGACTACAACGGCGGGCTCGAGGTCGCCCGCAAAGCGTCCGCGGCGGCGGAGAAGCTCGACTGGGCTCCGCTGCGAGCCCGGGCCGAGCACCACGTGGGCACCTTGCTCAAGCGCATCGGCAAGTATCCCGAGGCCGAGCAGGTCCTGGAGGCGGCGTACTTCCAGGCGATGAAGGCCAGCGCATTCGAAGAGGCGCTCGATACCGCGGTCACCCTGTCGGGCACCGTCACCCTCGAGCGGGAACACTACGACGATGGGCTCCGCTGGTCGCTCCATGCGGAGGCTCTGCTCGAGGTCCTCGGCGAAGAAGAGCGAGGACTTCGGCGCGCCGCCGTGTCCACGTCCATCGCCTCGGCTCGAAGCCTCATGGGTGAGCTCGAGCAGGCGAAGCAGCACTACGTCCGCGCGCTGTCGATTCAGGAGAAGATCCTGGGGCCCGAGCACCCGAACGTCGCCATCGCGCTGAGCAACCTCGCCACCCTCCACGGGCGCTTGGGCGAGTTCGATGAGGCCAAGGCCTTGCTGCGCCGCGCGTTGTCCGTGCACGAGAAGACGGTCGGCCTCGAGCACCCCCGGGTCGCGGGTACGCTCAACAACCTCGCGATCGCCAACAACTCCACCGGGGACTACGAGCGCGCCAAGGCGCTGTATCAGCGCGCGCTCGAGATTCGCCGCAAGACCCTGCCCCCCGGACACCCTCGCATGGCGCGGTCTCTCGCCAACCTGGCCGTCGTTCACCGCAACCTCGGGGAGTACGAGCGGGCGAGAGAGCTGGCCGAGCAGGCGCTCGGCATCCAGGAACGCAAGCTCCGCGCCGACCACCCGCTACTGGCAACGTCGCTCGAGAATCTCGCCGCGGTCCTGGTCGCCACCCAGGACTACGACGGCGCGCGGACTCGATTCGAGCGGGCGCTGAAGATTCATGAGACGGCCCATGGGGCCGATGATCCGCGGCTGGTCGGATCGCTGAACGGCCTCGCCGAGGTCGCCCTCGCGCAGGGTCGAGCCGCCGATGCCATCGCCCCGGCCGAGCGTGCCTCCAGCCTGCACGACAACAACGACGGAGCTGCACCAGCCCGCGCCACGACCCACTTGTTGCTCGCTCGAGCGCTGTGGGAGGCCCCCGTCGACCACGGGCGCGATCGGGAGCGAGCCCGAGCGTTGGCCGAGCAGGCTCGGGAGGAGCTGAAGGGAGCGAAGGGGCGAGACGGCGCGAGGGCGCAGGTCGAAGCGTTCTTGTCCGCCGCGACCGCGCCCCCTCCGAGCGAGCCGGATCCCGCGGCCCCCTGAATCCCGTGGGTCGGCCTACTGGTCGCCGAAGCCCATGAGCACCACCACCGTCTCCTGATCGACCGCGGGCTGGAGGTACAGGTGAACTCGACGATCGTCGGCCGTGTTCTCGAAGGCCCACTCCTCGGTGGTCGAGGGCGGCCAGCTCGGGGACGAAGGCGTGGGCAGGACGGAGGCGTCGTCACCGTAGATCACGCCGATCTGCGTGGGCGGCCGATGGACGGGGATGCTCAGCGTGATCGCATCACTCGAGGGAGCAAAACGATAGTGAACCTCCATGGCTTCGATGTCGCGGAGCGCTCCCGTCGTTTCGTCGAGCAGCGTGGGGGTATCGTCGGCCCACAGCGAAAGCTCGTAGTCCCGCCCGACGAGCAGGTTTGCGCCCAGCCGCGTGTGCAGGCCCTGCGGGGCGTGATCCGACGTGACCATGTGCCCCTCCGAGAGGTCCTCGATCTGCATCCCGGCCACGAACCCGAACACGCCAGAGCCCTGATCGACCTGCGTCCAGTCGTCGGAAGGCTCCAGGGAGCCGTCGATGTACGCGTTGCAGCCGATGGGCAACAAGGTATCGCACCAGCGCAAGATGACCTGGCCATAGCGAAGGTCCAACGCACTCCAGACGAAGGCGTTCCACCCCGCGGGCTCCGTGGGCGACCCGACCGGGGCGGCGGTGGTCCCCGGAACGATGAAGTCATGGGCGGCCGTGATGATGGACGGCACCTCCAAGGGCGAGAGGCTCCCGTCCGTATCCACGAGCATCACCGAGGCATAGCCAGCGGCATGGCTGACCCCCTCCCCGTTCTCGCGGAGGTCGGGGTCCTCGAAGAATAGTCGCTGGCTGTCGCCGTCGAAGCTGACGTTGCGGACCGAGTTGTCGACGTTGTTCGTATAGAACGGAAACGACCGATGACGCCCGAACGCGGCGATGTTGCGGAGGCCCACCTCGGGCTCGAACGACTCGAAGTGCGTGTCCGCCACGTGGACCCGCCCTTCGTAGACCTCGACCCCATACAGGTCGTAGGTAGGGTCGCCGTTGGGAAACACCGTCGCCCCCGTGTTGAGCGAGCGCCCGATGATGTGGGACGCCACCAGCAGATAGGAGGGCGCATACCACTGGTGGTACGCATGGGAGGCCGGCCACACCGCGGAGCCGTTGTCCGCGGCCATCAGCTCGACCATCTCGGTGGCGCCCTTGTTCTTGATCATCGTCGCACGCCGCGAGTTCTTCCACGCGGTGAGCCCCAAGATGCGCAGGAAGGTCCGACGGTGGACGTCGGCGTAGTAGCCGTTTTGGGTGGAGTGGACCACGTTGTCGACGAACGCGCCTTCACAGTTCACGGACTCCCCCGGCGCGGCATAACCCCAGGTCTCGTACTGGGTGTCGCCGTACCAAGTATTGGCGTAGGAAAAGGCCCCAGTGTCGAGTTCCAGGCCGGGGGTCGCGGCCGAGTAGTCGACGGCATCGTCGGCGCACATGAAGAAGCGGTCCAGCGGGGTGCCATCCTCGACCGATTCCATGTTGCCCGCTTGTGCGTCATAGAAGCCGGCGAACTCGGAGCCCGCCGCGACGTTGCCGACGAAGCTGTTGCGATGGTCCTCGAAATAGAACACCGCCGCCCCGCTCGAGTCGAGCGCGAGGTGGTCCAAGGGATTGCAGTCACGGACGCTCATCCCGATGTTCTCGGTCAGCGTGTTGTGCTTGGTGTCCGAGGTATCGCTGGCCTCGAGGTAGTAGGCATGCCCGGCGATGTCGCTGACCACGTTGTCCTCGAGCGTCGCCCGCTGGGCCCCGTGCAGCACGATGGCCCGGTTCGACGAGTCGTGCACACTCACCCCCCGCACATAGGAGTTCGCCACCTCCCCCGCGTGATGGAAGTGAATGGGGTAGTGCCCCATCTGCCCGAATTTTCCCGCGTTGAAGACCTCGATGTTCTCGAGCTGGACCGTCGGAGCATGGCCCATGTGACGGGTGGCCTTGATCTCCGCTCCGAACGCGGGAAAGTCGTCACTGCAGGCCGCCCACACGGCGGGCGACGTCGCCCAGTCCGGGTTGGAGACCTTGATGTTGTGAGAGAGCAGCGCGACCTCGCCGGTTTCGTAGACATCGGGAAGCCCGCCCA
This sequence comes from Myxococcota bacterium, assembly GCA_039028615.1. Taxonomy (GTDB): domain Bacteria; phylum Myxococcota_A; class Polyangia; order Nannocystales; family Nannocystaceae; genus Paraliomyxa. The sequence goes on along the minus strand of JBCCHT010000024.1, from coordinate 182,589 downwards.
CCGACGAGCCGACCTGCCCCACGAAGTGCTCCTTCAGCCCGCCGCCAAACACGGTGACGGTGTCGTCCCCGGGGGTGGCCGAGACCGTCTGGATCCGAACGCGATCCACCTCCCTCGGGTCGAAGTCGGTCGAAGCCAGCACGATCTCATCCATGAAATCCCAATCATCGGCCTCGACGGCGTCGAAGACGTTCACGCCCGCGGAGACGGTGGACGACAGCGTCGTCCAGGTCGTCGTGCGGGGGCGCCCGTGCAGCTGTAGTTCGCCCCCCATGACCAGCAGCGACGCGTTGGGCTCCGCATCCCCCGTCATGTGGTCATCGGGGTGAAACGTGGAGACGTCGGCCGGGTCGCTCCAGCTGACCGTCAGGCCCCCGGAGCCATCGTCGGCGATCGTGTACACCCCCGCGCCGGAGTCGTTGCACGCCGTCCCCGTGGTCAGGTCGATGTTGGCTTCGCTCATGAACCGGTCGGTCGGCGTCCCCACCACGAAGGCGCCGCTGGGCGGGACCACGACCTTGTGGGCATCGAGCGTGCGCTCCGCTCCGTCGACGAATACGAGCGCGCCCTCGACCCGCACGCTGTCGAGGTGGATGTCGGTGGTCGCATCGAAGCCAACACAAACGTCAGACTCGATCTGCACGCACGCGTCGGCCCCTCCGAAGAAGTCGGGGGCGGGCACGCCCACGGGAAGCGAACCGAAGGCGCTGCTCCAGGTCCCCGTGGCCGTGCAGTTCACGGCTGGCGACGCATGGGCGACACGAGGCGTGATCGCAGCGAGCGCCGGGATCACGAAAACGAACGACAGCCACAGGTGTCTCATCGGCAGCCCATTGACGATGGCCTCCCGCGCGATGACGGCCGGAAATTCCGCGAGCGATTTTTTCCGACCGGTGACTCACGATGCTCGGCGCAACCGGCTCGGGCAAAACAGCGTAGTCTGGGGCACGCGTCCGGGACGGGCGCCGACGCAGCCACCATGGCCTCGGGCAACCCCGCAGCGAACGACGAATCCCGCTCGCAATACCTCGGCTCCCATCTCGTCGAGGGCGAGCGAGGCCGCGGCCCGACCGGCACGCTGCTGGAGGGGCGCGACGAGACGCTCGATCGGCCGGTGATGCTCGAGTGGCTGCATGCCGACCTCCCACCGGAGCAGGCACGACGGCTGCGACAGAATGCCCAGGCCCTCGCCAAGATCGACCACCCGAACGTCGTGCCAGTGCTGGAGGTAGGCCAGGCGGAGGGCCGAACCTATGTCGCCATGCCGCGCGTCCGTGGACGACCGCTGGCCGAGTGGGTGACCACGGGCACGCCCGATTGGCGAGCCCGCATCGAGGCCTACCTCCAGGCGGGACGAGGGCTCGCCGCGGCCCACGAGGTTGGGCTGGTGCACGGAGACTTCCAGCCCGCCCACGCCGTCCGCGACGATGACGGTCGGGTGGTCGTGCTCGGCTTCGGAGAGGCACGGACCGTCGACTCGATCCCGGGGGCTCCGACCGAAGAAGACGGCGACGATCCCCTCGAGACTACGAGCTCCGGGCTCGCCGCGGCGGGGCCCTACGCCTCCCCCGAGCAGCTCGAGGGTCGAGCCGCAGACGAGGCCAGCGATCAATACAGTTTCTGCGCCTGCCTGTATGAGGCGGTGTACGGCCAGCAGCCCCGGCTCGGGGCCGGCGAGCGTCTGTCCCCTCCGTCGACCACCGCTCCGTCCGCCCTGCTGCCCATCCTCTCGCGCGGACTGGCCCGGGACCCCTCGGCGCGCTGGTCCTCGATGCACGCCGTGCTCGAGCCGTTGGAGTCCCTCGTCGCTCCCCGCTCGAGACGTTGGCCTGCCGTCGTGGTCGGCATCGGGGCCATGGCGCTCGGCGTGGGGCTTTGGGTCCGCGGCACCGAGCCCCCGCGCAATCCATGCGCGAACGCTCGCGGCCGCCTCGCAGACGTCTGGGACGACGGGCGCCGCCAGCAGCTCGCGTCCACCCTCACGGGCGCGGCCGTCCCCTATGCCGTCAGCACCTGGGAGCGCGTCGAATCCAACCTCGATCGCTATGCCGACGACTGGGCCCGCAAACACACGGAGGTCTGCGAAGCGACGGCCGTCGAGCACACGCAGGGCGACGAGGCCCTCGACCTGCGCATGCACTGCCTGGACGAGCGCAGGTCGTCCCTCGGCGCGGTGGTGGACGTGCTCGCGCAAGCGGATGATTCGATGATGGACAAGGCGGTGGACCTCACCGCCGACTTGCCTCGCTTGGCCATCTGCGACGACGTGGAGCGCCTGGCCGAGCGACGCCAACGAGTGCCTCCGCCCGAAGACCCGACCATCGCCCTCGAGGTCGAATCGTTGCGCCAGGCCCTGCGAGCGGTCGACGCCAAGCGCAACGCAGCGCTCTTCGCCGTCGCCAAGACCGAGGCCGAGCAGGTGATCGCGCAGGCTCAGACACTGGGCTACGCGCCTCTCGAGGCCGAAGCGAGGCTGAGGCTCGGGCGCTTGCACGAAAACGAAGGGCAATTCGCCGAGGCGGAGCAGGAGCTTCAGCGAGCGCATGCCCTGGCCCTGAGCCTGGGCCACGACGAGATCGTGCTCGAGGCGAGCCGCTCGTTGGCGTTCGTGGTCGGCGAACGTCAGGCCCGCTACGCCGAAGGTCTGCAGTGGCTGGAGACCGCCCTGCCCCTGGCGCGACGCAGCGGTGACCCCAGACAGGTCGCCGCCTGCTTGGACCGCCGGGGCACCGTGCTGAGCAAGGAGCGTCGCTTCGACGAGGCCGCCGAGGCACTCCGCCAGGCACTCGCCATCGAGGAGAGCGATCCCGAGGCGGAGACCCTGCTGCCCCAGACCCTCGATTCACTCGGCGTCGTGCTGTCCAACCAGGGGCAGCACGAGGAGGCCGAGCGCATCCATCGACGAGTGCTGGAGATCCGGCGACGCACCCAGGCGGTCGGGCACCCGAGCACGGGACGGACCCTGCACAACCTGGGGCACGACCTCAATCGCCAGGGCGAGTTCGCCAAGGCCGAGTCCTTTTATAGAGAGGCCCAGCAGATCCTCGAAGGCGCCCTGGGAGCGGACCACCCCGCGGTGGCCGTCAGCCAGATGAGCTTGGGCGCGGCGCTGGAGCGACAGGGGCAGTACGACGAGTCCGAGGAGCAATATCGGCGCGCGCTCGAGACCTTCGAACGCAAGCTCGGCCCCGACCACCTTCATGTCGCCTTGACCCTCAATAACCTGGGCAACGTGCTGTACCAGCGGGGGGACTATGCCGGGGCGGAGGCCCAACACCGTCGCGCGCTCGAGGCGTTCGAGGCCGAGATGGGGCCCGACCACGTCAACGCGGCGATGAGTGCGAACAACCTCGGCGTGGCGTTGTTCGACCAAGGACGCTACGAGGCAGCCGAGCGCCACATGCGACATGCGCTGCGGGTGCGCGAGGCCAAGCTGGGACCTGAGCACCCCGACGTCGCCACGAGCGCGAACAACCTCGGCAATGCCCTCACCGCTCGAGGACAGCTCGAAGAAGCGGCGACCCACTACCGACGCGCGCTCGAGATCCGCCGCGCTGCACTCGGCGAGGAGCACCCCCGCTTCGCCGAGAGCCTCACCGGGTTGGCCTTCGTGCACGGAAACTCGGGTGACCACGCCGAAGCGGAGCGACTCCATCGGCAGGCGGTGGACGTCCGACGACGGGCCCTGGGCGACGACCATGCCGACGTCGGCTCCAGCTTGACCAATGTCGGCCAGTCCCTCATCGACCAGGCGCGCCACGACGAGGCCGAACCGGTGCTGCGCGAGGCGCTGGCGATCAAGGAGCGAGCCCTCGGCGAGCAGAGCCCGCGTTTGGTCATCACCCTGGTCGCCCTGGCCAACGCCTCGCTCGCCGGCAACACCCCGCACGCCGCCCGGGAGCACGCACAACGCGCGGTCGCGATCGCCCAAGAGAACTCGATGACCCCGCGGCAGCTCGCGGAGGCCCGCTTCGTGCTGGCTCGAGCGCAGTGGTCCGACGGTGGCGATCGGGCGGCCGCTGTCGAGCTCGCGCGAAGGGCCCGGGAGGCGTTTGCCGAGCACGGAGCGGACAATCAGCGCGACCTGGTGGCGGTGCAGCGCTGGCTGGCCGAGCGCCGCGCGCGATGACGCGGTCCGCCCGAGCACTTTTTTCGATTTTGTGTGCAAGGCTCTGGGGGCCTCGCGACATGGGACTGAGGCCGAAGCTCCACCGATGCCCCACCCCGACCCGAGATCGCCCCGGGCGTTGACGCCAGCGGCGTTCGCCGCGAGATTTCGCGAATCTTCGCGGGTCTTGTGGTGCATTGCCGCGGGCGTGCTGGGCGATCGGACCCACGCCGAAGATGTCCTCCAGGAAGCAGCGTTGACCGCCCTCGACAAGCTGAGCACCTTCGAGCCCGGCACCAACTTCGAGGCGTGGATGAGTCAGTTCGTGCGATTCGTGGCGCTCAACCACCGCCGCAAGCACGCCCGACGGGCGCGGGCCCTGCACGAGCAAGCCCGAGGCATGGCCGACGGCGGGAGCACGCCGCCCTCGAGCACCGCCGTCTTCGATGCCGGGGTCCAGCGGGCCCTCGACACCCTGGGAGAGACGGCGCGCACCTGCCTGCTGCTCAAGACGGTCGTCGAGTTCGACTACGCCGAGATCTCGACGCTGCTCGAGATTCCCCCCGGGACCGCGATGAGCCACGTCTCGCGCGCCCGGGCCAAGATGCGCGAGCTGCTGCCCGAGCCCGACGCTCCGCCCGTGCTACGAGCCAGGAGGGCCCCATGACCGAGCACGACCGGGATGCCATCGACGCCTCGCTGCGCCGACAGTTCGAGGTCCCTAACCTCGATGCTCTGCACGAGCGCATCGAGGCCGCCGCAGCGGCACGACCGACGGACGCCACCGAAGACGTCGAGACCGAAGACGTCGACGATGTCATTCGGCTGCCGCCCACCACCGACCCGAGTGCCGAGCCGCGATCGGGCGCCCTCGGCTCGCTCGTTTGGGTCGGCGTGGTCGCGGCTGCAGCCGCGCTGGTCTTGCTCTGGGCTCGCCCCGATGGCGTCGACCCGGGCACGGCCTCCCCCACGCCGGACTCGGGAGCCGAGGTGATCGCCCGCGCCCCGGACCCGCCACCCACCTCGCACCAAGTCGCGGGCGCCCAGCTCACTCGCTTCTTGAGCACGGCCCACTACCCCGGCCCCGACTACGATCTCGGGGACTGCCAGAGCGTGGTGCCTCCGCCCCCGAACTGCTCCACCCACGAAGGCGCCCCCGTGTGGTCGCCCCAGCCCGAGGCCCAGGTGGTCTGGGAGTGTGGCGGGTCGACCTCGCTGAACTGTTCAGACCACGACCTGCCCGCCCAGCGGCTCATGGTCGTGCGCCTGGCTCCAAGCGGACCCGACGTCATCGTGTGCATCGAGCCGCCGTGGGCGGACCCCAAGCCCGAGCTCCCGCTCGACAGCGGCTACCAGATCTTCCGCCGCACGCTCGGCGAGTACGTGCTCTACGAAGTCACGCCGCTGTCGGAGCCTCGCGCCTTCGACTCTCTGTCGATCTAGGGTGCAAGGAACCGGGCGGGTCGCGACATGAGCGGGTCGTGAGCCCAACCGCCAACCGGTTGCTGGGGACACGCTACGGCGCGCTCGCCCGCAACACGATCGACTATTGGATGTTACCCGACGATCCGTCGATGACGGCGAGGCGAGTCCTCGACGCCATCGAGAACGCTCCCGCTTTGCCGGAGTCGTCGCTACGCCTGTACCTCCACGTGCCCTTTTGCGCCCAGCGATGTCGCTTCTGCGCATTCTCGGGGGGCAACAGCCTCGACTGGGCGCAGGCCGAGCGCTATGCCGGCCTGCTCGTCCAGCAGCTGCGCGACCTGTGGGGTCGTACCGCCATGCGGGGCGCCCCCATTCGCTCGGTGAACATCGGCGGAGGCAGCCCCGATCTACTCGGGCCGCATATCGAGACGGTGGTGCAGGCTGCTCGCGAGCTGCCCGGGTTCGGCGAGCACACGGAGGTCTCGGTCGAGATGACCCTGAGCACCGCCAAGCTCCAGTTCATCGAGGCTCTGGTCGCCCTGGGCGTCACCAAGGTCTCGTTCGGCGTGCAGTCGCTCGACCCCGCAGTACGCACCGCGATGCGCCAGCCCAAGACGCTCAAGCACCTCGATCGCGTGCTCGACTGGATCGACGGGCGTATCCCGGTGGTCAACGCCGACCTCATCACCGGGATGCCCGGACAGACTCGCGAGAGCGTGGCCCACGATCTCGACGAGCTGATGACCGACGGCCGCATCAACGCCATCAGCTCCTATCTGCTCACGCCCGGGGCCGCGCCGGCTTTGCTCGCGGCCATCGGCTCGGGCGCCATTCCCCCCGCGCCCGCACCGCTCGACCAGGCGCTCATGCGGCTGTCCACCTACGGCGCGTTCCGTCGCGGCGGGTGGATCCGCCGCGGCACCAACACCTACGTCGACCCCCAGCGCATGGATGCACCGACCCTGGCTCGGCTGGCGGGAGACGAGTGCATCGGCGCCAGCCAGTACGAGACCTTCCTGCTCGGCGTGGGGCCCCAGGCCATCTCGAGCCTGCCCGGCGTGCGGGTGGAAAACCAAGTCGACATCGCGGCCTGGTGTGCCGCGGTCGAGCGGGGTGAGCCTCCGCTATACCTGCCCAAATGCTCGACCGCCCACCAGCGAGACATGGCGCTATGGACCTTTCCGCTGCGGTGGGAAGGCCTTCCCACTGCTCGGGTGGAAGCCATGCGCGAACGTGGGGCGTTGTCGGCCGCGCAGGAGTCCATGCTCGATGCGCTGGTGCACGAGGGCCTGGTCGTCGTGGGGCCGAGCGGCTACAGCCTCTCGCTGCTCGGCGAGGTGTTCATGGGCCAGCTCGTCCGCGACCTCAAGGGCAGCTCCTCGCGGGAAGCCATCGATGCCTATATCGGCGAAGGTGAAGCCCTGGGGCGGATCGCGGCGGGGGGGCACGTCCCCGACGACAACGCCCTGAACAACCGGCAGCTCGCCACCCTCCGACTGGATTCGAGCCTTGCTTGAGCGCCTGCGCCAGCTACCGCGCCCGCTGCACTATCTATTCGCGGGCACGGTCGCCACGCGACTCGGCACCTTCGTCGTCCCCTACCTGACGATCTATCTATCTCAGGGGCGCGGTATGAGCTTCGCCGCCACCGGTCGCGTGATTGCGGCCGGTGGCATCGGCCTGCTGCTGGGCAACGTTGTCGGGGGGCACCTCGCCGATCGCGTCGGTCGTCGGCCCACGCTGCTGGCAGCCATCGCCATCAACATCGTCGGCCTCGCCCTGCTCGCGATGGAGCTGCCCTCCGACGCCGCGTATGCGCTCGCGCTGGCCATCGCGCTGGCGGGCTCGGGCATGTACACCCCGGCTGCCAATGCGCTCATCGCCGACCTCACCCCGCTGGCGACGAGGCCCTTTGCCTATACCGTCAACTATGTCTGCATCAACGTGGGCATGGGGCTCGGCCCGCTGCTCGGGGGGCTCATCGCCACGGCGTCCTATCTATGGATCTTCATCGGTGACATCGCGCTGTCGGCGGCCTGCGCGGGGTTCATCGCGCTCGGCGTGCCCGCGCTCGGCTCGCTGCGTGCTGCTTCCGCCGAGGACACGACCTCGGTGGTGCGCGTGTGGGCGAGCCACCCGCTCACCACCGGGTTCTGCCTCGCGAGCCTGTTCGTCGTCGCGCCGCTCATGGGCCTCGAGTACGCAGTGCCGATCCTGGTGGGTACGACCTTCGACCGGGCCCTGGTGTTCGTCGGCGTGGTGTACTCGATCAACGCCGCGTGCATCCTGGCCCTGAGCTTCCCCATCGAGCGCTTGATCCGAGGTCGAAACGAGGCGGCGATGATGGTGATGGCCGCCCTGCTGTGGGGCAGCGGCCTGACGATCCTCGCGGTCGGTCAATCCATCGCCGCGCTGCTGCTGTGCACCGTAGTCTGGACCCTGGGTGAGATCGTCGCATCGATCGTGATCCCGACCTTCGTCTCCACGCGGGTCTCGGCCGCGGCCAAGGGGCGGATGCTGGCCCTCCAAGACGCGGTGAGGAGTGCCTCGGCCATCGCCTGCCCGCTGGTACTGGGCGTCGTCTGGGACGAGGTCGGCGTGGACGCGGTCTTGGCCATCCTGGTCGCACTGCCCTTGTTCGGCGCAACCATCTATGGACTGTGGTGGTGGCGTACGCCCCGGGGGCCGGGATGAGCGAGCGTATCGACGCGCTCGATGCCCTTCGCGGCTTCGCCCTGGCCGGCATCGTGCTGGGCAACGTGATGTGGTTTTCCGGCTATGCCGTCACCGGACCAGAGCAACGGGCCCTCTTCGCCGCGCCCGCCATCGACGGCGTGGTGGAGCATTCGCTGCACGTGCTGGTCGACGGCAAGTTCTACGGGCTGTTCTCGCTCATCTTCGGGGCGGGCTTCGCCCTCATGACCGACTCGGCCCAGGCGCGCGGGCTCGACGTGGCCGCGGTGGTGCGACGTCGCTTGCTGGCCCTGCTGCTGATCGGCTGCGCCCACGCCAGCCTGCTGTGGTTCGGCGACATCATCAGCCTCTACGCCGTCGCAGCCCTCCCGCTGTACTGGCTCCGTCGCTGGCCGACCCGACGCCTGGCCATCGCCGCGCTCGTGTGCCTGGCCCTGCCCGTGGTCCTCAGCCTCGCGCGATTCGTACTCGAACGGCTCGCCGACGCCCCCTCCCCACCCGGGCTCGGACACGGGCCGGCCGAGCTGCTCCCGGTCTTCGGCACGGGCAACTACGCCGAGCTGCTCACCGCCAACTGGGCCTTCGTCGAGCAACGCTGGGTCCTCGCTGTCGATTCTGGCCGCTTCCCTCGGCTGCTGGGGCTGTTCATCCTCGGCATGCTCGGGGTGCGGCTACGGCCCACGCTTCGGGGTCGCCCTCGGCTCGCGCTCGTGCTCTTCGCCGTCTTCGCCAACCTGGTCCTCGGTGCCATGGCCAGCGTGCCCGCGCATCCGCCCTCGGGTCTCGGTGTGCTCCGCGACCTCGTCTACGCAGTCGCCATTCCCCTCGGCAGCCTCGCCTGGGCCACCCTGCTGTGGCCGATGCTGAGTCGGGGGGGCGTCGTCACGAAGGCGCTGCGGGCCGCCGGGCGGCTGTCGCTGACCCACTACCTGACCCAGTCGCTCGCGATGGCCGTGCTCTTCTACGGCATCGGCCTGGGCCAGTGGGGACGACGCGGCGCGACCGAAGCGATGACGGTCGCCGTGATGCTCGTGCTCTTCCAGATCGCGATGAGCGGGCCGTGGCTCGCTCGCTTCGGCGCCGGACCGGGCGAACGACTGCTGCGCCGCCTCACTCACCCCCGTGTCGACACCCGGTCATAGCGCTCCTCGTCCGTCCTCGTAGACGGTGTAGGATGCGCGCGACCGGTGATTACGCTCAGCAACATCTCCAAGCGACACGGCTCGCAGCTCCTCCTCGTCGAGGCGTCGATGGGTGTCTTCCGCTCGGAAAAGATCGGACTCGTGGGGCCCAACGGGGCGGGCAAGTCCACCATCTTCCGCATGATCATGGGCACGGAGAGCCCGGACGAAGGCACGGTCTCGGTGGAGCGCACGCTCACCGTGGGCTACTTCGATCAGGACGTCGGCGAGATGTCGGGCCGCACGGTGCTCGAAGAGACCATGGCGGGCGCGGGCGAGGTCTCACAGCTCGCAGCGGAGCTGCACGAGCTCGAGCACGCGATGGCCGATCCGGACCGGGTCGACGAGCTCGACGCGCTGGTGGCCCGCTACGGCGAGGTGCAGCCCCGCTTCGACGAGCTGGGCGGCTACGAGCTGGACGCCCGCGCCCAAGAGATCCTGGCCGGCCTCGGGTTCTCGCCCGAGGTGGTCGCCAAGGACGTCGGGGAGCTGTCCGGGGGCTGGAAGATGCGGGTCGCCCTCGCCCGGATCCTGCTGATGCGCCCGCAGGTCCTGCTGCTCGACGAGCCCACCAACCACCTCGACATCGAGTCGATCCTCTGGCTCGAGCGGTTCCTCCGCGACTACCCGGGCGCGCTGGTCATCACCTCCCACGACCGCGAGCTGCTCGATCGGCTCGTCACCAAGATCGTCGAGATCGACGGCGGCACGCTGACCACCTACGCGGGCAACTACGGGTTCTACGAGCGCCAGCGCGACCTGGCCGCGGCTCAGCACGAAGCCCAGTACGCCCGACAACAGGCCATGCTCGCCAAGGAGCAGGCCTTCATCGATCGGTTCGCTGCCCGGGCCAGCCACGCCGCGCAGGTCCAGTCACGGGTCAAGAAGCTCGACAAGATCGACAAGGTCAAGCCGCCGCGGCGACGCAAGGTCATCGAGTTCGAGTTCTCCACCCCGCCGCGCTCGGGCAACGACGTCGCCAAGCTGAGCGGCGTGCACAAGCGCTACGGCGACAAGATCGTCTACGACGGCCTCGACTTCACCGTGCGCCGACTCGAGCGCTGGTGCGTGATGGGGGTCAACGGCGCGGGCAAGTCCACGCTGCTCAAGCTCATCGCCGACCATGCCAAGCCGGATGAGGGCGCGGTGGAGATCGGCGCCAGCGTGAAGCTCGGGTACTTCGCCCAGCATGCGATGGAGCTGCTGCAGCCCGACCTGACCGTGCTCGAGGAGGTCGAACGCGAGCACACGCTCGCCACCCAGGGCTCGCTCCGCAACCTGCTGGGCGCCTTCGGTTTTTCCGGGGACGACGTCGACAAGCGCTGCCGGGTGCTCTCCGGGGGCGAGAAGGCCCGCCTGGTCCTGGCCAAGATGCTCTTCCGCCCCCCGAACTTCCTGGTGCTGGACGAGCCGACCAACCACCTCGACCTCGACACCAAGGCGATGCTCACGCGCGCCCTGGCCGACTTCCAGGGCACGATGATCTTCGTCTCGCACGACCGGCAGTTCCTGTCCGAGCTCAGCAATCGCGTGGTCGAGCTGACGCCGGGGCAGGTGCAGACCTACGGCGGCGGCTATCGGGAGTACGTCGAGCAGACCCAGCACGAAGCCCCCGGCATGCGGTAGCCGCCCAGCGCATCTCACGCGTCGCGATGTGATTTTTTCTTCGTCGCGGTTGAGAATCAGCCCCTCCTCGCACCACCAGGTCGTCGAAATGAGGAGGAACCCGTGAGCTACGACCGCGCACTGCAGCTGCTGAAAACCCGATCCATCGAGCCCGCACCCGTGGAGCAGGTGCTCCGCGGGCGTGACCAGGGGCTCGATCCGCAGATGCCCGACGCCCGACAGGCGGCCTGGGCCCGGGCCGGGCTGAGCCTGTCGGCGCTCGGCTTCGTCGTCATGGCCGTGCTCGATCTGGTGATCCTCAGCCCCATCCACGGGCGAGCCTTCGCCGTGTTGCTGCCGATGCTCATGTTGTTCTGGGCGATCGGCAACCTCTCCACCCGCGATCTCGGCCGCCAGATGTTCGTGCGCGCCGTGGCGTGGTCGAGCCTGCTCATCGGGGTCGTCGTCTCGACCTGGGGCCTGCGCGTCTTCAGCTGGACGGGCCCGGCCATCGCCATCGGGGCGGGCATCACCCTGCTCGCGCTGCGAGGCCGCGGGCTCGGGCTGTCGAGCGGGTCCTTCCGGCCGCTGGCGTTTCGCGGGCACCTGCTGCTCGCCGCGGTCATGGCCATGGCCGACGCGCAGACCCTGCTCTTCTCCGGGATCGTCGACAACGCGCAGATCTTCGTCGCCGGGCCTCCCCCCGGCGTAGGGCTCGAGTTCATCGTTCCCCTCGCCGCGATGCGCATGGTCCTCACCCCTCCGCTGTGGTGTGGCCTGATCATGGCAATCGCCGCCTGGGGCATCGTGCGCCTGCGAACCTGGGCGTTGCTGCTCAACATCCTCGCCAATGTCGCCATCGCGGCCTTGGCCCTGGGCGAGTCGCTGTCCTTGTCGCTCCCCGTGGCGGCCATGCTCGCCACGACGGCGGCGGTGCAGGTGTTGTTGTCGGTACCGATCCTGGCCTCCGCGTTCGGTGACAAGACCCCCGATCGACCGCCTCTGGGTCGCCGCGGCGCCCGCTTGGCCCGCCTCCTGCTCGTCGCCCTCATGGGGCTGAGCGTGGTCGGCTTGGCCCTCCCCAACCATGTCTCGGGCCTGTGGCGCGTCGGCTGGGTCGGCACTGGAGCGGCGCACGACGTCCGCCAGGGCTCGAGGCCCGAGCCCTCGCTGTATCGCGCCCGAGGCTTCCGCATGGGAGACAAACGAGCGCGGCCGCTCGATGAACCACGACCCACCACGAACGTCGGGGGTCCACGATGAGCGCCGCCCCCAAGCTCGTGGCCGTGCCGGCCCCTGCCCCCGAAGCCACCACCGAAGGTGACGATGCGCTCCGGGAGCTGTACGAGACGCACGCGTCGGCGGTGAACCAACGGCTGTACTGGCTCACGGGCAACGCCGACCTGTCGCGCGACCTCACTCAGGACACCTTCCTCGTCGCCTTGCGTCGACTCGATACGGTGAAGGACCCGGACGCGATGGGCTCGTGGCTCCACGGGATCGCCTACAACCTGCTTCGCGACCACCGTCGCTCCCAGCAGCGACGACGGGGCCTATGGAGACGCTGGCGCAGCCGCAACGAGTCAGCCGAGCTCGCCGAAGGGGATGCGGGCGAGCCCCAGCTGCTGCGGACCCTCGAAGGAGCGCTGCGGGGCCTGGATGCCGACAAACGCGACGCCTTCGTGCTCCGCCAGGTCGAAGGGCTGTCGCTCGAAGAGGCTGCGGCGCTCCTGGACGTGTCGATCAAGACGGTCTCGTACCGCGCTCTCAAGGCGGAAGAGCACGTCCGCGCCGCCTTCGACTCCACGAGCTAGGCCGTGGCCCGGGCCATGGGGTGGTGGCGACGCGACCAGAAGGGCGCGCTCGGCCACCGCTGCTCGAGTCGGTAGTGCTGGTGCAGCCGCTCGAGGTAGTCGTCGAACATCCCGTGCACCAGCACCTCGTAGGTCTCCAGGGCATCGGGATTGCCGGCGAGGTGCTCGGCCACCGCACACGCTCCGTAGTAGCCCGTGGTCATGCCCGAGCCCATGCCGTGCGAGGACAGCGGGTCGAAGGCCATCGCCGCGTCGCCCACCGCGAGCCATCCCGGCCCCGTCGCGTGCTCGAGCCAGGCGCTGCCGGCCGGCATGACCCGGGGCTCGACGGAGACGAGGTCGAAGGCCCCGTCGAGCCGCCCACGGGTCTGGGTCGTCTCTCGCAGCGCCGCCGACCAGCCCTCGGCGCTACGCAGCCCGCTGGCGCTCAAGCGGTCGCCATCGGTCATGAACATCGCCACCGCTCGTTCCCCCGCGAGCGGTGCCGTGTACCACCACCCATCGGGCCGAGCCTCCACCAGCGTGAACCCGTCGAGAGCCAACGCCGAGGCTCCCGCGGGCGACTCCAGGGTCACCGCCACCCCGACCAGCTTGTCGAGCTGCCGACGTCGCGCTCCCGCGCCGCGGGCGAACCGAGCGGGACGCCCCGTCGCATCGATCACGAAGTCGGCCTGGACCTCGATGAGCGCCGACGGAGCTTCGACCTCCAGGGTCCACCGCCCCGCGCTCCAGCGAGCATCCACCGCGTGATGGTCCCAGCCCCAGCGCGCGCCCGCTTCGACCGCGGCCTCGGCCAGCATGCCTTCGAACCGCGCCCGATCGAGGTGCCACCCCGAGCCGAAGGTCCCGAACAAGAAGTCCTCCTCCACCGGCTCGTCGCCGCCCCACACCGAGCGGTGCCCGTGGCATCGCACATGCCCCGCCGCCTCGAGCAGCGACGAGAGGCCCAGTCGCTCGAGCAAGGGTCGCAGCGCGGGCGGCAGGTTCTCGCCGATCTTGGGCTCTGGGCCCGCGCTGGCCTCGAACACGGCGACCTCGACACCGCCCCGGGCCAGCACCATGGCCGCCACCGCCCCCGCCGGACCCCCGCCGAGGACGATGACCTTGGGAACGCTGCGGCTCAACGGTCGCTACGCCCGTAGACCCGGCGACGATTGGCGATGTGCACGGTGCGGGCGTCCTCGCCCTCGGGAGGCTCGCGCTGGGCGAGCGCGACGTGGGATTGCTCGGTCCCCTTGCCGTCCAGCGCGGGCCCGACCTGCTCCTGCGCTCGCTCGACCATCTTGCGGGTGGGGTCGTTCACCGTGAACTGGGCGTTGCGCCCAGACTCGATCCACACCTTGGTGCCGTCGACGATCCGCTGCCGCCCACGGGGAGCCGGCATCGGCACCACGATGCCGAGCTTCCACCAGTTTTCGACCATGTCCTGCCGCCGGGCGTTACCGCTGGGCGCCAGATCGCGCAGCCAATCGGAGCGCTGGCTGAAGAAGCGCTGGCGCTGCACCGGTGTCCCCGCGGGGTCGATGCTCTTTTCGTACGAAAAACGACTGAGGACTTGGTTGGGAATGCGCGCCGCCCAGAAGCTGGGCAAGGGCAGGTAGTACGAGGCGTCGTAGCCCGACAGGCAGCTCGCCGAGTCGGTCTGCCACGGCGTCCCCATCCAGCGCGTCAGGCTGCCCGGGCCGCTCGCGTTGAGCGGGCCATCGGGGCCGAGGCAGACATCGGGTCGCAAGATCGGCCCGAAGTCGTCGCGGGGCTGCTGGCCCTCGGGCAGCACGTTGAGGCGGAAGGGCGCCTTCCACATGCTGGCGCGACGCATGGTCCACGTGATCTCGATCCCCGGGTGGAAGGGGCCACCGAGGATGTCCTCGAGGTGGGCTCGGTCGAGCGCGTGCGGCTGCTTGGCGATCGCCAGCGACTCGAGCGGCACCGGCTTGCGCGGTCGCCTGAAGTCCTCGTCGAAGTCGCCTTTGGCCCACTGCTGCAGCCAGCCGTACTGCGTGTGGGTCACGGCGAGCTCGTCGTTGGGCAGGCCCGAGAAATCCCCGAACGCATCGCCGTAGAAGGGTGGGACCTCGGCCGGCTCGGGCTTGGTCGACGCCGGATCGCGGAACCACGCGAACACGGCCTGCCGCGCTCGCTCGTGCTGCCGTCGCTGCGCCGGAGTGTTGCCCAACGTCGACAACCGCCGCAATCGCTCGGGCGTGGTGAAGTCGGCCGCGGACCCGTCTCCGAACAGCACGAAGAACCCGTCGTTGACCCACTGGGTGTTCACCAGCCGCTCCAAGATCGGGTAGATGTGCCGGGCAAAGGACGGCCGCTCCGGCAGCGGGATGGGGGGCTCGCCGCCGACCGACTCGCGGTGGAACAGGTCGAGGGCCACGTCGTACATGGTCACCACTCCGAGCAGGCCGGGCCCGTAGTTGGGCGGCGTGGTGGCCACGAAGGCGGGCTCGGCCTCGTGCTTCTGCCGGCTGCCCTTGAGACGCACGGTCGCCCGCACGGGCCCGTCGGCGATGTCGTCGTACCAGCCCTCGTTGTTGGCGAAGGTGGTGATGGGGTTGATGAACCCGGTGAAGCTGTTGGCGTCCCCGGGCCCACCCAAGACCACGAGTCGCCCCTTGTCATCGCTACGGAGCTCGCCGAGGACCGCCGGGTACTTGCCCATGATACGACCGGCGATGCGGCAGCTCCGGTCGCCGCCGCTGGCGTTCGTGTTGCGGCCCGAGATCGACGCGGGCGGAGGCGTGATGGCGAGCTTCTTCCGGTCGGTGCCGGCGTTGCGCATCAACGCTTCCTTGGCGTGCTCGCCAAGGTCCATCGCATTGTTGAACTGGTACCAAGCCGCCTTGCGAGCGGCGAGATGGACCCGCCACTCGATATGGGCATCGTCCGCGGTGATCTCCTTGACCACGCGCCCGCGAGCATCGAGACCATAGATGCGAAAGCGACAGGCCTGCCGCTTGATGCGTCCTTCGTCGTCCTTGTAGCCGGGGCGCCAGTCGTCTTCGCGACCCGGCACGGGGCCGTCGGGGTCGGGCAGCATGCCCGGAGCCTCCGGCGCCAAGAAGTACTGCTTGGGGGCATTCCCCACCCGGGCCACGCCGATCGCGGGATGGATCGCGAAGCTCGTGATCTCTCGTTCGACGCCTGACGACTTGGCGGAACCTCGGCGAGACGATTTCTTCTTGGAGCGTGACTTGGCCGGCATGAGTGCGCCCATCGTACTGCCGAGCCGCCTCCGCAAATGGGCCGAAAACGGTGCTACATGCGGACGCTCGCGGGTCTTGGCGGCGCGAATCGGTGCCCGTGCATTCCGAGTGATCCGCTCGGCGCCCATCGGGAACATGACCCATACGCATGATTGCCCGCCCAACACGGCCCTCCCGGCGCGACATTTCAGGCCCTTTCACCGCAGTCCTGGGCGCCCATGCAGGTGATCCCCTGCGCGGTTGAGATGGGTATGCGTCGACACCAGGCATGGGCGACGGCGTTGCTCGTCACGACGATAGCCGCCACGACCCTCGGCTGCGACGACCGATCGACCGTCGTCGAAGACCAATGCCAAGCGCCGCGCATCTACCACGGGGTCGAGCAGTCGCCGAGCCTCGGTCTCGGGCCGCAGCAGCTCGCGGCCCTAGTCGCCGTGTATCCACCCGACCGTGAGACGATCTGCAGCGGCGTCGTGGTGAGGCCCGGCATCGTGCTCACCGCCGGGCACTGCATCGACCCGGCAACCGCCGATCGGCTCCGCGTCGGCTACTGGACTCCCGAGCGCCCGGACACGGGGGTCGTCTCCGCCATCGTCCACCCGCAGCTCGACGTGGCCGTGCTCTCCATCGACCCGGATGCGTTGGGGGCGGACCTCGACCCGATCCCGCTGCTCGGTGACGCGCTGCACGACGGCTGGCTCGATACCACGGTCGAGCTCGCTGGGTACGGGTCGACCGAATCGTTCGAAGTCGGTCGGCTGTACTTTGCCGTCGAGCCCATCGTCGTCCTCGAGCCCACCACCGTCGTCGTCCACGGACGAGGCTTCAGCGGGGCCTGCGGGGGAGACTCGGGCGGACCCTTGCTCGCTCGCGATGACGCCGGACGGGTCCGGGTCGTCGGGCTGCTCGACTCCGGGCACGCCTCCTGCCTGCAGGACGACCACTACACCCGCGTCGACGTGCTCGCGGACTGGTGGCCCTTCGAATGGCGCGAGCGCGCCGACCAGACGCGCGGCTGCGAGGGCATCGACGCCGAGGGAGTCTGCGGACGAGGCTCGGCCATCCGTTGCGTCGACGGGCACCTCGAGGTGGAGCCCTGCGCCGCGGATGAGCGCTGTGGTCAGCGCCAGGGCGAATCCGGCTTCACCTGCGTCGAGGCGCCCGAAGACCTCTGCGAAGGTGCGGGCGACCTCGCATGGTGCGACGGCGAGCTGCTCGTCCGCTGCCGGGACGGAGCAACCGTGGAGACCGATTGCGGTACCTGCGGGGCGACCTGCGCCGACTGGACCCCCGCGGGAGGGGCCGCCTGCCAGCTCGCACCGCCGCCCGCTCCCTGAGCATCACGGCGGCGTGCCGACCATGTGGATCAGGTTTCCGTTGCCCACGATCCACCCTTGCGTTGCATCCTCCGAGAGCGCGACCGCGTAGTTCTGCTGCGCCGCGAGCAGCTCGTGGGTCAGCGGCGCCCACTGTCCGTCGATCCACCGCGAGCCGAGACCCGCCCCGCGCCCCGGCTCGCCCACGATGAAGCCGGTCGCCCCCGTGGGATGGAACCACAGCCCGGGGTAGTACTCCTGCTGCTCGGGCAGCACCGTGGCCCATGATCCCTCTTCGAAGCGGCTGATGTGGTTGCCCACGGCCCAGCCCTCGCGCCCGGAGTCGTCGAACCACACCCCGACCGTCGACCGGTCGGCGAGCACCTCGGTCTGCGTCCAGCGTCCGTCGCTCAAGGTCATGGCCCCTGCTCGCCGCCCCGCGGCCCAGCCCTGCGTGCCGTCTCGGCTGATCCACACCGCAAAGACCTCTTGATGGTCGGGCGCGGGATGGAGGGTCCAGGTCTGGCCGTCGAAGCGTGCACAGGCGCCGACGTAGCGCATCTGCTCCTCCGAGAAGTCTCCGCCGAACAGCCAGCCATCGCGGGCATCGGGCGTCAACGCGATGGCTGACGGCGTGGCGGTGGGACTCATCGCCGCGAGCACGGCGAGCGCAGCCTCGTCCATCGACCAAACGGCGTCGTCGCGACGCAGCACGAGCGGCGTCACGTCGCTCGCCAACGCCACGCCGATGGCCCAGGCATGACGCCCCGTCTCATCGGTGACCACGTCGGTGAGCTGAGCGCCCGATGGCAGCGTCGGCAACGTCCCCGCCGCCCATCGGCCCTCGTTCAGCTCGAGCAAGACGGCCCTGCCCCCGAACGTGGCCCGCCCCACTGCAAAGCCACGCTCCCCGTCTGGAGTCACCACGACGTCGCGAAACTCGATGACCTCCGCAGGCTCGTCGACCGGGTCGACCGCGGTGAACTCGTACTCCAGCCGGGGCGGTGGCTCGACCCGGACGACCGGCGGTGCCTCGACGGGAGGCGGGGCCTCGACCTCGGGCGTGACCTCCGGCTCGACGGACTCGGACTCGGCCCTGCACCCGAACAACACGGCGACCGAGAGCATAAAAAGCGAACGACGGCGAGCCACGGCAAGGATGCTCGCAAGCCGCCGACGACCCCGTCAATGCACCCGGACTGCCGCTCTGCTACCGTTCGATGTCCATGCAAGGCCTGCTCTTCCTCGTCGCGATGATCGGCTTGGGCATCGGCCTGGTCGCCGGCATTCGGCGACTCGTTCGTCGCCAACGCGACAACGCCCCCTGGCTCGCGGTCCTGCTGCTCGGCGGAGGCATCGCGTTGACCACGATGTGCATCCTCGGACGCGCGATCGGCCTGTCGAACCCTCTGTGGCTGAACGCCCTCGCGGTGCTCGTGGGCTGCTCCTCGGCCTTGGCCGGCATCGCCCTGCTCGAAGCCAACGCGAAACGACGCCGATGACCGACGCGCGCGTGGTCCTGCGCGACCTGACGGATGCGGAGCTCGCCCGCCGCATCGAAGGCGGACGACGGCACGCAATCGCCTCCGGCAGCGTCCTGGTCGACTCGAACCGAATCACCGTCGTGCTGCTCGACGGCGAGGCCTTCGTCGGCTGTGCGGTCGCGGAGCTGTACCACCATGCCCAACCCAATGGCTGGGCCTACCTCGAAGAGCTGTTCCTCGAGGTCCCTTACCGCAAGCGTGGGCTCGGAGCGCTGATGCTGCGCGCCATCGAAGCCCGCGCATGGTCGCGGGGTGCCCGACGGATCTGGACGCGGACTGCCGGCTACGAAGCGCCGGATTTCTACGCTCGCCAGGGCTACACCCGGTGCTATGAGCTGGAGAATCAGTTCTGCTCGGGCGACTCGAAGGTCGGTTTCCGAAAGGCCCTGACCCCACCGACGACGACCGACGTCCCGGCCTCGGCCTTCCCCGGATCACTTCGCTTGGTCGAACGAGCGATGACCGAAACCGAGAGCCATCGCATCGCAGAGGGATTCGTCGAACATGCGCGAGCGTTCGGTAACCCCCCTCAATCCCACGAACGCTACGGTCTCGTCGCCCTGGCGGGAGGAGACTTCGTGGGCTGCGTCAGCGGGCTCGCGCTGCGTGAGGGCGAGGGCTACAACCGTTGGTTCGTACTGACCGACCTCTTCGTCGAGTCCAGCCACCGCGGGCGAGGCCTGGGCACCGCCCTGCTCGATGGCATGGAACGCCACATTGCCACTTTGGGCATCGAGTCCGTGTCGTTGTGGATGGCCGGATATCAAAGTCCGACCTTCTTCCTCGCGCACGACTACGAGATCTTCTGCACATTCGAAGATTGGTATCCGGGCGACTTCGACCGGCTGGGGTTGCGCAAAACGCTAGCTCGCTGAGGAACGAGTGCGATGGCTCGAAGGCTTCTTCGGGTCGAAACGAGTCAAAACGACGGTTCTGTTTTTGCTCTTGGTCCTAGTGCCACTTTCTCCACACTGTCGCGGTCGCCGAGCCCCGCCCCTCGGTTCCCACCACGATCGCTGACCAGTGATGCGCACCTCCCCATACAACGAGACACTCTTCCGACGACGACTGCAGCAACGGCTGGGCTTGCCTGCCCTCGCCATTACGCTGTTGTTCCTGCTGAGCCCACGACTGGGCATGGCGGCGACCTCCCTCGCGACCCAGCCCGGAGAGGATGACTTCGGGGAGGAAGACGACGGCGGCTTCGATCCCGGTGGCGAGGACGACGACGGCGGTGACGGCTTCGACCCCGGCGGTGGCGGAGGCGACGACGACGGCGACTTCGATCCCGGCGATGGCGAAGACGACGACGGCGGTGACGGCTTCGACCCTGGAGGCGGCGGAGGTGATGACGGAGACGGCGGCTTCGACCCTGGCGACGGCGAAGAAGATGACGGGGGCAACGGCTTCGACCCCGGTGGAGGCGAAGAGGACGACGGTGACGCCGACCTGGACCCCGCAGGTGCCGAAGAAGACGACGGAGACGACGGAGACGACGGAGACGAGGGCGACCTCGACATCGTCGAAGACGGCGGAGACGACGATGGCGACGGCGACCTCGACCCCGTCGAAGACGGCGGAGACGACGACGGCGACCTCGACCCCGAAGAAGACGGGAGCGAGCGCGACATCAACGACGGTGACCTCGACGAGGGAGATTTCGACTTCGCCGCGGACGAGGACGTCCTCGACGAGGATTTCGAATTCGTCGACGATGACGCCTACTACGATCCGTTCGCCGAAGACCTTCTCGAAGGCGAGGACGGTGGTGAAGACCTCGAAGCCTGGTGGGACGAAGACGAGGACCTCGAGGCCGAGCTGGACGAGGAATACTTCGACCCCTACGACTACGAGGCCGAGGGCGACGACACCGACCTGATGGAGCTCCTCGATGGCGCCTCGGAGGAGCAGCTCGACGACCTCAGCGACGAGGAACTCGAAGCCCTCGCCGACCTCATCGAGCTCGACCAAGACGTCGGCGAAGGCCTGCCCGAAGAGGACCGCATCGAGCCCAACGCGGCGATCAACCTGTTCCGCAAGGCTCTGCGCGACGCCTGCCCCCAGACCGAACTCGCCGCCCTCGAGGCGTGCCTCCAAAGCGACGCGGTCAAGAGCGCGGTGTCGGGCATGTCCAAGGGCGCGGTGGCCCAGTGGCTCCTCGGCGGCATGGACATCGACCTGCCCGTCGGGCTCGGCAAGCAGCGCATCGAAGACATCGCCGGTCGGTGCTCGGCCGAGGGCGACGCCTGGAGCGGCTGGGTCGCCTCGCGCCTCGGCGGCCACGTGCAAGAGTGCTCCAAGAACACCGACGTCGACTGGGACGACTGCGTGATCGAGCAATCGCTGTCCGACATCGACCCCGAGAGCCGGCAAGAGCGCTTCGCCCAGTGCATGGTCGAAGACCCCGTGGTCACCACGGTGTACCTGTCGATTCAGCGCAAGAAGAAGAAGGCGTTCCACCCCAAGCTGTACCTGCACTACCGCGGCCTCATGGGAAGCTTCACCGTCAAGAAGCTCAAGGCCATGCGCGCCAAGTGTGGGGAGGGCAAGACCTCCCTCGACGAGCTTCGCAAGTGCTTCCAGCGCTACCCCGAGGTCGCGGCCGAGCTCAACGAGGTGGCCGCCCTGGCCGACATGGTGACCGATGCCCTCTCCAGCGGTGAGGACGAAAAAGCCACCGCGCGATTCAAGGCTCGGTTCTCCAAGCTCTTCTTGACATTGCCCGAGCTGTCGATCGAGATCCTCGGTGCCGGGTGCGGAGCGCAAGAGCTGCCCGCGTCCATCGAAGCGGCCGAGAAGGTCCTGACCTGCATCGAAGACTCGGCTCGCCAAAACCCGCTGGCCAACCCCGCGTTCATCAGTACCGATCGACTGGCGGAGTGGTACCCGAAGGTACGCACGGCGATCATCGATCGGCTCCGCGCCAAGGAAGAAGCCTCGCTGTCGCGCGCGTTCGGCTACATCTGGAAGTTCTTGGCTGGGCTCGCCGCGCTGGGCTTCATCGGCATCCTGCTGATGCCGCTGGGCCTGCGCAGCAAGTACCCCAACGTCCCCGCGGCACAGATGTGGAAGTCGAGCGTCATTGCGGCGTTCACCTTCGTCATCACCATCGGCCTGCTCGGCGTGACCCTGCTGGTCACCAAGTCGGTGCAGGGCGGCTTCATGATCGAGAACACCAGCCCCAAGCTGGTGGTGGTCAACGGCCTCTTCGACGTGCTCGAGCGCGAGGAGAGCCGCAAGCGCTTCTCCGAGATGTCCGCGGCTCACCTCGACTTCATCCGCACCCCGCTGCAAGAGGTGATCGACGAGGTCGAGTCCAATCGCGATGCGGTGGCGGCCAAAGCCAAAGAGGTCGGAACCGAGGCCGCGGCCGCGGGAAAGGAAGCGGTCGAGGCGGGCAAAGAACTCGCCAAGGGTGACCTGCGCCGCTACGAAGCGTTCGCCGCCTACATCTCCTCGCACTGGGCCAAGCAGCTTCGCGAGCCCGAGATCCAGCTCTACCTCGACCGCCTCGCGGAGACCAAGAGCGCAGTCGAGAGCTCGAAGATCGTCTACAACGCGCGCCTGGTCCAGGAGCAGGTCGGCGTCTACCAGTCGATCTTCGACGCCTATCGGCGGGTGGACTGGGTCATGGGCTACGTGCCGATCGTGATGTCGATCATCGCGGTGATCCTCTACCTCCTGCCGCTTCGGGAGACCCTCGTCACCATCGCCATGGCCCCCGTGCATGCGGCTCAGGGCGGCGGTGAGGGCATCGTCGCGCGCGCCACCAAGACCATCACCGCCGAGCTCAAGGTGCTGCTGCCCTACCTGGGCATCGCCTTCGGGGTGATCTTCGTGACCGGGTTCTTCTTGGCCCTCGCCATCGAACCGTTCATCGAAGTGCTGATGAACTACACCCTGCTCAGGGTGTTCTACATCCTGCTCGCGGATGCCTCGCCGTGGGTCCTGTACGGCACCTTGGGCGGCGCGCTGCTGTTGGTGGTGATGTGCCTGGCCGTCTACCTCGCCGCCGCCATCTCGTTTCTGGGCACCACGCACAAGATCCTGCGGGCGCGCTTCCACGAGGGCCAGAGCTTCCGCGACGTCGGAAGCCTGTGGCTGCGCGGAGGTGTCGCGGTCATCTGGATCCTCGTGGTGCCCTGGCTGTACGGCACGCTCATCATTCTGGTGATGGGCAACACGGGCGATCACACGGCGGTGCCGAGCCCTTCCGATCTAGTGCTGGTGCCCTTGGTGGCGCTGCTGCTGATGCCGGCCGCGCTATGGGCCGTGCGGGTCCTTCGGGCGCTCGCCTACGTCCGCAAGGTGCCCAAGCTCGCCGCGGCTCAATCCAACGGCGCGGCCGCAGCCGAGCCTCCCGCTCAGGGCTGAGCACCTCCGTTCAGCGAGGCTCGCAGACGTCGTCAGTCGCAGCCGAGTTGCGGTCGCTCTCGATGAGCGCGAACAGGGCCTCGGGGTCCTGCAAGCCGAGATGCAGGCCGCCGCTGCCCGTGCGAAGCGCGGGGATGCGACGATCGAAGGGCCCCTGCTCCCACTCTTCCTGCCACTGCGCCATCAACGACGCGGGGGAGTTCCACACCGGCCATCGGCCCCCGACCTCCGCGAGCGCAGCCTCGAGCACCTCGCGCTGGGAGATGTCCTTCGACTCGAGCCACAGCGCCCGGAAGGTCACTCGGCGCAGCGCTCGAGCCAGGCGGGGTTTGTCGCGGGCGAGCGCCGCGACCAAGGCCGTGGCCGGGCCGCTATTGGGTCGAAACGACGGCACGCGGATCTCGATGTCCGGGGCGCGGACTCGAAGTCGCTCGATCTCTTCGGCGAGCTCTCGGGTCGAACGCTCGGTGGGTCGCGCGGGGATGGGCAGGTAGGGCTCGTGCTGAAGCCCGCGCCACTCCACCTTGTCGGCCACCCCGAGGGCATGAAGACGCTCGTTCGTGGCGAAGCAAAACGGGCAGTTGAGGTCCCCGTAGAACGCGACGATCGAACGCATCGGCCGGAGCATAGCCAAAATGCAGGCGGTGATTGAGGGCCTCCGATGTGTGGCAGAGCAAGCGCACCGAAGGTTCGGTCCGCCGCCGCACAGTCGAGCTGCGCGTTCGCGCGGTCCCCCAACAACGTCCCGCGGGCAAACGTCTGCGCCGGCGTGACCGATCACTCAGTCGACGCTGGCCTCCGAACTCGGCGCAGGCGCAAACGCCCCGAAGATCACCGCGAAACCCCACGCCACCGCGCCCGGCCTGCGTTGGCAGGCAATTCATCCCAAGGACCGCGCGACCCCGCGGCAGCGGAGCGTCGACCGACTACCATTGATCCCGTGCTCCCCCGATGGACCGTGCTCGTAGGCTGCCTCGGGCTCGCATGCGCCACGCCACTGTTGCCGGACCCCGTGCGGACCCCCGGTACGCCCGACCCCGACAGTGTCCTGCATGTCGGTCGCGACCCGGGGCGAATCTCGGGCCAGCTCATCGACTCGCGCCAGGGCACGCCGCTCGGTTCGGGACTCGTGCTCCTGACCTGCTCCTGCTTCGAAGAGCAGCACGAGATCATGACCGACGACGAGGGTCGCTTCGCTTTCGAAGGCCTACCTGCAGGCTCCTACACGGTCGAAGCGCTGCATGGTCCGATCGACGAAGTTCGGACCCTCGAGCTGCGGGCGGGTGAGAACGGCTGGGTGGGCGTCGCCACCGACCGACGGGAAGCGGAGACCTACTGCCTCGAGCCCGGGGTCCAGCCGCGCACCGCCCACTGCCCGTATTGACGGAGGGTCGTGCCGTCACCGGGGTTGGATCGGCCACGAGCGCACCAGCGTATCCCCGAAGAGCCGATCCCGTCGCCAGCGCAGCATGACCGGCGTGGTCAGGGGTACCGCCTCGGTCACGCTGGGCTCGAGCCGCATGCGGACGACGGCTTCGGTCCCGGGCTGCACCTCGGGCGGATCGATGGGCCACGCGTTCACTTCTCGCCCCCCGGCCAGCACCACGACCGCCCCTGCGATGACCCCGGCTCGCGTCGGGGCCCCGTCGGCGGGAACACGGACCGACAGGTCGAACTCGCAGCGCCCCGACGGCCAGCGATCACCCGGGGCCTGTTCGGGGTCCGCACACTGCAGCGCGCTCGCGTGGCCGAGGCGCAACCCACGAAGCGGTCGATCGCGAGAGATTCGCCGCGTCTTTCGACGCAGAGGCTCCACCACCGCCTGTTCGAAGCATTGCTGACGGTCGAGCAATCTCTCCGACCGCGCCAGGAGCTCCGGGTCGTCCCAGCCGTGGCCGAGCGATGCGGCGCGCCGCAACAGGACGCGCAGGTGCCCCATGCCGCTGTCCTGCAGCCCCACGCCGTAGCCTTCGAAATCGTAGCGGGGGCGAAACGCCTGCAGCTCCCGATCGAACAGGGCCAGGGTGTCGTCGTAGGCGGCTTCGGCCTGCGCAGGATCGAGATGGCGGCAACGAAGCGTGGTCGTGCCTCGCCATTGCACCCCCGTGCTCGCCGACAACGACTGCCCGTGCTCGAGGCTGAACGATGCGATGTCGTCGGTCGCGGGGAACCCCCAGCGTTCGAGCACGTCGATGTCGGTGATCGCGAAACGCAGGGTGTCGGTAGACTCGAAGCGGTGGGTCGAGTCGAGAATACGGACCCACTCCGTGCGCTTTGCCGCCCGCTGACGCAGCACGGGAATGTCATCGCCGACCGCATAGACCACCGAGAGGTCGACCCGCGTCAGTGGATCGGCGGAGAACAAGCCCTTCCGCGCGCGACGATGGAACTCGATCTCGCACCATAGCGGCGTATCCGCCCGCACGCCGTCCGCGGCTCCCAGCGTGCCGTAGTCGAAGCCGTAGTCCCGCGGGTAGACCCGGGGCTGCCCCCACTCCCACGGAGGCGCCGCGGAGAAGCTCGCCGCCGCCTTCGGATCAAAGGCCGAAGGTGCGGGCGGATGCAGCGTCACCCCCAGCTGCGCGGCGGCGGTCTCGGCGGGAAGCTCCGCGCAAGCGTCGTACTCCTTCGCCACGACCCCATGGGCACAGCCGGCCGCCAGCATCGTGGCGATCGCCCCGGTCTTCGTTGTGCGCGGAGCAACCAAACGGACTCCATGATAGCGCCCGGCCAGCTCGATACGAAGAGAAGCTGCCGTCGCTCTTGAACGAGATCGGCGGCGCCGGTCGATGCTCCGAGTCACGCGACGTGGGCCGCCATCTCAGCGAATCTCGGCGCCCGTCCACCGAAAGACGTGGTCGAGCTTGGCACAGTCGCTCTTCATCTTCGCCTGAACCGAAGGTGATGGAGCCGGCACGGTCGTCGCGGCGAGCTGTTTCATGAGCTCGGCATGGACGGAGGCGAGCCCCTCTCCACCGATGAGACGAGGCACGAGCGACCCGTCCTTGCAGACCCGCAGCGTGAACTGCACGTCGACCGGTTCACCCGCCGTCTCCGGAAAGTCCATGGCATTGAGCGCGGCCATGAACTCGGTCGCCCAAGACGGCCGCGCGGGCCGGTCCGACCACCCCTTGGGATCACCATAGAGCTCGGTGGGCGCCGCGGGCTCGGGGCGGCGCGACGCCTCGGAGGGAGGAGGCAGGTCCGCGTTCGACGAAGCCCTCTTCGAGGTCGGCGGGCGCGGCAAGTTGGAGAGGTGAGGCTCGGCCTCGGCCCGCGGGGGCGCAGGAAGGTCGGCCAAGGTGACCTCCTCGCTCTCGATCGGCGACACGCTCAGCTCCGGCGCCGCTTCGCCCTGCGAGATATCGGGCACGCGTGGGGCCGAGGGTGAGACGGGCTCGGGTTCAGTCGCGGATCGAGGAGCACAGGCCCCCGCGATGACCCCTCCGAAGAGCACTCGGCACGCCCACCATCGACGCATCGATCCCAGTGTAGCCGATGGACTCCGCGCTCGGGTCCAGCGCCCTCGGAGCTGTGGCTCCACGCCCCCGCTCGCTCATCGAATCGAGATTTTTGTGCGCCACAGTGATCGATCGGTGCCGGGCGACTCCCCCTCGAGTAGTCGAGAGGACCTCCCGTATGAGACGCCCCCTTTCGATCGGCTTTGCGACGCTGCTGGCCCTGGCCGCTGCCCTCCCGGGATGCGGAGACCCTTCGCCTCAGGACGCGGCCGCCGACGGCGATGCCGATGGAGGCTCCGACGACGCGGGCGGGGAGCCCGTCGCCCGCCTCGACCCCGCCGTGCAGCTCCTTCGCGCGTCCATGGCGATCCGGGGCACGCACCCCACCCTCGCCGAGTTCGAACGCGTGGCGGCGGATCCCGACGCACTCGAAGCGCTCGTCGATGAGTACCTCCAGTCGCCGGAGTTCGGCGAGACCGTCAAGGACATGTGGTCCGAGCAGCTTCGGACCCGCCAGGACATCACCAAGGCCACCGCCCTCGCCCCGGCCGGGCCCTTGGCCCCGTGGACCGAGCGTTTCGACCGAATCAACGAAGCGGTCGCGGATGCCCCCCTCCGCATGATCGAGCGCATCTTCCTCGAGGATCGCCCCGTGACCGAGATGGTCACCTCCGAGACGATTCTCGCCAACCGGGTCCTGGCCGCAGCGTTCGACATCCCCTGGGAGGGCGGCGCTTCGGACGACGAGTGGATCGAGACCACATGGGGCGACGGTCGCCCCACCGCGGGTCTGCTCAGCCACTCCTCGCTCTGGCATCGCTGGGTCACCATGGACACCAACGCCAACCGCACCCGCGCCAACCTGATCTCGAGCACCTTCCTGTGCGTCGACTTCAGCTCGGCCAACGTGCCCATCGACGGGAACGTCGACCTGTCCGATCACGAGGCGATCGCTGATGCGGTGAACAACGACCCCGCGTGCGTGTCCTGCCATGAGCCCCTGGACCCGCTCGCCGCTCACCTGTCGATCTTCAAGGCTCTGTACCGTCGCGAATACACCGCCGCGTTCGGGCCCAGCGGCGACGGAGAGCATCCGCCCATGTTCCTGCCCGAGCGCGCCGACGAATGGCAGGACACCGGCCTACGAGGGCCCGGCTACTTCGGCAAGCCATCCGAGTCACTCGAAGACCTGGGCCAACACATCGCCGCGGATCCTCGCTTCGCCGATTGTGTCGCCCGCACCGTGTACGCCTACTTGGCCCAGATGGAGCGAGACGCGGTGCCGTCGGAGCTGGTGGCCGAGTATCGCGACGTGCTGATCGAGGCCGAATACCGCCCCCGAGCGTTGGTCCGTCGGTTCGCGCTCTCGGACGAATACCAAGCCGAGAACGACGAGGGCACGAGCGCCCGAATCGGCTTGCTCGCCGCCCGCCCCGAACAATACGCCCGCACCATCGCCGACCTGACCGGCTTCCGCTGGCTCATCCGCCACGAAGGTGTGTCGTGCTCGGCCGGGGTGAGCGGCTGCAAGGCGATCGCCGACCTTTCGCTCGTCGATCGAGCCGGCTTTCGAGCCATGGCGGGAGGCATCGATTCCGCGCTCGTCACCGAGCCGGTCTATTCACCGATGCCAGTGCGCTCCCTCGTCGTGAATGCGCTGGCCAACGAGGCCGCGGCCTTCGTGGTGAGCCGCGACCTGGGCCAGGGGCCCGGCGAAGGTCAGCCGTTGCTCGACCTCGTCGATGCCTCCGAGTCGAGCGAAGCGGCGATCCGAGCCCAGCTGGTCCCGCTACACCTCCGCCTGTACGGGGAGACGGTCGGCCCCGGCTCCGAAGCGGTGGATCTCAGCTGGGCTCTGTTCGAGGCCGCCCTCCGAGAAAAGTCGGGCGCCGTGCAAGAGGCGTGGATCGTCACCCTCTCCGCCATGCTCCAGGACCCTCACCTCACCTTCTACTAGGCCCACCAGGACACGACTCATGCTCCAACGACGCTCCATTCTGCTCGGTGGCGTAGCGGCAACCCTGGCCGCCGCGGGCGGACGACTCATCCCCTCCTCCCACGCGTCGCGAATCCGACCGGGGGTCTCCGGGGGCCAACCCGCGAAGAAACTCGTCATCGTCATGGCCCAGGGCGGCTGGGACGTGACCTTCTGCATGGACCCGAAGCTCGGCGCGCCGCAGATCGAGGGGCCCGAGGTCGACTATCCCGACGACGAAGGGCTCGCGACCTACGGCGGCATCACCATCGCCAGCAACCCGGTCGTTCGTCCTTCGGTCGATGCGTTCTTCGAGCGCTGGCACGACCGGCTGGCGATCATCAACGGCATCCGAGTCGACGCGATCGCCCACGGCGTCGCTCGGGCGCGCATGCTCTCGGGGAGCCGGGTCAACGCTCGGCCCGACGTCGGCGCGATCACGGGCTCGGTCCTGGGCTCCCAGCTCCCCCTCGGCTACGTCGACGCGGGCGGCTCGGGCATCTTCGGGCCCCTCGCCGCGAGCTCGGGTCGCATCGGCTACCAGTCTCAGCTACGCATGC
Source organism: Myxococcota bacterium (assembly GCA_039028615.1). Taxonomy (GTDB): domain Bacteria; phylum Myxococcota_A; class Polyangia; order Nannocystales; family Nannocystaceae; genus Paraliomyxa. The sequence goes on along the minus strand of JBCCHT010000024.1, from coordinate 153,320 downwards.
TGGTCGACCGCACGCGGGCCTATCCCGCGCCCGACGACGCCGGCTTCACCTACCCGCAGTACCTGCTCTCGGACCACGACATCGACGCCAACGAGGAGTATCTCGCCGCCCGCGGGGCTGCGCTCCGCAACGCGCGGGGCGGCACGACCGAGCACGATGTCGCCATGATGGACGACTGGGACGAAGCCCGAGACCGTGCCTCCCGACTCATCGAGTTTTCTCCGCAGTTCCAGCAGAGCCTGCGGCTGGGGCAGCACCCCGACGCGGCCGACCTCGCGCTCCTCACCGCCGAGCTACTCGCGGCCGATGCCTGCCAGTCGGTCCTACTCAGCGGCGGCGAGACCTTCGATACCCATCAGGACAACATCGAGCAGCACGCGGCGTTCGAGGGCCTGTTCGACACGCTCGGGCACCTGGCCGAGCAGCTCGATGCCGCAGGCCTATGGGAACAAACGGTCTTGATGGTCACCTCCGATTTCACCCGCACTCCCAAGCGCAACGAGCTGGCGGGCAAGAGCCACTGGCCGATCAACAGCGCCATCGTGATGGGGGCCGGCGTGAAGACGGGCGGAGGAACCTACGGAGGCACCACCGACGATACCTTCGACGCGCGGCCCGTCGACTTCGCCACCGGGAAGGTCGACGACCACGGGGATGTGCTGAGCTTCGAGCACCTCGGGGCAGGCATCCTCCAGCTGGTCGGCGTCGACTCCGAGGACTGGATGCCGGGCATCGTGCCCTTCGACGCCTACCATGCATGAGCGCGCGGCTCACTCCCCGTCTTCGTCTTCGCCCCCTTCGCCCTCTTCGCCCTCGAACCACTCCAGGATGAGCTCGCCCTCCTCGACGAAGGACTCGCCGAACTCCTCCCAGCCATCGCCTCGATCGCGCAGGAGCAGGTTGTCGGAGGTGATCCCCAATGAAAAGCGAAGGCCAGCGACCTGGGAGGGGCCATAAGTGTTGCAGCCGCCCGCGTTGTCGATCTCGCGCTCAGCCTCCCCGAACTCGAAGGTCCACGCCGCGGTGCACTCGCTGCAGCTGTCCAGGGTCTCGACCACGGTGACGGGAAAGGACAGGCCACACAGCTCCTGCAGCGCGTCTTCGGCGAAGAACTCGCCCCCGACTTCGCTGTAGGTGCCGTTGGCGTAGGTCCCGTAGATCGTCCAGAACGCTTCGACGCCGCCTTCTCCTTCGTCGTCGTCCTCGTCTTCACCGCCAGCGATCGGCGGCTTGGGGCTCGGGGGGCCGGGCGGGCTGGTGTCGATCCACCCCTCGCCCTCGAAGCTGGCGGCCGGGGTGGAGCCGGGCTCCGTACAGCCCACGAGCGCGGTACAGGCCAAGAGGGTCGGGAACATCATCGAGATCTTCATGCGCAGGTGCTCCCTCAGGTCCAAAGCTCGTCCAGGACGCCAGTGCAGTCGATGGTGGCCCCGCCCATTCCTCGCAGCTCGCGGATCGGCATGGCGCTCCACTGTTCTCCAGTGTCGGGATCGGGCACGTCGAAGGCCCGCATGACGCTCGACAGCAGCTTCTGGTGCGGCCGGCCCGCGGAGGAGCGACGGTTGCCGTCCCACACCCAGGCCTCGTAGGGGGTGTCCGACGGATAGTGAAGGTAGCGACCCATGTTCCAGGTCTGGCCGCCGAAGAGCATGTTGGGCATGCGATCGAGGCTGTGGATGCCGTCGGCCAGCTCGCTGGTCCACAACACCAGCGTGTTGTCCAGCATGGTCCCGTTGCCCTCGGGAATGGCATCCAGCGCGGTGAGCAGCTCGGCCACCTCCGCCGCGTGGTAGGCGGTGTAGTTCGTCATCGCGTCCACCGCCTCCTGGCTCGACGCGAGCTGGTGAGCGTAGGCATCGTGTACGTCCTCACCGTTGATGCCGATGGCCTCGCCGGGCAGCGTGCTGAGGTTGACCGTGGCCACTCGCACGAGATCGCAGGACATGGCCGCGGTGAGCATGGAGACCGCGGCGGTCCACTCACCTGCGTAGTTGTCGACGGACCCGAGCTCGGGCACCTCGCACGAGGCACTCTTCAGCCCTTCGATCTGGCTCTGCAGGTCGGAGATCAAGTCGCGATGGACGCCGACCTTCTGCTGGTCCTCGGCCGACAGCTGGTTGGCGAGCAGCTGGTAGCGCTCCTCGACCAACGACAGCACCCGGCCCTGCTCGAGCGTGGCCGCATTGGCCCCGGACGCACCGTTGACCAGACCGAAGAGTCGCTCGTGCGCCACCGACATCCGGGACTCGCCGAGCAAGGGCTGGAGCCGGTCGCGATAGTTGACCACCGGGGCCACGCCGCCTACCGAAAGCTCGACCGAGCGCAGCCGATCCGGCAACGCGATGTGATTGGCGATGAGCTGATCGATGGAGGGGCTCCGGCCGACGGGGAGGCCCGAGACCATCTCGACCTCGTTGCCGGTCAGCACGTGGATCTGCCCGATCTCGTGGCGCAGGACGCCGGCCGGGTCGATGTCCCCCGAGACCATCGAGAGGCCTTCGATGGCGATGGTCCGTGCCCGCCAGGGGTGCAGCGGAGCCAAGGAGCGGCTGAAGTCGGACTCCGAGAGCGTGGTGAGGTCCTGCTCCCAGACCGCGTCCGTGGGGTTGCCCGCCGGGTTCATGGCCCAGGTCGGCATCCACGCCCCATGCTGCGTCACCAGCACGATGAGCCGCTTGGGCGGGGCCCCAGTGGCCCCGCGCGCCCGAGGCAGCAGCGAAGGCAAGAACAGGCTACCCGTGGCCAGGCCCAACCCGGTGAGGAACTGACGTCGATTGAAGCGGCTCATGGCTGACCTCGGCGATGGCGGAAGGAGTAGGAACCGGCGAGGTTGACCACCAGCTCGATGATGTTGCCGTCCGAGTTCCAGAACCCCTCTTGCAGGGCCAGGACGGTCGGAGCGTCGTCGATGGTCTCGTTGCGACCGAAGGCGTAGCGGAACCACTGCCGCGTGTAGCAGTCGTGCACCGTTCGGCTCGAGCCCAGCTTGCGCATCAGCTCGACCGCGTTGCTCACCGGACCGTCCTGGTCGGTCGACAGCAGCTCGCCCGACGCATCGACGGGGAAGCCGTTGTCGGTGTCTCGCCAGCGCCCCATCGAGTCGTAGTTCTCGAAGGTCAGTCCGATACCGTCGATCGACGCATGGCAGCCGGCACAGGCCTCGCTGCGCTTGTGAATCTCGTACTTCTCGCGGTTGGTGCGGGGCGCTTCGGTCTCGGCCTCCTCCAGCGGCGGCACGTCACCAGGCGGATGGAGCTCGGTGCACAGGAGCCGATCGATGATGGTGACGCCGCGGCGCACGGGAGCGGGCTGGCTGGGCCCCGCCTTGGCGATGAGGAAGCCGACCATCGTGAACAAGCCCGCGCGCTGCGTGGGATCGAGCTCGATCGGGAAGTACTCCTGCTGGTAGGCCCGCAGCTGGTCGTTGCCTTCCTGCGGGATCAAGGCCGACCAGGAGACGGGCTCGGACTCCGTGTCGAGAGGTTGCTGGTAGGCGATCTCGGCCACGTTTTGCGTGACCCAGGTCCGATTGGTGGTCAGCAGCGTCTCGAGCCGGGAATCGCCGTAAAAGACGTGCTGGGCGATGAAGACGTCCGACTCGAAGCGCGCCTGCGGGCTGTACTCGAGGTAGTAGAAGTCGGACTTGTCGTCCTCTTCCGTCATCCCGCGCTCTTCGAATACCGGGCCGTAGAAATCGAGGTCGATGGGATTGGCACCGACATCGTCGAAGTCCCAGTTCTGGCGGTGAAAGCTGACGACCATGTCGACCGCCCGCCAGTCGGCCAACATGCGAAACGCTTGGTCGGCCAAGACCTGCCGGTCTCGCAGGCGGCCCTCGCGAGCCAGGTCCATCAGCTCGGCGTCGGGGGTGGAGTTCCACAGGAAGTACGACAGGCGGGCGGCCAGCTCCCAGTCGGTCAGCGGGATGGCGGCCTCGCCCGGCGCGGGAGCATCGGCGCCGAGGCGAGGCACATAGATGAAGTCGGGGCTCTGGAGCAGGAAGGTGATCGACAGGGTCACCGCGCTCGTGACGTCGTGGTCGGTCGCCCAGGTGTCGAAGTTCTGCAGCAGGACCTCTTGCTCGGCCGTGGTCAGGGGCCTTCGCCAGGCTCGCTCGGCGAAACCGACGAGCCAGTCACGGGCACACGTGCCCGCATTCGGATCACAGCCCAAGGCGCCAGGCAGGTCCTCCAGGACGGCGTCGGCGACTTGCCGCGCCGCTCGCTGGTAGGTCTCCACCAACGCGGGCGTCGCCGTGTTCAGCGTGACGTTGTTTTCGAATCCGCCACGCCCTTCCAGCTCGACGGGAAAGATGATGTGTCCGATCGGCACCGGATCGAAGAGATCCCGGACCGTGTTGTTGTATTGCTCCGCCGTCAGCCGCGTCAGCGGGGCGGGGTCGGCGACCAACATCTCGGGCTCGGGACCGGTCGGCCCCGGCTCCGAAGTTTCGTTGCATCCCGCGGCCCCGCCGGATAAGGCGAGGCCCAACGCGAGGACGGCGATGTCCGGGTTCCACGGTTGGCGGTTTTTCATGCTCCGCTCCCCTGTTGCCCGCACGCACGACATCGTTACGAGCTCGCCCGGAAAAAAATGCAGCCGTGCTCACCCCGCACGCCGCTCCACGAGTGGCTACAGTAGCCACTCGGACCCCTTCAGAGCCGAATCGCGCCGCCTGAGATCACGAGTGTATCCAGGTGTCACGAGCCTTGCTTTACTGGCGAGGTGGCTCCCCTCCCCACCCGGTCATCGCCATGAGTGACGCCGACGAGCATAGCCTCGCACCCGAAGCCGATACCGAGCCGGGGCACTTGCAACAGACGCAATCCCTCCTCCCGGGGAACGTCGATACCCTCGCGGGCGACCAGACCGGCGCGCCCGAGGACGGCGAGCTTCCGTCGCAGACCCGCGACGACCCCTCCGTCATCGAGGGGTATGCCGCGCCCATGCCCAAGGTCTTGGGGCACTACGTCATCGGCGGCGCCTTGGGCCGCGGCGGGATGGGCACCGTGTTCGAGGGGTTCGACCCGCACCTCGACCGACGGGTCGCGATCAAGGTGTTGCACCGCGGGATCGGAGAGCAGCAGACCGCCCGCTTGGTGCGGGAGGCCCAGGCCATGGCCAAGCTCTCCCACCCCAACGTGGTGCAGGTCTACGAGGTGGGCTCCCGCGAGGGCCAGACCTTCGTGGCGATGGAGCTCATCGAGGGCCGCACGCTGAAGGCATGGATCGGCCAGCGACCTCGCCCTTCGTGGCGGCAGTGCGTCGAGGTCTATATCCAGGCGGGTGAGGGCTTGGCCGCCGCTCATGAAGCGGGCCTGATCCACCGGGACTTCAAGCCCAACAACGCGATGATCGATGACCGGGACCGGGTGCGCGTGCTCGACTTCGGGCTCGCCCGACAGTCGGAGGTTGCAGACCCCACCTCGAGCCCGAGCATCGATCTCGAAGACGAAGAGCTGAAGTCGCTCGGCGAGCTGACGAGCTCGCTGCTCCAGTCCGATCTCACCCGTACCGGAGCCACGCTCGGCACCCCGGGCTACATGCCGCTCGAGCAATACAAGGGCAAGGAGGCAGACGCCCGCAGCGATCAGTTCAGCTTCTGCGTCGCGCTGTGGGAGGCCGTGTACGGGGAACGTCCCTACCCCGGCAACTCGGTGATGGCCATGGTCGTACCGCTGATGCAAGGCGAGACGCCGGTGGCTCCCAAGGGCACCAAGGTCCCGCCCGCGATCCGCAAGGCCCTGCTGCGGGGGCTGTCCCGGGCGCCGCAGGATCGCTGGCCGAGCATGGACGCGCTGCTCACCGAGCTGCGGCGCGCCATCGCCCCCCGGGTACGGTCTCGAGTCCTGGTCGGTGGTGTCGTGCTGGGGCTGCTGACCATCGCCGGGGTGCAGGCAGCGACGACCTACGTGGAGCGAAGCGAGCGATGCACGGGCGCGGGCGCGATGCTCTCCGGGATCTGGGACGACGAGCAGCGACAGCGAATCGACGCGGCCATCGCCTCCACCGAGCAGCACTTCGCCTCGACCACCAACGCCCGCGTGCGGGAGCGACTCGACCTCTACGCCCGGGACTGGGCGGACAAGTACACCGAGGTCTGCGAGGCGACCGTCGTCCAGCAGGAGCAGAGCGAAGCGGACCGGAGCTTGCGCGTCGCCTGCCTCCAGGAGCGCTTGACGGCCCTGGGCGCGGTCGTGGACGTGCTCGCCACCGCCGACGGTACGGTGGTGCGTAACGCGGTCAACCTCGTGACCGGGCTGCCCCGGCTCGGTCGTTGCGACGACCTCACCATGCTCGCCGCGCAGCGCGATGCAATCGCGCCGCCCGAAGACCCTGCCGTAGCCGGGATGGCCGACGAGATTCGCGGTCGGTTCGCCGAGCTGGAAGCGATGCAGCGGGCGGGGAGCTTCACCCGCGCCCTCGACTCGATGGACCCTCTCGTCGCCGAGGTCGAGGGCCTGGACTACGGCCCGTTGCTCGCCGAGACCCTGCGCATCCGCGGCACGCTGCGGCGCGACGCGGGGCGGTACACCGAAGCCGAAGAAGATCTAGCCCGCGCCTACGACCTCGCGGCGAGCCACGACCACGAGCGGGTCGAGCTGACCGCCGCGACCGCCCTGGCCCTGGTGGTGGGGGTGCACTTGCGACGCCCGGCCGAAGGCCTGCAGTGGAGCCGCACCGCCATGCCCCTGGCCCGACGCGTCGGCGAGACCACCGACGTGGCCTCCACCGTGGGGTACCAGGGCGACATCTACTACCGCAAAGGGGAAGCCGAGACCGCGGAGGCTCGCTTCCGCGAGGCCCACGGGCTCCTCGAGCGGGAGCTGGGCTCCGAGCACCCCGAGGTCGGCCGGGCGATGAACGACGTGGGCATCGCCCTGCTCGCCCAGCAGAAATTCGACGAAGCCTCCGATTGGCTGCGTCGCGCGTTGGGGATCCTCGAGCGCACGCTCGGCCCCGATCATCCCCACGTGGCCATCGACGCCTCGAACCTCGGCTCGGTGCTCGGGCACCAGGGCGACTTCGAAGGCGCGGAGGATCTGTTTCGACGCGCGGTGAAAATCGACGAGCAAACCCTGGGACCAAATCACCCCGGCCTGGCGATGAGCGTGAGCAACCTGGCCAGCGCCCTGAAGGCCCAGAACAAGCACGAGCAGGCGGAGGCTCGCTACCGAAGGGCGCTGGAGATCTTCGCCAACGTCCGCGAGGAAGACCGCCCCGACACCTCGTCCTCGGTGGCCGGCCTCGGCGACGCCCTGCGGGCACAGGGTCGAGTCGACGAGGCCCGGGCGCGGTACCTCGAAGCGCTGCGCCTCCGCGAGAGCGCGCTGGGCCCCGAGCATCCCCGCCTCGTGGGGATGCTGCAAAACCTCGCTCAGCTCGCCCTCGAGACCGACGCGCCGAGCGATGCTCGAGCCTACGCCGAGCGGGCTCTCGCTCTCGGAACCGCCGCCGAGGAACCTCCGGCTCGCCTGGCCGCGAGTCGCCTCCTGTTGGCCCGAGCGCTGTGGAGTACGCCGGACGACCGTCCCCGCGCCCATGAACTCGCCACCGCTGCTCGCGAAGCACTGGCCTCCGGCTCCGCCGACGAAGCCGAGCTCCACGAGGTCGAGACCTGGCTCGAGCAACACCCGCTCCCGTAGTCCCGCGCCAGGCGGTAGCCTGTGTCCATGAGCGAGACCTCCGGTGGGATCGAGCGGGCCCGAGCCTTCGCCGACCAGGCGCACGGCGACCAGCGCTATGGCGACGAGCCCTATGTCGCTCACCTCGACGAGGTCGCCGGGATCGTACGCACGGTGGCTGAGCACGACCCGGAGCTGGTGATCATGGCCTACTTGCACGATGTCGTCGAAGACACCGAGGTCACGCTGGCCGACGTCGGCCAGCACTTCGGCGAGGGGGTGATGGGCTGCGTCGATCTGCTCACCGACTCGCCGGGGCGAAACCGCAAGGAGCGGAAAGCCGCGACCTATGCTCGACTCGCGCGAGTCGAGGCGGGGCCCCTCGCTCGAGCGCTGGTGGTCAAGGTCGCCGATCGGCTAGCCAACGTGCGTCGATGTCGACGCGACGGCAATCGCGGGCTCCTGGCCATGTACCGCAAGGAGCACGCCACGTTCCGGGCGGCGGCGCACCGCGACGGCGTGGTCTCTGAGTGGTGGTCGGAGCTCGACCGCGCCTTGGAGACCTGAGGCCCGATGCGGTCACGCAGGCTTGCTCGCGACCATGAACGCGACGTGGCGCTCGGCCCCGACCTCGGGCTGAGCGATGTCGACGAAGCCCGCGCGTTCGATGTCCTCACGGAGGGTCTTCCGCGAGATGTTCGAGACCCGCGGCGCCTTGCCCATCCAACGCATGACCGGGAGGATGAGCGCGATCGGGACCCACATCTCCCGCAGGCACACGGTGGATGAGACAAAGAATCCGCCCGGTTTCAGCAGGCGGTGGATCTGGGCGAGCGCGGCCGTGCGATCGGGCACGAGGTGCAAGATGCTGTAGGCACAGATGCCGTCGAGGCTCTCGTCTTCGAAGGCGCTGAAGCTCTCGTCGAGCAGGCCGCAATGAAAGTGGACGTTGTCGACACCGTCGGCCTGGGCCTTGTCGGTGGCGATGCGCAGCATCTCGCTCGAGACATCGAGGCCGTGGACCTCGCGAGCGGAGGGCGCCAGGCGCAGGGCCAGCGAACCGGTGCCGCAGCCCACGTCGAGCACCACGTGGTCGGGGCGCATGCGGGACGTGGTGATCTCGATCTTGCGCTCGAAGGCGTCGGGATTGGCGACCGGCTTGCGGGAGTATCGTTCGGCCTGGTCGTTCCAGAAGGCGGCTTCCGTGGTCATGGGGGCTCCAACCGAGCGTAGCGCCGCTTATTCGCGGCGACCCGGTGCGTTTTCGGGTCAGCCCGGTGCGACCGCGCACCACTGGCCCTGAAACAACGCCATGTGCTCCCCGAGGGCCTCGGCTACGCGCGCCCGCGTGGCCCGGAGCCGAGCGTTGTCCCGCAAGTCGGGGTGACACAACAGCCACAGGTCCGCGGCATGCCGCGGGTCGGCGCGAGTGGCCCGACACAGCGCAAGGTCCCGGTCGCCGACGTACGTGGGCAAGATGGCCATGCCCAGCCCTTCGCGCGCCGCTTGGACCATGAGCTCGAGCGACGAAAAACCGCCCCACGAGGGTAGATCGGGGTAGCTCGAGCCGGACACGATGAGTTCGTGCGCCGACCGGTCTGCGTACGAGATCCAGCGTGGGTCGGCCCCCGGTTGCTCTGGATCGAGACGAGCGGCGTGCTCTCGCGCCACGTAGTTGGCCACCGTGACTGGAGCGAGCGATTGCCCGATGAGGAACTCGGGCGGGCTCGCCTGACGCGGCAGGGTTCGGATGGCGACGTCGGCTTCCCGCTTGGCGAGGTCGAAGGAACGACTATCGACGGAAAAGCGCAGCTCGATGGCGGGGTACTCCTGGCAGAACTGCTTCAGCGCGGGCATCAGCAGCGCGGAGACGTAGTGATCGCAGCAGGTCAACGCCACCGAGCCGCTCAGTCGCTCGTCCTGGCCCATGACGCCGCGCTCGAGCGCCGACATCTCCTGCTCGATCCGTTCCGCTCCCGGGAGCATCTCGCGTCCCGCCGCCGTCAGCGTGTAGCCATCGCGGCTACGATCGAAGAGACGAGCCGACAGTTGCTCCTCGAGCGCCTCCACTCTTCGCGCCACCGTGGAGTGACTGACCCCCAAAGAGTGACCCGCGGCGCGAATCGACTTGAGGCGAGCCAGTGCGAGAAAGTAGCGGACGTCGTTCCAGTCCATGACGGCGGGACGAGTCTAGCGTTCGTCCCTTCGATCGGCACTGGATCTTCCCGCTGTTTCTGCCCGCGAGATTAACGGCGACTCCACGGCGGCACGTCGGACATCGAGCTTCCGCCGCCTCGCCGAGCCTGCGCGGCATTCAAGCGGGCTCGACGGGCGTGCCCACCGGGGTGCGCCCGGCCAGTGCCACCGCCCCCAGACAGACCGCGGCCCCGAGCACGAAGTTGGGACCGTAGCCGAGCACCTGCGCCGTCGTTCCGCCGAGCGCGGCGGCCAGTCCCGTGGCCAGGACGACCAGCGACGCCTGCAGCGTGTAGTCGGTCGCGGCATGCTCGGGGCGACACAGATCCATCATCACCGTGAACAGCACCGCGGTGGCCATGCCGGTCGCGAAGTGCTCGAAGATCACCGGGCCGTAGAGCAGCACGGGGCTGGGGTCGGAGCCGGTCGCGAGGGCATAGCTGGCCACCGACAGGGCCTGGAGTACTCCGAACGCCAGCAAGGCGCGTCGACGCCCCAAGGTCCCGACCGCCGCGCCGCCGACCAGTGCCCCCACCAGCCCCGCGCTGAACCCCGCCGCTCCCAACAGCACGCCGAGCTCGGCCAGGCTCAGGCCCTGGTCGATGAAGAAGGGGCGGATCATGCTGGTGCCCAGGTAGTCGCCCGCCTTGTAGATCGCCAAGACCACGAGCCACGACCGACGCTGTGGGCTGCGGCTGAAGTAGCGCCAGGCATCGCGCACGCTGGTGGTGGCCGACTCGGTCACCGCCGTCGCGGGCGGCTCGGAAAACCGCCACACGGGGATGGTGGCCAGCAGCATCAAGATGGCCGCGCTCACGAACGTGAAGGCCCAGCCGAGCGCATCGAAGGCGACCAACAGCGCTCCGCCGCCGACGATCATGCCCACGCGGTACCCCGCGAGCTGAATGCCGTTGCCCCAGCCTCGCTCGTCGTGCTCCAGCAGGTCGACGGCCAGACCGTCGGTGGCGATGTCCTGCGTCGCGGACAACAAATTGGTGAGCAGCACCCCCACGATGAGCCACACGAGCGAGTGTGCGGGGTCGGCCAGCGCGAGCAGGAGCAGCACGGTGGTGCTCGACAGCTGCAGCGGGATCAGCCATCCGCGCCGACGGCCGAAGCGGGTATTGCCCCGACGATCGACCCACGGCGCCCACAAGAACTTCAGGCCCCACGGCAGCGCCAGCAGGGTGCTCAACCCGATCGCCGCCAGCGACACCCCTTGCTGGCGCATCAGGGCGGGCAACGCCTGTGTGAAGAACCCGAAGGGCAAGCCCTGGGAAAAGTACAGCGAGGCCACCAGGCCCAGCTTCTTGGCCGTGGACGCGCGCATCAGCGGCGCCCTCCCGACCACAGACGCCGCACCAGGGGCCAGCGCCACGGCCGAGACAGGTGCTTGAGCGACAACCACAACAGCGCCCATCGCTTGGCCCGGACGCTGGGCGCCAAGATGATGTGCACATGCGGCCAGCGCCGTCGTCGGGTCCGGCCGGCATTGCACAGCAGGCTGAAGCACTCGGGATCGCCGAAGCGCTGCACTGCTTCACGACGCGCCACGACCTCGGCCACCCGTAAAAGCTCGGCCAGCCCCGACTCGGAGCCGTAGGGCGACTCGACGACCGGAGTGAGCACGCAATAGCCGGGGACGAAGGGTACCCGCGGCCGGCGTACGACGAAGCTCGCGTCGAGGCTCATCGGCGCGCCCGCCCTCCGAGCAGCTGTCGCAGGGAACGACCCACCGCGGCGGCGGCACTGCCCTGCGGCACGACGTCGGTGCTGCTCGCCAGCTGGAAATAGCCCTCGATGGTGGCCAATGTCGACACGGCCAACGCTCGGGCATCGATGCGCGTCGGAGCGTCCGCGCTCGCGTCCTCGATGAGCCCGGCCAGGGCCTCGAGGCGGCGCCGCACCACCGCCTGGTAGCGCGTGCGCAGACCTTCGTCCTTGAGCGCCTGGGCTCCGAGCCAAACCCAGGCGGCGGCCGCTTCGGGCTGGGCGTCGTCGCCGTGCGCCAGGTGAGCGTCGACCCAGGCCTCGAGCCGACCCAATGCGCCTCGGCGACGAGCCGCGAGCGCCTGATAGCGAGCGTCGACCAGGGCTTCGAGGTGTCCGGGCAGGGCCTGAAGCACCTCCGCCTTGCTGCCGAAGTGATGGTGCACCAACCCGGCGCTCAGCCCCGCTTCCTTGGCGATGGCCGACGTGGACGCGCCGTCGAAGCCGGTCCGGGCCATGACCCGCACGGTGGCCTCGATGATCTGCTGCCGTCGCAGCGGTGCATTGGATGGTCGCCCCATAAATTGTTTGGTCAACCAAACAATAAACTACTTGAAGCCCGACGCAAGCGCGGAGTTTACGCAGGCGATCGGCAGCCGGGGGCGCCCCATGGCGTACCGGCTCGGGACGGTCGAGACGAACCGTGCTTCAGCGAGTCGAACGGCCAACGCCGGCCGTCCTCGGTCAGCGGGAAGCCCGAGCCGCCACGGCCACGCTTGCTCCCTCCCCGGCCATGCCTCATCTTTGCCCCATGATGCTTGACTTGATGCTTAGGTTGCAGAGGTATGCGCGCTGGTCGTTGGCCTCCATGGTGGTGGTCGCGGCGGGCTGCGAAGCGCCCGTCGGTGTCAGCGATCCCGGCCCCATCGAAGGCGTCGAGGCCCCGTCGGCATCCGCCGTCGAGGACCTGATCGCCGACCACTGCGAGCAGGTCGCGGCGTGCAGTTGCGAGTTCGGCACGACCCCGAGCTCCTGCGACACCGAGCTGAGCGATCTGTGGGAGCACCGGCTCCGGCTCGGTGACGAACAAGAGCTGACCTACGACGCGGAGTGCTTCGACTCGATCGCCGCCGACATCCAGCAGCAAGGCTGCGGATGGATCGTCGACGGGTCGGCCCGAGTCTGCGACCGCTTCTGCGCCATCTATCACGGCGAGCGCGCCCTCGGAGACAGCTGCGAGAGCTTCGACGCGCTCGTCTCCGACTGCGAGCAAGGCCTGCTCTGTTCCGCGGGCAACTGCGTGACGCCCTGCTCCAGCCTCGGCGGGCGGGCCCAAGGGGAGACCTGCTCCAACACCGAGCTCGGCATCGGCTTCTTCGACGACTGCGCCGACGGCCTGTACTGCAGCTTCGACACCGGCCGTTGCCAGACCGCGTCCACCGAGGGTCAGTTCTGCGGCATCAGTGACTGTGTCCCCGGCCTGTGGTGCGACCGCAGCCAGGACCTGTGCGTCCCCGTTCGCGCCGAAGGCGAGTCGTGCATCAACCACGAAGAGTGCGGCAACGACATGCTGTGCCGCTGGAGCGAGACCGGGGACAACCGCAGCTGCGTGAGCCAAGTAGCGATCGGTCAGTCCTGCGCGAACAACCCGTGCGAAGATGGCCTGCTGTGCTCCAACGACGTGTGCCGCTCGGTCCCGCTCGCGGGCGAGCAGTGCATCGGCGGCAACTGTGCCGCGGGTGCGACGTGCGACTTCCAGACCGACCGTTGCGTCGCGCTGCCCGTCGTGGGCGAGACCTGTTTGTTCGGCACCTGTGCGCCGGGCTCGTGGTGCCTGGCGAGCGCCGACGATCCGGAGGGCACCTGCAACGAGCCGATCCTCACCGGGGAGATGTGCTCGGGGCACAACCAATGCGACAGCGGCTACTGCCCCAACGGCTTCTGCTGGCCTCTTGGAGGCGAGGGCGACGACTGTGAAAACGGTGGGCTGTGCACCGAGGGCCTGGTCTGCAACGGCCTGACCTGCGAGCTGTCGCCCACCCGCACCCCCGCCGTGTGCAGCTATCCCGGCTGGTAGCGCCCTCGCAGCGCGCGTACTCTCGACCGCGCCCGCTCGCGGCGGAACGCTACGTCACGCGGGGGTACTGACCCGTCATGGACACCACCGATCCAGGGGAGACGCCCAAGCTGCGGGTCGAAGGGCGGCGTCAGCAGTCCCGGATCGAAGATCGCCTCTTCGGCCGCGCCCCGGAGGTTCGCATCGGCCGCTTCGTGGTGGTCGAGCCCCTGGACCACGGCGGCATGGGCATGGTGTACCTCGCCCACGATGCGCTGCTGGACCGCAAGGTCGCGGTCAAGGTCTTGTCGGGGGTCCACGCCGAGACCCACGCCCGACTCCAGCGCGAGGCGGTGATGCTCGCCCGCCTCAACCATCCCCACGTCGTCACGATCCACGACGCGGGCATGGACGGCTCCGAGTGGTTCGTCGCCATGGAGCACGTGGACGGCGGCACGCTCCGGCAGTGGTGTCTCGATCGCCCCGAGCTGACCTCGGCCCGCACCCGCGAGCTGCTGGTGATGGCGCTGCAGGCCGCCGATGGCCTGGCCGCCGCGCATGCGGTCGGGGTCATCCATCGCGACGTGAAGCCAGCCAATATGCTTCTGGGGGCCGACGGTCGCCTCCGCCTCGCCGACTTCGGCCTGGCCCGTCCCCCCTCGGAGCGAACGACCGAGCACCCAAAGGGAAGCGCGCCCGACCCCGAGCCCACCTCGCTGACCCGCACGGGCGCCATCGTGGGCACTCCGGCCTATATGGCCCCGGAGCAGCTCGACGGGGAGGCCAACGCTCGCAGCGATCAGTTCGGGTTCTGCGTCACCTTCTTCGAGGCGCTGTTCGGCGTCCGCCCCTTCGAGGGCTCGACCAATGCCGAGCGGATCGCCGCAATCGAAGCGGGGCGCCTGCCCTCGGGGCCCTCGTCGATCCCGCCCTACGTGCGCCGGGTGCTGGCCCGAGGCATGGCCCTGCGCCCCGACGATCGCTACCCGAGCATGCGGGCGCTGGCCGAGGCGCTGCGCCGAGGTGCACGACGACGCCGTCGAAGACTGTGGGCCGGCGTCACGGTCTTGGCCGCCTCGGCGGTCGCGTTGGCGCGGTGGGGCGTCGAGGTGCAGCGGCAGCGCCAACAACGGCTCGACACCGAAGCCTGCATCGAACACGGCGACGCCATCGACGAGATCTGGGACAAAGACATCGGGCAGGGCCTGCGGGACGTGTTCATGGAGACCGGCCTCCACGATGCGCAGACGGTGGCAGACCAGACCGTCCCCGCGCTCGACGACTATGCCCGCGCGTGGAACGAGCACAACGAAGCCGCATGCCAGGCGACCATCGTGGACGGGAGCCTCGACCGCGACGATCTCGACAAGGCCAAGTGGTGTCTCGAGCAACGACGCCTCGAGTTCGATGCGCTGGTGGGGACCCTGTCGACGGCCGACCGGAGCGTCGCCAACGGGGCCGTGCTCATGGCGACGAAGCTGACTCCCGTCGAGCTGTGCACCCTCGAGGAGTTCCTGTCCACCATGCCCATCCCCGCGTCACAGCTCCGCGAGGAGGCGGTCGCCGTCCGCAAGCTCTTGTCGAAGGCCGAGTCACAATCGGCCGGCGGGCGCTACGAACGGGGGCAAGCGACGGCTCGGCAGGCGCTGCAACGGGCCCGAGACCTGGGCTGGCCGCCGCTGACGGCCGAGGTGATGGCGACTCGGGCGGAGCTCGCCACCAAGATCGGGGACTACGAGCAAGCGGCGATGCTGGGCGAAGAGGCGTTCATGCTGGCCCTGCGGGCGAGCGCCTGGGGGGCAGCCGAAGACGCAGCCAGCGAGCTGACCACCTTGATGCTGCACAAGGAGCAGCGCCCGGAGCGAGCCCTGCACTGGGCCGAGCTGAGCGCAGCGGTGCGCGTGCAGGCAGGCGACCCCCTGCAGCTCCGCAAGGCGCGATACCTCCGAAACCAGGGACTGGTGACGCTCGCCCTCGGTGACCCCGAGGGCGCGATCGCCCACGCCACCGAGGCCAAGGCCCTATACGAGCGCGTGGTGGGCCCGAACCATTGGCTCATCTCTCGCATGCTCGGCGACCTCAGCAACGCGTACCGCAGCAAGGGCGACCCGACCCGAGCGCGGGAGCTCATGGAACGAGGGCTGGAGCTCGATACGCAGCTGCTCGGCCCCACTCACCCCACCGTCGCTGCGGCCCTCGACCGCCTCCTGGCCGCGAACGCACAGGAAGGCCGCTACGACGCTGCGCTCGAGGCTGGACAGCAAGCGCTCGAGATTCGCACGCGAGCGCTGCCGCCCGACCATCCCGACATCGCCATCGCCGTGGGCAACCTGGCGACCTACTACCTGACCCTTCAGCAGCCAGCCGAGGCCCTCCCGCTCGCCGAGCGAGAGCTGCAGATCCTCGAGGCCGCCTACGGGGCGGGGCACTCCTCCACCGTATCCGGGCTGGACAACCTCGCCTCGGCCCATCAGCTGCTCGGCAACATCGACGAGGCCCTGGAGCTCAACGAGCGTGCCCTGGCCACGATGGAAGCGGCAGGCCAGCAGGACACGTCGAAGTTCGCGGGCACCCTGGTCAACCTCGGCAACTCCTACGCCGCGAAGGACCAACCGGAGCAAGCCAAGGCGACGTACCTCCGAGCGATCCCCATCCTGGAATCGACCCTTGGGCCCACCCACCAACACCTGGGCCTGGTGCTTCACAACCTCGGCCAGCTCCACCAGACGACCGAGGACTACGAACGAGCCGCGAGCCTATTGCGGCGCTCGGTGAGCGTGTTCAGGGCCAAGCTCTACCCGAATCACCCGCTCGTTGCGACCGCGTACTCGACCCTCGGGGAGACGCTGGTGGACGCAGGGCGGCCGGCCGACGCGCTCGAGCCCCTCGCGCTGTCCGAGGCCGCGCGAGCCCAGCAAGCACCCACGGCGGACCTCGCCAAGACCCGCGTTGCCCTCGCCAAAGCCCTGCTGCAGGCACCCACCGAGCTCGGCGGCGATCGAGCATGGGCGTGTCGACTCCTCGAGCAGGCCAGCGCCTTCTTTGCCGAGCACGGTGAAGGAGACCCCGGAGTCCTCGGCGAAATCGAGTCCTGGCGGGGAGACGGCGAGTGCCAACGGCGGTAGCGCTCGATGCCTGCTACGTTGTGGGGATGACCGAAGCCGAGACCGACGCGGGGCTGCTCGAAGCCTGGCGTGAGGGAAACAAGGACGCGGGCAACACCCTGTTCCGCCGCCACTTCCCCGCCGTCCGTCGGTTCTTCGTCAACAAGGTCAGCAGCGAAGAGTTCGAGGACCTGGTGCAGGCCACCTTCATGGGCTGCATCGAGTCGGCCGAGCGATTCCGCGGGGACGCCAGCTTCCGCACCTTCTTGTTTGCGATCGCCCGTCGCCAGCTGTTCAAGCACCTGCGCGACCGCACCCGCAAGGACGCCAAGCGGGACTTCGATGCCGGGGTGTCCTCGATCCATGCGCTCGGGCGCTCGCCCAGCTCGGCCCTGGCCGCCGAGGAACAGCACGGGCTGCTACTGAGCGCGCTCCAGCGGGTGCCGGTCGAGCAGCAAGCCCTGCTGGAACTGCACTACTGGGAAGGTATGCGCGCCAACGAGCTGGCCGAGGTCTTCGAGGTCGAGCCCACCACCGCCCGTACTCGGCTCCACCGGGCCCGCCGGGCGCTCGAGGGTGTGTTGCCCACGCTCGTAGCCCCGGCCGATGCCTCCGCGGTCAAAGGCGATCTCGAAGCCATCGCCCGTGCACTCGGTCGCCGGATTTGATCGAGCCGCCCGCAGCAACAACCGAAACCGTCGGGAAAGACCCCACGCCTTCAATCGCGCAACGCTGGTAATCGGCGTTTCGCGTCGATCTTCGATCGAGCGCGAATTAATCGGGAACGAACCTGTGCGCCCCCGGACTGCTTGGGTGTCAGCGCCCGTGGTGCCGCCCTTGCTCCCACCGGGGAGCGCCGTGAAGCCACGGATCCATCGCTCCACCGACAGAGCCGAGCGCTCCACGTCAGTGCTGTCTTCATTGACGACACGAGAGGAACCACCATGAGAATTTTCAAGCGATCCGTCTTCTCCACCGCTGCGCTCAGCTCCATGCTCGCGTTCGGCTGCATCCTGGAGGAGGAGCCCATCGACGACGACGACGACGGCGGTGCCGCGACCACGGGCTCAACCCCGAACGACACCGACACCCCGGCCACGACGACCGGCAACGATGATGCAGCGACGGACGCGGCAACGGACGACGCCGCCACCGACGATGGGGCGACCGACGACGCAGCCACCGACGACACAGCCACCGACGACACGAGTGCCGACGACTCCACCGGAGAAGAAGCCAGCACCGGAGAGGTCGTCTGCGAAGAGTACGCGGAGGTCGGCTGCTACTGGCAGGAGAACGAGACCGGCCTGTTCTGCTGGGTGCCCGCCCCCGAAGGCAAGCTCAGCTACGAAGAATGCCGCGCTCTGGACTCGTGCACCGAAGGCGGCGGCGACGAGAGTGGAGGCGGCTGCTACAAGTGGTCCGAAGGCTCCGAGGGCTACTTCTACCCGTGGGCCTGCGAGTTCTACGAGGGCGAGCAGTGCTACTGGGAGGAGAACGAGACCGGCTTGTTCTGCTGGGTGCCCGCCCCCGAGGGCGAGGTCGACATCACGACCTGTGAAGCCCTGGACAGCTGCTCGGGTGGCGGAGGCAAGAGCGGAGGGGGCTGTTACAAGTGGGCCGGCACCTCGGTGAGCGTGGGAGACCCCTGGTAGGTAGGGCGCGAGTCCGTCCTCTCGTCGCGGTGGGGAGACCGTCGACCGAGTGACGAGGCGCGGTCGCCAGTGGTGCGGGAAACCCCGGATCGCTGGCGGCCATTTTTGTTCGGACCCACCCTCGACCACACGTCAAACTCCCACTCGTAGCAGCGCAATACGAATCTCAGGATCCAAATGGACCCATGCGCGAATGCGCCGATGCGCCACCGGGCTCGGTGCTGGAGCAGGGGTAAGGCCGCTGACATCCCATCGCCGCGGGCGGTGGCATCGTTTGGCAGTGAAGACTAACCCTGCCTTTCGCCACCACGGCGCGCTGCTGCTGATCTCCGCGGGTCTGGCCTGCACGTTCAACCCGCCGCCCATCTCGGAGTCCGACGCGAGTACGGGCACGACCGACGCGACGGGCACGACCGGCACACCCGGCGACTCGACGGCGGCCGAGGAGGAGACCGGAGACCCGGCCACGGGCGATACGACGGCGAGCCCGACCGGTGGCGAGTGCAGCACGGCGAAGGACTGCGACGACGGGGTCGCCTGCACCACCGACGAGTGTGTCGACGGGGCCTGCGTCAACAGCCCCTCGGACGACGCCTGCGACGACGGGGTCAGCTGCACGATCGACAGCTGCGACGCGGTGATGGGTTGCTCGAGCACCGCCTCGGACGACCGCTGCAACGACAGCATCCCCTGCACCACCGATATGTGCGACCCCACCCGCGGATGCATCGGGATTCCCGACGACTCGCTGTGCGACGACGGGGTCGCCTGCACCGTCGACACCTGCGACACCAGCACGAGCTGCCAGTCGGTCCCCGACGACACCGCCTGCAACGACGGGCTCGGATGCACCGCCGACGTCTGCGATGCCACGCTCGATTGCCAGGTGGTGGCCTCGGCCCTCATCTTCAACGGCAGCACGGGCAGCGGGTTCGGCTCCACCGCTCCCGAAGACGCCGCCGCGGCCCTCGGCTTCACGGCGATCTCCACCAACAGCGACGTCGACTTCAACAACGCCTTCGATGCCGGCGGGTTCCAAGTCGTCATCATCGACGATCCCTCGAACTTCACCGTGGTCCCCGACAGCACCCGCTCCCGGCTGCAGAACTGGGTGAACGCGGGGGGCCGCCTGATCTTCGGGTTCTGGAACCTCGACTCCGACGCGGAGATGCAGGACACCCTGGGCGTGTTGGTCTCGGCCTCGTTCGACGCGCCCCAGCTCATCCACCCGGACACGGCGAGCCCCGTCGACTTGTTCTCGAACCTCGAGACCTTCCCCGACCCGCTGATGTACAACGACATCTGGGCCGACAACGGAGACGAGCTGGATCTCGCGGGAGGGGGCTTCGTCGCCGGCCGGTTCAACGACGCGATCGCGGGGCCGGGCGCCATCCTGGTGACCCAGTCCGAGCGGGTGATCACCAACGGTTTCGTGCTCACCGAGGTCGCGGTCAGCGACGGCAGCGCGACCGATGCCGACGGTGACTCGATCCCCGACGGCGAAGAGCTGCTCCGCAACGAGCTCGCCTTCGTCTGCGGGCAGGACTGAGTCCTCCCGCCGCCGGTCTTGCTCCAGAACGGGCGAGACCGGCGCCGAAATGTGGAAGCCGGCCCCGAAAGAACCCACAAAAACACCCCCACTGTGAACGGGTTCATAACGGTGTTGAGGGCGCCTCTCCTAGGCTGTCTTCATGAAGCTGATGTTCCTGGGCTCGGGCTCCGCGTTTTCCTCGAGCGCAGACAACTTTCAGTCGAACATGCTGCTGCACGGCAGCGGCTGCGACCGATCCATGCTGATCGACGCGGGGACCGACCTGCCGCGCTCGCTCGCCGCCGCGGGCCGTAGCCACCGCGACGTCAACGATCTGTACATCAGCCACCTGCACGCCGACCACACGGGAGGCCTCGAGTACCTGGGCTTCTCCACGTACTTCGATCCCGTTTGCGAGCGGCCGCGGCTGTTCATCAGTGAGTCGCTCGTGCAGCCGCTGTGGGAGAACACGCTGCGCGGCGGTATGGGGCACGTCAGCGACAAAGAGACGACGCTCGAGACCTTCTTCGACGTCCACCCCATCGCCGACGGCGGCGGCTTCGAATGGTGCGGCCACCACGTCCGCCTCGTCCCCACGATCCACGTGCGCGGTGCCGATCGCATCGTCCACAGCTACGGGCTGCAGATCATCGACGAGCGCTCCACCCTCATCACCACCGATACCCGCTTCGAGCCGGATCACCTGTGGCCGTCGCTGCAATCGAGCGATCTCATCTTCCACGATTGCGAGACCACGCCCTACAAGACCGGCGTGCATGCGCACTACGAAGAGCTGCGCGAGCTGCCCGAGGAGACCCGCGCCAAGATGTGGCTGTACCACTACCAGACGGGCGAGCTACCCGACGCCCGCGCCGATGGCTTCCTCGGCTTCGTGCAGTGCGGCCAGGTCTTCGACCTGAGCTGAGCGACGTGCCCGAGCTCAGCCTCCGGCCAGCGACCGCAGCGCCTGGACGTCCTGCAGCAGCAGCGCGCGTCGGCGCTGCTCGATGAAGCCTTGCTTCTGCCACTCGCGCAGGTGCTTGTTCACGCTCTCCCGCGTCGCGCCCACCAGGTCGCCGAGCTCTTGCTGCGACAGCGACAGATCGACCATCAGCCCCTCGGGGCTCGACTCGGCCAAGGACAACAGCTGCTTGGCGAGCCGCTCGCGGACCCCGAGCGCATCGCGATCCTCGAGGTTCTGGCTGAGCCTTCGTACCCGCTTGGCCAAGACCCCCAGCAGCTTCACCGCGATGGTCGGCGACTCGATCAGCAGGTGGCGAAAGGTCGACACGGGCATGAACGCGACCTGGCACGCCTTCATCGTGGTGACCGTGGCCGAGCGCGGCTGACCGTCGAGCAGGGCGATCTCGCCGAAGGCCTCGTTGGGCCCCATCACGGAGAAGGCGGTGTCCCAGCCCTCCTTGTTCTGCGACGAGACCTTGGCGTGCCCATCGAGGATCACGTAGAGCCCGTCGGCGGGGCCGCCCTTCTTGACGATGACTTCCTTGGAGCGATAGGTCCGAATCTGCATCGACTGCAGCAGCGTCGCGAACTCGGCCTCGGTGAGGTCCTCGAACAGCCACAGTGCCGAGAGCACGGCGTGGAGCGAATCGCTCACCCACTCAACGTAAACGAGGGCGCAGTGAAGCGCCTATGAAATATTTCACAAGCGCTCGACCTGAACTGGGGCACCCCCCGCCCAGTGGATTGCCCTTCGGTCCCGCGCCCAAGCGTTCCCCTTACGACGACCAGCAGCGCATCACGGGCTCGGCTCGAGCATGTGCTCGGCCAGCCATGTCTCGACCTCCGCGAGCTCGGTCGCCCGCTCGAGCCCACCGTAGGTACCGCGAGCCAGCTCCGCCAGCGCCCGCGCCCGGCCGCGTTGCTCGGACAGGCCCCATAGCGCCCGGGCGGCGACGAAACGAGCCTCGGCCATCGACCCCGCGTCGGTCTCGCCCGACTCCCGGATCGTCAGCGCCCGCTGGGCATGCTCTCGTGCCGCCTCTTCGTCTCCCCGCGCCAGCTCGACCACCGCCAGGCGCAGCAGCGGTGGCACCACGTCGGGATGCTGGTGCCCGCGGACCTGCTCCCACCCGTCGAGCGCGAGCGCGTAGTGCTCCGCCGCTTCGCCGAGCCGCCCTTCGAGCTCGTAGGCTTCGGCGGTCCCGAAGATCACCCACAACAACCGGGGGTGGGTCGGCCCCAAGCCCTCGCGCATCACCGCCCGAGCGCGCGCGTACATGACGTGCGCGCCCGCGTAGTCTCCCTCCTTGGCGAACAGCTCTCCAAGGTTGCTCAAGATCGTACCGAGCTTGGGGTGCGTGGGCCCGAGCGTCTCTTCGCGGATCGCCAGCGCCTTCTCGAGGGCGAGCCGCCCATCCGTCGTCTGCCCCTTCTGCACGAGCACGTTGGACATGTTGTTGAGCGAGCTGGCGATCATCGGGTGCCGGGGGCCCAGGGCCGCCTCGCGGATCGCTAGCGCCCGACGGTGATGCTCGAGGGCCTCGTCCAGCTTGCCCTGGCGTCGCAGGATCGCCGCCACTCCGTTGAGAGAGCTGGCCACCGCGGGGTGCTCCGGGCCCAGCGCCTCCTCGCGGATCGCCAGCGCCCGCAGCTGATGGTCGAGCGCTTCGTCCAGCTTCCCCTGGTCCTTGTAGATCGACCCCACCCGCGCGAGGACCGAAGCTCTATCGAGGGGCTCGCGCGCCAAGGCCAGCGCGGTCTTGCTCCACTGCAGCGCCGCCTCGGGCTTCGACTGCCGCTCGCCCACCGCATGGATGAGCTCGGTGACCGCCGCCAGCTCGACCGTCTCGTGTCGATGCTCGACCGCCAGCAGGTAGGCGCGCTCGGTGTCGTCGTAGGCCTCGGTGTAGCGCCCCGCCGCATCGTAGAGCTGAGCCCGCCGCAGCAGCGCCTCCGAGCGTAGGGGCGCATAGTCGAGCGCGTCCGCCCGCGCGACGACGCGCTCGGTGACCTGCAGCCCTTCGGTGAACTCGCCCACCACCGCGAGCAGCCGGGCGCGATCGAGCTGCTCGCGCAGCATCTCCACCTCGCGCGCGACGGCGGGGTCCTCGGGGAGCGGAACCTCGGCCGCGAGCGCTTCCACGTCGTCACACCGACCGAGGCTCGGGAGGCTGTCGACCAGGTTCAGCGCCTGGTTGACCCGCGCCGCGTTCGCCTTGGCCAGCACCTCGGTGGTCTCGCGCAAGGCCACCCGCCGCGTGGACAAGCAGGCCATGCGAAGCTCCATCAGCGACTCGCTCTGCTGCTCGGTCACGCGGGTCGACTCGCAGACCTCGGTTTGCTTGGCCACCCACGCATCGGCATAGGCATCGAGCCGCTGCTCCACGCGTGGCCAGGTCTCGGCCGCGTGCTCGATCCCCGTCGCCGTGATCGCGGCACCGACCGCTTCGTGGCGCTCCGCGTCCCAGGCCCCGTCGAGCAAGCGACGCGCGCCATCGCAACGAAAACCGACCGCCGCGTACTGCGACAGACCCACCCCGGCCAGGCCGAGGCCACCCGCCAGCCCCAGCATCAGCCACCGCCGCGTCCGAGGGGCGACGAGTCGCCGCAGCTGCACCAAGAGCGCGTCGGTGGTGGGCCAGCGATCTTCGGGCGCCGCCGCCAGGCCTCGAACGATCAGCTGCCGCAGCTTGGTCGGTACCCCGTGCCCCCGCGGCGCAGGCCGAATGTCACCACCTCCGACCGCCAGCATCAGCGCGGCCGTGGAGTGCCCGGCGAAGGGCCGCTCGCCGTACAGCGCCTCGTATAGCGCGACACAAAACGCGAACTGATCGCTGCGGGCGTCGGCATCCTGCCCGCGCAGCTGCTCGACCGGCATATAGGCGGGCGTCCCCATGACCACGCCGGTCTGGGTCAGGGGGGTATCCAGCGCGGACAAGGCCTCGGAGGGCGGCGGCGTGGCGGGGTCCACCCCTTCGTGCGGCGAGGTCTCGCTGTCGTCTCCCACCTCGCGCGCCAGGCCGAAGTCGAGCACGCGAACCCGCCCCTCGCCGTCCATCACCGCGTTGCTCGGCTTGAAGTCGCGATGCACCAGGCCTTCGTCGTGCGCGGCCGAGAGCCCCTGGCCCGCCTGCAGGTAGACGGCCACGCACTCTCGCCACCCGGGTCGCGGCTGCCGTTCGGCCCACTGCCGCAGGGTCTGCCCCTCCACCAGCTCCATGGCGATGTAGGTCTGCCCCTTGGCCTCGCCGACCTCGTAGACCTGGACCACGTTGGGGTGAGACAGCCGCGCCAACGCCTGGGCCTCTCGGCGCAGCCGCTCGGCGTGGGTCCAGCCCACGTCGCGGTGCAGGACCTTCACCGCGATCCGCCGATCGAGGTTGCGATCGAAGGCTTCGTAGACCGAACCCATACCCCCCCGGCCCAGCTCGCTCATGATCGTGTAACGACCGAGCTGCTGCAGATCCAGCATCGGCTCGAAGCGAGGCGCCTCGCCATCGAGCAACGTTATGTCGTCCCCGCTCGGTGGCGAGGGGACTCCCCTACTCCCCGACTCGACTGCAACCGTGGCTGCTTTGCCCAAGGCCGCGGCCGGGGTGGATTGCTCGTCGGATCGGCCCACGGTGTCGTCCCCGGCAACGGGGCTTCTGATCGTACCGAAAACCACGCTCCTCGTGCGGACGCAAAACACCGTCTTCGCGCGTCACGCTGGACGCCGCACCCGCCCGCATTGGGCCCCCTGTCGAATCCGCCGTCGACGTACCCTGGACCCGATGGATGAACCCGGGTCGTTGGAAACGGAGACCCGCTCCATCCACCGCCCGGACCCACCCCACGCGCAGCCGCGGTGGTCCTCGGAGCTGCTGACGGGGGACGCGACCTCGGCCGTCCTCGAGTCCGAAACCGCGCCCATCGCCATGGGCTCGAACATCGGTCGCTACGTCGCCCTCGACTCGCTGGGCGAGGGCGCCATGGGCCGGGTCCTTCGCGCCTACGACCCTCGCCTGGGCCGTGAGGTCGCGATCAAGCAGATCAAGGCGATGGCCCTCGACGCCGCGACCGAGGCACGCCTCGCCCAGGAAGCCCGCGCCATGGCGCGCCTGAGCCACCCCAACGTCGTGGGGGTCTACGACGTCGAGGTCGATCGCCATCGCGTCCTGATCGTCATGGAGTACGTCGCGGGCGAGACCCTGCGAGAATGGTTCCGCGAACGACGACCCTGGCGGGAGGTCCTCGAGATCTGCGTCCAAGCGGGGCGAGGCCTCGCCGCCGCGCATGCGGCTGGACTCGTGCACCGCGACTTCAAGCCCGGCAACGTGTTGCTGGGCGCCGACCGACGCGCTCGAGTCACCGACTTCGGCCTGGCGCAGGTCCAAGGTGAAATCCGCGAGGAGCACTCCAGCCTGCAGTCGGAGGAGCAGACCATTCGGCGCACGGAGCTCGATACCAGCAGCGGCGTGGTCGTGGGCACGCCCGCCTATATGGCCCCGGAACAACACCAGGGTCACGCCACGAACGACCGCGCCGACCAGTACGCGTTCTGCGTGACCCTGTGGGAGGGCTTGTTCGGCGAGCGGCCCTTCCGAGGGTTCCTCTTCGCGCAGAAGAAAAAGGGGCCTCCCGAGCCGCCCCGTGGTCACCGCATTCCCCGTGGCGTCGTCGAAGCCCTCCGCAGCGGACTCGCGCCCGATCCCGCCGCCCGCCACTCGTCCATGGGGGTGCTGCTCGACGCGCTCGAGCGTTCCGTCGGAGCCCGCCGTCGCGTCTGGTTGACCACGATGGGCGCGGCCACGGTCGCCACCCTCGGGCTGTGGGCACTGCTTCCCGGCTCACCGCAGTGCTCCGGAGCCGCAGCCCAGCTCGACTCCATCTGGGGGCCTTCGCAGCGGGAGTCCGTACAATCGGCGCTGCTCGAGACCGACGTCGGCTACGCCGCGGATGCCTGGGCGCTGGTGGAGGCGGAGCTCGACGAATACGAGGGCCGCTGGGTCGAGCTGCATACCGACACCTGCGAGGCCACTGCCATCCGCGGAGAGCAGAGCACCGAAGTCCTCGATCTGCGCATGGCGTGCCTGCACGATGCCCGCGACCAGCTACGAGCGGCCGTGTCCGTGCTCGAGGACGCCGACGCGACCGTCGTCGAACGCACGCGCGACGTGGTGGCCGGCCTGCCTCGCCTGTCTCGCTGCGCCGACGTCGAAGCGCTCACCGACGCTCGGCGGGCCCCCGTCGATCCGCAACACCTCGAGGACGTCGAGCAGCTGCAGGCCACGCTGGCCGAGCTGGCCTGGCAGAGCAGAGCCGGGCGCTACGACGAAGCACTCGGCGGCCTCGAGCCCGTGCGCGAGCGTGCCGACGCGATCGCCCACGCCCCGCTGCAAGCGGAGGTCTTGCTGCTTCGGGGAACCCTGCTCGATCGCCTCGCCCGGCCCGCCGATGCCGAGGAGGCCCTACGAGAGGCCATGAGCCTGGCCATTCGCTCCGGCAGCCACCGCGTCGCCACCGACGCGATCGTTCGTTTGCTCGAGATCGTGGGCTCGTCTCAGTCCCGCCCCGCCGAGGCGCTGCTGCTCGCCGACATGGGCATGGACCTGGCCGAGCGATGGGGCCTCGGCGACGACCTCGTGGCCGCGCTGCACCGCGGACGGGGAATCGTGCTGCTGGTCGATGGCAAGCCGGACGAGGCCGAGGCCGCCCATCGCCAGGCCCTCGAGCGCCTGCTCCGGTCCCATGGAGACGAGCACCTCCAGGTCCTCGGCGCTCGCTTGAGCTTGGCCGAGGTGCTCGCCGAGCAGTCGAAATCCAAGGAAGCCGAGGCGATCTACCGCGACGTGCTGCGGCAGTACATCGCCAAGCTCGGACCCGAGCACCCGGAGGTCGCGGCCGTGCACTCAAGGCTGGGCCAGACCCTCGGCCGAGCGGGGCGCTACGCGGACGCGGAGGCCGAACACCGCCGGGCCATCGTGCTGCTCGAGGGAGCCCTGGGCCTCGAGCACCCCGCCGTCGCCGAGGCCTCCAACGACTTGGGCACCGCGCTGTTCGACCAGGGGCGCTTCGACGACGCCGAGCAGGCGTACCTGCGAGCGAAGCGGATCCACGAGCAAGCCACCCCCGACGGTTGGGCCCCGGAGGTCATCGACGTCATCAACAACCTCGCCCAGCTCGCCTATCGTCGCGGCAACCTCGAGCAGGCCGAGTCCCATGCTCGCCGCGCGCTGGCGGTGAGCGTCGGCCTCCACGGGCCCGACCACTCCGACGTGGGGCGGCAGCGCAACAACATCGCGATCGTGCTCAAGGCCACGGGGCGCCTGGATGAAGCCGCGGCCGAGCTCGAGCGCGTGCTGGAGATCTATCGGGGGGCGGTCGGGCCCAAGCACCCGTGGGTCGCCAGTGCCCACCTCAACCTCGGCAACGTCCGCGTCCGGCAAAAACGCTTCGACGAAGCGCTCTCGAGCTACGAGCGGGCCCTCTCGGTCTACGAGACGGCCTATGGCGCCGAGCACCCCAAGGTCGCGTTCGCGCTGCACAACGTGGGCTCGCTGCACGTCCAGCGCGAGGACTTTGCCGCCGCCGAGCCCTACTGTCTGCGCTCGCTGAGCCTCAACGAGAAGATCTTGGGCGACGACCACCCGGACCTCGACATGTCGCTCACCTGCCTGGGCCGCGTCGCGCTCGAGACCGGTCGCCATGCGGAGGCCATTGGTCACTACGAGCGGGCCGTCGCGGTCATCGGCAACAACAAGACGCCGCGCAGCCCCGAACCCAAGCTTCAGCTCGAGCTCGCCCGAGCGCTGTGGGGTGACGGCCAGCGACGGCGCGCCCGACAGCTCGCCACGAGCTCGCTCGACGGCGCCTCGAGAGGGGAACGCTACGAAGACGTGCGCATCGCCGCGGAAGCCTGGCTGGCCGAGCACCCCAGCTGACGCGGGCCCGCTCGAGCATCGGAGGCGCGTCACCGACGAACGACCCACTACGCGGCCGAGTGCCAGACTCCGTGGTAGGTGATGGGGAACCGCTGACCCAGCCCCACCGTCGCGACGGGACCGTCGGCGATTGCATCCGCCGCGAAGATGGCGACCGCACTCTCCTCGCGCCCCTGCACCAAGCTCATGGCCCAGCGCTCGCTGGTATCGAGCACGGGCTCGGTCGCTTCCTCGCCCTCGGACGGCACCCAGGTGTCGGCCCGGCCTCCGTCGAGATCGAAGCGACCGAGGCCGGTACGCGAGGGCTCGGCCTGCGCGATGCCCCACAGCGACTGATAGCGGCGCGCCTTCTCTTCGCGCCGCACCACGGGGAACTCGGCCGGGATGTCCGACAGCTCCTCGGACTCGACCTCGTTCGAGGCCCGGATCCGCATGCGATGCAGCTTGGGGGGCGCAACCTCCCCTTGGCCGCCCAGGGCCGCCAGCGAGTCGAGGTTTTTGTGCCGGCTGAGATCCAGGACCAGGTCGTCGCCGTCTTCGAAGGCGTTGGCGTAGTGCCAGACCCAAAACGGCGGTGCCTCGACCTTGCGCACCCGCTCGGGTTGGTCGATGGGCACGACGAGGAAGTGAGCACCGAGCTCGGGCCTCCAGCGAAACCACGTGTCGATGCTGCCGATGCCGAGCAGGATGCGCTTGATGTCGAGATCGACGGGACCGACGTAGAACACCAGGTGATTGTCGGTGGCGATGAAGTCGTGGATCATCGTGCGCCGCTCGACGTCGATGGTGGACATCCGCTGCGCCGGGCCCTCGTCGGGAAGGGCGAAGAGGTCGAGCTGCATGGTGCGGCCATAACGAACGCCGAAGTTGAAGGTCGCGGCTCGGCTCGGCACGTAGTGCGGATGCGCCGAGAAGGCCCGCGGGATGACCCCCAGATCGCGCTCGCCGAGGGTGTCGAGCGTGTCGGTGGACATCTCGACCGGCCGTCCTCCTTCCATCAGCGCAAACATCCGGCCCTGCCACTTGAACAAGCTGGTATTGCCCGTGCACTTCACCGTGCCGCGGACGCTGTGCCATAGCCGACGGAAGAAGCCGCCACCCTCCGCGAAGAGAAATCGACCGGCCTGTTCCTCTTCGCGAAAGTGAGAACCCTCGACGAAGCGAGTCGCGCGGGTCGCCCGACCGTCCTCGAGGCGGACGGCCGCGATCGCACCATCGGCCATGAACGGGTGCGCGATCCGTCGACCATTGCGCTCGAAGAGCCCTGGACCGGCCCGAAACAGGGTGCCGCGGAGTTCGGCCGGGATACGGCCCTGCACCGGGGCGGGTTCGAATCGATGCGTGCGCTGGATGTTCTGGAAGCTCATAGGAGGTGCCTTGGAGATGTGAGTAAGACTTACTTACATTTACTTCATGGATCATCCAATGTAAAGCGTTCTTACATGCCTTCGAGAAAGGGATATCATCACGGGCACTTGCGGCGTGCTCTGCTCGATGCAGCCCTTCGGCTCGTCGAGGAGAAAGGACCCGACGGGTTTACCGTGGCGGAAGCAGCGCGTGCCGCAGGAGTGTCCTCCGCCGCGCCGTACCGACACTTCGCCGGGCGCCGCGAGCTGATGCAGGCGCTGTTCGCCGAAGGCATGGAGCGTCTCGCCGAGATGATGACCGCAGCCCAGTCGGCCGCCGACGACACCCCGATGGAGCAGTTCCGTGCCATGGGCATCGCGTCGATTCAGTTCGCCGCCGACCACCCCGGGTACTTCCGCGTGATGAGCATGCCCGAGTATGCGACCGCCGAAGATACCCCCGTCGACAACGATCGCTTCTGGCTGCGCGCGGCCGAGGTCCTGCGCGACCCCAACGAGCGAGACGACGCCGTGCTCTTTCAGGTCGCCGCCCGGGCGATGGCCCACGGCCTCGCCACGATGTTCGTCGATGGGCACATGCAGCGCCTGGGCATCGATCGTTCGCTGGCGACCCAGGTCGCCGATCGGGTGACCCGGGCCATCGGCCCTGCGATGGACCCGCCCGAGTCGGAGTGAGCGAGACGAGGGCGCACGCTCAGTGGCTCGGCAGTCGCCCGAGCTCGGCCATGAGCCCGAACAGCGCCACCACGTCTTCGGATCCGGTCTCGCCGTCCAGCTCGCGATAGATCGTCCGCACGTTGACCGCGACGCGCTCGGCCTCGCCCCAGTGCCGGAATTCGGCCAACGAGATGTCCTTGGCGGCATCCTGGGCGCTCATGCCCGCCGCGTGGCGCTTGCCCGATTCCTCGTACAGGTAGCGCAGGTAGTGCTGCACGTTGCGGACGTCCGACGGCTCGGCCAAGGGTCCATGACCAGGCACGATGTACGCGGGCGAGAGCTCGAGGATCCGATCGCAGGCCTCGATCCAGCGCGAGACCGGCCCTTCCCACACGATGGGGTGAGCCTCGACGAACAGGATGTCCCCCGTGAACACGATGTCCCGGCTCGGCACGTGCACGATGACGTCCCCCGTGGTGTGGCAAGGCCCGACTTCGTACAGCTCGACCGCCGTGTCCCCCACCGTGAGCTGGAGGTGCTCGTCGAAGGTCCGCGTGGGCGGGGTGAGGGTCACGCTGCCGAAGTCGAAGCGGCCGAAGGCTCGATCGAGCAGGTCGCTCGCCTCGAGCACCGCCCCCAGCTGCCGAACGCCCAAGCGCGACAGCATACGCCCGGCGATGCGGCCCACTGCGCCGGTCTTGACCGCGAGCCGACTCACCGCGGCCAGCTTGGCCACCAACGCGGGATCGAGCCGCTGCATTTCCTCGGCCGCCTTGGTCGACGCCACGATCTCCGCCCCACCGCACAGCTGATTGCCCCAGCAGTGGTCACCGTTGGCGTGCGTATTGACGACCACGTCCAGGTCGCGCGCAGCCGGGGTCGCGTCCCGCATGGCCTTCAACATCGCCTGGGTCAGCGGCACGTCGAAGAGCGTGTCCACGAGCATCGACGCATCACCGTCGGTCAGCAGCCCCGCATTGCTCAGCCCCCACGAGCCATCCGGTTGCAGCCACGCCCACACGCCATCGGCGATCTCGTGCAGGCCTTGGCGATAGCGATCGTGCAGAGGCATCGCCAGAGGGTACCGAAAGAAAAAGGACGACGCGCGAGCTCCCTTCGCGCGTCGTCCTCGTCGCTCACGGCTCGGCCGCGGCGTGTCTCGACCTATTGGGCCGGGTCGACCAGCGTGACCTCGGCCGGGAAGGGGCCCGCTCCGTCCACGGCGACCTCGGCCGCGTCGCTCTGGGCGTCCTCGGGACCGGGGATGGTCGGGTTGTCGTTGCCGATGTCGAGCACGGCGAACACGAAGTAGTCGCCGACCGGCACGTCGGGGATGCTGCCCTCCCACGGGAAGGTGGGCTCCATGTCGGTCACGAAGGCGACCGGCGGGCCCATCGGCGGGAACGAGGTGTTGACCACCACCGTCAGGGTGCCCTCGCCTGCCCCGTCGTAGTTGACGGTGACGTCGATGGCCCCGGCCGTCGCGTCGTCGGAGGTGCTCTCGTCCTCGGCGTCGGTGGTGGCTGCGTCGGTCGTCTCGGCGTCCGTGGTCGCGGCATCGGTGGTCGAGGCGTCGGTGGTCGCCACGTCGGTGGTCGCCACTTCGCTCGTGGCCACCTCGGTGGTGGCCGCGTCCGTGGTGGTGTCGTCGTCGTTCGCCGAGTCGGAGCTGTCGCCCGTCGAGTCGTCGCCACAACCGGCGAAGCCGGCAACGGCGGCGGAGAGGAAAAGGGAGCGGATTAGTCGCGTATGCATGGGTGGAGTCTCGTTGGTGGTGTATGGCTCAATCGCCGGCGATCGGACTCCAGAGGAAGGTCTGGTAGCCCGACGTGCCAGCGTCGTCGTAGTAGTTCTGGAACCCGATCCGGTAGTGGTCCCCGGTGTCACCGATGCGCAGCACGTAGACCGCGTTGGCCGGGGTCAGGATGTGCGTCATGATGTTGTAGTCGTACCAGTCCCGGATCGCGTAGTCGGGGTGCTCGTCGTCGTCGTCACCATCGATCTCGTCGGTGCGGTACCCGTCGACCGGAGCCTGCTCGAGGGTGTCGAAGTCGGCACCGTCGAGCCGCGCCGCCTCGGCGTCGGCCATCCCCGAGATGCCGCCGTTGATCTTCACGTGAAAGCGAAGGAAGGCGATGTCCCAGTCGAGGTCCTCCATCGGATCGTCGACCTCGAGCTGAGTCCCGGTGGCGAGATCGAGGTACACCCAATCCTCGTCCGAGGTGGCATCGACCCGAGTGAGCCACGCCCCGCCCTCTTCCTGCTCGAGATGCTCGACGTTGGGGCCGTTCTCCGGGTTCACCTCGCCCGCGTCATCGGCCCCCGCGTCGGCGCCCTCTCCCAAAGAGGGGGCACACGCGACGGCAAAGCTGGCGAGAAGGATCGTGAGGCTCGGTTTGTTCATGACGCTGGTCCTCAATGACGGATGGTCAAGCCGCCATAGTAGGTTCGGGGTTGAATGGGGTTGTCGGTCGCGTTGCCGGCGTTCAGGATGTTCTCGACCCCGGCGAAGAGCTGGACGTACTGCCACACCTGCTGACCGACTCGCAGGTCCATGGTCACGAAGGCGGGGCTCGTCGTGAGTTCCGTTTCGCCGTCGTCGTCGACGCCCCCGGTGAAGGTGCGCTCTCCGAAGATCGAACTCCGCACGCGCATGGTCGTCCCCGACGCCGGTCGGTAGTAGCGCAGCCCGGCGGTGCCGGAGTGGCCCGCTCGCCCCGGCAGCGGGTTGCCCGAAGCGTGGTCGTACGAGTGCAAGAACGTGTACGAGCCGTCCAGGCTCAGGCGCTTCAGGATGGTCACGTTGGCCTGGGCCTCGACCCCTCGGGTCGTCGCCTCGCCGATGTTGACGTACTGGAACAAGGTCAGCCCGCCCTCGTCCCCGGTGTCGATGGTGTCGGTGACGATCGTGTCCTGCAGGCGGTTGTCGAACACGTTGACCGACATCCACGCCCAGCTCCAGGGGCGGTACTCGGCGGAGATCGAGGTGCTCCAGGAGGTCTCCGCGCGAAGCCCCGGGTTGCCCTGCACCATGTACCCCACGCTGGGGTTGGAAAAGAGCAGGAACATCTCCCGGAACGAGGGCGCCCGGTAGCCGCGGCCGTAGCTCGCCCGCAGCGTCCAGCGCTCGTTCGGCACCACCATGGTGGAGATCCGCGGCGTGGGATACAGGCCGAAGTAGGTGTCGTAGTCCAGCCGAATTCCCGACAGGACCACGATCTTCGGCGCCAGCGTCGGAGTCCACTCGTCCTGAGCGAAGATGGCGTAGCGCTGCCGATCGACGTCGGGAGGGTCGATTCGCTGGGTTCGGAGCTGCTCGAGCTGCGTGTCGAACCCGGTGCTCACCACGTGCCGACGAATCTCTTGGTCGTACTGGAGCGTCACCTGCCCCAGGTGATCGTAGGTCTCCTGCGACTGGTCGAGCTCGGTCGAGCCCCGCTGGTCCTGCAGGAACTGGTCGCGGAAGAGGCTGTAGCTGGTGTTGAGGGTGAGCCGTGACCTACGCCCCTCGATTCGAGGAGTGAACGAGGCCTGCACCGCCTCGGTTCGGTTGTACCGATCGAAGACGGCCCCGGTCGCTTGCGCGTCGATCAGGCGCCCATCACGACGCAGGTAGCTACCGCTACCCGCCAACGACCATGGTCCCTTGGCGTCGTAATTGTGCGTCGTAAAGAAGTTGTACTGTGTCGACTCCGGCCCGGTCGTGGTGAGGTCGGATGGATCCGCGTCCCAACCGTCGGTACGGTGAAAGCCGGCCCCCACCGAGCCTCGATAGCGCCGAAGCGAAAGCCCGGCTCGCGTGGTGGCATCGATGGTGCCGAAGGAACCGTACGCGAAGTGGGCCTCTTCTTCGTGGAGGCGACGGGGACGACGCGAGATCAGGTTGATGGCACCCGCGAGCGCGTCGGCGCCATAGAGGATCGAAGACGGGCCCCGCACGATCTCGATCTGCTCGATCTGCTCGGCGGGAAAGCGCGACAGGTCGAGCACCCCGTTGATGCGCCCGGTCGTCCGCTGTCCGTCGACCAGGATGACCGTGTAGTTGGGATCGAGCCCCTGGAGGCGAATGCCCACGCCGCCGATGCCCCGAGAGACCTGGACCCCCGGCGTCTTGTCGAGCACCTCGGCCAGGTTCTCGCCGCCCGTGTCCTCGATCTCCTGGCGGTCGTAGACCTGAGTCGCGACCGGCGAGTCCGACAAGCGACGCTCGGTCCGGGTACCGGTCACGACGATCGTGCGCGTACTGGGGTCCTCGACCTCGGGGTCGTCATCCTCGGCCGCGCCCACGTCGGACGCATCGGCCTCGTCACCGCCCGCACCCGCGGTCCCTTCTTCGGAGGGTGCCGGGGCGAGGACCAGTGCCGAGGCCAGACTGGCAAACCACGCTATTGCAGGTATGCCCATCGCCAGGCGAAGTTGGCCGACCCCATCCCCATGGAGCCAGTCTCGTTACATTCTTGCTGACCCGTCATGTAATAGGCGTCGACCACGAGCTTGACGTGGCTTCCGTCGGCCAGTTCGAGGACGAAGGGGGTTCCCGTCGTGTTGACGCAGCCGTTGTAGCCCCACCACGGGGTGAGCTCGTAGCCCGGCGACCCCTGGCCGCTGCCGTCGTCGATGAGGTTGCACTCGGCGTCGTAGAACGACTCGGTCCGAAGCTCGGTTCCCTCGGGAAGCTCGGTCACGTCCTCGTAGGCCGTGCCTTCGAGCGCGGCGGCGGACACCGTGGACGGGCCGCTCACTCCACCGTTGAGGCGAATGCCGAAGCGCTTGGCCGCGATGTCCCAATCGGCGGACTCGAGAGCCTGCAGATCGTCGACGTCGACCTTCTCGAGGCCCTCGGCGGTGAAGCGAAGGTAGAGCCACGGGTTCTGCGGAGCCATGGTGATTCCACCCGCGGTCGCATCGACCGTCGAAGCGAAGCCATCGCCATCGGCCGTGTTGCCGACCACCCCCGCGCTCGTCTGGCCTTCGACCAGACCGAGGTCCTGGATCATCTGATCGGTACAGTCACCTCCGGGCTCGCCCGTCTCCTCGTCGGTTCCGCCGTCCTCCTCCTCGGTGGCGGCAGCGGTCTCGTCACCCTCCTCGCCTGCGGTGGTCGAGGTCGCGGGCTCCGATGCCGACCCGGTGTCGTCGGTCGCAGCCGCGCCGTCGTCATCACCATCACCCGGGGTGGAGGAGTCGTCGCCGCAAGCCGGCAACGCGAGCGCGCAGATCAATAGAAGCTCAATCTTGTGGTTCATCGGATTGTCCTGTTGCAGGGGCGGGGGCTGGCGACGGCTCGACGCTGGGCTCGAGCGCGGTCGGCTCCTGTTCCGCGGAGGTAGGGGGAGTCACCGTTTCGGCAGCAACTTCCTTACGCGGAGGTTCGTCGCTCGACTGATCTGGCGGGGTCTCACGAAGCGGCGGACTTGCCGACTCGACCGGCGGCCCCGCCGACCCCTCGGGTTGCCTGGTGGAATCCTCGGGGACGAAGTCGGGCGAGCACTGGGCGGTGACCTCGCCGGCACAGTAGAAATCGGTTTGTCGGCAGCGAGCCTTCCAGCTCGTCTGGCTCCAACCGACCGAGACGTCGCTGACCTCGATCGAGTCTGGAGGGCACCCAATGGCCGCAGACGAGGCCCGAGCGAGGTCTTTGGCACAACCGGTCGCGAGTAGACCCGTCGTCAATACGATCGCGGTCAGCGCTGAGAGCGATCGAGCGCGTGCGGTTTCGGGTCCCACGGCCTGCATATGAAATTGATTATCAACATTGTCAATGACATTCACCCCCGTGTTCTTCCGCATGGAACGGGCTCCTCGACTTTTTTCCTGAAACTGATTATCAGAATTGTGATGTTCGACCGTACCCATCGACTGGTCTTCACGGGAATCGCGGGCGTACTTGCGAGTTGCGCGCACCATGACAACGCGCCTCGCGATGGCGCGGTGGAGCCCGCCAGTGCGGCTGCGTCCACCTCCCAACCGGTCGCCGCGACCGAGGTCGAGCTCGACATCAAGGGTCCGTCGGCCGTGCTGCCGACCGCCATCACGAGCTTCGGTGCTGCCACGCACGACGGCTCCCTCTATGTCTTGGGCGGCTACTTCGGTCGACCCCACGCGTACTCCGAGGCGGGTCAAACCGGCGACCTCCTTCGCCTCGATCTCGAGACCGGCAAGTGGTCTCGACTGGGCGGCATCGACAAAGCCCAGAGCGTCACCCTCGTCGCTCACGAAGGCAAGCTGATCCGCGTCGGCGGCATGCAAGCCCGCAACCCGGAGGGCCAAGACGCCGACCTGCACTCGGTCGACAACGTCGAGGTCTTCGACATCGCCACCTCCACGTGGGCCGCCTTGCCTCCGATGCCACAGCCCCGCTCCTCGCACGATGCGACCGTCATCGACGGAGCGCTGTGGGTCGCCGGAGGCTGGACCTTGGCCGGCGAGAGCCACAGCTGGTCGGAGAACGTGCTCCGACTCGACCTGTCCGATCCGTCGAAGGGCTGGGAGACGATCGAGGTTCCCTTCAAACGACGCGCCGTGGCGGCGGGCGGAGCCGACGGCAAGCTCGTCGTGGTGGGCGGTATCGGAGACGACCGACGTCCCTCCTCCGAGGTCGACGTCTACGACCCCGCGACCAAGACCTGGTCCAAGGGCCCGGCCCTGCCCGGCCCGGGCTTCGGAGCCGCGGCCGTGTCCCACGGGGGCTCGATCATCGTCAGCGGCATGGACGGCGTGGTGCAGAAGTGGCGCCCGGGCCAGGAGCAGTGGACCGCGCTCACCACCCTGGCCTACCCCCGCTTCTTCCACCGCATGGCGACGACCAAGGCGGGTGAGCTGGTGGTGCTGGGTGGCATCCGCGGCATGGCCAGCGGCTCTCGCATCCGCCCCATCGAGCGCATCGCCATCGAAGCGCCGAACCAATCCCGCATTCAGCTCGCCCTGCCCTTCCCCCTGAAGTCCAAGAACCGCCAGGGCGTCGCGGTACACGGAGACGCGGTCTACTTCTTCGGCGGCAACCTCAGCCTCGGCCAGCACGACTTCGGGCCGGAGTTTTTCACCGATCGCGGCCAGGCGCTCGACCTCGCGTCGCTCACCTTCAAGGACATCGCCCCCTACCCGCACAAGCGCCAGTCGATGTCGACCTTCGTCACGACCACGGGCCAGGTCGTCTCGGTCGCCGGCTTCGGGCACGACGGTGAGGTCGCGCGGACCCACCCCGAGATCTTCGCCTACGACCCGGTCAAAGACGCATGGGCGGAAATCGGCCTGCTCCCGGGCCAAGGCCGCACTCAGTTCGGGCTCGCCCCGCGCAAGGACGAGGTCGTGCTCTTCGGCGGCCTCGACTACGACCCGCGACGCGAAAAGAAGGACCAGTTCCGCCACGAGATGGGGCTGCTGCGAGCACCGCTGGACGCGACCAAGATGAGCTTCGAGGCCACCGACCTGAAGCTCCGAGAGCCGCGTCGGGCCTTCGCCGGCCGAGTCATCGACGACCGCTACTACGTGGTGGGCGGCATGAAGGACGGCTTCGCGCTCGTCGACACCTGCGAGTACTACGACTTCGCCAGCAAGAAGTGGTCGTCGTTCAGCTGCCCTTCGCACCCGCGACTGTCGGGCAAGATGGTGGCCCTCGACGGCAAGCTGTACCTGACCGGCGGCTCGGCTCCCACGGGGCCCGATGGCAAGCTCGCCCCCGATCCCTCGCTCGAGTCCTACGACCCCGCGACCGATCGCTGGACCACGCTCGACCCGCAGCTGCCCATCCAGCCCAAGCACCTGACCTTGGCGACCTACGGGGACCGGCTCGTGTTCATCAGCACCCACAATGAAGAGGGCATGCTGAACTTGATGCTCCTCGATCCGGCGGGCTGAACGAAATCCGCCGCAGGCCGGCGGCTGCTATCGTCGTCTTCATGGGGGACGACGTGCAGCTGCTGGCGGCATGGCGCGATGGAGATCGACGCGCCGGCCAGGCGCTGTTCGTCCGCTACTTCGACCCGGTCTCGCGCTTTTTCGCCAACAAGGTCGGCGACGATCAGGACGACCTCATCCAAGAGACCTTCGCCGCGTGTGTCCGCGGACGCGATCGGTTGCGGGAAGACGGTCGGTTTCGCTCGTACCTGTTCAGCACCGCCTACAATGTGCTCAAGGAGCACTACCGGAGGCGGCGGGCCGACGATCGACTCGATGGGCTCGGCTCGGCTTCCGTGCACGACCTCGCCCCCGGGCCCAGCACCCTCGTCGGCACGGGGGAGCGTGAGCGACTGTTGCTCGAGGGCCTGCGACGCATCCCCCTCGATCTGCAGGTAGCCCTCGAGATGCGCTACTGGGAGGACATGAGCTCGAGCGAGATCGGACAGGCATTGGGGCTCCCCGCCGCCACGATCCGCTCTCGCCTCCTTCGCGGCCGACAGCAGCTCGAGCGCGCAATCGCTCAGCTTCCCGCGAGCGACGAGACCCGCGAAACGACGATTGCGGAGCTCGAACGGTGGGCAGGCCAGATTCGGGCCACGATGAAAAACGCCGAGGCGGAGCCCATCGACCCCGCATCGCTCGAATAAAATTTTCGGGCCGGCAAAACAGTCTGGGTCGCATCCCCACTGCCGGGTGGGAGATGATCGACACCGTCAAAGACGGGGGCGTATCGACGCGCCCCCGGCGACTGTCATGGGGCCGCCACGCCGGCACGCTACCGCTGGGCACGGCGACCGACGGTGATCTCGATCGAATGCACGATGAACACGGCCGCCCGCTCCGGGCCTCGCTTCAGCGAGACGAGGTCGCTCGGCGACTATTCGGCAAGCCGCTGAGCGCCCGGAAGATCGGTCGCTACGAGATTCGTGGGACCGTGGGCAAAGGCGCCATGGGCACCGTCATGCACGCGCACGACGAAGTCTTGGGCCGAGACGTGGCCCTCAAGGCGCTGCTCCACCCCGGCCCCGGCGGCGCCGCTCGGCTGCTTCGCGAGGCCCAGGCGCTGGCCCAGCTCGAGCACCCCAACGTCGTGAAGATCTACGACGCGGGCGAGATCGAGGGCGAGCTCTATATGGCCATGGAGCTGCTGCGCGGGCGATCGCTGCGGCAGTGGCAGGAAGAGCCTCGGCCCTGGCGCGAGGTGGTGGAGGTCTACCTGGGCGCGGGGCGAGGGCTCGCTGCGGCTCACGCCGCCGGGCTCGTGCATCGGGACTTCAAGCCCGCCAACTGCTTCGTCGACGACGAGGGGGTGGCCACCGTCTTCGACTTCGGCCTGGTCAAAGGACATCGCGTCGAAACCTCGCCGCTCGAGGCCGCCGAGACCCAGGAATCCTCGGCCCCCAGCGGCTCGATGCTCTCGCAGAGCCTCACCCAGACGGGGACGATCCTCGGGACCATCGCCTATATGGCTCCCGAGCAGCTGCTCGGGCAGCCCGCGACCGCCCAGAGTGATCAGTACGCCTTCTGCGTGTCCTTCCACGAGGCATTGGTGGGGCAGCGTCCCTACCAGGGCTCGACGGCGGCGTCCCTGCTCTTCGCCATGCAGTCGGGCACGCTGTCGCCCCCGCCACCGCTGCCCTCGGGCTTCCCCGCCATTCCCCGCTGGCTCCGCCGAGCGCTCGAGCGCGGTCTGCAGCTCAACGCGGGAGACCGACATGCGGGCATGAACGCTCTGCTCGCCATCATCGAGCGCGGCCTGAGACGCCGACGTCGGTGGTGGAACATCGGCGTGGGCACGGCCGCGTTCATGGGCGTCGGCGCGCTGGCGCTACGCAGTGCCAGCCTCGAGGCACCCGTGACCCCCTGCGAGGTCGACTCCGAGGTCATGGCCGGGGTCTGGGACGACGAACGCCGCGCCGCGACGAAAGACGCGTTCGAGGCCACGGGACTCCCGTTCGCCGCCGCGAGCCACGACCAGGTCGCCCGCGTGCTCGATCGTTGGTCCGAAGACTTCATCGACGAGCAGCGCCGCGCCTGCGAAGCCACCCGCGTGACCGAGGTGCAATCCGAAGCCATGCTCGATCGGCGCACCGCATGCTTCGATCGACGTCGTCGACAGGTCGGCGCCATCGTCGACGTGCTCCAGCAAGCCGACGCGCAGGTGGTCGGCGGCACCAAGCGCCTACTCGCCAGTCTGCCCGCCCTGACCTCGTGTGCCGACCCGGGGAGCTTCCCGCTGCCCGACGATCCCGCCCGAGTCGCTCGCATCGAGCAGGCACAGGCCGAGCTCGATCGGGCCCGCGCGTGGCTCGAGACTCGCGGCACGCAGCGGGCCGAACGCCTGGTCGAGGCCGTGCGAGACGACATCGAGCCCCTCGACCATCTCCCTCTCACCCTCGACTTCCAGTCGCTCGAGGGCGAGCTTCGCCTGGAGACCGACGACTACGACGAGGCGGCCGAGATCCTGCTCGACGTGGCACGGAGGGCGGGAACCCATGGGCTCGATGAGCGCGTGGCGACCACTCGTACGCGCCTGGCCTACGAGCTCGTGGGCCAGTGGTCCCAGCCGCGTCACGAGCAATGGGTCCTGGCGGATGCGAACGCCGCCGTGGGGAGAGTGGCGGAGGCCGACGATCCGCGGGCCCTCCAGATGCTCGAGCTCCAGGCACGCGCGGACTGCTCGGCCGCGGATCACGAGGGAGCGCTGCAGCGTCTACGGCAGCTCGAGCAGCGGGTCGAGCAGCTCGGCATCGTGCTCCCCTCGGACTCACTGAAGCTCCAGATCGGCAACGAGCTCGCCGACCTCGGCCGCTTCGACGAAGCCCAGCGCGTCTATCGTCGAGGGCTCGAGGAGGCCGTCGAGAGCTTCGGCGCCGGGTCCCCGACCGCAGTGACCATCGAGATGGCGATGGGAGTGCTGGCCCTCGAGCGCGGCGACATCGAAGGCGCCCGCCCCTGGCTCGAAGATCGCGGGTCGGTCTTCGCCACCGCCTTCGGCCCCCACGACGCCTCCACCGCGCGGGCGCTCTTTGCCTCGGCCAAGCTCCACATGATGGAGGGGGATTTCGAACGTGCGTCCGGCGAGGTGGACGAGGTGCTCGCGAACTTCTCGAAACAGCTCGGTCACCACGAGCTGACCGGCCAAGCCCTCAATGCCCAGGGAACGCTGCGCTACTTCCAGGGGGACTTCACGGGTGCATTGACCTCGTATCGCGAGTCGCTGGCGCTGCAGCGCTCGATCCTCGATGCCCAGGACGAAGAGCTCGGCGTTCTGCACAGCAATATCGGTGAGACCCTGCTCGCCCTCGAGCGACACAACGAAGCGATCGAGTCATTCGACCGTGCGCTGGCGATCTTGGAGCTCACGCCCGACCACCCTCGCCTGGCGCTGCCCCTCAAGGGCCGTGGCCTCGCCCGGCTCACAACCGGCGCTGCCGCGGCGGCGGTGGACGACCTGGCCCGGGCGCTCACCGTCCATGAGGGCTCGGGTGGTGAGCCCATCGAGGTCGCCGAGGTGGAGTTCGGGTTGGCCCGCGCGTTGGTGGAAGCCGAAACCGCGGGCCCGCGCCCTCGGCAGCTCGCCCGCGCCGCTCGCAAACGCTTCTCGGATTTGGACCTCGTCGATCGCGTGGAGGCGATCGACCAATGGCTCGATGCTTCGACCAACACAAGGAAAGGGAAATACGATGACCAATAGGAGCTACAACCCAACCGCGGGTCCAGGTGACCCCACGAAGGTCACCCCAGCGGGCAAGGACGACCCGGCTGGTCTTCCGGGCAACGGCGTCTTCCTCGGCGCCAACTCGCTCTACGTGCTCGTTCATCCGGACGGAGACGACTTCTTCTTCCTGTATTCGACGACGGCGACTCCGGCGAGTGACTACAAGCACCCGAACAACGCCACGATCAAGCACACCGCCAACGAGACGACGTACATGTACTTCTTCAACGGCACGCCCAGTACGATCCAGATCTCCATCAACGGCGGGAACAAGGTCTCGATCGACTCCGACAGCTGGTCGACGGACAAGTTCGCCTGCACCCCCCCGGCCGAAGTCGGCGACGTGCTCAAGTGGGCCATCACTGCGACCGGCAGCAGCGGCAGTACCGATCCGACGTTTTACATCAAGCGAAAGAGCACGGGGAACGTCCCGGAGTGACCGCGCCGTCACGACGCGGCTACACTTCGTGGGCTCCCCGGAAAGGACCACCGTGTTCGCCTTCGAGTTCACGACATCGCCCACCGAGGTCCCCTCGGGCTTCGCCCTCGGTCACTTTCGAGTCGATGTCGATGGCAACCGGGTGACCTCGGAGGGCCGTAGCCCCGACCAGGCCTTCATGGTCTTCGTGATGGCGACGAGCCTGCTCGACCAAGTCGCCGCCCTGCTCACCTCGAGGCAGCGGGCGGCGACCGTCGTCTGCACCGATTCGGCGCTGGAGCTGGAGCTGCGACGCGTGGGCAAAG
This sequence comes from Myxococcota bacterium, assembly GCA_039028615.1. GTDB lineage: Bacteria > Myxococcota_A > Polyangia > Nannocystales > Nannocystaceae > Paraliomyxa. Next base: position 111,169 of record JBCCHT010000024.1, on the reverse strand, counting down.
GCCGCATCGAAGTGGGACTGGGCGGTCGCTGGCTGGGCGCGGTCGAGCCCGAGGTCCTCGCCGAGACCGTATTCGACGCCGTGGTCCGCCTCCGGGACGACGCGGGACTCGGCCTCGGAGACGCGGCGAGCCAGGACCTGGACACGGCCATCACCGAGTTCCGCCCGCTCGTGGCCGCGCCCTAGCCCTACTTCTTCTTCGTCGGCATGCGAATCTTGAGGATGAGGTCCCCTTCGTCCCGATCCTCGTCGGTGAACACCATCGGACCCTCTTTTTGGATCGTCATCACCAGCACTCGACTGGAGTCGTCGGGACGACGAGCGGCGTACTCGGTCATCGTGCCGAGCCGCCCCGCGACGTGAAACGCCCCCACGATGAGCAGCACGCGATGCTCGGGGTGCTCCCCGCGATAGTTCGCCGCCGACTCGGCCATCGCGTCGTTCCACAGCGCCATCGACTTGAAGAAGCTCGGTCCTCGCTTGGGACCCATCAGCTCCATGAAACGGCGCTTGTGCTCGTCGTCGGGCGGCACCGAGGACACGGGCATCAGGGCGCGCTCTTCCTCGGTCAGGCTCGCGAGGTACTCCTCGTAGGTCATCCCCGACTTGCGGTAAGCGGTCACCAACGGGCGCGGAGCGTTGGCCGCGATGATGTCGATCGAGTGCTCCTTGCAAAACTCGACGAGCGGGCGATGAGAGTCGTCGTAGTACTCGTTGCGCTTGGTGAGTTCGAGAAACTCGGGCTCCTCGATCCGCCCCGCCAGGTAGTCGTCGAGCGCGGTCTGGGTGTCGGCCTCGAAGAACTCCATCGCCAGAGCGATCGGACGTTCCTGGTCGGCGAGCGCCTCGAGCAGCTGCAGCTCCACCTGGCTACCGATGGCGTGATAGTGGAACTCGCCGAAGCCGATGAAGTCGACGTCGGCCACGTCATCCACGAACTGCTCGAGCGACGCGGGCTCGCCCTGCGCCCCGTAGAAGGCATGCTCGAGGTCGGACACGGGCTCCGCCGCGCCCGCGTTGGCCGGCTCGGGAACGGTGGTACCGCCCGCGCCACGACACGCGGTCAGCCCCATGAAGATCGACAAGAACACGGTCGCGTACCGCACTTGGGAGATGGTGTCATACATCCCCGGACCAGCGCAGACACTCACACGACAGCTCGCGGAATGGGCGCCTGAGCGACCCTCGGCGACGGCGAACCTGCGCCAACGGCGAAACGGGTACGCACGACGACGGATTTTGCGGGTCGCTCGGCGTGTAGCCAGGGTTTGGCCCAGACCCGACTCAACGCACATTTGGCGGGGCCGCATCGCGTGTTCAATCGCGCTACGGTCCGCCCCGGACCCATGAAGCAGAACGCCGAAGAGCGCCCGGACCCGAGCCTTCACCGCAAAGCCGCCATCGCCAATGGCCGCGCCTACGACCACCGGGGCGTCGTCCGCATCGAGCCGATTCCCAACTTCGACCTCGACCGCACGATCTTCAACACACTGGAGGGCACCGCATCGAGGTTCGTGATGCGCACTCGGGTGGCCAAGGAAGCCCACTGGGACAAGGCCGCCGCCGAGCAGGTCCAGGCAGCCTACGACGCCGCTCGCGACAAGCACCCGCTGCCGCCCGTCGACCCCGAGCTGATGCGTTTCATGGTCGAGGAGTGCGACTTCGACGTGGAGCATGCCGACGGCTCGTTCCTCGATCACCTGTACTTCTGCTTCGAGTACGGCACCCAGCACTTCCCCGACTACTCGCCCATCGTTCTGTTGCTGCACTCGATCCTGGGCACGGGCACCAACACCTTTGCGATGGAGGCGAGCAAGATCCCCGCCCTGCGCAAGCTGATGACGCCCTTCGAGTGGACCCACGTCGAGGCCTTCCCCTCGATCCTGCGTCTGCTCTACGACCTGCCGCTGCGCCGAGAGCTCCGGTCCAACCTCTCGCGCCTCGACACGCTGGAGTCGGTCCGCTTCCACCGGGTCATCGACAATCTCCCCATCACCATGAGCGCCGAGGAGTTCTGGGTGCAGCTGAACTTCCAGCTCATCCACCTGGTCGATTTCCTCCCCGTGGCCAACTGGTCGACGCACCAGAACGACACCGCGTTCATCGTGTTCCGCGACCTGTTCGACCTGCTCGCCCGCGCGGGCAAGCGCTCGGCCAAGATCGAGTACCAGCCCGCACCGCCCAAGCGTGCGATGACCGGCGAGACCCAGAGCTTCGGCGCCTGGCTCACCACCAAGATCCCGGTAGGCCTCAGCGAGAAGATGGCCTCCAAGTCGGTGCGGCGGTTCTCGGAGCGCATCGGCCACTCGATGCGCTACCAGCTCGTCTGGAGCTGAGTCCCGCGCCCGCTCGGCGCGCTAGAGCAGCTGCGAGTCCATCCACGCGAGCCGAGCCGTCAACCAGGCCTGGAGGTAGGCAATCTCGTCCTCGTAGGTCTGGCGGTCCTCGGCGCCCGGATCGTTGGGCCAGATGCTCTCGCCCAGCACGGGCCAGCGCTCGAAGTTGCGATCGACGGCACCGCCCGCCTCGAGCACGGTGGCCGCGTCTTCGACGTCCTGGAGGAGGCTCTCGTTCGACAGCGGCCCCGCTCGCAGCTCTTGCCACCGCTGTGCATAGCGGGCCGCGAACGCGGGGTCCTCGAATAGCCGCGCATACCAGTGGTAGCCGTTGGGGTTGTCGGCGGGGAACTCTGGGTTGTCGAAGTGCCAGCCTTCGGGATCATCGGCCTCGAAGTAGTCGGCGTTACCCAGCGCCCCGTTGTAGTCCCACACGGGACCCATGTTGAGCTTCCCTTCGCGCGGCTTGTGCATGAAGGTACTCAGCACATAGCCATCGACGTTGCGGCCCAGCTCGACCAGCAGGTGGTGATCGATGAACGAGTCGACGTCGATGTACTGCGCGTAGCCGGTCTCCGGGTCGTCGAAGGAAGGGCCCGACAGCGCGCCCTCGAACTGGTCGAGGTAGTCGGTGATGAAGTCGATCTGGGGCTGGGTCGCCGCGTCGTGCTTGGGCGACTTGAACAAGAGGGTGTCGTCGTAGGTCGCGGTGGTGAGGGTGAGCTCGGGCTCCTCGCCGACCCAGTCTCGCTGCAGCAGGTAGCCCCCGCTCACCGCGGGGAGCTCGTTGTCCCCCGGCTCGAGCCGGTCGATGGCCACCCGCTGGCCGTCGACCTTGACCTTCTCCATCCACGCGTAGACGCCGACGTAGTCGTCGGGGCCGAGGCTGCCGTCCTCGTCGATATAGACCTCGATGAAGCGGGTACGGGCGGCGTAGCGGCCGATGCGATTGGACCAGCGGTAGATGAGGTAGTTCCTCATCAGCGTCTTGTCGGAGAAGGGCGCGTGCAACACCCAGTCGCTCTCCTCCGGCATGCCCAGCAACGCGACCGCCCGATCGCTGTCGTCTTCGTGGCGGATCTCGAGGTTGTACTGCTTTTTGGGGTACTCGACGGTGCTGTTGCCCCGGATGTGCATGCCCCCCCGCCCCGCGAAGCTCGGGGGGCTGTCGATGGAGGCCTGGCCCGCGTCGTCGACGTCGAAGAAGATGCCGTACACCGGGTGAAAGTCGCGAGGTCGCTCGGGATCGTCGATGAGGTCCTGCTGATCCCAGGTCTCGATCACCACGATGGGCAGGTTGGAAGCGTGCGAGAGCCCCTGCTCCGCCCGCAGGTACGCGGCCGAGCGGGGCGCCGTCGCTTCACCGTCGGCGAACACCGCGGCCCGAAGGTGGGTGGTGGCGTCGATCGACCGGGTGCCGCCCCACTCGGGCGACGCCGCCGTCGGGGCGCTGCCGTCTTCGGTGTAGCGGATCGTCCCCTCGAGCACCGTGGTGATCTCGAGATCGAAGGGCGCAAAGAACACGCCGCCGGGTGGATTGAACTCGAGCGCCCCGGTCGGCCCCGGACCTTCGGTGTCGCTCGTGCCCTCGTCGCTGCCCGTCTCGTCGGCGACGTCGCTGCCCGTGGTGCTCGGCTCCGCCTGGGTGCTCGCATCCCCCTCGGTGCCCGTCACGGGCGGGAGGTCGTTGGTGGAACAACCGACCCCGAGCATGCAGATCAACCCAATTCTCTTCACCACCGACCCACGATAGCACTGCGCCGAATTCGAGCACCGTGGCCAACCCGGTTGGCGATCGCATGGCGTCGTCTCCCACGAATGCCCGACAATGCACGTTGATCCCGCGGCACATCGTTTGCACAGTCTTTCACCTGCCGATGCTTCGCCTACACCGACTCCTCCCGCTCTCCGGTCTTCTCTGCTTCGCGTGCGTCGATCGCCCCGCGGAAGAACAAGGCTCGGGAGCGGCATCGGGCGGTACGGGTGGCGACGCGTCCACGGGGCTCGACGGGGCGACCAGCGTCGCCGACGAGACCGGCGATCCCCTCGAGTGCATGGCCGAGCCCGTGCCGCTGTGGGAGCCCCCGACCGACGTCCCCGAAGAGTGCGAGGCCTTCGTCGGCCCCGGGGAGTACGTGCCCGCCGTCGTCCTCGTCACCAACACCAGCGACCGCACCATTCACCTGACCAACTCCGGCGGATGCACCCGAGAGCACCTGGCCGTGAGCGACGCCGAAGGCAGCTGGTGGCCGGGTGACAAGTGCATCCCGACCTGCGAAGGCGCCATGCTCGACGAGTGCGGCTGCCTCGCGGACTGCCCCATCGCCGCCACCGTCTCGCTGTCGCCCGGCGCCACCTACCCGCTCGAGTGGCCGGGCCTATTGTGGGAGTTCACCGAGATGCCGGACAGCTGCGCGGCGGGCATGTGCGAAGGGCTGACGGAGTGCCGCGCCGCCATCGTGCCCGCGCCGGGTACCGTGGACCTGATGGTCAGCTATGGCACGCAGCTGGAGTGCGGCAACCGGGGTTCGTGCGAGTGCGAGCCCGAGGAGGACGGCTGGTGCATCAACGACGCCTACCCGATCGAGGATTCGATCGTCCGGGTGGAGACGCCGATCGAGTTCCCCCTCGATTGCACCACGGTGCAGCTCAGCATCCCGTAGTGGTCGCGTCGAGCAGGCCGACCGCCCGCAGCCCGGCCAGGAGCTGAGCCCAGCGATCCTCCAGCGTGCCGGTGTAGCCGATCGACAGCCGCAGCAGGCCGGCAGAGATGCCCGCCCGCTGTAGGCTCTGCGGATCGAGTTCGCTGGAGGTCGACGCGGCCGAGCACGACATCAGCGTGTCGTGATAGCCGAGGCTCACCGCGATGTAGCCAAAGCGCTGGGCATTCTGCAGCTCGTCCATGAGCCGGGCGGCGATGTCGGCATCGGGGAGCTCCAGCGCCAAGAGCCCACACAGGCCGATCCCATCGTTGGCGAGACGGCGGAGCAGCGCGTGCTGGGGATGATGCGGCAGCGCGGGATGAATGACCGGGAGCCCGAGCTCGTGCAGGCGCTGCGCGAAGATCTGAGCGCGACGACAGTGCTCGGTCATGCGCAGGCCCAGATGAGGCAAGCGCAGGCTCATCTGCGACGCGACGCGGGGATCCATGGTCGGCCCCATGAGCATCAGCGCCCCGTCGTGCAGATCCATCAGGCTGCCCACGAACTCGCGCGAGCCACAGATGACCCCGCCGATGGCGTCGGAGCTGCCGTTGATGAACTTGGTCAGGCTGTGCACCACCACGTCGGCCCCGAGCCGGGCCGGCGACACCACCAGCGGGCAGAAGGTGTTGTCGACCACCAGCTTGGCCCCGTGGCGATGGGCGCACTCGGCCAGGGCGGGAATGTCCGCGACCCGCAGCGTGGGGTTGGCCAGCGTCTCGACGTAGAGCACCTTCGCCCCCGTGGCCAAGGCTGCGTCGACCGCTTCGAGATCGCAGGTGTCGACGAAGGTCGTCTCGATGCCGCAGCGCTTGGGCAAGAACTCAGCCAGTAAGGCAAAGGTGCCGCCGTAGATTCCGTGGCCTGCGACGATCGAGCTGCCCTGATGACACAGCTGCAACAGCGCGCCGACGATGGCCGACATCCCGGAGGCCGTGCAGTACGCGGCCTCCGTGCCCTCCATCGCAGCCAGCTCGCTCGCCAGCGCATGCACGGTGGGATTGAAGTGACGTCCGTACAGGTAGCAGCCGCCCGCCTCGGGACCGCGCTGCCCCGCGAAGATCTCGGGCATGGTCCCCGGCGCCATCACGGTGAAGGTCGTGCTGACCTCGACCGACATGTTCACGCCACCATGCTCTCCGAATTCATGGCGATGGGCGGCCAGGGCCCGCTGCGGATCGAAAGCAACACAATTCGGACTCGTCACAATTTTCAGTATTCAATGCGATACAGTGTAGCTTCAACCGAATTAACTGCGGAACCACAGGCCATATCCAGTGCTGGACCGAATCGATCGTTCTCTCGTCAGCGCCCTGCAAAACAATGCTCGGCTCAGCAACAAGGAATTGGCGGCACGCGTCGGTCTGGCCCCGTCCTCGTGCCTGGAACGCGTTCGGCGATTGCAGAGCTCGGGCGTCATCCGAGGCGTGCATGCGGACATCGATCCCCACGCGGTGGGCATCGGGCTCCAGGCGATGGTCGCCATCCGGCTCGGCCAACATGCCCGGGAGACCCTCGAGGCCCTGCGCAACCACTTGGTCGAGCGACCCGAAGTCGTGGCCATGTACCACGTGGGTGGTGCGGCCGACTTCCTGATTCACGTGGCCGTTCGCGACACGACCCACCTGCGGGACTTCGCCTTCGACCAGCTCACCTCGCGCCCCGAGGTCGCCCACCTCGAGACGTCGCTCATCTACGAGCACACCCACTGTGGCCTGCACGTCGCGGACGAGCCCGAGGTCGAGCCCAAGCCGCGGCGACGAACGACCAAGCGAGCCCCGAGCCGACGTCGCGCCAAACGGTGAGCCGGGCGCACGTGGTATCTTGATCGCGAATGGGCGTGGAGCAGGGTAGACGAGGCCGATCGCGTACGCGGAGCATCCTCGGCGGCGTAACCTTGGCCGCGCTGCCCTTGTCGGCCTGCACCTCGAGCAATGGCGGGCCCACCTCGGACGAGGACCGTCGCCGGGCGGGCAGTTCACTCGTGGAAGGGCTGCTGAGCGACGAGCCGTCGGTTCTCGAGTACCACGAGGTCGACGAGCTCGGTCCCGCCCAGCGCGGCAAGACGCTGCGGGTCCACGGCTGGGTCAAGCCCGGCTCCATCGCGCAACGCAAAGCGCCCGCGGGGCTTCGTTTCGTGGTGGTTCGCGGCCGGGCCGAGCTGACGGTGGAGTACGCGGGGACGATGCCCGACCGCTTTCAGGAGCGGCTGGAGACCATCGTGACCGGCACGCTGTCGGACGACGGCCGGACCCTTCGCGGTGACTCGCTGGTCGCCAAGTGCCCGGACAACTACGACGAGCTGCCGTCCTGGCCCGAAGACGGCGCACCTCGCTGAGCCCCAGCACCCTCCCCAGAGGCGCGCGCCCGTTCCGCGGACGCGTGCATGCGAATTTGCATGACTGGCCCTCACTTTTCGCCGAGGCCGCCATCCATTCGCCTGGCTATACCCCAACGGCATGAAGGCCGTCGTCTACGAGGAATACGGGAGTCCAGACATCCTGGAGCTGCGCGAGGTGGAAACGCCGACTCCGGCTGCGGGCCAGGTGCGGGTCCGTGTCGAGGCCACCACGGTGACCCTGGTCGACTGTGAGTTTCGGGCGGGCAACCCGGTGGTCGCGAGGCTCTATACAGGCCTCACTCGACCCAAGCGCACCGTGCTGGGCACCGAGTTCGCGGGGCAAGTCGAAGCCATCGGACCGGGCGTCACTCGGTTTCGCGTCGGCGACCGCATCTTCGGAGCCAGCGACGAGGGCTTCGGCACGCACGCCGAGTACGTCTGCCTCTCCGAGCAGGGTGCCGTGACCACCTTGCCCGACGCCATGAGCATGGCCCAGGGCGCGGGCATGTCCAACGGGGCCCTGACCGCCCTGCCCTTCTTGCGAGACCACGCCAACGTCCGCCCCGGCGACGAGGTGCTCATCATCGGGGCCTCGGGCTCCATCGGCACCGTGGCCGTACAGCTCGCCAAGGAGCTCGGTGCCCACGTCACCGGGGTCTGCAGCACGGCCAACGTCGAGCTGGTGAAGTCCCTGAGGGCCGACCGCGTCGTCGACTACACCGCGCAAGACTTCACCCGCGGCGACCAGCGCTACGACGTGGTGTTCGACACCGTGGGCAAGAGCTCGTTTGCTAGCAGCAAACGAGTACTAAAGCCGTCGGGGGCCTACCTGACCACGGTGCTCACCGCGGGCGCGCTGTTCATGACGCTGTGGACCAAGCTGCTCGGCGGCAAGCGGGCAATCTTCGCCCCGACCGGCCTGCGCTCGGCCGCAGACAAAGCGGCCGACCTCGAGTACCTCAAAGGGCTCGTCGAGGCCGGCCGGCTCCGCGTGGTCATCGACTCACGCTACCCCTTGAGCGAGATCGCAAAGGCGCATCGCTACGTGGGCTCGGGTCGCAAGAAGGGCAACCTGATCATCGACATCGAGCACCGCGCCGCCTGAGCCCCGCGATGCTCCCCCGCCCTGTCGCTCAGTCGAAACGCGAGCTGAGGTACAGGTTCCACATCGCCAACGTGCCCGCGGGCGAGCCGACGTTCTCGACGTGGAGGGTCCAGGTGCCGTTGACGTTGTCGTCGCGGGAGATGCCCTCGAGCGCCAGCAGCTCGCTCGGAATCGGGGCTCCGCCCGCGGCGGGGCCGTCCCACAGCGGCGAGAGCGTGCCCTGGGGGTCAGCGAGCACGAGTCGTAGCCCGGCCGGGTCCACCCCCTGCAAGTCCACGGTCACGATGATGTCCTCGGGCACGCTGGCGAGGCCGGCCACGTCGACGGTGAAATCGGTGGTCGTCCCCGCGGCGCCGATGGCCACGCCGGGCTCGCTGGTGAAGTCGTGGGCCATCCACGCGGGGCGGCACTCGCCCGTGCCGAAGATGGTGAAGCCCGAGCAGACCAGGTCCTCGGCGCAATCGCCCAGCGCGGTGCACGACAGGCCTTGGCCGGGGATGCCCTGCGAAGCCTGGCAGCGGGAGAAGCCGTCCTCGTCGGGCACGCCCACGCACGACAAAATGCCGGGGCACTCCGCGTTCGAGATGCAGGGCATGGGCTCGGCGATGGCGCGGCCTTCCTCGCGAATGTCGAACATCGCGGCCGGGCCCACGTAGTACAGGCCGGACAGCTGCTGGATCGAGACGATGGCGCGCGCGTCGAGGATGCTGTCGACGGCGCGGGAATCGAGCACCGCGTCGAGCTGCGCCTCGGTGGATTGGTTGACCCAGCGCAGCGCGTCTTCGGCCTCGTCGACCGTGAACGCCACGTCATCCCAGGTACCGAGCAGGTCGGTGCCCGAGGGCACATAACCCTGGGTGGTCGCATAGTCGAGCAGGCGGCTGAGCGCGACGGGGCCGACGTAGTATTGGTCGTCGACCTGGCCGATGGTCACGAAGAGGCGGTCGTCTCCGAGGCCGCCTTCATAGACGCCATCGTTGCCCGCGCGATACTCGGTGATGCTCTCCGCCGCGCGCCGATCGAGGGCCGCGTCGACATCGAGCTCGTGCTTGGTGACCGAGGGATCGTTGACGAGCGCCAGGACTCCGATGGCTTCGGGGGTGCCGTCGGCGAAGGTCCGAAAGGCGGTCTCGGTCGGCTCGATCTCGGGCGTCACCGACGGATCGCACGCGCCGAGCAAGAGGGCCGCGACGAAGGCGGATCGAAATGTAGTGGAACGTCGCACATCGAAAAACATGGGCGGCTGGGTGAGGCAAACGGCGGACCAGTTGCCGACCGACGTAGTTCCGGGGTGTTGGCGAGTTCGATGGCCTCCAGGCGCCGGGGGTGGCGACAACTGTCGCCATACCCCGCCTACGACTGTTCACGCGCTCGTGCGCGCGATCGATCGACGGACGGCGCGGAGTCGATCCACCGCAGCATGGGGATCCAAAACGGCACTCGTGCCGGGCCCAGCGCAATCGACCCGCGAGTGTTTCACCGACTCGCCGATCGACCGCAGCCAAAAGAGCTGACAAAGCGATGGTCTTTGGTCGACGTAATTCCGGTTCGGTACGTCATGCGGACACCAAACCGAGCGCGCGTCGAACCGTCGTACAGTGAAACTGGCCTTTTGGATGGGGAAGTTTGGATATGCGACTAGAGCGGACGATCTTGGTCTCGAGTGTGTTGGCGATGGGTTCGAGCACGGGCTGTGCGGATCCGTGCCTCGATGATGGGCTCGGCCAGGTCGTCGAAGGCGTCTGCCCCGGAGCGGGCGGAGGCAGCGGCACCGAAGGCAACGACGATGCAACCGCCGGCACTGCCGACGACGGCAGCGGAGGCGCGGGCAGCTGCAACGACGGCGTGCAGAACGGGGACGAGACCGACGTCGACTGCGGCGGCTCGTGTCAGGACAAGTGCGGCGGCGGCGAGGGGTGCATGGACGCCGACGACTGCCAATCGAACGCGTGCGCGGGCAATGGCACCTGTGAAGAGCCCGGCGACTGCAACAACGGCGTGATGGACGGCAGCGAGACCGACGTCGACTGCGGCGGTCCGCAGTGCGACGGCTGTGACGACGGCGACGATTGCCTGGAGGACGGCGACTGCATCTCGCAGGCGTGCGATTCCCGAACCGACACGTGCATCGCCCCCAGCTGCCGCGACGGCGAGGTCAATGGCGGCGAGACCGACGTCGACTGCGGTGGCCCCTGCGGAGCGACCTGCGAGCCCGGCGAGGGCTGCGTGGTGGGAGGCGACTGTCTATCGATGGGCTGCGACGCGGGGGTCTGCAACGACTACCTCACCGTCGAGGCCGCGCCCGAGTGCGCCAACTTCTCGAAGGATCCGGTGACCTTGGTCGCCACCGCCTCGGGCGGCACGGGGACCTATTCCTACGCGTGGACGCCCGACGACGGGTCGCTCGCCACTCCCGACCAGGCGATGACCGAGGCGAGCCCCAGCGGGATCGGCAACTACACCGTCACCGTCGACGACGGGCAGACCACCGCCCAGGACAGCGCCCTGGTCGTGAGCTCGGCTCCCCTCAACCTCGAGACCAACTGCACCTTGTACGGTGCGGACTTCTCCGACGCGTACCCGCCCCCGTCCATCACCTACGACATGGGCGGCACCCGGGCGTGCGAGCTGGGCAACAACGACTTCGGCCTGCACCTGTGCGAGACGGTGGAGGTCGGCAACCTGCGGCTACGCGGCACCCTCGAGGTCCTCGACGACAACAACGACAACGACATGATCGGCCTCGTCTGGGGCGCTCAGGACAGCTCGCACTTCTATTCGCTGAGCTGGAAGGCGGGCACGCAGACGAACTTCGGCTGCGACATCCCGGGCGGGATCACGGTCAAGCGGGTCGAAGCGGCGACCTTCGACGACCTGGTCGGCGGTGACGTGTACTGCGACATCGACACCGAGCAGTCCGAGGTCCTCCTCGGCCCCGCCGACACCACCACCGACGGCTGGGAAGAGGGCGAGTCCTATACGGTGACCCTCGACTTCACCGACTCGGGCACGGCCGTCACTGTGGTCCGCGACGGGGACAAGGCAGAAATGGCCAGCTTCAACGTCACGGACACGACCTTCACCTCGGGGTACTTCGGCTCGACCACGCTGTCGCAGACCGACGCCTGCGTCGGCCCGCTCTACGCCGAGTGCCTCTAGCGGCCCCGTTGGTAGCCGCTTTGCCGGCGACTTCTCCCGAGCCACGAGGCGATCGTGGCCGGGGCCTTGCCGCCGACCCGGAAAATGGGGCGAGATGAGTCCCATGGCCGTGTCGATCGACCGCGATCTCAATGACGTGCTCATCTTCTTGCAGGTCGTTCGTTCGGGGAGCTTCACGGCCGCAGGGCGCGCTCTGCAGGTGCCCACCTCGACGGTGAGTCGCCGGGTGGCTCGGCTCGAGGAGCAGCTGGGCGTGCGGCTGCTGCAGCGAACGACCCGCAAGCTCAGCCTCACCGACTCGGGCCAGCTGTATTTCGAACGCGGCACCGGCTTCTTCGCCCAGCTCGAGGAGGCGGAGAACATGCTCGCCGACGCCCAGACCAACCCCAAGGGGCGGGTGCGAGCCACCGCCCCGGTCGAGCACACGGTGTCCACGCGGGTCATCATGCCCTTCCTCGAGCGCTTCCCCGAGGTCCGCGTCGACATGGAGCTGACCGGTCGCAGCGTGAACATCATCGAGGAGGGCTTCGACGTCGCGATCAGCACGGGCCCCCTGGCGAGCATGTCCGTGGTGGCGCACAAACTGATGGACTCGGCCTTCAACATCGTGGCCAGTCCCGCCTACCTCGAGCGACGGGGCACGCCCGAGGACATCGACGCGCTGTCGGACCACGACTGTGTGATCTTCGGGGCGACGTCGTCCGCCGCCGCTTGGACCCTGCCTGGCCCCGACGGCCCGGTGACGGTGCCGGTCCACGGACGCATCGCGATCAACCACATGACGGCGATCCGGGATGCCGCGCGCGCGGGGATGGGGCTGGCCGTGCTGCCCGAGCTGGTCTGCCACGATGCCCTGGCCAGCGGCGAGCTTCAGGTCGTATTGCCCGGCATCGCCCCCGCCTCGGTGCCGATCTGGGTGACACACCCGGCCGGGCGCTTCCTCGCCCCCGCCGTGCGGGCCTTCGTCGCTCACGTGCGCGAGCACTTTGCCGCATTGGCCATGCCCACGCGGCACGGGGCGGCGCAAGCGACCGACCCGGCGTGAACGCTCAGTCGTTGTCGGAGGACCCGGCGGGGCTCGACGGCGCCGCATCCTCGGCGGTTGTTGCAGTGCGGTTTTCGGGCTCGGGCTCGGGTGGCTGCTCGAGCTGCCCCGCCCCGGAGTGCCCCTTGAGCACGCGGAGCCACAGGGGAAACAGCTCGGCCAAGTCCCGGGCCGCGGCGGCCGGCACGGCCGCATGGGCCAAACCGTGGTTGGACATGAACGCCACGATCCCCGCCCCGCCCTCGGTGACCCAGCCGTAAACCTCGGGCTCGAGCACCATGCGGCCGATCTGGCCCTTGGCGGTGGTGAAGTGGAAGGGCTTGGCCGCTTCGGTGGGCAGGCGCCCCGGGTCTTCGAGGCGCACCCGCTCGATGAAGCGGCGCACGGCGTCGTACTGCTCGCCCTTGGGCTTGTCGCGGAGCTGCTTGATCCGCAGCCGCGAGGGGCCACCGTCGCCCTTGCCTCCGCCTCGGCCACCGCGCTTCTTCTTGCGCTTACCGCCTTGCTTGGCCTTCTCGGCCCGCGCAACGTCTTTCTTGGTGACCAGACCGGCTGCGGCGAGCTTGGCTTTCAGGTCGAGCATCTCGGTCTCAAATGATAGCGAGATTGCACCACGACGCCACGCGCTCCGAGCTTCGTCCTTCAAATGCCGACGCTGCCCGTGATATCGCTAGTGGCGTGCGTGGTAGGGGTGCGGACTCCCGACGCGTGCGGACTCCACGGCTCCGCGCGGCCCTCGGGTCGCTCGTGGTCGGAGTGCTCACGGTGCCCGCGAGCGTCAGCGCGAGCGAGCCCGCCCCTCGTGCGTTGACCTTCCATCCGTCCGGGACGCCGACCTTCGCCGTCGGCCCAAGCACGGCCGCAGCGTCGGACGACCCGGCAACCTCCGCATCGACGCCCGTCACCACGGAGCCACAGACCGCCTCGACGCCCGAGCCTGCGCCGTCGTTCCGCTCGAAATCGGCGGAGCGCCGCACCCGGTGGGCCGCGTGCATCGAGGGCGTCACCCCCTGCACTCGGGCCCGGCCCGCACGCGCGCTGTTGCTCTCGGTCGGCGCGGTCTCGGGCGCGATCGCGGCGGGCCTGATGTTCGGTCTCGGCGATCGCCTCACCCAGAGTGACCCCGCCGTGCTGCTCGCCGGCCTCGGTGGACTGGCCGGGGTCGGTGCCGTGACGGGAGCGCTCGCCGGTCGCGTGGGACTCGATGGCGCCACGCTCCCCGATCGTCTGCGCCCGTCCACCGCGTCGCTGGCCTACGACTACCGCGGGCCGCTGGTGCTCGACGAGAGCCGCCCCCACACGATGTCGCTCCGCGTCGCGCCCAACCTGTTCCTGCCCGAAGACCACGGGCGCCTGCGCTTGTTCGGGCACGTGGGCGGGTGGCTGAACCCGAAGCGCGAGGTCGACCCCCGCCCGCAGTTCACCGAGGTCCCGCCCGGCCAAGAGGGCACCGCCCCCAGCGTGCAGCGCCAGCGCAACCTCAGCATCGGCGTGGGCTTCGACTTGGCAGTGAACCTGCCCTACCCGGTCCTCTCGCGCTCGGCTCGACTCGGCGCGGCCGAGCTGCGCTTTCGCCCGGAGGTGCAGGTCCGCCGCGAGCGCTACGATCCCGGCACCGCCGACAGCGTCCTCGTCGAGCGCACCATGCTGCTGCCGCTCACGGTGGGCGCTCGCTGGCACCTGTCTCCTCGCCAGCGCTTCACCGCCTACTTCGGGCCCCGCTTCGACTACCTGGCGTTCTCCGACCCCGGCTCCAACGCGCTGCGACGTGGCGGCGCGCAGATCGGACCGCTGTACGCCGAGGCCTGGTACGACATCGACGTGCCCCTGACCCCCGCTCGCCGCGATGGCCGAACGCGGAGCATCATCGCCACCGGGCAGCTGTCGCTGGGCTACATCCACAGTCGCTTCGATGGCCAGGGCTTCAACCTCGGCCCGGTCATCGGCTTCATGGGCCCGCTGCACGTGGGCTGGCAGACGCGCCTGCGTCCGGTCGGCTCTCCCGTCGCCGCACAGCTGGGGGCCTTCGCTCGCCTCGGCAGCGGGGCGACCCTGGGCCTCGAGCTGGGCATCGTGGCGCCCGACCCCACCCTTCGCCGCCGGAGTTCTCGATGATGCACCCGCTCTACCCCCGACGCCTCATCGCCTGCACCGCGGGCCTGGTGCTCACCGGAGCGACGCTGCTCGCCGCCCAAAGCTGCGTACAGCCCCACTGCAGCTCGCCGAGCTACGCGGAGGCCGAGTGCCGCGTCATCGCCGAGAACGTGCACGCCCGCCTCCAGAGCTCGGCCGGCGCGGAGCTGCGCTTTCAAGACCCGGACGTGACCACCGACGACACCTGGGACGCGCGCGGGCTGGTCGAGGAGCTGGACGACGGCACCATCCACGCCCGGATCGCCGCGCCCGGCCGCTTCGCCCTGTCGCTCCGGGCTCCCGAAGACGCCACCACCGACACCGCGCTCCACGTCCGGCTGAGCAACGTCGACCCCGCCGCGACGGTGACCCTCAGCGGCGATGATGGCGAGACCGAGATTCCGGGCACGGACTCCACCCGGCGCGAGCTCGACCTCGTGCTCGCCCCGGGCCAGGTCCGGTGGATCCGCGGCGACCGAGCCTGCCCGAGCCGCTATCGCCTGGCCGTGGTCGGCGACATTCAGACCAACCCCACCCAGTTCGAGCGCATCGCCGACCGCCTCGCCGAAGATGCCCGCTCGAGCCTGGCCGAGGGCGTCCCCCTGGTGGGCTTGGTGATCGTGGGCGACCTGACCGAGGCCTCCCGCGACGACGAGTTCGAGACGATCGGCGAGGTCCTCGGCCGGCTGCCGATCCCGACCGCGCTGACCCCCGGCAACCACGACATCTACCGACCCACGCGGCCGCATTTCAACCGCAAGTTCGGGCCCGGCAATCATGCCGCCAACATCTGCGGGCTCCGCCTCGCCCTGCTCGACTCGGGCAGCGGCAGCGTGGCGCCCTCGGTGCAAGCGCGGGTACCCGAGCTCATCGACCGCAACGGGGCCACGTTCTTGGTCGCGGGCATGCATCATCCGCCCTACGCCGGGCTCACGGGGGCGGGCTGGTCCCGCGAAGACGACGCGGCCGCGCTGCTCGTCGAGCTCGCCCGCGAGCGCGCCGACCTGGTGGTGGCCGGGCATAGCCACGCCCTGCGCGACTACGAGGACATTCCGGTCGGCGACGTCACCCTGCGGGAAGTCATCGTGGGGACCGGCGGCGCGTACCAGGGCATCGGGATCCCCCGCTACGGCTACATGCGCTTCGAGTTCGACGACGACGCGGCGACCACCGAGCAGTGCTTCATGGAGGTCCCGCCCGTGGGCTACGCGGAGCCTCCCAACGAGCCGGCGTCGCCTCGCCTGCCGCACTGCCCCGAGCCGTGAGCGTGCCTCCACCGGGTGTCCGCGACCTGGGGCCAAACCCCGTCACGGAGGGAAACCTCGGCGGGGTTTGGCCGTGTCTCGAACTCGTGCACCCCAAATCAGGCCTCCGACCGGCATTCCCCTCAAACCGCGCGACCCTGGCTCGCATGCATCGCGTAGCGACCCGCATTGGACTTGGCCTGAGCCTCTCACTGACCCTCGCGTGCGGCGGTGGCGGTGGTGCAGACGGCTCGGAGGGCGAGGGAGGCTCGGTCGGCGGCGACGACAGCCCCGCGCCCCTCAACTGCGGTGACGCGACCCTCTCCGGTCACCTCGTCATCGAGAGTCAGGCCGACCTCGACGCGCTCGACGGGGTCCGAGCCATCGAGGGCGAGCTGCAGCTCAACCGCACCGAATTCACCAACCTCGACGCCCTCGGCTGCATCGAGCAAGTCGGCGGCGAGCTCACCATCTTCGGCAACGACGGCCTCACCGATCTCGACGGCCTCGATGCCCTGCAGACGGTCGGCGGCGGCGTCATCATCTCGGAGAACGCCGGGCTCGCCACCATCGGCGGCCTCGACGAGCTGACCGGCATCGGCGACAGCCTCATCATCCGGGGCAACCCCGCGCTCACCGAGATCTCCGGCCTGAGCTCGCTGAGCACGGTGGCCACCAGCCTCATCATTCGCGAAAACGACTCGCTCGAGCACATCGACGGCCTCCGCAGCCTGCGTCGCATCGGGGCCCTGTTCGCCATCACCCACAACCCCTCGCTGTGCCTGTCTTCGGTCAACGCCGTGGGCGCGGGCATCACCGATCCGTCCGAGCCTCGCGACGACTGGTCCACCCGGGCCAACAACGAAGGCTGCTGAGCCTCGCGCTCAGGGGCAGTCGTCGATCGACTCGATCCACTGCTCGATCACTGCCGCCGCCGGGTCGACGATGAAGGTCCCGGTCGGCGGCATTTGTGCGTCGCCGCGGTCGGAGGCCCGGAGCCACACCAGCGACTGCTCGGGGTCGCCCGGCGCGATGCGATGGTCGACGGGAAACAGCGGCGTGCCGTACTGCACCGGATCGCAGAGGCCGGTGTCCAAAAGCGATGTGGTCCACCGCAGGTCCATCTCGAGGTCCTCGGGCACCCACCCCTCCGGTCGGTGGCAGTGCCCGCAGTTGGCGTGCAGATAGGCTCGCGTGCGAATCTCGAGCGACTCGCCCTCGTCTTCGTAGTTCGCGATCGGCGTGGTGGAGGGCAGGTCGCGGTCGAACATCCCGATGCTGGACAGCGCCTCGAGCTGCGCGATGGGACCGGTGCCGTAGTCGGTGACCCTCGACATCTGATCGAGCCGTGCCCCCAGCACTCGGCCCTCGCCCGAGCCGTGGCACACGGCGCAGGTCGCCCGGGACGGGAACGCATACGAAAGCTCGCTCAACGCGCCTTCACGCATCAGTGGCAGCTCCACCAAGACCCGATCGTCGAGCAGCTGCGCGTCGGTGCCCTCCTCGTTCCACTGGTAGCTGTGGAACTCCCACCCGTACTCGCGGCGCAGCATCACCCGGGTCTCGACGGGGCGCCTCTGCTCCGGCTGGGCATCGTCGAAGGCAAAGGAGAAGGTCTTGAGGATGGTCGTGCCCAGCGGGAACTCGAGCGAGCCGTCGTCGTGGACGCCCAGCTGCTCACCCGGGGGCAGGATGATCGCCCGCGCCTTGGCGGCGCCGTCGGTCCATAGCGGCGCGTTGATCTCGTAGGGCACCACGTCGGCCGCCCCGGTGAGCGGGTCGAGCAGATCGAAGCAGCCGCTCTCGGAGATCGAGGTGGGGAACTCCCCTTCCAGCGGCACGGAGCGTAGCCGGCCCAAGGCTCCCGCCGCATCCACGACCCACAGCTGACCTTGGGCATCGTCGTCGATGGCGACCGGTGGCGTCGACCACTGCGCCACTTTGGCCCGCACGGTGGGGGACCCATCGGTAGAGACCCGAACGCCCCATAGCTCTCCCGAGCACCGATCCCCGATCAGCAACGCGCCCTGCAACAGCGGGTCGCCGCCGCGATACACGGCCCCGGGCGTCGCACCGCAGCCGGCGGAATCGTGCTCGTAGACCAGCTGCGGCGGCGCGAGGTCGAACCGCGCACAGACATTGTTGGGCAGCAGGCACGTACGGCCTTCGATGACCGGCCAGCCCAGATCGGCGGACGCGGAGACCATCGAGGCCTCGGAGACCGACTCGCCCCGGTCCACGCACCACACCTCATCGGACTCCGAATCGACGGTGCAACCCGCCGGGTCGCGCAGCCCCACCGCCCAGGTCTCGTCGCCCCACGGGTTGTCGGGCGGGATCGCGTAGCCATAGTCCGAGCCGAGCTCGGAGACGTCGACCCGCAGCACATTGCCCGCGTCCTGCATCGGATCGCGGGCGGCATCGGACCCGGCCTCATCCGCGTGATCACCCAGCGGCACCAGCAAGAGGCCTTGGTCGTCGATGCTCAGGCCGGCCCCGGCCCGCACCGCGTCCGGGTGGAGAACTCGAATCACGCGCACCACGCTCGCGGGATCGGGATGGCCATCGACCAGGTCGTAGCGGTCGACGCGGGTGGCCGACACCGGCACCTGCGTCTCGGAGCGAACGAAGAGCCACGAGCCATGGCGAGCGAGACCGGTGACCGCCGCGGCGTCGAGGGTCGTCAGCGCCTCGGTCGCCTCCCCGGTCTTTGGGTCGACGGCAAAGATGCTCCCCGCGGTCGAGCCCAGCCACACTTCGCCGTCCCCGGTCGCCGCCAGCGCGGACACCGAGTCGACGCCCGTCTCGACGACATCGATGCGCTCGACCCTCGGCAGTAAGCCGGGCGCCCAGCCATCGAAACGACAGTGACGAGTCTCGGGTCGGGGCGGCGGTGGCATCCCCGGCTCGACGGTCCCGGTCGAGTCTCCCGCGGCTCCCGTGGACGTTCCAGTGTCCGCCGCCGCGGGCTCCTCGTCGGACCGACACCCCGCCCCGACAATGGCCAGGGCGAAGATCCAGCGTCCGAACCGGCCCCGCCCCGTCATCACACCAATACAGGTATCTAGAATTCCTGTTTTGGTCAATCGCCGAGGACATCGCGACCCCAGCGCCGCGGCCGGAGACCTACCGTGCGCATACGCCCGCAAACACCCGCCAATAGTCGGACGCGATGCCGTCGCCGCCGCAGTCCCGGGTCATCACCAGGTCGGTGCGTGCATCGCCGGTCAGATCGGTGGTGGCGAACCGGAAGCCGTTGGTGGTGTCGGGGCAGTCCTCGATTCCACCCAGGTCGTTGAGCGCCTGCCCGCCCTGATCGGGCAAGGGCCACTCGAAGCCTGTGGCCGCGAACCCGTCGCCGTCGTTGGGGAACACGCGCCAGAAATCGGTCGCGATTCCTCCCCCGTCACAGTCCCGGGTCATCACCAGATCGGGAAGACCATCGGCGGTCAGGTCCACCGTGCCGTAGCGAAAGCCGTTGGTGGTGTCGGGGCAGTCCTCGATCCCGCCCAGGTCGTTGTACGCCGGGCCTCCCGCATCGGGCAGCGTCCACGTGATCGCCGTGTCCGAGAACCCGCTCCCGGTATTTTCGTGCACCCGCCAGTGGTCGGTCGCGATCCCTCCCCCGTCGCAGTCGCGCGTCATGACCAGGTCGGGTCGCCCGTCTCCAGTCAGGTCGGTGGTCGCGTAGCGGAACCCGTTGGTGGTATCGGGGCAGTCGTTGATCCCCGCCAGATCGTTGAGCGCCTGGCCTCCGAGGTCGGGCAGCGCCCACTCGGTCGCGGTCGCACTGAAACCACTGCCATCGTTTTCGTACACCCGCCAAAAATCGGTGGCGATGCCTCCGCCCTCGCAGTCGCGGGTCACCACCAGGTCCGCGCGCCCGTCCTCGGTCAGATCGACCACCGCGTAGCGAAAACCGTTGGTCGTCCCCGGGCAGTCGTTGATGCCCGCGAGATCGTTGAGCGCCTGCCCCCCGAGGTCCGGCAACGACCACGCGGTCGCGGTCGCGCTGAAGCCACTACCGTCGTTTTCGTACACCCGCCACAGGTCCGTCGCGATGCCTCCGCCGTCGCAGTCTCGGCTCAGCACCAAGTCGGCGCGCCCGTCCCCCGTGAGATCGGCGGAGGTATACCGAAAGCCGTTGGTCGTGTCCGGGCAGTCGTTGATGCCCGACAGATCGTTGAGTGTCTGGCCGCCGAGATCGGGCAACGACCACTCGGTCGCCGCCCCGAAGCCGCTGCCGTCGTTGGCGTGCACCCGCCAGTGGTTGGTGCTGATACCGCCGCCATCGCAATCCCGCGTGAGCACCAGGTCGGGCCCGCCGTCGCCATCGAGATCGGTCGTCGCGTAGCGAAAGCCATTGGTGGTGTCGGGGCAATCCTCGATCCCCGCCATGTCGTTGAGCACCTGGCCCCCCAACGCAGGCAGGGACCACTCGGTGCCCGCCCCGTCGAAGCTCTCCGCCTCGCAGGGCGGTGGACCCTCGGTATCCGAGTCCGAGTCCGAGTCCGTGTCTCCCTCGGAGCCCGCGGTGGTGTCTTCGCCCGGCTCATCGGTGGTCGCGGCGGTCGAGCCACCGCCGGGTCCCGTCCCGTCGCCGTCGGAGCCCGTGTCCGAGGTCGCGCCGCTCGAGCCCGCGCCCGTGGCCCCCCCGTCGTCGCCACCGCAGCCGATCAAGATCAACGCGAATCCCCAGATGCTCGGCCGTAGTGTCCTCACGAGAAGCAAGACGAGAGTAGCGCGGGGGTGTCGCAGTCGAGTTTTTCTTGCGCACAATTCGCGGGCCGCCGCTCCGCGCGGAATGCTCGGCCTCGAATTCCGTCACGCAGAGCCTCGTTGGATGCTGTCGAGCCCGACGGGCCCGGGCATCATCGACCGCTATTGGCCGGCAGATAAAACCGGGTTTCCGGGGTCTAACCAAACCGTGAAGGCCTCTTTCCGTGTGTCCCGACACCTGGACGTCCGCGCCCCGTTCCTGCTCGTGCTCACCTCGCTGGCGCTGACCGCCTGCCCGGGGGGCAGCGGCGACGGCACGGACGACACGAACAGCGGCGGCATCCCGGTCCCGGGCACGGGCACGGGTACCGCGACGGACGGTGACGACCTCGGCGACGAGAGCCAAGGCACGGGCGCCGACACCACGGCGGGTGGCTGCGCCGAAGAGCTGGTCTGCGGCGAAAACTGCTGCGACCCGGGCGACAGCTGCGAGGCCGGCGTGTGCGTGCCCGATTGCGGGGCCGAGCCCGCCTGCGGCGACGTGTGCTGTGCCGGCGGCGAGGTCTGCTACGTGGGTCAGTGCATCGTCCCGGGCGGCTCGTGCAACTCCGCCGTGTGTGCCACCACCGTCGAGTCGGATTGCAACGACGGCGAGATTTGTGACCCGCAGCTGGGCCTGTGCGTGCCCAACTTCGCCGACCCCACCTGCGCCTTCGAGCCGGACATCGGCGTGTTCGACCCCATTCCCCGCTTCACCTGGGGCACCCGGCAGCAACGCGCCTGCGACCTCGGCTGCCAGGTCGAGGAAATCTGCGTCGACGGCTTCTGCGAGCCCACCTGGAATCACGTGGAGATCGCCAAGGACGACTTCCCCGAGTTTCACCAGTGCGTGATGTCGCCGATGGTCGCCGACGTCGATGGCGACTGCACCCCCGAGATCATCTTCAACACCTATCAGAACTCGGCCTACACGGCGAACGGCATCCTGCGGGCGATCAGCGGCTCGGACGGCAGCCACGTGTGGACGCTGAGCGACGACGCCTACCGTACCGACCCCGGCTCGACCCCCGCCATCGGTGACATCGACGGCGACGGGATGCCCGAGATCGTGGTGCCGGGCACGGGTCAGAACCTCATCGCGGTCGACGGTGCCACGGGGACTCCGATCTGGGTCTCCGACAATCACAGCGGAGGAGGCCGCAGCGGCTCGCCCTCCATCGTCAACATGGACAACACCGGCCTGCCCGAGATCGTCCATGGCCGCAACGTGTTCGATGCCAACGGCCTGCTCATCTGGAACATGACCTCGGGCGCGGTGGGGTCCAACGGCAGCGTGGGGCCGCTGTCGTGCGTGGCCGACCTCGACGGCGACGACCGCCCCGAGCTCATCGCGGGCGGCACCGTGTACACCTTCACCGGGACCGTCGGCGTCGACTTCGACGGCTCCGAGATGTGGACCGCGGCCCAAAGCGACGGCTACTGCGGCGTGGCCGACTTCGACCTCGACGGCAGCCCCGAGGTCGTCAACGTGCGCAGCGGCAGCATCTACATCTACGACGGCCTCAGCGGCGCCACGCTGGGCTCGCTCACCATCCCTGGCGGTGGCTCGGGCGGCCCGCCCAACATCGCCGACTTCGACGGCGACGGCTTCCCCGACGTGGGCACCGCGGGCGGCAACAACTACGTCGTCGCGCGCTACAACGCCGTCGACGGCATGACCGAGCTGTGGCAAGCCGAGACCAAGGACGGCTCCTCGCAGCGCACGGGCTCCTCGGTGTTCGACTTCGACGGCGACGGACGCTCCGAGGTCATCTACGGCGACGAGTGGCACCTGCGGATCTACCCCGGCACCGAGCCCGACTGCGACGTCGGCGGAGCCAACTGCGACGGGGTGATGACCGACGAGGAGATCCTCTTCTTCGACATCAACTCCTCGCGAACGCGCAGCGAGTACCCGATCGTCGCGGACGTCGACGGCGACTTCAAAGCCGAGATCGTGATCAGTACGAACAACGAGTCCGGTCAGGGCGCGATCGGTGACGCGGGCATCGAGGTCTTCGAGGACCGCCTCGACAACTGGGTCGGCACCCGGCCCATCTGGAATCAGCACACCTATCACGTGACCAACGTGGAGATCGACGGCTCGATCCCCGCCGTCGAGACGCCCAACTGGGAGTCCTTCAACAGCTATCGGCGCAACGGTCAGGGCGACCTCGAGCAGCTGTGCGCCCCCGACCTCGTGGCCACCGACCTGATGATCCCGTCCCTGCCCTGCCCGGACATCGAGCTGACGGTCAAGGTCCTCAACCAGGGCTGCCTGGGCGTGGGCCCCGGCGTCAACGTCTCGATCTACGACTCCGACGAGGGCCTGCTGACCACCGTGCAGACGCAGAACCCCATTCCGGCGGGGGGCTCCGAGACCCTCGAGGTCCAGATCCCCAACCCGGGCAACGCGCCCTTCGAGATCACGGTGGTCGTGGACGATGCGGGCAACTCGATGGGCAGCTTCAACGAGTGCCTCGAGGACAACAACGAGACGGGGCCGCTCGAGGTCTGCATGCCCATCGGCTGAGCGCGGGCCATTTTGGGCTCCAGTGATCCGGGCGCGTCGGCGTGGGAACATCTACGCCGAGCACCCGAATCATGTCCGAGTCCGACCGCGCCGCGTCCAACAAAGACAACCCCGCCCGCTTCGTTCCGCTGGTGGTGTTCACGATCGCGATCTTCGCGGTCAGCATCGTGTTCGGCAGCCAGTTCTGCGCGGCCGAGCGCGCCAAGAAGTTGCGCGCCACGGGCCAGCCCGCCACCGCGACCATCGTCGAGCTGGTCGACACGGGGAACCGGTACAACCGCAACCCGGAGATCAAGCTCACCCTCGAGGTCGTGCCGAAGGAGGGCGAGGCCTACCGAGCCATCGTGTACGAGGTCTTCGATGCCATCCAGCTGCAAACCTACGTCCGCGGGGCCAAGCTGGACATTCGCTACGACGCCGAGGACCCGGGCGAGATTGCCATCGTCGGCATCCTCGACGAGTCGGGGGCTCCGCCGCCGCCCGCTCCCGAGCGCAAGAACCCACTCGACGGCCTCTTGCCGAAGCGCTAGGCGCCCGTGAGCGTGGGCCTCAGCCCTTGGGGAGGGGGCTGAGAGAGCCGTACTGCGACCCCACCATCCCGCTCAGGCAATTCATCGTGCCGCGGGGGCTGTCGTCGCAGATCGACTCCACGCAGCACCGAATCCGTTCCTGCCCCTCTCCATCCTTGGAGTTGAGGCTCTGGCAAACATCCAGCATCCGGCGCGGCGCAATGCCTTGGCGCAGGGTGGTCGGCGGGTTTCCGAAGGTCGAACAACCGGGGCCGATGCCGTACTCGAAGCGCTTGTCGTCCGCGTCGATGCCTTCGGCCAGGTCCTCCTCGGACAGATCACCTGCGGGGAACGGGGCATCGACCCAGTCGCGATAGACCATATCCGGCGCCCCGCCTGCGATTGGTTCGAAGGGCGGGTTGGCGTTGTGGGCCAGGACCACGGGCACCCCGACGATGGGCAACATGAACACGTCGCGGTCCGTCACCGCCCCCAGCTGCGTGTTCAGGAACTCGACGTAGCCATCGACGGTGTGCAGCCGCCCGTCTGCGATCGAAACGCAGTTACCGTACTCGCCTTGCGCATTGGGGCCCTCGCACTCCACCCCCGCGTTCCAGCACAGCGCCGAGGAGGGGAAGGGCATGCCCAGGTCGGGATCGACGCTCCACGCCGACGGGTCCTCCATGAGCGACTCGTCTTGGACCGAGCAATCGAGTTCGTCGGTGATGATGATGATGGCGAGGATCGAGTTCGGGCGCAGGAAGGCATCGGGCCCGAGGTTGTGCGCGGCCCCCGGATCGAGCGCTCGCCGCATCGCCTCGAGCGGTGACTCGTAGCCGCAGCCGCTGATCCCCACCGCGCCCAGGCATGCCAGGGCCTGAGACGCCGGGGAGTCCGACTCACCATCGCCATCGACGTCGATGGGCTCGACGTCGGGGAGGTTCGACTCGTCGGCACCAAAAATGACGAAGGGCCCGTCCGGGGCCACCCCCTGCGGGCAGATATCCGTGCACGCCTCGGGGATCGAGGGGTCACCCGAAGCGGCGGTGAAGTGCTCCAAGCGGTCCGTGCACGCCGTCGAGACGGGAGACCCGGCGGCGGGCTCGTAGCCCGCCGGCGTGAAGGGCTCGCATAGCGGATTGGACAGGTCCGTGGTCGTCACCATGACGTGGTTGTCGATGACCAGCGGGTTGCCATCGAGATCTTCGATCTCGGTCAGCTGTCGGCCGAGCTGCACCATCGTGGAGTTCAGCAGCGCCTGCTGGCCCGCCATGGTGTTCGAGTTGTCCACGACCACCAGGACGTCGAGCGACAGCGGGCAATCCGGGGTCCCCGTGCACTCGGGCTCGCCGACGTCACCGTGCTCGACATCGTCGATGGGCTCCGGGACCGAGGTCTCGTCTTCCCCGGGGGTCGCGGCCGAGGTCGAGGTCAGCGGGAGATCGTCGCCCCCCGTGCCGTCGCCCTCGGGAACGATGCTCGGCCCGCACGCACTCGCGCACAACAGCGCAGCGCACAAACAGATCGATGCCGGGGGGAACGATGAGCGACGCATCTGAGAAGCTAGAGCGAACGACGAGCCAAGATCGGCTCGAAGAATGCCGTTTCGCCCTCAATTCTACCGAAAACGCGCCCACGGCGGGGCGACGACCTTTCATCGCGTTTCAAACCGATCGAATCCGCTGCGGTCGCGACTCGTGGCTCACCATGGCTTATTTCAAAGACTACAGGCGTCCTTGGGCGCTGGCCGCTGTGTGCGGAGCGCTCCTCGCCGGCTGCGACCCCGGCCCCGATCCCCTGCCCGGGAGCAGCGCCGAAGACACCGACGACGAACCAGACCCCTCCACGGGCGATGAACCCGGAGAACCCGAGGAAGAAACGGAAGCGGACGGCATCCCGGCTTGCCCCGAGCCGGCCAATAGCTTCTCCATCTCCGACCCCAACCGCGGTGTCGCCGAGGTGGTCGAAGAATCTCCCTGGGCCAACAACTTCACGGCCGAGCTGGGCTGCAGCGTCTCGACCAGTCACATCGACGACAGCACGGAGACGCTCGTCACCACCATCACGCTCACCTGCGTCGACAACGAAGCGCCCTTTGAAAAGGGCGGCACGGTCGAACTCGTGGTCTCGGGGCTCGGCATCGATCTGGGCGACGACCCCCTCACGCTCTCTTACTTCCGCGAGCTCGGGCCCCGTCACACCCACGGCGACGAGGCCGTGTACAGCATGAGAGTGCAGCGCGGCGAGACCATGCTGCTCCAGAAGACCGACGACCTGCGCATATCGGCCCTGGAACTGGGAGCGGCGCGATTCCCAGAGCCCTGCATCGACGACGAACTCCTTCCAGACCCCTACGACGAGTTCGAGTGCCTGGCGCTCACGGGCGTATCGGCCCTCGATGCCCGAGGCCAGCTCGTAGAGAGGTTCGATGGAGGTCCATTGACCATCCGTAGCGACGAGGGCGACGTCTACTTGGCAACAAAACTCGGGTACCGCCCCATCCACTGCGATGGTTCCGACACTGAGCTGTGGAACCGCGGCAACGTCTGGAGTCAGGCCGTCGCCACGAGCGTCGTCGTGCGCCGCTGAGGCGCTCGGATTTTCAGGGCTGGTCGTCGTGCGCACTCAGCCAGCGGTCGACCTCGTCGCGCAGCGTGGCGTGGGTCGTTCGCAGCGCATCGAGATGCGCCGCCGCGGCTCGGGCCTCGCGACGAGCGAGCACCGAGTCCGGGTCGACGGCCAAGAGTCCGCGTGCCCTCAGCAACCGCGCCCGCGCCTCGAGCGGGCCGGGGATTCGTCGACGCTCGATGATCGCCAGCGCCTGATCGAGCTTGGCCAGCGCCATGCCCGGATCGTCGTCGTCGAGCAGCGACCAGGCGGCGAGCACCAACGACTGCGCGAGTCCGGCAGCGGCATCGGGTTCGGCTCGCCAGATCGACTCGGCCGCGCGGGACAACGCGAGCGCGTCCTTCGGCTCACCGCGCGCGCGTCGAACCCGGGCCAGCTCGTCGAGCACCGCTGCCACTCGAGGATGATGGGGTCCCGCCGCCCGCTCGAGCTCCAGCGCCTCTCGCAGCAGCGTCTCGGCGTCTTCCAGCTCATCGCGACGGCGCAGATCGACGGCCCGGCGGAACACGGCACGCGCCAAGCGAGGGTCACGCGGCTCGAGCCGGGCCCGCGCGACGAACTCGGCCTCGCGATGCAGCGACTCGGCGTCTTCGACGAGGCCGAGCGCGCGATGAATTTCGGCCGCCTCGAGCAGCGCACCGACCAGCTGCGGTGCATTGGTGGCAAACACTCGACGAGCCGTCGCCAAGCCTCGCCCGAGGGCCTCTTGGGCGGGCTGGGTGTCGCCCGCCGCGAGCAGGGCCTCGCCCAGGCGCAGCTCGAGCTCGATGACGCGATGATCCTCCGGGCCGAGGCTCCGCTCGAGCGCCGCCTTGGCTTCCCGGTAATGCATCACCGCCTCGGACGTGCGTCCCTCGGCTCGCTCGAGCGCACCGAGCTGGAGCCGAACTTCGGCCACGCCCGGCGAGCCCGCGCCCAAGATCGAGCGGCGAACGTCCAGCGCTTCGTTCAGCCGCTGCCGCGCCAGGTCGGTCTCCCCTCGGCCACGGTCGGCGAGCGCCTCGGCCACCCGAAGCCGCGCTCGATCCAAGGGCCCCTGCCCGCCGCGCGCTTCGAAGGCCGCCGCGTCGCGGACCCAACCGAGCGCATCACGGCTGCGCCCTTTCGCCGAGCTCACGTGCACGAGGGCGAGGGCGGCCGAGAAGGCGGTGGCGTCGTCCTGCGCCGAGATTGCTCGACGCCACGCTCGCTCCAGGGCCGGCTCGGCGTCGTCCCAGCGCTCCGCCGCCATGAGCACCCGGCCGTGCAGCAACCACGCCTCGGCCTCGAGCCCCTGGTCCCCCGATTCTTCGGCCGCCGCCAACAGCCCCATGCTGTGCTCGGGCACGGCACGGGCATCCACGGCGGCGAGCTGGATCTGCAGATCCATCAGCTGCTGCCGCAGGTCGGCGACCGTCGGAGCGACTTCGGCGATCTGTGCTTCGGTGGAGTCCGAGTCACCGCAGCTCCAGGGATCCGGCATCGCGGACAGACGCTCGTAGGCCAGCTGAACCGCGTCGGGTCCCCCTTGCCCGAGCACCGCGAGCACCTCGCCCATGTGTGTCCGCTCGTCGCGAAGGCAATCGAGCTGGGCCATGGAAGGTTCGGGCTCGATCTCGCAGACCGCATCGCGAGCGCGGGTCCATCGATCGGCGTGCGTGTCGAGGCGAGCCGCGATGTCGGGCCACGCCTCGGCGACCCACGGGACCTCGCTCGCGCTCATGCGCTTGGCCAGCGCAGCGTGGCGAGCCTCGTCCCACACCCCGGTCATCGACAGCGCTTCGACGCAGGCCCCCGGGTCGCTCCCCAGCAGCGCGCTGTTGCTCAGCGGGATGGCACCGACCCCCAGCACGGCCACGACCACCGCCACTCGGCGTCGACGCTGCGCCCGAGGTACGTGCTGAAGCTCGGCCAGCAGCGCCCGCATCGATGGCCAACGATGCATCGGGTGCACCGACAAGCCCCGGAGGATGGCCCGCCGCAATCGACGAGGAACGTCGCGGCGGCGGGGCGGCTCTCGCAGGCGCCCGTGCAGCACGTTGGCCCGCAGCTCGGCGCGGCTTCGGCCGGCAAAGGGCCGGCGGCCGTACAGCGCCTCGAACAGCGCCACACAAAACGCGAACTGATCGGTGGCCGGACCGCTGCGGCCGCCGCTGTGCTGCTCGGGGGCCATGTACGCCGGCGTCCCCATCACCGCGCCAGTCACCGTCAGCGGCACGCCCAACGCATCGGTGCTCTGGGCCCCGTCTCCGCTGAGCGCGGTTCGAACCGCCATCAAGTCGGAGTCACCGCCGACCACGTCGCTGGACTGCGCACCGCTGGGCCGAGCCAGGCCGAAGTCCACCACGCGCACGCGACCGCTGGGGTCGATCATCACGTTGGCCGGCTTGAAGTCGCGGTGCACCAGCCCTTCGGCGTGGGCCGCGGCCAGGCCTTCGCCCGCGTGACGGAACACCTCGAGCACATCGTCGCGCGAGTGCTCGTCGTCGAGCCACTCCGCCAGCGTCTGGCCCTCGACGTACTCCATCGCGACGAAGACCTGGTCGGCGAGCATGCCGACGTCGTGCACCGCCACGACGTTGGGATGGGCGAGGCGAGCGAGCGCCTGCCCCTCTCGCATCAGGCGATCACGGACGTGCTGTCGGAGACGACCGTCGTCGGCGGTCCGCATCAGCTTGAGCGCGACGCGACGATCGAGCTGCGGATCGTAGGCGCCGTAGACGACGCTCATGCCACCGGAGCCGAGAACGTCGAGGATCAGGTAACGGCCGACGGTCGCGCCCGACTCGAGTAACTCGGGTTCTCCCGAATCACTGGACTCTGGCGCCCGAGCATCGCACGTCGTGCGGATTCTCGTATCCCGTAGACCCTCTGTCCCCAAGGCTTCCCCCAGCCTGCCCCGTACTTTACTCGAAATGCCTAAGAAGTGGGTTGCCCCACATCACCGGGCCTCCGTGAAAACAACACGGCAGCCCGCGAAGCATTGTTACGAAACACACACGTTTGCGCGGTAGTGATCGTTCCCTGCGGCGGCAGCGGGGTAATCCCCGACGTTCACAGGTACAACTGAGGGCATGGTGACCTCGGCTTATCGAACGATCGCGGGCTGCTCGCTCCTCGCGCTGGCCGTCGCGGGATGTGGCGACGACCTCCCTTCCTCGAGCGGAGGCTCGACCGGAACGGCCTCGACCGGCAGTACTGGCAGCGATCCCGGCACGACCGCGGCGGTCGACGATACCGGAGACACCACCGATGGCGGTGGCAGTAGCGACGGCGGCAGCCCTCTCGATCCCGAAGAGCTCGAGTGGCCGACCCTCGACTGCGATCCCATCGCTGCAGACTACTGCGCGTTCCCGTTTCCCTCGAACGTGTTCACCGTCGCCGACGCGAACACGCCCACCGGGCGCCGCCTGCAGATTCCGGTCGACATCTTCACCAACGGCGACAACGAGCCCTGGAGCTACTCCGATGGGTTCTCGCCCAGCTCCGCGGTCATGGTGTTCCTGGAGGGCGCGACCGAGACCGGGTTCCCCACGCACCTGGACATCGGCGCGTCGCTGGCCGACGACTCGCCCATCGTGCTGATCGACGCGGAGACCGGCGAGCACATCGCCCACTGGTCCGAGCTCGACTTCAGCGGCATGGACCCCGAGCGTCGCTCGATCTTCATTCGCCCCGCCACGCGCTTGCCGGCCGGTCGCCGCTACATCGTGGCGCTGCGCAACGTGGTCGATGCCGCGGGCGAGCCCCTGCCCGCCTCGCCCGCCTTCGCGGCCCTGCGCGACGGCACCGAGTATCCCGACGACGACTCCATCGAGGCTCGCCGCGAGCTGTACGGCGACATCTTCTACCGCCTCGCAGACGCGGGCGTAGCTCGAGCCGACCTCCAGATCGCCTGGGACTTCCACACGGGCAGCGACGAGAGCATCACGGGCCAGGTCCTCCAGATGCGCGACGAGGTCTTCGCCGACCTCGGCGACGAGGGCTTCCCGCCCTACACCATCGACATCGCCGAAACGGACTGGAACGAGGGCATTACCTACCGAATCGAGGGCACCATGGAGGTGCCGCTCTATCTCGTGGATCCGGCCCCCAACGCCTCGCGAATCAACCGAGACGCGGACGGCACCCCCACCGTCAACGGCACCATGGAGGTGCCCTTTTGGATGATCATCCCCGAGTCCGCCATGACCGAGCCCGCCCCGCTCATGCAGCATGGACACGGCCTGCTGGGCTCCGGCTCACAGATCGAGGGCAGCCACTTCCGCGAGATAGCCACCACCTACAACTACGCCGTCTTCGGCGTGGACTGGATCGGGATGGCGGGCATCGACCAGCTGTTCATCGCGGCGACGGTGACCGAGGGCAACACCGAAGGCCTCGCCCACATGACCGACCGCATGCAGCAGGGCGCGCTCAACCAGCTGCTCGCGATGCGCGTCGCTCGATACGGCCTCGCCAACGACCCCCTGCTGATGGGCCTCATCGATGCCGACCAGCGCTACTACTACGGCATCAGCCAAGGCGGCATCTTGGGCGGGGTCTACATGGCCACCACCACCGAGGTGGAGCGCGGCGTGCTGGACGTGCTGGGCCAGCCCTACAACACCCTGCTGACCCGCAGCGTAGACTTCGACCCCTTCTTCGACCTGATGCGCGTGCGCTTCCCCGACCCGGTCGACCTCGCCTACGTGCTGGGCGTGCTCCAGATCCTCTGGGACCGGGCCGAGCCGGCCGGCTATAGCCACCGCATTCGCGATCCGCTGCCCGGCACCATGGCCCACGAAGTGCTGATGACCGCCGCGCTGGGCGACCACCAGGTCACGACTCTCGGGGCGCATCACATGGCCCGGTCGGTCGGCGCCGTGCACCTCGACTCGGGCCTCCGCGAGATTTGGGGCTTCGAGACGGCCACCGGGAGCCACGAGGGCTCGGCGCTGGTCGAGTACGACTTCGGCTTGCCCGAGGACCCGGTCTGCAACCTTCCGCAGACCGCCTGCGACGACCCGCACGGCGACCTGCGCCGGCTGCCTTCGGCCCGCCAGCAAATCGACGAGTTCCTGCGGACGGGTGTCATCACCAACCATTGCCCCGACGGCGTGTGCAGCTTCCCCGACCTGGGGCAATGCGGGCGGGGCGAACAGACCCCCGACGTCTGCAACTGAGCGGGTCCAACGCCCGTTTTACGGGTACGTGGACCGAGAGACCGCCCCGTGATGTGAGCGAACGGGGCAGTCGCGCCATCGCCGATTCGGCACATGGCGTAGCAAGGGGTGCTATGGCGTGCGGGTTCCGCCCCGAGGTTCCCCATGAGCACGCTCGATCCTTTTGCCGGCGTCCCCGCCCCTCTGCGTATCGCCCTCGAGCGCCGTGGCTTTACCTCTCTGACCCCCGTGCAGCAGGCGGTGCTCGACGCGGACACCGAAGGCCAGGACCTGCGCATCTCTTCGCAGACCGGTTCGGGCAAGACCGTCGCGCTGGGGCTGGCCTTGGCCCGGGCGTTTCTCGGCGAAGCAAAAGCCGAAGCCGAAGCCCCGAGCACGGACCCAGCCGAAGGCGAGACCGAGACGTCGAGCGACGAGCCGACGGAAGAACCCCCGGCCAAAACGCAGAGCAAGCATGCGCGCTCCGGGCAGGAGCCCGAGGCGCTGGTCATCGCCCCCACGCGCGAGCTCGCGGTGCAGGTGGCCGACGAGCTGCGCTGGCTGCTCTCCGAGGTTCCCCGCACGCGGGTGGAGGTCGTGACCGGCGGCACCGACATCGGCCGAGAGCGACGCATGCTCCGTCGCCCCCCGCGAGTGCTGGTGGGCACCCCCGGTCGCTTGCTCGATCACATCCGCAACGAGGGGCTCAGCTGCGCGGGCATCCGTCATGTCGCGCTCGACGAGGCCGACCGCATGCTCGACATGGGCTTCCGCGAGGAGCTCGAGGAGATCATCGACACCCTGCCCAAGGAGCGGCGCAGCCACCTCGTCTCCGCCACCTTCTCCGACCTGGTCCGGCGCGTCGCCAACCGTTTCCAGAGCAAGTTCGTCCACCTCGAGGGCACCGCGCTCGGGGCCGCCAACGACGACATCGATCACATCGCCCAGCTGGTGCAGCCCCTGCAGCGCTACGCGGCCCTGGTCAACGCGTTGTTGCTCGCCCAAGGCGAGCAGGTCCTGGTGTTCGTCGATCGCCGCGCGCAGGCGTCGGAGCTGGCCGAGATGCTCGCGGGCGACGGCTTCGCCGCGCTGCCCTTCTCCGGTGACCTCAGCCAGGCCCAGCGCACCCGCACGCTCTATGCGTTCCGCACGAGCACCATCCAGGTCCTGGTCTCCACCGACGTCGCCGCCCGAGGCATCGACGTGCCCAACATCTCGATGGTCGTGCACATGGCCCCGCCCAGCGATCCCGATGGCTATACCCATCGCAGCGGGCGCACGGGTCGAGCCGGACGACGCGGCCGCAGCCTGATCTTCGTGCCGCCCCGGGGCCAGCGCTTCGTGTCCCGCATGCTCGACAATGCGGGTATCGAGGCCGATTGGCAGCCCGTGCCCTCGCCCAAGAAGGTGCGCAAGGCCATCACCAAGCGCACCCGTCGGCAGCTGCACGAGCGCCTCGACTCCGAGACGGGGCCCGCGGAAAAGACCCTCGAGTACGCCACGCACTTGCTCGAAAACCGCGACGCCGCCCGGGTGGTGGCCTCTCTGCTCGAGATGGCCGAGCCCCGGCTGCCCCGCGAGCCGATTCAGGTGGAGGCGATCACCCCGATGTCCAGCGAAGAGCTTCGCAACGACCGTCGCCACGATCGCCGCGACCACCGCCCCTCGCGGGGACCTCGGGGCCCGCACAATCGCCGCGGCGGCCCGCGTCGCTTCGACAATCGCAAAAACCGCAACCGCTCCTGAGCCCGGGCGCGCCTACGACTGCGCCAGGGTGGGTCGACCCAGCGCACGGAGCTGCCGGAAGACACCCCGCAGCACCGTGCCCCACGAGGCGGTTCGGTAGCGCACCCCGTGTCGCTCGCAGATCGCCCGGATCTCGGGCGAGACCTCGCGCAGGCGATTGGTCGGCCACTTGGGGAACAGGTGGTGCTCGATCTGTCGGTCGAGGGTCCCGCACAGGATCGAGATCGGCAGCGGCACCTCGAAGTTGTTGGCCGCCTCGACCTGCATCGCATACCACTGCGCCCGGCCTCGAGCCTTGGTCTGCGACGCGTAGGCGTTGACGTCCTCCCCCACGTGGCCGCAGAAGATGGTCGCCGCCGAGTACACGCTGCGCAGGACCTCGGCCATCCAGTTGCCGAGGATGACCTTCCAGAACATCGGGCCGGCGAGCAGCGGAAAGAGGACGTACTCCTTCGCGTAGTAGGGCACCGCCTTGCGCAGCGCCCGGCGATGCGTCTGCTTGATCGTCGCCCAGCTACGATCTTCGATGACGTCGTACTCCCCCGGCTTGCGGGTATAGAGGTCGATCATCCCGCTGAAGTGCATCGCCATGTTGAAGGTGAAGCTCGGCCAGATGAACAGCGGGTGAAGCTCTTGGTGGTTGTTCTCGGGGCGGTGCTCGACGTGGTGGTTGAGCCGTACCGTGCCGTACCGACAGTCGGGGTCCTTGCCCGCGACGTTGGTGTACTGGTGATGGCGGATGTTGTGGCCCGCGTGCCAGCTGCGCTCGTCGATGGGTGTCTCCCACCAGTAGTCCTTGCTGCGGTAGCCCTCCGCGTCGGGGAGCTTGTCGAACGCACCGTGCAGCACGGTGTGGCCGACCTCGGCCCCGTGCAGTTGCTTGTGGATGGCCAGCGAGAGCACCCCGAGCCCGAAGGTGATGGGCTCGAAGCTGAAGTGAATGAGCCCGCGACCGAGGACTTCCATCACTCGGGAAAAGCGGGCGACTCGCTTGATGTAGGCGACGTCGGGAGCACCGAACTGGGCTTCGAATCGGGCTCGGACCGCGTCGATCTCTTCCCCAAATGCGCGCAAATCGCGAGAATTCTCGGCCTCGGACGCCATGGGAGCGACGTTGATTGTCATGCAATCGATTGTAATACAATCGAAGACAACGACAAGCCCATGTGGAGAGAATTATCGCCTCGTGTCGATATTGGGCGAGAGGAGGGGAGACAAGGAGACACGAGCCATCACTTGTAATACACTTGATGACGGTATGAGCACCGATCTCCGCAAATTGCGCAAAGAGGATCGACTCCGACAAAAGGAGCTCCGCAAGGACCGGCTGATCCAGACACGGGTCGATCGTCGGCTGCAGCGCGTACTCGTCGAGCAGGCCAAGCGCCGTCGGATCTCCGTGTCCAACCTGGTGCGCAACATCTTGGAGGATGCCTTCGGTCTGGCCGAACCCGGGACCGGTCCGATCATCGACCCGGAGACCAAGGCCGAGGTCACCCCGCCTCCGCTCGACCATGTCATCGCGTGGAACTCGGTGATCCTCGGTCGCGCCGCCCAGTGCTCCCGCTGCACCACCGAGATGCCCGCGGGTCAGCGCGCCTTCATCGGGATGAGCGACGACCCCGATGCCCCGCGCTCGTGGCTGTGTACCGAGTGCGGCGAAGACCTGTGAGCCCGGCGCCCGACCGCCTCACACGACTTCCCAGTAGTTCCCCGTGCCGCCCATGTTCTCGATGATGTTGAGCGTGGTCGCATGATGCTGAAGTGACATCTCCTGCATGATGCGAAAGGTCTCTGCGTTCACGCGGGCCGCATAGGCATCACCGACGGCAGACGTCGGCGGTTCGGCGGACGCGGGCTCAGGCTCGGGCACCTCCACGCCCGGCACTTCGGCGTATGCCGCCCCACCCCCGAACGACGCCCGGAACTGAGCTCTCAGCTGCTCGCGCTGGGCTTCGTCGAAGCGGCTCCAGTTCGCCTCGGTCATCGCCCACATCGGCCCCGCCACGCACAGCCGCTGCTGCACCTCGAGCCCGCCGGTCTGGAACGCGGTGACCAGCTCGGCCTCCATCTCGGTGCGTTGCTGCGGCGTCAGCTCGAGGGGCCGCCCCGCCAGCATCGCCTCGAACTCGGCCAGCGCCACCGCGCCCGCCAAGTCGCGGCTGGTGCACAGAAGCTGGGTCCGCGGATCGAAGGCCCGCACCTGCACGTGGCTCAGCACCACCTGCATCAAGGGTGGGCGGGTCGCGGGCTCCATCGGCTCGACCGCAGCGTAGAGGCTCGCGAAGATCGCCTGCCGAGCCAGGGCAACCTCGGTTGGGTTTCGCAGCGCACGGACTTGCTGCACGCTGGCCGCGATCTGCCGCAGCTGCTCGAGGAACGCCGCCGGGTGCTGCCGAAAGTCGTCGACGGAGTGCTGCGTCAGCGCCTCGCGTTCCTGCGCCGAAGGGTCGGTGTCGATGAGCAAGCGAACGAGATCGAGGCCGACGTCGACCTCTCCTTCGGTCAGCTGCAGCCCGCCCGCCTCGGCGAGCACCTGCCCCCGCGCGAGCGAAGGCACCGCGCTTCGTCGGTAGTGCAGCATGGTGCCCATCGCATCGAGCAAGTCCATCGTTTGCTCGTCGAGCCTGGCGATGCGATACGCCAGCACGTTGCCGTTGGCTTCCTGAAACCACAGCTGATCGCCGCGCACCTCGAACCGACCCGTGCTCGATCCGGTCGGCCCCACGAACCCGAAGGTCCCGCCGAGCTCGAGCGAGAGCTGAATACCGAGCGCTTCGTTGTTCCAGATCCCGACCCACGGTGCGTTCGACATCGATGCCCTACCCTCCGACTCCAGAATATTCGTTTGACAGTCACAATGCTGCCTGCTATCCGATGGGTCGGAAAGTCTCGTCATGAAGACGTGCTCGGAAAAGACCTACGCCCAAGGACGCACGCGTTCGACATCCCTCCAGGGACGTCGTGCGATGTACCCATGTCCGTGGAGGCTCCCATTGACTCGTAAATGACCGAATTCGGCCGTTTCGAGGCATGTGGAGCCACCAGGGAAACCCGGTGGCTCTTTTTTTTTGTCGCCCCTTCGGAGGCGAATGCGAAGTGAAGAAAGGACTGTTTCCAATGTCCATCATTGCAATGCGGGTCGTCCGAATCGACGATCATCCCAATGCCGACACCCTGCGGGTGCTCCGGTTCGAGGCCCCGGGAATCGAGGGTCTGGTCGTCGTGGCCAACCAGGAAGGCGAATACGCACCGGGCGATGTCCTGGCCGTCGCCCGCGTGGGCGCCACGTTGCGCGACGGCACCAAGATTCGCCGGGCCCGGCTGCGAGGTCTCGACTCGCACGGCATGATCGTCGGCCCGACCGACGCCGAGATCGGCACAGACCTGAACGCCGAGCACGGCCAGATCGAGGTTCCCCTGCCCTCCGCGCCCGCGCGCCCCGAGGGCGCCAAGATGGCGAAGTGGGCCAGCATCGAAGGCCTACCCGCGGTCCGCAAGGGGGTGCGCATGCAGGTGCGGCTCGATCCCGGAGCCATCATCGCGCCCACCCTGGGCTACCGCGCCAAGATCAAGCTCGACGGCACCAATGCCGGGGTTCAGGTCTTCGGCGAGGGCAAGGTCGTCGCCCAGAGCCGAACCCGGCTCATCACCCCCGAGAAGGACAACTACGGCTTTGCGGCCTGGGTCCACGGCTCGGCCGCCGAGTTCTTCGGTGGGCTCTTCGAACGGCACGGCCGCGTGCTGGTCTACGGCGAGTGGTGTGGTCCCGGCATCCAGAAGAAAGTAGCCATCACCTCGATCGAACGGAAGATCTTCGCCGTGTTCGCCATCGTGCTCGGCGATCCCAACGAGGCCGACGCCCGCCTGGTCGTCGACCCCGATCGCATCCGTGCGATGCTCCCCGAGCACCCCGACGTGCGGGTCCTGCCCTGGCACGGCGAGACCGTCTCTCTCGACTTCCACTCCGACAGCGGGCTGGAGCGAGGCGCGGCGAAGATCAACGAGATGGTCTCCGCCGTGGAGCAGGTCGACCCGTGGGTGCAGGCCGAGTTCGGGGTCGAAGGTGTGGGTGAGGGCGTGGTCCTGTACCCCATCGACGGCGTCGACTTCGACGAGCGAGGCAGCACCGAGCGCGATGCGTACTTCGAGCTGATGTTCAAGGCCAAGGGCGAGGCCCATCGGGTCAATAAGCAGTCCAAGGCCGTCCGGGTCGATCCGCAGGTCTCGGCCTCCACCGCGGCCTTCGTCGACCAGTTCGTCACCGTCCCTCGCCTCGAGCAGGGTGTGACCGAGGCCTGCGAGGGCGAGTTCGACATGCGGCGCATGGGGGACTTCCTCAAGTGGCTCGGCCGAGACGTCAAAAAGGAGTCCGTGCTGGAGCTGGAGGCCTCGAACCTCGAGTGGAAGAACGTCGCCAAGGCGGTCGCCCACGCCGGCCAGCGCTGGTACCGAGGCAAGGTCGCGGGGCTCTGAGCCACCACGGCCGAACGAAACGGGCCGAGTCCCGCCGTGAGCACCCGCTCGCGGCCGGGGCTCGGCCCTTTAGTTGGTTGCAGACACGTCGGCCTCGACGATCTCGAGCAGCTGCAACACCCGCGGTGCACGGGGCCAATTGGGGTGGCGTTGCAGCAGACGACGCAGCGCCCGCGCTTCTTCGCCGGTCACCTCCGCGCGATAGCTGCCGATGATCGTTGCCCAACGATCGAGCGCCGCGTACCGAGACTCATCGTCCTCCGCATCGAGGTCGGCCTCGAGCAAGACCAGCCCCGGCCTCCAGCGCGTCAGGTTCGAGACCAGGCGCATGGCTCGGCGCCGCACGTGACGATGCTCGGAGCCGAGATACTCGCGCAAGACGGGCTCGTCCGAGGCTCGAACCTCGTGGACCAGCGTGTACGTGGCGACCCGGCTGACGCCCCCCCGCTCGTCGTCGACCATCATCATGCGGCACTCGCGAGAGCCCTCGGCGTCGAGCCGACGCATGGCTTCGAGCGCCTCTCGGGCCACCGCCGGCCGGGCATCGAGGCACTCCACCAGGCGTTCCCAATCCGCCGGTTCCCCTGCCGCCGCCAAGCCTCGGAGCTTGCCCGGCGTGGCCCGACCGGCGTCGATCTCTGCCCGGTAGTGCGCGAGAAGATCGAAGCCGGGATGCCGCTGCCTCCACCACTCGGACGCGAGCTTGCGAACATCTCGATCGACGTCATCGATGCCGCGGCGCATCCACGTGAGCAACCGGCGCGACCCCGCCTGCAGGAGCAGCTCGAAGCCCTGCACACGCAGCCGACTCGAACGATTCCAGCACAGGCGCTCGCGCAGCACCTCGGCGTGCTCTTCGGGGCACTCCCCGACGAGGGCCGCCGCCCGCAACCGCACGACCAGGTCGTCGTCGTCGATTCCCCGGGCTACCAGCTCCGGGTGGATGCGCCCGGACTCGGACATCCATCGCAGCACGGCTCGCTTGGTATATCGATCGCCGGCCTCGAACCCCTGCCCCAGGGCTTCGACGGAGATGTCCCCCAGTCGGTCGACGAAGCGCTTCACCAGCCCGCGGTGATCCATCCGCGACAGCCGCAGGAGGCGAAACACCAGGGGGAGGCAGGCCATGACCTCGCCGGGCTGCTCGCCCTCGAAGCGCTCGGTGATCGCGGTGAGGGCTCGGATGCGAACTGGCGCGACCCAGTCGTTGACGCGCAGCAACAACCAACGCAGACCACCGGGTGCGGTGGCCAGCCGAGCGATGGCGGCCTCTCGTACGTAGCCGCTGCGATGGCAGCTGAGCAGACCGTAGAGCGGCGTCGGGTCGGCCATGTTCGGCACGGCCGCGGGCAGGTCGGCGGGGCTCAAGGCCGCCCACGAGTCGATCCCGGTCACCTCCCGGCCCCAGCCCATGTCGCGGACGCCTTCGTCCAGCCGCGGCAGGCGAGCGGGCGGCACTCGAGCCACCACGGTGCTCACCACCGCCGCCGCCCGCACCCGCAGCGCGCGGGGCCAGCTCGACCCCACGGCCATGCGCACGAGCGCATAGGCGTCCGCCATCCGCCCCGATCCCTCGAGTTCATTCAGGATCTGCCCGGCCCGCGCACTCCCGCGTGGCGACGAAACGCGGAGCCTCAGCAGCTCCGTGGCCAGAGCCTGGTCGGGCTCACGAGTGCTCACGGGGCGAGTCTAGCAATCCAGCCGTCGAGGTCACCCGCTTCGGTGGTGACCTCGGCCACCACCATCAGGTCGCCGTTGGGCAGGACCACGATCGAGCGGCCGCGATCGATGCCGTCCGAGCCTTCGTAGTCGTCGCGCTCCCAGATGACCTGCCCCTCGGGATCGAGCTTGATGACCCATCGATCGGGGTTGTCCCGGGACACGTGGCCAATGGCGTAGATGTTGCCCGCGGGATCGAGCGCGAGGTCCTCGACTTCGTCGTCGAGCAGGTGCTCGGTGGGGTTGAAGCTCCAGCGCTGCTCCCCGCCCAAGCCGTGGCCCGAGATCCACAGGTCGGCGAGGCTCTCGACGGTGGAGCGAAAGCCCCCCACGATCATGGTGTCGCCAGCCACGGCCATCGCCTGGAGCTGGGTCTCCGGGAGTTCGAAGATCGATGTCCCGAGCTCACCCGAGGGCGGCACCATGTACGCGACCCCGGACCCGCCGAGCTGACCCGCGGCCCACAGAGCGCCCTCGGGGTCTTGAAACGACGCCCGCAGCCGGCTCTCGCCGCCCCCGCCTCCGCCGGGCGGCGAGGAGGCCACGCCCCCGTCGATGTTCGAGGCCGAGAAGCGATAGCTCCACGCCGTGTTTCCGCTGCCCCCGACCGCGACGAAGTCTTCGTCGGCCATGTGCACGATGTCGTGGCAGATGCCCATGAGCCCGAAGGGCAGCTGCATGTCGAAGTCAGGCGGACCATCGAGCTGGGCGTCCCACAGGCCCATCCACGGGTTGGTGATGCTCCCGTCGACCGACAGCCCGCAAATGTAGAGCTGCCCGGTGGCGTCCTGCACGACCGACTCGGCCTCGTCGCCTCCGCCGTGGATGTCGTAGGCGACGCGCTGGACCTCTTCGCCTTCGATGGTGAAGCGCACGGCCAGGACGTCGCGCGACCGGCCCTGGATGTAGCCCACTGCGACCACGTCGCCGGACACGAGCCGCGTGAGCCCGAAGAGGCGATCGTCGCCGCCGACCTCTCCGCCCACCATCGCGCTCCACCGGACCGAGCCCCCGGCGACGCAGTCGGTGTTGCACCCGTCGCCGTCGACCGCATCGAGCTCGTCGCACTCCTCGTCGCCCTGGACCACGCCGTTGCCACAGACGGGCTGGTTGCTCACCGCGGTGCTGCCTTCGCCGTCCTCGGTGGTCTCGGAGAGCACGCCCGAGCTCGCGCCGCCCTCGACACACTCGCGCTCGTGCGGGCCCGCCAGATCGCTGTACCGCCGACCCGAGTCGCACTCGGGA
This sequence comes from Myxococcota bacterium, assembly GCA_039028615.1. Lineage (GTDB taxonomy): Bacteria > Myxococcota_A > Polyangia > Nannocystales > Nannocystaceae > Paraliomyxa. Next base: position 70,368 of record JBCCHT010000024.1, on the reverse strand, counting down.
TCGGGATAGCTGCAAAACCCGGTGGGCTCGCACCACCCCTGCGCCACGGTGGACCGGCACTCGGCGTCGTCGGTGCACTGGTAGGCCTGAAGGTCTACACAGGCGCCAGTGATGGCCCCGCCGATCGTCGCGACCGCGGCCCAAGCCCAGCGCATGGGCTCAACGTAGTGCGCGGGCCCGCCCGGGAGCAAGGTCGAACTTCCAGGTCAGCCCAGGGCCCTGCCACGCGACTTTGGCCCGCTTGGGCTCTCCTCGGGCGGCCACCACCGAAAAGCGAACGACTCCGGCTACGAACAATGCGGCGCCCCCCGCGATCACGGCGATTCCGGCTCGGCTCAGCGTCGGCGCGCCCTCGAGCGCGTCGCGATAGGCCTGCTCGTCGATGGCTTGGCGGGAGACCCCGCGGCGGCGATGAGCCTCGCCCACCAACCCCGTCCCCACCGTGATCACCGCGATTCCCGACCACGTGAACGCGTGGGCCCATGGATCGCGGATGGCTGCATCCACGCCCCGCCGGGGGACTCGATCGATCCGACCGGAGTCATCCGGTGGGGCAGCGGTCTGCGGCTCGATCTCGGGCTCGAGTTCCGGCTCGGGCTCGGGTTCCGGCTCGGGCTCGGCCTCGTCGAGTTCCTCTTGGCACGCCTCGATCGCGTCCTGGGCCATTTGCTCGACGTCGGCCGCGGGCTCGCTCTGCAAGAACTGCCGATACCGCACGATGGCCCCCTCGCACTGCCCGGCGTAACGCTCCGCCTGAGCCCACGCGAACAACAGCTCGGGTCGCGGGTCGTCCTCATAGGCGCGCGCCAGGATCTCGGCCGCGTCCTCGTAGCGACCCTCGGCGAACGCCTTCACCCCGGCCTCCGCGTCGGGGCTGGGGCTCGCGGCGGGCTCGGCCGAGGCCAAGGCGGCGAGGAGAGCGAGGGTCTTCATGGAGAGCCGGGGAACAGGATCTCACGCGCCCGCTCGGTCTCGGTCTTGCGGGGCTTCTTTTTTCGACGGCGTCGCTTGGCCTTGGGCTTGGGCGCGGCCTCGGCCGGCTCGGTTGCTGCCGTCGGCGTCTCGGTGGTCGGGTCGACGGAGGGAGCCTTGGTGGGCTGAGCCTCGCCGGGCTTGGCCACCGCCACGGGCACGGCGGGCTCGACCACCGCGGCTTCGGAGTTCGGCGGCACCGCGGTCGCCATGTCTTGGACGGGCGCGGGCCGGGCATCGATTCGATCGGAGGCCGCGGGGTCGTCGGAAGAGCGCCCCGCCTGCCAGCCCAACAAGCCCCCGAGCGCCAGCACCCCCATCAACGCCAGGCCGGTGACCCAGCGTCGCGAGGGGTTGGCCGCCGGGCCCTCGACGATGGGCGCCTGGCCGGACATCTCCGCGACCAGGCTGCGGATCTGCGGGGCCTCGGGCTGCTCGACTTCGAGGTCGGGCAATGCGGGCTGCCCGTAACGCTCGCTGAGGAACTCGGCCAGGACCTCCACGCGGGTGTCGATGCCCGCCTCCCGAGCGAAGGCCTCGATCTCTTCGACCATCGCCTCCGCGCTCGCGTAGCGCTTTTCGACGTCGACCTCGAGCGCCCGGGTCACGATCTGTTGCAGGCGCGACGGGTAGTCGGACACCAGCTCGGACGGCGCCTTCCAGACCCCGTCGATGACGTCGTTCATCACCGCCACCGGTTGCTCGCCACGGAACGCCCGGCGGGCAGTGGTCGTCTCGTAGAGCACCACCCCGAGGGCGAACACGTCACTGCGAGCGTCCACGTGCTCTTGCAAGCACTGCTCGGGCGACATGTAGCCCATCTTCCCCTTGAGCGAACCCGAGGCGGTGGCGGTGCTGCGCTCGACGACCTTGGCCACGCCGAAGTCGGCCAGCTTCACCGCACCTTGGTACGAGATGAGCACATTGCTGGGCGACACGTCGCGATGAACGATGCCCATGCCGCGACCGGTGGAGTCACGAAGTCGATGGGCGTAGTGCAGCGCTCGCCCGATCTCCAGCACGATTCGAAGCGCACATCCGAGCGGCGGCGGCTTGCCCTTTTGGTCGGCCAAGATGCGACGCAGGTCTCGGCCGTGCACGTACTCCAAGGCCATGAAGTACTCGCCGCCGAACTCTCCGACGTCGAGCACTTGCACGATCGACGGATGCTCGAGCGTGGCCGCGATTCGCGCTTCCTTGAGGAACATGCGCGCGAAATGAGCATCGTCCGACAGGTGCGGGTGCATCAACTTGAGCGCGACCGGCTTGACGAATCCCTCGGGACCATCGAGTCGCGACAAGTACAGCTCGGCCATGCCGCCGCTGCCGAGTCGACGCACTACGACATGGCGACCCAACCGGGTGCCCGGCGAGAGTCCGCGAATGGTGTGCTGCCGGTTGGCGGGGAGGTTCACGCCGGGGTCCCATGATAGGGACCATGGCGGGACACCTCAACGTGGGTGAGACTCCGACTCGGTCAGAGCGCCCAAAGAGCGGGCCCAGGTCTCCAAATCGGAGAGCAACGAGCGCCGAACCTCGACTGGCGCCCGAAGTTGCTCCACTTCGGACCGCAGAGTGTCCCGTGAACGCGACAATCGCGTAGTGACGGTGCTCGTCGGCATACCCAGAACATCGGCTATTTCCCGCGCCCGCAGCCCCTGGACATAAAACAGCGCAATTATCGTCTGGGACTCGTCGGGCAGGCGGTCGAGCGCGCGCAGCAACAGCCAGTGCTCGCGCCGCTGCGCCACGACGCCGCTGGGGCTCAGCACGCTCTGGGGTCGGCCCACCCCGAACTCGTCCATGGTCTGGGCCTTCCGCGACTCGGCTTCCATGTGCTTGAGCAGCATGTTGCGCGCGACCCCGAACAAGAACGCCCGGAAGCTCGAGACCCGAAGCCGCTCGCGGCTCTCGGTGCATGCGAGGAAGGTCCGCTGGGTCAGGTCCTCGGCGGCCGTCATCGCACGCAGCCGGAAGAACCCGAGCACGCGTCCGTAGTACCGACGCATCAGGCGGTCGCCCGCGCCACGATCGCCTGCCCGCCACGCATAGAGCAGCGCGATCTCCTGATCCTCGTCGTCGGGCACCGAGGCCACTTTGGAGCACCCCCTGCGGGGATGCAACCGCCCTCAACGCTGCGCGCGGGCCTGATAGATCTCCAGGTCTCCCGACCGATCACTGGCGAAGTAGATGACTCCCAGATCCTCGGACACCCAGGGATCGCGTTCTGCGGCGGTGGTGTTGAGCTCGGCGAGGTTATGCGGTGGCCAGTAACCCTCGCCGGACTCTGTTTGTTGGGCGATCCACAGGTCCGAGTCGCCCATGCCCCCCGCTCGATCGGAGCCCATCGCGAGCCAAGTCATGTCGCCCGAGCTGGTGCCCGGACAGTCGGTGCCCGGCGAGGCCAGATCCTGCAGCCGCTCCGGCTCGGAATGGCGCGCGCCGTCGAACAGAACCCGCCAGACATCGATCCCATCGCTCGGTGATCGATCGGAGCAAAACAGCACCGTCTGAGCGTCGGCCTGAGCCGTCAACGCGAACTCCTGCCCCGGCGATCCGAGGCTCGGGATCACCTCGGGTTGGCTCCACAGCCCGCCGACATTGTCCCGGACGATGAAGTAGACCTCGTAGTCATCGCTGTCGCGATCGCTGGAGAACGCCAGGGCCAGGCCGTCGGGCGACAGCTCGGGATGGGTCTCGTTGGCCAGCGTGCTGACGCCGCCGTAGACCAGCTGAGGCAGCCCCCAGGGTTGATCGGTCGAGACTCGGGTGGCCACGAAGATGTCCAGGTCGTTGTAGCGATCGGACACGAAGTAAATCTCGAGCAGGTCCGAACGGAGGGTCGGCCCGAAGTCGTGCTGATCCGACCCGAGGTTGGGCGCGAGCGTGACGTCGACAAAGGGAGGCGGAGGCGGCAACGGTCGTTCCCCCGTCCCAGTCTCGTCCGTGTCCTCGCCGGTTTCGTCGACGCTCGTGGTGGGGTCGTCCGTGGGCGTGCCGGTCGAGACACCGCTCGTCTCCCCCGAGTCGGGCAGCTCGCCCACCCCGCTGGTCGAGGGCATGAGCGTCAACGACGATTCCCCGGTGGTGGTCGTGCCCTCGGCGACGCCCGCATCGGCGCCCGCCGAACCACCGCCCTGGCTGGCGAGCTGACAGCCCGCCAGCAGCATCAGGCCGAGTCCGCTCGGCCCGATGACTCGCTGCAACGGTATGCCGTGGGGCTCAGGCACAGCCGTCGCCCGAGCAGCTCTTGTTGCAGTCGGGCCCGTCGCAGGCCTGCTTGCACTCGCCGCCGCTGCAGCTCAGGTTGCACTTGGGCGCGGACGCGGGGCAGGTCTGCTCGCAGTTGCCTCCGCTGCACGACAGCTTGCAGTCGCTGGACTTGCCGCAGTCTTGCTTGCAGCCGCCGCCGCTACAGCTCGCCTTGCACGACTTGCCCTCGGCACACGACTGGGCACAGTCGCCGGTCGGGCAGCGGTACTTCGCGTCGTTGCCCTCGATCTCGGTCTCGCCCACCGCGAGCTTCTTGCCGTCGATCTGAACGCCGCCCGGGCCGACGACGACATTGTCCTTGCCGACTTTGACTCCGTCCTCGCCGACCTTCACGCCATCCTTGCCGCCGACCACGACGCCCTTCTCGCCGACCTTGACGCCTTCTTTGCCGCCGACCTTCACCCCGTTCTTGTCGACGACCACGCCATCTTTGCCGCCGACCTTCACCCCGTCTTTGCCGACGACGACACCATCTTTGCCGCCCACTTTGACGCCATCTTCATTGGCGTCGCAGGCAACCGTCAAAACCATCGAGAGTACGAGCAAGAACTGTGTGCGCATGGTGGGGTTCCTCGTTGCCCCGAGGGTACAGGGCAAAACGCGGGCCCGTCAGCCCTGACGCGAGGTCTCGAGTACGCATCGATCCGAACGACCGGTGGGCCGCTCATGCAACGCGACGGACCAACGTTACGGTGAGGTAATCGCCCTCGGGGAAGGCGAGCAGGCGAGGATGGTCGGGCGGTGCAGCCCACCGGTCGATCACCTGTAGAACGGCCCGGGCCGAGTCCGCGGCCTGCATCAGCGCCCCTTCGAACGCAGGGCGATCGACGTGACTGCTACAGCTTGCGGCCAACAATAGGCCACCCGGCTCCAGCAACTGGAGACAGGACTGATGCAGCTTCGTGTACGCCCGCAGCGCTCGCTCGCGAGTCTCGGCCGACGGGGCGAAGCTCGGCGGATCGGCGATGATGAGATCGAAGCGCTCCCCGTCGTGCTCCATGGTCTCGAGCAAGACCGGCACGTCGGCGGAGACCGGTCGATGGCGCTCGGGCGGCAGCTCGTTGGCGGCCCACGCTTGCCGGGCCATCCCGATCGCCGGCTTGGCGATGTCCACCGTGACCACCTCGCGGGCGCCGCCCTTGCCCGCCGCCACCGAGAACCCGCCGACGTAGGAGTACAGGTCGAGCACCCGGCCTCGTTTCGCGAGCCGCCGCACCATGGCCCGGGAGTCGCGTTGGTCGAGGAACAGGCCCGTCTTCTGGCCCTTCATGAGGTCGGCGCACAGCACCATGCCGTGCTCGCGAACCTGCACGATGGCGGGAGGCTCGGGTCCTTCGAGGTGCTCGATCGTCCGCTGCCCCCGGGGCCCGGAGCGGCTGAGGACGGTGGGCACGCCCAGCGCATGGAGGCGTGGCCGCAGTGCCGCCAGCACTGGCTCACGACGAGCGAGCGCCGCCTCTCCGTCGAGGGCCAGCACCGCGTGCGGGCCGTAGAGATCGACGACCACCCCTGGCATGCGATCCCCCTCGCCGTGCACCAGCCGCACCGCGTCGGTCTTGCGGGGCATCATCCGTCGGCGCAGCTCCACCGCGGCGTCGAGGCGACGGCCAATCAGCGCGTCGTCGATGGGCTCGTCGCCGACCGTCCACATGCGAACGCCGATCGGGCCCGCTTCGGCCAGGCCTCGACCGACGACGCGGCCGCGCTCGTCCGTCACCGAGACCTCGGTGCCCGGCGCGGGGATGCGCCCCTCGAGCGCGTCGCGGTAGACCCACGGGTGACCGCGACGGATCGTGCGCGCGAGCGACCGTTTCAGACGTAGGCGGGGCATCGCTGCTCTCCGTAGGGTTTTTGCGTCGTCCGCATGCGTCGATCCGAGGCCGCATTGTCGACGAGGTCGCCGACCCTGCCAAGCGCCCCCGGCCCGACTCGACTTGAGCCCGGGCCCGAAAGTGGGGGATCCTCGCTCGGTGTTGGTCTCCGTCGAACTGTGCCGTGCCTGGCCCCTCGCCGGCCTCTTGGTGGCCTCGCTCGCCTGCGGCGGAGGGGGAGGCGGAGGCACGGGCAGCGGCAGCTCGACCACCAGCGGCGGTACCGGCTCGACCAGCGCCAGCGACACCACCGAAGGCATGGCCGACGACACGGGGAGCAACCCGACCGGCGGCGACGTGGAGGCCTGCGCCCGCGGGGCCATGGTCTTCGACGAGACCGTGGTGCACGAGCTGAGCCTTCAGCTCTCCGACGCCGACTGGGCCGCCATGATCCAAGAGGCCGAGGACAGCCCCGAGTACGGCGGCCCCGACAAGACCTACTTCGACGCCGAATTCCAGTTCGACGGCGTGCCCCTGGCCTCGCCGCTGGCGGTGCGGCTCAAAGGTCACTCGTCGTTGCTCGTCGCCCGCGAGCAAGGGCACTCGTTCCCGCTCAAGCTGGACTTCGACCGGGTCGACCCCGAACAATCCTTCGACGGGCTGACCAAGCTCAACCTCCACACCAACCTCGATGGCATCACCACCGTCAACGAGTACCTGAGCTACGGCGCCATCCGGGCCCACGGGGTGCCCACCGCCCGAGTGGGCTTTGCCCGTGTGACCGTCAACGGAGAAGAGCTCGGCCTGTACACGATGGTCGAGCACCTGCAGGGCAAGTTCATCCGCTGCCACTACGACGAGCCCTTCGGCGACCTGTACAAGCCCGAGGAACCCATCGGCAACCTGGCGTGGCGCGGGCCGACCATCGGCGACTACGAGCCCGAGATCCAGTTCAAGTGGCCCGACGCCTCCGGGACCGACCATGCCTCGCTGCTCCAGCTGCTGACCGTGATCAACGAGCAGGGCGTCGAGGCCTTCGCCCCCGTGCTCGACGAGACCCAGGCGCTGACCTATCACGCCATGAACGTGGGCGTGGGCAACTACGACTACTACGCCTCGTTCGGGCACAACTACTACCTGTACGAGTCCACCCCGGGGCGCTTCATCATGCTGCCGTGGGACATGAACTTCTCGCAGGGGGTCCTGCCCGATCCCTGCGGCTACGGGCGCAATACCACCGAGTGGCCGATCTCCAACAAGCTGCTCGCCGACCCCACGCGCGTGCAGGAGTACCTGGGCATCCTCGAGGGCTTCTTGATGGGCGCCGCGTCGCCGCAGAGCCTCAGTGACCGGCTCGACGCGGTGCTTCCGGTCCTGGGCGACGCGGTCGATGCCGGGGCGGTGCAAGAGCTGCGCGACGCGATCGACTTGCGGGTGCAGCTCCAGCTTCAGGCCATCGCGGGGGGCATCGACACCTGCCCCGAGTTCGTGGAGGGCGGCGGGCGAGACGAGTGCGACACGTGCATCGACACCACCTGCAAGTCTCAGCTCGTCGCGTGCTACCGCGACGCCGACTGCGAGTGCGTGGCCGATTGCGTCGCCGAAGACGAGCCGGTCGAGCAGTGCCTCGAGCCCTGCGGACTCACCCGCACGCCCCCGCTCTTCGACGCGCTGCTCGAGTGTGTGTTCGGGCCCTGCGGCGAGCAGTGCCAGTGAGCTAGAAGCGAGCCCGCCAGACGACGCCGAGCTGTCCGCGACCGACCGCGGGCGCGAAGGCGTGGCGCTCGGACGCGGGACGTCGCAGGGCCAAGCCCAGCAGCACCGCACCGGTCACCAGCTGGGCGCCCGCGACCACGCCACCGGCGATGGCCAGCGTCGTCATCTGCTGCTCGGTGTTCTCGAGATCGGCGGCCATGGCCGGATCGCTGCCGCCGAGCGCCGAGCGCTCGCGTTGCGCCGCGTTGGCTTGCTGCAATCCGACAATCATCGGCACCAAGGCCACCGCGGCCACGCCGAACGACAGACCGCTCGCGCGCAGCAACATCCGCTCGTCGGCCCGGGTGCGACGCTCGTCGACCAGGCTCTCCTGCGGAGGCACGTCGCCCGTGGACTTGCCCGCCGACGGACCGATGGAGACTTCGCCCGGCTTCACCGTGACCGTGGGTGCAGCCTCGGGTTCGGGCTCCGGCTCGGGCTCCGGCTCCGGTGCAGGCTCCGGCTCGGGTGCAGGCTCTTCGACTGCGGCCGGGTCCGGCTCGGTCCCTTCGCCCTCTGTCGGCGACTCGGACTCCGCCTCGGCGGCGGGCTCCGCCTCGGGTTCTCCCGCGGCTTCGGGCGCCGAGTCGTCCGCAGGCGCGTCCGTGCTCTCGGCCGCGTCGACCGTCTCGGGCTCGGCCGTGCTGCCCTCGGCCGCGGGCGCCGCGATGGCGACCGGCACCGGCCCCACGACGAACGCGGTGACCAGCGCGGAAACGGTCAGCAGCTGCGCTGTTCGCGGAGGCTTCATGGCGGCGGCAGAGTAGCCCGAGGCTGCGCCGAGCGACCAGCACCGTGCCATCGCTGGCCGGTCTCATCGCGAATAGAGCGCCGTAAACACCGTCCCATGGCTCAATACGGGTTCGGACGGAGATTTCGGCGGGGGTGGTGTCCAAAGGTCATACATTGGAGCCCCCCATCGTGCCTCGAGTCCTGCGCCTGCCCCTCCGCCCCCGCCCCTTCCTCATTGTCTGCCTGCCCTGCGCTGCATTGGCGCTGACTGCGTGCTCCGGCGACGACGGCCGAGCGGGAGGCGGCACCGATCCCGGGATCATCACCGCGGGCGGGGGCACGAGCACGGGCGGCGAGACCGACGACGCGAGCGACACCGAAGGCGTCGACGACACGGGCACCGAGACCGGACCGACCTGCGGAGACGAATGCGAGGGCGAGTGCATCGAGGGCGTGTGCTGTGCCGTCGAGCAAGCCTGCGACGAGGTGTGCTGTGGCGACACCGAAGTGTGCTCGTTCCAGCAGTGCGTCGTGCCGGGAGAGGAGTGCGTCGACGCCAGCGAGTGCCCCGATGATCACTACTGCGAGTACTCGCTGGGCGAGCCGGGCAAGGGCGGCGGCGGGGGCATGTGCCAGGGCGGCGTGTCCCCGGCCACCGGTCGCTGCTTGCCCGAGCCCCCCGAGTGCCCGGCCGGGGTCGAGCCGACCGAGGGCGAGGACATCGACTGCCTGCCGCAGTGCGAGGTCATCCCCGAGACCAGCTTCGCGCCCGAGCTCAAGTACCACTGGGACCAGGGCAACTCGATGATGGCCCCCATCGTGGTGCAGCTCGACGACGACAATTGCGACGCCGTCGTCGACGAGCGCGACCTCCCGGAGATGATCTTCACCACCTTCCTCGGGAACGACTACAACAACAACGGCACCCTGCACGCGATCTCGATCGTCGACGGCGTGCTCGTCGACAAGTGGTCGGTGACCGCGGGCGACGCCAACCAGATCCACCCGGGGCGCTCGATCGCGGGCGGCAACATCGACGGCACCCCCGGCAACGAGATCGTCACCTGCACCAACACCGGCCGCGTCCGCGCCTTCGATCACGACGGCAGCGAGCTGTGGACCTCCGACTACTCGGGAGGCTGCTTCATGCCCTCCATCGCCGACCTCGACCAGGACGGCACGGCCGAGATCATCGAGCAGGCGGGGATCATCGACGGCGTGACCGGCATGACCGAGATCACCTTCGCCTCGCAGTTCTCGGTGGTGACCTCCGACGTCGACGGGGACGGCCAGCTCGAGGTCGTGGGCCCGCGCTACGTCTTCGACCCCGATGGCACCCAGGTGGCCGACGTGGGCATCAACGGGCAGCACGCGGCAGTGGCTGACTTCGACGGGGACGGCGGGGCCGAGATCGCGGTCATCCAGACCAACAACCACACCCTGTATCTGTGGCGGGTCGACCCGGCCATGCCGGGCGGGGCGCAGATCATCCGCCAGAACATCAACATCAACGGTGCGCTGGGGGCCTGTACGGGCGGCACGGGCGGCGGCCCGCCCACCATCGCCGATTTCAACGGGGACGGCACGCCCGACGTCGGCGTGGCCGCGGGCGTGGGCTATGCGGTGTTCGACGGCGCGGCGCTCATGAACCCCGCAATCGCCGACGCCGATACGCTGATGTGGATCACGCCTGCCCAGGACTGCTCTTCGCGGCGCACGGGCTCCTCGGTGTTCGACTTCGACGGCAACGGCAGCGCCGAGGTCGTGTACGGCGACGAGCAGTACCTGCGGATCTACGACGGAGCGACGGGGGCGGTGGTGCTCGAGGAGTGCAACACCACCGGGACCCTCGAGGAGTACCCGCTGGTCGCCGACGTCGACAACGACGGGCACGCGGACATCGTGGTGATCAGCAACGACTACCACAGCATCACCTGCCCCCTCGATGGGTCTCAGCAGCGTGGCCTGCGGGTCTTCGGCGACGACCAGTGGGTCCGCACGCGGCCGGTGTGGAACCAGCACGCCTATCACGTGACCAACATCGAGGAGAACGGGGTGGTGCCCGTGATGGAGACCAGCAACTGGTCGGTGACCGGGCTCAACAACTTCCGCCAGAACGTCCAGCCCGAGGGGGAGTTCGCCGCGCCCGACTTGGTCGCGAGCATCCTGCCCATCTGCTCGCCGAGCGAGTTCGGCGTGACCGCACGGATCCGCAACCTCGGCCGAGCCGCCGTGCCCGAGGGCGTGGTGGTCGGCTTCTACGAGGGCGACCCCGCCGCGGGCGGCAGCCTGCTGGGCTCGCTGCTGACCACCAAGACCCTCTACCCGGCCGAGGCCGAGGACCTGGACCTGCTGCTCCCCGACGCCTCCGAGGCCCTGCGGGCGGGCGACGTGGACGTGTGGGTCGTCGTGGACGACGGCATGCCCGAGCACCCCTGGGAAGAGTGTCGGGCGGAGAACAACCGCACGCACGGCCCCATCCAGTGCAATATCGCCGGATAGGGCCGGGTCGGCCGCGGCGGCTCAGGGGACGATGGAGACGTTGTCCCCGCCGTTGTTGTTGAAGTTCGAGCCCGACTGGGTCACCGCTCCCGAGCGCAGCACCTCGAGGCCATCGTCGCCGTTGTTGTTGGCGTTGGCGCCCGACAGGTCGACCGTGCCGGAATCCTCGACATGGATGCCGTCGCCCCCGTTGTTCGGTGCGTTGAGGTTCTGCAGCACGACGTCACCCGAGCGGTCGATGAACAGCCCGTCGCCCCCGTTGCTCTGAATGTTCATCGCCGACAGCGAGACGTCGTCGGCGCGGTCGATGAACACGCCGCCCGCCACGTTGTTCGTGGCCTGGACATTGGCGAAGTCGTGGGCACCACCGCTGATATACGTCCCGTAGCTACCGTTGCCGTCGAGGGTCAACGAGGAGATGGATACATCGTCGGCGCTCAGGCTCAAGCCGGCATAGGTATTGGCGTTGGCCGTCAGGTTGGAGATGTCGATCAGCTCGCCCCCGATGAAGTTGCTCAGGTTGTTGCTGACGACGACATTGGACAAGGTCAGGTCATCGACATACATGCTCAGGCCGAACGCGTTGTTGTCGCTCGCGGTCGTATTGCTGATCGTCATCGTATCGGGACTGCCCGAGATGCCGTGAATCCCGTTGCCGTCGAAGCTGCTGTTCTGAATGGTGACGTCCTCCGTCTCCGAGCTGCTGGCCGACATGTAGATGCCCGATTGTCCGTTGTCGTCGGCGTCGACCTGGGTGAGCTGGAGCGTGGTGAATCCGCCGAGATAGAGCCCGTACCAGCCGTTGTCGGACAGCGTGCTGTTGGTGATGGTGATCGCGTCCGCTTCGGCATCGATGGCCGACTGGTAGAAACCGGTGAAGGTGCTGCCGGATACGGTCAGCGCATCGAGGCCGCGGGCCATCACCGCGAAGCGCCCGCCGCCGATGAAGTCGACATCGGTCAGGGTCAGCGCCCCCCCATCCTGGTCGACATGGAAGGTCGCCTCGTTGGCATCGTCGGTGATGGTCATCCGCTCCAGGGTCAGGTCGGTATCCGTGACGATGATGGCGTTGAACCCATAGTAGCCGTCGGCATCTTCGTCACCGTCGAAGATCACGTCACCGTTGCCCTGGAGCGTCAGCGCGTCGTCGTCTTCGATGGTCAGGATTTCTTCATAGGTGCCTTCTTCGATGATGATGGTGTCGGCGCCAGGCGTGGTGGACTCGTCGGCTTCGTCGATGGCGCGTTGAATGGTGGCAAAGGGAGCGGCCGAGGTGCCGCCATTGGCATCCGAGCCGGCCGCTCCATCGACATGAAACGTGGCGGCATGGGCCGTGGCCAGCGGAGCCCAGAGCATGGCTCCGAGCGCGGCCGCGGGAGAGATTCGAACGAGGAAGGACACTTGGTGGGAAACGAGGAGAGTTCCGTTGATCATGTGGTTTTCGCTTTTGCGTTGCGTGCCGAACCGCAGGCCTCGCCGACGAACACTCGCGACTGGCTCGCACACGGGAGACGTGCGAACCACGGACCGGGACCCTCGGTTCGATTCGCGCGACCAATGTGCAGTCGGTGTGCCAGTCACGACCCCCACGACGTGCCGACGACGAGAAGAAAACGATCCCGCAACGTTGTAGGAGAACGTGGTCGACTGAAGGTACCCGGAGGCTCCAGCGCCGCGGCAACTCCCGCACGGCGCCGTGGCCGAGGACGCAAAAGCCACCGATGGCGGTCGCCCGAAAGGGGCCAGCGGATCAGGGAAAACCGGGAGTGCGCGACGCTGCTCGGCCGCTCGATCGATCGGCATCGACAACGGCCCGAGGCTGCGGTTTTTCGCCGCCTGGGGGCGATGTTCGCAGCCGCCCAGCAGCCTTCGACCAGGCGTGGGAAGATCGAGTTCGACTTCGGTGAAGTCGCCCCATCATGAACGCCGACACGATCTTCTCCATCGCGAACGCCTCGGTCATGCCCTTTTGGCTCCTGCTGCTCGTCGCCCCGCGGTGGCGCGGGACCGACGTCCTCGTGCACGGACCCATCGCGGTGGTGCTGCTGGCACCCCTCTACGCCTATATGCTCTTCGGCTACCCCGGCCCCTCCGAGCCCCTCGACTTCTCGACCCTCGATGCCGTGGTCCGAGGCTTCAGCGTGCCGCACAACGTGGTGGGCGGCTGGATCCACTACCTGATCTTCGATCTGTTCATCGGCGCGTGGGAGTCTCGCGACGCGCGACGCCACGGGGTGCCGCACTTGTTCGTCGTCCCCTGCCTCATCCTGACGCTGATGCTCGGACCCCTGGGGCTGCTGGCCTACGTGATCGTGCGCTTCGCGACCAAGCGAAAGACCCGCTTCCAGGAGAACGCGGTCGCGGCCTGAGGCCCGAGACCCGACGCCCGGGGCTCAGAGAATCCGAGCCCCGAGGGCAGAGCCGATGAGCTCCACCGCCAGCTCGGCCGTCTTGTTGGCGTCGTCGAGCGTGGGGTTGACCTCCACCATCTCCATGCTGGTCAGCTTGCCCGACTCCGCGATCATCTCCAGGGCCAGGTGCGCCTCGCGGTAGGTCAGGCCGCCCAGCTTCGGCGTGCCCGTGCCCGGAGCCACGCGCGGATCGACCGAGTCGATGTCGAAGCTGCAGTGCAGCATCGAGGTGCCGTCGGTGGCCAGGCGCAACGCCTCTTCCATCACGGAGAACATGCCGCGGCGGTCGATGTCCGACATGGTGAAGGTGTGGATCCCCGACTCGAGCAGCAGGCGACGCTCGACCTCGTCGATGTCGCGCAGGCCGATCTGGCAGAAGGTCTTGGGCGTGACCTTGGGCGCGGGATAACCCAAATCGGTGAGCGAGGCCGGCCCCTGCCCCAACAAGCAGGACACGGGCATGCCGTGAATGTTGCCGCTGGGCGAGGTCTCGGGGCGGTTGATGTCGCCGTGCGCATCGAACCAAATGACCCCCAGCGGAGGCGGCCCCTCCGGCGTGGTGCCCTCGCGACGATGAAGCTCCTGAGCGACCCCCGCGATCGTCCCCACCGCGATCGAGTGGTCACCACCCAGCACCAGCGGCAGCCCGCTGCCCTCGAACATCCCGGGCACGGCCTCGGCCAGCTCGACGCAGGTCGCGGTGATGAGCGACAGGAACTTGGCATTCTCCTCCCCGTGCGGCTCCGTCTCGGGCGCGGGAATGCTGAGATCGCCGTGGTCGGTCACCCGGTAGCCCAGGCGCTCGAGCCGAGCGTGCAGCCCCGCCACCCGTATCGCCGAAGGGCCCATGCCGACTCCGCGGCGCCCGGCACCGTGATCCATGGGAACGCCCAAGACGTGGATGATCTCGTTGGTGGACATGACGTGGCTCCGAGGGCCCGCAGGCGAATCGGAGCATAAGAGAGGGCCGACCGCGGGAAAACGGCCGGTTTTGCCCCGATTGCTTCAGCGTCGACCGAGCGGGGCACGCCGCCGTCAGCTGGCCTTGGCGACCCCGGGGGTGGGCCCCAGCGGCTGGGCGCCGTCGGTGGCCAGCGTGGCCTCGGGGTCCGCGAGAAAGCCGGTCACCAGCGCGAGATTCATGCCTTCGTGCTCGCGATGCTCGGTGTCGAAGTACCCGAAATCCTGGGGGCCCCAGACCGAGACATGGGCCTCGGCCGCACGCCCGTCGAGCGAGTACTGCACGTACTTGGTCGGGTACACACAGATGATGCACCGACTGCGGTAGGCGAAGTAATGCAACAAGTCGACGCCCACCGACTTGCGCATGTGCTCGATGCTGTCGCCGAAGATCACCAGGTCCGTCACCACGTCGGGCTCGTCCAAGAAGATGTCCTCGGCTCGGCCCACCACCACCTCGTCGTAGATGCTCTCGAGCTCGAAGTGCTCGACGTACTCGGATTGCATCTCGACCCCGACCGTCCAGGTCTGCGGGCTCACCCGCCGCGCCATGGCGCCGTACTTTCCGGCCCCGGCACCGATGTCGAGCATCGAAGAAGGTTGCAGCTCACGAACGTAGTGCTCGATCAGCGTGTCGAAGACGGAGTGGGACCAGGGCATCGAGATGTCGTCCTTCGCCCGGGTAGAGCCCCGAGGCCAGGATCGGATCACGGGTCCGCGACGTTTCGCCCGGTCGACCGGCCGCCCTTCCCATGCGTCGCCGTCTCGCCGTCGGCGGTTGCCGAGCCGATCACGCGGAGTCCCTTCGAATCATTGCCGTAGGCCCGTGACGGAAACGCAATCGGGCGGACACCCACGAGATACCGATGCTCCGTCCCTCGCTCGTCGTCGTCGTCATGGCCCTCGTGGCCTCGGTTCCCGCCACCGCGTGGGCATCGACTCAGTGTCGCCCCACCTTCGATCAGTGCTCCTGCTCCAACGGATTGGAGGAATTCGAGCCCGCCGTGTCGACCCTCGCCCCCGATGGGGTCATTCGCTTCCACGCGGTGCAATACGGGGGCTCGGCAGGTCTGGAACCGGTGCTGCCGTTCGTGGACGTACGCGTCTTCGCCAACTCCAGCGCCGTCGACGGGGCCCTCGAGTACGACGAAGCCCTCGACATCGTGGTGTGGCGCCCCAATGCCCCCCTCGCGCCGGGCACGGAGCACTCGGTCAGCATCGGCATCGACAACGACGCGATCTCGGACGCGGTCGATCCGGAGGGCGTTCATTGCATCGGCGACTCGCAAGCGGCCCGCAGCGTCACGACCACCTTGGAGCCGCTGCCCGAGCTTGCGTTCGAGGACCCCGTCATGAGCGAGGAATCGTCCGTGGCCGAGGCCCACGACCTCGATACGGTCGTGTGCTGCGACGACGCGTACCCGAGCCTCGACGACTGTGGCGAGCTGCGCTGGTTCGAAGGCGAGTGTTCGTCGGTGGTGAACCGCGGCACGTTGCATGTCCACGGCGAGCTGCCCCCAATCGAGCTCGAGTCCCACGTCGAAGCCGACATCGTCGTGCGCATGGTGAGGACCGACGGAGAAGAGTTCGACAACGCTCCCCGAGGGGAAACCACGGCCGATTTGTGGGCCCATGAACCGATGTGCGCGCGCATGGAAGTGGTGAGCCTCGCCCGCGGTGTGCTCTGGGAGGGGCCCGAGCAGTGCTTTGGCGAGGGCATGGCCGACGTGTTGGGCGACCACCCGATCGAGAATCCGGGGGGGCTCTTCGGCTGCGAAGGTCAGCCCTACGTCTGCGAGCATGACGGCGATCGCTGGGACTCCGAGCGATGTGATCCCTGGGGCGATCCCGTGCCCGGGGCCGACGAAAGCGGCGACGATACACGCGGTTCGGGAAGCGCTGACGAAGGCCTGACCGGGCACGGCTTCGACTCGAGCGCGGGCGGTGCCGAAGACACGGGCGTGGGCCCGAACGCGACGGGAGACGGTGCGAGCGAGGGCTGTGCGTGCAACAGCGACCCGAGCGAGCGCCGATCGTCGCCGTGGCTGATGGCTCTCGCCCTGCTCGGAGTGGCGGGCCTCCGTCGTCGACGCGGGTTCTAGGGCTCGGTGCGCTCGCGCTGGGCAGCCACCAGCCACTCGAACGCGGCCATGGGCTGGACGGGCAGCTTCAGACCTTCGCGAGCCTTCAGCGCCTCGTCGAGCAAGGCACGCCCTCGCGACTCGTCGCGGCCAGCGTTGATCAATGCCCACCCGAGCAGGCCGCGGGCCAGCGTGAGCTCGCCGGGGTCGTTGTCCTGCTCGACGTGCATCGCCACTAGCGGCTCGAGCACTTCGACCGCCTTGGCCCACTCGCCACGCTTGGACAGCACGACGCCCAGGGCGCGGCGAGTCCCGAGGATCACCCCCGGACCGCCGCTGCCGATCTTCTCCAGCACGGCGAGAGAGGTCTGCAGCGAGTCCGTGGCACGCGGAAGCTCGCCCTTGCGCTCATACACCAGACCCAGACCCTGGTGGCCGAGCACCAGCTCCGTCTTGTAGTCGGCCTCCTCCGCCAGCTCGTTCACCCGCTCGTACTTGCGTACAGCGTCTTCGAAGCGACCGAGCTCGAGCAGGGTCGCGCCCTCGGACAGGTGCAGCGTGACCAGGGCGGGATGCTCGAGTCCGACCGCCGCTTCGTACTGCCGCGAGGCCGTCTGCAAGTTCGACCAAGATTCGTCGAGCTGCCCCTGCTCGAAGAGCACCTGGCCGAGCCCCACGTTGCTCAGGGCCACCAGCTCCGTGTCGGGGCCGTTGGTCACCGCCGCTTCGTCTCTGGCCTCGGTATAGGCGGCGTGGGCCTCGGGATAGGACCCGAGCACGAGGAACGAATCGCCGAGGCTCGCCAACGCGAGGCAGAGATTCATGCCGCCGCGACCGTGCTCGCGAAACAACTTCACCGCCTCCTGCCGATAGGCCAGCGCCTCGTCGTGGCGCCCCGCATCGTGAGCCACCGACCCCAGGGCCATGAGCTGCTGCGCCACGATCTGTTGGTTGGGCGCGTAGCTGCTGCGAATGGTCTCCAGCGCGGCCTTGGCCATCGCTTCGGCCTCGACCAACGCCCCCTCGCTGCGAAGGATCCTCGCCAACCCCTGCTGCGCCTGCGAGCGATAGTCGGGGTACGGATGCTCGTCGGTCAGCTTCAGGACCCGATTGAAGTGCTCCTTGGCGTCGTCGTAGCGGGCTTCGGTGGAGGCGAGCCACCCCTGAATGAACCCCATGCGAATGTGCTCCATGGGGTCGTCGATGCGCTGCATGAGGCTCGTGGCCAGGCGCATCCAAAACTCGGCCTGCGACCGCTCGTCGATCTGAATGGAGCGAACGACCCCCAGGGCGGCGACCTCCATCGCGATCGACACCTGGTCCGTCTCGAGGGCAGCGGCAAAGGTCTCCTCGAGCTCCGTCCGCGCCTTGGCGGAGCGATCCATCGCGATCGGAAACAAGCGAGCGGACCGCATCGAGACCTCGACGGGCAGATAGGGCTGCGTCTGCAGCCCCGCTTCGATCTCCGCCCACAGCGCTTCGGCTTCGGAATCCCGTGCCGCCACCGTCAGGACGTTGGCGCGAGCGAGTTTTTGCTCCCACTCGTCGATTTGGGGAGGGGGTGGGTACCGCTCGTCGAGCTGCCGGATGGCGGCCAGCTCGGTCTCACTGACGCAACGCTGGAGCGATGGCAACGACTCGAGCAGCGTGTCGAGCCCGCCCGCGAGGCTGGCATCCGCATCGCCGAGCAGCTCGGCCACCGTGCCGAAACCGGCGCGAGCCTTTCGCAAGCAGCGAGATCGGAGATCGAGCATCGCCGACGACTGCTCGCCGCGATGCCAGGTCGCCCGACATGAGTCGTCGTAGACCTCGGCCCACCGCCGCCCGTAGTCGTCGAGGGCCGCCACCACCCGCGCGGTCGAATCTTCGGAGACGTTCAGCTCGGGCTTGCTCAGCGCCGCCTCGACCTTCGCCCGCTGGTCGGCTCCCCAGGCGACTTCGAGCTGGCTCACCCCGTCGTCGCAGGTCGGGCCCTCGTCGGTCGCGGCCACGCGTGAGCCCAAGGCGACCGCGCCCGCCACCACCAGCGACACCGCCGCGACCCGCCAGATGGGGCGGTCCCGGATACGCTGGATGCCCGCGAAGGCCCGCAGCTCGTCCAAGATCGGCTCGAGCGACGAGAAGCGGCGAGCGGGTTTCCACGCACAACCGCGCTCGACCGCCTTCCACAACGACGCCGGCATGTCGACGGCCGAGGGCGGCTCGATGCTCCGCTCTTCCATCGCCTCGCGAAGCTCGAAGGGCGTGCGCCCGGTGAAGGGGTAGACCCCGGCCAGCGCCTCGTGAACCACCAGGCAGAACGAGAACTGATCGCAGCGCGCGTCGAGGCGCTCTCCGGCGTACTGCTCGGGCGCCATGTACTTCAGCGAGCCCACCACCTTGCCCGTAGCCGTGAGTTCGCCGGATCCGGGCGACCTCGGCTCGGAGTTCGAGATGGTGACGAACGGGATGCCTTCATTCTCGGCCGCCCGCGCCAGGCCGAAGTCCACCACGCGGGCGCGCCCGTCGTCGCCGACCATGACGTTGCCCGGCTTGAAGTCGCGGTGGATGAGCCCCGCGCGATGGGCTGCCTCGAGCCCCGCCCCCGCCTGCAGCAACAGATCGGCGATGCCGTCCTTGCGGCGCGTCGCCGGGTCGGGGCGCTCGGCCAGCCACTCCAGGAGCGACGAGCCCCGCACATACTCCATCGCGAGGAACACCCGCCCGTCGACCTCGCCGACCTCGTGCACGGTGACCACGTTCGGATGTGTCAGCCGAGCGAGCGCCTGCCCCTCGCGAACCAGCCGAGCCCGGGCGGCCGCGTCACTGTCTTCGGAGCCGAGCACCTTGATCGCGACCTTGCGATCGAGATTGGGATCGTACGCAGCGTAGACGACCCCCATGCCCCCCGCCCCGATGGTGGTGAGGATGGTGTACCGACCGAGCGGCATACCGGGTACGAGCGCATCGGAGCGCCGCCGCGAGCCCTTGCGAGCGGACGGGGTGGCTCCGGTCCGCGTCTCTACCAGGTCTTGCGATTCATCGAACTCGGAATTCACGACCTGAGGGGGACCTCTTCCGCCGGCAGGGAGTTTAGCAGGCCCCGGCGGGGGCGCACCTGAAGCCATCCCTGCCGGATCCGCATCGCCTCGGGCCTCACGCGCCTCCGCGGAACGAGGGGATCCTCCGTCAGTCAATCCCCGTGATCATTCGTGCCATCCCCCGCCGCACCGAGTCGATGCGCTCGCCTCCACGCGGCTGGAGTCTGTCCCTGCACCTTGCGAAACTGGCGAATGAAGTGCGTCTTGTCGCGCCACCCCACCCGCTCCGCGATTGCGTCGAGCGAGGCGTTGCTGTGCTCCAGTAGCGACGCGGCCTCGGCGACCCGAGCGGCTCGAATCCAATCACCCACGGTGTGGCCCGTCGCGTCTTTGACCACGGCGGCCACGTGCGCGGGGCTGCGGTGCACCGCCCGGGCGACGTCGCGCAGCGAGATGGGCTCGAGCGCGCGGCGCTGAATGAACTGCAGCGCGTCGATGACCAGGCCGTTGGGCGCAGGCGGATCGACGCGAGGCGCAGCGCGACACGCCTCGCCCAGCAAAAGGTTGAGCAGGCTCCGAGCCAAGTCCAGCGACTCCGGCTCGCGCCGCTCGCATTCTTCCTGCAGGTCGCGAAACAGGCGAACGACCCTTCGTCGACGCGACGCAGCGATGGGCACGATGGGGGTCGCGCCCCGGCGCACGCGATCGAAGGGCCGCATGAGCGCCTGCATCTCGTCGAGCTGATGACAGGGCGCACAGAACTCGGCGAACCACCACTCCCCACGACCTCCGAGGGCTTCGTGCGGGACGCCGGCCGGCATCACGCCCATGCAGCCCGCGGTGGCGCTCGTGACGGCGCCGTACTGCAGCCGCAGCTCGCCGGTCACGATGTAGCCGAGCACATGCGATGAGTGGCTCCGAGAGGCATGCGGCTCGAGCCGACCGCTTCGGTGATGGACGGCGATCGCGTGGACCCCCGGCGCCTCGGCTCGACCCATGGGGACGAATCTAAAGATCGGCCGATCGAATGCCAAGCCCGCCCACTTTGCCCGGGCCTCGCGGCGACCCACGCTCATTTCCATGACCCACACTCAGCTCGCCATCATCGGCGGCGGTCCGGCGGGCATGGCGGCGACACTGGTCGCCGGCCGTGCTCGACTGAACGCCCTGCTGCTCGACGCCAATGACCCGAGAAACGCGGTCGCCCACGCCAGCCACGGTTTCCTGACCCGCGACGGGGCCCATGCCTCCGAGCTCCACGACATCGCCCAGGCACAGCTGCACAAGTACCCCACCGTCCGCACCGTGGCCGAGCGCGTCGAAGACGTGGTGCCCACCGACGGCGGCTTTCGCCTCGTGACCACGGCCGGACACGAGCGGCTGGCCGAGCGCGTCGTGTTCGCCACCGGGTTTCGGACCGACCTGCGCCCGGTGGGCATCGAAAACATCGAGGCGGTCTACGGGTGCACGGTGTTCCCCTGCCCGTTCTGCGACGGCTTCGAGTTCTCCGATCGCCGCGTCGCGGTGTTCGCCTCGGTCGCCGCCGCTCACATGGGGCCCCTGCTTCGCATGTGGTCGAGCGACGTCATCGTGTTCACCAACGGACACCCGCTCACCCCGGAAGACCGCGAGCAGCTGGACGCCCGCGCCATCCCGATCGAAGACGCACCCATCGACCGGCTCGAGCACCGAGAAGGGAAAATGAGCCGCGTGGTCTTGGCCGATGGGCGCAGCGTGGCGCGCGACGTCGGGTTCTTGGGTGAGCCGCATGCCGAACTGGGGACCGACCTACCCGCGCGCCTGGGGGTCCCCACGGCCCTCCACCCCTTCATGGGAGCCGAGCACTACGAGGCCGACGACTTCGGAAAGACCGCCGTCGACGGCGTGTATGTCGTCGGTGATCTCAAGCGGGTCTTCGGAGGCATTACCGCGGCCGCCCACGACGGCTATATGTGCGTCGCGGGCATCGTCAACGAACTCGCACACCGCTCCGATGCGCCGACCCCGTCGTGAGGGCGGCCGCGACCGTTCCGTTCGCCCTCAGTACACCTCGGCCAGCGACGGATCGAACTCCCAGTCGGCGTCGAAGAAGCCGCCCACCCGCGTGAAGTTGTTGGCGCGCCAGATGTAGTAGTCCGGCTGCCCGTTGCGCGAGCTGAAGGGCATGTAGCGGAACAGCAGGTACTCGAAGCCGGGCGCCGTGGTCCATACCGCGGACAAGCGTCCCGTCGCGGCCGGATACACGAACGCCAGCGCGGCCTGGGTGAACTCTTGGCCGCCGAACACGAGCCCGCCGTCGACTAGCTCGAAATCCATCGCATCGGGCAAGTCGAGGATTTCGTCGCGCGGGATCCCGAGGTGGATGATGTTGTAGTTCTCTTCGATCTCCGAGGTCAGGTCCCCGACCTCGACCGTGATCGCCTGGCCGTTGCCGATCACCGACCACCACGAGGTCAGGAAGGCCGCGTACTCGCGATACTGCGGCGCCCCGTCCTCGGCGTAGACGAAGCAGACCGGCTCGTGGAACACCTGGTTGAGCGGTCCGTGCACCTCGGGGGTCTTGCCCGTGGTGGGCCCCAGCGTGACCACGTTGCCGTCCAGCGGCACATCGTCACCGTCGACGGTCAGCGACGTGATGCCCTGCCCCAAAAGCTGCGCCACGTCGATCTCGAGCGAGCGCACGTTGGTGGTCTCGAGGGTGACCGCGTCGCCGTCGAGGGTCGACAGCAGCTCGGGGTGCGCCAGCGGGCTGTCCTCGGACAAGATCCGCGCGTACGAGTGCTCGGGGTTGACCCAGGCCCCCGCGCTGATGAAGCGGAAGTCGAGCGGATCGGGGTCGACGGCCCGGTCGCGCATCACGTCGATCATCGGCTCCCAGTCGACGCAGTCCGCCCCCGGCTCGGTCGGGTCGGCGTCCCACCAGTGCCCCGCCCCCGGCTGCGCGTGGTACCAAAGCTCGGGCGCGATGCCCTGCAGCGCGTCGAACATGGTCTGCGCCTGAAAGGACGGCACATTGTCGTCGGCCGTGCCGTGGATGATGTAGACGGGGCTCTTTTCGAAGTTGGTGATGTACTCGATGGTCTTGCTCGCGGCCCGAGCCGCCCCGGGCACGCCGTCGGGAATGCCCAGCGAGCCGTAAGTATCGAACGAGATCCAGCCTGCGCTCGGGGCGATCACGCGGAACCGAGTCGGGTAGTGCACGCCGAGCTGCCACGTGCCGTGGCCGCCCATCGAGTGTCCGGTGAGGTGAATCCGCTGCGGGTCGATGGAGAAGAACGACTCCGCGTGCTCGAGGGCCTCGAGCGCGTCGAGCCGGCCCCACTCTTCCCAGTCGAAGCCAAAGGGGCGGCGGTTGGTCGGCGCGATGATGTACGCCCACTGCTTCGAGGAGTACGCCGCGGCCTGCCCCGCCCCGCCGACGCCCGCCCCGTGCAGGGTGAGGATGAGCCCGTAGTTGTGCTCGGGCTCGACCTCCACCGGGGGCCGCACGCCGTAAAACTGCACCGAGCCATCGACCTCCGAGCGTCGGGTGCGGCGGTAGACCGCGTCGTCGGAGACGGTCTGGACCATGACCTCGCGCTCGTACGAGTGCTCGAACCACAGCGGCTCGATGCGCAGGATCGCGGGGACCTCCATGCCCTCGGTGTCGAAGGGCGCCTTGGGCTGCAGCCGGAAGGCGATCTGCGAGGCCGAGATCGCGGGCAGCCCCGGGTACTCGATGATCGTCTCCTCGAAGTACTCGTTCTCGATCACGTGCGCCCGCAGATGCCGGGTGTCACTCGAGGTGTTGTTGAGGATCGGCACCCCGACGTACTGCTCGGAACCATCCCCCACCGGGTACTGCGGCAGGGTCATGTCGGCGAAGTTGAAGGACAGCTCGTCGGGCGTGCTCCATAGCTGGACCTCGGGCGTACCGCGACGCCCGTAGGCCTGCACGATCACCAAGTCGGTGGCCGGGTCGCCCTGCACCGCCAAGGGCACCCGCGTTCGGCCGCTCGCATACACGTCCCCCGGCTGCGGGTTGGTGTTGTTGGTGAACATGGTGCGCACGGTGTCGTCGCGCACGAACACGAAGCGGTCGTCCGGCACCTCGATCTCGGCCGCGGCGTAGAGCGAATCGGCCGAGGCCGCGATGAGCTCTCCGTTTTCCCCCGGCACGTGCTCCGACCAGGTCGAGCCGTACGCCTCGCCCACCTCGGGCAGCGTGAACACCCCGGTGTCGATGGCCTCGCGTACGAGGTCGGGGTTGTCGTCGACGGGCGCGGTGATCCACACCGGCACCTCGACGATCTCGGGCTCGAAGAATGGCGCGACCGGAGGCGGCTCGGGCACGGGCTCGGGCTCCTCGCCCGACGAGCTGTCGGCCGGCCCGTCGTCGGTCCCCGTGGAATCGGCCGCCCCGGAGGTCGAGGTCCCCACGGCACCACCGCTGGACGAGGCGCTGCCCTCGGCCATGGCCGGCGCGTCGTCGCCACAGCCGCCCAACGCCAACGCCAACCCCGCCGCCGCCCCGAGCCATCCGTACTTCATGTCGATTCCGTACCACGAAGGGAGTGCAAATGGGGCATAGGACCCATGGATCGTGGCCCTATCGGCATGTGTGGCGACGCGCCACGGTGGGGCAAGGTGCGCTTTGCGCCC
Organism: Myxococcota bacterium; assembly: GCA_039028615.1. Lineage (GTDB taxonomy): Bacteria > Myxococcota_A > Polyangia > Nannocystales > Nannocystaceae > Paraliomyxa. Next base: position 46,210 of record JBCCHT010000024.1, on the reverse strand, counting down.
GCTTTACGAATGACCAGCGCCGCCTCACGTCGATCGTTTCGTGGCCAGGGTCTTACTTGGAGTGCTCGCGGGATTGACGACGACGGCAGCGGTCGGCGTCGCCACCCTCGCCGTTGCACACGACCGCGGATGGGCCTTGCCCGGCCTCGCGCGCGGTCCCGTTCCCGTCACCGTGGTCTTGCACCGCGATGGCGGCACCGTCTACGCCGCCGAGGACGACGATCCCAGTCGCGCGCTGTCGGGAATCCTATCGCGCCAGGGCATGCACTCGGCGCAGATCCCCGCCTTCCGGGGCAGCGACGCGCAGTGGGACAGCTTCGTCCGCTGTGTCCAGGATCGCTTCGACGGCTTCGACGTCGAGGTCGTCGACGAGGCCCCGGAGAGTGGTGCGTATTCCGTTGCCTACGTCGGCGGCAAGCCCGACCTGCTCGGCTTCGCCGAGACCGTCGGCGGCATCGCTCCCCACGCCAATCGCGTGCTCGAGAACTCGGTCGTGTTCGTGTTCCAGCCGCGCGGCGTGAACACCCGGGCCCTGTGCGAGACGGCCGCCCACGAGATCGGCCATACCCTCGGCCTCGATCACTCCCGCGACTGCTCGGACATCATGAGCTACGAGCAGTGTGGCCCCAAGGAGTTCCGGCTCGCCCACGCCCCCTGCGGCGAGTGGGAAGACCGCGAGTGTGAAAACGGCGAGCACTCCCAGAACTCGCACCACCACCTGGCGCACGCGGTGGGCACCCGGACGCCGAGCGTCGTCGAGCCCCTCGCCCCCGCGCAGCCGCCCACCCAGCTCGCCTCGGTGCGGCCCCACATGGAGGTCCGCCGCTCGGCCGATGCCATGGCCGGCCGCGAGTTCTCCGTCTACGTCGACGTGGGCGATGCCCAGGTCGAGACGGTGGAGCTGTTCTGGTACGCCCGCCGCGGCTACACGCTGAAGTGTGGCGAGGCGGGGCCCATCCCCTTCGAGTGTGAGCGACGCGGCTCGACCTACGTGTTCACGCTGACCCCGAGCACGGGCGGTGCCCGCAAGTTCTTCGCCCGGGCCACCGAGGCCAACGGGCGGAAGACTCGGACCCCCGCCTACCGGGTGGTGCTCGACCGCCGCAAGCGATGAGGGCCGGTTTTGCCCCATCAGGGACGCAAATCGACGTTCTCTGAAAGCGAAAGTCTCTACGATGCGTTCCGACCCGCACCCCCATGTCTCGCTGTACTCGGCTCCTCCCGCTCTCGTTGTCCCTGGTCTCGCTCGTCGGCTCCGCATGCCGGCCCGCCGCTCCGCCTAGCGCGAGCCCGAGCGCCCCCGCAACCGTGTCTGAACCCGGCACGCCGGCCCCGTCCGAGCCGCCCGCATCCCTACCGAGCGACCCCGTGGTGGCAGCGGACGCCGCAACCTCCATCAACGCGTTCGCCATCGATTTCCACCGCCAGGCCCTCGCCACGGGCAACGCCAGCAACCTGGTGTTCTCGCCCGCCAGCATCTCCATGGCGTTCGGCATGGCCTTCGGTGGCAGTAATGGCGAAACCGCCGAGGAGCTGGCGCGGGCCTTCCACTTTCCGCCCGCCCCGCGAGGTGACGCCGCCACCATCCACCACGGGTTCTCGGGGCTGTTGACCGACTGGGACACCCTCAAACAACTCGAGCTGACGATCGCCAACCGACTCTACGGGGAGCAGTCCGAGCCCATCGATCCCGAGTTCATCGAGTTCACCGACTCCGCCTACCGAGCGCCGCTGGTCACGATGGATTTCCGCCACGACGCCGATGGATCTCGGCGCAGCATCAACGCGTGGGTCGCCGAGCAAACACGAGACCGCATCGTCGAGGTGCTGCCCGAGGGCTCCGTCAGCAGCGAGACCCGCCTGACCCTGGTCAACGCCATCTACTTCAAGGCGGGGTGGCACCGCCCCTTCATGCCCGGCAAGACTCGCCCTCAGGCCTTCCATACCCCCCGCGGCGATGTCGAGGTCCCGATGATGCGCTCCTTGATGCGCTCGTTGGCCTACGCCGAAGACCCCGACGCGGGCGTCGACTTCGTGCAGCTCCCCTATCTCGGCGACCGGCTCGCGATGCTCATCGTGCGCCCCACCGAACCAACGGGGCTCGCATCGGTCGAGGCCGGCCTGAGCGAGGCCACGTTGGCGCGATGGGTCGAAACGCTCGAGGACCGCAGCGCCATGCGGGCCGTGCAGGTGGGACTGCCCAAGTTCAAGCTCACCCCGCCGTCCATCTCCTTGCGGAAGACGCTGAACGCCATGGGGGTGCACCGGGCCTTCGAGGCCCACCGTGCTGAGTTTTACGGGATGCTCCCCGGCAACAAGGGCCTGTACATCCACGACGCGTACCACCAGGCCTTCATCGAGGTCGACGAGCAGGGCACCGAGGCGGCGGCCGCCACCGCCGACATGATGGTCCCCACCTCGATGCCTCAGGACCCGGCCGAGTTCATCGTCGACCGGCCCTTCCTCTTCTTCGTGCGTGACCGGGTCTCGGGCGCGGTGTTGTTCATGGGTCGCGTCGTCGACCCCACCGCCTGAAGCTCGGCCCGAATTTCGAGCACGGGGCGAGGGACTCCCCCGCCCCGTGCTCTACCGTCTCCGCTACTCGGTCAGGTCGCCGTAGGTATTGGTCACGTTGATCACCGGGTGCACCCAGTCGAAGAGCACGTAGCCCCGGAAGTCGTCCATCGTCACCGTGGCCAGGGTCTCCTCGAGGCTCAGGCCGGCATCGACCGCTTCGCCGACCTCGAAGAGCAAGGTCTGCAGGTAGTCGATGGTGAAGTCGAAGACGTCCGGGGTCTGCGGCGCGTCGTGCCCGGGGATGACGATGGCATCCGGCGGCAAGAAGTCGGCCACGTTCTGGGTGGTGGCCATGGAGGCCTCGCCGTTGCCGTCGAGCAACCAGGGCAAGCCCGGGTTGCCGCTGACCTGGGCGTTGCCGGCCCACAGCACGTGCTGGTCGGGGAGCCAGACCCACAGGTCACCGTGGGTCTGGCCGAAGCCGAAGTAGCGGGCCTCGACGGTCACGCCACCGAGATCGACCGACCAGCCCTCCTCGCCCACGCGAACGTCGGCCTCGCGCGGCTGCACCTCTTCCATGCCTTGGTTGGCGCCGAAGTTCTGGATCATCCAGGCGCGGTCGGCCTCGAAGTGCTGGCTGATGAAGTCGGCCGTCTCTTCGTGCTGGACGATCTGCGTGTCGGGGCCGAAGAAGTGGTTGCCGTAGCTGTGGTCGCCGTGGTGGCTGGTGTTGACGATGTACAGGATGGGCAGCTCCGTCTGCTCGCGCACGAGGTCGTAGAGCTGACAGGCGAGCTGCTGGTTGATCATCGACTCGACGAGCAACACCCCGTCCTCGCCGATGATGAAGCCCGCGCTGGTGGCCAAGGGCGCCTGCTCGGGCGTCAGCTCGAGCGCACGCTCGTCGTAGGCCACGAACACGCCGGGGCTCAGCTCCTCGGAGGCGAGCTGGATGGACAGCGGCGTCCACGGATAGTTGGGATCGGGCGCGGTCACCTCGAAGGTGCCATCACAGTTGGGCTCGTAGTCTCCGAAGGCACCGGTCGTGTCGCCGCCCTCGGAAGAGTCGGCCGTCTCGCCTTCGGTGGCGTCGGTCGCCTCGCCATCGCTGGTGCCGGGCTGCTCGCCCCCCGTGCTCTCGGCGGGCTCGGTCGCCGGCTCGCTGGTGCTGGCCTCTTGGGCGTCCTCGGGCCCCTCGCCGTCGTCGGAGGGACAGGCGGCGAGCAAGCTCATGGCGGCAACGGACGCGAGAGTGTGACGCATGAAGTGGAAGTCGTTCATGGGATCGTTCCTTCGATCCTCGGGATAGCGACGACCTGTCGAGCCCGGTAGCGAATAGGGTTCTCGCCTCCCCGGAGCCGGTGGAATACCCCCTCTACTCGGCCGTCTTCGAGCCCTGGTGCAGGTTTTCCCGCAGTCGCGCGTAGAGGAATTCAGCCACCGGACCCATGGCTTCGCCCCTCCGACGCACCAGGTAGTGCTCGTGCGGCCACTGCTCCCTTCGCCCTTCGATGCGCAAGCGAACGAGCGTTCCTGCGTCGAGCTCCGGCTGCACCACGTGCAGCGGCATCATCCCCCAGCCGAAGCCGCGGCGGAGGCATTGGTGCTTGGTGTGGAGGTCGCTGAGCTTCCACCAGCGGCGCTCGGTCACCCCCTCGTTGGGTGCGGGCGCGGACTCTTCCTGCCAGTCCGCACGCTCGGTGAGGTAAAGGTGGGTGTGCGCGGCCAGGGCCTCCCGCGAGACGGCCCCGCGCTCGGCCATGAGGTCCGCCACCGGGTGCTCCGCGCTGCAGACGGGCACCATCCAGGTCGTGCCCAAGAATTCGGAGTCGAGCTCGCGATGGTCGACCCCCCGCGGACCGCAGACGCCGAGCGCACAGGTCCCGCCCTGCACCAGGCGCGACAGCCAGGCCAGCTGCTCGGTGCGCACGACCACCGCCGTCCCCGGGAACTGCTGCTCGAGCGCGCCCAGGGCGTCGAATACGGGCGCCCCGGGGCAGAAGACGTCGATGGCCACCGAGATCACCCCTTCGGCCGCGGCCGAGCCCACCCGCGAGGCGTCGGCCTGGAACATGCTGGCGGTGTCCAGCACCGATCGCGCGCTGGCCAGCATGGACACGCCTTCGGTGGTCAAGCGGGCCCCTTGCGCGGAGCGAACGAAGAGCTTGAAGTCGAGCAGCCTCTCCATGGCCGCGATGGCCTTGCTGACCGCGGACTGGGTCCGAGACAGCTCCCGCGCCGCGTCGGCAAACCCTCCCGTGCGGGCAACGACGCTGAACACCTCGAGCTGATCGAGCGTAATCGGTAGGGCCACGGTCTCCTCCTCGCCGGAGCCACCACCATGCCACGGGGCAGCCCGGGGCCATCGACCCACGGGTGGGAAGCAGATTCCTGCGGCTGGGAAGATTGGCTATGGTCGACGCGGGCCGTGGATCTCAACGCCATCACCATCTTCGTCAAGGTCGTCGAGGCGGGCACCTTCGTGGGCGCCGCGCGGGCGGCCGAGATCCCCAAGTCCACCGTGGCCCGCCGGGTGGATGAGCTCGAGGCCTCGCTGGGTGTGCGGCTGCTCCAACGCAGCACGCGCAAGCTCAGCCTGACCGAAGCGGGGCGCACTTACTACGAGCGGTGTCGGGAGCTCATCGGGCAGCTCGAGGACGCGACCGCCAGCATCAGCTCGCAGGGCGTCGAGCCGCAGGGCAAGCTCCGCTTCACCACGTCGGTGCTGATGGCGGAGACCTACCTCGGGGAGTGGTGCCTCGAGTATCTGCGGCAGTACCCCAAGGTCGAGCTCGACATGTACCTCGCCACCCGTCGGGTGGACCTGGTCGCGGAGGGCTTCGATCTCGCGATTCGCGTGGGGCCGCTGGAGCCCTCGGGGCACATCGTGCGCAAGCTGGCCCCCGCCCCTCGCTACGTCTGCGCGAGCCCGGCCTACCTCGAGGAGCACGGCCGACCGCAGACGCCTCGTGATCTGCGAGACCACCAGTGCGTCGCCTTCAGTCCCGACCGCACCCGCACGCCGTGGGTGTTCGAGGACGCCGACGGCCAGTCGTTTTCGGTGCCGATCACGGGCAAGCTCGTCGTCAACAGCTACCCGGTGGCACTCCAGGCCTGCCAGGCGGGGCTCGGCATCGCGCACCTGCCCGGATTCTTGTGCTGCGAGGGCCTTCGCGCGGGAACCCTCGTGCCCCTGCTACGTGAGTGGGGCGATACGCATAGCACCGTGCATGCGCTGTACCCCAGCCGACATCATTTGAGCCCCGCCGTCCGCACGTTCCTGGATTTCATTGCGGAAAAGGTCAAACCCTCCCAGTGGGTCTTCGATACGGAGCCGGCGTCCGACTGACGCCAAGGGGTCGTTTTGCCGCGGGGTTGAAACCAAGAGCCAAAGTCGTGGTTTCATAGCCGAGACGACTGGGGTCCATGGCAGATAGCAGCAAGACGAAAATCTACGGCGTACTCCTGCTGGCTGGTCTGGCGCTCGGCCTGTGGTGGTGGATGTCGGGCGACGACGACCAAGACGCCAAGGGCAGCGACAAAGCGGCTGCCACCGCCAAGGCGGGCGATGCAGCGGCCGGCGGCGGGCTGGCTCCCAAGGCCCTGCGGCGCAGCGACATCGATCCCTTCAAGGCTGCGAAGGCCGGCATCGCGGGCACCGTCCGCGACGAAGCGGGCCAGCCCATCGCGGGCGCGCAGGTCTGCGCTCGCGTCGAGGACCGCGACCTCGCGGGCACCGATCGTCGGCCCCCCGACTGCACCGTCACTCGCGACGACGGCACCTATCGCCTGGGCGAGCTGCTGGGGGCCGAGCATCGGCTCTTCGCCTCGGCCAAGGGCTACATCCCCACGCGCTACGAGTCCCGCACTGGAATCCAACAGACCCTCAGCACCCGGGTCGACCTGCTCGCCGGCAACACCCGCGAAGGCATCGACTTCGTCCTGAAGGAGGGCGGCGTCGAGGTGGCCGGCGTGGTCAAGGACATCGCGGGCGGCGTGGTCGACGGGGCCTATGTCTCCACCGGAGGCTCGTGGTGGCGGGGCGTCGGCGGGTCCTTCACCCGCAGCGACGAAGAGGGCCGCTTCTCCCTGTGGGTCGCGGGACCCGAGGTCGACGTCAAGGCCTTCGCCGATGGCTACGCCACTGGCTCGCGCGAGGTGGCCGTGCCCGGCACCTTCGTCGAGCTGTTCCTGACGCCCGAGTCGGTCATCGAGGGCAAGCTGGTCTGGGCCGGGACGAACAAACCCGTCGCCGACGCCAAGGTCTCGGCCCGACAATGGCGCGGCGCTTCGACCTATAGCGACGCCAACGGGGTGTTCCGCCTCGACGGCCTCAACCCCGGGTCCTACAAGGTCCGCGTCTCCGGGCCGGAGCTCACCGGTCGGTCCGACAAGCGCGTGCACGTGGGCATGGGCGAGACCTCGGAGACCATCATCATCGAGGTCCACGGCGCCGTCTCGGTGCGCGGCCAGGTCTTCGTCGACGACGAGACCCCCTGTTCGTTCGCCACCGTCAGGCTGGCCGAGCCCAAGAGCGAGGGCAATCGCAGCTACCGCTCCGGGGCCGAGGAAGACGGGTCGATCCTCGTGTCCGGCGTGCTCCCGGGCACCTACGAGGTCACCGTGACCTGCGAGGGCTACCTGGGCGAAGAGGAATACGAAGACATCGTGATCGCCGATGCCTCCGTCGACGGCCTGCGCTGGTCGGTCCACGAGGCCCGGGCAATCCGCGGGCGGGTGATCGACGACAAGGGCGAGCCGGTCAAGGGCGCCCGGGTCAGCGCCAACATGAAGGCCGACGAAAATGACCCACGCGGGCGCCGGGTCAACGCCTACGGGGCGCGCAGCGACGGCAAAGGGAACTACGAGATCGCAGGCCTGCTCCCGGGGAAGTACGAGGTCGGCGCCTCCCACGACGACTACCCGAGACGGGATGATCCGATCGAAGCCTCCGTCGAGGCCGGCGTCGATACGTCCGACATCGAGATCGAGCTCCCCACGGGCGGTAACGTCGAGGGGACGGTGCGCGACCAAAACGGGGCCCCCGTCGCCCAGGTCAACGTGTTCTTGCAGGGCCCGCGCTGGGGTGGCGGCGTGCAGACCAACGACGAAGGCGCGTTCGTCATCGAGAACGCGGCCGCGGGCGACTACCGCATCCAGGCGCGCCGCGGGTGGTCCGAGAAGATGCGCGCGCCCGGGGCCTCCGACGACGACCAGGCGGGCGAGCGAATCCAGATCGCCGCCGGAGAGACCACCACCGTCGACCTCGTGGTCGAGTCGCAGAACGGCCGGATCACGGGTCGCGTCGTCGATGAGTCGGGTGAGCCGGTCATCGACGCCTTCGTGCATGCCTCGCGGCAGAGCGACAGCGTCGCAGCCTCCAAGCAGGGCGGCCGCGGTATGGCTCGCTGGGGCAACTGGAACGAAAAGCCGATCCTCACCGACGAAGACGGCCGATTCGAACTCGAGCACCTCGCGGCCGAAGGCACCTATATCGTGGTGGCCAACCGCAAGGGCGGCGGTCGAGGCATGACCGAAGACGTCGCGGTCGGCACCGACGTCGAGGTCTCCATCGCCGAGACGGGTGAGATCAACGGCATCGTCAAGCTCGAAGGCGGGGGCTTCCCCGAGTCCTTCCGGGTCCAGGTCAGCGACCGCACCAAGGGCAACTACGCCAGCGACGACTTCTTCCGCACCGATGGCAAGCTCCAGTTCGACAACCTCGCCCCGGGCACCTACGAGGTCCAAGCGAACTCCGACGAAGGCAACGCCAAGGTCACCGTCGAGCTCACGGCCGAGGCCGGGGTCGCCACCGCCGAGATCGTGCTAAAGCCTCGGGTCAAGCTCATCGGGCAGCTCGTCGATGCGGAGACGGGCGAGCCGGTCTCGGGGCTGCGGGTCACCGCGTCCGCGGGCGGCTTCTCGTTCGGCGGCATGCGAGACACCAAGGGCGACCAGAAGGACATCTCCGACGAGCAGGGTCGCTTCGAGGTCGAGAACGCCGCCACGGGCAAGGTCACCGTCATGGTCATGGCCCCGAGCTTCAACGACAGCGACTACGGCTGGACCTGGATGGCACGCCGGATCCCCACCGAGCCCCGCGAGCAGGACATCGGCAAGGTGGAGCTCGTCAAAAAACGGCTCGACAGCGGCAAGGAGGCCGGCGACCTCGGGTTCAAGCGCAAGGCTCTCGACCCCGACATCGAGCCCGAAGAGGCACGCAACATCGTCGCGTTCGTGCGTCCCGGCGGGCCCGCGTCCAAGGTGGGTCTCGCCGTCGGCGACGAGATCATCGAGATCGATGGCATGAACGTGACCGCGCTCAACAGCGGTCGCTACGACAAGCTGCTCCGCGTTCCGCCCGGCACCACCCTCAAGCTGGGGCTCACCGGAGGAAAAACGTTGACGCTCACCTCCGGGCCTCCGGTCTGATGGGAAGGGTCGGTCACCGTGGTGGCCGACCCGACCGGGCAGCATCGGTTCGACTCGAACGACGTCCATCCCGAGCCGAACCCTGCCGCGCGCCGTGCATTGCTCTGCACGGTTGCGCCGTGAACCTGGAGCCGGGTTTCGCGTTGGCTCACGACGCTGTGGCCTACAGCACAGTAGGCCCTCGAACAACGATTGACCGGCCTTGGGATGCCTTCGTACGGTCACCGCATGATCCGGATGCGCTTCGTTTGGCCTGTGGCCCTCATTGCTCTCGCGCTGCAGCTGCCGCTCGCCTGCACCACGGAAAACGACGACGGAGAAACGGGGGCCGACGACACTGCGGGCACGGTCGATGAACTCGGCTGTGCGGCCGGTGCCGTAGGCATGGGCACCGACGGGGCCGCCGATCCGCTGATGCAGACCTGGGGTGCGCCGTGCACTTCCGACCAAGACTGCATCGACCTCATCGGCGACCCCGAAGCCATCTGCGACGACATGGCGGTCGTTTACGAGCTGCCCGGTGGCTACTGCACCAAGCCCTGCCAGCTCCCGGACATGCAGACCCAGTCCGTGCTCGACGACCCCGGCTGCGACCCCGACGGCGGCGTCGCCTGCATCGGCGTCATGGGCACCTTCCAGCGCTGCGGCATCGTGTGCAGCGACGACGCGCAGTGCAACCGCGACGGCTACATCTGCCGGCAGCTGCCGCTCATCGCTCTGCCCGAAGACCCCAAGATGTGCCTGATGCCGGACTGCTGCCTCGACAGCTGCACCGAGGAGTAGGCCAGCCCGGACCGGCAGCGCCGGTCACCGACAGCGCGGAGCCTCACCGTTTCAATCGCGGTTCGAGGCCTCCGCGCTTTCGTTTTCGAACCCGTCCACTCTCCGTATGCGGCAACCGAGCGGACTCGTATCGGCTCGTGGACGGCCTCGAGTGCGGCCGGACGTCAATTGCCCGGTCTTCGGCGCCCATTGTCCCTGACCCCGACCCGGCCCGAGGTCTAAACCACAGACAACGACGCGCGGCGGTCATCGGCTCCCGAGGCCGGACGAGGCGCCCCGAGGTGGGGCGCGTCCGGGACGGGAGCGAGGCGCGGCGCCGTCGTGGGAGCAGACAATCATGGCGAATCTCGATGCAGACAATCTGGTGGTGCTACCCGGGGCCGGCGAGCAGACCTCGGCCGACATGGTGATGATCTATCGCTCGGCCAAGCTCGCGGGGCACTTTTCCATCATGGAGGGCGAAGTGCGGCCGCGGGAGCTGCTGGCCTTTCACACCCACGCCAACGAAGACCAGCACATGTACATCATGGAGGGCGAGCTGCACTTCGAGGTCGGCGGGGTCGATGGCATTCGCTTCACGGCCGGGCCTGGCTGTCATGTGCTCAAGCCGCGCGGCATCTCGCACGGGTTCTGGAACCTGGGCACGACCACGGCCCGCTATGTGGAGACCTCGACCGAGTCGGGCTTCGAGCAGTTCGTCGACAGCCGCTCCGAGGGCCTGGGCTCGATGGTCAGCAGCGGCAGATCCGAGCTCGGCATGAGCTTCGAGACCGATCGAGCGCTCGAGGTCATGAAGGAGTTCGGGCTCACCGGGCTCGCAGGCGCCAACCTGCCGCCGCTCGAGGAGCTCGTCCGCGACCCCGCCTTCAAAGAACTCATGCAGAACGAGGACAGCCGCGAGTTCTTCAAGTACCTCGCAGGCGTGAAGATCAAGGAAGCAGTCCGGGGCATCTGCTGACGGCCTCCACGGCCGCAAATAGAGAGCGGCGACGATGAGCCTCCCGTGCCCATCGCCGCCGCTTTCATTCTGCCTGCGAAACGAAACGTAGTCGGTCACTTCATGCGGCAGTACCTCCCTGCCAGTGGGCGTCCATCGAGCCGGCCCCGTCGGCGCCCGCCGTTCCGACCGGCTCCAATGCGGCGTCCAACACCTCGAGCATGTCGCTGACGAAGATCAGCTCCAGTGCCGCTCGCGTCTCCTCGGGGATGTCGTCGACGTCCCGCTCGTTGTGCGCGGGCAGGATGACCCGCTCGATGCCCGCCCGGTGGGCGGCCATGACCTTCTCCTTGATCCCACCCACGGGCAGGACCCGACCGCGCAGCGAGCACTCGCCGGTCATCGCGGTATCGGAGCGGACCTTTCTCCCCGACAGCAGGGAGGTCAGCGCGGTGAACATGGTCACCCCCGCCGAGGGCCCGTCCTTGGGGATGCCCCCCGCCGGCACGTGGATGTGCACGTCGTGGGACTCGAGCGCCGCCGTGTCGATGCCGAGCCGGTCGGCGTGGCTGCGCACGAAGGTCAGCGCCGCCTTGGCCGATTCCTGCATCACGTCACCCAGCTGCCCGGTGATCTGCAGGCCGCCCTTGCCCTTCATCCGCGAGGTCTCGATGAACAGGATGTCACCGCCCACCGGGGTATAGGCCAGGCCGGTCGCGACCCCCGGCACCGAGCTGCGCTCGGCCACCTCGTTGAAGAAGCGCGGCTTGCCCAGCGACTCCCGCAGCACGTCGAGGGTGACCTCGAGCTTGGGTGCATCGGCGCTGGCGCTACGCACCGCCTGCAACGCCAGGGTACGGCACAGGTTGGTGATCTGCCGCCCCAGCTGACGCACGCCCGCCTCCCGGGTGTAGTCCCGGATGATGGTGTCGAGGATCTCGTCGTCGAGGGTCAGCGCATCGGCGTCGAGGGCATGGTCGGCGAGCTGCTTGGGGATGAGGTGCCCGCGGGCGATCTGTCGCTTCTCCGGCGGCGTGTACCCGGACAGCGGGATGATCTCCATGCGGTCGCGCAGCGGGGCCGACATCGGCTCGAGGCTGTTGGCGGTGGCGATGAACAGCACCTCGGACAGGTCGAAGGGCAGCTCGAGGTAGTGGTCGGTGAAGGTCTGGTTCTGCTCGGGGTCGAGCAGCTCGAGCAGCGCCGCCTCGGGCGAGCCCATCCAGCCCTGGCCGAGCTTGTCGACCTCGTCGAGCAAGATGACCGGGTTCTTCACCTTGACCTTGCGCAGCGCGTTGACGATGCGGCCGGGCAGGGCCCCCACGTAGGTGCGTCGGTGACCGCGGATCTCCGACTCGTCTCGGACCCCGCCCAGCGCGACGCGAATGAAGGGTCGCCCCGTGGCGTCGGCGATGGACTGCCCCAGCGAGGTCTTGCCGACCCCCGGAGGGCCCGCGAGACAGAGGATGGAGCCCTTGTTGCTGCCCGACAGCCGTCGCACCGCGAGGTGCTCGAGGATCCGCTGCTTGACCTTCTCCAGGCCGAAGTGGTCCTCGTCGAGCTTCTCGGCCACCGCGTCGATGTCCTCGGACAGCTCTGCGCGGGTATCCCAGGGCAGCTCGGCGATCCACTCGAGGTAGTTGCGGATGACGTGCGTCTCGGGCGAGTTGCCGCCCAGGCTCCGCAGGCGCCCCATCTCGCGCTCGACGACCTCGCGGGCTTCCTCGGGCAGCTCGAGCGCGTCGAGCTTGGCCTCGAGCTTGTCCTGGGCGTCGCCGCCCTCCTCACCTTCGCCCAGCTCCTTCTGGATGGCGCGCAGCTGCTGCCGCAGCAGGTGCTTGCGCTGGTCCTTCTCGAGCTCGCGCCGCACCTCGTGGCCGATCTTCTGGGTCAGCTCCCAGCGGGCCTTGGCCTCGGCCCCGATCTCCACCGCCAAGCGCAGCCGCGCGGGGACGTCGAGGGTGAGCAGGACCTGGATCTCGCGATCGCGATCCACATCGAGGGCGGAGACCAAGCGATCGGCGAGCCGTCCTGGCTCGGACCCGGACTCGAGAATCTCGCTCAGGGTCTTGTTCTTGTTGCCCACCGCCTTGCGCAGGTAGGAGCGAATCTCGTCCGCCAGGACCTCGGCCTCGTCACTACTGTCGTCGTCGATGGCCGGGTCACCGCGTCCGAACCAGTACGGGTCGGACTGTTCGATCTCTCGCAGCTCGAAGCGATCGAGCCCCTCGAGCACCAGGCGATAGCTTCGCCCGTCGCGGGACTTGCCGATCCGCGAGACCTTGGCGTAGGTGCCCACGCCGTGGATATCGGAGATCACGGGCTCCTCGGTGGCGGGGTCGCGCTGGACGACGACGCCGATGATGTCGCCGACGTGCAGGCTCTCGACCAAGGCGACGGAGCGCTTGCGTCCGATGGGCACGCTGAGCGTAGTGCCGGGCAGCAGGACGCCGCGGCGAAGGGGAAGCAGGGCGAAGGTGCTGGGATAGTTGTGCGTGGACATGGCTGGCTGTTCCTTGATGAAGCGATGTGGGCGAGTGCGGGGAGCAGCGGCATCCAATTGACCGTCGTCCCCGAGGTCGTCGTTACCGGCGTTCTCCGGCGGTGATCTGAATTTCGGTGGTCTCGCCGCCGCGAAGCAGGCGAAGGGCCACGGGTTGGCCCGCGCGGTCGGACAGCTGCGCACGCAGCCCCGCGGGGGACTTCACGGCGCCGCCGTCGACGGCGAGGATCAAGTCACCGACGAGCAGGCCGGCGTCCGCGGCGGGACCTCCTTCGGCCACGCCGACGATGGCGAGGGCGCGACCTTGGCCGACCGACTCGCGCAGCGTCGAGGGCAGGCGCGCGGGCGAGACCCCCACGCCCAAGAACCCTTGGGGTACGCGACCGTGCTCGACGATGGCCTCGACCGACTCGCGAATGTTCGCCGCGGTGAGCAGGACGGTGGTGTCGGGGGCGAGCCCGGCCGTGGCCAAGCCCACCACCTGCCCTTGCAAGTCGACGAAGGGCGCCACGGAGAAGCCTCGCGGCAGCACGCGGTCGAGCTCGACATACGGAGTGAGCGCGCGACCGCGGGGGGTGTGCAGGCGCTCGCCGACCACCGCGACCAACCCGAGCGCGGCGCGAATCGTCTGCCCCGGGCGGGCGAGAGCGAGACCCACCTCGGCCACGCCGACCGCTCCCACCTCGCGCCACTTTGGCGCGGCGGGTGGATCGTCCAGGCCTTCGAGGTCGACCTTCAGCACCGCCAGGTCGGTGGCGGGATCGCGCCCCAGTAACTGCGCGGGTCGGGGTTCGTTGGACCCGATAACCACGCGGATCGACTCGTCGCGGCGCAGGGCGTGGTGGGCCGTGACGATGAGCCCGTCATCGGACCAGAGCAGACCGGTGGTCCCCCCTTGGCGGGGCGCCTCGATGCGCACGATGGCGGGACCGAGCTGGTCGACCAGGGAAATGAAGGTGTCGGAGGAGAACGGGTTCATGGGGTCGGTGCCTCTTGCCCGACCAAGCTAGGCCCGCGTTTTCGCCACGGTATCGGCCAATCGGGGGGTCCGCCCCCCCGCCGCTCGCTCCCCGTCTGGAGGTCGCACCCGGTCGACCGGGTGGGGCGAGCCCTCCAATGCGCATTCGGGGCTTGACCGCAAAACGCGCCGACCCATGTTGGTCCCCTGCCTTTCGACCTCGCCCTACGGGATAGAATCCCCGTGAGCCCCTTCGCGGTCGCAACCCTGGAGCCACCTCATGCAGAGCCATTCTCTTCCCGATCCATTGCTGGAGCTCCAACCCGAGGTCCGCACTCTGGTGGTCGGCGACGATCCATTGGTGCGGCAGGGTTTCGTCGCGCGCCTGGGTGATGCCGCGGCCGGCCAAGCGTCGGCCCACGAAGACATCCCCGAGGCGCTCGAAGACACCGAGGCCAACATGGTGCTGTGGGATCTCGGTCCCCGCCCCGTGTCCCCCTCCCCGGGCTCTCTCGACTACGCCGTCCCGCTCGTCGCCCTCGCGCCGCACGGCAGCTCCGCCAGCGACCTGCTCGCCGCCGGGGCGACCGGGGTGCTGCGCCGCGACGTCTCCACCGAGCGATTGCTACGAACCCTCGGCACCGTGCGCCACGGCCTCGCCGTCATCGACCCCGCGCTCCTCGACGAGCGCCGCCCCGCGCAGCCGGCCACCACCACCGTGCCCGAGGTCGACGTCGAACCCCTCACCGCGCGCGAGACCGAGGTCCTCGAGCTGGTCGCCTCTGGCCTCTCCAACCGCCAGATCGCCGCCGAGCTCGGCATCAGTGCTCACACCGTCAAGTTCCACGTCAACGCGATCCTCGGCAAGCTCGACGTCCACAGCCGCACCGAAGCGGTCGTCCGCGCGATGCAGCTGGGGGTCGTGCTCGTCTAGCGCCGCGACTTACAATCCACTCACGAACAACGCCGCCACCGTGGCCCGTGCCAATGCACGAGGCGCTACGGGGCGGCGTTCTTCGTGGGACGAGAACGCGAATGCCCTGCGTTTGAACGACGGTCGACAACCGGCCTGTGGGCATCGGTGAGCGAGCGCGTCGATGCGGCTACAGTGCCGTCCGTGCCGCTTCGACTGCCCCGCGCCCTGGTCCTCTCGCTCGTCCTCGCCGCCTGCGGCAAGGGACAGAGTCCGGCCTCCACTCCGCCCCAGGCTCCCGTCGAAGCGCCCGCGGCCGAGCGCGTGCTCGACCCCGCTGCGGTCGCCGAAGTCCTCGATGCCCACGTCGCGTCGTTCGGCGCGAAGTGGGGCGAGCCCTATGCCTTCAGCGGCTTCGTGCTCGTCGCCGAGAAGGGCGAGCCCGTCTACGCCAAGGGCTTCGGCAAGGCCAACCGCGAGACGGGGCAGGTCCCCGACATCGACACCAACTTTCGCGTCGGCTCCGTCACCAAGCAGTTCACCGCCGCGGCCATCCTCGCGCTGGCCGAAGACGGCGTGCTGTCCGTCGACGACCCGGTGAGCAAGTACCTGCCCGGTTGGCCGCGCGGCGAGGAGATCACCATTCATCACCTGCTGACGCATACGGCTGGAGTGTGGAACTACACCTCCGATGCCGACTTCATGGCGAAGGCGCACGAGTATCACAGCACCGACCAGATGCTCGCCGTGTTTCGCGACACGCCGCTGGAGTTCGAGCCCGGCGAGCAGTTCTCGTACAGCAACTCGGGCTACGTCATGCTCGGTGCGATCATCGAGGCCGCGACCGGCAAGCCCTACGGCGAGGTCTTGGCCGCGCAGCTCTTCGAGCCCGCCGGGCTGACCCGAACCCGGGTCGGTGACGCGACCGAGCTGACCGACCGCGCCGAAGGCTACACCGTCACCCCCGGCGAGAAGATCGAAGGCGCGCGCGCCATCGACATGTCCGTGCCCCACGGGGCGGGTGCCGTCCGCTCCACCGCCGCCGACTTGCTCGCCTGGCACGCCATGCTCGATGGCGACCAGATCTTGAGCGCCTCCTCCCGCGAGGTGCTCTACAAACCCGCCAAGAACGACTACGCCTACGGCTGGATCATCACCAAGGCCGGAGACAAGCGGCTCATTACCCACGGCGGCGGGATCTTCGGGTTCAACACCTACTACGCCCGCTTGCCCGAGGACGACATCGTGATCGTGGCGTGGACCAACCACGACACCTTCGAAGTGGGGCAGATCGGCAATGCGGCCCTGGCCGTGAGCGTCGGCGACACCGTCGTCCCCCACGTCGAAGCCGACATGTCGCCCGTCGAGCCCGAGCTGGCGAAGACGCTGGTGGGGAACTTCGCGATGACGGCTGCGTCCCGGAAGAAGCTCGAGACCTTGGGTACTCCGGCCGAGGTCATCGAGACCATCGAGGCCATCGAGGTGAAGTTCGAAGAGGGCTCGATGAGCTTCAAGCCCAACGGACAGCTGCCGCTGCCCCTGTACACCAGCCCCGAGGGCAACCTCGTCACCCGCGTCGCCAACGTCACGCTGACCTGGGAGACGAAGGAGGACGGGACGGTCGACTTGGTGCGGATGGCTCAGGGCATGATGGTGCTCGAGTACCAGCGGCAGCCGTGACCATGGGCCCTCCCCCGAGACTCGCCCCTGCCCACTTCGCGTACCTAACTTCCACCGGTCGTCTTCGTGATCCACTCACGATAGTCGGCAGCATCAGTGTATACCCCTGGGAATTGCGGATCTGCACACCCATACCCCCAGCTCACAATACCCAAGAGCACGTTGTCCTCACCAACATTGGCGAGCAACGGTCCCCCACTATCACCTTGGCACGAATCCTTTGAAGGACCTGCCGCGCAGAGCATACGCTCCGAGATCGATGGCGTCGGTGGTTCCGAGCCCGGTTGATCACCGTACGCCAATTGACATCCTCCAAAATCCAAGATGTCGAACTCCGCGAATCGAAGGCGATTTTGAGTAGTACCACCGGAATGTGTGGCTCCCCAGCCGATGACCACCACGTCCGTTCCGGCCCCAGGCGTGGCGTCCACGACTTTGGCCACAGGACCGGTCCATTCTTCTTCCAGCTCTATCAGTGCAATATCGTTGTCAAACTGCGGTGCCACGCCTTCGTCGTAGCCCGGATGAGAGACGACTCGCTTGATTTTGATCGGAGCCTCGATCTCGTTCAGGTTCAGGCTTCCCGGAGCGGCCACGTCCCCTTTTCTCGCGTCGCAGTGTGCGGCACTAACCAACCAGGTAGGACTGATGGGTGTTGCCCCGCAGAACTGGTACCACTCGCCTTCGCCAGCGTCGGCGAGCAATGGGGTCGCGAATGGGAAGTCCCCGGCCTTCGCGGGTCGCCCTCCGACAACCCGAAGCTGCTCCTGGTGAAAGCCTTTTCCGCGCTTGTCACTCGGAGGCCTGGGGACAATCGTCAGATATCGAGTATTTTCTTGCTGCTTGCGCTTGGATGCTCTGCGCCGCTCACTGTCATTCCGCGATTCAGACTTGACCTCGGCGACGCCTTCTTCCGATTTGTTGGGTTCGGTCTCGCGCTGGCAGGCTGTCAGGACGAAGATGGCCGCCAAAGCACATATCGTCGAAGTTCGAGCGTTCATGCTTTGGGTAGTGTTCGCAGTCCTCCTACCCGTTGAAAAAAAGACCACGCTACGAAGAGCAACGAACCACTTTCCGGTGCGTTGGCACATTCGTGCGGCGATTGCCGCTCAGCCCAGCACGCCGCGGAGCATCGCGATGCCGCTGCAGGCGACCATCACCACCACGACCCAGCGCACCAGCTTGGCGCCGGCCTTGATCTGCAGCCGCGTGCCGAGCCAGCCGCCCAGCATGGCGCCCGCGGCCAGGGGCAGGCTCTCCGCCCACGCCACCTGCCCCGCGAAGGCGAAGATCGGCAGCGAGACCAGGGTGTAGGCCAGCACCAGTGCGACCTTGATCGCGTTGGCCTCGACCGCGTCGTGGCCGAGGAAGAGCACGAGCAGGGCGAGCATCGGGAAGCCGACGCCCGCCTGCAGAAACCCACCGTAGAGCCCGACCAGCGAGGCGAGCACGATCGCGACGACGCCGACCTTCCGGGGCTCTTCGGGCGGCGCGAGGAATCGGCCGGGCCGCACCACGAGCACCACCGCCCAGCCGGCCAAGGCCACACCGAACACTACGCGCAGCGAATCATCGGGTAAGCGGGTGGCCAACCACGAGCCCAACGCTGCGCCGAGCACCATCGGAGGCAGAAGCGGTAGCAGCCTCCGATAGGGACGAACGCCTCGTCGGTGGAAGGTGAGTACCGAGCTGGTGTTCTGCACGACGATGCCGACGCGCAGGGTGCCGTTGGCCACGCCCGGGGGCAGGCCGAGCGCGATCATCACGGGAATGATGAGCAGCGAGCCCCCGCCCGCCATGGTGTTGATCACGCCCGCCGCCATGGCGGCCAGCGCGAGGGCGACCAGGCCGACCCACGGGGGAAAGCCGGCGAGGGTGGCTTCGGCGAGCACCTCGGGACGGTAGCAGGCCCTCTTGCGCGGGGTGCGACTTCGCCGAGATCGGGCGTGGGACGGGGGCTATTCGAAAAAGGTAAAAAAAGAGCGCGGGGTCGTGCCCAAACCGGGGGGCTCGCGGTCCCAACCCGACGTAATGCACGCGAGCTCTTCATCCTTGTTTCTCGTCCCCTCGCTGGCGCTGTGTGCCGCGGTGCAGCTGGCCTGCGATCCGCAGGTCGGCGCCGACTATCAAGGCGAGCCGCTGGGTTCCATCAGCGGCCAAGTCTCGACCCGCGATGCGGGAGGCAGCACCGATGCCAACGTGGCCGTGCTGTGGTTCTCGTCGTCGGATCAGTATGAATGCGAAGGCCCCTCTCAGGCTTGCGCCATCGGGGCGGGCGGACCGGAAGACCAGTTCGAGTGCATCGAAGCCTGTGGGCACCCCTTCGAATGCGACGAAGAGATCCTCACCGAGTGGAAGGCCTGCGTCGACGCCTGCGGCGGCGAGGCCTCGGCGGACTTCAGTGTCAGCTGGGAACTCTGCGTCGACTCGGCGGTCGGAGAAATGGTCCCCGTCACCGGACAGTTCCCCGCGGCGTTCACCCTCGACCTGTTCCAGCCGCCGCCCGAAGAAGCGCTGCTGACCGGCGAGGACGGCCTGGCCGTCGCGTTCGGGTGGTTCATCGCCGCCGACGACGACCTCAGCGCCATCGACTTCAGCGCCATCGAGGACGCCCCGCCCGAGGGCATCGTGGGCGGCTCGGAGACCCATGTGCTCATCTATGCCGCGCAAGACGTCCCGGCCGATTCCCCGTGGGGTGAGTTCTTGGGCGGCGCCTATACCCCGGGCTATCACGTGGTGCAGGTCGTCCAGGGCATGCAGGTGTGCGACGTGCCGGACAACCCGGACAACTGCTGGTTCCATCCCCCCACGCTGGCGCCCGCGCCCAATGACCTCGCCACGGAGATCGAGCTCGTATTGGGTTCGTTCTACGACATCGCGTGGCCCGTGGTGTGATGGTTTCTCCCGGCTGCCCGCTGGGCCTGCTACAAGCTCGACTTCGTGTCCGTCACGCTCGCCACGGCGTATCGAACCCACGGACCCTCGGTCCTTCGCCGCGCGCGGAGGATCTTGGGCAACGAGGCGGACGCGCGCGAGGTGGTACAGGATGTATTCATGTCGCTGGTGGATCAGCCGGAGCAGTTCTCCGGTCGCAGCTCGCTGATGACCTTCCTGTATCGGGCGACCACCAATCGATGCCTGAACCACCTACGGAACACGAAGACCCGACGCCGCCTCCTGGAGGAACGCGGCCCGGGTGACTCCACCGAGCGCAGCGGGGCGGAAGAACAAGCCATCGTCACCGACCTGCTGCGCCAGCTCCCCCCCGACCAAGCCAAGGCCCTCGTGTACTACTACGTCGACGAAATGTCCCAGGCCGAGATCGCCGAGATCCTGGGTTGCTCGCGACGACACGTGGGGAACCTGCTCGAACGGGTGAAGCAATCCGCCGCGGGGGAGGCCCACCCGGCATGAACCTCGACCTGTCCCGCCGCGGTCGCTCCGAGTCTTGTCTCTCGGACCTGCGCCTCGACCAGCTCCGCGTCGGCGAGCTCGACTCGGCTCAGGCGATGGCGGCTCGCACTCATATCGCCGAGTGCGAGCGGTGTCATGCGCGGGCGGAGGCGCTGCGAGCACAGGACGAGGCCGCCGACCTTCCCGAGCTAGATTTTCCGACGCCCGCCGAGGTGCCCCGACGGTGGTGGAGGCCCGCGTTGGCGAGCCTGGCCGCAGCCGCTGCGATCGCGGTGGTGGTGTGGCCCCAACCCGAGGCGGGCACCCCCGAGGCCCCGTCGACTCGCCCTGCCCCCACGAGCGAGCCTGACGCCCCCGCCACTCGCGCCAAGGGGTCCAAGCCCACGTTGGCGCTTTATGTACGCCGACGGGACGCAGTCGTGCCCGCGCACGACCTCGAGTTCCTCGTGCCTGGCGACACGCTCGGCTTCACCTACTCGTCCGATCGTCCCCGCCACCTCGCCGTCCTCGGTCGCGACGGCGCCGGCCTGGTGAGCGTGTACCTGCCCCCGCAGCCCATCGAAGCCGGCGCGGTCGTTCAGGTCGGCGATGGCATCGAGCTGGACGACACACTCGGCGAAGAGCTCGTCTACGGCGTCTTCTGCGACGACCCGGTCGCGCTCGAGACGTTGCGCAGCGCGGTCGAACAAAGCCCCGACGCTCCGGCCTCCCCCGCCGGATGCGACCTCGTCACGCTGCGCAACACCAAGCGGGAGCGCCTCTGACGTGCGCTGGTGGCTGGCCCTCGTCGTTGCCATCACGGCGATCCTCGCCCCCGGGATCGCCGAGGCGAGCATCGTTCGCTACGCGGTGCTCATCGGCAACGACGAGGGCGCCAGCGACGAGCCCACGCTGCGCTTCGCCGAGACCGACGCGGCTCGGGTCTACGAGGTCCTGCGCGCCCTCGGTGACTTCCACGAAGAGAACATGGTGCTGCTGCAGGGTCGGGGCGCCGATGCGATCCAGCGGGTGCTCATCGCCACCAACGACCGCATCCGCCAGACCCCGTCCACCGATCAGGCCGTGCTCTTCGTGTTCTACTCCGGGCACGCCGACGCCGATGCGCTCCACCTGGGCTCCGACCGCCTCGAGGTCGGCCGCCTGCGGCAGCTGGTGCGGGGCTCCTCGGCGGAGCTGCGCCTGCTGGTGCTCGACTCGTGTCGCTCCGGCTCGCTCACCCGGGTCAAGGGAGGCCGCCACGTGCGGCCCCTGGCCATCGATCTCGACGAGCGCCTCGCAGGCGAAGGCGTCGTATTCCTGACCTCGAGCTCGGCCGACGAAGACGCGCAGGAATCCGACGAACTCGGCGGGTCGTTCTTCACGCACTACCTGGTCTCCGGCATGGTGGGCCCCGCCGACGTCGACCAGGACGGCAACGTGACCCTGGCCGAGGCCTACGGCTACGCCTACGACAACACGATCCGCGCCAGCAGCAAGACGCTCATCGGCACGCACCACCCTACCTTCGAGTACGACATGCGGGGTCAGGGCGACGTGGTCCTCACCCGCGTGCGCACGATGGGCCAGGGACGCGCCCGGCTGGGTTTTCCCGAGGGGCGCGCCTATCTGGTGTTCGCGGGCGACGAGGACGGCACGGTCATCGCCGAAGTCGGCGCGCTCGATGGCACGCGCCAGATCAACGTCGCCGCCGGTCGCTATTTCGTGCGCGGCCGGGCCCGCGACCACCTGCTCGAAGGGCAGGTCCGAGTCCGCAGCGGCGAAGTGCTCACCGTCGACGAGGACCGACTGACCCGGGTCGACTACGCCCGGCTCGTACGCAAGGGCAGCGACACCAAGCCTCTCGCCCACGGTCCTCAGGCGGGCTACCAGCTCCGTACACCCGTAGGGCCCGACACCGGCCTGTGCCACGGCGCGCGGCTGGGCTACCCGGTCGAGACTCGCCGGGTGAGCGTGACCCCGCGCGTGGGTTTTTGTCGGGCCCAGTTCGCGGCCGATCGCGTCGATGTCATCGCCGACGAGATCGACCTCGATGTCGCGGTCACCTACGTCTTCGACGTCCCCGTGGTCAGCATCGGCCTGGGCGTCGCGGCGGGCGTCAGCTACTTCCGCCAGAGCTTCACCACCACCGGTCTCGCCCCCACGCGGCACACCGTGGCCGGCCACGCCGACGCGGTGCTCTCGCTCGCATGGGACCTGCCCCGCGGGGTCTACCTGCTCACCGAGGCGGCCGGGCAGGTGTACGTGATCGAGACCGAGGCGGGCGCAGGCGAGCCCACCCTGCAGGCCTCGTTTACGGCGAGGCCCTTCGTGGGCATCGGCAAGCGCTTCTAGAGCGCCAGCCCCGGGCGTCTCAGCCCGCGGCCAGCTGCTCGGCGCGCTTTTCTTCGCGCTTGCGCAGGTTGTGGTCGAGGTAGCGCTTGCGCAGCCGCAGGTTCTTGGGCGTGACCTCGACCAGCTCGTCGTCCTCGATGAACGCCAGCGCCTGCTCGAGGCTCAGCTCGCGCGCGGGCGTCAGGAAGAGCTTGTCGTCGTTGTTCGCCGCCCGCACGTTGGTCAGCTTCTTGGTGCCGCAGGGATTGACGATGATGTCGGTGTCCCGGCTGTGCTCGCCGATGATCATCCCCGGGTAGACCTTGACCTGCGGTCCGGCGAACAGGACCCCGCGGTCCTGCAGGCGATGCAGCGAGTAGGTGACCGTCTCGCCGCGTTCGAGCACGATGATGACACCGTTGCTGCGACGCTTCATCGGCCCCAGGTAGCGCCCGTAGCCGTCGAAGAGCGACGAGAGCACGCCCGTGCCGCGCGTCTGGGTGAGGAACTCCGAGCGATAGCCGATGAGCGCCCGCGTGGGCACGCGGAACTCCATGCGAGTGCGGCCGGGGCCGTCCTCTTCCATGGCCAGCATCTCGCCGTGCTTGCCCATGCGCTCGATGATCGCGCCCGAGTACTCGGTGTCGCACTGCGCCACGACCCGCTCGTAGGGCTCGGTGGTGCCGTTTTCGTGCTCGTGGAAGATCACGCGCGGTCGGGACACGCACAGTTCATAGCCCTCGCGACGCATGGTCTCGATGAGCACCGAGAGGTGCAGCTCACCGCGGCCGCGGACCTCGAACTCCTCGGGCGACTCGGTGTCCCCCACCTGGAGCGCGACGTTGGACTTGATCTCTCGCATCAGCCGATCGCGGATCTTCCGCGACGTGACGAACTGCCCCTCCGTCCCGGCGAAGGGGCTGTCGTTGGCGCGGAAGCGCATGCTCATCGTCGGGGGATCGACGGTGAGCGCGGGGAACACGGTGCGCTCGTCGGCATTCTCGGCGGTGAGCGTGTCGCCGACCTGCAGCGAGCCCATGCCCGCCACCGCCACGATGTCGCCCGCCCCGGCCTGCTCGAGTTCGAAGCGCTGCAAGCCCTGGAAGCCCAAGATCTTGCTGACGCGGAACACCTCGGCGCAGTCGGCCTTGACCTCGGCCGCGCCCTCATCGCTGGGCGCGGTGGCGTCGGCCCCGGGCTCGAGCGGCTCGGGGCGCATCAGCGCGAGGCGAGTGCCCACGGCGATCTGCCCCGAGCGAATGCGGCCGATGGCGAGGTAGCCGAGATACGGATCGTGCAGCAGCGTGGAGACCCACATCGCAGGCGGGCTGTCGAGCTGCACGGGAGGCGCGGGGGCATGCTCGACGACCATGTCGAGCACCGCGCTCATGCTCTCTTTGTCCCCGTCGGGATCCTGCATCGCGTAGCGCTCGACCGCGCTGGCGTAGATGACGGGGAAGTCGAGCTGCTCTTCGCTGGCATCGAGCGCCGCCAGCAGGTCGAACGTGGCGTCGACCGCCTTGTGGGGCTCGGCCGCGGCGCGGTCGATCTTGTTGACGACCAGCAGCACGCGAAGTCCTCGAGCCACCGCCTTCTCCGTCACGAAGCGAGTCTGGGGCATCGGCCCCTCCACCGCGTCGACGATGAGTAGAACGGCGTCCACCATGTTGAGCACGCGCTCGACCTCGCCGCCGAAGTCGGCGTGTCCCGGGGTGTCGACGAGGTTGATCCGCACGTCGCCGTGCACGAGCGCCGTCGGCTTGCTCGTGATCGTGATCCCTCGCTCGCGCTCGAGGTCGCCGGAGTCCATGGCTTGCGCCTGGTCCCCCTCTCCTCGTGCGAAGGCACCCGCGATCGCCAGAAGCGAATCGACGAGAGTCGTCTTGCCATGATCGACGTGCGCGATGATCGCCACATTGCGCACCTGGGACCCCTGGGCGGTCATGGGGCGGACTTTGGCTCGCCCCCGGCAGCGTGTCCAGGCAGCGATCTCACGCGCGAAGACCTGGCCACCCCGGCCCGAGACCCGACGTGATAAAAGGCGCCGCTATGATCGAGGCTGCCGAGTACCTCGAATACGACGCCACCGGCCTCGCCGAGCTCGTCCGCAAGGGCGATGTCTCCCCCACCGAGCTGGTGGAGCGGGCGATCGCACAGATCGAGACCCACAATCCTCGGATCAACGCGGTGATCCGCCGCATGTTCGAGCCCGCCCGTAGCGCGGCAAAGGCGGGCCCGCCGGAGGGCCCCTTCCAGGGGGTTCCCTTCCTTCTCAAGGACTTGGGCGCCGACGTCCGCGGGGTGCCCACCACCAACGGCAGCCGCTTCTTTGCCCACGAGCAGCCCGCCCAGGACAGCGAGCTGGTGCGGCGCTACCAGGCGGCCGGGCTGCTGGTCGTCGGAAAGACCAATACCCCCGAGCTCGGGCTCATGGGGGTCACCGAGCCCGAGCTGCACGGTCCGACCCGCAACCCCTACGACATCAACCGCACGCCCGGGGGCAGCAGCGGGGGCTCGGCGGCCGCGGTCGCCGCTCGGCTCGTCCCCGCCGCGCACGGGGGTGACGGCGGGGGATCGATCCGGATTCCCGCCTCCGCCTGCGGCCTGGTGGGGCTCAAGCCCACACGGGGCCGCACGCCGATGGGCCCCGACAAAGGTGAGCGTTGGTCGGGTTACGTCTGCCAGCACGTGCTCACGCGCAGCGTCCGCGACAGCGCCGGGCTGCTCGACGTCACCGCGGGCCCGGAGCCCGACGCCCCCTACCACGCCCCGCCGCCCGAGCGCCCCTTCGTGGAGGAGGTCGGCCGCGACCCCGGTCGGCTGCGCATCGCCTTCACCACCGAGGCCCTCCTTTTGGGGGAGCTGCACCCCGACTGCCGAACCGCCGTCGAGAAGACCGCCGAGAAGCTGTCCGCGCTCGGTCACGACGTGGAGCCAGCCACCCCCAAGTTCGATCGCGAGGCGATGATCGAGGCGTACCTCACCACCGTCGCCGCCAACGTCGAAGGCGACCTCGCCTACGCCGAGCGCAAGCTCGGCCGACGCATCCGCGGCAACGACATCGAGCTACCCACCTGGGTCATGCGTCAGCTCGGTCGCACCATGGCCGCCGGGCGCCTGATGGAGCTGCAGCGTCTGCAGGCCGAGACGGCGGGCGCCATGGCTCGGTTCCACCGCCGCTACGACCTGCTGCTCACCTCCACCCTCGCTCGCCCTCCCGCCCGCATCGGCGAGCTGCTGCCCAACCGCCTCGAGCGGCTCGGCCTCGAGCTCCTGCGGCGGCTCCCCTGGCGGCCCTTGCTCCAGCAGGCCCTCGTCTCCGCACGCAAGCAGCTCGCCGCCTACCCCAACACCCAGGTGTTCAACATCACGGGCCAGCCCGGGATCTCGCTGCCCGTCCACTGCAGCAGCGATGGCCTCCCCGTCGGCGTCCAGCTCGTGGCGCCCTTCGGCGACGAAGCCACCCTCTTGCGAGTCGCTAGCCAGCTAGAATCGGAGCTGGCGTGGACCGACGTCCGGCCCGCGTTCCTCCAGTAGGTCGATCTCCATGGCCCGCCCTCGCTCGATGCCGTCCGCCCCGCTCCGCCTGCGGTGGCTGTGGCTCGGCATCGCGTTGGGCACCGTGAGCCAGGGCAGCGCGTGCACCCTGCTGCTCGACCCCGAGCGTTCCGACGACGTCGCCCGCTGCCGCTTCGACGACGACTGCCCCCTCGCCGACGACCCCCGCTACGAGCTTTACTGCACCGTCTCCGAGGAGTACGAGGATCAGGAGCTCGACTTCCCCCGCATCTGCGCGCCGCGGACGTCCGTGTCGTGTGACCCGCGGGCCTATGCCTTCGACAGCTCGATCGCGACTCGGTTTCGCGAAGCCACCGCGCAGCTCGATCGCTACGACGAGCACTGCTCCACCGAGCCCGGCGTGCAGGGGTGCTCGCCCTCCGACGATGGGTGTGCGGGAGGGTTGAGCCTCCACGATGCATCGCGGCGCTGCGACGACCAGGACCCGATGACTCCGCCCGCGATTGGAGCCGAGCCGCTCGTGTCGGGGCAGGACGTGCTCGATCAGTTCTGTCGCGCGATGTACTGCGACATCGGGTTTGCGTGCCGCGCGAGTGACCATCGGTGTGTGCCGTGCGTGCCGGGCGATCCGCTCGGTCGTGGGGGGTGTGGCGACCTGTACTTCGCGGGGGAGCGCTCGACGGCGTATCAAGATCCGGGCGCGCTCGAAGACGAGTGCGGGGGGCCGGACATGGATCCCGAGGACGTGTTCATCGGGCCCGTGAAGCGCGAGGCCGACGGCCGCCGCGAGTGAGCACAAACGAGCCCGAGCGTCGAGAACAACGCTCGGGCTCCTGACCGCGCCACCGCAGCGGCGCTCAGCGGGCGAGACCGATCAGTGCGATCGGTTCGACAGACCACCACCGATGGTGGTCGGCGACCGCGTCGCTTCGACCTCCTGCTCGGCTTCGATGAAGGCCTCGATGTCCACGTCCTCCATGGCGATCGGCTCGACGGGGAGGCCGATGCCGGGGCGCACGGGACCGATCGGATCGATGGGCTCGATCGGCCCGATGGGCCCGATCGAGATGCCGTCGTCTTCCTCGCAGCAGGGTCCACCGTTGAGGTAGGTGTCCATCACGTCCTTGCGGTGGGGAAGGAAGGAGTCCTTCAGGCCGTCGGAGATGCGGAAGCACGAGATGTCACCGTTGCCGCAATCCTCGAGCTGCCCCTCGTGGGTGTGCACGAAGAACGCGGACGACGGGGCGATGACGCCGTTGCCCAGGTTGGCGCCGTTGGTCTGCTGATGGCACCCGATGCAACCCCCCGCGAAGGCAGCCCGACGCGCGATGTTGGCGGGGGTGAGCGTGCTGCCGGGATCGAGGGCGAAGATCTCGTCCTGGATCCGCTGCGTCAGCGAGCCCGGGCCCGACGAGCCATTGGCCAGCTGCAGGTGGTACTGCTGCACGAACTCGTCGGGGCTCTCCGCCGCGAGGCACTCGTGCGGCACGGACACGCCCATGAGGTTGGGGTTGTCCGTCATGAGGTGCTGGACGGTATCGACGATGGCGTCCTGGCAAGCATCGGACTCGGGCAGCGAGAGGTTGTCGTTCCACAGCTCGCCGAAGGGGTTGGCCGCCACGGGGACCTGGACCAGGCGCAAGACGTTGATGCTCACGGGGAGCGGCTGCGGGAGCGGCACGGGCTGCGGGAAGGGAGCGGGCGCGGCCGCAGGCGCCGAGCCGTCGGCGGCCAAGCCCATCTGGACCTCTTGCTCGAGCACGGGGCCCGGTCCGGGCACCGGGGTGGGCTTGATGCCACCGCCACCGATGGCGACCTCCTCGGTCACGGCGATCGCCTTGAACTCGCGCAGCGACCAGGGGAACTGGTCGAAGTTGTTGGTGCGAATCTGGCCAGTGCCGAAGGTCAGGTTGCCCTTGCTCAGGAAGGGACCGAAGCCCGCCGCGTCGAGATCGGGGTGGCCATCCATATAGGCCATGCGCAGCTCGTCGGCCCGAGCCGCGGGGTCGTCGATGTCGGTCAGGCTCGCCCAGAACTCCTGCACGGGAGCACACGCCGAGATGCCGCATTCGGGATCGGGGTTGGGGATCTGCGCCTCGAAGATCACGAACATGCGGTTGGCGGCGTTGTTCGCCATGACCAGCCGCGCCTCGCCGCAGTTCGATCCGTCGGACGGCGCGAGGTCGAAGCGATTGACCGCGGCGATGGGGAACCACTCCCCCATGTTGCCGATCTGGTTGCCCTCGGCGCGGCCACACTCGTGCGGATATCCGTTGAGTCCGTCGGTGCCGTCGAAGGCGACCTCGTCGTCACAGTGACCACCGAGGTCGAGGCCGGGCCCAGGGTTATAGGTATCGACGAACTGATCGTGCGTGGTCGCGGGTTGCGAGACGAGGCCCGCGTTGACGGACACCGCGTGCAGCACGGACTCCATCGTGAACGGAGTGAGCGCGTCCTGGTGGGTTTCGAACAGCGAGCGACGCGAGTCGACGTCGAAGACTTGATCCGGCTCGCAGCTCGGGCCACCAGAGTCCCCGCCCGAGAGCGTGGAGTTGGTGGTGTAGGTGCTGCGAAACTCGGAGGCCTCGTCCGCAGCCTGGCAGGCGGCAAGCGACAGGGCGACGGTCATCACGCTGGTCGTTCGAAGGGTGGGTTTCATTCGATGCTCCTCTTGCTTCGTGCCGGCGGAAGGCGTTTCGTTGGGGGTCTGGGAGCCCCGGAAATAATCCTCAGGGGTTCCATTCAATTCCGCCGACGCGGCATTGAACAGCATTCCGACGCGCATTGGCGCGCGCGACGCCGACTTTCTACGCGCGTGGTGGCCCGGTCGTCATCGTCAGGTTCACGAACTCGATCGGCTCCGCTCATCGGCTGCGTTGCAGTGCAATGAAGCGCGGGAACAACCCACTGCCCTTTGGCCGGAACTGATCGTCACGAATCGCGCGGCGCGAAATGGGGGGACAAAGACGTCCGAAACAAACGCGGATTTTTTTTCGGAGGCGGTGAAGATTCGCGATCGAGCCCGCACTACCCGATGTGCTCGACTCGAAACGAACGCTCCCGACGGGGTGCACGTCGTCGCCCCTGGTGCGTCATGCACGACGTAGCCTCCCAGTGGCGGCCGGCATTGCCTCGATGTTGTGGCTCGGCGATGGCCGGCTCGCCCGTGCCGCGCCCGATGCCGCCACGGGGCCGAGGCTCTCCTCGCGGGGTGTCGTCGCGACCTTCGCCGAGACGGGCGACATCTGTCTCGCTGCGGAAGCCGAGGTGGCGCTCGTCGATGAGCTGCGGACGCTCACCGCCGAACTGTCCCCCGACTCGAGCATCGTGCTCGTCGGTTATTCGGACCAGACCGATCCGCGTGCGCGCCCGGTGCCGATCGAGTCGCCGTGTACCACGACGACCATACCCAAAGACGTCCGCATGCACCTGCGGGTGGGGTTGTTTCGCGCGGCCCTGGTCTTCGAGCTCGGACGCCGCAACGGCCTTCCCGGTTTCTCCGGGGAACCGCAGGTGGTCGTGGGCGACGACCTCGATCTGAACGCGACGCGAACGGTGCTCCAGGGCCGTCGTCGCGACGGTACCCAACCCCGAGACCGGGGCGTGGAGCTGTTCGTGGTCGAGCGACCCCCCGCCCCGGCGCCGATCGAAGCGACGGCCCCGGAGGACCCGGTCGAGGGCCCTCGAGGACCCGAACCGACACCACGCGACCCCGCTCCGCCCCCCGAAGAACCAAAACCACAGACGCGGGGCCCTGCCCCGCCTAGCCATTTGCGGTGGGGTATCGAGGTCGCGGCCGGCCCCACGGTGCCGGCTCGCCCCTCCACTCGCCGCGAGCTGTTCGGTGTCGGCGGCAAGGCCATGCTGGGCCTACGCCTGGTCGACCGCGCCATCGTGCTCGGTCCGAGGATGGAGGTGTCCGCCACGAACACCGCGGCACCCTTCAACGGAGTCACCACCGACCAGCTCATGATGCGCGTCGGTGCCTTCGGTACCGCAGCGGTCATGCTGCCGGCCACCCGCCAACGCCTGGGTCTGGGCGCGCATGCGGGCTGGGTCTTCACGCAGCGTCAGCTCGAGCGGGTCGACGTGCTGAGCCCGACCCCCGAACGACAGCGCAGCCACTCCCCGGCCTGGGGATTGTCCCTCCGCCTCGACGTCTTGCCTTGGCGTCGTCCCGCCCCCCACCACGGTTTTCTCGCCTTCCAAGCCACTCACATCCCTCTTCGCGTCGACCGGAGCCATCACCATGACATCCAGTTCTTCGTTGCCGTCGGTTTCTCTCACGACTTCACACCGCGCCGCCTTCGGGCTGACGACGGCGTCGGTGGCCGCGCTGCTGCTATTGGCATGCGGTGATCTCCGAACGCGGACCCACGACGCGGTCCGGCTCGACCCCACCGTCTCGGACGAGGTCCGCCCGCACGACCCACGATTTCCGTGGCCTCGCGAAGCGCTGCCCACCGGGGTCGCCTACTCGGACGAGGGGGTTGGCGCTCGCTATCTGCGGGACTTCATCCACGTGCGACCGCGGACGGTGGAAGGGCTGGAGCAGCTGCTCCGCACCTACCCGTTCCTGCTGCGTCACGAGCCGCTGGACTTCGAGGACGGCACGGGTCCACGCACCTATCCGGCCTCCGATGTGACGCTACAGCTCGGGGGCGAGATCCTCCGCCACCAGGTCGATGTCGTGCTCGAGATCGACTGGGACGAGGTCCCCGATGGATGGGGAGCCGACGTCGGTGGCCCCTTCGCGGAGTTCGTCTACGACACGGAACGAGCCGCGCGTCTGGTGCAGCTCGTCGCGTGGCTCAGTCAATACGAGGCCAACAAGATCGTCAGCGCCCACCCGATCACGCTGGCCGTCGACGGAGCCGAGGCCGAGGCTCGATCGGTGACCGTGGACCCGAGCTCGCCCGAGTTCTGCCCCTGCGTGGACACCAGCACCGACCCGTTCACCTATCGCACCAGCGGGTTCGAGACGGTGATGACCGACGATGGACCCATCATCGTCGACTGTGCCGCGCAGGCCTTCGTGTCCGGCAACAATCTGCTCACGCTGCAACAAGCAGAGGTGCACGCCAGCTGGGAGCCGTGGAATGCGGAGCAGAACCTGCGCATGTGGGTCATCCCCGAGCGAGATTTTCCCCTGCACCTGCCCGGGTCTCCGTTGGTGGGTAGCCTCGCGGATCTGGTCGATTCCTTCGTTCCCTTCGTGGACTTGGATGGGCCCTACATCTCGTTCGACGACCCTCAGCTCGAGAAGTGGATCCCGCCCCACGCCCACAGCGGTTCGCTGCGTGGGCCCGTGCGGCGAGGGCCGGAGAACTTCTGCGAGTGGCCGGCCAACGACCAGGTCGACCGCCTGAGCTACACCAACAGCGGCCAGTGGTCGTGGGATACCCAGACCGAAGACGAGTCGGTGGGTGTGTTCTTGTACGAGTCCGACGAGGGCTTTTGCTGGTTCATCTTCTGCGTCGGCCTCTCGGACGACCCCATCGCCCTGTTCGAGGTGCAGCGCGGCGAGACGCTCGAACAGCCGCATACGTACATGGCCGATGGCCTGTCGATTTCGCTGCTCACCGTAGACCAGTGCGTGGCAGGCAGCAGCGAGTACTGCGACGGCCTCGACAACGACTGCGACGGCGAGGTCGACGAGGCCGACCCGATGGTCGGCCAGGCCTGCGCGCCCGATCGCCCGGTGTGCGAGCCCGGGGCCTGGGTCTGCGGTCCGGGCGGAGCGCTCGAGTGCACCGGGTTCACCGAGCCCAGCATCGATCTGTGCAACGGGTTCGACGACGACTGCAACGAGGTCGTGGACGACGACGACTTCCGGGTCGGCGCGGCCTGTGGCTCGAACATCGGCGCCTGCCACAGCGGCCAGATCGACTGCACCGACGGGATCCTCGGGTGCGTGGGCGGTGAAGGCCCCTCGGTCGAGGTGTGTGACAACGGCATCGACGACGACTGCGACGTCAGCATCGACGAGGGATGCCCTTGTCCGGCCGGTGACACCCGCCCGTGTGGCATCGACGTGGGGGCCTGCACCGCGGGCCAGCAGGTCTGCTCAGCGGGCGCCTGGGGTACCTGCGATGGCCATCAGCCCACCCTCGAGACCTGCAACGGCGTCGACGACAACTGCAACGGCGTGGTCGACGAAGGCCTGCTCAACGCTTGCGGTGAGTGCGGCCCAGTTCCTCTCGAAGTCTGCAACGGGGTCGACGACGACTGCGACGGCCTCGTCGACGAAGACGAAGCCGGGGTGCAGTACGGCCAGCAGAACGCGTGTGGCACCTGCGGGCCCGCCCCGACGGAAGTCTGCGACGACGTCGACAACGACTGCGATGGCCTCGTGGACGAGGGCGTGCCGAACTGCGGCCTCGTCATCCACGAGGAGCACTTCGAGCTCAACGGCAACAACTCCGACATCGTGGTCGTGCCCAAGCCCGCCACCGACACGGTGATTCCGCTCGTGCTCGTCGATCAGTACTACACGCACTCCGACGACGACTTCGAGTTCGACGTCGCCTGCTCCGACGAAGGGGCGTTTTATACCTGCAGCGTGGTCACCGGCTTCGGCAACGGCGGCTCGCAGGTGGAAGGGCGCGTCGTCGCTATGGGGGCCGGGCCCAACGCCACGGCCGAGTTCCTCGGCACGTGGCAGGTCCTCAACGGGCAGTGCATCGATGCGTTCCCCGTCGCAGACCCCTCGCACTCGTTCATCGGGCTCCAGCGCTACCTGACGGGGGCGGACGACGACTTCAGCTTCAACTCCGAGATCGGCGTGCCCGGCTCGTTGTCGGCCTGCGGTCACGGGGGCAACGGCGGCAGCCAGGCCGCGGGCTACGGCGCCCGGGTCGTGCCTCCCTCCGCCACCGCGGTCTTCCCCGTCAACCAGGTCGTCTGGAACGACGCCCCCGAACTCATTACCTGGAGCGGCATCGGCCAGGCCTATCCGCTGCTTTCGGTGAGCGCCTACGAGACCAACGGCGACGACGATGCGTCGTGGGACATCAACTGCCATCCAGACGGGGCCGACTACGTGTGTCTCGTATCCGTCAGCGACGGCAACTCCGGCTCGCACGTCCGTGTGCAGGGCTTTTTGGTGGAGCAGTGATCATGACCAACCAATCGAAGCCAATCATCGAAGGCATCGCCTCCGGCCTCTTCGCCCTGCTGGTCGGCGCGTGCGCGGCCGCCCCGGAGCAATCCGACTGCCGTACCGACCAGCAGTGCCCGCTCGACCACGGGTGCAGCGAAGGCCAGTGCATTCCGGCCTGGGCTCCGTGCGAAGTCGATACCGACTGCGGTCAGGGTGAGTCGTGCGTCGGCGATCGCTGCCTGCTGCCCGGTCGATGCTTCACCGACGACGACTGCGGCGACGCCCAGCACTGCGAAACAGGCGTGTGCCAGGCCGTGGCTTGTGCCCCGGAGTCCTGTGGAGAGGGTCAGTGGTGCGACGAAGAGCGAGGGACCTGCACCCCCGTCGCCTGCCGAGCCGACAGCGACTGCGCCTTTCCCCTGGTCTGCGACACGCAGTCTCGCGACTGTGTCGAGGAGGGCTCCATCCCGAGCCCCGAGCGCTGCGATGCCATCGACAACGATCTCGATGGCGACGTCGACGAAGGGTATGCGCTGGGCGAACTCTGCACAGAAGGCATCGGACCCTGCATGCGCCAGGGGACCTTGGTCTGCAGTGACGACGGCGATGTCGAGTGCGACGTCGAAGCGGCGACGCCCGAGCCCGAGCGCTGCGACGGCATCGACAACGACTGCGACGGCACGATCGACGAGGACTTCACCCAGCTCGACGCGGCCTGCGAGGCGGGCCTCGGCGCGTGTGCCCTGGGCACCTGGGTCTGCGGAGAGGAGGGAGACGTCGTCTGTCAGCCGTTGCCTCTGAGCGTGCCGTCGGTCGAGCTGTGCGATGGCATCGACAACGATTGCGACGGCGAGGTCGACGAGGACTTCTTTCCAGACGGCGAGTCGTGCACCCACGGTCTCGGTGCCTGCGCCGTGCTGGGCTGGCTCACCTGCTCGCCCGACTTGCTCGACGTCGAGTGCGTGCCGTCCATCGCGTCACCCACCGCGATCGACGAGCGGTGCGACGGCCTCGACAACGACTGCGATGGACAGATCGACGAAGGCGTGTGCTGACGGCCCCGCGGCATCGACCTCAGCTCGATGCCGCGTCATCGCCCCGCAGGACGAAGCGCACCATGGGGGCCAGGAAGATCGCCGAGGACGAGAAACTCAGGCCGACGCCCGCGATGCCCAGGGCCAACAGCGCCAGCGGGTTGGTCTGCGGCAACACCGGGTGCGGATGCTGCAACCATCCCACCGCCTGTGCCTGAGCCAGCGTCAGCCCCATGACCACCGACCCCGCCAAGCCGAGCAACAGGCCCCAGGTTCGACCCCGGCACACGCCCCATGCTCCGGCGAGCACGACCAGCGCGCCGCCCAGAACCCCACCGCTGACGAGCAGCGTGTGCTGCGGCGCCAAACCGTAGATGGTCGCGCACGGGACCGCGGCGCTGGCCAGCACCATGGACAGCAAATGACGACCGCCGGGTTCCGACTCGCCTCGACCGAGCAGCTGAAGCCCGGTCAACACCGTCATCCCCGCCACGCCCGTCAGCAAGAACGGATGGGGCCCCAACGCGAAGCACCCCTGCACGCTGACGATCAGGCCCCAGATGGTGATGCCGAGGCCGTAGCCGCGAGCCCAGGGTCGACCGACCCACTGCGCGTGGGCTCCGACCGCACACACCAGCGCCAACCCGACCCAGCCGGGGATCCACTCCGTATTGAGCGGAGCCATCGCGGCCGCGATATAGCCGCAGAGGCCGGCCACACCGAGCAGGCCCACCGCGGCGATCCGGCGAACGATGACGTGGGAGGCCGCGCGCTCGGGCGCAGGCGACGAGGGTACGAGCGCGGTCTGGGAATCCACGGTTATAGAGGACGCACGAGCGCGCGCTTGGTTTCACTCTTTGTCGGGGGCCCACCGCGCCACCAGCTCGGCCGCGACCACCAGCGCATGCGGGTCGAGCTGCTCGATGTAGTCGCGCAGGGGCTCCAAAACGGGGTCCGCCCGCAATTGCGCGATCAGCTCGTCAGGCGAGGCCTGGGCCGCCAGCAGCGCGAGCAGCCGCCGCTGGTAGTGGCCGAGCACCGCCTCATCCATGCTCGTGGTCCTGCACCAGCGCCCGGCAGCGCATGAAGTCATCGCGAACCCGCTCGGCGCCCATCGAGCCATCGATCGTGAAGCCGAGTCGCTCGAGCACCACGAACTCCAGCGCGGGGCATCGCGGCAGCGCTTGCGCCAGCAGCTCGAACACCCGCTCGGGCACGTCGCCGTCGTGGGTGTCGCGGCGAAAGCGACGCGCAACACCCTGCGCTTGCGGCTCGGACCACGATCCGCCCGAGACATGGATGCAGCGAGCCCGAGCGAGCGGCAAGGACTCGAGCAGAGCGATCGCGTCGCCGCCGTAGTTCTCGAGCTGACAGTGGAGGTTGTGCAGATCGAGCACCAGGTACCCGTCCACCGCATCGAGCACCGTGGTGAGCAGCGGGCCCTGGGCTTCGACATCGGCTGGACCCAGGGCGAAGGCGAGGTTCTCCAGGCCCACCGGGGTTCCCGTGGTTTTGGCCAGTCGCCGCAGGGCTCGGATGCCGACGGCCTCCGCAGCCGGGCCCGTCGGCAATGGCATCGGTGCGCCGCCATCGAGCTCGCCCGCCACCATGAAGCCGTAGTGCTCCGAGACCCCGCGATGAGCCCAGCGCTCGCATGCCTCGCGAACGCGGGACAGCCAGGTCGGCTGCTCGGGCGCCTCGACCGAGAACGGCGACATCGTGACCCCGTGCCCCCATAGGCGCCCGGCGGCGGCGTAGTGGTCGATCAGCGCCTCCGCCCAGTCTGGACGTGGTTGTCGTCCCCAGCCGACCTCGAAGCTGTGCTCGAGCGCGTCGACGACTCCCTCCTCGAACAACGGGAGCACCGCCCGGCGAAAGGGCTCCTCGATCATCAACGACAGGCCGACGTGGACCATGGGCAACGAGCAGCATAGCCGCTGCGGTGGGGACCAGTCCCATCGTCGAGTGAAGGCGCCAAAGGCCGGATTTTTCGCCCTTTCGGAGAATTTCGACTTCGGCGTGACGGGATCGTAGCCGCTGGTCACTACCAGGCACGACCACTTCCTCGAGACCGCGGAGCTCGCTCCACGACTTCGGAAGAGCCTGGAGACGCCGTGCCGCAGATTGAACACGTCATCGTCCTCATGATGGAGAACCGGTCGTTCGATCATCTTCTCGGCTTTCTGGACCACCCGTCGCCGAACTATCCACGCCTCCGGGCGGGCGCCCACCCGAACAAATACTCTGCTGAGATGCGCAAGGGACGTGGTGTCGATGCCAAGGCCCGCTACGAGATCGTGGGCCCTGGCCACGACCACATCGACGCGATCCAGCAAATCTTCGGGAACGAAGACGCCCCCAAGGACTGGCTGCCAGCCCCCAGCGAACCACTTCCAGCCCCGAAGATGCGTGGCTTTGTTCGGAACTACTACAGCAGCAAGTTGCGACCGCTGTTCTCCAGAGGCGCGGCGCGAAAACATGCCCTTCGCGTCATGCAGTGCATGGACGAATCGAAGATTCCGGTCATCTCGACGTTGGCCAAGGAGTATGCGGTATGCACCCGGTGGTTCTGCTCCGTACCCGGGCAGACCTTTCCCAACCGGGACTACGCGTTCTCGGGAACATCCAACGGCGAAGTCGACAACTACGTCCGCGGCAACATCGGCAAGAGCCGCCCCACGATCTTCAGCGCAGTCGAAGCCACGGGTCGCGAATGGAAGATCTACCACGAGGACGTCCCATTCGCCGCCACCTACCCTGCTCTTCGTACCGCGGGTCGGTTTCGTAGCCACCGGGACCTCCTCGGCGACATCGAAGACAACACACTCCCGCACCTCGCGTGGGTAGAGCCCGACTACGGCTTGGTCGGTTCTGGAAACAGTCAACACCCGGGACAAGCAGACTCCGCAGAGGAGTTCGTCGAAGGTGAGCGCCTCATCGCGAAGATTCACGATGCCCTCACCGCGAACACCGAGCTGTTTTCCAAGACCCTCTTCCTACTCGTCTACGACGAGCACGGTGGTTTCTTCGATCACGAGCCGCCCCCCCGAGCCGTCCCGCCCGACGAGGTGCGGTACTCCACGGACGACGGCTACGAGTTTGCATTCGATCGTCTGGGGCCACGCGTCCCCGCGATCATCATGTCTCCGTGGATCCGAGCGGGCACCATCTTCGACACGCAGCTCGACCACACGTCGATCTCGAAGACGCTCGAGGTGCTGTTCGGGGCGGAGGCGCTCGGGAAACGGGCCAAAGCGGCGAATTCTTTCTGGCCCGCGAACTCGGACGGGCAAGAGTTCATCACGCCTCAGGTGCGCCGCGACCTACGAGCGGTTCTGCCGAAAGTCCCTCGAATACCGCCCCGCACCCTATTCGAGCGAATCGAGCGGTTGTCCATCCGTGTCGAGAAGTTGGTTCGCAAGGGGCTGCATTGGATGAAGAACAAGCTCAGCCGCTTGGGATCTCGACGAGAGCCGCCCTCCACTGTCCCGCTTCACGGCAACAACCCACTCCGCATGCAGTTCTATGACGTCGCGCAGGAGCTGGCGGAGAGCTATCCATCCCTGACCACGGATACATCGACGACCGTCGACAATGAACTCGATCGAGCAGCGATGAAGGGGCTCATCGAGGCCCTTCGAAACCCCGACGTATTCGGGAGCACAGCGGCCAACGATAGTGGGGATTCACGACCGATGGCCAGCGGAGACCCCTAGCCGCGGCCACAGGCCGGGCAGTCCCAGCCGCTCGGCGAGCCAACCTCGACCTTGCCGGTCTCGCAGGGCTCGTCGACCTGCTTTTTATGCCGGCGAATACGAGGCCGTGGGGTGGGCCCGGCGGTCGCGATGATGCCTTCGGCAATCGGGTCGATGTAGGGCACGAAGCCCTTGCCGTCGCCGATCTGCACCGACTGCGGCGCACTCACCTCGGCCCGGATAGTCGGAGCTTTCTGCGGGGCGGACTTGGTGCGGACCTCTTCGGCAGCTTCGACCACGTGGCGCGACAGGAGCATGGGCTCGTGTTTGGGGCGCGCCTGCGGCTGCATCTCGGAGGCCTCGGCGGCGACTTCAGCCGCGGCGGTGGTGGCCACGGGCTCGGCGAGGTCGCAGCCTCCGAGCACGACGGCGCCCACACCGACACCCACGCGAACCTGACCGAGAAGCTTGGAGGGAAGTCGCATGGCTTCCCTCAACGGCCGAGTGTGACGACCGATCTAATCTTTATCGTTCGGGCCGAAGGGCAGCTGGGGCACACCATCGGGGCCCAGGGGCGCGGGTTCGGCCCGGATCACGGCGGTGTGCGGGAGATCCGCGTAGACGTGCGGGAAACGGTCGCCACCGCGGGAGACCTCCCAGCGCAGGGAGTCCGGCGGCAGTCGCTGCGGGTCGACCTCGAGCAGGACGAGGCCGTCGCGGCCGCGAAAGTGCTTGGCCGCGGTGCCCTGGAGCTGATGCGCCGCCGACAGGTGCACGAAGCCATCGCGACGATCGACCTCCGCCCAGGGGAGCCGACCTTCGCGCTGGCACGCGGCCCAGTCTTCGGCGCTGCAGATCTTGTAAATCAACGGTGCTCAGCCGGTGCGCTGGATCAAGTGGTAGCCGAAGGGCGTCTCGACGATGCCGCTGGTCTGGCCGACGTCCATGCCGAACGCGGACTCCTCGAAGGCGGCGACCATCTGACCGCGACCGAAGTTGCCGAGGTCTCCGCCCTTGGCCGACGAGGGGCAGTCGGAGTGCTGCTTGGCCAGGGCGGCAAAGTCGCCGCCACCGTGGACCTCGTCGTGCAGCTTCTGAATCAGCGCCTTCGCCTCGTCTTGGGAGCGGCTGGCGCTCGAGCGCATCGAGCCCTTGTACATGAGCAAAATGTGGGAAGCACGGACCGAGTTGGACATGTCGCGCGCAGCATAACGTGATCGCAACCAAGGGCACGGCGGCAGAGAAAAACCGTGATAAGTCGACGGCATGCGGCGCCTGTCGATCGCTTTCGTCCTCGCTCTCGGCTTCGTTCCCACGGCGTGCAAGCCACTGCCTGACCCCGCGACGATGCACGGGCCACCGCCCGTGCCCGCCACGCAGGCCGACGACGTGGTCGACGACTACCACGGTGTCGAGGTCTCCGACCCCTACCGCTGGCTCGAGGACGGCAGCGCCGAGCAGGTGATCACCTGGGCCGCGGCTCAGAACGAATACACGCGCCACTACCTCGACGGCCTGCCCGCAGCCGAGGTCCTGCGACCGCAAGTCGAGAAGATCCTGGCGGCGCCCATCGTGTCGTACGGCAGCCTGCACCCGGCCGGCGGCAAGCTGTTCGCGAGCAAGCGTCAGCCGCCCAAGCCCCAGCGCCTCATCGTGGTGCTCGACGATCCCGACGACCTGGGTAGCGAGCGGATCTTGCTCGATCCCGAGGCGCTGGACGCCGAAGGCTCGATCTCGGTCGACTGGTTCATCCCCTCCCCCGACGGCAAGACCCTCGCGGTCTCGCTGTCCAAGGGCGGCAGCGAGAGCGGCGACGTGCACTTTTACGACGTGGCCAGCGGCGAGGAAGTGTTCGAGACCCTCGAGCGCGTCAACGGAGGCACGGCGGGCGGCGACCTGGCGTGGACCCCCGACGGCAAGGGCGTCTTCTATACCCGGTACCCGCGCGAGGGGCAGCGACCGCCCGAGGACATGGCGTTCTACCAGCAGCTGTACTTTCACGCGCTGGGCACTCCGGTCGCCGACGATCGCTACGAGCTGGGCGAGGACTTCGTGCGCGTGGCGGAGATCCAGCTCGATGCCGACGATGCCAGCGGCCGCGTGCTGGCGACCGTGCAAAAGGGCGACGGCGGCGAGTTCAGCCACTACCTGCGCCAGCCCGACGGCACCTGGACTCAGCTCAGCGAGTTCGGGGACCGCGTGGTGCACCTCGCCTTCGGGCCACGCGACAAGCTCTTCGTGGTGTCGCGGGCCAAGGCCCCGCGGGGCCGCCTGCTGGTGACCTCGGCGAAGAAGCCTCAGGTGGACACGGCCAAGGAGATCATCGCCGAAGGTACGGACACGCTGGTCACCAGCTTCTGGAGCAGCGGCACGGTGGTGGCGACCGACTCGCGCCTGTACGTCATGTACCAGACGGGCGGGCCCTCGGAGCTGCGCAGCTTCGACCTCGACGGCACGCCGGCCGCGACCCCCGACAGCCCTCCCGTGTCGGCCGTGCACGCCATGGTCCCCATCGGTGGCGACGACCTGCTCTTCGATACGACCTCGTTCGTGGAGCCCCTGACCTGGAATCGCTGGGACGCGAAGGCGGGCACCACCACCAAGAGCCCACTGTCGGCCTCGTCCCCCGCCGACTTCTCCGGCGTGGACGTCCGCCGCGAGATGGCAACCTCGCTCGACGGCACGAAGATCCCGGTCAACATCATCATGAGCGAGGGCACGAAGCTCGACGGCAGCAACCCCTGCCTGGTCACGGGCTACGGCGGCTTCGGGGTCAACATCACCCCCAGCCAGCGCTCGACGTGGTCGGTGCTGCTGCGTCACGGTTTCGTGCTGGCCGTGGTCAACCTTCGCGGGGGCAGCGAGTTCGGCGACGCGTGGCACGAGGCGGGGCGACTGACCCAGAAGCAGAACGTGTTCGACGACTTCGACGCGGCGCTCCAGCACATGATCGACGGCGGCTACACCAACACGGAGCACCTGGCGATCGAGGGCGGGAGCAACGGGGGGCTGCTGATGGGCGCAGCGCTGGTCCAGCACCCCGACCGCATGCGGGCCGTGGTGTCGCACGTGGGCATCTACGACATGCTGCGGGTGGAGCTTTCGTCCAATGGCGCCTTCAACATCGTCGAGTACGGCACGGTGAAGGACCCCGCGCAGTTCAAAGCCCTGCACGCCTACTCGCCCTACCACAACGTCGTCGACGGCAAGACCTACCCCGCGGTGCTGATGATGACCGGAGCCAACGATCCGCGGGTCGACCCGATGCAGTCGCGCAAGATGACCGCGCGCCTACAAGCGGCCACGGGCGGCGACCGGCCCGTCCTGCTTCGTACGAGCGCCAATACCGGGCACGGCGGCGGGACCCCGCTGCATGCTCGCGTCGAGCAGACGGTCGACGGCTTCGCGTTCCTCTTCGATCAGCTCGGCGTCGAGGCCAAGCCGTGACGGGTGCCACGCCCACCATCGCCCTGCTGACGGATCCTCGCTTCGAGGAGCTGTCGCCGGGGCACTGGTACACCGACAACATCCTGCAGGAAGACGGGCTGGTCATCGATGCGCTGACGGCCTTGGGCATCGGGTCGCGGCGGGTCGCCTGGTCCCGCGAGGACGTGCGCTGGTCCGACTTCCCGCTCGCGGTCTTTCGCACCACCTGGGACTACTTCGAACGCTTCGAAGAATTCCTCGCCTGGCTGGATCGGGCGGCCGAGCAGACCACGCTGTTCAACCCCGCGCCGCTGGTGCGCTGGAACGTGGACAAGCACTACCTGCAGGATCTCGAGCAGCGCGGCGTCCATACGGTGCCGAGCCTGTTCATCGAGCCAGGCACGCCGGTCGACCTCGCGGCCATGCTGGAGGCGCACGGGCTCGAGGGCGCCGTGCTCAAGCCTGCCGTCTCGGGCGCGGCGCGGCATACCCATCGCGTCGATGCCTCGAACGCCGCGCAGGTGCAGGCCTCCGTCGCAGAGCTCTTCGATCGTCAGACGATGATCCTCCAGCCCTTTCAGCGGGCCATCATCGAGGACGGCGAGACCACGCTGGTGGTGATCGACGGTCAGTTCACCCACGCCCTGCGCAAGGTCGCCAAGGCGGGTGACTTTCGCGTGCAAGACGACTACGGCGGCACCGTGCATCCGTATACGCCGACGGCCGAAGAGATCGCGTTCGCCGAGAAAGCCATGGCCGCCTGCGATCCCGCGCCGCTCT
The DNA here is from genome assembly GCA_039028615.1 of Myxococcota bacterium. Lineage (GTDB taxonomy): Bacteria > Myxococcota_A > Polyangia > Nannocystales > Nannocystaceae > Paraliomyxa. Next base: position 4,207 of record JBCCHT010000024.1, on the reverse strand, counting down.
ACGGTCGTGTCGACATGATCCGTGACAACGACGGACAACTGGCGGTGATGGAGCTGGAGCTGGTCGAACCGGAGCTGTGGTTCCGGCTCTGCCCGGCCGCCGCCGAGCGCCTGGCGGCGGGAATCGCCCGCCACGTGTAGCGCGCGCACATCTCCAACCCTTTGAATTCGCTGAGAGATCTCGATTCTCGAGATTTCCGATTGCGTTCGTCCGGGTTCCCGGCCAGAATCCGAACACGGATTCGGATTCGAGTTATCGAACACCAGCCATGCCCTCCTCCAGCGCCATCGCCGAGCCCCGGCAGCAGCGAAGCCGTCGCACCCTCAAGCGCATCCTCGATGCGTTCGAGACCGCGCTGGACACCCAGACCTTCGAGGAGGTCACCGTCGGTGCCATCTGTAAGAAGGCGGGCTGCTCGGTGGGTACCTTCTACGGTCGCGTCGAGTCGAAGGACGTGCTGCTCGATCACCTGCGGCAGCGACTGTTCGAGGAGGTCTCGGTCACCCTGGCCACGCTCTTCGCTCCCGACCGTGCGCAGTCGGTGCCGCTGTCCGAGCTGCTGAAGCAGCAGCTCGAGGTCCTGGTCGACTTCCACCTCGAGCGCCGCGGGGTCTTGCGGGCGGTCATCGTGCAGGCCCGCCGCCAGACCGCCTTCGCCGGCCCTACCCGCGAGTTCAATGCCTCGCTGCTGCGCCTGGCCGCGTCGTCGTGGCTCGTGCACCGCGAGCAGATGCAGCACCCCGACCCGGTGCTCGCCGTCGAGCAGGCCATCTTGATGACGGCCGGCTACCTCCGCGAGTCCATCGTCTTTTCCGAGCTGTGGCAGACCGAGCGCGCGCCCGACCGCGACGCCCACGTCCAGCAGCTGTCCCGCATGCTCACGAGCTACCTACTGGCCCCGGCCCCCTGAGGAAGGAACGAACGTCATGAAGACCGCCGATCAATGGTTCGAGCTCTACGGAGAGAGCCACCAAAACGCCACGAACAAGCTGATCCACTGGCTCTGCATCCCCGCGATCGTGCTCAGCCTCTTCGGCCTGCTCGCTTCCATCCCCGTGACCTTCGGCGCCAGCTGGCTCAACCCGGCCACGCTCGTGCTGGGCCTGGGCCTGGGCTTTTACCTGCTGATGTCGGTGCGACTGGCCCTGGGTATGTTCGTGGTGAGCACAGGGCTGTACCTGGGCGCCATCGCCCTCGAGGCCCTGCCCATGCCGCTGTGGGTGTCGTCGCTACTCATCTTCGTGGTGGCGTGGATCGGCCAGTTCATCGGTCACATCATCGAGGGCAAAAAGCCCTCGTTCTTCCAGGATCTCCAGTTCTTGCTCATCGGTCCGCTGTGGCTGCTGGGCTTCGTGTATCGGCGTGCGGGCATCTCCTACTGAGCGAGGCCCAACACACCAAACGCGCCAGGGCGGGCGGTACGACGGGTTTCCTCCCGGTTTCCGCCCGTCAACCGTCTCGTGGCGAATTCGGGACGCAACGAAACACGGACGAAACTGCGGCGGGGCTGATACCGTAGCTCGTCCATGCGCACTCGTCCCCTCGGGCTCTCGTTGGTGGTGCTGGGTACCGCCCTTGGTTGCGGTGAGATCCGAGAGGTCCCGGTCGAGCTGGACGCAGGCACCGGTGCCACCGACAGCCTGGGTGCCACCAGCGACGCGATGACCAGCGCCGCGTCGGGCTCGCTCGACGACACGGGAGTGACCACCGACCAGGACGACCCGGGCACGGGCCCCGCCCCGGCCGACTCGTCGTCGACCGGCGAGCCGCCGCCCGTGATCCAGCACTGCACGGCGGGCGCCAAGATGGACGCCCGCATGCCCTCGTTCGAGCTGCCCCTCGACGTGCCCGCCACGGCGAACGTGGTCGACGTGACGATCGGCATCCGCATGCAGCACCCGCTGCTGGCCGAGCTGCGCCTGGAGCTGGTGGCGCCCGACGGCACCGTCGTCCAGCTGCTCGACCAACCCGATTGCGAGGGCGAGAACCTCCAGGCCGTGTTCGACGACCTGGGCAGCGGCTCGGCCTCCGAGCTGTGCATCCCCGGGGAGTTCATCGCGGTCCAAGGCATGGTCACCCCCGTGCAGCCCCTGGCTCCGCTGCTGGGGCAGACCAATGTCGCGGGCACCTGGACGCTGCGCGTCGATGCGGCGAGCGGCGTGGGCCTGATCGAGAACTGGTGCGTAATTCTCGGAGTTCCGGGGTGAGTCCCGCGGGCGGCCTCGATGCTCCGCGGCTAGAGCGTGACCGCTCGAGTGATGCGCTCGATCCCTCGGCCGCCCCGAGCGAATCGAGCCTTGCGAGCCGCTTGCCGCACGCACTCCTCCGCGGCCGCGGTCGTGCCGTGGGACTGCGTGCGAACGGAGAGCACCTCCCCGGAGACCCGGTGCACGTCCATCACCAGGCGCACCCGATCGCCCTTTTTGCCTCCGGTCACGTCGCCGACGCAGGCCGTCAGCCGAGGCCGGACCCCTCGCATCGCGGCGGCGATCTGGGCGCGCGAGTAGCCCTTGCGAGCCGCCGTCGGACGCGACGGCGTCTCCTCGGGCATCGGCTCGGCCCCCGTATCCGTGCCATCGGTCTCGTCGACGGCGCCCGTCGACCCGGCAACCTCCGGCTCGATCTCCGCCGCTTCGGTCGGCGATGGTGCGATCGGCTCGGCCTGGGCGGCGCTCGTCCCCGCAGGCTCGGCCGGGGGCTCGAGCGGGACCTTCTCGACGGTTTCGTCGTCCTCGATGCGGATGGTGGTGACATCCGCGACGGACTCGTCGGGCGCGAGCACGCCCGGGAGTCGGCCCCCCGCCCATGCCCACCACGCTCCGCCCCCCACCATCGCCACCAACACGGCGACCGCCAGCACGGTCCCCCAGCGGGAGACGGGCGGCGGCGTGTGGTCTTGGGCAGTGACGGCTCCCACCGCCGAGTCGACGACCTGGGTGCGCCCGGTGATCGACTCGCTCGTCGCCTCCAGTGCCGGCTCGGTCCCGCCACGCGTCCAGGTCGGCATGCTGACCGAGGCACTCAGCGGAGTCGCGAGGGTGTGCGCCTGCTCGGTGCCCACCACCAGCAAGGCGCGGGCGAACGCCGCCATCGTGGGGAACCGATCTTCGCGACGCTTGGCCAGGGCCCGGGAGATCACGTCCTGCAGCCCGGCCGGGATTTCTTCGGGCTCCAGGTGCGTGGTCAAGGGCGGCGGCGGCTCCTGCATGTGCTGCATGGCCACGTCGAGAAAACCGGTCCCCGTGAAGGGCAGCGATCCGGTGACCAGCTCGAAGAGCATCACGCCGAGCGCATACACATCGACGCGGTGGTCGACCTTCTTGCCGCGACACAGCTCCGGCGCCATGTAGGCCGGCGTGCCCACGGTGGCTCCGGTCCCCGTGAGGCGCCCCCCATCGTCTTGGTCTGGGCCCAAGAGCTTCGCCACGCCGAAGTCGAGGATCTTGATGAAGTCGTGGTCTTCGCCGCGCCGAACTCGAAAGCAGTTCTCGAGCTTGAGGTCGCGATGCACCACGCCTTTTTCGTGGGCCGCGTGCAGGGCGTCGCAGACCTGAAGGGCGATGTCCCGCGCCCGGGGCCACAGCATCGGGCCTTCGCGGTCGAGGGTGTCGGCGAGTTCCTCCCCATCGAGGTACTCCATCACGTAGTACAGCCCGCCGCGGTTCGATTCGCCGACGTCGGAGATGCGCACCACGTTCTCGTGCTCGATGCGAGCGATGGCCCCCGCTTCTCGCTGGAAGCGCTCGGCGGCCTTGGGAATGGGTCGATCGTCGGTGAGCACCTTGACCGCCACCTCGACCTGCGCACGCGAGTCGAAGGCCAGATAGACTCGGCCCATGCCCCCTTCACCGAGCAAGCGCTGCACTTGGTAGCGCTGGCCCAAGACCGTGCCCGGACCGATCTCGTCGGACTCCGTACGGGTCGGCTCGCTCATGGGTTCGGACGCCACCGTCGGCCGGCGATGGTAGCAGCACTGCGACAGTCCTCGCGATCGACCTGGGGCGAACGCTCCTGGCCCGTTTCGCGACCGGAGGCGGCATCACGATGACCGGCGTGGCAGCAATTGTGCTCGGGCTCGTGCTCGCTCCCCCGCCGGAGTCGAGTTCCGACGCGCCTAGTCATTCAGGACATGTACGGTTTTTCAACTGAAGTTGATGCCGGTTCAATTTAGGAATGAGTGGTGAGGCAACTCGAATTTGACCGTTTG
>JBCCHT010000023.1:0-208848 GCA_039028615.1 Myxococcota bacterium | reverse complement strand
TAATGTTAGGGCGAAGCCCTCGCGCTACCTCGGTCGGTTGCCTCTTTTCGTTGACTACGCCCTTGACTTCTGTGATGTGGCGTGCCTCGCGGAGAGCTAGGACGGTTGCGGCAGAGCGTGGAGAAGCCCGAGACCCTTCCGAGTTCGAGTAGCGGGGGGCACCCGCGTAGGCGGAAGGGGCCCCCGGTCGCGCGCAGACGGCGACGACCCGTAGCTCCAAGCACCCCCGGCCTCCAATTCGCCGGCGAGCACGTCCCCGGGGTAGGCGTCCGCCGTCAACAGGGCCCCCCACCCCCCATCGAAGCCGAGACGCACTCTCCCGACAGCTTCCACCGAGCCACCCCCAACCGAAGCCGAGACGCCCTCTCCCCACAGCTTCCGCCGAGCCCCCCATCGAAGCCGAGACGCACGCTCCCCACAGCTTCCACCGAGCCCCCTCATCGAAGCCCAGATGCGCCCTCCCCACACCCCACGCGATCCCGCTCCCCCACCGCGCACAATCCGCATGACCACACTCCGTTCCCCAACCGGAACCCCCAAGATCCCAACCAGGAATCACCCGATCCAACCCCAGCCGATCCCGTAGGAAAGTTCCTACATTTTTGTAGCTTTATCCCAATTCCTACAAGTTTGTCGTTAAATCCCCACCCTTCAATAGCCCCTCGACCCCCGTAACCTCCTGATCACAAACGAAAACCCCCAACCATCCCGCCTTCGGGCCCAATCATTGCTCTGCTCTAGAACCAGCGAGGCCCATGTCCTCGCCCGAGAAGGAGCCACAACAATGGCACGACTTGCAGAGTACATCTGGATCGACGGAACCGAGCCCACCGCGCTGCTGCGTTCGAAGACCCGCGTAATCTACAAAAATGTAGGAATCGAACCGAAGGACTTCCCCGTGTGGCAGTTCGACGGCTCGAGCACCAACCAGGCCCCGGGCGCCGATTCCGACCGAATCCTCAAGCCCGCCTGCGTCGTCCCCGACCCCGTACGCGGTGGGGATAGCTATCTCGTCCTGTGCGAGGTCCTCAACCCCGACGGCACCCCCCACGAGACCAACCTCCGCTCGCGCCTGAGCGACGTGATGGACAAGGGCGGCAACGACTGCGACTCGTGGGTCGCGTTCGAGCAGGAGTACACCATGTTCAAGGGCTCGCGGCCCCTGGGTTTCCCGGCCGAGCGCCGGTTCCCCGCCGCGCAGGGCCCCTACTACTGTGGTGTCGGAGCCGACGAGGTCTACGGCCGACCCATCGCCGAGGCGCACCTCAAGGCGTGCCTCGACGCGGGCATTCGCCTCACGGGCATCAATGCCGAGGTCATGCCCGGCCAGTGGGAGTTTCAGTGCGGGGGTCCCGAGGCCAACGCCCTGATGGCCGCCGACCACCTGTGGCTGGCGCGCTGGCTGCTGTACCGCATCGGCGAGGACTACGACGTCTCGGCCACGCTCGACCCCAAGCCGGTCCCCGGCGACTGGAACGGCGCGGGCATGCACACCAACTTCTCCACCGCGGCGATGCGCTCCGAGGGCGGCCAGGCCGTCATCGAGAAGACCTGCGAGAAGTTCAAGGAGCAGCACGGACGCCACCTCGCGATGTACGGCCACGGCAACGAAGGCCGCCTCACCGGCCTCCACGAGACGTGCTCCTACCGCGAGTTCCGCTGGGGCGTCGCGGACCGCACCTCGTCCATTCGGGTTCCCCGCATGGTGGCCGAGGAGGGCAAGGGCTACATGGAGGATCGCCGTCCGGCCGCGAATGCCGATCCCTACGCGGTGTGCGAGGCGATGCTTCGCACGACCCTGGACCTCTGGTAGCCGCGTGCTAATCTGACTTCACCGCCGGCGGGGTTTCCCAGGGAGCCCCGCGGGCGTTTTTTTTGCTCGCGTGAAGCTTCTGGTCAGCCTCTTTCCCGTCTGGGTCTTGGCCGCCAGCATCGTCGCGCTGGTGCATCCGCCGGCCTTCACCTGGTTTCGCGGCCCGTTCATCACCATCGGGCTCGGCCTCATCATGCTGGGCATGGGGCTGACCCTGACGGTGGAGGACTTCGGTCGCGTGGTCCGGGCACCGCGGCCGATCCTGCTGGGGGTGGCCCTCCAGTACACGGTCATGCCCGCGCTCGGCTACGGCATCGGGGTGGCGATGGGCCTGCCGCGGGAGCTGGCGGTGGGCTTGGTGCTGGTCGCGTGCTGCCCGGGCGGCACGGCGTCCAACGTCATTGCGTTCATCGCTCGGGCCGACGTCGCCCTCAGTGTGTCCATGACCGCGGTGTCCACCATGCTCGCGGTCGCGGCCACGCCCGTGCTGACCACGGTGCTCGTGGGCAGCCGGGTCGAGGTCGATCCGCTGGGTCTGTTCATGAGCACGGTGCAGGTAGTCCTGCTGCCCGTCGGGTTGGGGCTGGTGCTGCGGCGCTTCGCCGGACGGATGAGCGCCCGGATCGTGCCCGTGGCCCCGGTGGTGGCGGTGGTGGCCATCGTGCTGATCGTCGCGTCGATCATCGGGGCCGGCCGGGCGCAGATCATGGCCTCGGGCCTACGGCTGGTCGGCGCGGTCGCCCTGATGCACGCGCTCGGTTTCGCCGCGGGGTACGGCCTGTGCCGCGCGCTGGGTCAGGCGATCCCCGTCGCGCGCACCGTCTCCATCGAGGTGGGCATGCAGAACTCCGGTTTGGGGGTGGTGCTGGCCCGCAACAACTTCGCCAGCCCCATGGTGGCGATCCCCGCAGCGATCTCGAGCCTGTTCCATTCGCTCATCGGCAGCGTCTTGGCGGGGTATTGGCGTCGTCGCGGTTGATCCACCTTTGGCTGTGGCATGCGTTACCATCGTGGGCATGCGCATCGGTCTCGGCTCGTCGTTCCTGCTCGCGATTGCACTCGGTGGGGCGTGGGTGGCAGATGCGCGGGCCGATGTCATCGATCCCGCCGAGGAGGCGTGCTCCGAGGCCGGGACGAAGTGCTCGTTCGAGGGGCAGGACGGCTACTGCCAGCAGACGACATGCTCGCGCCTGGACTACAGCAACCGAGAAGAGAACGGGGCACCCGGCTTCGAGGAGTACGACTGCGTGCGCTGTGTCGCTGGAGCCGAGCCGCCCAAGGACGAAAAGGCGGCCGAGCCCGTGCCGCAGGGCGACGGTGCCAAGCAGGGGGCCGTCGTGGCCGATGGTGATGGCGAGAAGCCGGCGCCCGTGTCCAAGGGCAACCGCTGCGCGTTCGATCCCACGGGCACCTCGGCGCTGAGCTTGATCCTCGGCTTCGGCCTGCTCGGGCTCGCCGTGCGTCGGCGCCGGGGATGAACCCTCATCGCTTCGGTCGGGCCTGGGCCGTCACGGTCGCGCTCGGACTGAGCGTCGCCGCCCTGGTCAGCGTGGTCTGGCCGCTGGCGACCTATACCCTGACGCTGGCGACCTTCGGCTTGGCCCACGTGGTGGCCGAGCTTCGCTACGTCGACCTGCGATTCGGCCGGGGGCTCGGGGACGCGCTCGCCCGGACCATGGTGGTGGTGTTGCTCGGCGTGGTGGTCACGCGCAGCGCGACCATGGCTGGCGTCATCGGGCGCCCGATCAACCTCGTCATCGAGCTGGGGCTCGGGCTGTCGCTCGTGGCCCTGGTGCTGCCCTCGTTGTTTCGACGGAGCCGATGGACGGGCGGGATTGGCTTGGTGGTGGCGGGACTACTGGCGTTCGCGATCGTGCTCGAGCCCGCAGCGGGTCTGCTCACCATCGCGGTCCTGCACAACTTCACTCCGGTCGGCTTCATCGCCGAGCGGACCTCGGGCCCCCAACGTCGGCGTGCGCTGTCGGCCTGCCTCGTGGTGTTCGTGGCGATTCCTCTGGTCATCGCCAGCGGGGCACCCTGGCGGGTGCTGGCGAGTGCGGGCTGGGTGGCGCCCGAGGTCAGCCCCTTGGGCTACGGCCCGCTCCAGGAGGCGATGAAGGCCTACTTGCCCGTGGCCGCTCTCGATCCGCTCCGCGCCCTGCACCTGTTTTGTGCGTGCGTGTTTCTGCAGTGCGCCCACTACATCGCGGTGTTGCTGGTCTTGCCGCGTTCCCTGCCCGCGTCCGCGCAGGGGCGAATGCGCTGGCCGAGCCTGCGCTGGTGGCCGTGGATCCTCGCCGCCACCATGCTCGCGCTCGTGCCCTTCGCGTTCGACTTCGCCGCGGCGCGCCGGGGCTATGGGATCTTCGCGGCCGTGCACGCGTGGATCGAAGTGCCGATCCTCCTGCTCGCCCTCGTCGGGATTCAGAGCAATCGCAGCAGGCCATAGCCGAACGACGCCGCGTTCATCACGAAGCTCACCACCAGGCATCGCGCCCACGTCACGCGCTCGGCCCCGTCGTCGATCATCGCTCGCAGGGCGAAGCGCAGGATCATCGCCTCCACCAGCGCGACGCTCACTTCGATGATCGCCGCGCGCGGGGGGAAGGGCAGGGAGAGCAGCCACACGCGGTTCGCCTGCCAGGCCGCGGGGTGGGTGAGCAGGCTCGCCGCCAACACGATCATGATGCCCCGCCCAAGCTCGCCTCTTCGTAGCTGCAGCCACCCGAGCAGCAGGCCGCCCCCGACGATTCCCTCGATGGTCAGCGTCAGCGCGAGTGCGGTTTCGTGGGTCACCGACCCCACGATGCCACACGCTCGCCGGGCTGATGATGACCGGCGCTCAACGAGCCTGAGACGGTTTCGAGGCAGGGCCAACCGCGATTACCCCGAGCTCCGCGGGCGCCGGTTTTTCCTGTCGCCCCGCGTACCGACATCAGTGGGGACTCACGGCACAATCGTCGTCGCCACGATCAGTCGTAGTGGTCGTGCCCCCCCTTTTCCGAGGCGGTGTCCCTTCGCGCCTCGGTCTACATGCCTAGAGCGTCTGCGTCATGTCCCATCGTTCCACCGTCCCGCTGTCGTTGTTCCTGGTCCTCGTTCCCGCCGCCTGTGGCGATGACTCTTCTGGGCTCGAGCCGGGCGCGGCCACGGGTGGCGACACCGACATGACCGACGGCGGAGCCGAGACCGACGACGTCAGCCAACCGGGCACCAGCGACAACCCCGAGGACACGGGAGCCGACGACGGCACCGGTCCCAACGTCGATACCGGAGACCCCGCGGGCACCTGTGGCGACGGAGTCGTCGATCCCGGAGAAGAGTGCGACGACGGCAATGCCGACGACGACGACGAGTGCAGCACCTCGTGTACCCTCAACGAAGACACCTTCTTCCACACCTGCGGCGAGGGAGGCGTGACCGGTCGCTGGACGACCTACGAAGTCGCATATCCCCCGGGCACCACCACCTACGATGGCGTCGAGGTCACCAGCGGCCAGTACGACGTGCTCGCGCCGCCGCCTGGTGATACCCCGCTGCCCCTGGTCATCTCGCTGCACGGCGACGAGGGCAACCCCGGGGCGGTCAGCGGTCAGTGGGGCAACTACTGGGACAGCGACCCCAGCTTCATCCTCGTCACCCCGCGCGAGCCCCATCAGCAGGTCGATGGTGGCCAGTCGGACAACGGCTGGGACAACTACCAGCCGCAGACCGACGCGTACCTGCGCAACATCCTCGACGACGTCGGCTCGCGCTATGACATCGACATCGAGCGCACCTATGGCACGGGGGTCTCCGCGGGGGCGTGGATCGGCGGTCGCATCTTCTATCGCTTCCAAGAGGTGTTCGCCGCCGTCCAGCTCAGCTGTGGCTCCGCCAGCAGCCCCGACTACATCGAGCCCTCGACCGAGGCCTGCCGGCTCCCCACGCGCTTCGAGATCGCGGCCGACGACTTCCTCTACGACTCCGCGCAGTCCAACTCCGAGGCGCTGATGGGCTTCGGCAACGAGGTCGACTTCTCCACCACCGCGTGCTCGGGTCACTGTTGCGGCGGGTCCTACGAGTACGCCGAGCTTGCCTACGGCTTCTTCGAGGAGCGGGTGCTGTGTGGCGGCGGCGTGGGCCGAGGCTGCGGCAGCTTCAACCTCGACTGAGCGCGCTCAGACCTCTTGCGTTAGCTGACGCCGGACCTCCGCCGCGCGGCGGTCGAGGTCGATCGGCTCCTTCGCGTCCGGCGTCTCGGTGAGGGCGAGCTGCTCCTCCACGAGCTGTCGGCCGCGGCGGATTCGGGTGCGGGCGGTGCCCAAGGGGATGCCGAGGCTCTCGGCCACCTGCCCCGCGGGCATCGACTCCCAGTAGTACAGCTCGAGCACGACCTGGTAGTCCAAGGGGATGCGCTGCAGGGCGTCGAGCAGCTGGCGGTGACGGGCATGCTTGGCCCACAGGGTGGAGACGCCGGGCGAGAGGTCCTGGGCGGAGACCTTGCCGGTATCGAGCGGCACCTGCACCCCACGCCGCTTGCGGTAGTGACGGCAGAGCACGTGGTGGGCGATGGAAAAGAGGAAGGAGCGTAGGCTGCCGTCGCCGCGGAACTTGGCGCGGGACTCGACGCAGGCGAGGAAGGTGTTCTGGATTAGATCTTCCTGGGCATCGGGGGGCGCCTTGTTGCGGAAGAAGCGAGCGATGCCGTCGTAGTGGCGACGAAACAGCTCCTCTCCCGCAGGACCCTGGCCTTCGCCCCACGCCGCCAGCAGCTGGGGCTCGCTCATCGCGGCAATCGACACGTCTTCACCATGCCGCCAACGGCCGCGTCGTTCCGTGGGTGTGAACACCGTTGAGAATTTTTTTCGGAATCTCGCAATCGATTCGAGTTCGGCTCGGCACTGCTCCGTCGCGCTCGAAACGGGGCGCCTGGACCAACGGGAAAGAGACGAGTCATGGGACGAAATCATCGAAATCTGAGCGTTGCGGGGGGAATTGCATCGACGGGCAAGGGCGACATCGCCCGTCGTGCCGGGGTGGCACTGGGTGCGATGGTGGCCCTCGCGGCTGCGAGTTGTGGAGGCGAGGAGATCGATCGCGAGGTGGCCGAGATGGAGCTCGGTGAGGTCGACCTGGACGGCGCGCGGCCGGAGGCGGCCGGGGACGTGGCCGGACCCTTTGGCCCGGTGGCTCAGGTGGCAGGCTTCGACCTCGACGTCACGGCGGTCGGTGACGACGTGCAGATCGACTTCGACGCCCAGCCCAACGCCACGTCGTACTCGCTGTGGGAGTCGAGCGACCCCTACTTTGCGCCGGGAGATGCGGGCTCGGTGGTCATCGCGACGGGCGGCACCGAGTCGTTCACGATCGCAGGGGCAGGGGCGGCCGAGGTGAGCCGCTACTGGCGGATCACCAGCGATGCTTCGGACACCTCGACGACGGCGGGGATGCGCGTGCAGCCGCTGGTCTCTGGCTACAACAACGTGGGGATGGTGCTGCTCGAAGCGGGTCTCAACAACGCCGAGGATCTCAACGCGGCGTACCCCGAGTTCACCGAGATCTGGACCTTCAACGACAACGACAGCGGCTTCAACATCTGGCGCGGCATGGGCGAGGCGAACTTCACGTGGGACTTCGGTGCGGCGCCGACCGTGTTCAACGCGGGGCCGCCGACCTCGTTCCGGCTGCTGGGGCTCGTGCCCGTGGACGCCGACCTGGCGATGATGTTGCCCACCAATGGCGTGGTGCTGGCGGCTCCGTTGTCCCTCGAGCCCACCGACGCCGATGGCCTGCTCGAGCAGATGCCGGGGGTCCACTCCATCACCACCCTGGACACCGCGACGCAGACGCTCGTGCACTACTACACGCCGGGCTGGGGCACGAACTTCGCCATCGAGCCGGGCCAGGGGCTGTGGATCACCGCGAACGTGCCGATTCAGTGGCCGCCGGGCTACGTGCCGCCTCCCCCCAGCGCCTGCGACGGTCGGGTCGAGCCTCATCCCACGCCGGGCAGCGAGTGTGTGCTCTACGAGACCGCCGACGGGGTCGTCGATCTCACCGCGGACGTGATGGCGGCGATCCCCGGGGCGCCCTACGAGCTGTTCATCAACGAAGACGCGACCCTCACGCTGTGTGAAGGCACCTATCCGCTTTCGGTGGAGCTGGCTGGCCAGGCCGACGTCACGATCACGGGGGCAGGCTCTGAACTCACGGTGATCGACCTGCTGCACGCGGGAGGCTTCACGCACCTCGGGGTGCGAGCGGACTCGACGGGGCTGACGAACATCTCCGGGCTGACCATTCGCGGCGCCTTGCGAGGGATCCAGTCGAACATTCACCGCTCGAACATGACCCTCGACGACATCGGCGTGGAGCTGTCCGAGTACGGGGTGGTGGCCCGGCACAAGAACTTCATCCAGGCCACGAACATCTGGGCCCGCAACAACACCCAGTTCGGGTTCAACGACAACGGCCGAAATGGCCTGGGATCGTCGGCGCGAGCGATTCCCGGGGACGGGATCTGGGACAACGTGTGCGCCGAGAACAACGGGCGCGCGGGGATGCGGGCGACCCAAGACGACGGCATCGTGATCACCAACTCGGAGTTTCGGAACAACGGCGAGTACCAGATCTTCTTGTCCTACGTGCAGGAGGCCACCGTCACCAACACGCGGGTCCACGGCAACGACGACGCGTTCACCGGGTTTCTCCTGCGGGCCCACCAAAACCCCGACCACTGGCAGGGCATGACGGCGACCCTCGATGGCCTCTACGTGACGGACAATCACTCCTCCGGCTTGGCGGCGGGCGGCATTGTCAACCAGGATGGCTACGCGGTCGTCGAGTGCACCAACTCCGTGGTCGAAGACAACACGCCGGGCAACCTCGACGGACTCGGCTGCACCGTGCCCCAGTAGTCCCGGGGGACTCATCGGTGGCCCATCGGGGGCACGATCTCTTCGCGGGAGGTCGTGTCCCCGGTGGTATGTTGAGGGCGTGACGTCAGCGTTGGCCGAGCAAGAGGTGATGGTCGCGAAGATTCGCGAGCGCTACCGCGACGGTCGACTCATCCCGTTCATCGGCGCTGGGTTTTCGCTGCCTCTGGGGCTTCCGCTGTGGGACGAGCTGGTGGCGGTCGCGGCCAAAGAACTGGGGTTCGAGCCCGAGCTGTTCGAACTGCACGGCGACAACCCGGAGCTGCTCGGCTACTACGAGCTGAGAAAGAAGGAGGGGGTCAAAGAACTGGTCGACTGGATGAACAAGAGCTTCCATTCGACCAAGGCAGACAAAAAACGGGTGGCGTCGATCCAGCACAAGAGCCTCGCGGGGCTGACCGAGATCCGCACCGTCTACACCACCAACTACGAGCACCACATCGAGCGAGCCTTCGAGGACATGAAGCGGCCGACGGTGGTGAGATCGACGCTGGGCGACTTTTCTGCCCCTGTGCCCGAGGGCGCGGTCGAAGTGCTCAAGTTCCACGGCGACCTGGAGACGGCCGCCGCGGGGGGCCATCGGCTGGTGCTCACCGAAGGCGACTACTTCGACCGCTTTGCTCTCGAGTCGCCCTTCGACCAGCGGCTACGCGCCGACCTGCTCGGCAACTCGTTCCTGTTCATGGGCTATCGGTTCAGCGACCGCAACACCCGCTACATCTGGCATCGCATGCACCGCATGGCGAAGGACTACGGTGAGCAGCTCGAGCATCGGAGCTACTACGTGGCGTTCGAGCTCGGTGAGGTGCAGCGAGCTTTGCTCGAGCAGTGGGGCATCGACGCGGTGGTGCTGGAGCCTCGCAACCACTCGCAACAGATCTCCGACTTCCTCGAGAAGCTGGGAGGGCCTTGAGATGCGGGTCTTTTTCGTCACCAAGAACGAGCGCAAGTGGGAGGAGTGCGAGGCCATCGTCGCGAAGCTGAAGGCCGGCCGCGACATCGAGGTTCTCTGGGGAAAATACGAAATCGAGGAGATCCTCGAGACGGACCACGACAAGCTGATCCGCGAAAAAGCCCTGAAGGCCTGGGAGCACGTGCGAGCCCCCGTGTTCGTCGAGCACGGGGGGCTGCAGATCAACTACTTCAACCTCCTCCCGGGCACGCTCGTCCAGCCGTTTTGGCGAGCGATGGAGCAGGACCTCGGCGCGAAGATCCCACCCGGCGTAGACCGGGGAGCGGTTTCCCTCCGGGGAGCGTGTTACTGCGATGGCCGGACACGGAAGGTCTTCCAGGTCGAGCGGAAGGGCGTCATCGCCGAGCAGCCCCGCGGCTCCGCGGGCTTCCACTGGGACCCGTTGTTCATCCCCGACGATCAACCCGATCCATCCCGCCCCGCACGCACCTACGCCGAGATGACCCAAGAGGAAAAGCTCAGCGTATCGGGCAGCCACGAAGTCATCGGTGCCCTGCTCGATCACCTGAGCCCAAAAAAAGCCGGGTGAAGGCTGGGTCGGCCTCCACCCGGCAGGGGGTTCCGGCCATGGCCGGTCAGGGGATCGTTACTGCACCGCGCAGCCGAGTGACGTGTTGTCGGGGTCGATGTTTTCGTACGCCTGCGCGCCCGCGGTGAAAGTCGGGTCGTCGGTGACCATGGGGGCGTTGAAGCCGTCCTGCATCACCTCGTCGACGTTGGCCGCCGACAGGTCGTTCCAGTTGGTGCACCAGATCGCATCGGCCTCCCGCAGTGAGCGGTTGAAGGCGCTGTCGCCCTCGTGGCCGTACAGGTCGTCGCTGGTCTCCTCGTCCATGCCGAGCAGGGTGGCGACGCCGAGGGCGAAGCTGCCCGCCTCGCCGCCCACGCGATTGACGTAGATGATGTCCTCGCAGCCCATGTTGCGCAGCACGAGGGTGGGGTGAAGGTCGGACCAGCCGCCGGCCGAGACGTTGACGCCATCGGGGAGCTCTTGGGCTCGGGTCAGGCCGGGCTCGGCGGGGGAGTACGACAGGGCCTCGCGCCAGGTGCCGTCGCCGAGCGACATGAAGCGCTCGGTCTTGCCGTCGTCGAATCGCATGGGGTTGTTGCCGACCTGCTGCAGATCTTCGGCCGTGCCCCAGTAGCCGAAGCGCACCTCGTCGAAGTCGATCTCGAGGGTGTAGTCCTCGGCCGCGAAGTACAGGTCGCGGGCCTCGGACCAGCGCTTGGCACTCTCTCCCGTGATGACCGAGGTCGAGATGAGCGCGGACAGGCTGGCGCCCACGGGGTCGTCGATGCGCGAGTGCAGGGTGTCTTCGTTGGCGACGAAGTCCGCCCGCCACTCGGTGGCCAGCCGCTCGTAGATCTCTCCGCAGGTCGATCCGCTGTCAGTCCGAATGGCGGCGATGGCCGGCCACAAAAGGCCGCGCCCCGGGTCCGCGCACGAGGCCATGAAGGTCTCGAAGCCCGTGTCGTCGTAGCGGCCATAGCCCGCGTAGAAGCTGGCGATGCGACCGAACTTCTCCCCGAGCGCCTCGAAGTCGATGAGACCCGGGCGCATGAGAATGTCGGGGCTGTCCGCCTGGAAGTTCACCGCGGCGGTGAGCCCCCCGAGGATGTCCTGCACGTGATAGGCGGGGTCGGGCGAGTTCTCGAGCAACTCGACGAGCTCGGGGTTGATGAGGCTGCGCAGGTCGTCGGACTCCAGCAGCGCGACCAGGGCATCGCGGGCCGCCTCGGGATCGGTCTGCGCCAGCTCTTCGAGGTTGCCCTGGGTGATCGCCCGCATCAGCGGGGCGAGCAGGTTCAGCGCGGCCGCTTCCTCCGTGGTGCCCAGGACATCGACATAGCCGCGGATGCTCTTGAGCAGCAGGGAGGCGCGATTGGCCGCTTGCTCGGGGGTGCACGACGCGGCGCCGCACTGGGTCACCGCGGGGTTCATCTGGATCGACTCGAGCATGAACGACGAGACCGAACCCGAGCTGCCGCCCGAGACCCCCGAGGCCAGACCATAGTGCTCGATGATGCGAGCGAGGGACGCGAAGTGGCTGGTGATGAGCGGGCCGTTGCCGCGAACGCCCACGCAATAGTCGTGCGGCGTGAACTCGTCGGAGTCGGTGACGTCGACGTCGACATCTTCGACGCTGTCACATTTGGCGCCGTTGCAGCTGCCACCCGCAGTGGCTTCGTCGGCGTCGGCGGTCGTGGTGCATGCGGTTGCCCCGAGACCCAACGCGATGAGCGTGGCGGGGACCGAACATTTCATAGCGATGCGGTTCATTTCGCTCGCTCTATCCCACATGTAGTCTACAAACGTACTTGTGTAATTTTGTATGCGGGTTCAAGTCGCCGATTTCAAAAGGCTTTAACGTCATCGGGGAAAACCCGAAAAACGGCCGCGGGGCCTCGTGATCCCTCTGAGCGCGGTTGGCACCCGATCTGGCCTTGGTGCGGGGACGAGCGAAGGTGGGCAGCGCTTCCGCCGCTGCGGTGGGTCGACGCCCGCCGAGGCCGCAAACGCACCACTCGGACGGTGAAGGAAACACACGGGATGAATTGCCAAATCGCACTCGGGGGCCCTCAAACCGGGTCTGACGGCCCTTTCGACGTGCGCCAGGGCTCACTCGCGGCGCGATCACGACCCGGCGTGGCGCCTCTAAAGCCACTGCGAACGACGTTTGTGGCGAAAATCGGTGCGGCGGCTAGCCTGCGCGGCCAATGGCTTCTTCCCCCATTAATCGAATCTCCACCGCGACGCTCTCGCTGTTCACGGCGCTCGCCATGGGTGCCTGTGGCGACGACGAGGCGTCCTCCACCGCCGACGGCACCTCGACCGCGGCGACCGATTCCACCAGCGACACGGGCAGCTCCACCGCCGCCGTGACGCCGCCCGAGGCCTCGACTTCTTCTTCCTCTTCCTCGGGCTCGGCCGAGACCGACTCGTCCACCTCGACCAGCGACGACCCCGATTCCTCCGGCACGTCCGAAGGCTCCGACTCGAGCGGAGGCGAAGGGGCGAGCTGTGACGAGGGCGGACAGGACATCGGCTTTTGGCTGATCCAGGTCATCGACGGCGACTTCCCCAACGACCTGCCCACCGATCTCGACGAGTCCTGCACCGTGGGCATGGGCGCACCCGGGACCTTGCGGCTCGACTGCCCGAGCGTCTCGTTCGCGCTCGAGATCCCGATGACGCCCGCGGTCACGCTCCCCGCCGTGGGCACGACCGTCGACACTCAGCTCCACCACGAGCCGGGCTGGCTGGGCTGGCCCGACCTGTGGATCCAGCTCGACTACGACGGCTCCAGCATGTTCCTGCAGCAGAGCTCGCAGCTCGCTCCCAACCGCGGGATGCTCTCGCTGCCCTGGAACATGAGCGAGTCGAAGGAGGTCTGCGGACCCTACGAGATCGACTCGCCCTTCGGCCCCGATCCCTGCGGCGCGCAGAACTGGCTGTCGGTCGACTTCGAGGTCGGCGGCGAGACGCTCTCGGTGCTGAGCGGCACCCACCAGCTGTTGGAGCTGGCCGATGCGAGCTTCCAGGCGTGGGTGGGGCAGGCCCGTGAGTACGTCGCGTTGCCCAAGACCTGCGACATCTCGCCGGTCACCTTCAACGTGGTCACGCTGCACACGGCCGAGTAGCGCTCGCCGGAACCAGCCGCGGACCATTTCGAACGTAGGAAAGTCCGCGGCCCCGACACTGTCGAGGATGTGCTCGACATCTTCGTCGGTCGGCGCGATGGATCGCGCCGGGGGGTCGTTGCGCGGTGCGGCTGAGTCCGCGCGCGTCGCTGGGGATCGCCGTCGCGCTGGTGTTCATCGGCGCCGCGCGATTGGTGACCGATACGTTGCATGAAGCCGACCCTGACTACTGGCGGGCGCTGGAGGGCACGTGGCTGCGCTACGTGGTGCGGGCGCCCAGCGACGGCACGGTGGCGGGGTGGCTCAACGCCCAGTGCTTCAAGGTGCTGTCGGTGCCCGCGGGGCTGTCGCTCATCTACCTGCGCAGTCGCTTCGACTCGGGCACCGACCAGCGACGGGAAGAGGAGTTTCGCGACTGGGCGGTCTCGGGGGTGTGGATCGGCGTGTTCCTGGCCGGCTACACGGTGATCGAGCTCCAGAAGCAGTTCGCCTTTCTCCAGCTCAACACGGTCTTGGTGGCGGGGGAGAACCCCTGGCTCAACCACCTCATCCACGGCCTCAGCGCGTGGCTGGCATGGCGTCTGAGCCGGATCTACACGATCGCCGCGCGGGGCCCGTAGCGGCGCGAGAAAAATCGACCCCGAGGTGTAGGGACTGGCGCTCGTGCGACACTGTGACGAGTACGGTGCTCGAGTTCTCCTTGCCCGAAGCCTTCAATCCCGTCGCGATGAGCTGCATCGCGTTGGCGGGGATCATGGCCGTGCTCGCCTCGCGGGTGCTCTCGGCGCTCGCCTGGGTGCCGATGCGGGTGTGGAGGCGAGGGCGTGGGCTCGAGGCCCGCGGGTTGCTGATGCCCGAGCCGAGCTCCGTGGCCTTCGACCCGAGCGATGGAGTGGCGCAGCTTCGACACGCCACCCGCATGCTCGCCGACGAGCTGGTGCACGCGCGGCCGCGCCTGAAGCGGTGGCACGACGGCGAGCGGCCCGGGCTCGTCGCGCGCTGGCTGGGCGTCTCCACCGACGACGACTTCGGGCCCACCATCGAGCTGTTCGGTGAGGTCTCGCGCTGGCTTCGACATGCGTCCGAGCTGGTCGACGACGACGACGCGCGGGCGCCCGAGGTCCAGCACGCGTGCGCGCGGGTCCGCGGGTTGGTCATGGCCGACGGTGATCTCGGCGCGCGGGTGGACGGGATCCTCGAGGCCATCGCCGACCTCGATGCCCGCCTCTCCGCCGCCGCGTCCTCGCCCTACCGCGATCGTCGCCCGGTCGCCGCCGCGGCGCCCGGGAGCACCGGCCACACCGAATCCGACGAAGAGAACGAGCCTTCGTCGCGCGTGCAGGTGCTGGCGCAGCACGAGGCCGTCTTTCGCACCGTGGCGGCTCGCTATGCCGACGACGACGACGGGCGCGAGGACCTGCGCCAAGATATTCGCCTCGCGGTCTGGCTCGCCCTGCCCAAGCACCGCGGGGATGCTTCGTTGTCCACCTACGTCCAGCGCATCGCCCACTACTGCGGCGCGCGGTTTGGACGTCGGCAGTTCAAGGCCGAGGCCATCGAAGAGCCGGTCGACCCGAGCCCGACGATGGTCGAGCAGCTGCACGACGCCGAGCGACGCGCCGCCTTGCGGGAGGCGCTGACCAACCTGCCCGAGCGCCAACGCGAGGCGCTCGAGCTGTTGCTGACCGGCCTGAGCTACCGCGAGGTCGCGGGACGACTGGGGATCACCGAGTCCAATGCCTCGGTCCGAATCGCCCGCGCTCGCAAGCAGCTCCGCGCTCAGCTGGTGCCGATCTTCGCCTGAGCGGCCGAAGCCACGTCACGCGCGTCCACGTCACGCGCAGGGCAGATGGTTGGGCCAGCACTGGAAGGGGTCGCAGTGGCAGCTCTGGCCGTTGGGGCAGCTGCTGCACGGATTGGGCGGGTTGCCGTCGTCGCCTCCCGCGTCGTCGCCTCCCGGGCCATCGTCGCCTCCCGGGCCGTCGTCTCCGGCGTCATCGCCTCCTTCGCCGGTTCCGACGTCGAAGATGTCGAAGCAGTCCGCCTCACACCCGTGATAGCCCTGTTGGCACTCGAACAGTTGATACGTGCACAGGTCTTCGATCAGCGGGTTGGGAGCACCCTCGGCGAAGTAGTCGCAGCCGGCGAGCGCGTCTTGAATGCAATGGGATTGATCGATGGCGCAGCCGGCCAGGCAGGCATCGAGGCCATCGAAGGCGGCGTCGGGGTCGGCCACGAACTGGTCGGGCGCGGATGAGGCAGGGCGGGTCGCTTCGTGCTGGACCGGTTGTTCGGGCTCGTCCACGGGATCACAACCGATGGCCGTGAGGGTACAGAGCAGGAAGGTCGGCACGACAGCAAGGGCTCGAATCGAGAGCATGCTGACCCTTCGTCGGGTCGTGGCGGAATCTGACGCGCGTTCGGTCGACCGATGCTCACTCGTCGTTCGTCCTCGTCCGCGCCCGATGCGGCCGTATCAGGGACTCCGTTGCGCTCCCCACCCGCGTTTTCGTCCCCAACGCGGTATGGACTACGATTGGGCATGCTCAGCCGGGATGGAGCGCGTCGGGTCGTGGCCCCGATGATCCCGAAGCGGTATCAGGAGCCGCGCGCATGAGTTCACCCTCGTCCGACGCGGAGGTGGACACCGGTTTGTTCACCGAGGACACACTCGATCGCAAAGCGCTCCACGCGGACGTGCTCACCCGCATGTTCGGCGAGGCGGATCCCGAGACGGTGCAGACGCTCGGGCGCTACCAGGTGGTGCGCAAGATCGGTGTGGGCGGGATGGGCGTGGTCTACCTCGCCCACGATCCCGAGCTCGACCGGCACGTGGCGATCAAGCTGCTGCGCTCGCGCTTCGATCGTCAGCCCACGGAGGTCACCGAGCAACGCCTGCGCGAAGAAGCGCGAGCCATGGCTCGGCTGCGGCATCCCAACGTGGTGCACGTCTACGACGTGGGCCACGACGACGACCGGCTGTTCTTGGCGATGGAGTACGTCGAGGGGTCTTCGCTCGCGCGCTGGGCCCGTCGAACTCGCCCGTGGCGAGAGGTGCTCGCCACCTCGATCGCCGCGGGGGAAGGGCTGTGGGCGGCCCATGAAGCGGGACTGGTGCACCGCGACTTCAAGCCCGACAACGTGCTCATCGGCAAGGATGGCGTCGTCAAGGTCACCGACTTCGGCATCGCGCTGGCCATGGAGTCGTGGAGCACCGAGGGGGAGTCCGACGAGGCCTCGGGGGCGGGCACGCTGCCCTATATGTCGCCCGAGCAGATCTTGTCGCAGCCGATCGACGCGCGCAGCGATCAGTTCTCGTTCTGCGTCACGCTGTACGAGCTGCTGCTCGGGGGTCACCCCTTCGGCCGCTCGTCACGAGAGGAGATGGTCGCCGCGATCATCGAGGGTCGTCGTCGGCCGCTGCCCCGCGGACACGAGGTGCCGAGCTGGGTCGTCGATGCGGTGCTGCGGGGGCTCAGCTCCGATCCGGCCGAGCGCTGGCCCTCGATGAAGGCGTTGCTCGAGGTCCTCCGCCACGACCCGGTGGTGCGAAGGCGACGTCGCCTCGCGGCGGGGGCCGCATTGGTCGGGGCCTCCGTGCTCGCGTTCGCCGTGGGTCGCAACGCCACCCCGCAGCCCGAAGACCCCTGCATCGCGGGGAGTCGACAGGTGCAGCAGGTCTGGAGCGACGAGCGTCGCCAGGCGGTGGGGGAGCGCTTTCAGACGGTGGGCGGCCGCTACGGCGAGGCGAGCTTCAGCGCCATTCAGGCGCCGCTGGAGCAGTGGGGCAAGCAGTGGAGCGACGCGTATCTCGGGCTGTGCCGAGACCGTCACGAGCGCTCCGCGGAACGCTACGACCAGCGCATGAGCTGCCTGGCCAACCAGAGCCATCATGTCGAGGCGCTGGTCGGGCTGCTGGCCGAGGCCGATGCCGCGCTGGTCGACGATGCGGTGCGGCTGAGCAATCGGCTCCCCGACGCCAAAGAGTGCCTCGATCGGCAGCTCAACACCGTGCCGCCTCCGCCCGAGATCGCGGCCGAGGTCGCCGAGATGCGCAAGGAGCTGGCCGGGTTCCGGGCGCAGCTGTCGGCCAACCGGGCGGGCGAGCTGACGCCACGGCTGGCCGAACTCGCCGCGCAGGCGGACGCCTTGGGCTATGCGCCCCTGCAGGCCGAGATCGCTCGTCTCGAGTCCATCGACATCGGCGTGCGGGGGGACATGGACAAGGCGGTCGAGCGCCTGAAGGTCGCGTTCGATCTCGCGCTGTCGAGCGGCCACGACTACGTCGCCCTCGATGCCGCCAACCGGTTGATCATCAAGGTCTCGGCCGGCACCCCGACCCCGACCTCCGAGGCCGCGCGCGAGCACTGGAACGACCTCGCCAAGAGCCTCTCCGCGCGCTTGGACTACCCGCTCAAGCACGAGATCGATCGCTACACGTCGCACATGCACGCGCTGTGGCAGCACCGCCGCGGCAAGGACGTGCCGGCCGAGACGGACGCCGCCATCGAGCTTCTGCGCAAGACGGTCGGGCTCGATCACCCCTACGCCATCGACATCCTCGAGTTTCGCGCTCGCGCGCAGCTGTACTCGATGAAGCCGGTCGAGTCGCTCGAGACCCTCGATCGCGTCGACGCGATGCGCACCGAACTAGTGGGGGCCGATCATCCGCTGGGCTTCACCGCCTTGCTCATGCGGGCCGATGCGCTGTCGATTCTCGGGCGCCACGAGGAGGAGACGGAGGTCCTCAATCGACTCCTGCGCGTGCAGGAGACGGGGCATCACCTCGAGAACGATCGGCTCAACATGTTGCTCAGTCGGCTGGGGAGCGTCGAGGACATGCTCGGCAACCACGACAAGGCGCGGCAGATCTACATGCGACTGCTCGGCGACCCGGTTCCCGAGGCCGACGCCCTCGACGAGAACCACGTGATCGAGGTCAGCAACCTTTGCTTCATCCTGTACCAGCTCGAGGAGTACGAGGAGGCCCTGCGGATGTGCGAGCGCTCTCGGCTCGCGGCGCGGAGGCTGTGGCCGGACGGCTCCTCCACCGAGGCGCTGGTGTTCAACAACGAGGCGCTCATCGCCCGAGCGCAGGGGCAGTTCGAGCGCAGCCTCGAGCTGGACCAGCAGGCGCTCGCCCTGTGTGAGCGGGTGGAGCTGCCCGACCTGCGGGCCACGGTGTACTCGTGGATCGGCGTGGGCGAGTCGCTGCTGGCCCTGGGCCGCGACGCCGAGGCCATCGAGCCGTTGACCCGTGCCCTGGACATGCGACGCGAAGCCGGGGTCACGCCGCCCGAGCTGGGCGAAGCCGAGTGCTTGGCCGCTCGCGCCCGGTGGGAGAGCGAGCCGAAGGCCCGCGAGCAGCTGCGGGCCCAGGCCAAGTCGGGCCTGGCTCGCCTGCAGGCCGGGGGATCGGCGTGGGCGCGGAGCGCCGCCGCTTGTGCGGCCTGGTTGGACGAGCGCCCGCCGAGCTGAGCGCTACTCGATGACCGCGGTCACGGCCGTCGCTTGGCTGGGCGCCTCGTCGAAGGCCACCTTGATCACGTAGTACTCGCCATCGGCGGTGCTCTTGCCGTCGGCGGCGGGATCGAGGGTGTAGGGCAGGGCCACGGTGCGGGTCACGTCTTCGTCGCGGCTACCCCACGCGCCGTAGGTGAGGGTCGCCTGGCCCATGCCCTCGGCATCGAGCACCACGGTCATGCCGTCGCGCTGGTCGAGCTCCCACTGGAAGAACACGATGGGATCCTTGTCGCTGGTGGGGTGGATCATCGTCTCGTCCCGCGTGAGGCCGTAGCCGGTCGCGGTGCCCGAGCTGAGGCTGATGAGCGAGCCGTTGCCGTTCCAGGTGCCGCCGTCGACGGTCAGGGCCGAGGCGGGGGCGCTCGTGGCCGAGGAGGCGGCCGCGGTGGTCCCGGTGGCGACCACGGGGACGCTGGTGGCGGGCTTGTCGTCGAAGGCGACGGAGACCACGAACCACTCGCCGTCGGCCACGGTCATGCCGTCCCGGGTGGGGTCGAGCACGAAGGGCAGGCTGACGTCGGTGTAGACGCGATCCTGGCTACGGTCGTTCCAGGTGCCATAGCGGATGGTCGCGGTGTCCATGCCGTCGGCGGAGATCTGAAGGCGCGAGGCGTCGGCGGTGTCGACCTCCCACTGCAAGAACACCACCGGGTCGCTGACGCTGCCGGGGTGGATGGCCGACTCGTCGACGGTCAGGCCGTAGCCGGTCTGGCTGCCCGAGGTCTTGCTGATCATCGACATGTTGCCGTTCCACGAGTAGCCGGACGAGACGTTCGGCTGCGTGCTGGCGAGCATCTGGGCCGCCATGCCGTCCTCGGGCTCGAGGCCGCGGAAGATCATCGCGTCGCGGTTCCACTGGCGGCCCGAGGCATCCTCGAGCACGTTGGGATCCTTGTAGCCGTCGGCGTAGCCGCCCCAGCCGAAGTTGACGTGGACCTTGCCGTCCGACTCGCGGTAGCCGTCGATGACGAAGGCGTGGCCGGCATCGGCGTCGGCCTGCTGCGCCATGTAGAGCACAGGGCGACCGGCATCGAGCTCGGAGCGGATCAATGCTGCCCACTCGGCGTCGGAGTAGCCGAACGCGTCCTTGGCGATGATCGACATCGAGCGGCGGCTCTTGTTGTTGAAGCCCCACTGGTAGCGGAAGGCGTTCTCCACCTGGCGACCGGTGGCCGAAGAACCCTGGCCGCCGCCGAACTGGGCGTTGAGGGTGACGGCCACGTGGTAGATGAACTCGGCCGCGGCATCGGTGCGGGCGCGCGACTCGGCGTCGTCCTGGGCCATCGCACCGAAGTCGTAGCTGACGGGGCTGCTGCCGAAGTCGATGCACAGGAGGTCGCCGTCGACGACGTCGGGGCCGCTCAGCGGGTCGTGGTCGAGGCCGTAGCAGACGTCGCTCGTGGCCTGCGCCTGGTACTGGTAGTAGTAGAGGATCTGGGCGCTGGCGATGGTGGTGCAGCCCGGAAAGGTGCGCTCGCCGTCCTTGAGCGGGGTGCTGGCTTGCCAGTCGCCGTCTTGGCCCCACTGGGTCTGGAGCAGGGGCTCGACGTCCGCGTGGGCCGTGGCGGCGCTCATGAAGGGGGCGGCGAGGGTGCCGGCGACGATCCACTGCCAGCGGCGGGCGGCGAGTTTCGAGGTCTCGATCTTCATGGCTTCGTTGGTCCTCTCACGACCGTGTTCGCGCCCGTCGTCGGGGCGACACGATGCGAAGCGATGGGCGCTGGCTAGCCGATCACCGCCCGAAGTCCAACGCGATCGAAAAAGACCTCGAGTCGTGCGCGTAGTGGCAATGGTCGTTGCCCGGACCTCGCTCGATCGCTTCGATGTTCGCCTGCGATCGAACCGAGTTTGGAGCTCGGCGTCGCCGCGAACGCGGCATCGAGGCGCGATCGATATGGCGACTCTCGTAGCCATGCACCCTCTGCCAGGTGCGCAGGTCGCCCCTCCCGTGCGTGGTCGTTCCTCTGGCCAAATGCCTGTATCTCCCGCTACATCGCGTCGTAGCGCTGATGCTCGGGAGTGGGAGACGGGGGCTCGGACTCGGTCAGTGTCGCCGACACTCGCGAGGGCGTCGACCGGGCCCCGTGCAGGCGATGAACTCGTCGAGCCACTGCTGGACCTCGGCCTGCTCCGTCGCGTAGTGCTCGCCCGCCTCGCGATAGGCCCCGAGCGCATCCTCGGCCAGCGTGCGGGCGCGCTTGCGGTTGCGTGGGGTCTCGGCTGCGCCCCACAGCGCTTGGGCCAGCACGAAGGCGGCATGGGCCCGGGAGCTGTCGGACACTCCGTCCGCCTTCAGCCGGATCCAGGCTCGTTGGGCCAGCGGCAGGGCCCGCTCGGCTCGGTCGGTGTTCAGCAGCAGGTTGGCGAGGTTGCTGCGGAGCTTGGCGACCGTCGCGTGTTCGGTGCCCAAGGAGGTCCGCAGCGCGGCGAGGGCCTTGCGGTACTCGGCCTCGGCTTCGTCGTGCTTTCCGAGCGCACGCAAGGTGAGAGCGAAGCCGTTGCGGCGGGTGGCGACGTCGGCGTGGTCGGGGCCGAGTTCGGCTTCGAGGGCGGTGAGCGCGTCCCGGTAGTGTGTCTCGGCTTCTTCGTGGCGGCTTTGGGCGCGGAGCACATCGGCCAGGGCGTGACGAGACACGGACACATCGGGGTGGCTGGGGCCCAGGGCCTTGGTGCGGATCTCGAGCGCGGCTCGGGCTTCGACCTCGGCCTCGTCAGGCTGGTCGCCGTGCAGCAGGATGACGGCGAAGTTGGAGCGCAACAGCGCGACCTTGGGGGGCTCGGCCCCGAGCGACTCGGTCATGCTGGCCAGGCCGACGCGATACTCGATCTCCGCTCGTCGCGAGTCACCGCGCTCGAAGAGCAAGTTGGCGAGGTTGAGGCGGAGCAGGGCGACGTCGGGATGGTCGGCGCCCATCGCTTGCTCGTTCACGGTGAGCGCGGCCCGGTACTGCGCTTCGGCCTCGCCGAGCTTGCCGACCGTCTTGAGGATGTTGGCGAAGTTGCCCCGCAAGCGGGCGAGGTTGGGGTGGTCGGGGCCGAGGCTCTGCTCGAGCATGGACACGACGATGCGGTACTCGGACTCCGCCTCGGCGTACTTCCCCTGCTTGTACAGGGTGTTGGCGATGCCCGCGTGCGAGTTGGCGATCTGCGGGTGCACGGGCCCGTAGGCGCGGTCGAGGATCGACACCGCGGCCCGATACTCCCGCTGTGCTTCCTCGAGCCGACCCATGGCCAACAGGGGGTTGGCGAGGTTGTGGCGGAGCGAGCCGACGCTGGGGTGCTCGGGACCCAGGTCCCGCTCGAGGGTCTCCAGGGCGCGACGAAACTCGGCTTCGGCCTCCTCGGAGCGACCCATCGCCCCGAGGGTGAAGGCGAGTCGGCTGCGGATCTTGGCGACGAGGAAGTCGTCGGGGCCGAGCTCTTTGACGCGCAGCTCGAAGGCGGCTCGGTACTCCACCTCCGCCTCGTCGTAGTGGGCCTGCGCGGCGAGCACGAAGCCGCGAGAGCTGCGGGCGGCGGCTTCGAGCAAGGGGTGCGAGCGAGACAGGCCCTCGGCGACCGCCCAGTGCTGAAGCCCGGCGTCGAAGCGCTTCTGGTCGACGCCCACCACCTCCATCAGCTCGACCGCGGCGGTGGCCATGGCGTCGTGCTGCTTCCACTGCGCGGCGAGGGACATGGCCTCGGTGAGGGCCGCCTCGGCGTCGTCGTACTTGCCCTCGGCCTCGAGCAGCTGGCCCTTCATGAGCATCAGCTCGGTCCGGACCGGTCCGTACGTGGTCTCGTGGAGCAGGTGCTCGGCCATGCTCACCGCCTCTCGGGCGGGGCCGAAGCGGCCGGAGGTCTGCAGGGTCTGCGCGTGGGCGAGCTCTTGGCGTGCGGCCAATACCGCGGGCGCGTCTTCGGATGGCGGAGGCTCGACGGCGGTGGCCAGCGTAGGCACGTCGTCACATCGCGACAGCGCGGGGAGGCCGAGCACGAGCTCGTGGGCCTTGCGGACGACGTCGTGGTCCGCCAGGGCGAGCGTGTCGACCACCGCGCGCAGGTCCATCGCCGAGCGCTGGAGGCACTGCATGCGCAGGTCGAGCATCTGGGACGATTGCTCGCCGCGCAGGGTGGTGGCCTCGCAGGCCTCGGTGTGGCTCTGCTGCCAGAGCTGCGCGTAGGCGTCGAGCTCCCGCTGCGTGCGGAGGTCGACGTCGGTGGCATAGGCCCGGTCGACGCTCAGGATCGCGGCCTCCACTTCGGCGCGGCGGGTCTCGTCCCAGACCCCGGCCAGGTGCTCGGCGGCCCCGGAGCAGCGCTGGGCCTGGGCCCAGACCCACGACGTGGCGCCCATGCCGGCCACCCCCATCGCGAACACGCTGGCGAGACCGACTTGCCAGCGCTTGCGACGACGCTGGGGGCCACGGGCGAGCGCCTCGAGCAGCGGCGCCATGCTGGGCCAGCGTCGGTCGGGCTCGGGGGCGAGGCCGCGTCGCAGGGCGTCGACGATCCTCCGGGGGACGCGGGGAGCGTCGTCGGGCCAGGTGGGGGCGCCCAGCAGCTTGGCGTCGAGCAACTCGTCGAAGGTGGGCTGGCGGAACGGGTGCGTGCCGGTCAGCCCCTCCCAGACGGCGGCACAAAAGGCGTACTGGTCCCCGCGGGCATCCACGTCCTTGCCGAAGTGCTGCTCCGGGGGCATGTACGCGGGCGTGCCCACCACGGTGCCGGGCAAGGTCAGCGAGTTGGTCGTCGACAGCGGGCCCGACAGCGTGCTCGAGGAGCGGTTGACCCGCTCGTAGGTGCTGCGCGCGAGACCGAAGTCGAGGACCTTCACCACGCCGTCGTCGAGCCGCACTGCGTTGTGGGGCTTGAAGTCGCGGTGAACGAGGCCAGAGTCGTGGGCAGCGAGCAGGCCCCGGCCCGCTTGCTCGAAGGCATCGACGATCTGCGGCCAGGCGGGGCGGGTCTTCAGCCAGGTGCTGAGGCACTGGCCATCGAGGAACTCCAAGGCGACGAACACCTCGCCGTCGTTGAGCCCGACTTCGTGCACGGTGGCGATGTTCGGGTGCGAGAGGCGAGCCATGGCCTGGGCTTCTCGCCACAGCCGCTCTTGCTCTTCGTCGTCGCTCGCTCGCTCGGCCCGCAGGACCTTGACCGCGATCTTGCGATCCAGATGCTCGTCGTAGGCGGCGTAGACCAAGCCCATGCCGCCGTGCCCGATCTGCTCGAGCACGGTGAATCGGCCGATGCGAGGAGCGGGCTCCGGCGTGTGGCCGAACAAGCGCATCCGGGCCCTCGCTTCCACCTCCTCGATCGCGATGCTGCGGACGCCATCGCCGTCTTCGGCCAAGCGCGGGGTGAGGGTCAGCGCATCGCAGGCCCCCGGTTGCGGGCGGTGTCCGAATGTTGGTGCGTCTGCCGAGGTGCCTAGTTCAATGTCATCCGGCGTGCTCATCTCTACTCACGCTCGTATGAGAAGCGACGGCGACCAGTTACATCTCGCTGGGGTCCAGCACGCGATTCCAGACTCGCACCGTCTCGACCTGGCCGGCGAACCAGCTCTGGTCGTCGACGGCTCGCCCGACTTCGAGGGCATGGCCGCTCGGGGTCGGCTGCTGGTCGTGGTTACCCTCGGCGACGAGCTCACCGTCGACGTATAGCGACATGCGACCGGCGTCGTCGTCGTACGTCGCGACGATGCGGATCCACTGCTCGGTCGGTACCTGAGCGACGTCGATGTGGTGGTTGTCGACCCAGAAGGTCAGGCCACCCGGCACCTCGGTGCCGCCGAGCCAGTACCCGTCGTCGCCGCGCCACTTGTCGATGATCCCCGCCCACTCGGGAGACTGCGCGTCGATCCAGACCCACACGTCGATGCTGAACGAAGCGTCGGGGTCGGGCGCGTTGTCGAGGGTGACATAGCCGTCCGCGCCGGGCAGGTTGAGCAGGTTGCCCATGAGCCCTTCGTTGATCTCGGCGTCGCCCCGAAGCTCGCCAGCGAGCGTGGGATCGGTGTCGTCGTAGACGGTGCTGCCCTCGACCGCATCGAAGCTCAGGCACAAGGCGAGCGTGGGGTCGGCCGGGCAATCGGCGGCGACGGGGTCTTCCGGGGCACCTCCTGTGCCCGTGGACTCATCCCCGTCACCGCCATCGAGAACTCCGTCGTCGCTCCCGAATCCGTCGTCGCTCCCGAACCCGTCGTCGTCACCGTCGTCGGCGGCACCATCGTCTCCGCCCCAGGTGCCGCCCGCCGGGACCTCCGGCTCGGGCGGCAGCTCCCCCATCTCGGGCACGCACAGGCCGGCCACCTCGTCCCCCGACAGGCCGGCGTAGCGTTGCTGCGAAGGACAGGACGGGTCGGAGAAGCTGCACCACCCATCGGGCTGGCACTGTCCCACGCGGCTGCCGTCGGTGCAGTCCTGGTGATCGCTGCAGGAGAAGACGCCCGAGTCACAGGCTCCCAATACGGCGCCCAGCGTGAAGGCGAACGCTCCCAATCGAATGGCAGTACGGATCTCCATCATCAATCCCCCGCATCCTCGACCATGGAGCGCCACCCTTGCCCTCCGGCGTGATCGTCCGAGCCCGTCGCGATGTTCGTGGAGCCGACCCGGTCCCGCCATGGACCTCGTCACCCCTCGCGTTGTGGGCCACCGTCGATGCAGGTTCTAAGTGCCCCGGCTGCCCAAAGATCATTCAGGCTCGCGTATTTTTCTCGGAAGAAACGCCGAACTTCGATTCGCCGCGCTCTATCAATGTTCAGACCCCGGCGGGGGCGCCGTGCGCCTCTCGGGATGAGCCGCTCGGTGGCACAACTAGGGCGTGAACTCGTCGCGCAGCCGTGCCGCCCAGGTGCGCAGGCTGGTCATGGTGGAGTCGGCGAGCTCGGCCGATTGAGCCAGTTCGACCATCACCACGCGCAGCTTCTCTTTGCCGCGCCGAAGTCGCGTGTACACGGTGGGCTGCGGAACATCGAGTAGCTCGGCGATTTCGGCCCCGGAGAGGCTCTCGATGAAGCTCAGCTCGAGCACGATCTGGTAGTCGAGTGGCAGTCTCCGCAGGGCTCGGACCAACAGGCGCCCCTCCTCCTGCAGCGAGACCAATGAGGTCATCGAGCGGGGGTGATCGGAGTCTCCGACGCAGATGTTGGCGAAGTCGTCGAGCTCCCGATCGCGCTTCGCCTTCTTGCGATAGTGCCGGCGAAGCATGTTCATGGCCGATGCGAACAGGAACGACCGGAACACGGCCGAGTCCCGCACCTGCTGCTTGCTGCGCGTACAGGCCAGCATGGTCTCGGAGATCAGGTCGGCGACGTCGTCGGGATTACTGACTTTGTTGCCGAAGAAGCGGGTGAGCACTTGTAGGTAGCGGCCCAGGAGCGCCTCGCCGGAGGCGCCATCGCCACTGCGCCACCGTTCGAGCAGCTCCCAGTCATCCAAGTCTCGAACCGCTTCCCGACCCATGTGCCGACACCGTAGCAGATTGATCGGGATCCAAGCACGGTGTGACCCGTGGTCGCTGAATGTGACTCGGCGGCATCGAGAAATTGTCTCGGGGTGAATGATCTCGGCGGCGGTGGGTTACCTACAGGGGAGATGGCGAACGACGACGGTATGGCATCGCCGCGGCCCGGCCCCGAACCGGCCTCGCGTCGACGGTTCGGTGGGTTTGACCAAGCAAGCGCGGGGCCTCCTCATGAGCGTGAATTGCGCAAGGACCATCGACGAGTGGCTCGACAACGCGCATGGGTTGGACGCGCGCGCGCGTGGCCGGGAATGACACTGGCGGGCCTGCTGGCGGCCCCGGGCGTGGCTTCGGCCCAGCCCGACGAGCTGACGGATCCGCCCGACGCGGTGCCGATCATCGGCGGGGTGGAAGCGGGAGAGGACGAGCTCGACGCGGTGGTGCTGCTGACCACCAACTACGGGAGCTGCTCGGGCACGCTCATCGCCCCTCGCGTCGTGCTCACCGCCGCGCACTGCTTCGATGACCTCGACGAGGACGCGACGGTCACCGTCGGCTTCGGCCCGCGGGGCACCAAGGACTCCATGGTCGCCGAGGGCTTCGGCATTCACCCGCAGTATTGCGTGCTGTGCCAGGAGGAGGCCTACGACTTCGCCTACGTGGAGCTGCCGCGGGACTACGAGCCCGCGGGTGGCTACCTGCATCCGCTGACCGACCCCCGCGAGTGGGACGAGACCATGCGGATCGGCAACGTGGTCTTGCTCGCGGGGTACGGCACCGACGATCCCCACCAGCAGATGGCGGCCAGTCCGCTCAAGCGCAAGGTGACCACGACCATCAGCGAGTTCTCGGACAACGGGATCGAGTTCTACGCCGGGGGTCAACAGCGCGACACGTGTAGCGGAGACTCGGGGGGCGCGGCCGTCGTGCCGCTCGGTCGCGGAGGCTATCGCCTCGCCGGCGTCACCTCGCGGGGCTCCAACCCCTGCGGCGCGGGAGGCTGGTACGGCGTGCCCTACTCCGCCTTGCTGTGGGTGCAGACGCTGACCGGAGCCCAGCTGCTGCCGCCGGGCTGCGAAAACGGAGGCTGCCTCGAGCTCGAGCCGGCCACCGACGAAGAGGCGGGCTGTCGCGTGGGCGAGCGACCGGAGTTCGGAGGCTGGGCCTTCGCGCTGCTCGTCACCCTGGCGATACGACGCCGCGATTGAGGGTCCGTTCCCTCGTGATCACGAACGAAAAAAGGCCATGCACCTCCGACGATGAAGCGGAGGGCATGGCCGAGTCGTGCCGTCTTGGGTGCCTACTCGAAGCAGAGCGGGCCGTCGCAGCCGGGGAAGTCCGGGAGACCCGGGTGCTCGTGGACCGTCATGTGCATCAGCAGCTGATATTCGCCGTCGCCGTGCAGCATGCCGAAGTCACCGCGGACCGTATCGGGGTGGTGGTTGGTGATGTCGAAGGGCTCGAAGTGGTCGAGGTTTCGATAGGCCCCGTCGCTCCACAGATACTCGTGCATCTTCGCGTCGTTGGCACCGAGGGAGTACAGGCGATACTCGTCGCCGGAGTGCAGCATGCCCCATCCGCTCCAGTCGGCGTCGCCGGGAATGTCCGCGATGGTCATCTTCGGAATCGAGTTGTGACCGTACTCGAAGCGGCCGGAGCCGGGGTTGAGCGCGCCCTGGATGAGCTGATTCTTGCCGTTGTTCAGGAAGTACAGCCGTGTGGCACCCCCGTCGTGCAGCATGGCGAAGCTGGACTTGTCGGCATCGCTGGGATAGCCGAAAAACGAGATCGTCCGCTGATACTCGAAGCTCGGCAACGCGAAGCCGCCCAAGCCGGGCAGGCCGCCCAATCCCCCGCCAAAGCCATCATCATCGGCTTCTGCGTAGCGGAACTGGTGGAGCGCAGTGCCGCCATCGTTCATGAAGTAGACATAGGCGTCATTCCCATCGTGCAGGCTGGCCCATCGCCCCTCGTCGGTATCGACGGGGGCTCCCTTGAGCCCGATGACATCGCTATAGCCGAACTCATAGTCCCACGTGGAGTAGTTGAACGTTGCGCGGTGGAATGCGACCGGCACGTCCGAGACGGGACACTCGTCTCCGTCGCCGCGATCGAGGTCGTCGAGCAGGTCTCGGTCCTCGGGCCCCTGGTCGCACGCACTGTATGCGGACAGGCATAGGGTGGCGGCGAGGGCCTGGCCTACGATCGAGTAGCGCCGGGTCGGTTTCTTCGTGTTTCGTGCTGAACTATCCATCCTCTATTCCTTCTCGTGGAGATTCTCTTCGTGCTCCGGATGGCGGCTCCGCTCCGGTCATGCACACAATCTTTCAGTCACGGGCTCTGCCCGATCTTGTTCAGCCCGGTGCGAGGTTATCGTGACAGTGGGCGAAAAAAGCCTCCTACGAGCCGCTGCGAGGTGCTCCTGAGGGCCATCGCGTCTCCGACAATTCCGCGTCGAGCCCGAATGAGGATGGGTCCGTGGGGTGACTGAAGACTGGGAGGGGAAGATCCCCTGAGGGTGTGAACAATGCGAGACCGAGCGGCGCCAACCGAACTTTCGTCGGCCATCATTCGTCAGCAACGCTGGCGCGGGATCCTATTGGGGGCGGTGGTGGTCCTGGCCATGCTGGGCGTGGTCAACGGCTGGTACCTCACCATGATCCACGTCGACTACGAGTTCAGCCCGGGCTCGGAGCTTCGTAAGGTCTGCGGCGCGTTGACGACCCACGGCTGTGCCGTCACCACCGGGCGCTTCGGCGACCTCGCGGGCATCCCCGTCTCCGTAATTGGCTTGGGAGGAGCGGCGGCTACCGCCATCGTCGCGGCCAGGGCCCGTCGCCACCGAGCCGCGGCGCGCGACCCCTGGCGAAACCTCGCCTTCGGCCTCGCGATGGTGAGCCTGATGGCCTCGATGCTCATGGGCACCTTCTCGTTCATCGAGCGCTCGTTCTGCCCGTTCTGCGTGGCTTGGTACGGGATCAACGTCGCGATGGCGCTGTGTGCCTTCGCGGCGTGGCGGGTCGGCCGTGGCGGGTCGGTGCGGCAAGTGCTGCGCAGCGTCGTCGGGCGCCCTGGCGCGGTGGCTGCCGCCATCTTCGTGCTGGGCGTGTCCGCGGGCTACTGGGGTTATCAACATCGTCGCGCCCAGGCGCTCGATCGCATCGCGGAGGCGGTGCTCGAACGGGTGCTGCAAGACGAACAGCCCATCGATCTCGACCTCGAGGGCTTGCCCAGCATGGGTCCGGCGGATGCTCCGCTCACGGTGGTCGAGCTCGCCGACTTCGAGTGCCCCTTCTGCCTCCAGCTGTGGACCGCGGTGGGCAAGTACCTGAAGCAGACCTCCTTTGGCGTCCGCGTGGTGTTCGTGCACTTCCCGCTCGATTCCACCTGCAACCCGGGCGTCGAGCAGACCCATCCGCGCGCGTGTGCGGCCGCAATGGCGGCGCAGTGTGCCCATCGTCATGACGCGTTCTTCGAGTACGGCGAGCTGCTGTTCCGCAACCAACCCGCGTTCCAGCCGGAGCAGCTGGTCGAGTACGCGGTGGAGCTGGGGCTGCCTGAGGACGAGTTCCGGGCGTGTCTCGACGATCCGGACACGGAGCGAGAGGTTCGTCGAAGCATCCGTCGAGCGCGGGGCATGGGCATCGAGACCACCCCGACGTTCTTCGTCAACGGCTACCGCTTCAAGGGCGCCCGCGACCCGCGGTGGGTCCAGCTTGTGTTCGATGGGCTGGCCCGGGTGCACGAGCGCGACGCGAGCTGATCGGCGTCGCCTTCCCACGTCGGACGACAAATCGAAGAAACCATGAATGATCGACCCGGGAGGTGGTGACTCCCCACTCGAGCGCCCTCCTCGGCGCTCACAGCGAAACCATGAACCAGCTCCCTCGCAGGCCGCACTCGATCGCGGGGCATTGTCGTCGTCATCTTCATGCTGGCGGTCACGATGATGAGACCTCGCTGGGGTCGGACGGGCGATGGGGAAGCCAGCGACGGTGCCTCGACCGCAGGGGACACCAGCCCGGACGGTGGAGGCCCAAGCCCGAGCGCCGACGGCGAGGTGACCACGGGCGGTGGATCGGCCGTCGATACATCGAGCGCCGACGACCGCTGCGATGGCGGTGGTCGTGGCCCGGGGGTGGACGCGCACCGTGATGAAGACCCGAACTCTACTTTCGTCGCTTCCCTTCGCGCTGGGCTGGCTGCTCGGTTGTGGCCCGCAGCCGGTGCCGAGCGAGGTCTTCATCAGCGAGAGCGGGCTGGCCACCACGTCGATCCCCGAGGACGAGACCACCACGGACGAGGTCGACGCGAGCACCACGGGGGAGGCCGAAGAGCCCTCGTCGTCGGGGGACGGCGGCGTGGAGCTCCCTGAAGATCCCGACTACCCGCGTCCGACCCCGCTCGACGGCGGGGGCGAGTGTCCGCCGGGCTTCCATGGCCCGATCACCTTCGACATGCAGGGCTGGGTTTGCATCCCCGCGTGCTCGGGCGATGGCTCGCCGACGTGCCCCTCGGGCTTCGATGGTGATGCGCGGGGCCGATGCGCCACCAACCCTTTCAGCAGTGCCGAGTCTTGCCAAGACAACTCCGACTGCACGGTGGAGGGCGAGCGCTGCGGCAACATGGGCATGGGTCAGCGCGGCTGCTTGCTCGAGCCCACCCACTGCATCTTGCGTTGTGGCGACGACCGAACTTGCCCCGAATCCATGACGTGCTCGCCCACCAGCAAGATCTGCCAGTATGTGCTCTGAATCGGGGCCGTGGAGGCTGAATAGATCGACCGGACGGTGGTGACTTACCCCGCGATGGATCGACAACGTTGCGCGCCCACCCGACCCGACGGTTTCACTTGGGGGCGGCCGGATGCTGCCGACAGCTCGGCCTTGGTCACGACGATGACCCACGGCCCGACCAGCCTGCTCGCCTCCGAGGCGTCGACGAACCCCGGCTTGGTCTTCCCGCGCACGCGGGCGTTCACCGACGAGCTCGAGCCGCGGTCCATCGCGCCGATGTTGATGTGGGCTCGGGCGTATCGGCTGGCCGACGAGCGTCGGGCGGCCACGGTGTGCCTACGTCGCGGGTTTGCCACCACCGTCGCGACCGAGACGCCCAACGCGGCGCGCACCCAGGCGATCGAGTTCGCCGAGGACCTCGCGTCCGAGCTGATCGAGTCGGGCGAGGTGATTGCGGCGGCGGAGCTCGTGCGTCTGGCGGCGGGTTGGGACGAGGTCTCCGATCCCGACCGCACCGTGGTCACCTCGATGCCGGGCCCGAGTCGCCGGAGTTCGTCGGCGCGCAAGCCCGGCGAGCCACCCCCGATTCCCTCCGCCGTCGTCTTCGATTGCACGCCGCCCGAGTACTCGGACGAGATGGACGAAGTCACGCTCATCTTCCGGCGCTCGGATCCCTTTCGAGCCCACAGCTCGTAGCCGGGGGCAGCTTCGGTGCCGCTCAGACACGGTCGGTGAAGTTCGCGGTCACGCCACGGACCTCCACCGACGGTGTCTGGGCGGCACGCTCTCGTTGGTTGCGCCGCCCTGCGCCGCGACGTTCAGAGCTTGCCGCCGTCGAGCACCGTGCCGAGGCGGTTGCGTACGTGGTCGACGTCGTGGTTGTCGAGCGCCTGCAAGGGCGTCGGGGCCACGCCGCGCAGCTCGACCAGCGGAACCTCGGGCTCCCGCGCTCCCGGCGGGCCCGAGGACACCGGGTCCCAGCTCTGCCGCACCTGCACGCCGTCGAGGTGACCGGCGTCCTGCAGCTCGAGCGCGAGCGCGCCGAATTTCTGGCCATAGCCCACTCGAGCGGGGGACAGCGCGACCACGTGGATCGGCGGATCGCCGCGTCGCTCTCGGCGGTGGCGGCAGGCCTCGTCGGTCGCCGCGAGCACGCACACCGCCCCGCCGAGGCTATGCCCGACGAAGGTGATGTGGTGCGGGAGGCGATTGGCCACCGCGGCGGCCCGATCCTCGTCGATGGCCCGGCGAATGGCGGCGCGGTGCTCTTCGTAGCGCTCGACCCAGCCCTGGCCGACCTCGACGGAGCGACCCTGCGGTTCGCCCAGCGGCATGGTGATCGACGACGAGAAGAACGAGTGCAGGTCCACCGAACGGTCGCGGGAATCGGAGAAGTCGGTGCCGCGGAACACGACCCGGGTATGGACATAGCGCGACCCGTCGGGGGCTCGCTCCACGCTGCGCAGCAGCAGGATGTTGTCGGTGACCGCGTGCACGGCCGAGCCCTCGTGGATGCGCGAAGGAGACACCCGGTCGTGGTCGGCCAGCGACAGCGTCGCCAGGTGATCGTAGCCGCCCATGGCCTCGCGAAAGTCGGGCTCGTAGATGAGCCGCGCCAGACCGGTGGTGATGTCGAAGGACTCCCGGCCCGCGGGAGGGCTGGCGCCCTCGATCAGCGGAGAGACGCCCTCGCCGTCCGCCCGATTACGCAGCCAGGGGATGCGCGGGCCCTCGGGATCGGAGCCACGCCCCAGCCCACGGGTGGGCACGGGCTTGGTCCCACATCGCTGGGCCGGGTTGCGATCGTCCGAGAACTGCGGGGCGATCTCCTGGTCGAAGAGCTTGCCCATCATCAACCGCGAGGTGCCGGGCGGCGTCGCGATCGGTGCGTGCGGCCTCGTCTGAGCGATCGGGGTGAAGGCCTGCCCCGCCACGGGCATGGTGGCGAACAGGGTCGCGAGCGGGGCGATCTTCACGAGATGAATCCCATGGCGGTCGTCGGCAGCGACTCGCGACGAGTCCAGCCGTCCCCGTGCGGGGTCGACCACGCCTCGATCCAGGCTTCGTCGGAGACCTCGTCCCAGAGGCGACGAATGAAGCGGTCCTCGTCGCCATCGACGATCGGCTCGCAGAGCCGCTCTGCGAAGGCGGGGTGTCGATCGAAGTCGGGGCCGAGCTCGAGCATGAGGCCCACGAAGGCGATGCGGGCCCGGTCGGAGCGGAGGCCGTAGGCCCAGCCGCGCTCGAGCGCGACGGTCACCCGGTGCTCTCGCTCATGCTCGTCCAGGCCCGTCAGCGCCTGCGCATGACAGCGGCGGGCGTATCCGAGAGCCACGGGGACGATGCGTTCCGCCCACGATTCGTGCAGCAGATCCGACTGGGTCGAGCGTAGGGCAAGCATGACGACATTCCTCGAATTTATCGCGGGCTCCGAACCGGAGCGGATCCTGAGGGTGGCGTGTGGAGGATCCGCCCCGGCCCGAAAGCCCTCGCCACCGGCATCAGCCGGCGGGTACGGTTGCGCAACCGAGCTCGAAGTTCACCGATCCAGAGATCGAGCCCTGGAACGATTCGCAGGTCTGCGGGCACATGATGATGGAGGTCGGTGCGACGGGATCGTCGTAGTACCAGCCGTCGGCGACGGCCTCGCACTCGGCCGCCGATTCGACGCGGCCGATGAGCAGCACGCCGCCCATGCCGTCGTCGAACTCCACGTTGACCTCGTCGGGGTCGAACTCCAAGCCCTCGGGGGGCTCGGGGAGCTGGAACTCGCACGACAGCTGGCTGCCGCCGATCACCTCGGTGGTGAGCACGTCGAAGACCGCCTGGAAGTCCTGGTCACACAGGTCGGCCGCCACGCCGCCCGTGTTGTTGGAGAGGTTGATGTAGTTCTCGCCGATGCCCGCTGCGCTCTCGCAGTCCGAGTGGCACACCACCGAGTGGTGCACGTAGTCCACGTAGTCGGGGCTCAGGGCGGCAAAGTCGTCCGTGAACTCGTCGAGGTCGGTATGCGAGGTGTCGTCGGTGACGACCACCAGGTGCTTGATGGACCCCGGCCGGATCACGCTCGACCACTGGCCATGGGTGTCGACCAGTCGCTCCCACGCATCGTGGCTGCCGACTTCCTCGTCCACGTGAGTGAAGGTCGGCGGAGCGTTGTCGGAGTTGGGGCAGCCGCCGCTCCCCAGCGGGGCGTCGATGCAGATGCCGTTGCCGTCGTCGGGGTAGCTGGAGATCAGCACCACGCGGACGTCGACGCCGCTGGCGATGATCTGATTGGAGAAGTCGTTGAGGCGGGCCTGGACCTCGCTGGCCTCGAACCCCATGGAGCCGGAGTTGTCGACGACGATGATGATGTCGGCGGGCACGGGGATGAGCTCGGCCTGCTCGTCGAACTCGGCGCACTCCTCTTCTTCGCCGGTGCCGGTATTGCCCGGTCCGATGTCGAATTTGGGCATGTAGCCGGTATCTTCGTCCTCGGCTCCGTCGCCGCCGGTCCCGTCGGCGCCCATGGTCTCGACCTCGTCCTCGCCGCCGTCGCCCGTGGCGACTCCGGTCTCGTCGGCAGCGCCCGCCGTATTGATGCCGGACTCTCCCGAGCCGAAGCCTCGTTCATCGTCGCCCCCGCATGCCGCGAGAGTGATGCTCAGCGCCAACAGACCACACATTCTGTTCGATACGACCATCGTTGTTCCTCGAAAAAACTCTGCGCAGCCTCGCCGTGACTACGCCCTCTTCGTCGCTTGCGATCCCGCTCGCTTCGGAGCGAGGTCGCCGACGGACCACTCGGTCCGGGGGAGGCCCTCATGGCCTTCGTCCCCGCTTGCAACGGTGTAGTCACCTACCCCCACGGGTTCTATTCAGCGCTGCGCCCTCTTTTCATCGGGCTCCCCACGACGCGGGCGGAAGCGCTCGGGTATCCGTTTCGCGGCCCGCTGAAGCGCCGAAAACCAGGTGCGCCGTGAATAGTGAGCCGGACTACGCGCGACTAGTTAGACGATATGCGTAGAGCCGATGATCGATCTCCACAGAGGACCGCCGTGCGAGCGGTGGTCCTCGTGCTGACCTTGGGTGGCTGCGATACCACCTCGGATCCTGCGAGCGCCGATGAGGCGACGCAGGTCACGGACGAGATCGTGGCCAATCTTCGTACCGCGGGATTCGAAGACGATGCCTTCGAGGTGATGACGCTCGCGGGCCAGTCGCGGGTCGTGCTCGGGGGCGACGCCATCGTCGGTCTCGACGCCTCGCGCACGCTGGCCGGGCACGGCGGGTCGGAGGGCGGGGAGGGACATGCCTTTCGCCACTTCGTCAGCCGCCAAAGCGGCGACTGGAACACCATCGACGTCGACTATGATCACTTGAACCAGACGGGCGAGCGGACCTCGGTCTGTGTAGAGCTCGGCGACATTGCCGGGGTTCATCGGTGGCAGGCCCTGCGGGTCGGCCTGGAAAACGCCACCGCGGCGTGGAACTCGGCCGAGCTGGGGCTGGGGCTGCAGTTCGTGGCCAAGAGCTGGTGCTCGAGCGGCGACGGACAAAAGATCACGCTGGATACCTCCTCACCCGTGCCCGGGGGCAAGCACGCGTTCGCGAACATGCCGGCCAGCGGTCGGGCGGGCAGCACGATCATGCTCAATGCCTGCACGGTGCCCAGCCTCGACGTGCCGCAGGCCACGAACTTGATGATGCACATGCTGGGGCACACCGCGGGACTTCATCACACCGACTGGTGCGGCTGGGCCTCGGACACCAACGAGTCCCGCGAGTGCACCCCTGGCTCGCTGCCCTTGCAGGTGCCCTTCTCCATTCGGGCGGACGATGCTGCGGCCACGCAGTCGATCATGGCAACCAACTTCGAAGGCAACGGCACCCAGTGGACGGCGGCGGACCAGCAGGCCCTGCGCGTGCTCTACTCGCCCAACTTCTGCGAGACCCTCGACGGCCGCACCATCGCCGTTCGCATGCGAAACCAGAATCGATGGCTCACCGGTCGCGGTCCGGGTCAGCGACTCCAGGCCTGGGCGCTGGGCTCGACGGCGGAGATCACCGAGCAGCAGCGGTTCAAGGTCGAGTGCCTGCCCGGCGAAGACGGGGTCTTCGCCTTGTCCACGAGGTACCTCGGCAGCAAGGTCTTCGTGGCCCGTCGCAACGACCCCGACTCGCCGCCCGAGGGCTTCAGCGTGATCTCCGATCCGAACCCCGGGTTCCACTTCAAGCGCTGGCGAGCGTGGCGATCGAAGGGGCCGGGACGACCCCGATGGGGCATCGAGCTGGTGAGCCCGAACCTGGGGCTCACGCTCAACGACCCGGGCAACCCGAACGTCGATATCGACACGGTCGTGCTCGAACCGGGTTCGAAGTCGGTGCTGTCGGTGTTCGACCCCGGCTGATCACCGTTCCCGAACGCGTGACTTGTGAACGGCCGCGGTGCCGTGTCACGCTCCATGCCGCCATGGCAGGGCTCGTACGGCGCGGCATCTTGGTGCTCACGGTGGCCTCGGGTTGCGGCAGCAGCGAAGCGGTCCAGGCCATGGCCGAGTGTCGAACCGCCTTCGATGCGCGCGACTACGAAGCGGCCCGCACCGAGTGCACCGAGGCCTTCGAGGTCCACGAGCGCAAGGACGCGGGCGCCTACGCGGCCAAGAGCAGCTTTCTCACCGGGCGGCTCGAAGAGGTGCCCGCGTGGCTCGAGCGCGTCGAGCCGGGCGAGCAACAGGCGGGCATCCACTATTTGCTGGGGAGCATCGAGCTTCGCCAGGGTGAGCTGGAGGCGGGCTTGGTCCACTATCGGGCGGCGTCCACCGGGTTTCAGCAGGCGCGCGTGTGGAACAAGGCCGCGGTGGCCGAGTCCCGCATGGCATACCTGCTGTGGGACGCGGGGCAGCACACCGCGGCGCACGAGCACTACGCGGCGGCGGTGACGGTGGCCGAGCGCTCGGGCAACCCGGCGCTCATGCTGGAGCATCGACTCTCGCTGTCGGAGTTCTTGCGCGACGTGGGGGCCCAGAGGCTCTCCCGGCAGTGGCTGGCCCATGCGCGCGCGGGCGTGGCCCCGGACGATCCTCTATTGCACGGGCGCTTGCTCTTTCAAGAGGGCATCCACGCCGAGCTCGACCACGAGTGGGAGGCAGCCGCGGTGGCGTTCGAGCAAGCGCTCGAGCACTTCGAGCAGGCGGGGGGTTGGTTCGAGGCTCGGGCCGCGTCCCTCAACCTCGTGGAGGACGAGCTGCGGCTGGGCAACACGGTGAAGGCTCGCCAGCGCCTCGATGCCGCCGCGGGTTTCCTGGTTCGAGACGAAGACCCCGACTTCGTTCCCAGCGACAATCAGCGTTCCTCCACCGCGTGGTACGCCGCGCGGGTCGAGCTTGCCACGAGCGATCCGGCGGCGGCCCTCCAGCGGGTCGCCGAGGGGCTCGACGGAGAGGTCGTGCCCGACTGGCGGTGGAAGCTCGAGACGATCCAGGCGCGGGCCTTGTCGGCGCAGGGGCACGCAGAGCGGGCCGAGGCCGTGCTGCGGTCGGCCGTGGCCACCGTCGAACACCTCCGCGGGGAGTCCTCCGGGCACGACTTTCGCAGCTGGACGGCGCAGGAGCGACGAGAGCCCTACGAGCGGTTGGTGGCGCGGCTGCTCGAGGGCGCGCGCATCGAAGAGGCGCTCGAAGTCTACGAGCTGGCGCGAGGCCGGGCCCTGGTGGAGGCGCTGCGGGCCAAGGACCCGCAGTCGCTGCGCGTTCGATCGGTCGCCGCGTGGCTCGAGACCCTGTCGTCCCGAGTCGAGGCCTGGGCCCAGCCCGGGCAGGCCACGGGCCCCGAGCATGCGGCGTCGTTGTCGTTGCCGCCGGGCATCGCCGTCGTCGCGCACATGGTCACGCCCGACGAGACCTTTCAGCTGACCTACGACGGGCAGGGCTGGCACTCGCGGAGCGTGGGGATGGGCCGAGACGAGCTCCGGCGCGTGGTCGAGCGGGCGATGGGCCAGTCCCCCGAGGCATGGGCCCAGCTGGAGCAGGTCCTCGCGCCGTTGCCCGAGCGTCTGCCCGCGGGGATGCCCGTGTTGATCGTCACCGAGCCGGGGCTCGAAGGCATTCCGTGGGCCGCGCTCCGTGTCGCGGGGCAGCCCTTGCTCGTCGAGCATTCGCTGAGCCTCATGCCGAGCCTCACCAGCGCGGTCGCCTGGGCGCAGGACGAGGCGGGCCGAGCCAACGACGGGGGAGGGCTGGTCATGGCCGACGCCAAGCTCGACCTGCCCGCCGCTCGAGCGGCGGCCGACACCCTCGGGTTTCAGCTCGGCCTGCCCGTGGTCAGCGGGCTCGAGGCCGATCGCGGGGCCCTGTCGGCGGCCGATCTCGGGCTGTGGCACATCGCCGTGCACACGGGCACCGATGCCCAGGGCGCGTGGCTCGAGCTCGCCGATGGCCGCGTCTACGCCGACGAGATCGCCAAGTGGCCCGCGGCGCCGCGGCACGTGGTGCTGGCCGGGTGCCGCTCTGCCTTCGACGACGAGCCCGGGTTTTGGGGCGCTCTGCCGGCGGCCTTCGTCGCGGCGGGCAGTCAGCGGGTGGTGGCGACCCTGCGCTCGGTCGACGACGCCGACGCGGCCGAGCTGCTCGGTCGCTTCCATGCCCGAGGTGGGGCGGTCGACCCCGTCGGGGCGCTGGCGCAGGCGCAGCGGGAGCTCCACGCCGAAGGGTGGTCTCCCGAGCGATGGAGCCCCTACGTCGTCATCGGCATGCCTTTTGTCAATCGATCCGGCCAGGACGCGTACAAACCAGAGGAACCATGAACGACGAGAGCCGAACCCGCCTGACGTGCATCATCGGCATCGCCCTCGCCGCGGCGATGGGTGCCAGCTGTGTTCCGGGCAAGAACAAGACCGAGGGCCCCGATACCACCACGGAGCCGGGACCGACGCAGACGTCGCAGGCCAAGCCGCGACTCGATCGTACGCTGGAGTCGTTCGGGGCCTACGCCGGAGGGAAGAACATCGGGGCCATTCGGAAGCAGGACCGGAGCCTCGAGTTCACGCTCCGAGGACCGACCTTCGCGGGCGCAAGCGGCATGAACTGGGATTTCACCGCCATGATCGCCGAAGGTGCCGGCGACGAAGGCGGTCAGCCAGGCAGCGATGGGTTTTGGGGCAATTGCTGGTTTCTGTTCGCGCCCTCCGCGGGTGAGGTCATCGGCGACCTGTCGAGCTGGAGCTTCCAGACGCCGCTGACGCTGGTCGTCGGGACGCCGGACATCATCGATTCGCTGCCCGGGGTCGACGACCCGGATGTCGTCTGGACGCTGCAGAACGTCGAGGGGATCCCGGTTTCGTTCAGCGAGACCGGGGAGCCCCCCGGGGGGACATGTTCGGCGTGGGCGGGCTGCACCGAAGGCGTCTGCGCGTCGCTCAAGCCCCCCGGCGAGGTCCTCATGATCTGCGAGGACAAAGAAGAGGACAATCCCGAGCAGTGCGAGAGCGCGTGCGCCGATGCGTGCGATCCAGCGACCTGCAAGGACACGTGCGCGGAGCCGTGCAGCTACGTCTGCGACAAGATCGACACGGTGAAGAAGAGCGAATGCAACAGCTTCTGGAAGGAGCAGTGCAGCTGTAGCTGAGGTCCGTCCCTCGCGGGGTCTTTCCTCGCGGGGGTGAGCCCGGCATCATCGGTCGACATGCGGAATCCGCCCGAGGAGGCCGAGATCGATCGCCATGTACGGGCGGGCGACGTGGAGACGGCCATGCGGGCGCTGATGGATATGCACGGCGGGGTGGTGCTCGCCTTCTGCCGTCGCTTCACCGACAGCGAGGCCGAGGCCCGAGACCTGCGCCAGGTCGTGTTCATCGAGGCCTACCGCGACCTGTCTTCGTTCCAAGGCCGGAGTACCTGGCGCACCTGGCTGCTGAGCATCGCTCGCAACCGGGCGCTCGATCGTCGCAAGGCCGACCGACGCCGGGCCGCGCGACTGGCCGTGGTCGAAGCGCAGCAGTCGAGCGCAGTCGACGAGGGTCCGGCCGATCGCCTGGCCCTGCGCAGCATCATCGATCGGTGCCTGGGCGAGCTGTCGGTGCCGAACCGCGAGGTGGTGTGGCTGCGACACATCATCGGCCTGCGCTATGAAGAAATCGCCGCGGTGGTGCGGGCCTCGACCGCGGCCGCGCAGATGCGCGTCGCTCGTTCCCTTCGGTCGCTGCGGCAGTGCCTCGATACCCACGGAGCTCGGGCATGAGCGACGAGGAGCTCGAGGCCTATCTCGCGATCGAGCGCGGGGAGCCGGTCCCGCCCGGATCCGAAGGGTGGGCCGAGCGTCACGCCGAGGTGGTCGGCTTGCTGGAAGGGCTCGACCGCGCGCCCGCCGAGGACGACGACGGCTGGAAAGATGAAGTGCTCGAGCGCGCCTTGGCGACGGCACAGCCCGAGCCCTCACGCTTCAACGGGGTGGCCATCGGCATCGTGGTGGCCGCGGCCGCGGCGTTGGTGCTCGTGCTCTCCAGCCCCGC
Source organism: Myxococcota bacterium (assembly GCA_039028615.1). Lineage (GTDB taxonomy): Bacteria > Myxococcota_A > Polyangia > Nannocystales > Nannocystaceae > Paraliomyxa. Next base: position 168,308 of record JBCCHT010000023.1, on the reverse strand, counting down.
TCCGCCCGTGGATCCGGGCTCGAGCCACGGCTCGGGTCTGCTGCGCGTCTCCATCGAGGGCCCCGACGGCGTTCGTGGTCACGCGGCGGTGGGCAGCACCATCACCCTGGACGTGCCCGCGCAGGGGGGGGCCGAGCTGCGGATCTATCGCAACGGCCGCGAGTTGCTCGCCCGCTGTACGTCCGCCACGTGCGAAACCGGTCCGCAGGGCCTGCGCCTTTCGTTCGTGGTCCCGCAGCCGGGTCGCTATCAGCCGGTCATCCTGCGGGCCGTGTCGGGTGCTCCCCTCCCGGCTTCGGGGACGCTCGGCGCCGACCTTCGCCAGGCTCGCGAGGCCGGGGCGACGGTGCGTCTGGGCGAGACCGTGCGCGTGTTCTGAGCGACTCGAAAAAAAAGTGACTCGCGTGTTGGGTTTCGGCTCCGGGCGTCGCCTCAGGGGTGATGACGGAATCCGAGCAACTCCAGCGTGACTGGGACCTGTGGCGCCACGGCGATGCCGTGGCGGGAGACCGCCTATTTCGTGCCTTGCGGAAGGTTCTGCTCCGCTATTTCGGCTCCCGCTGCCCCGAGCAGGCCGAAGACCTGACCCAGCAGACCATCCTCGCGTGCGTGCAGGCGCGCGATCGTTTCCGCGGCGACAGCCGGGTCACGACCTTCGTCTTGTGCATCGCGCGTCGGGTCTTGTATCCGAATCGCGCACGGCAGCGGATCGAGACCAAGTTCCACCGCGCCAGCGACGAGCCCGACGAGTTGTGCGGTGCGGCGAGCCTGGCCCTGCTGCCCGAGCTTCGAGCCGTGCGCCATCACGTGGCCCGGCTGCCCGAGTCGTACCGGGATGCCATGGAGCGCTACCACTTCATGGGGCACACGGGCACGCGGCTCGCCCGTGATCTCGATCTCCCGGTGGCCACCGTTCGTAGCCGACTGCATCGCGGTCTGAACCTGTTGCGGCGCGATATGGGGGTACCGGGCCACGGGCTGGGGCAGGCGAGGCGGCTGGCGTCGTAGGCCCTCGTGCTCCGCTGGACTACATGGCGGCGAGCGCGAGGGCTTCTGGCCCCTTGACAAGCCATCGGCCTCGCCGGCAAATCACCTCGCCATGGACTACGTTCGCGTGCTCTTGCTGTGTTCTTCCGTCGTTGCTGGCGGGTGCTTCAACCCTCCCGAGGCCACCGATGACGAAGAGGGGAGCTCGGGGACCCAAGCCGGTGCCACCGATGCAACCTCGAACGTGGCGACCAGCGATGGTCAGACGAGCGACGATCCGCCGGCGACCGGAGACGGCGACTCGGGCAGCACCACGGGCTCGACCAGCTCGGCCGATGATCCCACGACTGCCGACGATACGACGGAGACGGGCCCCGCCCAGGGCTGCCGCGTAGACGGGACCTGCGTCGCCGTGCCCGCGGGATGGACGGGACCGGTGGAGGTCGTCGATCCCGAGCAGGGCGATTGCTCGGCTCGCTTCGGCAGCGCCTTCGATCTCCAGACCGAGCTGTTCGCACCCGACGGAACCTGCGGCTGCACCTGCGGGTCGCTGACCGCGGACTGCGGCGACGTGACCGTGCTGCAGGGCCCGCCCGCCGCGTGCGTCGGGGCCACGGGCGTCGATACTCCGGGGCCGGGGGTCTGCACGTCGGTGGCACAAGGACACATCTGCGGTCGCGGGGTGTTCGCGGATCCCGCCTCATCGCCTTCGTGTCCGGCACAGCCTTCGGTCACCATCCCCGAGCTTTCCTGGGGGGGGAGCCTTCGTGTGTGCGAGGGCGAGCTGACCGATCTCGGCTGCGACGCGGGAGAGCAGTGCTTCCCCGAAGGCGCGGGCAGCCAGCTGGGCTCGGCGTGCATCTACCAAGAAGGTGACGTGGCCTGTCCCACCGCCTTCCCCCTGCGCATGTTCGGGGCCGAGGATGTCGACGACCAGCGCGGCTGTGCCACGTGCACCTGCAACGCGCCCGCAGCCAGCGACGTCATCTGCGAGACCCAGCTGCACATCTTCGACGACGGCAGCTGCTCGAACGAGACGAGCGAGATCACCGTGTCGGGCACGGGGCTGAGCGCCGATGCCTTCGGAGCCTCCACGCCGATGTCGGTGGAGTGGGAAGCCCCCGACGTGGCGGGCCCCTCGTGCACCGCGTCGTCCGTGTTCCCCACGGGCGAGGCCGTGTTGGTCCAGCCGACGACCGTCTGCTGCATGCCGTAGGTGGCACACGAGCACCCGAGGCGGTCGCGATCCATCGCGTCGGTCTCGGGTGTCTCGATGGGTCTCGCCCGGCGAAACGGCGGTTCCACGCTAAAGCGTGGGTGGAGAGACGGGGTTCGGGGGTTCTCTGACGGCGATGCCGAGAAACGGCGGCTGAACGGGATCCTTTCGAATCTTCGGCCACACGTCTTTCATCTTGTTCATTCGAGAGCATCCGCTATAGTGGATGTCGGAGCGAGTCATCGTTCCGCGAGTCCCATGATCGGTTCGCGTCGTCCGGATATGGCCGGACGGCGGTGGTTGGTTGAGTGGTCCCGTGGAGCCGTGGCTGCGCTCGGGAGTGGGTCGAATGGACACCATCGCGGGGATTGTCGTGCGCGCATTTCAATACGACCGGCCGAGCAGGCGAAGCCGAAGCTCGTCGCGGGTTCGCTGGCGCGATGGATGGGGCTCGGTCGCACTCGTGGCGACGACGCTGGGTGTCGCCACGCTCGGGTGTGGCGGCGATGTCCGTGACACCGGGCTCAGCGGTGGCTTTGGCTCGGGGGTCGGTCCATCGACTCCCGAGGACTCCACCTCCGGCGCCGACGATGCCTCGGCTGCCGACGAGACCGGGCCCAAGCTCGACGTCAACATGGACGACACCGAAGGGGCGGCGTGCCCCGAGGGCTCGGCCGGCGGCGGGCAGGAGGGCGACTACGAGTTCTCCGTGATCTGGATCGCCAACTCCGGTCAGGGCACGGTTTCGAAGATCGACACCATCACCGCCACCGAGCTGGCTCGCTACTACACCGGGCCTCCCGAGGACGGCGACTATGTGCTGCACGATCCCTCGCGGACCTCGGTGAACCTGCGCGGAGACGTGGTGGTCGCCAATCGCTCCACCTGGGGCGAGGCCAGCTCGTTCACCAAGATCACCGGGGAGGCCGAGATCTGCCCCGACCGCAACGGCGACGGCGAGATCCGAACCTCGCAGGGACCCAACGATGTCCTGCCCTGGGGCGAGGACGATTGCGTGGAGTGGAACTACGTCGTGCCCTCCAACAATGCCCGGGCCGTGGCCTGGGACGCGGGCCTCGACGAGTGCGGCTTCATCGACAAGCCCAACGTGTGGGTCGGCTATCGACACACGGACGGCTTCGTGCGCATCGATCTGGTCGACGGCGACCAGGGCACGCTCATCGAGCAAGTGGTGATCGACGATCCCACCTACCCCGCGGATGGCTATGGAATCTATGGCGGGGCGGCGGATGGCGACGGCAACTTCTGGGGCAACAACAACGGGGTCGCGATCTTCGTCGATCGCGAGACCTTCCAGTGGTCGCTGCACGACGGCGGAGGCTATGGTTTCGCTCTCGACGAAGAAGGCAATCCCTGGGGCAGCTGGGGCTCGGGTCGCGTGGCCCAGACCGACATCGACGCCGGGTATGAAGTCGATGTGTTCGTGGGTGCGGCCGGGGGTTATGACCGCGGCATCGCCATCGACCAGGATCAGTACCTGTGGCTGGTGACCAACGACCCCTGCGGCATCGCCCGCTTCGATCTCGCGACCCTCACCTGGGTCGATCCTCACTTGCCCTGGGACGGCTGTATGGAGCCGGTCGGCGTCAGTATCGACGCCGAGGGGCACGTGTGGGTGGTCGATCGTGAGGCCAACCGCGCCCTGAAGATGCGGCCCAACGAGCCGGGCCTCGGGGTGGAGATCCTCGCCGAGGTCACCGGCCTGGTCGATCCCTACACCTATTCCGACATGACCGGCGCCGCCTTGAACCTGGTGGTCAACCCGCCCGAGGGCTGAACGACGCGATGCGAACGAAATTCGACTCGAGAGCCACTGCTCGTTGGCGATCGCTCTGTGCCCTGGCCATGGCCCACGCGCTGGCGTGCGGCGGTGACGATGCGACGGCCGACGAAGTCTCGCTCGATGGTAGCGGCGGCGGAGGCATGGAGACCGAGGGCGACGGCGCCACGGACGGAGAAGAGACCGCGCTGCCCGATCCCGAGCAAGGCACGCCCGCGCAGGGGATCCAGATCGCACACGTCGAGGCCAACCAGGGCACGGCGATCGATCTCACCGATGCCAGTGGCAGCTGGCTCGCGGCCGGCAGTCGCAGCGGGCCGCTGCTCACCGAGCGTCCGACGCTGATTCGCGTGCACTGGGCTCTCGACGCCGATTTCAGCCCGCGGCCGATCGTGGCTCGGCTGGCGCTGTACGAGGGCGAGACCCTGGTCGACGTGCTCGAAGAGTCGCGCGAGATCAACGGACCGCCGCAGCCCCTGACCCTCGCGGGGGCATTCAGTTTCCAGGTACCCGCCGAGTCCGTCGGGCCCGACACCGAGTTCAGCCTCGCGCTGTTCGAGGACGATGGCTCCGAGTCGAATTCGGGCTCCACGGGGCCGAGGCTGCCCGCCAGCGGCCACGCCCCGCTCGAGTTCGACGACACCCCCCGCCGTATGAAGATCGTCCTCGTGCCGATCGAGGTTGGCGGTGTCGGGCCCGACATGGACAAGGCGGCCGAGCGCGTGCACGAGGAGGTCTATCAGGCCAACCCGCTGCAGTCGCTCGAGGTCGAGGTCGCGGCCGCGCGCAGCTGGCCCCAGCCGCTCGGGGCGGTCGGTGAGGCCATCGAGCTCGTGGCGGAGGCCCGGTCCGAGGGCAACGCGGCGCCCGGGGACTACTACCTCGGGGTCATGGGTGATGGCTGCTGCGCGCCCGGGGTGGGCGGCGGCATGGGCTTCGTCGCCAGCGACGAGATGGAGGACGGGCCCAACCGCATCTCCATCGCCAAGATCCCCGCGGGCAACGACCCCGTGGTGATCTTCGCCCACGAGATCGGCCACAACCAAGGCCTCGACCACGCCCCGTGCTCGGCCCCCAGTCCGCACATTCCCGGCTACCCCCATCCCGATTGCCGGATCGCGGCGCAAGGCTACGGCGTGCTCGACGGGGCCCTGCGCCTCGAGGAGTACACCTTCGACTACATGAGCTACGAGATCGGCAACCAGTGGACGAGCGACTACGTCTACGGGCTCAACGCCGCACGCATCGCCACCGTCACCAGCTGGGAGGGCAGCTCGTTTTCCCGCGACGCGGCGGCGTCGGGCCACACCCTGCACGGGATCCGACGCACCGACGGCAGCGTGGGTTGGTGGGTGACCGAGGGCCTCACGTCGACGGCTCGTGGCAAAAACGGGGGGATGATCGGGCACGCTCGAGTGCAGGGCGTGGGTGGCGAGCGGACGTTGCCGATCTACGCTTCCCGGGTCTCTCACGTCGATGTCGGGCTCTTCGAGCTACCCTGGCCGGAGGGACTCGACGACGGCGAGCTCGAAGTCTCGCTCGACGACGCGACGGTGCAGACGCACCTGAGCCTCCAGTGGGATGCCGACGATCGCTTGCACGCGGTCGCCGAGCCTCGCCGCTGACGGCGGGTCAGGGACGGTCGGGTGCGCCGAAGAACTCCGCGACCGCATCGATGAACGCCGACGACGCGGCGGGCATCGTGCGGCGGTCGGGGTACGCGGCGTACAGCGGGATCTCCAGCGGGTCGTAGTCGGGATGCACGGCGATCAATCGTTGGTCCCCCAAGGCCTCGAGACACAGGTGATCGGGCAGGAACGCGATGCCCAGGCCGCGCAGCGCTCCGTCGAGCACGGTGGATAGATCGTTGGCGATCAGGTGGCGTCGGTGGGCTCGACCTCGACGACCCGTCTGCCGGAACGGAGCAAAGAGCACGCATTCTTGGGTGCGCACTTCGTCGGGATCCTCGATGGGGCCGTGTTCTTCGAGCCAGGCGGGTGACGCGACGGCGCGCAGGCGATAGGTGCCGACCCGTCGCACGATGAGCGTGGTGTCTTCCCCTCGGCCGCCACGCAGCGCGAGATCGAAGCCTTCGCCCACCACGTCGACATAGCGATTGGTGAACTCGAGCTCGGTCACGACCTGCGGGTGAGCCTGTGCGAAGGCCATCCAGCACGGCAGCCCGGCGAGGTCGCGAGGGATCGAGACCTTCAGGTGACCGCGGGGCTCGGCCATGCCCGCGCGCGCCAGCTCGCGCAGCGACGCGAGGTCTTCGAGGATGGCCCGGGCGGGAGCGAACGCCACCCGTCCCGCATCCGTCTGCCCGAGTCCACGCGGGGTTCGATGCAGCAAGCGCGTGCCGAGCTGCTCCTCGAGACGGTGGAGCCGCCGGCTCACCGTGCTCTTGGGTTGCTGAAGACGACGCGCCGCAGAGCCCAACGAACCCTCCTCGACCGCGGTGACGAACGTGCGCAGGTCGTCGATCGAGAGGTCGTCGTCGGGTGTTCCGCTCATGCGTCCACTCTGTACAGAAAATGCGATCTGACTCAATGGGCGGCACGGTGTCAGGTTGCATCCATGCTCGCTCGACCGACCCCCAACTCTTCGTTTTCGGCCATTTTCGGCCCCTCGCTGCGCTTGGAGGCCTGTGGTGATGAGCCCCGTGCAGCGAGCATCGCGCTGCTCGCCGGCGCCATGAACACGGTGGTGAACTGATGGCCGTCTCACGCCCACCCACGGCGTTCATTCCCCACGGGGGAGGGCCCTGGCCCGTCCTGCCGCTTGGGCCCATCGACGCTGCGGAGACCGAGGCGCTCGCCGGCTACATGCGCTCCATCGCCGAGGTCCCCGCGCAACCGCCCTCGTTCCTGGTCGTCGTCAGCGCGCACTGGGAGGCGCCGCGCTTCACCGTGCACCTGGGCTCCGCACCCTCGATGTACTTCGACTACGGCGGCTTTCCGCCCGAGGCCTACACCTTCGACTGGCCCGCCCCGGGAGCGCCCGAGCGAGGCGAACAGGCCATCGAGCTGCTGCGCGGCGCGGGCTTGCGCGTCGACGTGGAAAAGGAGCGCGGCTTCGACCACGGCACCTTCATCCCGCTCATGCTCGCGTATCCGCAGGCCGACGTTCCCGTCTTGCAGGTGTCGTTGAAGCGCGGCCTCGATCCCGCCGAGCACTTCGCCTTGGGCCAGGCCCTCGCCCCGCTGCGCGACGAAGGGGCGTACATCATCGGAAGCGGAAACTCGTATCACAACCTGGGGAGGCTCTTTCGCTCCGATGCCACCGCGCGCCAGCACGCCACCCAGTTCGACGCGTGGCTGAACGCGGCCGTGACCGCGGCACCAGCCGAGCGGGCACGACGGCTGATCGCATGGGAGCGCGCCCCGGGAGCACGACAGAGTCACCCGCGACAAGAGCACCTGATCCCGCTGCTCGTGGCCGCGGGGGCGGCCGAGTCCGACCCGGGCCGCGTGCGCTGGCAGGGGTCGACCAACGGCTATCCCGTGAGCGCGCACGACTTCGGCTGATGGGGGGGTGGTAGGCTGAAGCCATGGCGAGAGGCTCGAGAGGTTGGCTTTCGTTGTGTGCGCTGAGCGTGGTCGGCTGCTTCACCGATCCACCGACCGTGAGCTCGACCGACAGCGGCAGCGACACGGGCCCCGAGACGACCACGACCACCAGCACGAGCACCACCGCCGCGGTCGACGACAGCAGCGGCTCCACGGCGGGCGGCGGGACGACCCAGTCCGAGACCTCGGCGGCGGACACCACGTCAGGCGACAGCAGCGGAGAGCCGACCACCACCGGGATCTCGGAGGGCCCCTGCGCCGATCCAGACACCGCGACCTATCCGGGCACCCAGGGCGAGCTGGACGTCTTGTTCGTGGTCGACAACTCGTCCGGCATGGGCTTCGTGCAGGCCAACCTCGGCGCGGCCATGGACAGCCTGGTGGCTCGCCTCGACAACGAGGGGCTCGACTATCGGATCGGGGTGACCACCTCCGACGTGGGCAATCCCTGGTGCGTCGCCTCGACCCCCGAGGCCGGGACCTTCGTGGCCTCGACCTGTCGGCAGCGCCTCAGCGAGTTCCAGTTCCTGGGTGATCCGGGCATCGACGTGCGGGAAGAAGCCTGCACCGACATCTGCCCGCACCAGACGATCCCGCTGCTGCCCACGCCGACCGAGCTCGACGCCACGCCGCAGGTCCGCCCGTGGATCGAGCGCATCGACGGCACCACCAACCTGCCCGAGGGCGTGACCCCGGGCGAAGCGCTGCGCTGCATCGTGCCCCAGGGCATCGACGGCTGCGGCTTCGAACGGACGCTCGAGGGCATGCGCATGGCCTTGTTGCGGGCGCAGATCAACGGCGAGCCCAACTACGGCTTCCTGCGGTCCAGCGCCGACCTGCTGGTCGTGCTCGTGACCGACGAGTACGACTGCTCGTCCGATCCCGATGCGGACACGATCTTCCTGCCCGATGGCAATCGTGTGTTCTGGGAGGACCCCTTCACGATCGGCCCTTCGAGCTCGGTGTGCTGGAACGCCGGGGTCGAGTGCACGGGGGGGCCGGGGATCTACGACGAGTGTCACGCCCAGAACTACGACGTCGACGGCAACCCGAGCACCCCCCAGGACGCGGTGCTCCACGATCTGGCGCGCTACACCGACGTGCTGGCGGACATCGATGCCGACAACGGGCCCGCGTCGGTGCACCTTGCGGTCATGGCTGGGTTCCCGGCGACCGGTGACATCATCTACGCCGATGCTCGCAACCCCGACGAGCAGCTGGACTTCGGCATCGGCCCCGGCTGCACGGGCGACGGGATCGTCGCGTATCCGCCCGTGCGGCTGCGCGAGGTGGCCGAAGCCGCGGCCTTGCCCGGCATCGACAACGAGTACTCCGTCTGTGAGCCCATGCTCTGCGAGTCCTTCGAGTCCATGATCGACGGCGTGGTCGACTAGAAGCCGAGGCCATCGTGAACGAAGACGACCAACTACGGTATTGGCGCGCCAACCTTCGCCTCGTCGGCGCTTTGCTGGGGGTGTGGTTTCTGGTCTCGTACGGGGCGGGCATCCTCTTCGTCGAGCAGCTCAACGAGGTGTACCTGCTCGGCTTCCCGCTCGGGTTCTGGTTCGCGCAGCAGGGCTCCATCTACGTGTTCATCGGCCTGATCCTCGTCTACTGCGTGGTCATGGATCGCATCGAGGCCCGCTTCCGCGGGGGCAACGACTGATGGACATCCAGAGCTGGACGTTGCTGTTCGTCGGCCTGTCGTTCCTGCTGTACATCGGCATCGCGGTCGCGACGCGGGTGGGGAGCACCAAGGGCTTTTACGTGGCCGGGCAGGGCGTGCCCGCCATCGCCAACGGCATGGCCACCGCGGCCGACTGGATGAGCGCGGCCTCGTTCATCTCGATGGCCGGCCTCATCAGCTTCATGGGCTACACGGGCGGCGTCTACCTCATGGGGTGGACGGGCGGCTACGTCCTGCTCGCCCTGCTGCTGGCGCCCTACCTGCGCAAGTTCGGCAAGTACACCGTGCCGGACTTCGTCGGCGACCGGTACTACTCCGACGTCGCCCGCCTCGTGGCGGTGTTCTGTGCGATCTTCGTGTCCTTCACCTACGTGGCCGGCCAGATGCGCGGCGTGGGGGTCGTGTTCTCGCGCTTTCTCGAGGTCGACATCACCAGCGGCGTGCTGATCGGCGTGGGCATCGTGTTCTTCTACGCGGTGCTCGGCGGCATGAAGGGCATCACCTGGACTCAGGTCGCCCAGTACTGCGTGCTGATCGTCGCGTTCCTGATCCCCGCCATCGGCATCTCGTGGCAGCTCACGGGCGACGCCATTCCGCAGCTCGGGTTCGGCGGCACGGTGGTCGAGGGCGAGCACGCGGGCAAGACGGTGCTGCACCTCATCGACGAGCTGCACCGCGAACTCGGCTTCCCCGAGTACACGGCCGCCTTCGTCGAGGGCAAGAAGTCGATGATCGACGTGTTCGCCATCACCCTGGCGCTCATGGCCGGCACGGCGGGCCTGCCCCACGTCATCATTCGCTTCTACACCGTGTCCAACGCCCGGGCAGCGCGCTGGTCGGCGTTCTGGGCCCTGCTGTTCATCGGCACCCTGTACACCACCGCGCCCGCCGTGGCCGTCTTTGCTCGCGTCAACCTGATCGAGACGGTCCACCAGACCCCCTACGGCGAGGCGCCGCCCTGGTTCCGCGACTGGGAAGACGCGGGGCTCATCGCGTGGGTCGACAAGAACGAGGACGGGCGCATCGACTATCGCCCGGGGGATGCGTTCTCTGGCTCCCCGTCGTTCGTGAACGAGCCCAGCGGCGAGCCCGTCCGCGGCGAGCTCGGGCAGCGGCGCCTCGACAACGAGCTGACCGCGGGCCCCAACGAGCTCTATGTCGATCGCGACATCATGGTGCTCGCCAATCCCGAGATCGCGCGGCTGCCCGCGTGGGTGGTCGCCTTGGTCGCGGCGGGAGGCCTGGCTGCTGCGCTGTCGACCGCGGCGGGGCTCCTGCTCGTGATCTCTTCGGCCGTCGCCCACGATCTGGGCAAGCGGATCCTGATGCCGGACATGTCGGAGAAGCGCGAGCTGTTCGTGGCCCGGGCCGCGGCTGCGCTCGCCGTGATCGTGGCTGGCTACCTGGGTATCAATCCTCCCGGCTTCGTCGCGCAGGTCGTCGCGTTCGCCTTTGGGCTCGCCGCGTCCAGCTTCTTCCCCGTGATCGTGCTCGGCATCTTCAGCCGTCGGGTCACCAAGGAAGCCGGCATCGCGGGCATGTGTACGGGCATCCTCTTCACCGCCGTCTACATCCTGTACTTCAAGTTCCTGAACCCCTCGATGAACACCGCCGAGCACTGGCTGTGGGGCATCAGCCCCGAAGGCATCGGGGTCGTCGGCATGGTCTTGAACTTCATGGTCATGGGCGTGGTCTCCAAGTTCACCGCTCCGCCGCCGCAAGAGGTCCAGGACGCGCTCATGGCCATCCGCTCGCCGCTGGTCGAGCGTCTCGAAGGCGCCGATGACCCGCCGCCGGATCATTAGCGGGCAGGTCGCGGGGAGTGCTCGGCCCAGGGAGCACGTCGCTCGGGGCTCTCGTATACTCGAAGGCAATGTTCGCTCGGCCGTGCCTCGTCTCGTTCGCGTCGCTGCTTTGTTGCTGTGCGCCCGGGCGGAACATCGCGTCCGAGACCCTCAGTGACGTCGACGGATCGACCCGGGCGGGGTCCGAGCAGCGGTGCTCCGTCCGGCCGAGTCAGAAGAAGCCTCTCATCGTCGAGTGGGCCGCCGTCGAACGGGGCGCGCTCGAGCAGAGCATTCAAGACGGCTTGATCGTGGTCCGGTACGTCGGCTGCGAGATGGAGGTCTTGCGCGACTGTCGGGTTCAGGGCGAGGCGTACGGGTACCGCGGGTTCACCCCCAAGTCGTCCGTGGTCACCATGCGAACCGCCGACGAACTCTATGCTCAGCTACCCACGGGGGCGGCACGCTTGGAGGGCTCGCTCGAGCGCATCGAGTCCTTTTCGGTAGAGCTGCACACGGTGGGGATGTATCGGGCCAGCAGCTACCATGTCGAGCGGCCGAAGCTGTCGGGGCGGTGCGGCGGGGCGACCCACGTCGTCACGGGGATCCAAGTCGGCGCGTATGGGTTCTTTGCCAATCAGGCCGCCCAGGTCGCTGCGAAGGCCGACACGCCCGCGGTGGGGGTCGGAGCGAGCACGGGTGCACAGCGTGACGAACTCGAGCAAGACGGCGACCCGTCCAAGTGCGGTCTCGCGGAGCCGGGAGACGATGCACCTCCGGCTCACTGCGGTGCACCGCTGAGGCTGGAGGTCGAGGAGATCGTCGAGGTCGAGATCGAGACGGCCTTGGCCGCCGAGCAGGACGAGTGCGAGCCGGGGGACGAGGGTTGTTCGGAGGGGGAGCAGCATGCCGAGTCCGTGGCGACTCGTTGTCCTTCCGGCCAGGAGCCCGTCGAGGGACGGGGGTGTGTCAACTCCATCACCATGCCGCAGAAGGAGCGTCCTCGATGGCCTCCTCCGATGGGGCTCGGAGCGGCGGCGGAAGACGCCCCGAGCACGGAGGACGCACTGCTGGACGAGGCCAGTGGCTTGCTCGCGAATGGCGGCGACAAACGAGCGCGCGCACTCTTTTCTGCTCTCGTGACGCGCAGCCCGAAGGAAGACCGGCCGAGGATCGAGTTGTTGATTGGAAAGAGCTTCTTCAACGCGGGCCAGTACCGGGCTGCGCTGCAGACGTTCGGCCTGTTCGGCTACCACTTGACCGATACTCCCCAGACCGCAGAAGGCCTCTACTACGCGGGGCTGTCGTTCTTTCGGCGAGGGGAGTGCAAGAACGCGGCGGCTGCCTTTCGTGTGGCGGCGACGCACTCGTCTGCATCGGCCGAAGTGGTCCGGCGCGCGGAAGAGAACGCTCGCTACATCGAGGAAGATCCCGAGGCCATTCCAAAGTGCAGCGGTGGCGACGTGAAACGGTAGCGCTGCGCCGTTGCTTCGGGGCCGCGACCAGCCCTCTCCGATCCAAGCCACAGGGCCGAGACGCGTTGTGGTTCGAGGTGCGACCGGTCGTGAAACTCGGGTCGTAGGTGTCCGAACTTCGTTGCCGCGGGACCGGGGCATGGGCGCGCGACCCCTGCTCGCGCCCGGGCTAAGATCCTGCTCCGTGCGATCGTCGATCCCCGCCAAGCCCCCGTCGAGGAGCGGGGAGCCGTGAGCACGGCGTCTCTCGAAGAGACGATCGCGGGCGACGACGTCTCCGAGGTCGCCCGCCGCGACGCGAGGCTCGAGCGCGGGGATCCGGTGGGGCGCTATGTCGTGCTGGGGCAGCTGGGCTCGGGCGCGATGGGAGTGGTGTTCGCGGCCTACGATCCCGATCTCGATCGGCGGGTGGCCATCAAGCTGTTGCTGCCGAACACGCGAGGCGAGCAGGCGCAGACGCGGTTGCTTCGCGAGGCCCAGGCCCTCGCGCGCTTGGTCCATCCCAACGTGGTCACCGTGCACGACGTGGGGACCCTGGGCGAGCGAGTCTACGTCGCGATGGAGTTCGTCGAGGGGCAGACGATGGCGGAGTGGATGGAACAGGATCCGCGGCCCTCGTGGTCCGCGGTGGTCGACGTGTTCGCGCAGGCGGGGGCCGGGTTGGCGGCGGCCCACGCCAAGAAGCTGCTGCATCGCGATTTCAAGCCGGACAACGTCATGGTGGGGGACGACGGTCGGGTGGTGGTGATGGACTTCGGGCTCGCGCGCCCCAGTGACACCGACGCGGAGTCCGAGGCGGTGCCGGCTCCCACGGGGGCGCGGCGCAACGACTTGCTCAGCACCGATCTCACCCGTGCGGACGCGTTGGTGGGCACGCCGGGCTACATGGCCCCCGAGTGCTTCGAGGGCAAGCCGGCGAACGAGCGCAGCGATCAGTACTCGTTTTGTGTCGCGTTGTGGGAGGCCATTCACCACGAGCGCCCGACCGCGGGCACGACGTTGGTCGAGCTGGCGGGCAATGTTCTGGCGGGTAATCTCCGTCCACCTGGGCGCCCCGCGCCCCGGTGGCTGCAGCGGATCATGGAGCGGGGCCTCAGTCGCGATCCCGACATGCGCTTTGCGTCGCTCGATGCGTTGCTCCACGCGCTGGCGAAGGGCCGCGACAGCGGGCGACGTCGGATCTTCGCGGGGCTCGGGCTCGGTGCGGCGGTCGTGGTCGGAGGCGTGTTCGTGGCGCAGCACCTGCAGCGCCAGCGGGTGATCGTGGCCTGCAACGAGGCGGGCGACGAGATCGACGAACACTGGAGCGACCAGGCGCGGGTGCAGCTTCGGGACGCGTTCCTGGCGACGAAGGCGTCCTACGCCGAGACCACCGCCGACAAGGCCCTGCCGTGGCTCGATCGCCAGGCGGAGGCGTGGCGATCGGCTCGCACGGAGGTCTGCCGACACGGGCGAGTCACCCAGACCTGGGAGGCCGACACCGTCAGCCGGGCGATGTGGTGTCTCGAAGAGCGTCGCGGAGAGCTGGTCGCCTTGGTCGATCGCCTGCGGGTCGTCGATCCCAAGACGCTGCGACGCGCCATCGCCAGCGCGGCTGGGTTGCGGGCGATCGAGCCCTGCCTCGACGAGGCCATCCTGCATGCTCGGCCCGCCCCGCCCGTCGATCGCATCGAGGGGATCCGCGAGGTTCGTTCCCGCTTGCACCGTGCGCGGGCGATGTTCGTGGGCGGGGAGTTCGATCGAGCGAAGGAGGAGTCCGAGCGCGCCCTGGCCGAGGCCGAGCCGATCGCCTGGCCGCCCTTGTCCTCGGCCGCGCGGGTGGTGCTGGCCAATGCGTTGGTGAAGATCTCCGACTTCGACCAGGCCCGCGAACACGGGGAGCAGGCCTACTTCGATGCGGCCGAGGCCGGAGACTCGGAGCTCGCCTTCGATGCCGCCATGGCCGTGATGTGGGTGCATCGGCTCCAGGCCAACTTGGAGACGGCCGAGCACTGGGCAGAGCTGGGTCGGGTGGAGCTGTCGCGGATCGGTGACGATCCGATCCGCGAGGCCAACCTCGATGCGTCGCTCGGGGCGGTCAAGGGCGAAGCCGCCAACTCCGAGCAAGAGCTCGCCCTGGCCCAGCGCGCACGGGAGCTTCGCGAGCAGGTCCTCGGGCCCCAGCACCCCTCGGTGGCCATCGCGGTGAACAACCTGGCGTTGGCCCACAAACGAGCCGGGCGCTTCGAGCGGGCGCGCGAACTCTTCGAGCAGAACATCGCGCTGCAACGCGAGCTGCTGGGCGAGGGGCATCCCGTGTTGGCGGCGAGCATGAACAACCTGGCCAATGTCCTACGGGAGCAGGGCGAGGCCGAGCTCGCGCTCGAGCAGCACGAGCATGCGCTCGCGATCCGCAAGCGCGCGCTGGGCAACGCGCACCCCTACGTCGCGGATAGCATCAACAACATCGCCATCCACTACGACTTGGCGGGGGACTATCCGCGGGCCATCGAGCTGTATCAGCAGGCGAAGGACATTCGCATCGCGGCCTACGGCGAGGAGCACCCGCGGGTCGCGGCGAGCTTTCACAACCTGGCGATCGTCTATCGGTTGCAAGGAGACCTGGCGAAGGCACGGGTCCACGCCATGCAGGCGCTGGAGATCAACGAGAAGGTCCGAGGGCCCAACCACCCCACGCTGGCGGCTGGGCTCAACATCCTGGCGATGATCCTCCGCTCCGAGGGCGATGCCGAAGGCGCGCTGGAGGTCCATCACCGCGCGCTGAAGATCCGCGAGACCGCGCTGGGCCCCGAGCACCCTCGCGTGGCCAATACCCTGGGGAACATCGCCGTCGTGCACCATGGCGAGGGGCGGATGGACGAGGCACGGGAGTTTCGCACTCGAGCCCTGGAGATCCACCGCAAGGCGCTCGGCCCCCAGCACCTCGACGTGGCGCAGCACCTGCTGTGGCTGGCGGAGCTGGAGCTCGAAGAGAAGAACTTCGAGGTCGCGCTGAGCCAGGC
This sequence comes from Myxococcota bacterium, assembly GCA_039028615.1. Taxonomy (GTDB): domain Bacteria; phylum Myxococcota_A; class Polyangia; order Nannocystales; family Nannocystaceae; genus Paraliomyxa. The sequence continues at coordinate 152,787 of JBCCHT010000023.1, read as the reverse complement.
CGAGCAGGCGCTGCAGATCTACGAGGCGGCCGACGCCAGCGCGGCGCTCATTGCCGAGACGCAGTTCGTGATCGCCGACGTGCTGTGGCAATCGAGCAAAGACCGGGGGCGTGCACTCGAGCTCGCCGAGACCGCGGCGCAGATCGAGGGGAGCGACGGGCTGCGGGCGAATATCGAGCAATGGCTGGCCGAGCGCCGGGCGAAGGTCACTCCGTAGGCGGGCCGGCCACGTACTCGACCGAGTGCAGCCCCTTGAACACGGTCTCGCCCGCGAAGCGCAGGCCGATCTTCTCCATCACGCGGCGTGATGCGGCGTTGTGTGGGCGGGTCACGGCGATGACCCGTCGGGCGGGAAAGTGCTGCGCCGCGTAGTCGAGCACGCCGCGCGCCACTTCGGTCGCTACGCCGCGTCCCCACCAGGGGCGCGCGACGTGGTAGCCGAGCTCGAGATCGTCGGGTGCATCGGGGATGGGCATCAACGCGGCCTGACCCACGATCTCCGCATCGGCTCGGTTCACGATCGGCCACCAGCCGAGCCCGGGGTGCCGCGCCTGGTGATCGAGCTGGCGGAGGTTGGCTTCGCGGGCCTGGCTGCGCGAGTGAAAGGGCGGGCGCTCGAGCCAGCGCGAGACGTCCTCGTCGCGATAGATCGCGAAGCAGGCGTCGACATCGTCGTCGTCGTCACGCCACAGGCGAACCAAGAAGCGCCGCGTGCCGAACAATTCCATGATGCGCAATCTGCCTCAGGATGTCCGCCCTGCAAAACCTACCGAGGGGCACTGAGTATTCGGTCCGAGGTTTCGGTGTTCGCCGACCGTGCAGAAATGGCTCGAAGGCGGATGAGCGCTTGTCAGTGACGAGCGGCGCGGGGGACCATGAACATGCATGGCCTCCGACAGTCCGAGCCGCCCCGAAGGCGTAGCCGACGCCAACGACGAGGACGCGGTCACGTGCAGGCACCAGGACGGGGCCGACACCGATCGCGGGGCTCAGCGGGCGATCGAGGTGCGGGTGCGGTCGCGGATCTTCGCCCCGAAGGCCATGGCGGTGCGTTTCGGTCGGTTCACCGTGCTCGACGAGCTGGGGCAGGGCGGCATGGGCATGGTCTACGCTGCCTATGACGAGGAGCTCGACCGCAAGGTGGCGGTCAAGGTCCTCCGCGAAGACGAGCTGCCCAACGAGGAGAGCCGCCTGCGCTTCCAACGGGAGGCACAGACCCAAGCGAGGCTCTCTCACCCCAACGTGGTCACCGTGCACGAGGTGGGGGAGAGCGACGACGGCCAGATGTTCCTGGCGATGGAGTTCGTTCGGGGCGAGAGCCTCGACGCTTGGCGTCGGCGCGAGCATCCGTGGCCGGAGATCGTGCGGGTCTATCTGCAAGCGGGTCGGGGGCTGCTGGCCGCGCACGATGCCGGCTTGGTCCATCGCGATTTCAAGCCCCACAACGCGATGCGTGGCGAAGACGGAGTGGTGAAGGTCCTCGACTTCGGGCTGGCCCGATCGCTGGACGAACCCGAGTCCGCTCCGCTGGCGGAGTCCGAAGGTACGAGGCTCACGAGCTCGGGTCGGGTCAACAGCGCGTCGTTTCTGACCGTGCCGGGCATCGTGCTCGGCACGCCTCGGTTCATGTCTCCCGAGCAGCACGAAGGGGCGGTGCCCGATGCTCGAACCGACCAGTACAGCTTCTGCGTGGCGCTTTGGCAGGGGCTGACGGGCGAGATGCCCTTCGGGGGCGAGACCATCGAAGAGCTCGTCGAGGCCAAGCGCGCGGGGGCGCCGAGTTGGCCTTCGCGGGCTCCGGCCGTGCCTCGGCGCATGGTGGAGGCCCTCCGACGCGGCCTGGCGGTGGCGCCCGATGACCGCTGGCCATCGATGGAACCGTTGCTCGAAGCCCTCACCTGGGACCCCGGCCGTCGGCGTCAGCGATGGGTGCTGGGCGTGCTGGGAGTCGGGGTGCTGGGTGGTGGCGGGTTGATGGCGCAAGTCCTGGCGACCGCGCAGTCCGAGCGGTGCTCGGGCGCGGAGCAACAGCTGGTCGGGGTCTGGGACGACGCGCGACGGGAGGAGGTCGCGGCCGTGTTCCAAGGCCTGACGACACCGTTCGCGTCCGAGGTCTGGGACAAGACCTCGGCAGAACTCGATGCGTACGCCGACGACTGGGTGGCGACGCACACCGAGGCCTGCCGGGCGACCACGGTCCGCGGGGAGCAGTCGGCCCAGATGTTGGACCTCCGCATGAGCTGCTTGAGCCGGGCCGCGGTCGATCTGCGAACCACCGTCGACATGCTGGCCGACGCGGACGTCGACGTGGCGAGCAACGCTCACGATTTCGTCGGAGGCCTGCGTCCGCTGGCTCGGTGTTCGGACCCTCAGGCGTTGTCGGCGGCGGTGGAGCCACCCCGGCCCGAGGACGAAGAGACGGTCGCCGCGATTCGCGAGTCGTTGTCGCGGGTACGCAACCTTCGCCGGGCCGCTCGCTTCGATGCCGCGGCCACCGAGCTCGAGCACGCCAAGGTCCGACTCGCCGCGGTGGACTATCGACCGGTTCAGGTCGAGGTGAAGCTTCAACAGGCTCACCTGCTGTCGGCGGTCGGTGAGTACGACGAGTCGGTCGAGGTTTCGCTGGATGCGCTCGAAGAGGCGTCGGCCCTGCGTCTGTGGGATGCCATGCGTGATGCCACCGCCCACGTGATGGGCGTGCTGGGCCCCGAACAACGACGCTTCGAAGAGGCGCTCCAGTACCGTCGCGTCGCGTTGGGTCTCGCTCGCGGTCGAGCTCAAGACGAGGCGCGGGTGCAAGACATCATCGCGGCCACTCTGCGTGCGCAGGGCAAATACGACGAAGCGGAGGCCGGATATCGACTGGCGGCAGACCTGTATGCGCAGGCGTACGGGGCCGAGCATCACAAGGTGGCCTTCGTTCGGAGCAACGTGGCCAGCGTGCTCGAGGCGAAGGGCAAAGACGCGGAGGCACAGGCCGAGCACCGGGCGGCGATCTCTCAGATGGAGGCATCCTTGGGCCCGCGCCACCCCTCGGTGGCCACGCTCCGCGATCGACTCGGCGTCACGCTGATCAAGCTCGAGGAGTACGAGGAGGCGGAGACCGAGCTTCGGGCGGCGCTCGAGATGCAGGTTCAGGCCTTGGGCCGCGAGCACTCCCAAGCGGCGGCGACCCGGCAGCATCTCGCCATCGTGCTGCGAAGCCGGGGGAAGTACGAAGAGGCGGAGGCTGAGTTTCGCGCCCTCATCGAGACGGGAGACGAGGCCCAGGATGCGGAGGTGTTCTACGGCGATCTGGCGCGCGCCAACCTGGGTAGCTTGCTCGTGAGGATGGGTCGACACGAAGAAGCGCTGGTCCAGCAACGAATCGCAGCGAAGCGGCTCGAAGAGCGGCTGGGCCCTAATCACCATCATGTGCTGGGCGCCCGGATCAACCTGACCAGCGTGCTGTACCAGCTCGAACGCCTCGATGAAGTCGAGGCCGAGTCACGAGACATCCTTCCGCGGCTCGTGGAGTCCATGGGCCCCGATCATCGGTACACGACGGCGGTGCGTTCGAACCTGGCCGTCTTGTTGCTGGACAAGGGCGAGTTTGCCGAAGCCCTGCCCATGCTGGAGGAGGTCTACGCTCGCCGACAGAACGACGGATCGACGCTGGAGATGCGGGTGGAAGGAGCCCAGAACCTCGCGCAGGCGCTGTGGAAGATCGAAGGCCCGGCTCGGGATCGTGGCCGGGCCAAGGTGCTCAACGAAGAGGCCTGGCGGCTGTGGCGAGAGGCCGAGGACAGCCCGCAGGTGCTCCGCGATCAGCTCCAGGAGTGGCTCGACGAGAATCCGCTCGGCGAGTGATCTAGCCCTTCGGCATCCGGTCACGATCTGGGTCTCGCCGCCGAGCTGCCCGTGGCGATCGGAGCCCCAGCACATCAGCCGGCCATCGTCGGCGAGGCCGCACGCGTGCCCGTCGTTGCCCAGCAGGTTGGTGAGCGGCGGCAGGCCCTCGACGCGAACTGGCCGAGACCGCGCGGCCGGGTCGGCCAGGCCGAGCTGCCCGTGGTCGTTGTCTCCCCAGCAGGTGATCCGATGCTCGTGGGTCAGCACGCAGGTCGCCTTGGCGGCGGCTTCGATCTCCACCGCCTTCGAGACCCCGGGCACGCGTCCCACGCGAAACCCGTCGCCGGGGATGCCCGCTTGCCCCGCCTCGATCTTCAGCATGCCCAGGTCGCGATTGCGGCAGACCACCTCGCCTCCCTTCACGATCGCGCAGGCCTGGGTGACGCCGACGGAGAACGACACGATGCCGGGCCACTCGAGCCAGGGCGAGGCCGGCGGATCTTCGTCGAGCCGAACGATCGCCGTATCGCCGCCCCGCCCGCGCAACCCGGCGATGATGGGGTCGCTGGTCAGGCGCGGTCCCGCATCGATCGCGTGGATGTCGGCTCGCGTCCACAGCTCGGTCGGGTTGTGGCCCAAGGGGCTGAGCCCGGCACACTCGGCCTTCGTCCCCACCCGCGCGCAGTGGTACCCCGCGTTCCCGGTCAGCGATGCATGAGGGGGGATCGGCAGCGGGCCCGCACACTCTCGTCCCTGGCCTTCGATGGCCCCTGCATCAGGCCCATGACTCGAGCGAGACCGAGGGAGGTCTCGCTCGAGGCGATCAGCCGCAGGCCAGGATGTCCGGGCCGGGCTCGGCCCCTTCGTCGGGGTCGTCGCAGGTCAGGTCCGGGGAGGTCTCGTGCGTGAAACAATCGCCCGGGTTCTCGTCGCAGTACGACGTGCAGGCCTCGACGTTGCACGAGCGCCAGTTCAGCGTGTGGAAGCCGGAGTCCATGGCCTTGCCCCAAAAGAAGGTCTGGCAGCCCGGGGCGAGGATGGGGCCGCAGTGGCCTTGGCAGCGCATCACGCCGTCTTCGTCGGGAGCGCGCTCGCTGACGAACGAGTCGATGACGTCGGCACAGGTCGCGCCTCCGCCCTCGCCCTGGACGTTCTCGCCGCAGCGACCGAACGAGGCGTGGGCGCCGTTCTCCGAGTCGTACTGGGCCTCAGAGTTGGCGCACTCGTGGCACGCGGTGCACTCGACCATGGGCGGAAGGCCAGCGGGCGGACACTCGACCCAGCCTTCTTCGCATGCGACCCGACGCCAGTAGTTGATCCGCTCGACGCAGCTGGTGCCGTCCGTCTTCCAGGTCGCGCGCGTGGTGTGTTGAGGCGGGCACTCCCACTCGCAGGCTTGGTCGAGCTCCTTGGGAACGCAGGGGCACACGGCCGCGTAGCGCTCACCGAAGCAGTTGGCGTTGCCGGGGTGTGTGTTGCACTCGAGCTGCTCTTGGGTGGGGAAGTAGCAGGACTTGCTGCCGTCCTCGTCGGTATCGATCGACACGAGATACAGGCCCTCGCCGGGAGCGTCGGGCCACCAGCATCCGCCCTCGCGACAGCTGAAGCCGAGCCCTTCCGCCACCGGGGCGAAGCTGGGGATATCGGTATACGCGACGGCTCGACCGGCATCGCAGCCGTTGAACTCGCAGTTGTCGCTCAAGGCGTTCTCGCACACGGACTTGCACGAGGGGCCGTTGACGTTGCCGTCGTCCTTCATGACCCAGACGACGTCGTCGCTCGGATCGGCCCAGCAGGTGTACCCGGGCGCGCACACGGTGCCGTCGGGGCCGACCGAGGGCTCCTGCTCTCCGGTCTCGTTGGTCCCGTCGTCGGCGGCCGCCGAGTCCCCGCTGCCGGACGAGCCGGGACAACCCCCGAGCAGCAACGAGCCGAGCAACAGGACGCCCTTGATCAACGCACCGGACTTCACGATTTTTCCATCGTATCTGGCCGACGGAAGAGGCACTACCGTCGACTGCAGTTGGTTTCGATCGAAGGTCGAGCGCGGGAGGGCGCGGGCCCCCAGGGCTGAGGCCCCGAGCACCCGCGCCCGCTCGGTTCATGGGGTGAGCCGTCCGGGGTCGCGCGGCAGCAACGTCGCGAGCCGAATGTTGTCGAGACCGAGCAGCTGCGTCACGAAGCGCTCGAGCCCGATGGCGAAACCACCGTGCGGAGGCATACCGAAGCGAAACGACTCCAGGTAGCCGGCCAGCAGTAGGGGGTCGACCCCCGCCGCGCTCATCGCCGCGAGCAGTGCCTCGTGGCGATGCAGTCGCTGACCTCCCGTGACCAGCTCGGTGCCCCGGAACAACAGGTCGAACGAGTTCGAGACCTCCGGGCGACCCGGGGCGGGGTGCGTGTAGAAGGGACGCTTGGCCATGGGATAGCCGGTGACGACCAACCACGCGCTGCCGTGCTCGCGTTGCGCCCACTGCCCCAGCCAGCGCTCCTCGGCCGGAGCGAGGTCCTCGGCTTCACGCGGCCCGATGCCCTCGGCGGCCAGCATGGCCCGCGCTTCGCCGAACTCGATCCTCGGCAGCGGCGATTCGACGGCGGGAAGCTCGACCTCCAGCGCTTCGAGGGCCGGGCTGCACCGTGCTCGCAGAGTCTCGAGGATGCCCGCGAGGACCGCCTCGAGCTGCTCGATCACGCAGCCGTGGTCCTCGATGAAGCCGAGCTCGACGTCGAGGCTGACGTACTGCGATAGATGACGAACCGTGGCGTGCGGCTCGGCTCGAAACACGGGGCCGACTTCGAAGACCCGCTCGAACACCCCCACCATCATCTGCTTGTACAGCTGCGGGCTCTGGGCCAGGTAGGCATGCCCTCCGAAGTACTCGAGTGCGAACACGTTGGCGCCGCTCTCGGTCGCGGCGCCCACCAGCTTCGGCGTCTGGATCTCGGTGAAGCCCCGCTCGGTGAGCGTGTGCCGAAAGCCGGCCATCACTCCGGCCGAAAGCTCGAGCACCGCTCGCCGAGTCGGTGCCCGTAGGACGGTCGGCGCATGGTCGAGCAGCGTGGGCAGCTTGGCGGTGCGCAGCTGCTTGTTCAGCTCGACGGGCAAGGGCTCGGTGACGGGCACCAAGACCTCGATCTGCGGCGCCACCAGCTCGATGCCGCCGGGGGAGCCCGCATTGGCGACCGCCTCGGCCTCAATGCGTACGACCGACTCGGGGCCGGCCCGCGTACGTTCCAAGGGGGCCAGCGCCGCTCGACTCGCCACGACCTGAATCGTGCCGAAGCCGTCGCGGACGATGACGAATGCGACTTTGCCCAGGCGTCGTATCGCGTGCACCCAGCCGCAGATCGTGACGCGCTCACCAATATGCTGACGCACCTGTACGGTGCGAATTCGGTTGTTCTCCATGATTTCGTTCCTTCGATCGGCCCGCGGTCGTTGCACGCGAGGGCACGCGCCCGGGGCCGATTCGTGAAATGAAATCTAGGCGCGCCCCCTCCGATCATCACCGTCGTCGTCGTGGTCCATGCGTGGTCCTTTCAGGGGTCGCCTAATTTGACCCTACGGGGATTCGCCGCCGATTCAAGCACCGAGTATTCCGCAAAACTCACACCTCGATCACTCGAGATGCTCGGTGATGCGGATCGGCTCGATCGCGAGCTCGGCCACCGGGCGAGCAAAGCTGGAGCCGTGGGTGACCGGGTCGACGCGACACTCGCCGTAGAACATCTCGTAGACGGTCTCGTTCTCGAGGATGTCGACCGTCCAATAGGAGTGGCCGTGGAGGCCGGCCCCTTCGACCGCAGCCTCACCCGTGAGCATCAAGGTGCTGACGTTGCGGTTCACGGCGTGCACGGGGTGCTGACAATTGGAGTCCGAGAAGTTGACCCACTCGTCGACCCACACGGTCAGAGGGTGCAGGCACCACCACTCGTCGTCGACCGCCTCGGGGTAGCAGTCCGAGCCGAGCCGCGTGTCGAAGAACCCGTCCAGCTCGCTGGGCATGCCGAAGCCGCTGGGTGGATCGCCCGGGAAGCGCCGAATCCAATCGGCCACCACCGGGCCTTCACCGAGCTCGAAGACCTCCACCGCGGGGAAGCCCGGGTCGAGCACCGGTTCACCCACCAACAGCGGTGGGCCGCTGAACGTGGCGCGGTCTTCGGCGGGCCCACATTCGCCGCCGACCGAGCACTCGGCGGACTCCGTCACGCCGACCACGGGGTAATACAGATGGGCCCAGGGGTCGTCCGTGTACGAAAACGCGAACGGGGGGTCGTGGTCGCAGTAGTCGGGGATGTCTACAGAGCTGGCGACTCGCTGCCCGTCACAGGTACCCGCGCTGCCCTCGTGGCACGTCATGTCGGTGAGGCCGGCGAGCGGCATCCGTAGCGGGCTGCACATGGTCTCCCCGTCGACCCACCCCACGTTGCAGGGCTGCCCGGCATCGTCGAGCGGGTACGCGTTGTGCCAGGCTCCATCGTCGGTGACGAGTCGGCGAATGCCGTCGGCGTCGACCAGCTGCCCCGCCACGAACATGCTCAGGTCGACTTCCTCGAGGGAGTACACCCGATCGTCGGGAGACGAGGCGGACTCGCAGTCTTCGCCGCGATAGGCGGTCGAGACCTCGCGGACGAGCCGATGCACCGTTGCCCGGTGAGGCAGCCCGGGACAGCGCCCCGGGAAGGGCGTGGTCAACAGATCGCCTGGGCGCAGCGAGGTGATGCTCGGAACGGGGTAGCCCGCGGGTACCTTCAGCGCGGGGATGGTGCACTCGCTGTCCGCGAACAGCAGCGGCCCGTCGGCGCTCGCAATGCCCAGGTCTTCGGTAGTGGGCAGACAGTGGAGGCCCTGCGGCGTGTCGAAGATGCGGCAGTCGATGCCGAGCTGTTGGTCGTGGAACGCCTGCACTCGGCGAGCGCCACCCGGGACCTCGAGCACGCGCGCGAGCAGCCGACTGCCGCCGCCGAAGGGCTCGAGGCCAAAGGGATCCTCGAGCCCGGTCGACTCGGCGCTCTGGGATGCGCCCGTGTCCGAACCCGAGCTTGCGCCACTGGGGGGGTTCACGCTCGGTCCGCACGACGCGAGGCCGAGCAGGCCACATGCGAACGGCACCGAACGAGGGACCATCGAAACCACCGGATCGTAGCAGACGGCCCTCGGCGGGGCATCGGCCTTTGGTACGGATTCAGTCCATGTGGATGTCTCGCGGACCTTCGAGGCCCGTCCGCCACATCGTCTGCGCCCCGTCGGCCGGGTCGACCTGCACGATGTGCCCGGCCATGCCCGTACCCACATCGACCGTCACCCACAGCATGCCGCCGCGGAAGTCGATGCCGACCGGGCCGCGCACGCTGGCATCGGCACCCATGCTCCCTGCGAGCAAGCCACCCGTGGACAGCACGGCCATGGGCTCGGTGATGGTGTTGCCGTTGTCGAGGTCGAACATGATGTCGGTGATCTGCGCGGCGGTGTACATGCGGATCTCGTCCGCGCCCGGATCACAGACGTAGAAGTTGCCCGCGGGGTCGAAGACCGAGAAACCACCGAGGGTGAGGCCATGACCGGTCACGGGCGCGGTGTTGAACATGGGGTCGTTGAGGTCGGTGACCGACATCTCGTCCACGCCGACGACGAAGGCATATCGGGCATCGTTGATGGCGACGCTGAAGGGCAGCGCGACGTCGTCGGCCTGCGTGATGACCGAGGCCCGGGTGCCGCCGCCGAAGCTCGAGGCGCCCGGGATGTTGACGTAGACGACCGCTTCGTCGGCGCAGGCGATCGCGTCGTCGAGCCCGGGGATCAGCTCGATGTCCGTCGCCGCGTCACAGGTGACGCCGTTGGGCGAGCACGCGTCCCAGTCGGGGTTCATCGACAGGTTCTGGTCGTTGGGCTGAAAACCGCGAAAGGTCAGCGCGTTGTCGGCCACGAAGACCGAGTTGCCTTCGAGCTCGAGTCCGAAGAAGTCGGCGCCGCTGGGGGCGTAGACGGTGTGCTCGTCCCCCATCGTGTCGATCATGCGGACCGAGTTGAAGGTCGTGTAGTAGAGGTCGGCCTCGGGGAACGGGGTGAAGACCGGCGGGTCGCAGGCGAGGCTACCGAAACAGGCCGCGGCCAGCGTTCCGGCCATGAGGACTCGAAGGGGACGTGATTGCATGATGTCCGTGCGTCTTTGGGTTGGGGGGTGTTCGGATTTCGCAGCCTTGCACCAAACATCGGGGGGTCCAGACGCACGGACTCTTCGGTTCGTCGATTTAAGGTCGGGGCGACTCGGCGGGTGACCTTTCATGTCGCGACGCCGCGGTGGGGCATGGGCGTCGCGGTACGAATCGTCGGCGAGGGTTCGTCGACATTAAATGCACATGCCCGTGGGCACGCGTCGTGCTTCGGCCCCCGGGCATCGTGTTCCGCCGCGAACGCTGGCGCTAACCGGCCTGCGCGACGTATCGCACCGTGATCTGGGTCGAGAAGCGAAGCGGTCGGTGAGCATGGACCACCGAGGGCTCGTTTGCGGCGGCGGCGGCCACCGAGTCCTCGACCCCGTCGATCTCGATGATCTCGTCGATGTGCAAGGGCATCGTTTCGTCGTGGGCGTCGAGCTCGACCACGTCGCACAGATCGAGGGCCACGGTGCTCTCCGAGGGGGCGACTCGAACCGCCATCGAGGGAGAGGACGGCTCGAGCATGCGTTCGACGGCGGCGGTGAAGCGCCGATCCTCGGGCCGCCACTCGCGTGCGCGCATCAGCACGGCATTGGCCATCGAGACGCGGTGACTCGCACGCAGCTCGTCGACCAAGCGCTCGAGGGTGAGCAGGGCGGTCACCCGGCGATCGAGCACGGCGTAGGCGTGGCCGAGGAGCTCGTAGCCGATCGCATCGCCGGGGTTGAGGCGCATGAGCTGGGCGAGGCGGGCCACGGCGCGCTGCGTCTCACGCTCGAGCAGCAGCGCGTGACACAGCCCGCGATGCGTCGCCAGGTGGTAGGGATCGAGGGCCAGCAGCTGCTCGGCCACCACGATGTACTCGCGGCGATTGCCGGCCGCGAGCAAGAGCCGCCCCGCGTCTGCGAGCTGAGCCACCGCGTCGCGCTTCATGCCCTTGATTCGATACAGCGCTGCGAGCTGACGACGGGGCTCGGGGTTGCTGGGACCGAGCTCTACACTCAGCCGCAGCATGTACAACGCATCGATGAGCCGGCCCGCGGCGAGGTGGGCCTTGGCGACCGAGCCACAGAGGCTCTGGGCCTCGGGACCGACGCGACGCAACACATCGACGAGCACGACGTAGACCAGGTGGCTCGAGTCGAGGTGGAGCGCCCGGGACAGCAGAGCCAGCGCCTCGTGGTCGCGGTGTTGCTGGCTACAGTGAATCGCGATGCGGAGGTACTCGGCGGCCGCATGCGAATCGCGACCACACCGGGCCATGCAGTCGGCCAGCTGCATGCGCAGCAACGTGTCCTTCGGGTGGTAGTGGACGGCCGCCGCGTACAGCTGCATCGCGCGCTGGGGGTGCCCGGCTGCGTCCCAGCGCAAAGCTTCGACCAAGTACGACCGGGGCGTAGCGTCCATATGTCGGTAGTAACCACCGGGTCGATCGATTCTTCATCCCACTCCAGAATTTCACGCGCGGTGACGGGCCGGTGAGGGTCCATCCGCAATGTTCACTGTGCCGAGCCGACCGTTTCATGCGCTGCACCGCGGCGGTTTTCGCAGTCCACGCGGCGAATCGTCGGCCGCAGGCCCCATCGCTCGAGCGGTTGGGGCCTTTGGGCATCGCGCTGGGTAACGCCACCACCGCCGCTGCCCGGCCGAAAGCGGCCTCGTCCTCGCGTACGATCGAGCGATGGTCTGGGCGGGATTGAGGCGGGTGAGCTTCGGCATCGGCGTGCTGGCGCTCGCATGCGGAGGCACGGAGTCGACAGACACGACCGACGCCGATCTCGGCAGTACGTCGGACATGGCCACGGGCTCGGACGACGAGGGCGCCGACTCGAGCAGCACCACGTCGCCCTTCCCGCCGTCCACCGCGGGCGGCATGCCGGACCCGAGCCAGACCCAGTCCTGTGCCACCTATGTCGCCTGCGCGGCGGCACTGCAGTCGGACGAACTCGAGGCCATCGAGCAGACCTATGGTCCCGACGCCGAGTGCTGGCAAGAGACTTGGGACGAGGCCAACCTCTGCGACGACCGATGCGTCACCGGGCTGGACGAGCTCGTGGCCGAGGCCGACGCGGCGGGCGAGGAGATCCCCGCCGTCTGCGACCCGGACGAGTTCATCCCGTACTCCCGCATTCAAGGGATCATTGCCGGGAGCTGCCTCGGGGGATGCCACGAGCCCGGGGGGCAGGGGGCCGTGCTCGACCTGACGGGCAACGCCTACTTCGCCATCTACGAGGTGGCCTCGCAGCAATCGACGCTCAACCTCATCGAGCCGGGCGACCACGAAGCCAGCTACTTTTGGCACAAGGTCAACGGCACGCATAATTCGGTCGGTGGCATGGGCGGCCGGATGCCCCGCGGCATGGGGGCGGAGCCGCTCAGCAGCAATTCGATCGACGACATCGCCGACTGGATTGATCAAGGCGCCAGCGGACAATAGGCGCTCCACGGCGTAGGCTATCGGGGTGCCTGCCGTGGTGCTCATCGACGACGATCCGTCCCTGCTCGACGTGCTCGGCCTCGCATTCGAAGATGCCGGCTACGCGGTCACCACGGCCCCGGACGGCAGCGAAGGCCTGGCCCGCATCCGCGAGGCCGCGCCCGACGTGGTGGTGTCCGACGTCAACATGCCGCGCATCGACGGCTATGCGCTGTGTCGGACGCTCCGGCAGGAGGGCAACCTCGTCCCGCTGGTGCTGCTGACCTCCCGCGACAGCGAGATTGACGAGGCGCTGGGCCTGGAGCTCGGGGCCGACGACTTCGTGACCAAGCCCTTCAGCACGCGGATCTTACTGGCCCGGGTCGCCGCACTCGTGCGACGCGAGCAGCTGCGCCAGCGCAAGAGTTCAACGCCCGAGCCCCGTCGCATCGGCAAGCTCAGCCTCGACGGCGAGCGACTCGAGGTGCAGTGGGACGGGCAGCCGCTGGTGGTCACCGTCACCGAGTTTCGCCTGCTCGAGGTGCTGGTCGAGCGACCGGGCTTCGTGCTCTCGCGCAGCGTCATCCTCGACCGGCTGCGCGGCGACACGGTGGTGGCCGAGCGCATCGTGGACACCTACGTCCGTCGGCTGCGGCGCAAGCTCCAGAGCATCGATCCCGGCTTTTCGCACATCGAGACGGTGGTGGGGGCCGGGTACCGATGGACCGAGGGCTGAGCCGACTCGACGTGTGGTGGTGGAGGTCGCTGCGGGTGCGCTCGTTCGCGGTCACCTTCGTGGTGGCAGGCTTGGCCCTGGCGCTGTACAGCCGTCACTACACGTTCTGGAAGCTCGCGGCGATCGTGCTGCCCTCGGCCGCGTTGGTCGGGTGGTGGCTGGGCTGGCGCCTCATCCGGCCCATCGAGCGCTTGCGGACCCAGGCCCTCGAGCAAGCGCGGGCGCTGTCGCCCGGGGCCGACCTCGAGCTGGTGCGGGCCGACGAGTTCGGGGAGCTGGCGGGGGCCTTCAATCGCCTGCTCGCCGAGCTGCGGGGGCGCGCGCGAGAAAAGGAGGCCTTCGTGGCCGACCTCGCGCACGAGTTCAAGAACCCGGTGGCGGCGATCCGAGCCGCCGCGGATGCGCTCGAGTCCGGCTCGACCGATGCGGCGCGAATGAAGCGGCTCGCTCGGGTGCTCGGCGACAGCAGCCAGCGGCTCAACGTGCTCGTGACCCAGTTCCTCGAGCTGGCCCGGGCCGAGGCGGGGCTGGCCGCCGACGAGCGCACTCCGGTGAAGCTGGACGAGCTGGTGCAGGCCCGCGCGCAGCGGTTCGCCGAGGACGAGCGCTTCGCTCATGTCGAGTTCGCGGTCGATGCCGAGCCCGCCTCGCTGCCCGGCGTCGAGGCGGGCTTGCAGACGGTGGTGGACAACCTGCTCGAGAACGCGGCCTCCTTTGCCGAGTCGAGGGTGCAGGTCGAGGTCCGTCACGGCGGAGGCACGCAGCTGGTGGTGCACGACGACGGCCCCGGCATCGCCGAGCCCGATCGCGAGCGGGTATTCGACCGCTACTTCACGCGGCGTGCGAGCGGCAAGGGAACGGGGCTGGGCCTGGCCATGGTCCGGGCGGTCGTCCAGGCTCACGGGGGCACCATCGAGGCGCGGGCACGGGCGGGCACGGGCACCTCGATGGTCGCCCTATTCCCGTAAGCCGGTTCCTTTCACACGATTTTCACACTCTCGTCATCGCGTTTTCGGAGGACGCGCGACGGGGGTTCATCTCGCCGCGCTTTGCTGGGGGCCATGAACAAGACGGCAAAGATGCTCTCCGAGCTCCTCGACATCTCCCGCGGCCGCGTCCCCGAGGACCTCGGCCCAGCCCGGCGCGTTCGGCTGATCACGGGGGCGGCCCTGTCCTCGCTCGTGTTCGCCGCGGTGTGGGGCCTGGCGGCGGGCAGCACCGCGCCCCTGCTGGCGCTCGGCAATTTGGCCAAGGTCCCCATGGTCGTGCTGTTCTCCGTGCTCGCCGCACTGCCCGCGGGCGTGCTCGCCCATCGCCTCTCCGACAGCACGGAGTCCACGCGCTCGCTGCTGCTGTCGTTCTCCGGCAGCGTGTTCGCGGGCACCCTGTGTGCGGCCGTCTTGGCGCCGATCGTCGCGGTCTACTACCTGACGAGCGAGTGGGCGGGGCCCTACCTCGGCATGGGCTCCGCGTTCGTCTCTGTCGCCGTGGCGGGCGTGCTGTTCCTGCACGGCGCGTTCAAGGGCGTGTCCCGCGAGGAGCGTCGCTCGCGGATCATCCCCAAGCTGGTCCTGGCCATCGTCACCCTCGGCGTGATGCCACAGTTCATCGCCTTGGCCTCGCCCATCCTGCCCGAGCACACCGTGTTCGATGAGGGCGTCGACGTGGTCGCGTCCGAGGGAGCGCACTGATGCTCGCCGCGACCCTGGTGCTCGCCCTCGCGGGTCCGATCCCCGATTCGGCGCACTACGTCCACCTGGAGCCCGAGCACGTGGTCATCGACAGCGAGTGGAGCGCGAGCACCCAGGAGCCGCTGGCGACTCCGCTCCCCGACGACGCGACGATGGAAGTGCTCGGGGAGCACACCCTGCGGGTCACCATGCCGCGGGACGAGGCCGAGCGCGACGACGTGCTGCCGCTGCCGCTGCCCCCCGGCGACGGGGTTCATCGGGTGACCTTCGACCACCGGATCTCGTTTCGCCCCGACCCCTCGCTCGAGCTCGCCCCGCGGGGGACTCGGGCGGTCGGTCGCAACGTTCACCGCGCCGACATTCGCCGGGTGGACATGGCCTTCGGTCGCCCGCGCAAGGACACGACGGCTCACTACGTCCACAGCGAGGGCCTGCGCGGGACGGGGGGCTTCGCCGGGAGCCTGAAGGACGCGAAGACTCGACGCCAGCGCCTGATGTTGTTCGCCTCCGCCTTGTTCATCTTCGTCGTCGCCGGCTTGATGGCCATCGCCCGGGCGGTGCGGCGTCGGGCCGAGGCCGAGCATGCCGACGAGATCCTCGCCCGAGAGATCGACTCACTCGCCACGAGGTGACGTCGTGCCGAGCTCGGCCGACGCCAGGACCTCGGTCCGGCCCACGCGGGGAATCCATGCCCCGGGGCGCGGACCGGGGTCTCGGCGTATCGCATCGAGGGACCAAAACCGTAGGTCGCCGTCCCAGCTGCCCGTGACCACGAACGAGCCCGCGGGGTCGAAGGCCAGCGCCGACACCCGCTGGCGATGGCCCGGAAGCTCGGCCAGCCGCTCCAGCGGGCGAGTCCTCCACAAAGTGGCGTGGCCATCGAGATGCCCCACCGCGATGAACTCGTCGCCCGGGGATACCGCGAGATCGACGGGGCGGCCGTGGTCGAGGTCGTGGCGGAGCACATCGCCGAACGGGGTCGTGACCACCAGCGCGTCGCGCTCGGCGATGACCAGCACGGAGCGACCACTGGCGATCGCCTCTGCGTCGGGATGGTCGGCCAGGCGCGTCACCGTCCCGTCGCGGTCGATCCGCTGGACCATGCCATCGATGCTCAGCAGCAGCGCGGAACGGCCGTCGTTGGCGAGCTCGAAGTCCTCCGGTTTGTTGCGTGCCATCGACTCGACCCGGGCAAAGCGACCGTCGGGGGTCCAGCGCTCGAGCACACGCTCGTACGCCATCGCGAGCAGCTGGTCGTCGCCCAGCCACGCCAGTCGCGGGTAGTGGTGCGGACCGGGAAGCCACGCGCGTTGCCAGGTGCTGGTGTCGAACAGCGAGACCCCGGCGTGCTGGGCTGCACTCACGGCGAGGTGCCGGCCGTCGGGGGAGAACTCCGCGTCTTTGAGCACCCCGTCTTGCCAGCGCGCATGGGTGACGACGTGGCCGTCGGACCGTCGCCGCACTCGCAGCGTGCCGTCACCGTGCACGCTGGCCACGAGCGTGCCGTCGGGAGAGATGTCGATGGCGGCGATGCCCGAGTTCGAGGTCATTCGCCGCGGCAGCGTCTCGCTCGGCAATCGCCAGTCTTGCACGCTCGTGGCGGCGATCCGCAGGACCCGGCGGTCGTCGAGCCAGCGCAGGTCGGAGGCCGGGCCCGGGAGGGTGGCGAGCCGTCGTCCCGTGGTCGCGTCGTAGACCGCGACGTCGCCTTCGGCGTCACTCACCGCCAGGCGATCGGCGTGCAGCGCCATGGTGTGGACCGAGCCTCCGTGCGCGATCTCGAGGCGCACGCGGCCGGTCGTGCGATCGACCAGGGTGATCACGCCGTGCACGGTGGCGACGGCCAGGCGCCTCCCTTCTGGATCGGTGGCCAGCTGCACGATGGGCCCGGCGTCCTCGGGCTGCTCGAGCCGGAGATGGCGTGGCTGCGCCGTGCCCCGCAGACGCCCGTCCGAGCATGCGGCGACGACCGAGCCCGTGGCCGAGACCGCGAGCCCCTGGACGTAGTGGGGGCGGCAGTCGACGGCCATCGTCGGCGTACCGGAGTCGAGATCGAGCCACGTGGCGCGGCGGTGGCGTTGGATCAACGCACGGGAGCCATCGAGCGCGATCGGGACCGGAGGGTGGTCGAGGACATGCGTCCGCACTCCCGCGGGTCCGTGCGCGACGATCGTGTCGCCGCTGGCCACCAGCACCGTCCATTGCTCGCCGATGATCGCGTCTTCGAAGTGCCCGGCGATCGTCGTCGTGTCTCCGCCGCGCATCGTACTCAGCCGGGCTTCGTCGGCGTCGATGCATGCGCTGCGAGTACCTTGGGCAGACAACGCAATGCGACGACAAGACCCCGGCGAATGGTGGCCTGCGGCGCGGGGAGACGCCCCGTAGCCGTACCGAGCCAACACGCCGAGTGCCTGGGGGGAGGGTCCCAGCGCCAGCGCCCGGGAGGCGGCTTCGCGGGCGTTCACGGGGCGATCGGCTGCGGCCGCGACCATGGCCTGGGCGGTGAGGGCCCGCTGGAGGTGTCGATCCGACTGCCGCCGGGCTCTGATCGCCGAGCGCTCGGCTGCTTGCGCCGCATCGCGCTCGCGTCGCGTGTTGATCCAGCCCACCACCACCGCGAGTGAAACCACCGCGACCATGGTGACGGCGATCAGGATCGTCGTTCGTCGCTCTCGCCAGGCCCGTCGCGCCAACGACCACAGATCGTAGCGATGAGCGGCGACCACTCGTCCGTCGAGCCATGCCGCGACATCGTCGGCGAGTGCGGCTGCGTCCGCGTATCGGTGGTCGGGATCGGTGGCGCGAGCTTTGTCGCGAATGGCCACCAGCTCCGGGGGAATCGCGGTAGCATCGGATCCGAGCAACGCGGCGAGGGTCGCTCCCAGCCCGAACACGTCGGCACGGGCATCCGTAGGCCGTCCTTCGCTCTGTTCGGGAGATGCGAACCCCGGAGTCCCGGTGGGCCCGCCGCCCGTACGTGCATCGTCCACCGTGCACGCGAGCCCCCAATCGAGCACCACCGTGCCGCCGTGCTCGCTGACTTGGATGTTGTCCGGCTTGAGGTCGCGATGCAGCACGCCCCGGCGGTGCGCGTGCGCGACGGCTTCGCACGCGTGCAGAAACGGCCGAAGCAAGGGCAGTCGGGTGGGCATCCCTTCGGCGACTGCGACTCGCTCGGCCAAGGTTCGACCCTGAAGCACGGGCATCGTGTAGTAGGCCCGCCCCTGTGCGTCCCGCCCCGCGCCGAGCACGGGGACGATGCCGGGATGGTCGAGTCGAGCGGTGATGGTCGCTTCGTGCAGCAACGCTCGCTCGGCCGCGGGATGAGGCACCGCGGCGCGCTTGATCGCGACGCTGCGGTCGAGTCGGCGGTCGCACGCGACCCGTACCTCCCCCATCCCTCCCGTGCCCAGCAAGCCGCCACCGCGGTAGCGGACCTCCTCGGCGAGATCGAGCGGGCTGGGCTCGTCGTCGGGCCCCGGCCCGTCATCGACCGCGAACGGGAGCCCACTGATCGCGTCGGGTCGCTCGTCGAAGATCATGTGCGGTCGTCGACGGTGTCGTGAGCGTAGAGCAGCAGCTCGACCCGACCCGAGCCATCCATGCGTACGAGGTCGGTTCGGATGCCGCCCTCTCGTAGCTGACGGCGCAGCCGCGTCAGACAGGTGTCCAGGCGCCCCCGCAGCCGGGCCACGTCGGGATGGCCGGGCCACACTTCTCCCGCCAGCACTTCCCAGCTCACCGGGCCACCCATGGCCACGAGTTCGGAGATCACCCGGGCGCGCTGCCCCATGAGCACCACTTGTTCACCGCCCGCTCGCCGCACGTGCACCGAGTCGAAGCTCGCCACGAGGGCCAGCGGCTCGTCGACCCCGCCCTTGCGTCGAGTCGGTGAGCCACTCGCGGCGGCCAGGGGCACCGCGACGAAATCGAGCGTGTGTTCACCGAACGCGTGACGAGTCCCGGGGTCGAGCCGATGGGTCCTCTGGCCATCGCGCAGGCTCCAGCCGCGCCCCGTGGTCCACACGTGCACCGCCGCGTCGGGCAGCCAGCCCGCGGCGACCTGCGGGCGGGGCCCATCGAGGATCGACGCGACCGGGGGCAGCATCTGTCGCGGCAGGCCGGGCCCCTCGATGCCCAGCACCTCGGTGGGCAGCGCCACCTCTTCGACCTCGACGAACAAGCCGGTCGCCAGCTCGATCCGCTGGCCTCTTTTCAGCGCAAGTTCTCGCGTCGGGCTGCCGCGGAGGGCAAACATGCCTCTCAGCGCGATCAGCCGGAGCTCACGCTCACGCAGGCTCACCATCGCATGGGCCTCGCTGACCCGACCGTCGTCGATGGCCAGCGCCGCGCGTTCCAGACGACCGATGAAGTCTCCGTGCGACAGCGTGTGGGCGGCTCCGTCGGGGGCACGGAGGCGGGCGAAGGCATGCATCCATCGCTGACTATTCGCCACCAACGGAGTCGCAGCACCTCGGGAATGCTGACCCCGTGGTCAATCGACGCCCTGGGAGCGCCGTGCTAGTGCGGCCACGCGAGCCTTCGCGCGCTGGCAGTTCGGCGCATTTGCACCACGGCGCGCGGGAGTGCCTCGCGGTATGGTTCGACGATGCGGTGGCACTCCTTCGGTTGTTTCCTGGCGCTGACTTCCGTTCTCCCCGCGGGATGCCACAACACGAAGGCGGATGGAGCAGAGAAGCCGGCCGCGGCTCGACCCGAGGCCCCGGCCGAGTCGCCGGGGTCTCAGCCCGGTCCCGAAGCGCTCCCGCCTGCTGCGCCCGGCCCCGATTCTACCGACAGTGTCAGCCCCCCACCCAAGCGCGATTGCACGGCGCCCGGTGACGGCAGCCGCCCCGGATATCACGCCGCGGCTGGCCACGCCTGGCTGATGGACTGCTCGCCCGTCCTCGAGCGCGAGTACTGGCGCGTCTTCGACGGCGGCAACGGCAAGGCGTTCATCATCCCGCGCCCCGACGGCAGCAGCACGGTGGCGAGCGTATGCGAGGGCAACGATGCGCTCGCCGAGCTCCTGCGTCGGTACACCCTCTGCGGCGGGCGGGCCAACGTTGGCGTCATCAACAGCATCCCCCACGCCGACGCGCTCGCCATCGCCCACGGGCTCCACGAGCACCTGCGCTTCGAGGCCAAGGACTACGGCGTCGCGCCCTTTGCCATCCCCAGCGACATCCGCGATGCATGCGACGCCAAGCTGGGCTCGGGCGCGTTCACGGGCGTCTGCGGCAGCGTGGACTCCGACAACGAAGCAGCGATCGAGTACAACGACGAACAGAAGCAAGCGATCGCCGCGGCGCTCAACCGCCTCTACGGCATCGACCCGTGACGACCAAAGTCGCCACGGGCCGAGGGAGTACGGCCCGGGAGCGCTATTGCTCGAAGGCCCCCAGCTCGCACAGCGTGGGCGAGCGCGGGGTGTGGAATTGATCGTCGGGCAGGCACACGCCCGGTACATCGAGCGCGGGGCTGCCCGGGAGCAGCGCGGCGTGGTAGCTGAGGCCAAAACCGCTCGTGGTGTGCTGGAGCGGCAGATTGAGATACGCGCCGCTTCCCATGACGTTGCATCCGCTGGTGTCCGAGACGAGGCTCTCGGTGCCCGGGAACATCTCGACGTCACCTGTGCAGTCGGGCCCCACGGGCGCGGCGTTGCCGGACATGGCCACGCGGTTGATGCGAGCGCCGTACGAGTTGCTGGTCGCGGCGATGCCTCCCGCGTAGCTGCCCGCGACGTTGTCGACCATGGTCACCGAATGCAGCTCGATGCCAGTGTCGCGCGCCAAGAGCACGGCACCACCCTGATAGTCGGCGGTGTTTTGGCCGATGGTCACGTTCTCCAGGGAGGCGTTGGCCCACCGTCCGTTGCGGGCCCACAGCTCGATGGCGCCGCCGCTGTGCTCGGCATCGTTGCCGTAGACGGCGGCGTAGCGCAGCAGCATGTCGCCCTCGCGCTTGCTGATGCCACCACCCGAGCTGCGACTCTCGTTGTCGAAGATCGCCGAGTCGTGGATGGTCAGCATGCCCGTGCCGCTATAGATGCCGCCCCCGTGCCGCTCGGCGGTGCTGCGCTCGATGTTGGTGTCGTCGATGAAGGTCTGACTGAGCGTGGTGTAGAGGCTGCCCCCATGGCCGGCGGCCGCGTATCCGCGGCTGAGCTCGGGCACGGCGATGTTGGCGGTGATGACGTTGCTGCCCGACTCCCACAGGAACACGTTCCCGCCGTTGTTGTCCGCCATGTTTTTGCTGATGACGTTGGCGAAGATGTCCGCGTCGGCGTTGATCACGAAGATCCCACCGCCGTTGTTGCCCGCGCGGCTATGCGCCACCACGCCACCGTCGAAGATCACGGGGCCATCGGAGTAGACCGCTCCGCCATTGTTGTCGGCGTTGCAGTACCAGAAGCTGCTGTTGGTGAGGGTGAGCAGGGAGCCGGAGTCGTTGCGCAGGCACCCGCCGTCGTCGGTACCCATCCCGTCCTGGGTGTTGATGTTCTCCAGGGTGAGCGGCGCGTGCACATCCCAGATGCGGTCCATGGCCGTCTGCATGACGAATTGCTGGGCGGGCGCGCTCACGACGAGAGGCGAGGTGACGTCGAGGTCCCCGGTGGCGGCGCTGCTGGTGCCCGAGCCCGGGATCGTCAGCAGGATGGGCGCGGAGGTGTCGAAGTCGATCCGATCGTCGAGCGTCGGCAGCACGTTGCAGGCATTGGCGGTCTCGACGGCGGCACGCAGGGTGCAGCCACCTGCGACGGACTCGCAGACGCTGCAATCGATGGGCGTGACGCTGGGAGAGTCGTTGGTCTGATCGACGATGTAGGCGGACGAGGTGCCCGGAGCTGCGGCGACGAGGCCGAGGGCAGCGATGGGGGCGAGTCCGAGGAGAATACGGGCGGGGGCGTTCAATGGTTGCACGGTGTCGTTTCGCTCGAGATGCATCGAGATCCGGCCGACATCGGTGATGCCTCCCGAGAATCCTCGGGCAGGCGGCACCGTGGCCGTCACTCCTGTTGTTCGACGAGGCCCGGCACATCGCCGAGCTTCGAGCAACCTAGCACCGCAATTCGCGGCCGGGCGTCCGGGTAAGAACCGTGTAAGACGTCGGCCTTCGAAAATGAAGAGGCCGGAGCTCACTCATGCGGTGAGGCCCGGCCTCGGTGACCCGTCGCGACCTATGCCGACGGGACGTGCATCTCAGCAGGCGGTCTCGATGAAGATGCAGTCGAGGCCCCACCAGTTGCACACGAGCTCACCGCCGCCGCAGCCACCCATGAAGCGGAAGTCGTTCGTCTCGGTCAGCTCCGAGCGCATCGACCACGCGGACTCGTCATCGACCTCGAGATCGAGCGACTCGAGCATGTCGGTGAAGGGAATGGGGGCGGGCATCGAGGGGCAGATCGCCTCGAAGGCGGAAAGATCGAAGTCCTCGCCCTCTTGGTCGAAGTGCACGACGTTGCCTTCGCGCAGATCGACGAGGAACTTGGTGTCGGGATGCTCGGCGAGGATGTCGTTGACCTCGGTGGCTTCGAAGTGGATGTGACGGAGGCTGTCGTCTCCGGTCGAATCTTCGGTGGTGTCACAGGCCGAGCCGAGCACGGCGAGCGAGATGAGAAGGGCGGATGACGTGGCGGCGATACTACGGATACTCATTGGGGAAACGCTCCAGGTGCCATCGACTATGGTCGAGCGAGGTGGAGCGCCGACAGTGGTCGTTCGACCGTAGGCGGGGCCTCGGGGGGACGAAAACGCCCTCGCGCCAATCGTGCCACAGCGGGCGATTCGCCCGGGAACCGCCGCCTGCGACCGAAAATGCGCCGCGCCCCGAGCGGCGAGCGAGTGGTCGAACGACCACTGTCGTTGCGCTCCGCGAGCCGCTACGCGCCGCCCTTGACGACGTCCAGCTCGCGCGGCGGGGCACCGCTGGAGTTCGCCTTTCGGGCGGCGAGGGTGGTGTGCGAGATGCCGATCGTCTGGAGGATCTCGCGGTGCGACAGGAACATCTCCTCGAGGGTGAAGACATGCTCACCCGGCAGGCGTGCCCGCTCGCGCCACAGCAGGATGTTCTCGAACCACTCGTCGTTCTGCAGGGCGTCGTAGACGATCTGGAGCCGGTTGAGGTCCGAGCCCTCCGCCTTGCCGAGCAGCGCCAAGAAGTCGTCGGTCTTGCCGCGTCGCCGCGCGGCTTCGTTGGCGGCGTTCAGATCGGACGCGTTGCGAATGCCGTGGGCGCGCAGGGTCTCGAGGTCCTTGGACGAGCCCAGGTGCATGATGAGGATGCCCTGGTCGACCCAGTCGATCAGCCGATACAGCGGGATCCGGGTCTGCAGCACCAGCTCGACCAGGTGGTAGTACACGAGGTTCTGAACGTCCTCGATGCCTTCTTCGGCGAGCCGGGCTTGCTCGTACAGCGTGATGCCATCGAGACGACTCAGGGGCAGGCGCTCGTGCATGGAGTCGATGCGCACCTTCAGCAGCGTGGTGTTGAGGAAGCGACGAATCACCATCAGGCCGGTGTCGGGCACGATGCCGACCATGAACGACAGCGCCAGCAGGTAGGGGCTGGCGCCCCCGGGGGCCGCGTCGGTCCACAGCGGCAGGGCGGACAGCGCCCACACCAGGACCACCGTCAGCAACAGGCGCACGGTGACGTGGCCGTAGGTCTTCGGCTTGAGGTCGGACCGCGTGTAGCGGCGGACGATCATCCCGATGGAGAAGAAGTAGGCGCCGAGGAATCCGAAGCTCACCGGGGTGGGCGTGGGCAGCAGCAGCAGGTCCGCCTCGGGGCGGGCGAGCGGAGGCAGCACGAGCAGCCAACCCGAGGTCAGCGCGAGCGTGGCGATGAGGATGGGGAGCCGGCTGCTCGCGGTGAAGCGTACGTGCGGATCGGCATCCGCCTCGCTGCCGTAGACCTCGGCGACCATGCCTCCGTAGGCGCTCTTGGCGTCTTCGATGGTCAGGATCTTCGGCTCGAGCTCGATGACGTTGCGAAAGAACGACTCGCGCAGGGTGCCGACCTGCTGGCGATCGAAGAGGTAGTAGAGCATGGCGGGCAGCACGGCGGCGATGCTCACGAAGATGAGCTGAACCATGCGCCCCACCAGCAGCTCGGGGGGCTCGCTGAAGATCGCTACGCCGCCGCCGACCAGCCAGTCGCCGGCCAGCGGCAGCCCCACGCCGATGGTGAGCGTGACCCAGAAGCTCGCGGCACGTGCAGCCCAGACCCGGGCCGCGGGGATCTCGGCAAACGATGAACTCAGGCCGAGCACGATCCCGGCGAGCACCAGCCAGTACCACGTCGTCGAGCCGAGCCACGGGACCTCGAGGCCCAGGAACACCAGCCCGGCGAGGATCCACAGCCGCACGAAGGCCATGTACGCGATGCGCCGTCGCTCTTGGTGCTCCTCGTTCTGATCGGAGGCCTTGGAAATCTCGATGAGGTTGCGAACCTCCCATGGCTCGGTGTCGAAGCCTTCGACCTCGTGCTCGGCCAGCTGGCGTTCGCCGAAGGGCGCGAGCACGAGGTGCCCGTGGAGCTGGTGCTTGAAGGGCGAGCACTTGGGCCCGTGCTTGGGGCTCGGGCAGACGCCGATGCGACGCCCGGTATTGTTGACGAGGACGCACCCGTTGGCCTGCCGACGCTCGTGTCGGAGTCCCAGGCGGTGGAGGAAGTTCGGGTGGTCGGCCTCTGGCTCTGGTTCCGCTTCCGGCTCCGGCCCTGCTTGCTCGTCTTCAGGGGAGGGCTCCGACTCGTCGACGGGTGGGTCCGTCTGTGCGGGACGCTCTTCGTCACCGAGGGGCGTGTCGTCCGTACCGTCGTCCTCCATCACCATCCGAAGAGTCTCGCGTCATAGAATACAGTGTCGATTTCAATCGGTGTCAGTTTCGTGCAGTGGGGGGATCACCCAGCCCGGCCCGGTGGCGGGCCCGAATCGCGGAATGAGCGATGCGTACGCCGGGTAGCCCAACGAGTTGAACCGGCGAAACTACTACCGCGACCTCATGCGTGCATTCGGGCTGGCCAGCGTGGCACTGGGTTTGGTCAGTGTCCTGGTGTTCAGTCTCGGCGCGGGCTTGCAGTGGGGGCTCGAGACCGAAGCAGGACAGGCGGTGAGCGTGGTGCTGTGGGCCGCGGCCGTCCTCGCCATTGCCCTCGGTGGCGTTCGTCTGTGCATGCCGGGGGAGGCCGGCCGCACCCGCTGGGGCATCGGCCTCGCCTGTT
Source organism: Myxococcota bacterium (assembly GCA_039028615.1). Taxonomy (GTDB): domain Bacteria; phylum Myxococcota_A; class Polyangia; order Nannocystales; family Nannocystaceae; genus Paraliomyxa. The sequence continues at coordinate 127,727 of JBCCHT010000023.1, read as the reverse complement.
TCGCCGCCGGTCTGTGGGTGCTGCAGTGGACCCCCGAGCAGTTCCCGTCCGTCTTCGGCGGGCTGACCTTGGTGGTGCACGTGCTCGGCAACGTGGTGGTGACCGCCCGGATCCTCCGCGAGCGATGCCTCGACGCCACCGATCGCGGCAAGCAACTCGCCGCGGTGTGGCTGCTGCCCGTACTCGGCGTCATCTGGATGGCCGCGTCGTATCGCGCGGGGGACAACCCGTGGCGGAACGACGGGTACAGCAGCTCGGACGGCGGCTACATCTGGCCAGGCTAGCCGTGCTCGACGACATGCTGGAGCACCACCAGGTCGTCTCCGGGCACGGCGGCGATCCGCGGCTGCTTGGTCTTCTTGTAGACGACCCCTCGGTGCGTCTGACCATCGCAGCTCGCAGACGTCTTCGTGTACTTCACCCCTCGCTTGCCCTTGGGCGGACACAGCAGCGTGCCCACTCGCTCGAGCACGCCCTTGGGCTCCTGCTTCTTGCCGCTGCGAAGCTCGGCCAGCCGCGTCTCGAGGTCGGTGAGCGGGGTCTTGGAGACCAGCACCTGCACCGTCTCGGTGCCGGGCGCCGCATCGAGCACGAACCAACCGTCGGGCGGGATGGCGACCTCCGTGCCCGCGTTCATCGGGTTGGGCATGCCCATGGTGGGATCGGGATAGAGCACGGTCGCATCGCCTTGGCTCGACAGCAGCAGCACATAGACGTGGGCGGTGGTTGAAGGTCGCAGCACCACGCGGAAGCCGTCCCCCGCGGTGAGGCGATCGCCGCTGCGGTGGATGATCGTCTGCGAGGTGCCGCCCTTGGCGGCTTCGATGCGGTAGTCCACTGCGATTCGCTGCGACGCGAGGTCGGGCCGTGCGTTGGCCCAGACCGCGTCACCGGTCTCGGCCGAGCTCCCCGTGCCCTCGAGTCGACCCACCAAGCGCACGTGATCGGAGAGCTGGCGGCGGATCTCCGACGACGCCGCCTGATACCCGGACGGATCCATCACGCAGGCGTTGTAGTCCTTGCACAGCGACTCGAGCTGGAGCGCGAGCTGATAGGTCGAGTCGGTCACCTCTCCGACCGCGCCCTCTTCGTACGATGCACCCAAGCCGAGGCCGATATTGCCCAGCGAAGCGTTGGCGTCGACGACCTTGCCCTTGAGCCCGACGTCCTGGCGGCAGTCGATCTGGGGGCGGAGCGTGCCATCGGGGCAGGTCACGTCGTTGCTGGGCGCGTGGGGCTCGTCGGTGGTCTTGCACGCGGTCAGCAGCAGGGCCGCGCATGCGATGCAGAGAAGTCGCGTCATGGGGTTGCTCCAAAGTCGAGCCCCACCTGCCAGCGCAGGGCTCGGGGAAATTCGTCGTCGAAGTCCAAGCGCTCGCCGCCCGCACGGAGTCGGTACAGTGGCTTGCTGATGCCTCCGCGCAGGCCGACCAGGAAGCGGTCGCCGAGGCGGATGAAGAGGATCAAGTCGCTGCCGAAGGTCGCCCCGGCTCCGCCCACGAGGTCGTCGCTGCGGGAGAAGGAGTCGGGGGCGGTGTCGCGGACCTTGCCCCACGCCAGGCCGAGGCCCGCGTAGGGCACCAACGCCGGTCGCACCCGCCAGTCGTAGGGCAGGGGCAGCACGTCGACGCCGAACACGAACTCCATGCGGTTGACGTTGAGGTTCGTCTGCCGGGGGCTGGAGGGGGCCCGCCACACCTGGCGGTTGAAGTCGAAGCCGAACTGCACGTGGGGGCGGGTGAAGCCGCGGATCCGAAAGTCCCAGCCGCGGATGTGATCGGCGGGGTCGTCGGCCAGGCGCGGGGTGCCGACGACACCGATGTAGCTGCCCCCGAAGAGCATCATCGGCTCGTCGAAGCGGTCGCTCCAGTAGTCGCGAAGCTCCCCCGAGCCGCCGACCTTGCCCGGCCGCGGGGGCTGGGGCTTGGGGGCCTTCAGCTTCATCGAGCCCGGGTCACCGCTGGGGATGAACGCGGCCCAGTAGAAGGGATGCGCGGTGGCTTTGTTGCGCAGCATCTTGCGCTGGACGGACCGCAGCGCCTCCGAGCGGCCCTTGCCGCGATCGAGGCGGCGGTAGAACTTGGTCATCAGATCGCGCGTGGCCTCGTCGTCGACCTGCCACAGGGACATGATCTGGCTGCGGCTGCCCGCGATCACCAAGGCGCGTCGCAGGCCGTAGACGCCGTCGCCGTTGCGAACCTCGCCCACCCCGGTCTCGCAGGCGGAGAGCACCACCAGCTCGGTCCCGTGCAGGTCGGTCGACGCCAGCTCGAGCGCGGTGAGGATGCCGTCTTGGCCATCGGGACCGGTGCGGAGGTTGGCGCCCGCGAGCGCGAGGCCGGAGCGGATCAGCGGGTTTTCGGCCTTCGAGGGCGGTACGAAGTCACCCTTGACGTAGGTGACCCCGCGCGTGCCCTCGGTGCCCGCCCGCTCGTCGGCGAGGAAGAACCCATGCGTGGCGATGTGTAGGACCAGGGGCCCCTGCGCCTGCTTGATCGCCGACTCCGTGGCTTCGTCTTCGCGCCGTACAGAAGCGTTGGGCAGGACCTTGGCCAGCGCGTCGAGCTCGGCCGCGGTACCGGGCAAGGGCGGGAAGATCAGATCGGCGAGCCCGACGGATCGAGTGCCCGTGCTCGTCGTGCCGCCCGCGTGGGAAAATTCGGGGGAGCCGACCAGCAGGGGCCCTTCGCGGGGGAGTTCCGAGCGAGCCAGGCGCAGCAGGTCCCGCCCGCTGCTGAGGTAGGTGAACTGATAGCGCTCGACGAGGTAGCGGCGATCGGCGTCGACCAGCGCGGCCAAGGGCAGCAGGTTGAGCATGCCGTCGGGGGAGACGTAGACCGTCGTCTTACCCCCCAGCGCGGGCTCGATCTTGGCCATCAACCAACCGTGGAGCTGTCGACCGATGCGCTCGGGCTCGGTGCGGGGGTCGGCCAGCGCTCGGCGGTAGGCCACGACCGCTTCGTCGATGCGCGCCGCTTCACCGAGGTCGACGACGGCCGTGCTCCCGTCGCCATGCACCACGAAGGCGGCATAGTGCTCCGTGCCGAAGGCGGTGAGCATGCTCTTGTACTGCACGTCGAAGGGCCGGTAGAGCACGAACTCCACCAGGGCCTCGTCGGAGCCGAGCCGCCGGGCGACGTCCTCCAGCTGCACCGTAGAGCGCTCATCCGGCGGCACGACATCGGCGAGCGCGTCATCGAGCTGCTCGAGCTCGGCGCGGAGCTGATTCGATAGCTCGGTATGGGCCGCGGCATCGAGGTTCTCGTCGGGGCCGCGCAGCGCCAGCGCGGAGATCTGGGCTTGCACCTCGGCGAGGCGATCGAGCTTGGCCCGGGTGTCGTCGTCCGCCCGCGAACGCAGCAGCGCGAACTGATCGCTCACCGCGTCGAGCAGCCGACCCTTGCGGCGGATCACCGTCGTCGCCCCCAGCCGCACCGCGCCCGGGTCGGTGCTCGCGTCGCGGACCGCATACGAGATGATCCGGTCCGTGCCCGACTGGTAGCGCTCCAGGTAGGCTCGCTTCTGGCCCTCGGTGCCCGAGCGCAGCACCGTCGTCATCTCGCGCTCGTGAATCTCGGCCGCTCGCGTGGCCAGCCCCACGATCCGCGGCGGGGCATCGCCTCGGGCCCACATGGTCTCGGCGAGGTGATTGAGCGACGCGGCGATGCCGGGCGACGTGGGAGGAAGCTTGGCCTCCTGGGCGGTCAGCGTGTCCTCGAACAGCTTCACCGCGCGATCGTGATCCCCCTTGGAGCGATACAGGCGCCCGAGCGACATCGCGGTGCTCCAGGTCGCGGGCGTGTCGGCGCCGAAGCTCCGCGTCGCGATGGCCTGCGCCCGGGTCAGGACGGCCTCCGACTCCTCGAACTGACCGGCCAGCTCCAGCGCGACACCCAGGTCGTGCAGCGGGGAGACGAGATGCGAGGCGCCGAAGTCCCGGCGTCGCTCGTGCATCGCCAGCGCGCGGCGGTATTCGGCGATCGCCTGGGTGCTCTGCTCCCGGAACGAGGCCACGTCGCCCAGGCCTCCCACCGCGTCGGCCTGCGACGCGAGATCGTCCGCCTCTCGTCCGAGCTCGAGCGCGCGCCCGAAGCCATCTTCGGCCTCGTCGGCCTTGCCCTGCTTCAGCGCGGTGCGAGCCAGGGCGTCGGTCCACCGTGCCTGCGCGACCGTGTCCCCCGAGGCGTGCGCCTTGGCGAGGTTGGCCTCGAGCAGGGCTTCCGCTTTCCCGTACTCGAGGCGCCGCTCGTACAGGATCGCCAGCAGGCTTCGCATCTGCGGCAACGACTTCGCATCGGGGTCGAGCGACTCCAGCTCGGTCACCGCTCGCTGGCCCTTGTCCCGCGCCTCGTCGTTGCGACCCTGCACGAACGCGAGGAAGGCCTCGGTCGCGAGTCGGTTGGCCTGGTCCAGCGCGCTCTCCTTGGGCTCGGGTTCGGGGGCAGGAGCGGACGACGGCTCGGGCGTGGGCTTCGGCTTCGCGGCTTGGGTCGCTTTGAGCTTGGCGATCAAGACATCCGCTTCGGCGTTGCGCCCCAGCTTCATCAGCGAGTCGATGGTCAGCGCGAGTACGGGCTGGACCACCTTCGGCTCGTCCCATCCGAAGCGGGGGCCGAGCACCTCGAGGGCGGCCTGACCGTGCTCGGCCGCTGCCTCCCAGTCGTTGTTCTCGTAGTTTCCCAGCGCGAGCGCGGCGTGCTCGACCGCGTCCTCGATCTCTTCGTTGGTCGGGGCCGTCGTCGTCCGCGCGTCGGCGACACTGGCCCCCGCCATGAACAACCACGCACCGAACGCGGCGTGAACGAGGCCCTTCAGCATTCACCCCGTTCGTTTGCGAGGCTCGGGCCAACGACAAAGGCGAGCGGTGACGGGCCCATGCGCGACGGGCGAGTCAGAAAATTCTGACTCGCCCGCGGTGGAGGTCATTTTTCCCGGAAACGCCGATCAGTCGCGTCGGCGTCGGCGGGCGCGGAGCCCGAGCAACACCATCAGCATCATCGTGCTGCCGCCCTCGAAGGTGTGGCGAGTGACGCGGCAGTTGCAGCCGTCGGCCACGCGGTGGTCGTCGTTCCAGTCCTCGAGCGCGTCGTTGATGGCGTCGCGGGAGTCCACGGTGAGGATGGGGGCGCCCTGCTCGGGGATCCGCTCGATGACCGCCGAGTAAGGCATGTCCTCGAAGTCCGGCTGGCGGTCGAGCTCATCGAACACGATCTCTCGCCCGTCCTCGAGGATGATGGAGTCGGGCCCCTCGCAGTCGATGATGCGCGTGGCCGAGAACTGGTTGGAGACCTCGGGCAAGTCGGCGCGGGTATGGAAGAGCGGATCGACGGTCATCTCGTGCGGCGACATCGTGGTGTACATCCGCGTCAGGTAGGGCAGCTCGAGCAAGTCGAGGGCGTGCTCGGCCGGACCGATCACTCGCTCCTCGAGCGCCGCCGCGAACTCGCTGGGCTCCCAGCGCTCCTCGTCGATGAAGTCGCTGAAGCACTCGGTGCACATATAAAACTCCACCGGGTCCACGTTGGGCGGCACGGGCAGGTAGGTCTCGAGCAACCCTTGGATCAGCGGGTGGGTGAAGCCGCACTCGAAGGTGCAGTCCAAAAAGCCTTGGTCTTGAAGCACCCGGCTCAGCTGGTTCGGCCCGATCTCCGAAAAGGGGGCCGAGTTCCACCGCTCGGAGTGGATCCCGTCGGGCGAGACGGTCTGCGATGTCCCGGCGTACTCGGTCACGAACGCCCGGCCACTGGCACCGGGCTCATCGACGGCGCGCGTGACCACCTCTTCGTAGTTGGAGCCGGGGATGAGCCAGTCGATGTGGAGCGGGTTGATCTCGACATGGCTGTAGTTGGTGGGCACGACCCGGCCGTCACCCAGGAAGAAGGTACGGATGCCCATGTCTTCCTTGGCCGCGATGCGAGTGAGCCGCAGCGGCACGCAGGGCTCACCGCCGGGCGTTCGCAGGATGACGGGGTGGATCTCGTCGACGCCCGCGCCCGCCACCAGCTTGAACGCGACGAACGAGAAGCCCTCGTCGAGGTACTCGCCGAGGATGGCGGGCGCCTCGTCGTCCTGCGCGTAGCCGTTTTCGTCGAGCCACTGCGTCACGCCCTCGACCGTGCCGCCTTCGAGCACCGCGTATTCGAACGCGCCCACCGTGTCTTGCACGAGGACCGTCGGCGAGTTGTCATGGTCTTCCCCGATGCCTTCGCTGTCGGAGGACAAGGCCAGATCTGCGACCGCCGCACAGCCGAACCCACCGCCCGAGTTGTCGTTGCAGTTGTCCTCCCGCTGGGTGTCCAAGATGAACGTGGGCACGGTGGCGGTGAGCAGGTTGTCGAACAGCGGGTCGGAGCCGATCTCGACCTCGGGCACCGCCATCACGGGCACGACCCACGCGAACTGCTCGGGATTGCCCTGGTACTGGATCTGGACGTGGGCTTCGACCGACTCCGGCCCGACCACGAACAGGATGTTCTCGCCCGTCTGATCGACGGGCATCGCTTGTGGACCCGCGTCGCAGAAGGTACCGCCGCAGGCGTGCGCGACCGAGGGCTGCGCGAGGTGGGCAAGGGCCGCGGCACACGCCGCGAGGGGGAGGGTCCAGGGGAGTCGAAAAGCCATGGCGCGTCCGGACCGGTAGTGTCCCTCGATCGCGCAACGATCGAGTCACTGGTTCAAAAACTTCGACGGCGCCGTTCTGCGCTTTCTACGCGTAAGCCTGGATCGCCTCCCAGGGGACGATGTTCCACGCTGATGGCGAAAACGCGCGGGGAAAGAAAAGCCGATCGTCGAACCAACCAAATCGTCGCTCGTGTCAATACCCGGCGTGCAGCCTCGCTTCGTCGTCCTCACTCTATCGTGTGCGCTCCCTGGTTTCGTGGCATCGAGCGGCTGCGATTCCGATTCGCCCGCGGAGTTCCGGTCCGGGATCGATGCGGTCGAGGGGTCGAGGGGCGGTGGCGAGGAAGGGGGCGGCACCCCGTGTACGGGCCAGGTCAGCCCCGTGGCCCACGATGCGGTCGGGGCGGGCACCGTCGACTCGCCCTTCGAGATCTACAGCCACCACCAGCTGGCCGATCTCGCGGCACACCCCGCCTCGTGGGCGAGCCACTTCGTGCAGTGCAACGACATCGACTTGTGGCCGCAGTACGAATACGGCAGCGGCGAGTTTGTCATCGGCACTCAAGAGGTCCCCTTCAGCGGTTCGTACGACGGGCAGGGCTTCGACATCATCGGGCTCCGGCTCGAGCAAGACCTCGTGCCCTTCGCCTACGGGCTCTTCGGTTGGGCCGAGGGGGCGCACATCGAGAGTCTCACGCTCGTGCAGGTCTCCGTCGATCGGCCCGAGTCGGGGTGGGTCGGGGCGATGATCGGCTACGGCCAGGACGTCACGCTGATCGACGTCGGGGTCGAGCTCGGATCGGTGACCGGTCTGCAGGAGGTCGGAGGCCTGGCCGGAGAGCTGCGGCAGTCCACGGTGGATGGGGCTCAGGTCGGGGTCTTGGTCTCGGGCGGAAGCCACACCGGAGGGCTCGCGGGGCGGGTGTATGGCGGCCTCGTGGAGAATGCGACCTCGCGGGGGGACGTCCAGCTCAACCCGGAGATCGAGCATAGCGTCATCTTCATCGGCGGCTTGGTCGGGGCCCTGACTGGGCAGCTGCGGCACTGCGAGGCCCACGGCGATGTGCTCGGTGATGGCCATCGGGTGGGCGGTGGCCTGGTCGGTGCGGCGCAGGGCGGCAACGTCGATCACTGCTTTGCCACCGGAGACGTGACCGCGCAGGATCTCGCGGGTGGGCTCGTGGGCTCCGTCGGTTCGGGCACCCTCGAGTGGTCCTACGCGACGGGGCAGGTCACCGCGGTGCCGCGCTTTCCCTGGTCGGTCTCCGTGGGCGGGGGCCTCACGGGAGGCAGCGAGGGCCTGACCGCCTATACGATTCACGATTGCTACGCCACGGGCGACGTCCATGCGGGCGTTGCTGGGGGACTCGTCGCGCACTTCGATCCGCTGCCGAACGCGCTGGGCGATCAGATCGTGGAGCGTTGTTATGCCTCGGGTCACGCCGAAGGCACCCACGATGCTCCTGCCGTCGGACCCGTCGCCGGGGCGTTTTCCGCCTATCCCGACTGGGACACGCCGCCGGCCATCGTCTCCAGCTTCAGCGTGGGCACGGCTTCGGGCCCGGGCGGTGGTGTGCCCTTCAGCACCCACGCGGTGGCCGAGAGCTGCTTCTACAACGAGGTCGTATGGCCAGGGGCCGACGGCAACGGGGCGCAGCCGGCCAGCTCGATCGACGGGCACTTCTCCGATCCCAACGCCGCGCCGATGGTGCTCGGGTGGACGACGGGTGGCGACGCCTGGGACTTCGCGTTCGAGCTCCCGCGGATCCCGTCGGCCGGCGTGCAGTAGTTGCGGATCTCGGCGGGGGGCGTATGGTCTCGGCCATGTCGTACGAGCTGCTCGAAACCCTACGGGCGGATGTCGAAGCGCTGACCGAGCCGGGTGAGCGGGTCGTGGGGAGCAAGGGGCATCGGGCGGCCCGGGCATGGTTGCTCGAGCGGATGCAGAGGCTCGGGTTGCAGCCCTATGGGGACGCGTTCGAATGGCCCTACGGCCCGCGAAACTCGGGGCAGGTGAACGTGCTGGGTCGACTCCCCGGTCGTGACCCCAGCCTGCCTCCGATGCTGCTGGCGGCGCACTACGACACGTGTGGCCGGCAGCCGGGCGCCGATGACAACGCCGCTGCCATCGCGATCTCGTTGTCCTCGGTGAAGCCGCTGCGCTCGGCTCGGCTCGAGCGTGACGTGGTGTTCGCGTTCTTCGACGGCGAGGAGCCACCGCGCTTCCTGACCCCGAACATGGGGTCGACGTACTTCTATCGCGCTCAGCGAAAAGGGCCGGTGCACTGCGCCATCGTGCTCGACCTGTGCGGCCATGAGGTCCCGATCCCCGGATGTGGCGACCTGTTGTTCGTGACGGGTATGGAGAGCGACCCGGGGCTCGAGCCCGTGATCGAGGCGGGAGCAGAAGTCCGAGGCGTTCGTGCGGTGCCGCTGTTGACCCGCTACATCGGTGATCTCAGCGACTACCATGCATTTCGGCTCGACCAGCGGCCCTACTTGTTTCTCACGTGCGCTCGCTGGGAGCACTACCACATGCCCACCGACACCCCGGACCGGCTCGACTACGACAAGATGGCGGCGATTCGGAACTACGTCGTCGCAGCCACCCAGCGGGCGTCGGCGCAGGCGTTGAGCGGGCCATTCGAAGGCTACGACACCACACCGACCGAGGTGGCGATGGTGCGTCGGAACATGGCGCCGATGCTTCAGCAGTTCGGCCTGGAGGTCCAAGGCCGCGAAGACATCGATCAAATGGTCTCCATGGCCATGCGGCTCTTCGAGGTCTGAGCGCCCCCGACGAGCCCGAGCACGGAACCGCGAACGTTGGCTGGTGGCGCGGATCGACGGTTTGGTCGAAGCGGCGCCGGGCGAGCCGTGACCCCGCTACACTGGTCTTTGCGATGCCATCGGGGAGTGTTTCGACGGCCGCGGCGGATGGCAGCCGAGTGCGAGAAGGGATCGCACAGCTGCGGCAGGGCCAGGGGCTCGAGGCCGCTCGGATCCACGCCGAGCTCCAGCACCGGATGTTCGGCCATGAGCGACCCTCGCAGACCCTCGGGCGCTTCACCGTTCACGAGCGCATCGGCCAGGGGGCGATGGGCGAGGTCTATCGCGCGCACGACCCCGAGCTCGATCGCCAGGTCGCACTGAAGCTGCTGCGCTGGGGGGCGGGGCCCGACGAGGAGCCGAGGCGCCGACGGATTCGTCGCGAGGCGCGGGCGATGGCTCGGCTCACGCATCCCAACGTGGTGACGGTGCACGAGTTCGGCGAGTTCGAGGGCCAGGGCTACCTGGTCATGGAGCTGGTGGAGGGCGTGGACCTTCGGCATTGGCTGGATGAGCAACGGCCGTGGCGGGAGGTCGTGGAGGTGTTCGTGGCCGCGGGCCATGGCTTGGCCGCGGCGCATCGCAGCGGGTTGATCCACCGCGACTTCAAGCCGGGCAATGTGCTCCTCGGTGACGACGGACGGGTGTTGGTGGCCGACTTTGGGTTGGCGGGGCTCGCCGCGGAGGCTTCGACCGAAGGGCCAGCCGTGCTCGGGACTCCCGCCTATATGTCGCCGGAGCAATGGGAAGGGGACGCCGATCCGCGCTCGGATCAGTACGCGTACTGTGTCGCGCTCTACGAGGCCTTGCACGGGCATCGGCCGGGCACCGAGGGCGCCGCGACCTCGTCCTCGCCGTGGCCGACGGCACTCGATGCCGCGCTGCGCCGCGGTTTGGCGCGCGACCGCGAGGCTCGCTTCGAATCGATGGATGCGCTGCTCGAGGCGATCGCCCAGGCTCTGCGACCGTCGCGACATGGTCGATGGCTCGGGCTCGGGTTCGCCACGCTGGCGCTGGCGGGAGGCACATGGTGGCTCGGGTCGAGCGACTCGCCGCTCGAGGCTTGCCGGGCTCGCCAGCGCCACTGGGACGAGACCTGGACCACGGCGCGGAGCGAAGGGCTCGAGGCTCGCTTGCGCTCCGATGCTCCCGCGCGTGCGGACGAAGTCCTCGAGGCCACCACCCGGGCGCTCGAAGGCTACGGTCAGGCCTGGACGGCCGAGCTGGACGATGCCTGTCGCGCCACCCATGTCGATGGCGTTCAGTCCAGCGCCGCGCTCCAAAGTCGCCTGACGTGCCTCGACCAGCGGCTGGAGGCGCTCGGCGTACAGCTCGATGTCCTGGCCGAGTCGTTGCCCGATGCCGCGTCTCGGGCCACGTTGGCCGTGCAGCAGCTGGCGCCCGCGAGTTCGTGTCGAGACGAGACCTCGTCGTCGGCGTCCGAGACTTCGAGCCCGCAGACGGAGGCGCTCCAGCAGCAGATCTATCGCGCACGGGCGCTGTCGGCCGCGGGGCGGCCCGCGGAAGCGTTGACCGTGCTCGAACGAGAGCCGGCCGACGGCTTCGAGCCCGATGCACGGCTGAGCGCGCGCCTGCACGAAGCCCGGGCCATCGCGCTGCTCGATGAAGCCGACTTCGAGAGCGCCCGCACCGAGCTCATCGCGGCGATCGGGGCGGCCGAGCGCGCGGACGACCTGCGGACGCGAGCGCGCGGCATGGTCTTGCTCGCGGAGCTGCTCGGCTATCGGCTCGCCGACGCCGATGCCGGGCTCGAGTGGGCGACGCTGGCGACGCCCGTCGTGGGCAAGATGGACGATTCCGATGTGCTGCATGCCGAGCTCCATCGGGCCCGCGGCAACATCCTGTTCACGCGGGGGCACTACGACGACGCGCAGCAGCAGCACGAACTCGCGCTCCAGCGTGCGCTGAGGGTCTATCCCGAGGCCGACGCCCGCATCGGCGCCCTGCGGGTGACCATGGCCACCACCCTGCGTGAACTCGGTCGGACCGAAGAGGCGCGGGACCAGCTCGAGCAGGCGCGGGCACAGTACGGTCGTGTGCTGGGTGCATCGCATCCGCGGGTCGGCTTGGTGCACAACAACCTGGCGACCGTCGAGCTGGCCGAGGCCCGTTTCGAACGCTCGGCCGAGCACGCTCGCACCGCGCTGGAGATCTTCGGGCGCTCGCGCTCGCCGACCCATCCCGATGTGGCCATGGCCAGCAACTCGCTCGGCACGGCGCTGGCGTCCATGGGGGATCTCGAGGGCGCGGTCGCTCCGTTCGAGCGTGCGGTGGAGGTCTGGACCCGCAGTCTCGGTCCCGAGCATCCGCGGGTCGGCAACGGCCTGGGCAACCTGGCGCTGGTCTTGTCGGCCCTCGAGCGCTTCCCCGAGTCGTTGGCGGCGTCTCGGCGAGCATTGGAGATTCAGCTGGCCGCGCTCGGGCCCGAGCACCCCGACGTCGCGCTGGTGCGCTTGGCCATCGGTCGCACCTTGCTCGAGATGGGAGAGCCTGCGGTCGCGGTGGACGAGCTGCACGCTGCCCACGACACGCTCGTGGCTGCGCTCGGCCCCAATCACGCTCAGCTCGTGCCGATTCTGGTCAACCTCGGGACCGCGTCCCTGGCCCTCGATCGTTTCGATGCCGCGGTCGAGGCCTCGCGTCGTTGCATCGAGGTGCTCGAAGCGAGCGGGGGCGCGCCGGTTCAGCGGGTGCTCTGCGAAGTCGACCTGGGCAAGGCGATGTGGTTGCTCGGCGAGGCACCCGACCAGGCGATCGCGCAGTTGCGTCGCGCTCGGGAGCTGTCGAAGACGGTGCCGTGGCGGGACGACCCCATCGATCGAGTGACACCGTGGGCTCGCGCGCACGGGGTGCCGCTGGACGCCGAGTGAACTCGGGAGCAGCGCCCCCTACGATCGAACGCGGGCGCGGAGTTCCGAGGCCCAGCGCTCCAAGCCGTCCCGGGTGCTCTGCAGGACCTCGGGCGTCTCGGCGAGCGCTTCGAGCTGGAGTAGTAGCAGCTGACGAGCGCGCCGCAGGCGAGTACGGGCGGTGCCTTCGGGCACGTCGAGCACCGCCGCCAGGCCCGGGCCGCTCATGCCTTCCCAGTAGAACAGCTCCAGGCAGATTTGATGATCGAGCGGGATCCGCCGCAGCGCCTCGAGCATGAGCCGTTGCTCTTGCTTGCCCGCCAGTCGTCGGCTGGGCGTGGAGCCGAGGTCGGCGATGGAGATGGCCTCGAAGTCGAGCACCCGTGCCCCGCGGGCGCGATCGCGAAACCACCCGTAGAGCTCATGGCGCGCCACGCCGTAGACGAAGGCCCGGAAATTGGGCGCGTCGCGGATTCGGTCGCGGGCCTGCACGCAGGCCAGCATGGTGCGCTGGATGAGGTCGTCGATGCCCGTGTCGATCTTGGTCGCGAAGAAGTCGTACAGCGGCGAGAAATAGCGGGAGAGCAGCTCACTTCCCGCGAGCTGATCGCCCTCGCGCCATCGCACCAGCAGCTCCTCGTCGTTTCCCTCCATCGATGACGTCACGCGAGCCTCATCCCGTCTCGACCGGGTTGTCGGTGACCGCGTGGGGGATTGCGGATGCGCCTGGCGTGTCGATGGCCAGGATCCCGACGGTGCGGGGCAGGCGGGCGAGTTCGTCGATCGTGTCGCTCGAAAGCTCGGTATCGGAGCAGTCGATGTAGGTCAGCCGCTTCAGTTCGGCGATGCCTTCGAGGCTTCGGATCGAGCTGCCGTTGATGTCGAGGCGCTCGAGGTTCTCCAGTGCGTCGAGTCCGAGGATCTCGTCGATGTCGGCATCGCGAAGCTCGAGGGTGGTGTACTCGTGCGCCCAGGCGAGTCCCCGTGCGACGCGAAAGTCCATCGAAGCCCGTGCGAGCGCGATGCGGATCACCTCGGGCAAGGTGAGAAGGTCCGCGAGCGGAAGGTCGTTGAGCAGGCGTTTGCAGCCTTGATGGCCCTGGTGCCCAATAAGGAAGCTCAGCTCCGTGCAGTAGTGACCGCTGTGTGGCTCCTGGTCGGTGGCCCTGAGGTAGGGCAGCAGCTCTTCGTGTGCGCTCCGGGTACCGATGTCCAGCAGACACGAGGCGCATCCGAGCTTCTGCGATTCGGAGTGCGAGGCTTTCTTTGCCAGCAGCGGAACGGCGAGATCGCCACACTGCACGATGGCTTTGGCCGTCTCTCTGTCGGCGGGAGGCAAGTAGGTCTTCACGATCTGCCGCAGACCGTCCTGGACGGCGGGGAGCTTCTCGGGGAGTCGGGAGGCACACTCGATGAGCAACAGGCCGAGCCGTGCTCTCTCTGTGCCTTTGGCCAGCCGGCCATGCTTGTTGAGCAAGCCGAGGACCAGCTTGTTGCCTCGGTTGGCGCCCGCGATGGCGGCGGCCATCGTGATCGTCTTGGCCCAGAAGTCGTTGGCGGAATTGTCGATCAGCACCTTGACCCCGCGCTGCTCGATGCGGTCGCCCATGAGCCGGCTCGCGGCGAGGTACTCCTGAAACAGCCGATGCGTGAAGATGATCTCGCCGTCCCCGGGCTCGCGGACGATGCCCGAACGCTCGAGCAGGTGTTGGAGGACTTCTTCGGGAGAGCGCCGGTTCTCGTGGTCCCACAGGGCGGTGCGTTCCTTGATGACCTCGAGCATCTCGCTGCGGTGAATCGAGATACGGTTCTCGCACTGCATCCACATCGCGGCGCTGCCGAGCGTTCGTTCGGCGAGGATCGGCCGCAGCGGTGAGGCGTCCCCGGAGAACGGGACCTCCTTTTTGACGTCGCGATCGTGCAGCAGGATGCGAATGCCCTCCTTGCACAGCTCGTAGTCACGAGTCGGAAGCCGCCCGCGCTCGAGGTAATTCATCGAGCACAAAAGGGCACACATCAGCGGGTTCGCGGCCAGCTTGGCCAGGGCCGAGTCGCTCTTGAGCTGGGCGACCAGGCGCTGGTGGGCGGCGCGGACGTTCGACTTGGCCGCGCTCTCCACCAGCAACGAGATCGCGGCATGCCATCGCTTGATGAGCGTGAAGATCTGCCCACGTTCGAGCCGCTGAAGCTCCACATGGGGGAACTGCCGCAGGGTGCCCTGCATGCTGGCCTCGGCCGACGGCCGCAGGGTCAGGACGATCGGCGGTCGACCGGCTCCGCCATCCTCCGAGCGCGAGCTTCGCTTCGGTGCGAGGGCCTCGACCTCGCCCCTCAGCTCGCGCAGCCATGTCGCGAAGGCCTTGCGGCGCTCCTTGGGGAGCTCATCGAGGCCGTCCAGCAGGATCAACCCAGAGCCCTCCTCGAACACGGCGGCGGTCCACGCTCGGAGTTCCTTCGTCGGTTCGAGGCCGAGGGTCGTGCCCAGGTCGGCGAGGCGGGGGAAGTCCGTCTCGGCGAAGAAGCGCAGCTGCACGAGGAAGGGGACGAGCTTCCGCTGGTCGCTGCGCTCGCGGTCGGCGTCGGTGAAGCCCATGGCTCGAATCGACAGCCATTGCAGCAGCGTCGTCTTGCCGAAGCCCGCGTCGGCGAACACGACGACCAGCTCACGGTTGCGACAATGCTCGAGGAGGTTACCGGCCTCGATCTCCTTGGGCTCCAGGTGAGTGGAAGAGGTGGCCCAGACCTGGCACCGCGGGGGAACGAAGACCTGCGAGACCGGCAGCGTCCGCAGGGGATCGTCGAGCCGCGAGTTGATGAGCCCCACGCCGCCGTGCTTGTTCTCGAACGCTTCGAGATAGGTGGTCTGTGTGTTCTTGTACCCTCGGGAGCCGCCCACCTCGGTCAGCTTGGCGATGTTGGACAGGCGCTGCTCGAGCGAAGCGAGCGTGTCCTCGGGCTGATGGATCAGCGTCTCGGCGTTGTCTCGGGACAGGGGAGGGAGGGTGGACGTGCACAGGAAGATCAGGCCCAGCACGAGCGAAAGCTGCGACACTTCGTCTTCCCGTGCTTCGCCGTCGGCTGAAGCCGCGAGGTCGGTGCTC
Organism: Myxococcota bacterium; assembly: GCA_039028615.1. Classification (GTDB taxonomy): domain Bacteria; phylum Myxococcota_A; class Polyangia; order Nannocystales; family Nannocystaceae; genus Paraliomyxa. Next base: position 112,306 of record JBCCHT010000023.1, on the reverse strand, counting down.
GCCGCCTTCGCATTCCAGCCGTGGCGTTCGGCGAAGGCTCGGGTCAGACGCAGGTTCTGGAGCCGCTCGGATAGACGCTCCGCGGTGGCGATGGCCGCGGCGAGCAGGTCCTTCCGAGAGAGCGGATCCGTGCCGCCGTCGCTCGAGGCATGCAGCTCGAGTCGTTGCTGGAGGATCTCGAACAGCGGGCGCTCGACGGGGAAGAACAGCGCACCAAAGGCCCGAGTCAGGCGCCGCCCGCCCAGCTCGGCGAGCGTCTCCGAGACCGACGACTCCCGCGAGCGCAACAGCGGAGATGCCCACAGCTCCCCCACCAGGCGCAGCACGAGCGGGCCGAGCTGGCCGAACACGATGTCCTCGAGGGCTCGCAGCTCCTCCTTGATGGGATGGAGCTCGTACGCGGGTACGGCTGCCAGCTCGGGCGCGAGCCGAGCCACCGCCCCCGGCAACTCGTTGTGCGATTGCAAGAGGATCGGTCGAATGTGGCAGTCGGTGAGGAACGCCCGCTGATCGTCGGACAGGTAGCCCCAGTCGCCTTCGGTCATGATGCACGCGGTGAAGCGACGGCGGTCGATCATGCCGTGGGTTCGATAGGAGCGCATCAGCTCCAAGATGCGGCGATCGGTCATCGAGCAGCCCATGAACACCACGGGGCGCTGCAGAAGCTCGATGCTCAGCCGGGAATCGGGGATGGCGTGCTTCGTCGCGAACTCGTCGTAGGAGCGGCTGGAGAACACGGCGTTGGCCATGTCGTTGACGCTGCCGTGGATGTGCACCACGCGGAGCCGCTCGTCATCGACCAGCTCGATGTTCTGCTCGAGCGTCACGGGGACGTGGGGAAGCCCGAGCTCGGAGAGCGCTTTCTCGAGCGTGAGGTCGTAGTTGGTGGTGATCACCGAGTGCCACGGGATCGACATCAAGCGCCGATGCATGGGCGTGGGCGGGTGGTCGGCCCCGAACGCGCGGCTGAGGGGGCCGACGAGTTCTCCGGGGGAGTTTTCTCGGCAAAACAGGTCGACCCAACCGTCGTAGTTTCGGATGACCCTCACGTCGTTCGGCGCGGCATGGGGGTCGTAGCGAGGGAGCGGAACCAAGCTCGCCTCGGCGAGCGTGTTCACGAGCTGTTGGGTGGACTTGTACCCGGCGGCGATGGACAGCCCCGCCCCGACCCAGAGGATCGGTCGATCGGCGGGATTGTTCTGGCCGCGGCGGATGAGGGTACGAAGCGCCGTCCATTCTTTCGTCTCGTGAAAGGGTTGGGGTTCTCCGTCCGACATCGCGCGTGGCCTCCCGTGCTCGGATTCAGTCGCCGCGCAGTCATGCTAGCGCACTGCGGCAACGGCCGTGGCACGGGAAGCCCGAGCAAATCGCCATCCGCCGGCGACTAGGGCAGGCAGTCTTCTTCGGGGGCGCTGATCCATTGCACCTCGAGCGGCTGCTCCTCGCAGTACTGGACGTACCACTCCTTGTCGTTGGGCTCGCAGGTCGCGTAGTCCTCACCGGGCGCGTGCACATAGCTGCCGAGCGTGTCGACCTCCATGAACTCTTCGTCGCAGAGGATGCCCCCGAGGATGACGCAGGGGGTGCCGACGTACTCGTAGCAGGGCTCGAGCGGGTCCGTGCACTCGCCGCAGTTGAGCGTGCCGCCGCAGCCGTCGTCCGCGGTGCCGCACTCGAGGCCGTAGTCGTGACAGCCGAAGGGCTCGCAGCACATGTTTTGCTGCAGCGCACCGCAGATGCCCGTGCCGTCGCAGGTGCCACAGTCGAGCGTGCCGCCGCAGCCATCGTCGATGGTGCCGCACTCGATTCCTGCCGCCTCGCAGGTGGTGGGGGTGCAGGCACAGCACCCCGTGATTTCCTCGAGCGGCTGGGGATAGTGAACGCCGCAGTAGTTGGTGACCTGCGGTGAGCTCCAGTAGTTGCAGGTCAGGCTGGAGGGATGTGCGGGGTCGTTGCCCACGACGGTGGTGGTGGGGTTTTCGACGACTGTGCCGTCGGCGTAGCAGGTGCCCGATTGCACGGTAACGGTGGGATTGCAGGCCCATCCCGATCCACCCGAAGGAACGAAGTTCCCCTCGGAGCAAGTGGTGATGGAGTAGGTCCCACACTCCGCCTGCGCAGGCGAAGACCAGGGCAGCAGCAGCCCGACCAAGGCGGTGATGACGAGATGGCGATGCATGACGTTGGCTTTCCTCGTGCCGAGCGGCTTTCGGTGGCTCGGCGCGATGAAGTGCAACGACTCGGCGAATCGATTGCGCTGCGATCGACTTTTTTGAAAAGAACCGAGACAACGCCGTCGTACGTCGTACGCGGGCGGTCTAGGGGGCGAACGACTTGCACTGATAGTGGCGTGCGTCGATCTTTCGGCACTGTCGAGACGGATGGGGTGCCGGGGGCTTGGCTTCGCAGCGGGTGGAGCAGCTCGTGCGCCCCTCCAGGCGGCCGTCGGGGCCTCGACGAGGGGCGCCACCCGTGATGCAACGCTCGACCACGAACTGCGCGCGGGTGCACTTGGGCTGTTCGGGGTCCTGCGGCGGCGGTGGGGGATCGTGCGGGGGAGGTGGCGGACGATCCGGCACGGGGTCGCGTGGCGGTGGGGGATCGTCGCTGACGTATCCGCCCTTGGGGTCTCGCGGCATTTGATACGACCGAGCGTCGTCCGGCTCGGCGGGGGCGGGGGCGGGCTCGACTTGGGGAGTCGTCGGTGCGGGCGCCAGCGGCTTGGCGCACGCCGCCACGAGCATCACCACACCACCCAGTATCCCGCGACCGCTCATCAGCCTGGCGATGATATCCCGAATCGGCGCGGGCTCGGGGCTGAACCGGTCGCGCGAGCACTGGAGGGCCTCGGCCGAACTCGCCTATTCGTCGTCGCTGTCCTCGCCGAGGAGTCGCTGCATGCTGACTTCGAGGTTACTCTCGATGAGTCGTAGGATGCTCTCGAGTTCTTCGATGCTCACGTCCAGGTCCTCGGCCAGGGAGGTGCGAGTGTCGGCGAGCAGCTGAGCGCGGGCGCTGACGAGCCACCGCTTGGAGGTGGAGCGGTCGACGTTGTAGAGCTTGCTCAGGTCGGTGGCGCTTAGTCCATCGTAGGTGGTGAGTCGCAGGAGGTTGCGTTGCCGCGCGGTGAGACCCCCCATCGCTCGGCCGAAGGCTCTTTTGAAGTGGACCCGGTAGTGCGCCTGGAGAAACCCGAACTCGGGGTCGTCTCCTCCGGCCGCGTTCATGATGTGTTCGTCGCGCTCGGGCAGGCTCGCCGCCTTGTCACCCTTGCGGCGGTCGGCGCTGATGCGCTCGCGCGTGGCCGAGACCCGCACCCAGGTGCGCAGAGGACCTTGGCCGGAGTACTCGAGGATGCGAGGCGGGCGGTCCCCGGGCGAGGCGAAGAACCGCTGGTTGAGGATCTGGCGCAGGTCGTCGGGGTCGACCCCGCGGGAGGTCGGGCTACGAAATATGGCGGCCAGGTCCTTGCGGACGAGCTGTTCGAAATGGGCGATGGCGCGGCGGTCTCCTCGTGCGCAGGCCAGCGCCAAGACCAAGTCGTCTCCACGAATCGCCTCGATGGCCTCGTGCAAGGGTCCGGCGGGCGACAGCCGCGGGGCGAGGTGAGCGATGCAGGCCTCGTCGGACTGCTCGACGCCCGGCCAACGTTCGCGCGCCTGGGTGAGCAGGGCCTCGAGGGCCACGACCGCTCGGGTCCTGAGCTCGGCGTCGACCACCCGGGCTTCCAGCAGCGGGTGACTGAGGAGCAACGCCTCCACGCTCATGGCTCGACGATAACGTGTTCGACCGTTCATTCTTCCCCCGTTCGAGTCGTTGCGTGCGGATCGTACGGGGCCCGCACTCGCCCGTTGGCCCCCGAGCCTAGGGGGTCGAGCACCAGATCGCGGCCGAGCCGGGTCGGCGAGGAGGCCGGGGGCCTCAGCCGCTTCGAGTTCTCGCTCGAAGTCGCGCCTCCGAGGGCCGACCACATCACATAGCAACTCTCGCAGGTCTCGATGTGCCGGTCGAAGCGAACCTGAACTTCGTTCGAGGCCAGACTCGAGACCAACGCGACGATCGTGTCTTCGTCGGGGACACGCGGACCCTTCGGGACGAGGCTGCGGTGGGCTGGAGTTGCTGACGGGCACGAGGCTTCTCGGTGTTCTACGTCGATGACGCGGGGAGACCTGCGTTGGCGCATCGTTGTCTCGAAAAAGTGGAGAGGATCAACGTTCGCTCGGTGATCGCCTCGTTCGAGCCGCAAAACGGGTCACTTCAGATCACGGGTTGTTCGTAGTGCGAGTGATACAAGGGGAATTGATGGTGGAGTTTGTTTGCAAGGATCCGCAGGCCACCGTGCGGGGGGCCAACGTCAAGGCCACACTCGCGGGTTTCCAGACGATGCAGAGCGCCGGGGAGTGGCTGATTCGCCAACACGGCATCGAGCCCGATCAGCTCACCCCCGACGCGCGAGTGCCCGTGCAGGCGTGGCTGGATGCGATGCGGCAGCTCCAAGAGCGCTCGGGGGGCCGGCTCCTCGAGGGCACCGGTCGGGCGATCATCGAAGCGGCTCACTTCCCGCCCGAGCTCGACTCGGTGGAGAAGGTCGTGATGGCCCTCGACACGATCTACTACCTCAACCACGAGGGCGACGTCGGCCACTATCACGTGCAGCGCGAAGACGACGGCCGCCTCGTCGTGGAGTGCAGCACGCCCTATCCTCGGGCGTTCGAACATGGCCTGTTGCAGGGGATCGCGGCGCACCCTCGGCTCTCGGGCGCGAACGACTACACCGTCGGGTACGAACAGCTCGACGAAGGTGACCGGACCTGCCGGATCACGCTGACGCCCAAGGGCTGACGCCGTCGTCGATGCGGTTCAGTAGCCTCGCTCGTGGTCGACCACGTTGCGTAGCGGGGCGTCGGTGGCAAAACGCTGGAGGTTGTCTCCCAGCAGCGCGAGCTTGCGGGCCCAGACCTGGTCGGAGGTGCCGCCCATGTGCGGGGTGAGCACGACCCGATCGATGGACCACAGCGGATGATCGCGAGGCAAGGGCTCGGGATCGGTGACGTCGAGCCCCACGCCCGCCAGGTGCCCCGCCTGCAGGTGCGCCACCAGGGCGTCGGTATCGATGACCGCCCCGCGGGCGATGTTGACGAGGAAGGCCTCGGGCTTCATGGCGGCGAGGGCCTCGGCGTCGAGCAAGCCGCGGGTCTGCTCGGTCAGCGGCACGGCCAGGAACACCACATCGGCGAGGGCGAGCTGCTCGGCGAGGGCTCCGGGCGGGAACACGGCGCTCACGGGGGGCACGGGCGGATCGTCGGCGTTGCGCTTGATGCCGACCACCTCCATGCCGAACCCGGCCGCTCGCTCGGCGATGGCGGTGCCGATACCTCCGAGCCCGACCACCAGCGCTCGCTTGCCGTGCAGCTCGATCGGCGTCCGCGGCCCGTTCTTCAGCGTGGTGCGACCGCCTCGCCAGTCATGCTGGTCGCGCGCGCGCTCGGTGACGTAGAGGCCGCGCGTCAGCACCAGCAGCAAGGCCATCGCTTGGTCGGCGACGTTGGGCCCCTGCACGATCTTGGCGTTGGTCAGCACGATCTCGCTGTCGGACAGCTCGGGGAAGCGGTAGCGGTCGACGCCCGCGCTATACACCTGCACCCAGCGTAGGCGGGTGCCGGCCTCCACGAGCGCAGGCGTGGGCACGCCGATGAGCCCATCGGCGTCGCCGATGAGCGCCAACGCGGCCGCCTCGTCTTCGGCGGCCACGAGCCGCACCCCCGGCACCGCTTTTTGTAGCGCGGCGACTTCTTCGGCATCGAGTCGCATCACCACCACGGTGGGAGGGGTGGGCCGGGCGATCGACTCGGGGGTGGTCAGGCAGCCCAGGAGTACGAACGGGAGCAGCCAGCGACGCATGGCGAGAGGGTATCGCAGGCGCCGGCGACGACGCCTGCGCTTTGCGTGCCCCACGGCGCCGGTCGAGCGACCGCGTCGAGGAGCCGAGGGGGTGTCGGGCACTTCAATCTGCTACGTTGCGCCGCGTGTCGGACGACGATGCACCCCTCGCCCTGGCGTGGCGAGACGGCGACGACCAGGCGGGAGCCCGGCTGATCGAGCGCTACTACGATGCGATCGTCCGGTTGTTTCGTACCAAGACCGATCGTGATGTCGACGACCTCGTGCAGCGCACCTTCCTGCGGTGTGCCGAGGCCCGCGACCGCTACAAGGGCGGCAGCTTTCGCGCGTTCTTGTTCGCCATCGCGCGCAACGTGTTGTTCGAGAAGATCCGCGCCCGGGCCCGCGAGGCTCGCATGCTCGAGCCGGACCCCGAGGTGGCGTCGATCCGCGATCTCGACCCGGGCGTGTCGACGGCGGCGTGGCATCGTCGCGAGCAGCGGATCATGGTCGAAGCCCTGCAGACGCTGCCCCTCGAGCTGCAGCTGGCGTTGGAGCTGACGTACTGGGAGGAGCTGTCCGGGCCCGAGCTGGCCGAGGTCTTCGGGGTGCCTGCCGGGACGATCAAGAGCCGCCTGCATCGCGCTCGCACGCTGCTGCGCGAGGCCATGGAGGCGCTGGTGGTGCCGTCGGAGGTCGAGCAGAGCGTGCGGGAGGTCGTCGAGCGCTGGGTGGCCGAGGTTCAGCCCGTCGACGCGCCTTCGTAGGTGTCTCGCCACTGCACGCAGCGCCCGTGTCGCTCGCGGTCTTGGGCCCCGGCGGCCTCGGCCAGTACCTCGATTCCCGCGCGGGCGTGATCGATGGCTGCCGTTCGATCGCCGCGTGCCCATGCGATGCGGGCCCGCAGACATCGGGTCCACGCAAGGGTGCTCCGTCGCTCCTGCGACGTCTCGGGTGATTCGTCGAGCGCCGTCTGAGCTTGGTCGATCTGGTTCAGCTCGAGGTGCGCTTCGGCCAGCATGGCCGCGGAGAAGCTCCAGAAGTCGGGCTCGATCGCATCGGTCGCGACGAGTCCATCGATGGCCCGCTGGGCATGCTCGGCCACGGTCGTCCAGTCCTCGCGCCGCAGCGCGAGCAGAGCCCAGGCGTTGGCGAGATAGACCCGGTGGATGTGCTCGGGGGCGAGCCCTTCGTCGGCGGCCGCCTGAGCGGCGACCAGTGCGTCCTCGGCTTCGTCCAGGCGCCCCAGCCGAGTGAGCATGATGCCGGCGGTGGCCTGGCTGCGCGCCACCAGCTCCGGCCGTTGCTCTCGCTCTGCCGCGGGGAGGTGCTCGTCGCTGCGCCGCAGGGCATCGAGGGCTTCCTCGTATCGCCCCTGTGCCTCGAAGATCGCCGAGAGGTTCTCGTAGGCGGTGCGGTAGCGCCGAGCCGGGCCCTCGTGTTCGTCGAGCAGCGCCAGCGCGGTGCGAATGTGGGTCTCTGCCAGCTCGAGGCGGCCGGCCCTTCGCTCCAGCTCGCCGAGGTTGAGGGCCACCACGATGCGGCCGCGGGTATGGGGTAGCGGCGAGCGCTGGTAGTCGCGCTGTAGCTGTTCGTACGCCGCCCGAGCCTCCGCGAGTCGCTCGAGGCCCAGCGCGATCGTGGCGTGCGTCGATCGGGCGTTGAAGACGTAGGGGTGGAAGGGACCCAGCCTGTCCTTCATCTCGGGGAGCACGGACTCGATGGCCTCGAGGGCTTTATCCGAGTGCCCCGACAGGTCGAGCATCTGCGCGCGGTTGATCTCCACGATGAAGCGGGGGATCTGGGCGTCGGAGATGGTGGCGGCGAGGGTGCTCGCTTCGTCGAGGCGCGCGGCCGCTTCGGCGTAGTCGAGGGTGGTCATGGCCACCCGCCCGCGCGTATCGGCGACCCGCAATCGCTCCCAGTCGGTCGCCCCCATGCGCTCGGCGATCGCTTCGGCGGTATCGGCCCAAAACTCGGCGAGGGCGGAGTCGTCGTCGACGTCGGCGGCGAACGACGACATCTCGAGGGCGGCATCGAAGGCCGATGCATCGTCACCCGCGCGCTGGGCCAGCACATAGCTGCGGCGCAGCGGGGCCTTCAGTTCGGCATTGCCTCCCACGTCGATCATCGTGGCGTGCAGCAACAACGCTTGCGCGAGGGTGGGCGCGTGGTCGAGTCGCTCCGCCCGGGCCAGCTCCTGCTCGAGGAGCGGGCTCAGCCCGTCGAAGTCGCCGACCTCGAAGCGAGCCCGGGCGCGAGCCAGGCGTTGCTGGGCTGCACGAACCTCCAAGACCCGCTGCGGCGAGGCATCGGGCTCGGGTGCCTCCCGGGCGAGCACATCGACGCGGGCACAGGCGTCGACCTCCGGCAGGGTGCCCACGACGACTGGAGCCGACACGGCGAGCGATTCGTCGGGGTGGGTCAGCGCTTCGAGCACGGTCTGGATATGGGTTCGGCGCTGCTCCAGGCACTGCAGGCGCAGATCCAGCGCCGCCGTCGATTGGGTTCCGCCGCGCCACGTGGCTCGGCACGCGTCGGTCCACGCCGTGCGCCAGGTCTGGGCGTAGCGGCGTAGAGGGCCCTCGATGACCGCGAGCGCGTCGGTGCCCAGCGGCTGCGTCGACAAGCCATCGGTGATCGCGGGCCATTGCTGATCGGTGGCCACCGCCAGCGCGTTCGCACCGTCCATGCACTGGTCGAGGGGATCGACGGGACTGCGAGCGATGGCCACCACGCCGCCGCCCAGTACGAGCGCCGCCAGGGCCAGGCGACGTCGCCATCGTCGGGGGCGGCGGATCGCGCGAAGCTCGGTGATCACCGCCTGCATCGAGTCGAAGCGATCCTCGGGCTGTTCGGCCAGTGCCCGGGTGAGCAGGGCGTCGAGGCGTCGTCGCGATCGGCCCCGCAGCGCGGGCCCGTCGAGCCGCTCGAGGCAGCGCTCGAGCGCCCGCGCGAAGCTGTATTGGTCGGCGCGGGCGTCGACTCGTTCACCCCGCCGCTGCTGCGGAGACATGTAGTCGGGCGTGCCGGCTCGTTCCGTGGGCGAGGCGGGGTGCGACTCGTCGGTGGGGTGAGCGCCTTCGTCCTCCGTGGCCAGGCCGAAGTCGCTGACCCGGGCCCGGCCGTCGTCTCCCACGAGCACGTTGCGGGGCTTGAAGTCGCGATGCACCAAGCCCCGCGCGTGAGCAGCTGCCAGCCCGCGGGCGGCGTCCTCGAAGATCTGCAGCAGGGTCGGCGCGCCCGCGTCGGGGTGCGCATCGAGCCAGTCGTCGAGGCTGCCCGCTTCGACCAGCTCCATCGCGAAGTAGACGCGGCGATCGGCCACGCCCACGTCGTAGATGGTCACCACGTGCGGATGAGAAAAGCGCGCGAGGACGCGGGCCTCGGCCAGCATGTGCTCGCGCTCGCGCTCCGAGTCCCCCGAGTGCAGGAACTTGAGCGCGACCCGACGCTCGAGCTCGGGATCCCACGCCGCGAACACCGAGCCCATGCCACCCTCGCCGAGCTTTTCCTGCAGCGAGAAGCGGCCCACGCTCAGCGGAGTCGGCGAGTGCCCGAGGGCCACCGCCAGCACGGCACCCAACCCCGCTTCTCGTTCGACGCCGCGCTGCGCCACCGGCTTGAGCGCACGCAAGGCGTCGAGCTCGGAGTTCGGCGCGGTGGGTCGAGGGGGCGGGCGCATGGCGGGGGCCGCAAGCCTAACGGCATCGGCAGGAGCGACGCGGGCGGAAGGCTCGCCGATCGTCCAGTGTCCCCACGGCCTCGGGGGTTCACCGACTTTTTCCCCGGGCCGAAAAAAGTCGTGAACCCCTCGGGGCCCCGGATCACTTCACCGCTGGCGGCCCCGTCCGCCCTCACCAATCCATGAAACGCACGACACTCAGCCTCGTCTCTCTACTCGCTGCCGCCCTGCTCTCGCCCGGCTGTGACTTCGCCGACGCCCTGGAAAAGGGGGCGGAGATGGCCGTGGGCCAGGAGTCGAACCCCGACGCGCCCGAGCGCAGCGAGCACGACAAGCGTGGCGAGAAGCTCCAGGGCTACATCCAGTGCATCAACCACGCCTCGTCGCGCGTGCACGACGCCATCCGTCGCTACTACAGCTGGGTCGACTTCGAAAAGGGCGTGACCGGCTCCGAGAAGAACGTCTACGGCCTCTACGAGGTCAAGCGCGACGACAAGTGCCTGACGGGCATCGACACCTCGAACGCGGCCGAGCCCAAGGATGAAGAGCTGGAGTCCGCTGCCACGGCTTGGAAGGGCGCCTACGAGACGGCCCAGGCGGAGATCATCGAGGCCCACCGCTACTACGATCAAAAGGACTACCTGGACGACGACTTCGCCAAGGGCAAGGAGTTCCACCCGAAGCTGGCCGAGGCGTTCAAGGCGTTCGAGCAGGCCGATCGGGCGCTACGAGACGCGGTCGAGGTTCGCAACGACGAGATCCAGCGCAAGAACCTCGAGCGCATGGAAAAGGAGGACGGGCGCAAGCTTCGCTTCCTCACCGCGCTCGTGATGGCCGAGGCCAAGGCCCTGCTGAAGGTCGGCGACGTGCCCGACTACCCCGAGCTCGACCTGCCCAAGTTCGAGGCCGCGATCGCCAAGTACGCCGCCGCGCTGAAGGAGCTGAACGAGTACGTCGAGGCTCACCCCAAGGAGGTGGGCACGGTGACGATCTTCTCGACCTTCCACGATACCGCGGGGGACATGCAGACCGCGGCCAAGGAACTCATGCGCCGCAAGCGGGACGACAAGGCCTACACCGACCACGAGAAGATTCGCATGCGCTCGGGGGCGTTCGCCGTCGACGGCACGCCGGCCAAGCTGAGCCGCGCCTACAACGACCTGGTCAGCCGCAGCAACGCGCTCAACTGGCACCGGTATCAGCCCGACGCCTGAGCCTGCGTCGATGATGTGGCGACTCGTGCCCCGCCGTCCCGGGTCGAGGCACGAGCCGCCACGGGGCCCGATTCGAGAGTCAGCCCGCGGGGGGCGGCAGGGCGTCGCACGACAGCTGGATGAGCGCGAGCGCGTCGGCGAGCGGGTCGGCCAGATCGCCCTGGCAGATGTCGCCCATCAGCCCGTTGGGCGACGCGTTGGTGAACTCGTGCAGGCGTGGCGCCGCCGAAGCGGATCCGAAGGCGGAGTTGCAGCTGCCCGCCTCCGGCCCCGCGATGGTCACCACCACGTGGCGCTCCTCGCCGCCCACGAACGCATCGAGGGCCGCCTTCGTCGCGCCCGGCGTGGTCGTCGAGAACATCGCGTCGTCGTCCTCGTCGGTGAGCAGCACGACCACCAGCAGGGCATCCTCGCCGCGGTAGAAGCCATCGTTGACGCCGCCCGGGGCCGCCTTTTCGATGAACATCTCGATCACGTCGAGCGGGCGCTCGTGCCCGAAATCGGAGCACGAGGCGCAATCGGAGCGGGGGTCGGGCGCCAGGCAGTTGAAGTTGGCGGTGATGCTCGGCGAGGGGCCGTCCAGCCACGGTGAGCCGCCCGTGCCGCAGTCGCCGATGAAGGGCGTGCCGTCGAAGAGCTCGCCGTCGAGCCCCATCGTCGACTGGTTGGCCCCGTTGTCGACCACCGAGGAGTTGGTCACCCCGAGGCGATAGCCCGTCGCGTTGCTGCTGGGGTCGGCGATGTAGTCGTCGAGCACCTGCACGAAGTCGGGGAAGTTGGCCGCGAGGTTGTCCTTCTCCTGGATCATCGACGCCGAGATGTCGACGACGAACAACACGTCGATGAACGCACAGCCGTCGCCACCCTTGGTGGGCGGGCCGTCGGTATCGGGCGAGCCCACGTCCAGCAGGATCCCCGAGCCGTCGTCGTCGCTCGGTCCCGTCTCGTCTTCGCTCGAGGTCTGGGCGTCCCCCGACGGCGCCGAGCCGGTCTCCCCCGATGGCGTGCCGTCGGTGTCCGGCCCGGGGTCGTCGCCCGTGGCCCCCGCGGCCGTGGTCGGATCGTCGAAGGGGTTGTCTCCGGCTCCGCCGTTACAGCCCACCAGCGCGCCGAGGGCTCCGAGCCCGATCGTCAGCCACAGTCGTCGCATGCGTCACCACTCCCTGTCCTCCTGTTGGCCACGCAGGGGAGTGATTGTGCGGAAAAGGGCGAAGGGCGAGAACGCGGTGAGCTAGATTATGTTGAAAACGAATATCAATTTCATATATTCCTCGGGTCAGAGGACACGACATGGGTCGCCCAATTCCAATCTTATTCGGGACCGAGACCGGCAACGCTCAGGAGTGCGCGGAGCTCCTGGCCAAGGCCATCAACGAGCGGGGTCGACAGGCGCAGTCGGTCGACATGGGGAGCTTCCAGCCGGGCGAGCTCGCCGACCATCCGCTCTTGTTCATCGTCACCAGCACGTATGGCAACGGCGATCCCCCCAGCAACGCGATGAAGCTGCTCGAGTTCCTCCAGAAAGAAGAGCTGGACCTGGCCGGGGTTCGCTTCGCGGTTTGCGGTCTCGGCTCGAGCTTCTACGAGAACTTCGCGCAGTGTGGAAAGGACTTCCAGACCGAGATGCTTCGCCACGGCGCGAACGAGGTCTTCGACCGGGTCGACTGCGACGAGGAGTACGAGGAGTTCTTCGACGAGTTCAAGGATGCGGCCCTGGCCTATGTGAACGAAAATCCGCCGAAGGGAGAGCCTTCGGCCTCCGAAGCGCGCGCGGAGGCTCCTGCGGCGGGACAGCCGGGGCGTATTGCCCACGCGAAGGTCCTGGCCAAACGCCTGCTGTCCAAGCCGGGCTCGACCAAGGAGACGATGCACTACGAGCTCGACCTCTCGGAGATGGACGTCGAGTTCGAGGTGGGCGATTGCTTCGGCGTTCACGCCCCCAATGGTGAAGAGGAGGTCGCGGCGGTGCTCGAAGCACTGAAGCTCGACGGCACCGAACCCGTCGATTGGCGCGGTCAATCATGCTCGCTGCGTGCCGCACTCGAAGGGGCATGTTTCGCTCAGCTGCGCTCAGACCTCATCAAAACCATCGCTGCGTTGCCTTCCTGCGCATCGGGGCCCGCTCGCAGAGCGAGCGAGGGCGACAAGGAAGCGGTCCAGGACTATGTCCGCGGTCGTCGACTCATCGATGTCCTCACCGAGCAGGACGCTTCGGGGGTCGAGCCGCAGGTGCTCGTCGACAACTTGCGCAAGCTACAGCCGCGCTTGTTCTCGGTCGCCTCGTCTCCGACCAAGGACCCCGAGCGCGTGGCCTTCACGATCGAGACCGTTCGCTATCGACATCGCGGCCGTGAGCTCCGTGGCGTCGCATCGGGGTGGCTGGCCGACGACATGCAGGTCGGCGACCGCGTGGCGATGCACTTCGTGCCCAATGCCAGCTTCCATTTCCCTCGCGACGCCGCCAAAGTGATCATGGTGGGGCCGGGGACGGGGATCGCCCCCTTCCGTGGGTACCTCGAGGAGGTCGAATCCGCGAAGATGGACACGGCGACGTGGCTGTTCTTTGGGCACCAGCACCGGGCCACCGACTTTCTCTATCGCGAGGAGATCGCGTCGTGGCTGCAGCGCGGCGTGCTCGATCGTGCCGACTTCGCATGGTCTCGGGATCGGGAGGAGAAGGTCTACGTCCAGCACAAGATCCTTCAGCGCGGTCGAGAGCTGTGGACGTGGTTGACGGAGGGCGCTCACGTCTTCGTGTGCGGTGATGCGGAGAGCATGGCGCCAGCCGTGGCGGCCGCGTTCGCCCAGGTGGCGCATGAGCACGGCGACTGTGATGGCGAGGCGTACGTACGCCAGCTCGTCGAGACGGGCCGCTATCGAACCGACGTTTACTGAAGAACGAGTCGGGGGTGCTCGCATCGATCGGGCACCCTCGACCCAAACTTTGAAAGCCTGAATCATTCGGGGGCCCAAGAATCTCCGTGGTCGATCCTGAAGGGGATTCTCGTAGCTCGAAAAGAAAACTGTTTTCATTTAGGAGCGAGTGCGCTAGTGGGCACCGGATGCTGGGACTCACGCGAGCCTTCGCCTTTGCCCTCGTCACCATGTTCGCGTCCCCGGCCGACGAGGTGGCTCCGCCGACCGAGCCGGCGCCCCCTCGAGCCGTTCCCGAGGCAGCGGAGCCACAGCCACAGCCACAGCCGGCACCGCCCGCCGATGAATCCGCCTCCGAGACCGTCGAGGTGTCGCTGCCTCCGGTCCTCGTGATCGCGGCCGATCGCGGCTTCATGGGCAATGAGGAGCTTCGTGATTCGGTCGGCGAATTCGTGGCTGCGACCGGGGCCCGGGCTCAGCTCGTGTTGCTCACGGGGAAGAGCGACGACGCCAAGCTACGCCGCGCCCTGGACCACCTCGCGTCGGACTCGGTCGTGGTCTTGCCCCTGTTCATCTCCGACGACCACCCGCGGTTCGTCGAGGCCAAGGCCCTCCTTGCCGATGTCGGAGCGAAGTGGTCCGCGCCCTTCGGTGAGTCGTATTTCGCCGTGGAGATCCTCGCGGAGCGCCTGCGGCAGATCGAAAAGCCCAAGCGACACAACACCGTGCTGCTCTCCTACGGCGCCCTCACGCCAGAGCAGCGGGTGGCCATGCAAGCCGATCTCGATCGCATCGCGAAGCATGCCTCCGCGGGTCTGGGATTGCGTCGGGTCCGCAGCTTGGTCTGGCACGAGTACGACTCGCCCGACGAGGAGGAGCGCCGCAAGGAGGTGACCCGCGAGTTTGCGCGAGAGATGCTTCGGCTCGGCCGGACGGCCGTGGTGCCCTTCAACCTCGGGATCAAGCTCGACTCGATGATGTCGATCTCGGGGTTCGTGAAGCGCTACCTTCCCCGCCGCTCGCAATACGTCGGCGGTGACGTGCTGCCTCATCCCGCCGTGGCGCAGTGGATGCAGCGCGAGCTGAACCGTCACCGCGAACTCACGATCGACGACTTGGGGGTGGTGTTCCTGGCCCATGGCGCGACCTTCGACTGGAACGAGACGATGAGGAACGCCGTCGAGCCGCTGACCGCCAAGTACAAGGTCGAGTTCGCGTTCTCGATGGCGGATCGGCCGGTGGTCGAGCAGGCCGTACGTCGCCTCGAAGCACGGGGCGCGTCGGCCATCGTCGTGGTGCGCGTGTTCGGGCTCGAGTCCAGCTTCGTGCCGACCGTCGATCGCATGCTCGGCCAGGACGTCGAGGGCGGACATCATGGGCACGGCATGCACCACGAGCACGGCGGACGCTCCCGGAGGGCCCGCGGCGGTCACGGGCACCACGGCATGAACGATGGACCGCGGATTCGAAGCACGGCTCACATGGTGAGCGTCGGAGGGATCGAGGACGACGCCTTGTTCGCGGGCGCGTTGCTCGGGCGTGCTCGCGCGTTGTCCCGAGACCCGAGCCGGGAGACGGTCCTCGTCGTGGCACACGGGGCCGGCGAGGATGAGGACAACGACCACTGGAACAGGGTCCTCGAGTCGCTCGCTCGCCAGATGAAGGAACAGGGGGGCAATGACTTTCGGGCGATCGAGATTGGGACCTGGCGCGAAGACTGGCCGAAAAAGCGCGGTCCGGAGATCGAGCGGATTCGAGGGATCGTCGAGCGCGGGAGCGCAAACGGACGGGTTCTGGTCATCCCCGCACGCACGACCCTCGAAGGCCCGGAGCGCAAGCTCCTGCAAGGGCTCGAGTATGAACTGGGGAGTGGTTTCGCACCCAGCCCCGAGTTCTTGCGCTGGGTCGAGGACCAGGTGATCGAGGGCGCCGGGCGGCTGGGAATCCAAGCCGGTCAGTGACGCTCATCGGGCGGGGGGATCGCTCGAGTCGGCGTCGTGCTGCCGCAGGAAGCGAAAGACGCTCACGTCGAAGCCGGAGCGCAGCACGTCGAGGAAGCTGTCGAGTTCTCCGTGGCGCACGCCGAAGCGCTCGGCGAGCTCGCGGCGGGTGTGCGCCAGCAGGTCCTGACGAGCGCGGGCCAGCCACCGCGCCACCGTGGAGCGATCGACCCGGTGCATGGTGGCCAGGGCGCGCTGGTCGAGCCCGTCGATCTCGTACATGCGCAGCAGCGTCCGCGCGCGCACGTCGAGCCGAGCCACCGCGGCCCGCAGCGCCTCGGCGAAGCGCTCGCGGTGCTGGTCCTTCACCACGGCCAGCGACGGGGTGGCGCCCAGGTCGTCGATCGCGAGCAGGGCGTCGTCGCTGTCGCCGGTATGACGCTGCTCCTTGCGTCGCAGGGAAATCCCCGCTCGCAGCGCGATCAAACGGATGAGCGCCCGGAGCTCGCCGCGCGCCGTCATGGCCAGGAGCTTGGGCCGACCGTCTGGGCCCGGGCCGAAGAGCGCCTCGCGAGTGGCTTGCCGGATCTGATCGAGCTCGTCCTCGGTGCAGCCCAGGCGGGAGGCGCCGACCTTCACCTCGTGAAAGTACG
Source organism: Myxococcota bacterium (assembly GCA_039028615.1). GTDB lineage: Bacteria > Myxococcota_A > Polyangia > Nannocystales > Nannocystaceae > Paraliomyxa. Next base: position 96,060 of record JBCCHT010000023.1, on the reverse strand, counting down.
TGGCTTCGAAGCGTCGGAGGCCCGGCCCCGCCCCGTCGCGGCACGCGAAGGCCAGCGCCATGGCCTCGACGTCGAGGCGCTCGAGGAACGCGACGATGTCTTCGGTGTCGCAGCGCTGCCCGAGGTAGGCCACGAAGGCCTCGTCGTCCGCGGGGCGTGAGCCGTGCTCCCGCGACCGTCGCAGCACCGACAGGAGTGCACCATCGATCTCGGCGGCGTCCGAGCGCTCGGAGGCCGCAGGCCCGCCGGTCTCGAATGCCGCGATGAGGGTTTCGTCGGCCACGATGGCGGCAATCCTATACTCTGCTCGTCGTGAGCTGCCTCGACGATGCCACCGCGCTGGCGTTTGCTCGTGGAGAGCTGTCGGCGGTGGACGAGATCCTGGCGCATATCGACACCTGCTCGACGTGTCGCATGCTGGTGGCCGCGGCGGCGGGCGGTACGGGGCCACGGGCGGGTCGTCCCGAGCTGCCTCGCACCATCGGCCGTTTCGAGGTGGAGGGCATCGCGGGCCGGGGGGCGATGGGCATCGTGTACCGCGGACGGGATCGTCGGCTGGATCGGCTCGTCGCGCTCAAGGTGCTGTCGGGCGATCGCCTAGATCCGGGGGCGCACGCGCGGCTGGAACGCGAGGCGCGGGCGCTGGCCCGGGTGGTGCACCCCTCCATCGTGGCGATCTACGAGGTCGGTGACTTCGAGGGCTCGCTGTTCATCACGATGGAGTACGTCCAGGGCGGCACGCTGGAGGACTGGCTCCGGCAGCCGCGGCCCGCCGAAGAGATCGTGGCGCGCTTCGTCGAGGCGGGCGAGGGCTTGGCCATCGCTCACCAGGCGGGCCTGGTGCACCGCGACTTCAAGCCGTCCAACGCGATGCTCGACGAGCGCGGCCACGTGCGGGTGACCGACTTCGGTCTCGTCAGCGACGGCACGCCCGATCACGCCGACGGGTCGCAGGTGGTCACCGACGTGGCGCTCACCCAGACGGGCATGGTGCTCGGGACGCCCGCGTACATGGCACCCGAGCAGCTGACGGGGGCGCCCGCCGATCCGCGCTCGGATCAGTTCAGCTTCTGCGTTGCTCTGTACGAAGCGCTGGCGGGTCATCGCCCCTTCGAGGGCGGGACCTTGGCTGCGCTGGCGGCCGCGATGGAAGCGGGCCTGGTCATACCGCCGCGCCGACCGATTCCTCGCCGCGTCCATCGGGCCCTGCGACGTGGGCTGGCACGTCGACCGGAGGATCGCTTTCCGTCGATGCAGGACCTGCTCGCTCAGCTGCGTCCGACACCCGGGCGGGCGAACGTGGTGGCGATCGGCGGCGGGCTGCTGGTCAGCGCTGCGCTGGCGGCCGGGGTCACGGTGTGGATGTCTTCGTCTCGAGCCGCGCCCCGGGTCGGTGCACCTGCGGCCGCGGCGACGGTTGCTCCCGCGGCTCCGACCGCGGACGCGTGTCGAGACGTCGACGAGCGGTGGTCGGCGGTGTGGAACGACGAGCGCAAGGCCGAGCTGCGGGCCTTCGAGAAGTCGTGGTGGCCGGAGCGGCCCGGCAAGGACGCCCATCCCAAGCTCGTGGAGGGCTGGTCGGGTGTGGGGCGTGTCAACGCGACGACGACCGTGGATCGGGTGCGACGCTTCGGGGACACGTGGCGCTCGCTCTATACCGACACGTGCATCGATCCCGAGCAGGCGACGACCTCGACCCATCAGCTGCGGCGAGCGTGCCTGGTCGATGTGTTACGGCGGGTCGACGCGCTCATCGAGCAGCCGCCGCAGCGAACCTTCCGCGCGGCGCTGGGGGAGCATCGGAGCATGCTGTCTCGGTGCAGCACGCACATGGTCGAGGCGCTGACGCTGCCGGAAGGCCAGACGCTCGAAGCGGTCGAGCGAGCCCGTGGGCTGCTGGCCACGGCCGAAGCGGCTCGAGCGGCCCGCCGCGTGAGCCGGGCTCGCAGCGACATCGACGAGGCGCTGAAGATCGCGGAAGACACGGGTGACCCGCCGCTGCTCGCCGAGGTGTGGCTGTCGCGAGGGCGAATCCTGGCGGAGGCCAACGACACTCAGGGCGCGCTCGAAGGGCTGCACAACGCGGTGGGGTTCGCTCAGCCGGCCGAGCACCATCGCGTCATGCGAGAGGCGGCGGAGCAGCTCGCCTTTTGGTACATGCTCGGCACCGACGAGGTGGCGCAGTCACGGCGCTGGCTACAGACGGCGGAGCGGCTCGACGGCAAGGTGCCGCCCACCGACTCCGAGCTCGCCCGCCGCGAGGTGGTGCGGGGGTATCTGGCGGCGCGGGACCGTGACCGCGGCTCGGCCATCTCCGCCTTCGAACGTGCGCTGGAGGGCGCGCTGCAGCCGGACCTCGCGGTCCCCACCCTCGAGGGGCTGGTCTCCCAGCTGCGGGCGGCCGGGCGGGCAGACGAGGTTCCCGACATGCTCGACCGGGTGGCCAAGGCCCACGCGCTGGTCCCGGACATGATGCAGGCGGTCGCCCAGCACCGCGAGGCGCTGGAATAGGGAACGGAGCGGCGGTGCGACGCGGTCGTGCACTTTTTTCGAGAAAGTGTGCACACGGCCCCGGGGCGTCGCGATGACCGGGTGAATGGCCAACATCAAAGTCGCCGAACCCGTATCCAAGGACCAGATCCGTAGCCTCCTGCAGGCGCGTTGCCCCGACCTGGACCTGGGCTCCGTGGGGCCCATGATCACCGCGTCGAGCTCCCGTTGGGTCGCTGCCGCCGTCAACAGCCAGGGAAAGACGGTCACCGTCATGCCGCTGGTGCGTGACATGCCCGCAATGCTCGGCATGCTGCTGATCATGCTCACCGGCCTCGGGCTGGTCATCTTTGCCGTCACGGTGATGCCCAAGCAGCGCGCGCTCGCGGAGCGCGTCGAGGGCATTCTCTCGGCCGAGCTGGGGGTGAAGCGATGAAGATCGTCAAGGCGATCTTGTGGAGCCTGCTCGCGGTGTTCGTGCTGGGCATGGGCGGGGCGTACTTCTACTTCTCCAACCTCCCTCCCGTGGGCGATGTGGTGCTCCTCGGTCCGGGGGAGCCGGTGAAGCTGTCGATCGACGGCGGTCCTCCGATCGAGATCTCCGCCAAGGGGCGCCACGAGGCCGAGCTGGGGGTGGGGTCGCACACCATCGAGGTGCTCTCCCCCGCCAAGCTCGAGCGCAGCTTCGAGATCACCGAGCGCAAGACGACCGTGGTCCCCGTGCTGTCCACCCAGTGCTACGCGACCCTCGACGTCACCCTCAGTCACTACGACATCGGTGGTGGCAAGCGTGCGCCCCGACTGGTCCGGACGGCCTCGGCCGACGACGCGTTCCCGCTGACGGCGGGCCACTACACGTCGATGGCGGAGATCCCCGAAAAGCGCACGAGCGGGGCTACCGTGATGGTGCTGCGCTCGGCGAGCTGCGAGGACATCGCGAAGCTGTCGCCCGAAAAGTGAGAGCGGGCGACGCGGGTGGCCGGCGAAGAGGGAGCTTCAGCCGGCTGCCAGCTCGTCGGAGGTGGACAAGGGCGCTAGCTCGCCGCGGGGGTCCATTCGTCGGCGTCGACCTGGAACGTCGTGGCGGTCGCAATCTCGCCGAGTAGCCGACGAATGGCGGTGACGCTGGGGCCACTGACGTGGAACACGCGAATGCCTTCGTTCTCCGGGGTGATGGTGGCCCGGGCAACCATCGTCATGTCCTCGGTCTCGTAGAGCCCGCAATACGAGCCGGTGGCGACCGGCGTGGTGAAGCCGAGCGTGCCCATGACCTCGTCGAGCTTTTCGCCCATGCCACTGCTCGAAGTGACGAATGCTCCGAAGCAGCGCTGGGGGGCGGTCATCACCCTATGGTTCATCAGAGCCTGTACCGCGATGTACTCGCGGAAGGTCTCGATCATCTTCACGACGGGGCCCGCCTCGACCACGGCTCGACACACCAACGCGTCGTCGCGGACCGGGTGCTCGAAGTCGTAGAAGACGTCGAGCGGCATCAGCGGATCGGGCATGCGACCGATGAGGAACTGCTTGGGGCCCAGATCGACGGTAGCGCTCTCGTAGGCTTCGAGCACCTTCGCCGCCGTGAATCCGCCGAGCGAAGGCTCGAGCGCACCCACGCTACCGCCCATCTTCGACATGAACCACTGGTGGCACTGCGGGAAGTCGTGCCCCGTCAGCTCCACCCGATCTTCGAGTTCCTCGAGGATCTCCTGCGGTGCGGGGGCCCATTCCTTTTCGAGGTTGGGCACCAGCCGCAGCAGCAGGGCCTCGAGTTCGGGCTCTAGCACTTGTGACACACGCCGTCCTTCGGCTTCTTGTGGTCGCACTTCCAGTCGTCGTCATTGCACATCATCATGGTGAGAATGACCTGACAGGTGCCGCAGGGCGGGATGGGCTTGCCGGGCCCGAGCTCTTCGGGCGTGGCCAAGCGGGCACGCTTGGGGCCGTGCTTGCCCGGCTTGCGGATCCACAGCTTCGACAGCGGAGGCGCCGAAGGGTTGGTGGTGTAGTAGCGCTCGGTCAGCCCCATGGGGCGGTCGCCGTGGTCCATGCACAGCAGCACCATCTGCTGGGCGGCGCAGCTTCCGGGTGGGTAGTAGACCTCGTCGGTTCGATTGTTGAGCGAATCTTCCGACTTCACTTCCAGCTTGGCCCATTCGGCCGCGAACGAGCCGACCGAGCCCTTGCCGTACGCGAAGTAGCTCGACATCTTGTTGTCGAAGGTGTCGCGATCGGGCTTCTTTTTCAGGGTTCCGTAGGCCTTGGGCGAGTGCCAACCGCCCGGCATGTTGGCCTGCAGGTCCGTGTATTGAAACAGCGACATGCCCGCGAAGATGTAGCCGTGGTCCTTGCACTTGACCACGCCCATCATGCCGGTGAGGTTCACCGCCAGGCCGCGTTTTTCCTTCTCGAGCGCGTTGATCTTCTCGGTGTGCGGGCCCCGCTGTTTGCGGGGCTTGGACGCCTTGACGATCTTCTCGTTGGCGATCTCCGCTTCGACTGCGGCCAGGCGCGCCGCGTTGGCGGCCCGGGCTTGGGCGATGGTGGTGTCGATGGCGGCTTTGAGGGTGCTGCACGCCCCCTTGGTGTCCTCGTCCTCCTCGAGCTTGCTGTCGGTGCCGTGCTGCTTGTTGCACAGCGGGCAGGGCTCGTCGCCCGCGACCGCGGTGAGCCCCGCAGACTGCAGCACGCCGACCAGGGTGGCCGAGTTGGGAGGGCTGCCGCTGCCGCCACAGTTGTTGAGCATGGGGTCGCCCAGCAGCTGCACGTTCTTGCCTTCGAACTTGGTGTCGAGCGAGCCGGGGCCGACGAACTTGGTGGGGCCGTGGGTGTTGGCGGAGACGAGGCCGCCGCCCGTGCCCTTGCTGGCCACGTCGCCCATCGACTTGAAGGTCGCGCCCTTGATCGCGACGTTCTTGCCCTCGACCTTGACCTTCTTGGTGTAGCCCTTGGGAGAGTCGCCGCTCTTGCCGATGTTGGGCAGGGGCACGGGGACGAAGGGAGCGGGCGGACCCGGCATCTTGCACACGTTGGGGATCGTCGCGGCCGCGATCCCCATGCTGCCCTTGGTGACGGGCGTCTTCGGTGGGTTGACGTAGGTCTTCATGCTCTCGCCTTGCTCTGTGGTTCGTGCAGGAACATCGCGCCGCGATGGCCCGCGTTGGATCCGGCCATCACCAGGGCGCGGGGGCCCCGGGCGTAGCCCCGCTCGAACGCGTTCGTGGCCATCGCCGCCGCGACGGCGCCGAACGATGCCCCGATGTCACCGACGCTCGGGCACGGCGTTTCGTAGCCCAAGGAGGCCACGGCCGAGTACGAGCGCATCGCGAAGAATCCCCATTCTTCGCTGCGGTACCGATCACCGTTGATGTCGCAGTAGACGTCGTCGGCCGCCTGGGCGGGGAGGCTGAGCTTGCGCCCCGCCTCTTGCACCGCGCGGCTCATCGCTTCTCCGAAGGAGCCAGCGTCCGAGTCGCGAAGGCGGGTCTCGACCTGCAGGCCCGCGCCGGAGATCGTGGCCAGGCTCTTGCGTCCGAGTCGTTCTCCGAGCCGCCGATGGGCGAGCACGATGACGCCCGCCGCCTCGCCCGGCGTGAAGCCGCCGCGCGTGCCTTCTTGGGCCAGCAAGCGCTCGCGCTCGAGCCACACCAGGCACTCGTCGTCGCAGTGGCTGTCCACGCCGACCACGATGTGCAGGACCTCGTCGTTCGGAGTGGCGATCGCCGAGCGTACGCAGCCCATCACCCCGGCGTGACCGCGACCGCCGATGGCGGCATCGCAGCGAAAGCCGAGCTTCTGGATGCGAAGCACGATGTGTTGGCCCAGCCTCGTCGCGTCTTCGTCCGAGAAACCGGGGCGAGCCTCGGGCAGGGACAGCCACACCTTGCATGCGGGCACGGCCTTGGGGTTCACGCCGTCGAGCGCGTCCTGCAGCGGCGCCTCGACCAGGGCGAGCATGCGCTCTGCGCCCTGCAGCGAGTCCGGCAGCAGCGCATCGGCTCCGACCACGATCGGCTGGCCCTCGAGGGAGACGAACGAGAACTCGCGCAGACGAGCCACACCGGCTCGGATCGCGGCCGCGCTGGTGGCCGCCGTCAGTCCAACCGGGGTGCGGGCTCCGATACCGACCACTTCGATCATGCGGGCAGCTCCTCGATGGTGGTCTCGTCGAGATGGTCGACCTCGGGGGCTCGGACTCTCAGCGAGCTCTGCCACACCAGCGACAGCCGCCGCTCGTCGGTCTCGAGCAGCACGGTGGTCATCTTGGCGGCGTGCGGCTGCTCCTTGGCTCCGAAGCGAGTGCTCAGGGCGAACTGCTTTCGGGGCAGCTCCACTACCAGCATGCTCTCGGGCGTCATGTTCGACACCGCCATGCGCTCGCCACCCTGCAGCGGCACGGGCGTGCGCTGATCGGCGGGCGCCGACAGGGCGAAGGCCGGGTCGTAGTCGGCGGGGAGCAGAGGCTTGCGGCCTTCGACCCACGCGGCGTCGTAGGTGCCGGCCAACGTGCGCCGCGGGAGCCACCCGCGATCGATGGGGCCGAAGCCGGCCGGGCCCGCGGCGTTCGGGCGCCCCGAGGCGTACTCGATGGAGTGCGCCGGGGTGTTGGCCTGGGTGGTCCCGAACCCGAGCCCCACCGGGTTGCGCTCGTCGAGCGTCCACTTCGCCGGGTCGGGATCGCTGACGTCGCCGCCGCCAAACGCGGACTCGTAGCGGATGGCCTTGTCGACGAAGGGCTTGGGAGACGTGGTGCTCTGTCCCAGCGCGCCTTCGTAGTAGACGCGGTCGCCGAAGACGACGATGCGCTTGTCGATCGGCCCGAGCCGGAGGTTGACGAGCACGCTCTCCGCCGGACGACCACGGGGAGCGATCGCGCTGCCGTGCACGAGCACGTCGGTGCCCGGCTTCGCCTCGAGGAGATCGGAGTCTTGCCGTAGGCTGGATTGTCCGGCGTCACCGAAGTACTCGGGAGCCAGCAGCGGCGGGAGCTGCTCCTCGGCGAGCTCGAGCTTGCCCTGGGCGTCCACGTCGTAGGTCGCTCGGATCGCCACGACCCACCAGTGCACACCGTCTTTGTCGCGAATCCAATTGCGTTCGACCGCAAGTGGGGTCCGATTGGCGAGGCTCCACATCGAAGTTCGGTGCAAAACGCTACCACGGCGCAAAGCGTTCGCCAGCAGGCCCGAGTGGTCGTCGCAATGACGTTGGGTCAGCTCGTGTCGTGCGTCGAAGCGATCGAAGAGGTTCGGTTTCGACCAATTGTGGCGAGAGTCGAACGACGTGCTTCATCGCTGTTCCAGGTCCGCACGATGGACGAACGGATCAGTGCAGTTTGGGCACGGCTTTGGTCACACGAGCAGGAGGTGCACCAATGCTTTTTCGCCGCGGTTCGACGTCCGCCACCGCCCCGCGCAGGTGCCGAACTGTGCGACACCACGACCCGGTGTTGGGTGTGCGGGACTGCGTGATTGACGCGTAGATGTTTAATATCTTTGACATGAAGTCGCTTGTGCTTTACATCGACTCATGTCAAACATCATTGACATCGGAGCCTCATGTCCGTCCTCGAGAAGACCGCCTGGATCTTCAGCGCCTGTCTGACGATCAGCTACTTGACCTACATCATTGTGGTTTTCGTGCGTGCGGGCGACGCTCCGCTGGCCGAGACGGCGTATGTCGGCCCCCTCGTCACCAGCTTCGTGGCGTCGGTGGTGCTCACGGTGGTAGGGGCGGTGATCGCGTCGATGGCCAACCCCCGCGAGGCCGATCGGACCGATGAGCGCGACGAGGTCATCAGTCGTCACGGCGATGCGATCGCCTTATGGGTGCTGTCGCTCGGCGTGCTCGGGCCATTGGTGTTGGCGATGATCGAGGTGGCTCACTTCTGGATCGCCAATGCGCTGTACCTGAACTTGGTGGTGGCTTCTGTTGTCGGCACGGTGGCTAAACTCGTTGCCTATCGCCGGGGGGTGGCGCCGTGGTGAAGCCGACCAAGGTCGAAAACCAGATTCGGGCGTTGCGCTTTGCCCACGGTGAAATGACCCAGGCTCAACTCGCCGATCGGCTCGGTGTCACCCGGCAGACGATCATCGCCATCGAACGGGGTCGCTACTCGCCCTCGCTGGAGATGGCCTTTCGGATCGCGCGTGTCTTCGGCGTGACGCTCGACGACGTCTTCCGGTATCCGCACGACGAGTGAGCCCGCGGCCTCGGCTCGCTCGCTCTTCGGTTCTTCGTTCGTCGGCGCATCCGCGTCGGCGCCATGCATGCGCGCGCCCGTGCGCGTTGGAGTCATCGCCATGAGCTCACGTCCCACCCCCGTCGTTCCGCCTCCGTCTGCCACCTCGTCGGCCATGCCTCTGCTCGACCCGGCCTCCGCTCCCCCTCCACCTCGAGCGTGGCGGGCTCCCGCGACGCTGTGGGCGGTGGGCAGCATCGCGGTGCTCACCGCCATCGCGCGCCTGGTGTTCATCGGGCAGGGTCTCGCAGGGCAGCCCGTGCCCGACGACTACGACGGCGCGCACTATCTCGATCACGCGCTCGTGGCCGGGTCGCACATGGTGCTCGGCATCGTGTTCGTCGCTCTGGGACCGCTGCAGTTCAGCGCGTCTTTTCGCCGTCGTTTTCCCGCCTGGCACCGCGTCGCGGGGCGAGTCTTCGTCGCGGCCGGCCTCGTGATGGGCCTGGGCGGAGTGTGGATGAACGCGGTGCTCCCCAACGTGGGCGGCATGCTCAAGTACGTGTCGACCCACGTCTTCGGCGTGGCCATGGTGCTCTCGCTCGTGCTCGCGGTGCTGGCCATTCGGCGTGGCGACGTCGCCCGTCACCGCATGTGGATGGTACGGGCCTTCGCCATCGGGCTCGCTCCCGCCACGCAGCGCTGGCTGCTCATCCCCGTGTTCGTCGCGCTCGGCGAGGTCGACGATCTCGTGATCGGCATCGGCATGTGCGCGGGCTGGATCATCAACGTGGCGGTCGGCGAGTGGGTGCTCGCCCGCGGTCGCCCGCGCGCTAGTCGGCCGGCGTATTCGAGTCGGGGTCGGGCCCCTCGAGCGTCTGCCGGATGAAGGCGACGAGCTCGTCGGGCTCCCAGGGCTTGTCGAAGCTCGCGAGCAGCCCGGCTTCCTCGCGGAGCTGATCGAGCTTGGCCTGCTGCCCATACCCGGTGACGATGATCTTCGGCACCCGAGGTCGGTTCTCGTGCAGCCACCGGATGAGCTCGTAGCCATCCATGACCGGCATCATCGCGTCGGAGACGACCATGCGCAGCGAGGTCTGCTCGTTGTCGAGCTCCTCGATGAGCTCGAGGGCTTCGGCCCCGTTGGTCGCCATCTCGATCTCGTACCGCTCACCGAGCTTGCGACTGAGGATCCGAGACATCGCTCGCAGCACGAGCGGCTCGTCGTCCACGCACACGATTGCTTCCTTGCTCACGATGCGCTCTCCTCGAGGAAGGCCATGGGCAGGCGGATGATGAAGGCGGTGCCCTCGCCCTTCGTGCTCTTCACGTCCAGGGTGCCCCCGTGGCGGGAGACGATCTCGCTGGAGATCGACAGGCCCAGGCCGGTGCCTTCACCCGCGGGCTTGGTGGTGAAGAAGGGCTCGCAGATCCGGTCTCGGACGTCGTCCGTGAGGCCGCAGCCGGTGTCGTGGATCTCGAAGATCTGGTGTTCCTCGGTCCCGCGCAGCACCAGGCGCAGGCGCCCCTCGCCGTCCATGGCGTGCACCGCATTCTGGATGAGGTTCGTCCAGACCTGGTTGAGCTCGTCGTGGTAGCCGAGCAACGGCGGCAGGTCCTCGAAGTCGCACTCGACCTCGATCCCGCGCTTGAGCAGGTGGTGATAGAGGGTGAGGACCGTCTCCAGGCCGTCCTGGATGCGATCGCGGGTGGGCTTGCCCATCGCGTCCTGGTGGGCGTAGCGGCTGAGCGAGAACACGATCTTCGAGGCGCGGAGCACCGCCCCCGAGATGTCGCTGACGCCCGCGCTCATGGTGGAGTAGCGCCCGATCACCCCCATGATGTCCTCACAGCGGGGGTGCAGCAGCAAGGGCACCCAGCGGCTGGCGTCGTCGTGGATGCCCAGGTGCACCAGCTCGTCGGCGAAGGCCGCCGCATCTTCGACCCCGTGCGTCTCGAGGGTGCAGCGATGTTTCGCCTTGAGCTTGCGACGCTCGCGAAAGTCGAGGAACTCGCGCGGGCGGTTGACCTCCATCATCAGGGCGGTGGCGAGCTCGTATTCCTGCGGGGCCCGGCACCACTGCTGCAGTCGGACCCAGTCGCGCGGGAACTCTTCGAGCACCTCTTGCACGCTGGCGGCCGAGGCCTTGATCGCCCCCAGCGGGTTGTTGATCTCGTGGGCGACGCCGGCCACGAGCTGGCCGAGCACCGCGATTCGCTCCGACTGCACGAGCCGGCTCTGGGCCTGGCGCAGCTCGTGGGTGCGCTCGTCGACCCGCTGCTCGAGCTCTTCGGAGTAACGCTCGAGGCGGTGCTGGGCGGCGCGCAGCTCCGTCGTCTTGCCGTCGACCTGCTCGGTGAGGACCCGCTCCCGCTCCTGCATTCGCATGCGACGCAGCTTGGCGAGCTCCTGCGCGATGGTTCGGTCGGAGGGGTACACCGAGAAGCTCACCCGGTTGCTCTCGGCGTCGAAGTGCAGCTCCTCGTTGGCCCAGCACGTGGTCCCGAGCGCATGGGTGAAGATGCCGATGATCTTGCCCATGGCGAAGGGGCAGCCCCACTGCTGCGAGGGCTCGAGGTTGCGCTGCATCTCGAGCTCCCACGGGTTGTGGATGACCACCGTGGCCTTCTTGTTCTCCGCGTCGAAGACCGGCAGCTCGAAGCGGCCCCAGCCCGCGACCGAGACCGCCGAGCCCCAGGCCAAAAAGCCCTCCTCGAAGTTCTCGCCCAGCGAGGTCACCATCTGGTGATAGTCCTCGTCGGTGCCGTGGCTCGAGGAGTGCGCCACCAAGATCCGAAACAGATCGCGGCCGATCTCCTCGACCAGCGGCTGCAGCAGCTTGAGCAGCGAGGGGTCCGTCCAGAACAGCGCCGACGACAGCCCGAAGAAGCTCAGCGAGCCGCGCTCCATGTCGAAGACGATGGGGACTCGGTTGAGCTCGAGCTCGTGGCGTTGCGGCCCCGCCTCTGGGTGTCGAGAGGACAACGGTCGGCGAAACCTAGCAACCCCGGCCGCAATCGAGAAGCGCCCCCGGGCACGCCCAAGGCCGTCGGCCGGCACGTTTTGTTCGCCTTGGCCGCCAGCGGAGATGCGCTGAACGTGGTCTATCGTACGCAGGGCTCGGGTGGCGCATCACACCACTCGATCCCGCACAGCACGTCGTCGCACTCGGTATTGGGCTCGCACTCCGGCACTGGTGCGAAGTAGGGGCACGGGTTGCTCTCGTAGAACACGTGTGATGAGCCCTCTGTCTCGCTGCCATTGGCCAGCGCGACGTAGTCGAACTCTCGGAGCCCCGACTCGGAGCACCGCCCGGTTCGGGCGAGTCGACCCTCGATCCTCCGACCCACCACCGCGCCGGGCATGGGCGAAAGCCGGATGGAGTCCTCGCCTTCTCGCTCCCACGTGAAGCTCGGGGTGTCGGCCGGCTCACATGTCCCTGCGTACTTCTCTTGGTAGCCCGTGCCGTCGTCGAGGATCACGATGGTCCAGATCGCGGTGTTGTAGCGGCTGGGCCCGGACTCGGTTTCGACCTGCGAGAACACGCCGAACATCCACTCTTCGGCCGCGCGGGGTCCACATGCCCCGAGTGATGTCACGACTACGGCCAGCAGGGCCGCAGATGCGCTGCGTGTTCGTATCCAAGCCACCGATTCGCCTACGAGCGTACCAGCTCCGGCCCGCGGCTACGACCTCGAAAGGGGGCTCGCATCACGCCACATCGAGGACGGACGCCCCGGTTTGGAGGGCATGTGGGCGCCCGGCCGTCGCTGCCGGTCGTCGACCCGCAGCGGGAGGGCACGATGTGACGGTGATGCGAGCGGACGGAACTGGTGTGTCGATCAGTCTTCGCGATCGACTTCTTCGGCGTCGATGACCTCCCCGGTGGCGACCCGGGTTTCCCAGATCTCGTCGAGGTCGTCGTGGACGAACGCCTCGGGGACGACGCCTTCGGTGGCATAGGTGTACAGCGCGGCGCGGTAGATGCCGTCGAGGGTGTGGATCACGAGACCGAGCACACCCAGGCCGAACAGGGGAATGGCGACGGTGACGGTGAGCAGCACCGGGTCGCGCAGGCCGAGGGCGGCGCAGAGCACCACGGGCACGACGGACAGGAGGATGGCGGGCACCCACAGCCATCGCAGGGTGAGCCGGGCGACGACGGTTTCCTTCCAGGTCTCGCGCAGCAGCGAGGCCGAGCGCTCGATGGCCGCGATGCCGCCCCGACCCTCGCGGGCGATGACCGGCAAGGCGAGGTAAGTGAGGGCCCACCAGGCGAACTGGGCCAGCCGGCGAAATAGCCCCGGCCTGCGCCGACGCCCACGCTTGCCCTTGCGGGACCCACCGCCGCGGAGCACGTGGCTGACCACCGCTTGGATCAACGCAAAGGTCGCCACGGCCCGACGGCGCTGGCTCGCGACCCGCAGGGAGCCACGGACCGACCAGGGGCGGCCGGCCAGGGCCTCGAGCGCGGCGTGGGTCATGGCCACGCCGATGCCGACCATGAGCAGGTGGCCGCCCACGAACAGCAAGATGCCGCCGATGGATGCGGCGCGGGTGATCGCGGGGTCGCCGTGATCGCCGAAGCTCACCGCGCCGACCACCGACTCGACGCCGCTGATGGAGTGCTCGGAGACCGCAGTGCCGAGCCCCACGATGGCCCCACCCGCGAGCATCAGCGCGACCATGCCGAGGCCGCTGAGGATGGGGAACCACGCCAGTCGGGGATTTCGACGCAGGGTCTGGAACGCGGCCCGCAAAATGGCGCGGCTACGCCGAATGCTGCCGCCCTTGCTCGGTTCACTCATCGTTGAGCGCCTTTTGGAAGTAGCGAACGACCTGCGAGGGTCCGATCTGGTGACGTGCCGCCTCGACCATGGCGCGGTCGTAGATGCTGCGCAGGGCCTTTTCCTTGGCGCGCTTGGAGACCTTGCCGCCGCTGGGCGTCTCCGAAGCAAAGGTGCCTCGGCCGCGCCGCGAGACGATGTAGCCGTCCTTTTCGAGATCTTTATAGGCCCGCACGACGGTGTTGGGGTTGATCTGCAGAGCAGCCGCCAGCCCATGGATGGTGGGCAGCTTCTCCGCCTGGGCGAGGCGCCCATTGGCGAGCGCACGCGTGACCGCCTCGTAGATCTGGCGGTAGACCGGGACGCCCCGATCGTAGTCGAGCTCGATGTCGAGCGGCATAGTTTACTATATAACTATTAAACCATGGTTCTGGGATGTCAAGCCTCGGCGTCGCGAACGAATCCCGCGACCAGCTCTTCGACCCGGGCGGCGGCCGTGTCGGACAGGTGGATGCCCTCGGCCGTGGCCCCGTAGCCCAGCGACCGGGCGATGTCGTCCCAGCTCTTGTTCATCAGATAGTGATGAGCGGCCACCTTGCCCACCAGGCGGATCACCGTCTTCTGCGCGCCCTGGTAGGCCGTCTTGGCGTCCGAGAGCAGCGGCACGATGGCCTCGTGCACGTCGAGCAGGACGCAGCCGTGTTGCTCGGCGAGGCTTCGCACGCGGTCGTTGTAGCGGGCTACGAGGGCGGCGATGGGTTGCTGGTCGTCGTCGCCGAGCGGCGGGATGGTGCACAGGGCGACCCGAGGCACCGCGGCGACGATGCGCGGCACCAGGGCCTCGAGCTCGGCGAGGGACCACTCGAGATCGGGCGTGCGCGGCAGCTCGTTCTGCTTGACATAGGCCGCCGCGCGGTCGGGCCGATCCGCGGCCATCACGTCGTTGCTGCCGATCATCAGGCACGCCAGATCCGGCTTGCACGAAAGCTCGCGGTCGAGACGCTGGGCGACGTTCCAGGCCTGCTGCCCGTTGATCCCCGCATTGGCCACGAGTCTTCCGCTGGCCGCGAAGCGAGTGCGCAGCCCATCCACCCAGTTTCCCCCCAGGTTGCCGTGGGTGATCGAGTCCCCCAGGCACAGCAGCACGGGGTGACCTTCGGAGGCGCGGATCTGCCGTGCGGTCCCCGAAGGCGGTCGGTCGATCCGCCAGCCCAGGTAGACGAACAGCCCCAAGACCGCCACGACGGGAACGCCAATCAATGCGTAGAGCATGTCTTCGTACCTTGCGCGGACCCTATCACCGACGTGGCGCCATTTCGTCCGTGGGCGGACCAGTGCGTTCCGTTCGGACGCGGCGTCGTTGCACTTTGCAATGCCCCGATCCGTCGCGGTGTTGCGGACTGCAACGATCTGAAATTGTTGATTATTGTCCTGATCGTCGACGTCCTTCGGGGCACTACCGGATCACGATGAAAATGCTCGAGCTGAATCCCCGGTCGTTGTTGTGCGGAATGCTCTTGGCGGCCGCTGCTTGCTCGCCGCCGCATGTCCACCAGCAAGTGCAAGGCCCCGAAGTCACGATGACCGCGGCCGATTCAATCGCCGAGTTCGATGTCACGGTGTGCATGGACATCCCCCGTCGCGTCGACAGCATCAGCAGTACCACCATCTTCGTGAACGCGGACGTCGAGGTCACGGGGGGCGAGCGAGGCGGTCTGCTCCGAGGCCTGCTCGAGGGGGGCGACGAAGAGCGCTTCGAAGACCAACTGGATCTCGATGCTCCGCAACAGATCGACGAATGGGGAGAGGATGGTGACGACCTCGCGTTCGATCTTCGGCTCGACGACGACTGGGGCGGCTCGGGTCGCAGCTGCGCCGAGCCCCAGCGGATGCGCTTCGAGTACTTCGGTGAGGAGCCCGCGGCCGAAGTACGCCTGACGTGGACGGTAGATTTTTACGCCGACTACTTCTCCCGCGGTCTTCGTGCCGCCAACTTCAGCGACGACGCGGTGACCATCGAGATCGAGGCCGTCCAGTAGCCTCGAGACCTCCCATCGATCTCGAGCACGGGCCGGGTCTCCGAGGGGACCCGGCCTTTTCGCGGGAGGGCGAAGAAAACGACGTCCCGCTGGAGACCTCTGGCGCGATGGTGCTTCGTTGCCAAGGCACGGGTATCGATGAAAAGATTTCCTGGTGGCGCCAGGGGATGACGACAGCGCGCCACCGTCGGCGGGACTCGACGACGAGGACACCCGAGCCGCGGCGCCGGTTGGGGGCGCGCGGTGGGAGCAACAGACCCGCCCCGTCGACGACCCCGGGCACGACACGGCCAAGGACGGGCTCGACTCGTTGCCGGGCGAGGGCGAGGGCGAGGGCGAGGGCTTGGCCGTCGTTCGCATGGGTCGCTTCACGATGCTCGATCGCCTCGGGGCGGGCGGCATGGGCCTGGTGTATTCGGCCTACGATCCGCACCTCGACCGCAAGATCGCGATCAAGGTGCTCCGCGTCGATCGACTGGGCCGCGAAGAGGACGAGCAGCGGCTGTGGCGGGAGGCGCAAGCCCTCGCTCGGCTCTCGCACCCCAACGTCGTCACCGTGCACGAGGTGGGTCGTAGCGAAGGTCATGTCTTCGTGGCGATGGAGTTCGTGCGCGGCGAGAGTCTGGGCGACTGGCAGCGGTCCAGCCCGCCGTGGCAAGACCTCCTGGCGGCCTACGTCGAAGCCGGCCGAGGGCTGGCGGCGGCCCACGGGGCGGGGTTGGTGCATCGCGACTTCAAGCCCCACAACGTGATGCGAACCGAGGACGGGGTGGTGAAGGTGCTGGACTTCGGGCTCGCCCGCGAGTCGAGCGCAGCCGAAGACATCGACGTCGACGACACTTCGGACCTTTCCGCCTCGTCGACGTTCGAGGCGCTGACCCAGGCGGGAGTGGTGGTCGGGACTCCGGCCTATATGTCGCCGGAGCAGCACGAGGGCACGGCGGTCGACGAGCACAGCGATCAATACGGCTTCTGTGTGGCGTTGTGGGAGGGGCTGACCGGGACTCGACCGTTCGCGGGCACGACCTTCGAGGAGCTGCTGCTCGCCAAGCTCGAGGGTCCGCCGCCTTGGCCATCGGGGGCGCCTGCGTTGCCGCGCGCGGTCACGGATGCGCTTCGACGCGGGCTGGCAGCGGTGCCAGCGGAGCGATGGCCTTCGATGGACGTCCTGCTCGGCGCCCTGCGGTTGGACCCCGGGCGGCGCCGCCAGGTCTGGACCCTGGGTCTGCTGGGGGTGGCGGTGCTGGGCCTGGGGGGCACCGCGGCTCATGGCTGGGTCAATCGTCGCGCCGAGCCCTGCGTCGGGGCGCGGGCGAAGCTCGAGGGGGTCTGGGACGAGGCCCGTCGGGCCGAGGTGGAAGCGTCGTTCACGGCGGTCGAGCGGCCCTACGTCGAAGACGTGTGGACCCGAACCGGGCGAGTGCTCGACGACTACGCGGAGTCCTGGGTGACGCTGCACACCGAGGCGTGTGAGGCGACCGCGGTGCGTCGCGAGCAGTCGCAGCGCCTGCTCGATCTGCGCATGGCGTGCTTGCACCGTGCTTCGGTGGATCTCGGCGCGACGGTGGACACGCTGGCCAACGCGGACACCAAGGTCGTCGACAAGGCGCACAAGCTCGTCGCGGGTCTGCGGCCGCTGTCGCGCTGCTCGGATACCGACGCGCTCGAGGCCGATGTCGAGCCCCCGCTCCCCGAAGAAGCCGAGGTGGTGGCGCGGGCCCAGCAGCGACTCGCCCGCGTGCGAGCGGAGCGACTGGCGGGGCGCTACGACGCAGCGCAGCGCGAGGCCGAAGCCGCCGCTGCGCTGCTTTCCGACGTGACCTATGGCCCGATCCTCGTCGAGCAGAAGCTCCTCGAGGGGCACGTGCTCGAGGTCTTGGGCGACTACGAGGAGGCCGGCGAGGCCTACGAAGTCGCTCTCCAGCGCGCGACCGAGGGCTGGTACCGCGAGCTGCTCGCCGATGCCGCGATACGCATGATGACGCTCGTGGGAAAGCGTCAGCGGCGGAGCTCGGAAGCGCGTCGCTACTGGCCGCTGGTCCAGGGGTTGGTGCGTGGCGATCCCCGTCGCGAGGCGTGGTCGAGGATCCTGTTCGGCAGCGTGCTCGAGATCGAAGGCAAGTACGCCGAAGCCGAGGCCGAGTACCGGGCGGTGCTCGAGCGACCGCCGGGCGAGCTTCAGCTCGAAGAGCGGAGGACCTCGACCGCGCAGATCCAGCTCGCCATCGCCTTGCAGCGCCAGCAGAAGTTCGCCGAGGCGGAGGACCTGTACCGACAGGCGCTGGTGCTCAGGGAAAGACTCGTGGGCCCCGACCACCCCGAGGTCGCGCTCACCCGCAACAACCTCGCCAGCGTGCTCGCTCAGCAGGGCAAGCCGGCGGAGGCGGAGTTTCGGGCCGCGTTGGAATCGTGGGAACGCTCGCTCGGACCGGAGCATTCGTATGTCCTGGGGGCGCGCCACAACCTCGCAACCCTGCTCAGCGCAGCCGGCAAGGACGCCGAGGCCGAGCTCGAGTATCGAGCCGTGCTGAGGTCGATGGAGAAGGTGATGGACCCCGGTCACCCCAACGTCGTGGACGTGCAGCTCACGCTCGCCAAATCGCTCTCGGAGCAAGGCAAGCACGCGGAGTCCGAGTCGGAGTACCGAGAGGTCATGGCTCGTTGGGAGGACGCCCAGGGGCCAGATCATCCAAAGATGGCGGAGATACGGGACAGCCTGGCGACTGCGATGGTGAGTGCGGGTCGGTTGGAGCCCGCTCTCGCGCTCGCCGAGGAGACCTGGACTCGGTTCTACGGTCGCGAAGACGTCGTCGCTCGCGACCGAGGCAACGTGGGCCAGATGCTCGGTGCCATCTTGTGGGATATCGAAGGCGACCAGCGAGATCGAGCTCGCGGCCGGGCATTGGTCGAAGATGCCGCGGCGGTGTTGCGGGCCTCCCCCGGAGAGCACACCGCACAGCTCGCCGCGTTCGAGCAGTGGCTCGAGACGCATCGGCTCGAATGAGCGCCGTGCTACGTTCACGCGCAATGCTCGGAGCGTTCATCGGCGATGGCTGAGGCCTCGGGCGTGGAGCTTGTCTGCCCTCGCTGCCGCCCTGACCACCAGCGGGTGCTGGATGTCGAGCTGACGTGCCCGGGCTGTGGAATCCGCCATCCATCGGTCTCGGTGGGGGATGGCCCCTCCGTCGCAGTGCTGCTGGATGACGACGACGCCGCCGCCGGACTCGGTGCCACCGAGCAGATCCTCGAGGGGCTCGACCAGGAGCACTTTGCCGAAGCCCTCGCTGCCCACCCGAGCGAGGCCTCGTCCTTGGCGATCTTCGGGGGGGCACACTTCGGGCAATGGGCTCGGCCGCCGTTGTCGACGTCCTCGTTGCGGTGGATCACCGATGCGCTGGAGCGGGTGCCGTCCATTCCTCCTGGCCCCGCGCTGTTGCTCGGGGCGGCGACCGGAGCCGAGGCGTTGTGCCTGCCACCCTCGCGCGACGTGGTGGTGCTCGACGGGAGCATCGTCCAGCTCGCGTTCGCCTCGAGCTTGGCCGGGAGCGACCAGTGGCTCCCCGTGCAGACGACCCCCAACCGCTGGACGCGACGCCGGATCGAGCTGCCCGAGCCGGTGCGAGCGAGGCTGCGGAAGCTCCAGTGGATCGCCGCCGATGCTCGCCAGCCGCCGCTGCGGCCGGGCACCTTCGCCATCGTGCTCGCGCTCAACCTCGTCGACTCGATCACCCACCCCGCGGTGTTGTTGCAGCAGGCGCAGGCCTTGCTGGCACCGGGGGGGGGGCTGTTGCTGAGCAGTCCGTTCAACTGGGACGACGGGGTGACCGAGCCTTCGCTGCGCCTCGATGCCGACGTGGCTCCGGGCGATGACCATGCGGAGGGAGTCGAGGCACGAGTGCAGGCCTTGTTGCCCCGCATGCGGCTTTGCTGGAGCGATCGCGATGTTCCCTGGTCGTTGCGCATCCACGACCGCCTGCGCTGCGAGTTCTCGCTCCACGCGATGTTGCTGCAGCGAGAGGCGTAGCCGCGGCGGCCGGACTACTGCGGGGGTGGACCGGCCAGGCTCTCGTCGATTCGCGCGCGTAGCCAGGGGTCCTTCGTGGCGGCTCGGACCTCGCGAAGAACGGCGAGAGCGTCGTCCGACTCGCGACCCATCCCGAGCCGAGCCTCGGCCTTGGCGACCCGAGCCATGGGCCCGATGTCGGGGTCGTCGAGGTACGCCATGGCCGCTTCCGCGTGTTCGAGCGCCTCTTCCCCGCGCCCGGAACGAGCCATCGTGTGCGCAAGGAAGGCTCGGCTCTGCGCGATCGCGGCCGGGTCGCTCGGCTCGACCGCTCGGCGGACCCGCAGCGCCTCTCGGTAGGCGTCGCCCGCCTGCTGGAGCTGCCCGGTGGCTTCGTGGCTGCGGCCGATCCCGTGCAGGATGAAGCCCAGCAGCATGTCGTCGGGCCCGAGCCCGGAGCGCGCCACGTCGCGCGCCTCCCCGAGCTCCTGGAGCGCCTCGGCGTGCCGACCGTGCGCAGCGAGGGCTTGCCCGAAGCTGAGCTGCACGATGACCGGGGCTCGATGCTCGGGGCCGAACGCCGCCCGCATGTGCTCGAGGGAGCGTCGATGCTCGTCGAGGCCCTCCTCGATGCGACCCATCTCGATGAGCACGCTGCCCATGTCCTTGTGGAGCCGTCCGACCACGAGGTGCTCGCCGCCGAGGCTCTGGCCGGCGATCTGTTGCGCCTTGCGGAGTTCGGACAGCGCGGCCTCGAGTTCGCCCTGGAGCTGGAGCACCCGACCGAGCTGGTTGCGGGTGATCGCGACTTCCGGGTGCTCGGACCCCAAAGCTTCGAGCTGGATCCGCAGCGCCTCGCGTAGGCTGGCCGCGGCCGGGGCGGGGTCGTCTCCGAGCATGAGCAAGGTGCCCAGCTCACGATGGGCCGCGGCGACGTCGGGATGGTCGGGGCCCTGCTCGGCCAGCCGAATGTCCAGCGCTTGCCGCAGCTGCACCTCGGCCGCCTCCCGCTCGCTGTTGTCGGAGAGCACGGTGCCCAGCTGGCCTCGGACTCTCGCCGCGTGCAGGCCCGAGCCGCGAGTTCGCATCACCACCTCGAGCGCGCGGCGAAGCTGCTCGATCGCATCGTCGAGGTTCCCCCGCAGATAGGACCCGGTGCCCAGAGCGAGGCGAAGATCGGCTTCGCGCAACGGAGGCTCGCCGATCCGGCGCCACGCGGCCGGGGCCAGGGCGTCCCAGGGCTGCAGCGCGTCGGTCTCCCGCAGGTGCTGCGCGGTCACGGTGACCACCCCGAGCGCGGCATCGAGGCGGTGCTCGTCCGCGCCGACTTCGTCGGCGACCGCGTAGGCCCGCTGGTAGTGCTCGCGGGCTTCGGCGTAGTTTCCCTGGCCTTCGAGCACCGCGGCGTGCTCCACCAGGGCGGCGGCCACCAGCGGGCGATACTCCAAGGTACGAGCCTGCTCGAGCACCTTCGCGCTCTTGGTCGCGGCGGCGTCGTAGAGGCCGGCCCGTCGACGGGCCCGGACCTCGGAGATCTCGACCTCGGCCGCGGTGATGGCCGGGGCCCGCTCGGCGCCCGGCGGTGGCACTTCGGCCAGCACGTAGTCGATGTCGTCGCAGCGCTGCACCGCGGGCAACGACTCGACGGCCTCGACCGCTCCGCGGAGGACTCGAGGGTCGGGCTCGGCGAGGACGTCGACCAGGGCCGAAAGCTCGCGTCGTCGGCCCTGGAGGCAGCCCATGCGGCGATCGAGCAGGGTCTCCGAGCTCTCGCCGCGCACGCGGGTGGCCAGGCAGGCATCTTCGAAGCCCGCGACCCATGCGTCGGCGTACGTACTCAGGCCTTCGGCGACCCCGGTGGCGGTGCCCTCGGCGTAGGGACGATCGACGGCGGACAGAGCATCGACCATCCGCTGCCGCTGCTCGGGATCCCACACCCCTTCGAGTTGCTGACGGCCACCCGAGCACGGGCTCGTCGTCGGCTCCTGCAAGGCCAGCCCGCCGAGCAACGCGAGGCTCCCCAGGCCGACCCCGGCCAGCCCCACCGTGGAGGGTCGTTGCCAGCGACCACGGCGAGACTGCTCGAGGGCGGCGACGAGCTGCTCCATGGACTCGAAGCGCTCCGAGGGCGAGCTCGACAGCCCTCGCATGACGATGTCCTTCAGCCGCGTGGGCACCTCGGCGGGGGGCAGGGGGGAGAGCAGCCGGCCTGCCTTCACGTTGGCTTCGAGCGCGCGCAGGCTCTGCCCGTCGAAGGGGCGGGCCCCGAACAGCGCCTCGAATAGCGCGACACAGAACGAAAACTGGTCGGAGGCGGGCGTCGCCGCCTCGCCAGCGAACTGCTCGGGAGCCATATACGCAGGCGTGCCCATCACCGCCCCCGTTCGTGTCAGGGCCGACTCGGCTTCGCTGTTTTTGGTGCTCTCGATGGGACGAGGCTCGCCCGCCTCGAGCCCGGCCAGGCCGAAGTCCGCAACCTTGGCCCGCCCGTGGCTATCGATGAGCACGTTGCCCGGCTTGAAGTCGCGGTGCACCACGCCGTTTCCGTGCGCGGCCGCCAGCCCGCGACCGGCCGCGATGAACAGCGACAGGGCGTCCCGCCAGGGGTGAGACCCCTCCTCCATCCACTTGGACAGCGAGCGCCCCTCCACGAACTCCATGGCGATGAACACGTGCTCGTCGGTACGCCCCGCGTCGAAGACCGTGACCACCGCGGGATGGGATACGCGAGCCATGGCCCGGGCCTCGCGAAGCAGCCGCGCCTGGGCCGTGCTGCGATGGGCCTGCCGAGTGTGGATGAACTTCACCGCGACCTTGCGGTCGAGCACGTCGTCGTACGCGGCGTAGACGACCCCCATGCCGCCCTCACCGAGCTTGTGCAGCAGGGTGTAGCGACCGAGGAGCACCCGGTCGAAGCGGCGTGGAAACAGATCGCGGAACACGGCGGCCCGCACCGCCTCGGCATCGAGGTCGCTCGGCCCCTGAGGCGTCCCCGAGGGGCCCGGGTGCTCGGCCTCCGTCGACAGCGGGGCGGTGGTGGGCTCGTCGATGTCCATGGTCGGCTACGCGGGCGGCTTCCAGCGCTCGCGGATCGAGTTGGCCCAGGCTTCGATGCCACCGCCGACGGGGATCGAGTCGAAGGTCTCGCTGCCCTCGGCCTCGAGTCGCTCGCGCAGCTGGAGGCGGGCGCGTCGGATCTTGGTGCGGATGGAGCCCTCGGGTTGATCGAGGACCTCACCGATCTCGCGCGCGGTCATCGACTCCCAGAAGTACAGCTCGAGGATGAGCTGCTGCTCCACCGGGATGCAGCGCAGCGCCCGGTACAGCTGCTCTTCGTCGGAGCGGCGGCGGACCAGCGTGCTCACCCCGGTCTCGAGGTCGGCCACCGAGCTGCGCTCGGCCACGAAATCAGCCCCGTGCGTGGCCTTCTTGCGATATCGCTCATAGAGCAGGTGACGCGCGATTCCAAACAGGTAGGCGCGGAAGCTCGAGCGCCCTTCGAAGCGATCGCGACCCTCGAGGCACGCGAGGAACGTGGACTGGATGAGGTCTTCGACCCCGTGGTCGATCTTGTTGCGAACGAAGCGATGAAGCGCGGGAAAGTACGCTTCCACCAGCGCTTCCCCGGCTTGCTCGTCGCCCGACCGCCAGGCGTCGACGAGTTCACATTCGCGTTCCACCTCGGCAAGCTAGCACGAGCGCTCGTGGCCGCAGCCGTGGCGCTTCGGTTGGTGAGCAAAGGCAGGGGAGTGAAGGCCGACGAATTTGCCGAGGGCGTCTTGCGCAGATTTCTCCTTCATTCGACCCCATGCATATCGGCGAAGGCCGCTCTGCGGTGGAGTATTTTGGTCACAGTTGGTGACCCCGGAACGAGTTCTTCCGCGAACAATCGGCCTGTCCGCCGTTGCAATCAACGCAACGATTTCCTCGTACACGTGAAGGTCGATCATGTTTCGTCATGGCCATTTTTTGACCGTGAGTCGGCCCGTCGTTTTTTTCTCTCGCGGAACAAATTGTTCACCGGGTTTTGCCGCACGGGTCCTCTCGAGCGGCGCCGTGATGGCGACCGCGTCGATAGAGAGAAACGATCATGAACAAGACACTCTTTGCTCTTTGCGCTGTGATGCTCACCACTGCCTGCGACCCCGAGGGAATCGAGGGTGAGGTCGAGCGCGAAGCCATGGTGCCGGGACAGGCGCCCGAACTCGAGGCCTTCAACGTGCTGCCCGAGGGCGCCGATGAGGACAGCTACTGGATCTCCACCGTCGAGGTCGACGACGACGGCGTGCCGCACTTGGTGCGGGCGGTGGAGCTCACCGAAGAAGAAATGCTCGCCGATGCGGCCGAGATGCAGCGCCTCTATGAGGAAGGCGCCGAGCCCAAGGTCTGGGGGCAGGTTTCCTGTGGCTCGATCTCGGTCTCGCCCCTGGTGATGTACTCGGGCGTCAACTTCACGGGGAACCGGATCTGCTTCGAGAACACCACCAGCACCAACGCCTGGTTCTACTACGGCAACTGGTACTGGGGCTCCATGCAGATCTCGGGCAACGTGGCCGCGGTCGCGGACTACAACGAGTTCCAGTTCCAGACCTGGACCGACTACACCGTGCAGACGCAGCCGCAGGGCTTCCCTCAGCCCATCACCTGGCCGAGCACGCAGGCCTGCTGGACCAACACCGACGATGACGGCTTCGGTGTGACGCAGATCGGCAACACCGGATTCGGTTGCCATCGCTTCGCCAGCTGGGTCTGGCTCGGCGTGCTGCCGGCTCAGTTCTAGTCGCGACGGGGGCCGGGTCTCGAAAAGAGAGTCGAGGCCCGGCCCCCCCTTTTGCCTGCCGATCGGTCTCACCCATGCTGACCTCCTTTGTCTTGGCCACTGTGATCGCGGTCGATGCTGCGAGTGCCCTCGCTACGGCCGCGGACCCGTCGGGGATCTACGGCGGGGTGGTCTCGGAGCCGTGCGCGTGGCCTTCGGCGGTCTCGCTGGGCCTCGGGGGCTGCACGGGCACGCTGGTGCACCCCGAGATCGTCATCTACGCGGCGCACTGCGGCACTGCATGGGAGCGGGTGTATCTGGGCAGCCGGGGCACGGGCGGATCCGTCGACATCGACGAGTGTCATCGCTCGCCGCGTTGGGGCGAGCCGGGGGGCGACTTTGCCTATTGTCGACTGGCCGAAGCGGTCGACGACGTGCCCGTCGTACCGATCTTGCGACCCGACGAGGCATGGGTGCTCGCGCCCGGCCACGAGGTGACGATCGTGGGCTACGGGGTCAACGATCGGGGGGCGCCCTGTGGGTCCAAGCTCGAGGCGACGACCGAGATCCAGGCGATCGAAGACGGCGAGGTGGACCTCGGCCGTGAAGGGGTGGACGCGTGCTTCGGGGACTCGGGGGGCCCGGCCTTCATTCGGCTCGGCGATGGTTCTTGGCGCGTGTTCGGGGCCGCGTCCCATGGTGATGCCGAGTGTCGAGGGCAGACCGCGTACACGGACGCCTCGATGCACATCGACTGGGTGCAGTCGCATGCCGAGGTGGTGCTACCGGGGGAGGCGGCGGGGGTCGATCCGGCAGTGGGTGCCCCTGCCTGTGACTGGGCCGACCGCGAGCCCCTGGTGTGTGGCCGCGGCGAAGGGGTCTCGGGGGGTCTGTGCGGGTGGACCGACGGCGTGGGAGCGACCTGTGGCGGCGCCCGGGGAGGGGAGCTCTCTGCACCTTCGTGCCCGGCCGAGCTCGATCCCGGGGGGCCCTGCGGATCGCTCGACGCTCAGGGCTGCTGCGACTGCAACGGCAACGTCTGGTGGTGCGAAGACGGCGTGGTGACCGGAGCGCAGTGCGTCGCCCGGACCCCGAGCGCATGTGAAGCGCCCGAGCCCCCAGCCGCCGATCCATCGACCGAGGGGTGTTCGATCGCCCCACGAGCCCAGTCCGACTCGTGGGGATGGTTCGCGGGCTTGTGGGTGATCGTGGTCGCCGCGAGGCTTCGGGCCTGAACCCGACTACTCGTTCGTGCCGTCGCGGAACGACGCGGCCACTTCGTCGTCGTGACCACCCACGGTCACCACCTGCTGCTTCTGATAGCCCTCGATGGCCGCGCGGATCGAGGCCCGCCCGACGCCGAGGATGCGCGCCGCGAGGTGGCCCGCATTGGCGGCCTGACCGATCGCGACCGTGGCCACGGGCGTGCCCTTGGGCATCTGCACGATCGACATCAGCGAGTCCATTCCGTCGAGGCGCGCGAGGGGTACCGGCACGCCAATGACGGGCAGCGGGGTGAGGGACGCGAGCATGCCCGGCAGGTGGGCGGCACCGCCGGCCCCCGCGATGATCACCTCGAGCCCGCGCTCGACCGCGGTCTGGCCGTACTCGACCATTGCGATCGGCGTGCGATGAGCCGAGATGATGCGGACCTCGTGGGGGATCTCGAAGCTGCGGAGGATGTCCGCGGCGGCGGTCATGACGGGGAGGTCGGACTTGCTGCCCATGCAGATGCCGACCAGGGGCTGAGGCTTGGTCATCGCTTCGGTCTCCGTGGTTCGCTCAGAGGCGGAGGTGGTCGGCCGCTTCGCGGGCGAGCGCTTCGGCGGCTTCGAGGGTATCGGCCAGGGCGGTCACGTGCCCCATCTTTCGGCCGGGTCGTACGTTTTGCTTGCCGTACAGGTGAATCGACGCCTCGGACACGGCGAGGGCCTGGCCCAGGCTCGCGGCGGACGTGCTGCCCTTGCGGTGCCCGAGCACGTTGATCATCACCGCGGCGGGTCGCTTGAGCGCGGGGCTGCCGAGGGGGAGGTCGAGCACCGCTCGCAGGTGGTTTTCGAACTGCGAGGTCACGCAGGCATCGATGGTGTAGTGCCCGGAGTTGTGCGGTCGCGGAGCGAGTTCGTTGACCAGCAGCGTGCCGTCGGCCAGCTCGAACAGCTCCACGCCCACCACGCCTACGCAGCCGTAGACGGCGGCGACCTTGCGGGCCAGCTCGGCCGCGGCCGAGGTCACCGTGTCGGAGACCGGAGCCGGCACCTCGACCGCATCGCAGCGATGGTCGCGTTGCACCGTGTGCGCGACGGGATAGGCCACGTCCTCGCCGCCCGGTCGTCGCGCGACCATCACCGCCAGCTCGCGCACGAAGTCCACGAACGCCTCGAGCAACAGTCGCCCGTCGTCGCCGACCAGCTTCTCGTACGCCGTCCGAAGCTCGGCTTCATCGCGCACCGTCGCGTTGCCGTAGCCGTCGTAGCTGTGGTGCGGTCGCTTGGCGACCATGGGGTAGCCCAGGGTCTTCGCGGCCTCCAGCGCTCCTTCGAGGCTGTCGCAGACCCGGTACTCGCCCAGCGGCAGCCCCTGCGCACGCGCGTGGTCCTTTTGCCGGCCCTTGTCGCTGATGAGCGCCATCGTGTCGGGCGAGGGCCACAGCTTCACCCCCGCGGGCAGCAGCTTGGACAGCGCCTCGAGATCGACCCATTCGTTGTCGAGCGTGACCACCGAGCAGCCATCGAGAAACGACTTCAGCGCGTCGGCATCGGTCCACGCCGCCGTGGTCACATGAGCCGCGGGCGAGGCCGGTCCCGCGTCGACGTCTTGGTAGAAGCGAACATCGACCCCGAGGGGCATCGCGGCCGCGGCCATCATCCGACCGAGCTGACCGCCACCGAGGATGCCGACGGTGGGGAAGGGGCAGGGTGCATCGTCCGCGTCGACGGTGCCGGAAGTGGAGCTTTGTGCGTCGCCCATGAGTCCTCTGGGTGTGGGGACACCGGGACGCCGCGCCCTCCTAGCGCATGATGCGCTAGCGTTGCCCCCGAAGACGCGACGGACTCTAGCAGAATCGCAGCGGAGCGCTCGGCGGCGATCTGCGCCACGGCTGTCGAGTTCGCTACTCGCTCGAAAGGCACCATCAGGGTGGTGACGGTCGCGCGGGGGTCTTTGGGGAGCCCGCGCGTTGTCGGGTGGACCGCTCGCGGCACCAGGCGTTCCGCGTCGGTGGGCTCGCATGCCGAAGGTCGTTTGTCAGTCGTGAGAGTCGTCGGGCCTGCGGCATCCTGATGCGTCGCTGCGGTGGCAATACCTCGACGAGAGCTGTGATGGGGTCGAGTCGAGCCGATGTCGGTCATGTAAAATCGATTTCGGTATGCCCAAGTTGTTGAAGCGCACGGTGAAGAATCTCCAGGGTTTCGTCAGCGCGGTCGAGTCGGTCAGCGGGAAGTGGGGGGCCGATCTGGAGGAGAACGGCGTGGCGGAAATGGAGTTGTGGTACCGCGGCAGCATCAGCAAGAAGTATTCGATCTTGCCAGGAGCGGTGTGGAGAAAGTGCGACGAGGTCTCGATGTTCCACGTGTTCAGGGCCGAAGCCGAGCTCTACTTGGGCCGGCTGCCGAGGGACGAATGGGGGTGGTATTTCGCTGCGCAGCACTATGGCTTGCCGACCCGACTGACCGACTGGAGCCTCTCCCCGCTGGTAGCCCTATACTTCGCGGTCTGTGACCCTCCCGCGGCCGATGCACCCTGCGTGTGGATCATGGATGCAGGCACTCTCAATCGGATGACCTGCGGGATCGATGCCATCTTCGCGGCCGGACTCAGCTTCGCTGCCAACTGGTTGCCTTCGGTCGTCAAGGAGCGTGAGCAGACCACGAAGTTTCAGCACGAGGACAAGAAGTACGACAACAGCAAGCCCATCGCCATCTACCCGCAGCGCACGACGCCGCGAATCGTGGCTCAACAAGGTGTGTTCACGGTGCACGGCATCGACTCGACTCCGATCGAGGAGATTTTCGCTCAGGCCCCAAAGGAACTGGCGCACCTCGCATGCATCGAGGTCACCGAGCCCGAACACGTACGAAATCAGCTCCGGACCTTCGGGATCAACAAGTTCTCGGTGTTCCCCGAGGTCGACAAGCTATCGGAGCGCATCAAGGGCCAGTACTTGACCGAGTAGTTCCGCCGCGGGGGCAAAAAACGACGAATCCGCGTGATCGTGACGCGCCGTGGGGGCACTATCGTCGTGAGTCCGGTGGTGGGCTCGTTGCTCGCTCAGGACTTGGTCATGAACATTCGATGGACGATCGCGGGGCTCGGGGCGCTGGCGCTGACCTCGGGCTGCATTATTGAAGAAACCTCGTGTGTGGCCGAGGGAGCGCGGGTGGCCACGCCCTCGGGGCTGCGCGCGATCGAGACGCTGGCGGTCGGCGATCTCGTGTGGGCGGTGGATCCGGGCAGCGGAGAGCGTCATGCCACGCGGGTGACGGCGATACGCACGGCGACGCGGGAGTGCCTGACGCTGCAGCTCGGCTCCACGTCGTTGGTGTGCACGCCCGATCACCCCGTGTACGTGGCGGAGACGGGCACCTACCTCCCGGCGGTGAGCTTCTTGGAGGGCAAGGCCGAGACGATGCTGCGGGTGAACGAGCAGGGCACCGAGGTCGTGCGCGTCCAAGCGGTGCGGACCGACGCTGGCGTGCATCGGGTATTCGACATCACGGTGGAGTCCGAGCTCCACAACTTCGTCGCCAACGGCGTGCTCGTCCACAACAAGAGCCCGGGGTGCAACGTCGGCGGGTCTCCCAACGATCCCGACTCGTGTGACTACATGCCGACGTCGACCGGTGACGCGGGCGAAGCCACCGACACGGACGCCGAGACCGAGTCGGCCACCGAAGCGAGCACGGGAGGGACCGGCGGCAGCGAAGGTGACTCGACGGGCAACGCGACCGAGGGCTCTTCGGACTCGGGGGCGGACTCAGGCTCCGACTCAGGCTCGGAGTCGGGCTCGGACTCCGGGTCCGGCTCGGAGTCGGGCACCCCGGAGTGAGCGACGAGCTGCGGTGCCCGTAGCATCGCGCGCCGGTTGTGACACGCGGCGGCGCTACGGTACGGTCGATCGGTGGCGAGCAAACGCCTGGCCAAGGGCCTCATGCGAGGCGAAGACGGGGTCGTACGGTGCTGGTGGCCCGGCGACCGCGAGGACTACTGCATCTATCACGACGAGGAGTGGGGCGTGCCGGTGGGCGACGACCACCGCCTGTTCGAGAAGATCTGCCTCGAGGGATTTCAGTCGGGGCTCAGCTGGCTGACGATCTTGCGCAAGCGCGAGAATTTTCGGAAGGCGTTCGCCGGCTTCGATTTCGACAAGGTCGCCCGCTTCAACCGCCGCAGCGTCGAGCGCTTGCTGAAGGACGCGGGGATCGTGCGGCACCGCGGCAAGATCGAGTCCACCATCAACAACGCCAAGCGGGCCCGTGAGTTGGTCGACGAGTGGGGCTCGCTCGCCGCCTATTTCTGGAGCTTCGAGCCGAGCCCCGCCTCTCGCCCCAAGCGCTTCACGCACGCGGCGTTGCGGAAGCTGACCTCCACCCCCGAGTCGACCGCGCTCAGCAAGGACCTGCGCGCCCGGGGCTGGAGCTTCGTGGGGCCGACCACCGTCTACGCCTTCATGCAGGCGATGGGGCTGGTCAACGACCACCTCGAGGGCTGCGAGTTCCGGGCGACGATCGAGCAGCAACGCGACGCGTTCGTCCGACCGACCCGCGCGTAGCTGCGCACCGTTTGCAAAAAAAGGATGGCCACTCGCGGAGGGTTTTTCCCGCGAGTGGCCGACTGGACGTGGCTGCCTCCTACGAGGCCATACGATTGCTTCTTTTGTTTCTCTTACCCCTCCGGCTCGAAGTCCTGGCAGGTCGTGTCGATGAGCCCCACGGCCTCGTCGAAGAACGAGGTGTAGTTGGGCGCGCAGACGCTGCCGAGCAGGCCTTTGTCTCCGAATAGCTGTACGAACTCCCGCAGTCGCGTGGCGTTCTCGGCCCCGTCGCCCGTGCCGTCTTCGTAGGGCGTACAGATGCCGCCGGGCTCGTTGGTGTCGCCGAGCAGGCCGAGCACGACGACGGCATCGGGGTCGTAGTTCTTGACCGCGGCCAAGTCGTTGTACCAACCGGCGGGTTCGCCCGGGCTGGTCATGTAGGGGTCGTTGCCCGCGTCGTCTTCGTCGGTGATGATGGTGACCACCAGGACGGCGTCGTCGCGAATGAACTCGGCGTTGCAGCCACCCGCACCGAGGTAGTCGGGGGACAGGGCGGTCTGGAGGCTGTCGGCGACGAGCTCGACGCCGCTGCCGGTCGTGCCGACTCGGGCCATGCAGTTGAAGGCGCTGGTGATGTCGGTGTCCGCCGTGTCGGCGTAGCGTCTGCCCCCGGGTAGACCACAGTCACTCCCGTTGGAGCGGTTGACCGTGTTGCCTCCGCCCACGTTGACGTCACACTGCTCACCGGCGCAGGAGATGCCGCTGCAGTAGCCCATGGGGCCGAACATGTCGCAGATGGGGGCGCAGCCGGTACCGATGCCGTCGGTGTCGACCACCATCACGCGGAAGCTCTGGGCCGATTCGGCCAACGCACCCTGCATGGCCTGCACGAAGCCGGGGAAGCTCGCGAGCAAGTTGGCCTGCTCGTCCTCCATCGAGCCCGAGTTGTCGATCACGAACAGGAAATCGATGCCCCGGCAGCCCTCCTGCTCGCCGATGCCATCGTCGGCCCCGCCCATGATGTCGAGCTTGGGAGTGCCGTCATCATCATCATCGCCGTCGTCGGTGCCGTCGGCCGAGTTGGAGCCGCTGCCGTCGGCTTGGCCCTCCCCGCTGCCGCCCATGGTCGAGTCCTCGCTGGCGCCGTTGGTGGTCGCGGTCTCCAGCGCAGAGCTATCGAAGGGGTTGTCGTCGCGGTCCGTGGTGCCGCAGTTGGCGAGCGCGAGCAGGGCGAGGCAGCCCAGGCAGCGGGCGGTGAACGGACGCATCATGAAGGGGATCCGGGAGGCGCAGCTGGCTGCGGAAATGCGGGGAGGGCTCGCTTCGGGGTCGGGCTCTGTTGGGGGGTTCGTAAAAGCGTCGGAATGGATCACCGTTCCGTGAAAAAAACGTAGGAACGTGGAATCCTGTGGGAAGTGGCGGACATCGAGCTGCTGCGGAGATGGCGCGACGGGGAGCGAGACGCGGGTAGCTTGCTGCTTCGCCGCCATCTACCGATGCTCTCGCGCTTCTTTCGCGACAAGGTGCCGTCCGATCGAATCGCCGACCTCGTGCAAAAGACGATGCTGGGCGCGGTCGAATCGCGGGACCGGGTGCCCGGCGATCTGGAGTTCCGGGTCTACCTGCTGGGCATCGCGCGGCGCGTGCTGGTGACGTGGCTGCGCCAGAGCAAGAAGTCGATGCGAGGCCGAAAGGACGCGGTCTCCGAGGGCACGCCGGCCAACGATGTGACCCCGTCGCGGGCGGTGGCCCAGGCGGCCGAGCAACGCTTGTTGCTCCAAGCGCTCCGACGACTGCCCCTCGATCTGCAGCTGGTCATCGAGCTGCACTACTGGGAAGACCTGGGCACGGGGGCCATCGCGGAGGTGATGGGGATCCCGCGGGGCACGGTCAAGAGCCGGCTTCGGCGGGCGCGCGAGAAGCTGCAGGCCACGGTCGAGCAGCTCACCGATGATCCGGCCCTGCGCGAGAGCACGGTCGGCAACCTCGAGCGCTGGGCCGGGTCGCTGCGCGATCGATCGGACGAGGACGAAGCGTCGTGAGCAGCAGCGGAGAGGCCCCCGACGATCGTTTTCGTCGATTGCTCCGCCGGGCGGGTCGCTCCGATCCGATGCAGGACATCGCGTTGCTCGACCAGGTCGATGGCCTGCTCTTCGGTGATAGCACCGCCAAGTCGCGGCCGGAGCAGCTGGGGCGCTACGTCGTGGTCGATCGCGTGGGCCAGGGTGGGTTCGGCACGGTCTACGAGGCCTACGACCCCGAGCTCGCGCGGCGGGTCGCGATCAAGCTGCTGCACATCGAGCCGGCACGCACGCTGGACACCGCCGGGGAGCAGGAAATCGATCTACTCGAAGAGGCGCGGGCGATGGCCAAGGTCGTTCATCGCCATGTGGCCACGGTGTACGACGTCGGCGAAGCACCCTCGGGCGGGGTGTTCATCGTGATGGAGTTCTTGCCCGGGTCATCGCTACGAGAATGGGTCGAGGCCGCACCCCGGAGTCATCAGGAGATCGTGGGGGTCCTGGCCGATGCGGGCCGGGGCCTGAGTGCGGCGCACGAGCGCGGGATCCTGCACCTGGACTTCAAGCCGTCCAACGTGATGTTCGACGAGGACGGGCACCCGCGGGTGATGGACTTCGGTTTGTCGCGGCTGGTCGACGTCGCCCGGGCGGCGGGGAAGAAGGGCCCGCTCGGCTCGTCGAGCGTCGTGGGTACGCCCCCGTACATGTCGCCGGAGCAACAAAACGGCGACCCGCTCGACGCGAGAGCCGATCAGTACGCCTTCTGCGTGACGCTCTACGAGATGCTGCACGGTCGACGGCCCTTCGATGGGCTCACCGCCGGAGAGCTGCTCGTCGCGAAACGGCAGGACCCACCATCGTTCGACGCCGAGCGAGTGCCGGGCTGGATCGCCGCCGTGATCGCTCGTGGCCTGGCTCCTCGGGCCGAGGAGCGCTTCGCGTCGATGGGGGAGCTGCTCGCTGCGCTGGCCGACGACCCGCATCAACGCCGTCGCCGATGGTTCATGGCCGCAGCCGCCGTCGCCACGGCGGGCCTCGTGGGTCTGGGTGGATACCAGATCGACCAGGGACGCTACGCGAGCTGCTCGACCCATCCCGCCCTCGACGGGGTCTGGAACGCGACCGTACGGGGCGAGATTCGGGACTCCATGGTGGCGTCCGAGCTGGCCTATGCCGCGGACACGGCCGATCGCGTTGAGACGGCGGTGGAGGCCTGGGCCGGAGAGTGGGCGGAGGCTCGGCACGATGTGTGTCGGGCCACGATCGACGGGGGCGCCAACCGGCCCCAGCTCTCGGCCGCGTCGCTTTGCCTCGACAAGCGCTTGCGCCGACTGGCCGCGTTGACCACTCAGCTCCAGCGCTCCGATGCGGCCACCATTCGCAGCGCGACCCGTAGCGCGGTGAGCCTGCCCGCACCCAAGGAGTGCCTCGAACCGGTCGAGGCCTCCGGTCTCGCGCCGCTCGATCGCGACACGGTGCTGGAGATCGAGTCGCACTTGGCCGATGGCCTCTCCTCTCTCAACCTCGAGCGCCGGGAGGAGGGGATCCCGGCTGCTCTCGACGCGCTCGAGTTGGCTCGCAGCGCCGGAGACATCGACGGCATGGCCCGGGCGAGCGCGCTGCATGGCCAGCTACTCTCCGACACCGACAAGAACGATGCCCGGGCGAGCCTGCACTCCGCCATGGCCTTGGCCGCCAAGGCGGGGCGTGGGGAGCTGGAGACCACGGTGATGATCCGCCTCGCCGAACTCGAGCTCGGCGTGGGGCGCTACCCGGTGAGCCGCTCCCTGCTCGAGTTGGCCGCGCAGCGGGTCGCCCAGGGGCTGGTCTCCAGCCGCATGCGGGTGATCCACGGCCTTGTGTTCGCGCGCCTCGAGCGAGAGTCGGGCAACTTCGAAGAGTCCGAGGTGCTCCTGCAAGGCGCCATGGAACTCGAGCAGGAGTTCTTTGGTGATGAGAGCCCTCGGCTCGCCAACCTGTACGACGAGCTCGGGGTGCTGCTCATCCGCTGGCCGGGCCGCCACAACGAATCCGAAGAGTATCTGCGCCGGGCATTGCGGCAGGCCGAGCGCACGCTGGGTCCCGATCATCCCTATCGGCTGGTGCCGTTCTCCAACCTGGGGGCGGTGACCCTATTGCAAGGCAAGCTCGACGAGGCCGAGGCGATCTTCGAGGAGACGCTGCGCATGCATGTGCAGGGGGGGCTCGGCACCAAGCGCAACGCGGCCGTGAACGTGCAGAACCTGGCGATCATCGACCAACGGCGCGGGCGCTACACCCAGGCCCTGAAGCGACTCGACGATGCTCAGGCGCTGCGCGAGTCGCTGGTCGACGAAGATCATCCGTGGCGGGCGGACCTCGATCTTCTGCGGTGTGAAGCCCTGATGCTGTCCGGGCGCCACGCCGAGGCCGAGCGGGCGTGCGTCAGTGCGATCGAGCGGACCGACCGGTTGCTCGGGGAGGACCACCCGAGGGTCGGGGCACCGAGCGCCACCCTCGTCAACGTGTTCGAGCGGGCGGGGGACCCTCGCTTCGACGATGCGCTCGCGCAGCTCGATGCGCTGTTCCAGCGGCAACCCGATGCCAGCGCGGGCAGCACTCTGCTCGCGCTGCGCCTGCGGCAGGCGCTGCGGGACGGCGATGTCGACGAGATTCGGCGGCGTCGCGCTGAACTCGTCGGCGATGGCCCGCTCGGGGACCTGGAGCAGGTGGAATTCATGGGCGTCGAGGTTCGCGTGATGCATGTGCTCGGCGATCACGCTCGGGCCCAGATCCGCGGGATCCGAGTGCTGGACGAGGCCATCGAGCGGGGGGCGGTCGGCTATGGGTTCGGTGAGCTGGCCGTGGAGTCGACGCTGTCGCTGTTGGCGACGGGCGATCGGGAAACCGCCCGCGAGGTGCTGGACAGGGCGCTCGGGGCGACGGCGAATGTCGATCTCGATGCTCGAACGACGCGGGACCTGGCGGCGCTTCGGGCACATCTGGACGGCAGGGCGCTGGCCGATCCGGCCGTGTTCACGCACCCCGATGAAGCCCGGATCGTGGCCCTGTTCGAGTCGTAGGCCCGCGCCTCTCGAAAACCCTTGCTGCGGCTGCGACGTTCTGAAAATCTCGACGTGATGGCGCCGAGCCAGCACCTACGCTTCGCCGCCGTGCTCTTGCTGAGCGCGGAGATCGTGGGTTGTTTGCGGGGCCCCATCCGAGATTTCTCCGACGATGACCTGGTGGCGGCCAGCTCCAGCGGTGGGGAGGACGACACCACGGACGGGACCACGCTCGAGCCCACGCCGCAGTGTCACTCGTCGTACGACCCGTGCCTGCCCGTCGAAGACGATCTCGATTGCGCCGACGTCATCGCTCTGGGAGCGGCACCGGTGACGGTGGTCGGCCCCGACGAGTACGGCCTCGACCGGGACAACGACGGCATCGGCTGCGAGCAATGAAGTTCGACGATCCGGTCCGGCTCGATTGTCCCGGGTGCTCCGCGCCGCTGGCGATGGCGCTCGAAGACGTGGTGCTGCTCGAGGCGAAATGCCCGAAATGTGGACACTCGTTTCGGGAGCTCGGGCTGTCGATGCGTCGCTATGCCAACGCCCAGACCCGCTACTTCGTCGTCACCGAGGTGATCTGGATCTTCGAGGGGCTCCACGGTTTCACCACCGAAGAAGCGGAGATCCACGCCGTTCAGACCCCGGCCGACCTCGTCGAGCTCATGCGCGAAAAGTCCCGCGGTGGGGTGCAGGCGTCCGTCGTTCTCTCCGAGCTGGCGGGGAGGATCCGGCGCCCTCTCGATCGTTCGCACTTGCAGACGCCGATCGAGGAGCTCGTGCCCGAGCCAA
The DNA here is from genome assembly GCA_039028615.1 of Myxococcota bacterium. GTDB lineage: Bacteria > Myxococcota_A > Polyangia > Nannocystales > Nannocystaceae > Paraliomyxa. The sequence goes on along the minus strand of JBCCHT010000023.1, from coordinate 60,191 downwards.
TGGCGCGACGGATCTAGTTCCGGGGCCTGGGCTCATGCTCGGGACGCGGGGTATCATGGGAGCGTTGGTGGATTCCCGTGAGCGAGCGTCGAGCACTACATAGGCCGGAGCCGTCGGTCGTGACGCCGAGTCCCACCTCGGAGCCGTCGGACGTCGAGGCGGTGCCGCGGGTCCCGTTTTCGTTGAGCAATATCCGGGTCTCGGGCGCGAGGGGAGGGCAGGCGGTCGAGCCCGGCCTGCGGCGGCACATGGAGCGAGCGTTCGGGGAGGACTTCTCCGATGTGCGTCTGCGACCGGACTCGGCCGAAGCGGCCGCAGTGGGGGCGGTCGCGTTCACGCGGCGCAACGAGATTCACTTGGCGCCCGGGCGCGTGCAGCCGGGTGACGCCCAGGGGCGTCGCGTGCTGGCCCACGAGTTCGCCCATGTCGTGCAACAACGGCGGGGGAACGTGGGCGTCACACGGTTGATCGGAGGGGTCGCCGTCAACGACGAACACGCGCTCGAGCAGCAGGCCGACACGCTGGGGGATCGGGCGGTTCGAGGCCTGGACGCACGCTTGCCCGTGGGCGGCCCCGCGATGCCCGGCCCCATGCCGGGGGCGATGGCGAGTGCCCCTGCGCCCGCGCAGTGCATGTTCGAGGAGCACTCGCGCCGCCAGCTCAACCGGGTGATCGATGATGTCACCCGGCCCGAGCACGAGCGCCTCGAAGCCGAGCGAGAGCTGCGTGGTCGTGATGCGATGGAGGCCGGGCGGGCCGAGGAGGCGCGTCGGATGATCCTCGCCGGGCGGCACGACGAGGCGCTCGCTCATCTTCATCGCAACTTGCGATTGGCCGGCAACGCCGCGTCGATCCGCATGACCGACGACTTCAAGAGCGTCGGCGCCGACCCGCAGCAGGTCTCACGTGGCGGCCGGAACCCGTTCGGGGTCACCGTGCCCGGGCCCCACGGTCCGCAGATCTTCATTCACCGCGAGTGGATGGATCAGTGGGCGCGTACCAACCAGATGGGCAACCTCGTCAACACGATCGAGCACGAGTCGGTCCACGCGGGTCAGGCCCGAGCGGGGCGGCACGCCGACGACGCGGACGCGCGAGAGTTCGAGGCCTTCTCCCACGAGGTCCTCACCGCGCACAGTCGCTTGGTGCAGGGGCAAGCGGAGAACCTCCCCACCAGCGACCAGATTCGCCACGCGCACCGCTCGGCGTTGACCCACTTCGGTGCGCTGGACGACGCGACGCAGCGCCGGCTGCAGCCGCTCAAGGATGCGCTGGATCGCCGAGTCGGTGGCGTGACGACGATGTTGGAGGCCAACGACGAGCGAACCGGGGCCGCGCAGATCATCCGCGATCGCTTCAGTGACCACGAGCGGCAGGCCGGTGCTCTGTTGCGGGAGCATCAGGGGATCCCGGCCACGCGTGAGCACGCCGAGCGGCGGGAACGGATCCGCGGCCAGATCGATCAGCAGTACCGACACATGAACAGGACGTTCCAAGACATGTCGGAACTCGATCAGCGACGCCATCGACGGCGTCTCGATGCCGTCGACGATGTCAATCGCCGCCTGTGGATGGATCGCTGAGCTTTCGGCGGCAGACCAGAGGGCCGACGAACTCTAGCGCTGCAGCGCGGCGGCCAGGTCCATGCCCCAGGCCGCTTGCGCCGTCTCGATGAAGTCGGCCGCGGTGATCTCCATGACGCCGAGGTCCCAGGTGCGGATCGTGCCGTCCCAGCTCCCGCTGACGAGCCCGTCGCCTCGGGGAGTGAAGGCGAGGGCCGGGACCCGACCCGTATGGCCTTCGAGCCGAGCGATTGGCTGCCAGTCCTCGGTTCGCCACAGCCCCACCGCGCCGTCGCGGTGACCGACCGCGAGCCAGCGAGCGTCGGGAGAAAGGGCGACCTCTTCGATCTCGGCCCCCGGGGTTCGTAGCCGATCGAGCTCTCGCAGCTCGGCGTCGAAGGTGACCACCATGTGGCCGGCCGCGACGTAGGTCCGGTTGCGGCTGCTCGCGACGGCGTGGGCATTGGTGACCTCGGCCCGCGGCGTGTCGGCGTGCAGTCCCACCGCGGGGTCGAGTCGGCGAACGAAGCTGCGGTTTTCGACGATCACCACGCCGGGTCCGTCCACGATGCGCTCGAGATCGTCGACCTGCAGGTCCACCGCCCAGTCGCGGCGCGTGCCGACCGAGTCCCAGCTGGTGAGGGCATAGGCACTCGGGACCACGAATAGCTGGGTCGCATCCCAGGCGAGTCGGCGGGTTTTCTTGGTGGGAATGGAGCGCACGCGTGCCCCCGACTCGACGTCGAAGACCACCACCTCGAGGCCCTGGGCCGTACCCGCGGCGACGAAGCGGCCATCGGGGGAGAAGGCCAGGTCCTTGGCGACGCCGCCTTGGAGCGAGTGCCGAAAGCGGAGCGCGCCGGTCCTGCGCTCGTGCAGGCGCAGGGTGCCGTCGCCGTGGGTGCTGCCGATCGTCTCGCCGTCGGGGCTGAGCGCGACCGCGGAGAGCCCGGAGCCGAGCTCCAGGCGGTGGGGCCACAGGACGGCGGGGACTTCCCAGTCGGTGACCTCGTCGCTCACCACTCGGAGCACCTGCCCATCCTCGATCCAGCGCACGGTGGCGGGGCCCGCCGGGAGGCTCGTGCTCCACTGCGGCGCTTCGAGGTCGAGGACCTGCACGCCCCCTTGGCTACCCGCGATGGCGATGCGAGAGCCGGATAGCGCCAGCTCGCGCACGCCGGGGCCGCCCTCGGGTCGACGAAGGACCAGCACGCGGCCTCGCTCGTAGAGGGTGACGAGGCCGTCCTCGGTGCCGACGACGACTCGCTGCGGGTCGTCGGGGTCGACGTCCAAGGCGGAGGGCGGCCCATCCCCGACGGGAATCGACAGCAGCTGTTCGTGGGTGCCGTCGGCCTCGATTCGCACGATGGTGCTATCCGCCGAGCCTCGGCCCGCGCAGGCGTAGAAGACCCGCGCACCGGGCAGCATGACCGAGCGCAGCGGTCGGGTACGCCCTGGACACTCGGGCCCCAGCGCCTCGGGGTGGCCGTCGGCATCGACCACGTGCGCCCGGCCTCGAGCGAAGCGCAGCGCGACGCCGGGGATGGCGGTGGTGCGCAGCTCGGAGTCGAGCGACGGCCCGGGCAAGCGGTCGATTCGGTTCGTGGCGAGGTCCCATCCCAAGATCCCCTCTTCGTCGAGCATGGCCAGCCACGGCAGGTCACCCCCGAACGCGGCCGACCAGGCTCGGATCGGTCGGCGAGCGAGGGGCGTCGGGCCTCGATCGGGTACCAGTACCAGGACCTCGTCGTCGCGCAGACACGCGACGCGCTCGCCCCGGGTGTCGACTTCCACGTCGAGGCAATCGAGAGGAGGACCCACGTGCACGCGGGTCGCTCGGGGTCGACCCGCGGATCGGGCCAGCAGCCCTCGTGCGCGCGGATCCTCGCCGAAACGCAGCGCATGGGCGGCGAGGAGCTCGGCGCGGGCTCGGTCTCCTCGATCGGCGGCGACGATGGCCTGGGCCACGAGCGCGCGCGCCAGGTTGGCATCCGAGCTCTCGCGGGCCTGCACCGCCTCGGTCTCCGCCGCGCGGGCCCGGTTGCGCTCGGCGATCGTGCGTTGCATGCCGACGACGATGGCCACCACGATTCCGATGGTCGCGATCAGGGCCACCGTGATGGCGAGGCGGTGGGCTCGAACCAGGCGCGCCAGCAGCTCGACGAGGGAATAGTCGTGGGCGGTGACGGGGCGACCGTCGAGCCATGCGGCGAGATCGGCTGCCAGCGCGCCCGCGTCTGGATAGCGCGCGGTGGCATCGTCCGACAGGGCCCGATCGGCGATGGCCGCGAGCTCGGCCGGAACCTCGGGATGACGCGCGCGCACGGGCTCCGTGGGACCCGCCGTGGCGTCGCACTCTCGTGGCGGGTGTCCGGTCAGCAGGTGGAAGAGCATCCCGCCGAGCGCAAAGACGTCCGCCCGCTTGCCCACCTGTTCGCCGCGGGCCTGCTCCGGGGCCATGTACGCGGGGGTCCCGAACACGTCGCCGGGCAGCGTGAGATCGGCTCCGCCCGGGTCGGTGCCCGTCTCGCTCGACAGCGGTGTCGCGGGAGGCTCGGACGAGTGACCGGGCACCGAGGTCCCGTCGACGGGGGGCGCGGGAGACAGCATCGTCGCCAGGCCCCAGTCCACGACCACCGTCTCCCCGTGCTCGGCCAGCATCACGTTCGCCGGCTTCAGGTCGCGGTGCAGCACGCCGCGATCGTGGGCGTAGGCGACCGCTTCGGCGGCATCGAGTACCCGTCGCACCAGTCGCAACCGGGAGGCCAGCGTGGTGGTGTCTGCGAGTGCATCTTGCAGCGAGCGGCCACGGACGACCCGCATCGTGTAGTACAGGCGCCCGTCCGGCAGTCGCCCCGCCCCGTAGACCGGCACGATGCCGGGGTGCTCCAGGTGGGCAGCCAGCATCGCTTCCCGCACCATTCGCGCCTCGGTCTCCGCGTCGTGGGCCAGGCTCGTCTTGAGGGCGACCTCTCGGTCGAGGCGTTGGTCGACCGCGACCCGTACCTCGCCCATGCCACCTCGCCCCAGTCGCCCCGCATCGTCGTAGCGCTCGCGCTCGGTCACGTCGAAGCAGGCCGAACCCTCGGTCCCTACGCGGTCGGCCGTGCCCTCGAGCGGGCCTCCGCTCAGCACCCGCAAGCGCGCCGGGGTGTCGCTCACGTACGGTCCTCGATGGTGTCGTGAGGCCCGAGCACCAGCTCCACTTGGCCGGCCCCATCGGTGCGGACGAGGTCGGGGCGCAGCCCGGCCACACGAAACTTGCGACGCAGACGGCTGAGGTTGACGTCGAGCCGACCGCGGACCACCGCCGCGTCGTCCTGATCCGGCCACAGCTCCGCGGCCAAGACTCGCCACGCGACCGGGCCTCGCACCGCGACCAGCTCCGAAACCAAGCGCGCCAAGATCCCGCCGAAGTGCAGCACGACCCGGCCTTCGCGGTGGATCTGCACCGAGTCGTAGTTCGCCACGATGGTCAGCGACGCGGCCGGGCGATCGGGTCGGCGGGTCGCGCTATGGCCCGCACCCGACAGCGGGATCGACCGGAAGCGCAGGGTCGCTCCGTCGATCTCGATCTCGTCGCCTGCCTCCACCGGGCGGTGGGCTCCGTCACCGACGCGCAGTCGCCAGGCCTCGCCCGTGCTCCAGACCCGCGCCGTCGCGCGTTCGTCCCAGCCTCGAACGACGCGCAGCCGCGGTGACGTCACGATCGACGACACCCCTGGCAGCGCACGCAGCGGGAGGTCGGGTCCTTCGAGACCCAGCACATCGTCGGGCAGCGTCACCGACAGCACGCGCAGGGCGACGCCCTTGGCCAGCGCCACCCGCAGCCCGGTCTTCAGCACTACCTGGTCGCGCGCAGTCCCGTCGACCGTGAACGCGCCCCGCAGCCCCAGCAGCTGCAGATCGCCGCCCCGCAGGCTCACCATCGCGTGGGCTTCGCTCACCCGCCCGTCGTCCACGACGAGCGCCGCCGTGTGCATGCGTCCGATGATGTCTCCGGGCACCAGTTCATGAGCCGAACCATCGGGCAACTGGATCACGGCATGGGGATGCACGATGACAGTTTTGCATGGAGCACGCGTGCATTCACCGCGGGGATGGATTGGCGGTGGGCGGCGGAGCAGGGCAGGGGCGGCCATCGACCCGACCACGGGCGCCAGGCCCCCTCTGATGCCTCGTTTTAGATCGCGTTCAGATGCCAAATCCGAGGGGGGACGCCAGTTTGGCCGCTGTATCCGGCCGCACGTCGCGGCCCGTCCCGACAGGAGTCAATCCCCCATGCTTCGAAACGCCCCCCTGCTCGCCCTTGCCTTGCTGGCCACGCCCGCCTTTGCCGGAGAGTCCAGCATCGTCGACCCCTCGGTCGACAAGGCCCCGACCGTCACCACCTACACCCCCACCGGCCTCGGCTCGATGAACTATCCGGGGACCGGCTATACCCTCGTACAGACCGCGCTGTACGGCTATCACGCCCTCGACTGGAAGGGGGTCGCCGATCCGGACATCGTCACCCACAACCCGCCGCACTACAGCATCAACGTCAACGGCGTCGAGAATGTGCCCCAAGCGGGTACTTGGGGGGTCCACTGCCATCACGCGGATGACCTCAACTATATGGAGAACAACCCCTCGTTCTTCGGCCCCTTCCTCTACGAGAATGCCGCAGGAGATCCCGAGCCCGGTTCGGGGGAGTGGCTGTGCCCCGAGACGCCCAGCCCCATCGAGACCATCGCCATCGCGATCTTGGGCATGGATCGCTGGGGATCGCCCACCTATTTCGACTACATCATTCCCACCGCGACCGGGGCCACCGAAGTCGCGATGATCGAGTCGGTCACCATTTCCACACCGCCGGGTGCTCCCACGCTCACGCAGGCCTGTCACGTCCAGGGCGGCAACGCGCATCAGCTCTTCGACGACTTCGTCGCGTGCGCTCAGACCGTGCCGTGGACGGTGGATTCGTTGACCCTGCGATTGTGGACCTACAACGCCGTCAACGGTCAGCACACCTGGACCCAGTCGATGACCCCCGCCGCGTTCCTGGCCGGCTACCAGAATACGCAGAACGAGCTGACCCAGCTCGGGTACAGCACCACGCTGCAGCACGTGGTCGACCCGGAGGACGAGGACGTGACCTCCGACGACATCGTCGCCCTCGGCGCGGCGCTGTCCGGGGCCTTGCACGCGCGTGCCGAGGACGGGTCGATCGTGTCGCTCGCCGAGCTACCGGCCAGCGATGTCCCCATGGGCATGCCGGCCGAAGAGGTCGAGGCGGGGGAGATCGAAGGGCCCGGGTTCTGAGCTCCTGATCGCCGACGAACGGAACCCTGCGGCTCGACTCGGGCCGCGGGGTTCATCGACGGCGTTGGGCCTGAAAGCACGCGCCGATTCACCCGTTGTTTCGACCGTGGAGAGCCCCGAGCCCCGTCGGCACCAGATCTGGCTTCCGGCCCTTTGGGTCTTCGGATGCTGGCTCGTGTTCACATACTCGGATCTCTACGACCACGCCGTCATCGTCAACGTCGACCCGGGAACGCTCCAGCGGGTGACCTGGTGGTTGGCCGAAGACACCGCGGTGCGGCTGTTCAACACCGCGAATGTGGCCTTCATCGGTGCTTTGGTCTTGGGCCCGAGGCACGGCCGGGTGATCCGTGCCGCCAAGCTCACCGCGTTGGGCATCGCTTCGATGCTGCTCGCCGCTGCGTGGATCGTGGTCCGGTTCGTTCGGTCGTGGCAGGACGTGACTTGATCCGAGCAACACTGGTCTACACTGACCTTCGATGATCGAGCGCGCCTACGTCCACGTCGTGGACCCCAACCGGCCCGATGTCGAGGCCCAGGCCGTGCTCGAGATCCTGCCCGCGCGTGGTATCGACGTGCAGACCTTCACCGCCAAGCGGATGCGACGTCGGCAGCTGGCTCTGTCCCCGACCACGCTCGTCGCCGGAGACCTCGACATGATGGCCGCGGCCTTCAAGGTGCTCGGGGTCGAGGCGCAGCGCCTGCCGACCTATCCCGCTTCGCTCGCTCCCTTGATGGGCCGACGCCAGTGGACCTCCACCGTCGATGCCGTGCTCACCAACGAGGGCGACCTGCCCGTGTTCGTCAAGCCGCTCGCCAAAGACAAGCGCTTCACCGGCTTCGTCTTTGGCGGCTACGACGACGCGTTTCGTTTTCAGGGCGCGTCCGGTCGCCTCGAGGTGCAGTGCAGCACCGTCGTCGAGTTCGTCTCCGAGTACCGTGCCTACGTCGTGCACGGCCAAGTCCGCGGCCTGTGTCACTACCACGGGGCGGACGACCAAGCGCCACCGGCTGCGTTCCTCGACGACGCCCTGAACCGGCTGCGTCGCACCGACGAGGCGGTGGCCGGGTTCTCGATCGACGTCGGTCGCCTCGCGAACGGGCGGTGGGTCGTCGTCGAGTGCAACGAGGGTTACGGGCTCGGCCGCTACCCCGGCTTGGCCGCGGAGCCCTAGGTCGACCTGCTGTGTGCCCGCTGGGAGCAGCTCATGGCCTGAATTCGGGCTCTGAGGTGGATCCACCGTGATCAGCCGTTCACCTCGTGCAAAAAAATCGCCGGTCGCATGATCACGGGTGCCCCCGTGCGGACTACCCGTATCGGGCCCTCCGCGCCCCGCTTTTCATCATGACCACGACTTTCCGACGTTCCGTCCTCTCGCTTCTTCCCGCGCTCGTGCTCGTTTCCGCCGGCTGCGACTCCGACGGCGCGGCCGACAAAGGCGAGAAAGCCAAGGCCGGCGACTCCGCCGATGGCAAGAAGTCCGACGCCAAGTCCTCCAAGAGCGGTGGGGATGCCAAGAAGGCCGGTGCAAAAAAGGCCGACGCCGAGCCCGAGGAAAAGTACGCCTTCTCCGTGAAGATCGGCGACGCGGAGCCCTTCACCGAGGCCAAGGGCCGAGCCAGGGTGACTCCCTTTCCCAAGGGTCTCCCCGGCAAGCCCAAGCCCTCCATCGACATCAACGCTCGAAAAGCTCGCGTGCCCACCGTGCGCTTCGAGTTTCGCGAGATGGAGATCAAGAAGGGGCCCAACGAGGTGTTTCGCATGAACGTGGGGTTCTCGGCAATGGTCGGTGGCAAGGAGCAGCTCGTGGGCTGTGGCGGTAACGAAGGGACGCCCGATGACCTGATGATGGAGGTGACGGCGTTCGACGACACGCACCTGTCCGGCACCATCAAGGCGCGGCTGACCAGCTGCCATGACTACGACACGGCCGAGACGGTGGACTACCCGGGGGTTGATTTCGAGGCTTCGCTTACGGACGTGCCGTATCGGGAGGCGGAGGAGTAGGGCGCAGGCCCAGGCGCTCTTCGTAGGGCTCGAACTCTTCGTAGAGCGTTTTGAGCTGGCCCTGGCTTCGCGTGTCGCCGGGCTCGATTTCTAACGCTTCGGCTGTTTCGCGGATCTCTCGGGCGAGTTCGATTGCGCGTTCCCGGTTGCCTGCGTCGATTTCTACGACCATCTCGATGCTTTGGGAGTACAGAAGCATCATCTGAACGAGCAGACCAAGTTCCTCTCGTTGTTCGGGGGAGAGCTTTGCGAGTTCCGCACGCGTGGCTTCGATCCACTTTCTCGCTTCGGGGCATCGATCCGCCTTGCAACTGAGATACGCGAGGTTGTGCAACGCGGAGGGGTCTACGGAGCCGGCGAGCTCTTGGGCCGCATTTAGTAGTAGATGATGCTCCAGGGACGCTTCCCAAAGCTCGTTGCCCTGCTCGACCGACGCCAGGGCGGCCAGGCTCGCGCGGTAGTCGGAGTGGGTTTGGGGCAAGGATTGCTGCGTCCTCCAAGACTCGTTGGCGAGCTTCAGCGCCTCTTCCTTCTCCCCCAGCTCCAGCAACGACTCCGCCAGCTTGGCTTTGATCCGCGCCGTGAAGTGCGAACTCTCGCCCTCCGCGTTGCGTACGATCTCTAGTGCGTCCTCGAGGTACTTTCTGGCGTTGTTGAAGCGCCCCCTGTCGTCCGCTTCGTGAACACCCAGGTTGAACAATGCCTCCCCGTACAGCGGGTGTGCCTCGCCAACGGTCCCCTTTCGATATTCTCTGACCGCCTCGTAGAGCTTGGTCGCTTTGTCAAACTCCTCCTTCGCGGCGAGTGCGTGGGCGAGCAGCTGCCGCGTGGCGAAGAGCTGGCTCTGATCTGGGACCTCCCGCCGCTGTCTCAGCTCCAGGGCCTTCTCGTGCCGTTGGGCTCCTGCCTCCGCGTCATACCTCGCGAACATTTCGTACTTGCCATCGAGATCGAAGAAGTCGGCCTGCGTATCGAACGAAGTGTCTGAGATGGAGTGCTGGGCCCCGTTGAGCTGGTCTTTCGCTGCGTCGTAGTCTTCGAGTTCCAGCAGAAGATCGGTGAGCGCAAGTTTGGCTTGGACTTGCGGCTCTGGTGTGTAGGTTCGGCCGCTGGCAAGCCCCAGGTGGTACCGCGCTTCGTCGAGACGCCCCCGTTTTGCCTGCATCTGCCCCAGCAGCGTCAACGTCTGGGCGTGCAAGTCGTCTGCCGTCTTGGGGAGTTCGTTGCTCAGTTCCTCGAGTTCCTCGAGGGCTCGCTCGTAGCTGCCAGCCGCAGCGTCCACCTTGGCCTCGACGAACGTCTGGAACTGCTCTCCCGTGACCGATGCATCCGCGGATGGCGGATCGGCACCCGCACAGGGGCTGGGAGATGCCAGTTGCTCGAGGATTGACCCCGCATTCACGACTCCCAGCTCATCGCCTTCCGTCAGCCGGTCGATGACCGCGTTGAAGCTCGTGGTGGAGTTGGCCAAGCACGCCTCAGCGCGTTGGCGACGCTCGTCGTCGGCCCGGCAGGTCGAGTTGTAGGCTTGCGTCCACTCCCCTACGAAGGCATCCAGTCGATCGTTGGACAACCTCGCCGTGTCTTCTGCATAGGGCTTCTTCACCGACAGCATCGCCTCTTCGACTTGCTGTGGGAGGTCCGATGCCCACCGCACGGGGGGCGACGTAGAGGCGGGGTCGCAGGTGGGCTGATTGGCCATGGTGATCAACCCTGCGCCCGCCAAGCCGAACACGATGGGTCCTGCACCCCACCATCGAAGCGTTCGCCAACGCTGGGCTGAGCGAAGCGCTTGCAAAAGCGCTTTCATGTCCGCCCAGCGGTTTTGCGGCTCGGCCGAGAGCCCGCGTCGCAGCACCCGCGCCAGCAGCCAGGGAACTCGACGATCGCCTTTCGTTGGACTGGGCAGTGCTCGTTCGCCCGCCCGTCGTAGCGCTTCGGCCTCGAAGGGTCGGCATCCCGCCAATGCTTCGTAGACCGACATGCAAAAGCTGAACTGGTCGGCTCGGGCATCGGGTTCGTGACCGCGGAACTGCTCCGGCGCCATGTAGGCGGGCGTGCCCGCCACCGCGCCCGTCTTGGTCACCCGACCCGTCGTGACTGCGACATCGCGTCCGCTTGCTGACCGAGTCGCGCCCACCTCGAGCCCGGGGCCTTGGGCGAGCCCAAAGTCCAAGACCCGCACCCAACCATCGTCCCCCACCAGAACGTTGCTCGGCTTGAAGTCGCGATGCACCAAGCCGGCATCATGGGCCGCGATCAGCCCTTCGCCGGCTTGCAGGAAGACCTGGAGGACTTCCTTTGTGGTCCTGGACGCGCCTTGCAGCCACTTGTGCAGAGGCGACCCTTCGACGTGCTCCATCGCGATGAACACGTCGCCTTCGTGTTCGCCGACCTCGTACACGTGCACGACGTTCGGGTGGGAGACCTTCGCCAGGGCCTGGGCCTCGCGGGTCAGGCGTTTCCGCTCCCGCTCACCTTCTTCGCCTTCGACTCCCGCGCGGCCTGGCGACAGCACCTTGAGTGCCAGGTACCGCCCGAGCTGCTGGTCCCACGCCAAGTGGACCTCGCCCATGCCGCCTTCCCCGATTTTCCCCTCGAGCAGGTAGCGACCAAATTCCTGGGGCGCCACTTCTTCGATGTCGAGCTTGTCAAACAGCGATTTGGCGACCCGGACCCTCAAAGACCTGGCCCCGTGACCCTGCGAAGGCGGGGCTTCAGGCGAAAGCGAGTCCTCGCGCGTATCCATCGAACGGCGTGGCCATGGTAGTGCACGAAGTTTCGCAGTCCGTTGTTTCTTTTTTGGACCGGGGTGGCACGAAAGGTCCAAATGTCTCCCGGGTGGCGGCCACAGCGGGCCACGTGGCATCCTCGGCGCCGATGAAGGATGACGAAGCCCTGCTGACCGCATGGCAAGGCGGCGATCAGCGGGCAGGCAACCGACTCTTTCAACGCCATTTCGAGCCGATCCGGCGGTTCTTCATCAACAAGATCGACAACGACGACGAGGCCGCCGATCTGGTCCAGCGGACCTTCCTCGGGTGCGTCAAGGCCAAGGAGCGCTTCGAGGGGCGGTCGACCTTCCGAACCTTCCTGTTCGCCGTCGCGCACAACGTGCTGCGTGAGCACTATCGAGCGCGGCGTCGACCCAAGAACAACGCCGAGGACATCGACGAGTGCTCGGTGGTCGACCTCGGCGCCGGTCCGACCACGATGGTCGATGCCGTCCGCGAACAACGAGCCCTCCTGCTCGCGCTGCGCCGTATCCCGCTGCGATTTCAGATCGTACTCGAGCTGTACTTCTGGGAGCGGCTGACCGGCGCGGAGATCGGCGAGGTGCTCGGTGTCCCGGAGGACACCGCCCGCAGCCGGATCCGACGCGGGAAAGAGCTACTGAAGAAGGCGGTCGAGACGGTGGCCAAGTCGAGCGACGAGGCAAAGAGCGCCGTCGGCAACCTGGAGGACTGGGTCGAGGAGATTCGCGCGGGCATGGGCTGAGTTGCCCGCGGCGAATCCCATGTCTCGAGTCGACGACCCGCGACACTGACGAGCGCCCGTGGGCCCGGGAAGCGGCTACCCGCGCGCTCCGCAGCCGCTACACCACGCCGACAGCAGCCAGCCCGAGGTACGTAGCCATACCCGCCGCGTAGCTGGCCAACGCGACCAGCGAGATCCGCTTCAGGTACCACATGAAGTCGACCTTCTCCATGCCCATGAAGGCGACCCCGGCGGCGCTGCCGATGATGAGGATCGATCCACCGGTGCCGGCACAGTACGCGATGAGGTCCCAGAACTGGCTGTCGGTGGGGTACTGCTCGAGGGAGTACATGCCCATGGTGGCGGCGACCAGGGGCACGTTGTCGATGACGGCCGAGAGGACGCCGAGGACCCCCGCGAGAACGGTGGGGCTGCCGGCGACGCTGTCGAGGCCGTGGGCGAGGGCGTTGAGGAGGCCGGCGGCTTGGAGGGCGCCGATGCCCAGCAGGATGCCGAGGAAGAAGAGGACGCCGGAGACGTCGATCTTGGTGAAGGCGGCGGGGACCTTCACGTGCTGGCGGCTCTCGTGCTCGTGGTGGAGGACGTCGGTGACGAGCCACATGACGCCGAGGCCGAGCAGGATGCCGACGAAGGGCGGGATGTGGGCGACCGACTTGAGGACGGGCACCATGATGAAGGCGCCGAGGCCGAGGCTGAGGACGCGGCGGGCACCGAGCTCGACGTGCTGATCGCCGTCGGCCGCCTCCCCGCCGTAGTGACCGGCCTTCTCGCTGCGACCCAGCAGCAGCACGGCGACGATCATGGTGACGAGGCTCGGGAGGATGAGCGCACCCATGACGCCGAGGGTGGTGACCTGTCCGCCGATCCACAGCATGGTGGTGGTGACGTCGCCCATCGGGGTCCATGCCCCGCCCGCGTTGGCGGCGATGACCACGAGCGAGCCGAGCAGCAGTCGGTTCTCGCGGTTGGGCAGGATGCGACGGAGCAGCGAGACCATCACGATGGTGGTCGTGAGGTTGTCGAGCACGGCGGACATGAAGAACGCCAGCGTCGCGAGCACCCACATGATCTTCCACTTGGAGCGGGTGCGGATCTGATCGGTGACGAGCTTGAACGAGCCGTGCAGGTCGATGACCTCGACCAGGGTCATGGCACCGAGCAGGAAGAAGACGATCTGCGCGACCTCGCTGAGCAGCTCGGAGAGCTGATGCGTGGCGACGTGCTCGGACGGCGCGAGGCCGGAGAAGTAGAGCAGCCACAAGCCCGCGGCGAGCAGCAGGGCGACGGCGCCTTTGTTGATCCGCAGATTGTGCTCGAAGATGATCGCCCCGTATCCGAGGACGAAGAGCAGGACCATGCCGGCGTGAGTCGGAGTGAATGCGTCCATGGCGGTGCCGATGTGCGAGGCCGTCTAGCTCGCGCATATGACGTGAACAAGAGGTTTTCTCCCTAACTGTAGGTGCGTGTGCTCCCATTGCCCGCAATGGCGGATAAACTCCCTGAGTTCAATGAGTTAGATCTATGTGCGTTTTCTGCGCGGAGATCCGAACTGGGGCGGATACACGCTGGTCGGCACGGTTGGTGCCGCGCCGCCCAGCATACGCATCTCGCGCATTTGTAGGTGAATCCCTCGGTCCGTCGATCCGCGCCCGGGCGGCCGAGGGCCCAGGACGCTCAGCGCACCCGATCGACGATGAACAGGTCGCCGGGCACGGTGAGCAACTCGCTCACGGTGCCGTCCTCGAACGAAAACAGCGTGGACTCTCCGGCGGTGTCGTCGGCTCGAGGGAACAGGTACCGACCGTCGACGATCCACCCCTGCGAGCTCGCGGCGCCCGGCGGGATCTGTTCGACGATGGTGGTCTCGCCATCGAGCGAGACGAACGCGCGCGACCAGTGATCACCATCGAGCAGCTCGAAGAGCCCGAGCGTGCTCGGGTCCTCGTCCGAGGTGTAGACCTGGGTCATGAAGGTGCCGTCGCCCGTCGACAACGCACCCGCGACGAGCTGGTAGCCCGTGTGGGCGGAGAGGTCGAGGTGGTAATCGGCATCGAAGGCATCGGCACCGGGCGTCCATCGGAGCAGGCACGGCGGGGGCAGCTCGTCGTCGGTCAGGGTGACCGCGAGCCCGCCGAAGTTGTCGGCCATGACGTAGAGCTGATCTTCGAACACGAAGGTGCTGGCGGTGCCCATGCAGCGGGCATCTTCGATGACGCGAATGGACGTGGGGTCTTGCAGGTCGACCACGCCGATGGCATTGACCTCGATCGCTTCTGCCGTGCCGGCGTTCTGCCACGACAGCGGAATCACGAGCTGGTCGTCGATCCGCGTCATCTCTCCGCCCGAGATGTCGAAGCCTTCGCGCTGGAGACCGGCGGGAAAGTTGTCGACGATGGTCATCGTGGTGGGATTCCAGTCGACCACGACGTCGCCCCACAGGTCGAAGTACAGCGCCCGGTTCTCGTCGATGAAGGACACCGTGCTGAGGAAGGCGGAGATCCCGAGGCTGGCGAAGCTCACCTGGGCCGGCGACCCATCGTCCAGGGCATCGGGGCTGAGGGTTCCGTCCTCGGCGATGGCAAAGCGGGTGATCACGCCCGACTCTCCGTCGAAGGCGTAGAGCTTGTCGTTGAAGATCCGCCCGCGGCTGAGGCCGGACAGCTCGAGTGCCTCGCCGACGTCGACGAGGCCGTGGTCGAGCTGCGGCAGGATCGACGCGAACATGGTGCGGCCCTCGGGCGTCTGAATCCGGTTGAACACGAAGTACGCGGCCTGGACCGGGTCTTCGCCGCCCGAGCTCTCGTCGACGCCAGCGGTGGTCTCCCCGCCCGTGTCGCCTCCGGTCTCGGCGGCGCTGGGGCCATCGTCGCCGCTCGGTGACGACGGGCAGCCGCCGAGCGCGAGGACGAGGCCCAGCGACGCGTGGGCCGGGAGAACGATGGAAGAGCGAGTCTCAGTGTGCATGAGCCCTCAGGATTCGAGCCGGAACAGCCCGTGGAAGTAGCCGTCCATCGTGAACACGGGCGTCGCCAGGTTGGCTTCGGCATCCACGGCATAGACGGTCGAGGAGGCGCCGGCGTCTTCGCTCTCGCCGACGTAGAGCTGGCCGTCCACCTCGCTGCCCGCGAACCCGACGATCGAGTACGGCGCTCCTTCGACTGGCTCGGCGCTGGGCTCGTCCCCGAGCTGGATTCGCCACAGCCGATGGGCGTTGTAGCCCCACAGCGAGAAGTCCACCGCGTCCACACCATCGGGGAGCTGGTCGGGGTGGAACATCTTCGCGAAGCCGTAGCCGCCGCCATTGGCGTTGGTCTCGAGCTCGGTAATGGACTCGACGCCGCCGGTCAGGCTCTTGATGGTGTGGAAGTAGCCCTCTTCGAAGTCGGTGCCGCCCGGCGGAATTCGAAGCAGGCAGTTTTCGGGGACCGGGTCTCCGGCGAGCTGGGCGGCGAGCTGGGCCCCGTAGTTGCGGCCGTCGCCCATGACGTAGCCGTAGCCCGCCTCGTCGAACACGATGCGGCCGCCGCTCGAGCAGCGCTCGTCCTCGGCGATGGCCACGACCTCGAGGGCGTCGGGGTCGACGACGGTGAGGTGCACCCGCGGCGCGACGGAGGCCGCGAGCACGCTGCCCCATCGGGCGGGGATGTACACCAGCCCGTCGTGGGCGGTGGTGGTCCAGTTCTCGAGGTCGAGGTCGGGATCGGCCATGTGCCCGAGGTCGACCGTGCCCGTGATCTCCATCGTCTGCGGGTTCCAGACGATGGCCAGCAGGGCCTGCGACGAGATCGACACGGCCGTGTCGGCGTCGACGATCGCGTTGCCGAAGTCGATGTTGGGCAGGCCGAAGGTGGCCAGGCTCATGCGAGACACCTCGGTGATCTGGAGGTCCTCGCCGATCTCATACTTGACCCACGTGGGTTCTTCGCTGAGCCCGACGTAGAGGTTGCGTCCTTCGACGAAGAACTCGGCCTGGCCCGCGATCTCGATGCCCGTCTCGTTCCCGAGGTGCCCCGAAAGCTCGTTGGTGACCTGCAGGTACGTGGTCCGCCCGACGTCGGTGATGACGACGGAGGCGAGGATGTGATCGCTGGCCACGACCTCGGTGTCCGCTCCCGTCTCGCTACCGGTGACGTCGGCTCCCGTCTCCGAGGTGACGGAGCCGGTCTCGCCGCCGCCGTTTTCGGACGACGATGTGGAGCCGTTGCAGCTCGCAAGCACGGAGACGGAGGCCGCGAGCACGACCCGCGCAAGGGGTCCCGCAGGCGGGAAGGAGCGGAGTAGGGAATCGAGGTTCGACATGATGGCGTCGTCTTTGGAGTCGGTCGGCGTTCGTCAACGGGTGAAGCGGACGCGGATGGGAGGGGAAGTTGCGGTGTAGGGATTGCCGTCGTCGTCGCGGGCGGGCACGAACTTCGCGGTGCGGGCACACTTCAGCGCGGCGTCGCCGAAGCCGTGGCCCGGGTCGGCCAATAGACTGGCTCGCTGGAGCGTGCCGTTCGCCGTCACCACCACGCGGATCACGACGGTCTGCTCGTCGATGCCCAGTGAGTCCGCAGACCATGGCCACGCGCACTTCCAGTTCTTGGCGGGCAGGGAGACCGGGCGGGCGCGGCTGCTGTTGGGCTTGGGCGGCGCGGGCCGAGCCGCGGCAACCGGGGCGGGTTGGGTGGCGGGCGTGCTGCCCGTACCTCCCGGCTTGGTGCCCGTGCCCTGGGTCGACGTCGAGCCGCCCGCGTACACGCCCGCGTTGCCCATCGGGATGTCGAAATCGAGGGGCTCGTCGCTGTCGGACGACAGCGCCTGACCGGCGGCGGCGGGCGGCGGCGGCGTGGGAGGGGCGGGCTTGGTCGGTGCCGGCTCCGAGCGCTTGCGGGCGGGTGGTGGCTCGGGGACGGGCTCGGGCTCGGGCACTTCGGGGACGGGCTCGGGTTCGGGCTCGGGTTCCGGCTCGGGCTCGGGCTCTGGCTCGGGGAGCGGCGTCAGGTCGATCTCGTGCTCCACTACCATGGGCCGCGACGGCTCGGACTCGGCTCCATCCTCGTCGCTCGCGGTCTGCGACACCCCGTAGGCCGCCGAGCCGTGCAGGAGCACGGAGACCAAGATGCCGATGCCCAGCCCCTGCGCGGGTCGCTGAGCCTTGGCGGTGCCGAGCACTTCAGCCGCGAACGAGCCGGGAGACGCAGGCGTCCCCGAGGCGGCCGTGTCTTCCACGGCAGCCGAGCTCGTGCGCGGTGACTCGCTCACGGAGCGTCCGCCTCCTCGGTGTTCGCGTCGTCGGTCGGGCGGTTGGCCGCGAACGCCACGCGATCGATGCCGGTCGCCCGCAGCGTGTCGAGCACGGCGATGACCCGCCCGTGGGGCACGGCCGCGTCGGCAGCGATGACCGCTCGCAGGTCGGCACTCTCCGACTTCACCGCCTGGGCCTTGGCTCCGAGCTCGCTCAGCGCACACGCTTCGCCGTTGACCGAGATCTGGCCGTCGGCCTCGACCGCGACCGACAGCACGGTCTGAACGGCTTCGCTCTGCGATGCCGTGGGAAGATCGAGAGGCACGGCGGGCGCCACGACGATCTTGGCCGTCACGATGAAGATGATCAGCAGGACCAGCGTGATGTCGACCAGCGGGGTGACGTTGACGCCCTCGATGATGCCGCTGGACGGCTGCTTGGAGCCGGCCATCTCAGTCCTGGTCCTCGTCGGTGTCCACGAGGTAGGCGACGACGAGGCTCGACAGCGCCTCGGCGTCGTGCATGATGTTGGCGATGCGCCGCTGGAAGTAGTTGTACAGCGCCACCGCGGGCAGGGCGACGGCGATGCCAACCGCGGTGGCGACCAGGGCCTCCGCGATCGCGCTCATGACTGCGTTGGAGGCGGCCTGGCTCGCCCCGGTGCCGGCCGCCTGGTTCGCCTGCCCCAGCTCCTCGAACGCCAGGATCACTCCGATGACCGTGCCGAGCAGGCCGATGAAGGGAGCGTTGTTGCCCAGCGTGCCGAGGTAGGCCAGTCGTGCCTCGAGGCCCTTGCGCTCCAGCGCCATCGCGCTGTCCATCGCCTTTTCGGCGGCACGAGGGCCTCTCCCTGCCAGTCGCATGCCGGCCGACGCGACCCGGGCCCCGACCGAGCGGATGCCGGCCAGGGCTTTCATGCCGCCCTCGCGATCGCCCGCTTTGAGGTGAGCATCGACGACGCCCACCACCCCATCGAGGTCCTGGCTCTTGCTGCGAAACACGAAAAACCGCTCCACCGCGACGATCACACTGCCCACGGAGAGGCCGAAGAGGAGCCAGAGCACCCAGCCGGCGCCCGAGTTGATGAATAGGTTCTTGATGGTCTCGACGGTGTCCATGGCGTGTGCGTCGACGATCAGAAGTCGAGGGTGGTCTTGAAGTAGAAGGCGCGGCCGGGTCGCTGCACGCCGAAAAAGTCGAAGGCCTGCTGGTCCGTCACGTTCTGAATCTCGCCGGTGAACGACAGATCCACGGTCGTGCCTCGGGTCAGGTAGGTGAGCCCGACGGTGTGCAGCAGCTGCGACGGCACGGTCTGTTTGAACTGCACCAGGCCCACGCTCTCCCAGCCGCGAAAGAACTCCCGCACGTATCGCGTGTTCCACGACAGCGAGAGTTGGTCCCGTGCGTCCGCGGCCGCGATGCCCTGGTACGCGAGCTTGGCCGAGCCGTTGACCGTGAGATACGGACGGTTGGGGATCCGGTCTCCGTCGAAGTCGCCGAAGGGCCCCTCGGTGGAGGTGTTGCGGAAGTCGACGTAGGTGACGTTGCCGTCGATGCTCCCGTAGTCGCCGGGCGAGGTCCAACCGGCCGAGGCCTCGACGCCAGTCGAGCGGGCCTCGAACACGTTGTGATAGCTGAAGACCTCGGCGGTACCCAGCAGCACGATCAGGTCGTCGACCTCGCGCAGGAACCCGTTGACGTCGGCTCGCCAGTCGCCGGCCTTGTCGGTCTCGAGCCCGAAGGTGAGCCCGCCGTTGACGTTGTGGCTCACCTCCGGCCGCAGCTCGAGGTTGTCGACGATGCGAACGCCGTCGCCGAAGATCTCGTTCGGACGCGGCAGCCGGGTGGCCCACTCGTAGGAGGCCTTGGCGTAGAGCGAGTCGACGATCCGCACGCGCAGGGCATTGCCCACGCCGCCGCGATGCGTGTCGCGATCGCGTGCCTGGAGCCTGCCGCCGGGCAGCGGCTCCTCCGACCGAGCCAGCTGGGTGTAGTGCTTGGCGAAGGCGATGTTCTCGACGCGATCGGAGAACAGGTTGAGCTCGTACTCCACGCCGTTGACCCAGGTCATCAGGTCCCGCTGCGCGGTCAGGGGGTCGACGGCGTCCGGGTTGTCGAGGAGCCGATCTTCCCCTTCTCGCGTGGTGTACGTGGGCGAAAGCGAGGCTCGCAGGGCGTGCTGCGGGTGAATCCGCCATTCGAAGCTCACCCGCCCGTAGCCCGCGTGCTCGTGCAGGATCTGGTCGGCTCCGCCGGGCACCAGCTCGCCGGGGGTCGCTCGATCGAAGATGCACCGACCGAACCAGTCGTAGACACACTCGGCGAGGTCCTGGAACTCGGTGGCGGTATAGGCGTAGCCCCCGATGACCCCCAGCCGGAAGCGTCCCGCGAAGCGATTCGAGTACCGTGCGCTCGCGCCGGTCGTCATGCGCCCGAACTCGACCTCGCCGTAGGGGACGGTCATCACGACGTTGTGCTGGATGTCCTTGCGGGCATCGGTCACGAAGGCCCGTACCAGCAGCCGGTCGGCCCACGAACGATCGACGACTCCCGTCTCCACGTTGCCGCCGACGGCCCGGTACCCGTCGTGGAAGCGGTGGACCGTGGCCTCCGACAGCTGCCCGACGTCGTTCGGGACTTCGACCTGCACGCGATAGTCGTTGTCCGCGGAGTCGATGAAGGTGACCGCGCGGACGAAGTAGCCGCTGGGATCGTGCTTGTGGCGCACCGACGCGGTCATGCGATGCGTGCCGAACGAGCCCATCTGGTACGAAAGCCCGCCGTGGGTGCCGTCGACGTCGTCGTCGGTGACCAAGTTGACGGCGCCACCGAGCGCGTCGGCGCCGAACCGCACGGGCACCACCCCGCGGTAGATCTCGGCTCGATCGACCAGGTTGACGGGGACGTTCGCGATGCCGAAGGGGTAGCCCGCGAAGTGAAGCGGGACTCCGTCGACGAAGAAGCGGATCTGGTCGCCCGTCAGGCCGTTGAGCGAGAAGCGGGTGCCGGAGCCGAGCCCTCCGCCCCGTCGGACGCCCACGCCGGAGGTTCGTGCCAGCACTTCGCCCAGGTCGGCGCTGCGTCGGCGCGCCTCCTCGGTCTCGACCACGGACACGGCCTGGGCCGACTGCCGGAGGCGCTCGGCCTCCGACTCGCCCACCACCGTGACCTCGATGGGCGGTGCAGCGCGGGCCGCCGCGACCATGCGCAGCACGGGAGTCGCGGACTCGCCGGGCTCGATCACGAGCGGGATGGACAACGTGCCGTTCCCGTCGGAGGTCGCGGTCAGCTCGTATCGACCGGGGGGGACGTCGTCGAGGGCGAACGAGCCGTCGGCGTCCGAGCGTACTTCGAAGGTGCCTGCGTCGCCCGACAGCCGCAGCAGGACTCCGGCCAACGGCGTCTGCGTGTCTGCCTCGAACACTTGCCCGGCGACGTTTCCGGGCGGAGGCAGCTCCGGCTCGGCCGGAGTGGGAGCCGGAGCCGGCGCGGGATCGAAGGCGTACTGAAAAACGATGCGAGCGGCCCGGGCCTGTCCGTCGACCCGGGCCGGATCGAACACGAAGCCGAGCGCCGCCGTGCGAGCCGCGTCGTCGAACGCCTCGCCTCTGGACTCCACCACCTCGGCCTCGGTCACCGCTCCCGTGGTGTCGATGGTCAGTCGCAGCGTGACCACGACGGCCTCGTCCGGCCGCTCGGGGGGTCGCTCGGCCTGGACGAAATCCCGAAGGACCGGCGGCACCGCGCTGCTCGACTCGGTCGGCGGAGCCGCCCACACCGACGCAGGGCAGCCGAGCAGCGCGACGAGGACCCACGCCATTCGAGCCAGCGTTCGTGGTCTCGAGATCGCAGACCGGTCGTCCGAAGATCGAGCGGGCTTTCGCAGTGGGAACATCGTTGTACAGCTGTGAGACCCGGTTTCGCGGGGGCGACCCAGAAGGCCCGACCCCCGCGCAACTGTCAAGCATTCTGAATGTCGCTTTCAATAAAGGTTCACCTCACGAAGCGGCGTGTTCCTCGCCCTATGCGACCAGATCCCACAGAGAGCCGACCTACGTTGTTCGAGTTCTGCGTTTTGAGCGCCTTCGGTTATTGTTGAGATTGATTTGCGTTTTCGCTGCGAGGAGCATCGGAACCCGCCCCCGCGTCGTGGTGCGAGTTTCACGAACCGATCGTCTCGCGGTCCGACCACCGAACCAGACATGCAGATTCTTCGCCGCCCTAGCTCACGGCTCCTCGCCATGCTTCCAGTGTGTGGGTTCGTCGCGTCATCGAGTTTCGCCGCTTGTGCGGTGCCCGAGGAGGACACCGCCGCGGGTAGCACGGTCGCGTCGACGGAACCGATGCCCGCCAGTGACGACGCGGACGAGACCGCGTCGGCAACGACGGAGGGAGCTTCGGATGGCCAGTACGCGGTCTCCGTCGTCCTGCCGGGGACGCCACGGCAGGGCTATGTCGTGATGGTCGATTCACCCGCGGACGATATCGACGTCGATCTCGGCCAGGCACTGGAGATCCCCAACGGGGGGATCGCGGTCGGGCCCGACGATGGCGAGGTCGTGTACCTCGTCGACGGGGCGACGCCGCGGCTCACCGAGTTTTCGATCGACTCGGCGGGGGGCATCACCGAGGGTCGCACGCTGTCGATGGAGGGGTTCACGGCGAGCTCGTCGGGCGCTCGCCACGGCAACTTCGTGTTCCTCTCCGACACCAAGGCCTATGTCATCGACACGCTGACCCAACTCGTGGGCATCTGGGATCCTTCGCGGTTCGAGATCACGGGCACCATCGACCTGGGGGATACGGGCGCGGTGGGATGGATCGGGGTCATCGGCGGCCGTCCGCTCGATCGCGATGGCGAGCTGGTCTACTCGCAGTCCTTCGTGTCGTTCTCCAGCGCATACGGCCCCATGTCCAACGTGGTGTTTCTCGATCCGCAGACGGATACCGTCACCCGGACGGTGGAGATCCCGGACTGCGCCGCACTCACCTCGCTGGTGTTGGCCGACAATGGAGATCTGTGGGGGGCATCGGACGTGTCGTCGGTGTTCAATCGGATCGGCGGGCTGAGCGACGGCACGGAGTGCATCTTCCGGATCCCGGCGGGGACCTACGAGGTCGATCGCTACGTCACCTTCGCGGAGCGAACGGGCGGGCGACAGGGCGGCACGCTCATGCAGCAGCGCGACACCGAGGTGTACGTGCGCCTCCTCGACGAAGACCTGCTGCCGGCCGACGTCGAGACCCTGGGTGATGCCAACGGCGCGGCCGCGTGGCGTTGGGGCCGACTGGATCTGGCCGGCGACGAGCCGATCGAAGTGTTCACCGATCTTCCGCCGATGGCCGGCTCGACCCGGGTACTGCAGCTCGACGGTACGACTTGGGCCACGGAGGCCACGGCGCTATTGGCCACCGCACGCATGATGGACCTGTCCGGCGACGTGCCTCGGGGCGGTCTCGAAGTGCCGGGCATCATCATGAACGCCTTCCGCATCCGCTGAGGGCCCGTCCGAGCCCGCCGCGGGGGCGCGAGGGCAGTGGCTCCGCGCCCCGTTCCTGTCGTGGGGTCCGGCTTGGGCGTACCATCGATTGGATGTCGAGGCCTCTCCCGTTGATTCGCAGTCTGTCGGCTCTCGCTGCCACCGTGCTCGTGTTCACGACGGTCGGGTGCAAGAAGGACAGCGAGCCGTCGGCCAGCAACGATGCCCCGGCGAAGAAGTCCTCGGATGCGGACGCGAAGGAGCCGGCGAAGAAGGATGCCGCCCCGGCCGAAAAGGACGACGACGCGAAGGCGAAAGGACCCGCCGATGCGGGCGATCTGAAGCCGCGCTACGGCCAGACCGAGAACCACGATCTCGAAGAGGTGCTCCAGGGGGCCGAGCTGCTCGAGCAATTTTGCGAGTACAACAACGCGACGCTCGCGTTTCCGTTCGACGTCCCGGTCGTGCTCGAAGACTGCGGTGAAGCCAACGCCTTCTACGACCCGGAGAAGCATCAGATCTCGATGTGCTACGAGCTGATCGAGAGCTTCGCGACGATGTTCGACAAGTACGCCGAGAGCGAAGAGATGGCGGACGCGCAGATCGAAGGCGCGACCATGTTCACGCTCTATCACGAGCTCGGGCACGCGGTGGCCCACATCTTCGAGCTGCCGATCACGGGCAACGAAGAGGACGCCGTGGATCAGCTCGCGACGCTCGCGTTGCTCTCGAGCGGAGAGGACGGTCGCAACATGGCGATCGACGGAGCGGAGGCGTTCTTGCCCGACGAAGCCGAGAGCGAACTCCAAGAGCTTCCGTTTTGGGGCGTGCACTCTTTGGGCGAGCAGCGCTTCTACAACACGCTGTGCTTGGTCTACGGCCAAGACCCCGACTCGCACGAGCACATGGTGGAGGACGACGTGCTGCCGCGTGAACGCGCCGAGCAGTGCCCCGAGGAGTACGGGCGGGTGAGCAAGGCGTGGGGCAAGCTGCTCGATCCCCATCTCAAGCACGGGTGACGAGGAGATCTGATCGAAGAGATCTGATCGAAGAGATCCCGAGATCTGATCTGCGAGATCCCGGGATCTGATCCGTCGATTTCCACGAGATCTCCTTTTTCGATCGCACGAAACCAAAGGGGAATCCGAGATCAACCTGAACGGAGTCGACGTAGCGCCACCATCGACGGCAGCGGTACTCGATCCGAATGCAGCTGATGACGTTGGTCGACATCCTCAAGGGGGAGATCCCGGGAGTCGCTGAGCGTGCCTCGACGCGCGCCAAGCTGGCCCAGCTCTACGCCGAACGCGGCCTGCGGGACGAAGCGGCGTCGGTGCGTGGACAGGGCGAAACCGAGGTGGACGCAGATCTCGAGGCGGCAGTCTCGTTGGCGGTGTCGCTGGCGGCGTCGGGCCGACTCGAGGAAGCGAAGTCGGAAGCGAAGCGGATCCTGCGGTCGGGCGATGTGCCACCCGAGGTGTCGACGCAGCTGCGAGCGGTGTTGGTGAAAGGCTCCGGGCGTCGCTGACGTCGACGTGATGAAGCCCGGTTCGTGGACGTCGGAGATCGCTCGCCTGTCCTCCGCGTTGGATGACGGACTGGTGGTGATCGTCGGCGCGGGGGTCTCGGCGGGTCCGCCCGCGTGGCTTCCCGGTTGGTATGCGCTGAACGAGAAGATCGTCGCTCGTTCACCGGCCCCAGCGCAGCGCGAGGCTGGAGTAGGTCATCCCGCTGCCGCCGCCTTGCGTGACGACGAGGTCTCCATCGTTCAGCTCTCCCCGTTGCTGCGCCGTCGCCAGCACCAAGGGCACGTTGCAGGCCCACACGCTGCCCGCGAAGCTGAAGGTGTCGAGCGCTCGCGCGTGCTCGAGACCGACCGCCTTTTGCACGACGCGGCGATACCAGGGAAAGGCCTGGTGCATGGCGACGAAGTCGACCTGGGATGGCTGAAGCTCGGCCTGCTTCAGCACGCCGCCGACCGTCTCCCGGGCGTAGCGCGGAAGGGTCACCAGCATCTGATGGGAGGCACTCGGGTTGGCGTTGCGCAGCGCCACCGGGCCACGGTTCCACCATCGCCCTTCCTGCGTCTCGAGCAGCAGCGTATGGCCCAGGGAACCGTCGGTGCGGTGATGAGCGGCGAGGAGCCCTCGCCCTTCACCGACCGGGCCGAGCACCTGAGCGGTGGCAGCGTCGCCGAACAGCGGCGAGAAGGGTTGGTCGTAGGGCAACAGCCGCGACAGGCCACACGATTGCACGAGCAAGGCTCGGCGCGCACGGCCGCTGGCGATGAGAGCATCGGCGAGCGTGACCTGCTGGTGGAACCCGTTGCATGCCGCCTGTACGGAGACGGTCAGCGCGGTGCGGGGCAAGCCCAGGGCTTCGTGCACTACACAGGCGGTATTGGTGCCGAGGTAGTCGGGCGTGCTCGACTCGTTGATCACCAGGTCGATGTCCCTGGCATCGACCCCCGCGTCGTCGAGGGCGGCTCGGGCGGCGGCGATCTCCATGTCGGAGGCGTTCATGTCCGGCGACATCACGCGGCGCTCGACCGCGCCCGAGAAGGGGTCGTCGGCGTACTCGAGCTGTGCCTCCATCACCCGGCGGGCGTCGTCGTCGACGGGCTCCTGCGTGGCGGCCATGCGCATGCGTTGGCGCCACTTGTCGACCGTGGCCTTCGGCCACCAATCGTTGCGGCGAACGTCCGGGGGCAAGAACTTACCCAGTCCCAAGATTCCGTTCATGTCGTCGTCCTCTGTGTCGTCGGTCGGTCTGGACTCAGCCGAGTGGCGCGCGGTCCTTCGAGTCGGGTCCGAGCACGTCATTGCGTTCGTTGGTGGGCTGCACGCGGGGATCGATCGGCACCACCAGCAGCAGAGGCTCGGCCGGGTGTGCGCGCAGCAGCGGCTCGATCTCGGTCAACGCATCGACGCGATGCGAGCGGACGCCCATCGAGCGTCCGTACTCCACGAGGTCGGCTCGGGGCGTGTCGAATTGCGGCGGGCGGTGGCCGTAGATCTGCTCGAACCCGTCGGACACCATGCCCCAGCGGCGATCGTCGTAGACCACGATCACCAGCGGCACTTGGTACCGAGCGAGGGTCGACAGTTCGTTGCCGCACATGAGCAGGCCGCCGTCGCCGACGATGCACGCGACCTTGCGTCGGTCTCCGTAGGCGACCTGCATGCCGATGGCCACGCCGAGGCCTGAGCCCATGCCGCCCAACCCGGCCGAGACCCAAAACCCCTCGGGGTCGTCCACCGCCAGGCTCTGCGCGGCGAAGAGCAGGTGGTTGCCGATGTCGCAGCACAAGGCGCCGTCGGGGCCGAGCGCGGCCACCAGGGCAGGGGCGACGCGACGGGGATCGTGGGGAGCCCGGCTCGGAGCCTCGAGGCGCGAGCAGGGGTCGGGGGCGCGGGCCAGGCGACGACGGCGGTCGTGATCGGCGGGGCTTGGTGCCGGGAGTGCTCGCTCGATCGCCTCGCAGGTCAGCACCAAGTCCGCGCACAGCATCCGATCGGCGGCATAGGCTCGACCGAGGCGATCGGCATCGTGATCGAGCTGGACTAGCAGACCCTCGGCGGGACGCAGGACGTCGGCATAGCGATTGGTGGTGTTGTCGTCGAGTCGACATCCCACCGTCACGAGCAGGTCCACGCCACGGCGTAGATAGGCGGTGGCGTGCCCCCGGCTGCCGATGCCGAAGACTCCGAGCGACAGCGGATGGCTCTCCGGCATGCAGCCCTTGGCCTCGATGTCGGTGAGCACGGGAACGCCCAACCGCTCCGCGATCCGGCGTACGATGGGACCGACCCCGCTTCGCTTGGCACCGACGCCGAGCATGATCGCGGGTCGCTCGGCCTCGCCCAGCAGCGTGGCGATCTCGGCACACAGTCCGAGGTCTGGAGACCGGGGCGGCGGGGTGCGCTGCCCGACGAACGATGCCGCGGAAACCGGGGCTCGGGTGACGTTGAAGGGGAGGCTCAGCAAGGCCGCGCCGTAGGGAGCCTGGCCGATCGTCGTCAGCGCACGATCGACCGCCGCGGCGGCTCGCTGCGGCTGCATCACGAGCTCGGCGTGACGCGTGAGCGACCGAGCGATGGTGACGATGTCCAGGCCCGTCGTGCCGCCTTCTTGGAGCGGGGCGCGGCCGAAGCTGCGGGTGTCCGCTTCTCCGCACAGCAGCAGCACGGGCAGCTCGTCGCGGTCGGCCGCAGCCAGTCCGGTCAGGGCGTTGAGCACCCCGGGCCCGGAGGTGACCGCGACCACGGCGGGGCACCCGGTCGCCCGCGCGTGACCAGCCGCCGCGTAGACGGCCATGGTCTCGTGTTGGCACGACACGATCTCGATCCCCGCCGCGATCAGGGCGTCGAAGACCGGCGAGATGGTGCCCCCGGGAATCCCGAAGACTCGCTCCACGCCGTGCTGCCGCAGGCACTGCACGATCTGATCGGCGGCCCGGATCTCGGTCGGTCGCACGCTCGCGGCACAGAGTCGGACATTCATCGCGGCTTCGTTGAGGTCACGCCCCACAACCGTGAGGTGCCCGGCCGAACCGCTTTGGATTTCGATTTCCGGAGATTTCGCCCGCGCCTCGGCGTTTCCCTCACGACGGCCCGTCGGTGGGCGCGGTCAGTCCTCGTGGGCGACGATGCTCGTGCTCCACACGGTGGCGTACGCGACGAGCCGGGCAGTCGATCGAATGTTGCCGCTGAATTGCCGATTGCTCCGTGCCGGCCGAGCGCCCTCGGGCTAGGACCCGAAGGCGTCGATGCGCTCGCCGTCGGCGATGCGGATGAGGTCGGCCATCTCGAACTTGCCCGGCTCGCTGGGCAGCAGCACGGGCTGCCACGGCGTGGCCGCGTTGACGTACGAGTGGGGATCGCAGCGCAGCATCTGCAAGAAGGTCCAGGCCACGATGAGCCCGCCCACGGCACCGAGCTGACCGCCGTTGTCCTCGGCTTCACCCAGGCAGTAGAACCACAGCGGCGTGGCGTCGGTTAGACCGGCGGCGGCCGTCTTGGCGAGGGCGGCGGGCGACATCTGCGAGGCGGTGTCGAGGCCCAGGGTCGTGCGTGCCGTCTCACCCGTGGGCAGTGCGTAGACCAGAGCCGATCGCACGAGGTTGCGCAGCGGCAGCGACGGAGCCGAAGGCGCGAAGGGCAGGGCGAACAGCTGCGCGGTGACGAAGGTGTCGATGGGTCGAGCCGCCTGCGGCGTGCTGCCGTCGATGACGAAGAAGCGCTCCCAGCTGACGGTGTCGGTGGCCGGGTTGAAGGCTCCCGGCGCAGGGGGCTTGGGGGTGAACAGCGGGATGTTCTGCCGCTCGTCGTTGATGTCGAAGCGGCTGGGGACCTGGCTGTGCGCGAAGCGGAACGCGGCGCCCGAGAACTCGACCGGCATCTTGGGGCCGTCGTGCACCCGACCGCAGCACCCGGTGAAGCCGAGCGACGACAGGTGAGCGGCGGCCACGTTGAAGTCGGGCAGGAGCGACGGCACGGTGCCTGCCCCTTGCGGCACGCCCGTGATCGCGTGCGCGGCATCGAGGGGCTTGCCGTGCACGATCAGCGGCAGGTACTCGTTGACGGCGATCCACTGGTAGTGCCAGCGAACGAGGCGTCGTGCGAACTCGAAGTCACTCTCGTCGGGGAGGCGACCGAACGCCACATCCACGCCGCCGCCGTGGACCATGCGCAGCACGGCGTTGTGAAACAGCAAGAACTGCAGGTGCAGCTGCGAGACGAACAGGTTCTCGTCGTTACGAGGGTCGCCCAGCAAGGCCCGGCCTTGGCTGTTGCGGGGCAGGTCGTGCCCTTTCTGCTCGATGAGCAGGTAGCCCTCGTGCTCGCGGGTCTGGTCGTATAGGTGCGGGCTGGCCTCGGGCCCGTCGCGGTAGACGCTGTCGAGATCGAAGCTCGGCGAGCGCAGGTTGATGACGTCCTCCACGGTGACCCCGGTCTCGCCGAGCCCGGTGATCGCGTCGAGGGTCACGTCGTGGTCGATGAACTGGCCGAAGAAGATGAAGCCCGCCGGGATGCCCGCGTCGGGGTTGGCGAAGCCCTCGTGCATGTGGTCGGCCAGGAGCTGGAGCTGCGATTCGGTGGGCAAGCTCATGTTGCGGGGAAAGAGCCGACCGAAGGCGTTGAAGCGCTGCTCCGCCGCCTCGGCCAAGTAACAGCACAGCCATGACGCCGCGAGCTGAACGCCGAGCGGCTCGATCTCCGGCCAGCGGCGCCCCGTCCAGGCGAAGCGCTCGTTCCATCGTTCCTCCCCGCCGCCTTTGCCGAAGAGGGCTTCGACCTCGGCGTCGACGAGCGTCGAGAGGGCCTCTTGGGCGGCGCGGCGTTCCTTGGGCTCGAGGCGGCCATTGACGCGAGGCACCCGGTCCAGCACCTCGCTGAAGGCCCGCGACCAGCGGGGCACACTCGGGGGCGCCTCGCGGAGAGGAGCGGCGGAGGGGAGAGACTCGAGGTCGAGCCGTTGGTCGTCGGCAGCGGTGGCGCCAGCAAGCGCGATGCGATCGAAGGTAGCGAGGCCGTGGTGTTTCATGGGGGTTCTCCGCTACCCTGTGGTGTCGAGCCCCGCGTTTCTTACGTTGCGGTCGCGTGAGTCCGCGTGACCCCAACGATCTGCGCTTGATGGCTGGGCGATCGCAGAGGGATACTTCGGGCCGATTCGATGACGGTGGACAGCTGGTACGCGAAGGGGTCGACCACGACCATCGAGGGGCTCGAGGTGTTCTTTCGACGGGCCGGGTCCGGCGAGGCACTTTTGTGCATTCACGGCTTCCCGACGTCGTCGTGGGACTACGAGCCAATGTGGCCCGCACTGACCGCTCGCTTCGATGTGGTGGCGTCGGATCTCATCGGTCTGGGGCGCAGCGCCAAGCCTCGCGGGCGTGCGCTGCCGGTCGGTCTTCAGGCGACGGTCCTCGAGGGGTTGTTGCTCGAGCAGGACATCGAGCGCGCGCACATCCTGGCGCACGACCTGGGGGACACGGTGGCGCAGGAGCTGCTGGCTCGCCAGAAGGCGGGGACGGCCAAGGTGCAGTGGCAGTCGTGCGTGTTCCTCAATGGCGGGCTCTTTCCCGAGACGCATCGGCCTCGCTTCATTCAGCGGCTGTTGGCGTCGCCGCTGGGGCCCGTGGTCGCCGGTCTCAGCTCGGAGCGGCTGTTTCGGCGCAACCTGGCCCAGGTCTTCAGCGACGAGTTTCCGCCGAGCGAAGCCTTCCTGCGCGGGTCGTGGGATCTGTTGGTCGGCAAGGGCGGCCGCCAGATGCTGCCGCCCTTGATCCGCTACATGGAGGAACGACGGGTCCATCGCCAGCGATGGGTGGGGCCGCTGCAGGAGTCTTCGATCCCGCTGCGGTTCATCAACGGAGCGCTCGACCCGGTCTCGGGGCGACACGCGGCGCAGCGGTACCGCGATGTCGTACCCGAGCCCGACGTGGTCATGCTCGATCGAGCGGGGCACTATCCGCACGTCGAGCAGACCGAGGAGGTCACCGAGGCCTTCCTCGCGTTCCACGACGAGCGAGTGGGCTGACGGCGTGGGATGGTTTTCCCGCGAATCGGGGGCCGATGCCTTCGATCGAGTGAAACCAATCGCTTCGCGTTCAGTTGAGCGAGGGAGCCATGGCTCCCTTCGTTCGTTTGCTTCTCGCCGGACTCGGTCTGGCGATGTCGGCGTGGCCGTCGCTCGCCGCGGCGAGTGAGAAGGCCGAGTCGAGCGACGCCGAAGCGAGCACACCCGCGCGCTGCCGCGGAGACGAGGGCTGGAGGTTTACGCCCGTGAGCTTGTCCCTGGGGCCGAAGCGGACCTGGCCGCGCCCCTGCCATCCCTTCGGTGGTTTCTTGGCGCTGGCTCTTCCGCACGCGGAGTTTCGCAGTCACGACGGCGTGATGGTCGGCGGCTATGCCCACAACACGGTCTACGGCGTCGGCCTGCAAGTCGCGGCGGTGGCCCACGTCGAGGACTACTTCGGACTCCAGATCGGTCTTGCCACCCTCTCGGGGCCGCCGATCGGCTCCGACGAGGGCGGGCTCATCGGGATCGCGGGGGCTCAGCTCGGGGCCGTGGTCGCGCGCGCGGACGAGCTGCTCGGCGCCCAACTGGCGGGTATCAGCGCTCGAAGCGAGCTACTGGTGGGGGTGCAGGTGGGAGGGCTCCGTGCTCGCTCGGAGTGGGCGTACGGGATGCTGGCGGGAGGAGTCGTCGCTCGTACCGAGACGATGCACGGGGTCGAGCTCGGAGGGGTCGTCGCGCGGACCGACGAGCTTTTGGGCGTCCAGCTCGGTGGTGTGCTCGCGCAGGCCTGGTACCTGCGGGGCCTGCAGGCATCGGCCGGCATCGCCGTGAGCGTGGACTTCGATGGCCACGGGTGGCCGGGGATGAAGGGGGTCCAAGTCGGTGGTCTGGCCACCTACTCGGGCACGCACGTCGGGGCCCAGTTGACGGGGATCTTCGCTCGGGCGGACCAACTCGATGGGGTGCAGATCGCAGGACTGGCCAACGCGGCCTGGACCGTGACCGGAGCCCAGCTGGCCCCGATCAACGTCACCCTCGGTCATCACGACGGCCTGCAGCTCGGAGGTCTGCACAACTACGCAGGGGCGATGAACGGCGTGCAGGTGGGGTTCATCAACGTCACGGGCCGTCTGCGGGGGGTGCAGCTGGGCTTGCTCAACTTCGCGCTGCAAGGCGGTGCGAAGTTCATGCCGCTGCTCAACGTCGGGGTCGATCGAAGCGGGAGGGGCTGAGCCCCCGAAGGGCCCCGAAGCGAGGGGACGGAAGTGGGCCCCACCGGGCGTCCGACACGGGCTACGATGGCCTCCATGGGGCGGTGGTCGTGGAGCGTGGTGTTGGTCGTATTGGTGGCGTGCGGCGACTCGACGGGGGACGGGGACGACGGGGCCGGCGACACGGCCACGACCGCGGCGAGCGACGGCGCTTCGGTTCAGAGCACGGGGCCCGAGACACCTGCGACCGAGGACACCGGGCCCGCCGACTCGAGTAGCTCGGGCGACGCCACGACGGGCGAGCTCGACTGCTCGCTGCCCGAGCCGCCGCTGGCCTTCGAGATGGTCACCGACGCGTTCGCCCAGAGCGAAGACCTCGTGTTCGACGGGGCGGGCAACATGCTGGCCAAGCAGGGCGACGACATCGTGGCCATGGACGCGGGAGGGCAGATGTCGACCTTCGCCACCGTGCCCGGCCCTTCGTTTG
This sequence comes from Myxococcota bacterium, assembly GCA_039028615.1. Taxonomy (GTDB): domain Bacteria; phylum Myxococcota_A; class Polyangia; order Nannocystales; family Nannocystaceae; genus Paraliomyxa. The sequence goes on along the minus strand of JBCCHT010000023.1, from coordinate 27,890 downwards.
GGCTGCGCATGATGAGCAACGGTGACGTCGTCATCGCGCGGTGGATGGACCAGGTGCTGACCCGAGTGTCCGCGGGCGGGAGCCCCGTCGACATCGCCACCGGTCTCACCATGCCCAACGGGATGTACGTCGACCTGCAAGATCGCGTCTGGTTCACCGATCCGGGGCAGGCGTCGATCTTCCGGGTGGAGCCCGACGGCACCGTCACCCTGATCATCGCGGGGTCCGAGGCCGGGGCGGGGGGCGGCATCGTGTTCGACGAAGCGCGATCGATGCTCTGGTACACCGCGTCCGAGTACGGGCAGCTGCGGCGCATCGAGATCGACCCCGCGGGCAACCCGGTCGAGTTCGAGATCGTCCTGAGCGCCGATGGGTTCCTGCAGGGCCTGGCGCTCGACCAGTGCGGCAACCTGTACACGGCGGACACCCGCGACAACGAGCTGATGCGGCTCGAGATCGACGAGACCGGTCAGCCCGTGGGCGAACCGGTCGTGTTGGTCGGGGTCCCGTCGCCCATCTATGGCGTGCAGTTCGGCAAGGGCGACGGGTTTTCGCCCACGAACCTGTACGCCATCGGGAATCCGGGCACCGTGGTGAGCGTGGACGTGGGCATACCCGGGGCGGACGTTCCTCCCGGGTAGACGCCCTCAGATCGCGCCCAGGGCTTCCAGCGAGCCCAGGGCGAGCTCGAACTTCGCACGGGTCGTGGCGATGCCGTGGTTGCCCCAGCCGCGGGTGAACCAGTTGCGCAGCAGCTGACCGTTGCGCCACGCGTTGCCGCGGACGGCCTGGAACACGAAGCTGGTGAGCGTGCCGTCGCCGTGGGCTCCGTCGACGAAGTCGCCGAAGAAGAAGCCGCCGAAGAAATCCTCTGCGTCGACGCCGTAGTCGTTCCAGAGGTTGTCGATGATCTGCGGCTCGACCTCGACGAGGATCTCGCCGTAGAGGTCGAAGTCGGCCTGATAGGACGCGGGCGTGTCCACGAGCGCGACGGTGCGGGCCAGATCCACCGTGAGGTGGGTGTTGATCCCGGTGGCCGCGGCGCGGAGCCACGAGCCGTCACAGTCGGTGGCGCGCTCGTAGTAGTGCTGCCACTCGGGGGCCGGGTTTCCGCCCGTGAGGTGCAGGTTCAGCGCGTCGAAGTAGGGCCGGGCGAACTCGATGATGATCGCTGATGCCCAGACCTCGTCGCCATAGACGCCTTGCTCGACCGATTCCACGGCCCGGGCGGTGATGGGCGCATAGACCACGGGGAACAGACCGCGCGGGTCGTCGTTGCTCGCGAAGATGTCGGCGATCTCCCCGACGCGGTCCCGAACGTCTTCGATACCGCCCAGCTCGGCGGTGTCCGACAGCTCGACCAGGCGGTCATGGTCTTCGGCGGGGAGCTCGACCGTGCACTCGGCCGCGTGGGCTTCGTTCGTCCAGGACATCAGGGCGAACAACACTGCGAAGACCATCGTGATGGGATGGCGGGTGATTCGATATTCGTTCATCGCGGTACGTTTCCGTCTCGGGTTGGCGGGCGTCGACACCGATGAGGCGCGGGTGCCCGTGAAAGAGGGCGCGCCTGTAGCAGCCCGCATCACGGCAGGGGAAGACGTGCGAACGACTTCAATGCGCACGTCGTCCGTGGTGGAGACGTAGCCCACGAACGTTGGCCCGACGTTCAATTGAGGGCGAGGTGGCGGCTACTGTAGCCATCCCTTGCGGTCGTGACACTGGGTGCCGGGCATGGGTGGACGGTCGTTGAAACCAATCGTACTTCGCCGGTTACCGCTCGATATCTGCACTCTATGGGCATTTTCTTCAGACCGAGTTCGGCGTTCGATCGTCGAAACGACTGGGTCTGTGATGGTGAAGCGTCTCGGTGTGTTGGTCATGGTTGGAGCGTTGGCGTGTGCAGCGGGGGAGCCGACGGTGTCTCCGGTCGTCGCAGAGGATTCGAGCGTCACCGTGAAACCCAAACTCTATTCAGAGCCACAGCCATCGACGCCGACGTTCGATCACAGCGCTGCGGTCGCGGCACCGCCCGAACATGTCGAGTCGGTCACGCCTTCGTGGCAACCATTGGCCACGACCTATCTCGACGAGCGCACGCGGTCGTGGCTCGACGATCCGCCCAAGGTCCGAAACCACTTCCCGTGCGCGATGTCGTGTCACACCACGCATCCTTATATGTTCGTGCGGCCGGGCCTGGGCGATCACGAGTTGCTCGCCGAAGCACGCCGTCGCCTCGTCGAGCGTGTCGAGCAGGAGGGCCCATGGTCCGCACAGGTCGGCTTCTACGGTCGGGAGGGCGGGCGCACCTGGACGCGGTCCCTCGCGACGGAGGCGGTGCTCAACGCCAGTGCCTTGGCGCTGTCCGATCGGGCGATGGGGCGCGAACCCACCGCGCAGACCTTGGCTGCGCTCGATCGCATGTGGGAGGTGCAACGAGGCGACGGGGCGTGGGACTGGCTCGATTTCTCGTTCCAGCCCTGGGAAGCAGGGAACGACGACTGGGGGGCGGTGCTGGGCGCGTTGGCGGTCGGAGCCGCAGGACAGCAGTACGGGGCGCGCCACGCCGCGCCGATCGATGGCTTGCGCGGCTATCTCCAAGGGCGCATCGCCGACGAGCGCGACCCGATGAGCCTGCACGATGCCGCGGGGGCGTTGTGGGCGGGTCGACACCTGGACGATTGGGTGCCCGAGGCCGCACGGGGGCGGATCGTCGGGCAGCTGATCGATGCGCAGCGCGACGACGGGGGATGGGCGCTGCGTGATCTGGTCGAGCCGGGTCGCATGGCTCGTCGGGTGCGCAAGCCCGATGGCTATGCGACCGGCTTGGCCACGTTCGTGCTGTGCTCACAGCCCGACGGCGCTCGGGCGGCGGCCCGGGGTCTACGGTGGCTTCGCGAGCACCAGAACGAGGACGGCTCGTGGCCGGCGTGGTCGCTCAACCGCGATCGCAAGCGCAGTCACCTGCACATGCGGGATGCCGCGGCGGCCTATGCCGTCTTGGCGTTGACCTCGTGTGAAGGCTGAGCATGCTCGTTCAAGGTCGAGGGGGGAGCGCTCGTACGATCGAGGGCAGGGGTCCCTCGGGGCGCAGGGTGAGGCCGGGCCGTCGCGGGGGGCGGGCGTCATGGGGGACGTCGAGATCGGCCCGGCCCACCACGAGCGCCACCGTGGCCACCGCTTGCCACCTCGCCCACACGATGCCCGCACAGGTTCGCGGCCCCGAACCGAAGGGCAAGTAGCTCCGCCGGGCCGTCGTTCGCCCTTCGCCTTTGGGCAGGAATCGCGTCGGGTCGAAGCGCTTCGGCTCCGTCCATCGCCCCTCGTCGCGGTGCGTCACGTGCGGGCAGATGAGCACTTCTTCGTCCTCGCCGATCGTGGCCCCTTCGAGCTCGATCGGTCGCTCGCTGCGGCGCGAGAACATCCACGCGGGCGGATACAGGCGCATCGCCTCGTCGACGGCCGCCCGGGTGTAGGTCAGCGATTCGACCCAGCCCACGGTGCCCACGGCGTGCTCACCTGCCGCGGCCACGTCGAATTCCTCGCGCACGCGCGCACGAGCTGGGGCGTGCTGAGCCAGCAGCACCAATGCCCAGGTCGTGGCGATCGCGACACACTCCTGGCCGGTCACGATGAGCATCATGGCCTCGGCGAGTGCCTCCTCGTCGGACAGGTCGGCGGACTCGAGCAGCACGGCGAGCGGCGAAGGGTGAGGTTCGTCTTGGGTTGCGCCGTGCTCGACGCAGGCACGCGCCGCCTCGAACACGCGCCGCAGTGCTTGTTCGTATGCGCGGCGACGCGAGCCCGACAGGCGCGCGGACAGGGGATGGACGAGGCGTCGGTAGATCTCTCGCCATACGGCATCGAGGTCCGCGCGCAGGCTGGGGTCTTCGTCGAAGCGCGGCGAGCCGAGCAGGGCCCGGCTGGCGATGCTCGTGCTCGACTCGCGGATCTCGTCGGCCAGGTTCACCTCGGCCCGGGTGCCTTCGGCGAACCATCGATCGAGCATGGCGTCGACGCACGTCGCGACGATGGGCAGGCGCTCCGCGAGCACCCGGCGACGCAGCGCGGCCACCATGATCGGTCGCTGGCGCTTCCACGCCTCTCCCTCGGCGAGGAACACCGAGCCCGCGATGAGGGGGGCGAGCGCGTCGTTGCCGTAGCCCTTTCGAAACTCGTCGACGTCCCGACGCAAGATCTCCGCCACCGCGGCCGGGTCACTGACGAGCCGCGCGGGCCGAGGTCCCAACGACAGCTCGGCGAAGTCGCCTCGTTGCCGTCGAACCTCGTCGTAGTAGGGCAGCGGGTCTCGCAGCAGTCTCCACGTATCGCGGAGCAGCTTGCGTCCGTGCCCCCGACTCGCCACCACTGTCGCTTACCACGGGCCGCTTCGTCGGGCGAACCCGCGTGCCTCGAGGCTCGACACTCGGCGGCGTGGTCTGTCACGATGTCTCGTGGTGGCCAAGCGTTTGTTTCCTCTGGTGTTGTTCGCGTGTCACCCCCCGGCGGCGGAGCCCGAGACGGGAACGCCTGCGGTGGCCGTGGAAGCAAAGGCGGAGGAGGAACCGGCCGCAGCCGAAGTCGCCACGAAGAAGGAAACCGCGGCGGAGCCCGAGCCGGCGGCCGAACCCGTGGCCCCACCGCGGGAGCCCGTAACCCTCATCACCGATGGACCCACGCTGGCGGCGATGCCGGGCCTGTCCTTCGGGCAGGTGGTCTTGGGCATGGAGGCGAAGAGCACCGCCGAGCTGTCGGCCGACCCCGCGTTTCGCAGCATCGGTACCGCGATCGCGGCCGACCTTCGCCGAGATGCCCGTGACGATCCCAAGGCGGGCGTGGGCACCAGTCACCCGCATCGGCAGTTCGATCGTCGCTGGCTGAATCGAGACAACGTCCGGCTCGACTTGGTGGCGGTGGTCAATCGCATCGATCGCCACCCCTTTGCGCCCGAGCACTGCGGGGAGACCCGGCTCATCTATCGCTTGGCCTACGAGGCGAGCCTGCCCCAGGGCGACGTGGAGTCGCGGCTGCCGATGACCTTCAACGTGGTGCTGTGGCAGGACGGCGAGGACTGCCAGGACGTCGCCAACCGCTGGATGATGCCGGAGGGGCTCGATGTAAAGGCGCAGGCCGAATGGTTGCGTCGGGATGAGGGGCCCTTGGCGGCATCGCGGTTGGGCGCTTCACAGCTGGAGGCGGTCGAGGTCAACCTGCAGAGCGTGCGCTGGCCTTCGGCGGTGCGTCCCCGGATGGCGGGGCACGCCGAGTATCTGCTGCGCGTGTTCCATCGGCAGGGCGATCGCTTCGTCTCGGTGGGCCTCGAGAACACGCCCGATGCGGAGCGCCTGCGTCGCAACCCGCGGCTCAAGGCGGAGCTGGTCGCCTGGCTGAACGACCCGGCCAACGCAGCTGCGCTCGACGATGGGGTCGCGGTGATCCCCGATCGCTTCCTCGCTCGACGCGGGCTCTCGGTGACCCCGCGGGGCTTCGCCCGGCTCGGCAATCGCCCCTACGCACAGTTCCTGAGCGAAGCCGATCTGCAAGGCATCGACTACTCGAAGCTTCAGCACGCGAAGTCGCCCGCAGCCATGATCCGACGCCTCGACGGGCTGACCTGCGGTGGGTGTCACGAGAGCCGCAGCGTGGCGGGCTTTCACATCGTGGGCGCAGAGCCACAGGGGCGGGAGCTCGATGCCGTGGCCGTGCCCATCTCACCACACTTGGGCGGTGACCTGCAGCGGCGGGAGGCGTACCTCGTGGCGTTGGCGTCGGGGCAGCCGGGCGAAGCGGCGCGACCGCTGTCCGAGCACGACGCCAATCAGGGCGGGTACGGCAGCCACTGTAGCCTGGGCGATGCGGGGTTCGCCGCGTGGACCTGCGCCGACGGGCTGCGCTGTCGCGACTTGGGTGACCCGCAGCTGGGCACCTGTGTGATGGACGAGCCGGCGGGGGCGGGAGATCCCTGTGAGGTGGGCACGGTGCGAGCGAACGCCGACCCCCATCGTGATCGCGCCGCCGGGGCGACGTCGAGCGCTTGCCGAGACGACATGGTGTGCAACGGCAACTCGGTCGGATTTCCCGAGGGCATGTGCACCACGAGCTGTTCGGAGGTCCAGGCGGGCGAGACCTGCGGGGCCATCGTGTCGCTGCGACCCTTCAACCTGTGCGTGGGGCAGCGTCGGCCCTTCCCCGTCTGCGTCGAGGAGAACGCGAGGCCGGCGGGGATGCGAGCCTGTGATGCCGACAATCCTTGCCGCGACGATTACATCTGTGCGCGCTCGCCCTTCGATGCGCCCGAGGACGAAGGCGGTGCCTGTCTGCCGCCCTACTTCTTGTTTCAGCTCCGCGTCGACGGTCACGTGATGTGAGCCGAGCTACTTCGGGAGGCGCCGTACGAACATCCCGTCGAGCGCGAGCACGAAGCCTTTGCCGGTCGAGACGAGGAGTTCCTGGCGGCCGTCGGCGGGCACGTCGATGTCGGCGAGCGTAGGCGGACGCAGAGCACCCGCGCCCAGATCGGACCACGACCACTGCTGGGCGCCGGTCACCGCATCGATCACCTGCAGCGTGCCCGCCCGGTCCACGAGCAGCACCTCGGGCCAGCCGTCGCCGTTGATGTCCCCGACGCTCAGCGGGAACGACGACTTCAGCGTCGGGTCGGGGGCGATTCGCGTGCCACCGTCGAGATCGATCGAGTAGAGCCCGAGATCCTTCGCGACCCCCATCAACCAGCGCTCGTCGCCATGGGTGACCACGATGGGCGCGGCGCCGAGGCCTGCCCCCGGGCTCCGCCACAGGACGCGTCCGTCGGCCCCCGCCAGCGCGACGAGCCCGGGCGTGCGCGACGGCTTCGGTCGAGCGCTGGCCTCGGTACACGACGGGCCGACGGAGGGAGCATCCTCCGTGAGCGAGGTGATGATCTCGGGTCGGCCGTCGCCATCGAGATCGACCAGCGTCGGGCCCCACGAGGCGAAGCCCGGGCCGATCCAGCGTGACCACTGGCATTCGCCGCTTTGCTCGTCGACGACCACGAGCCGCCCGCCATCGACGACCGCGACCACTTCTCGGGAGGCATCGTCGTCGAGCGGGGCGAACTGCGGCCGAACATTGGAGCCCCCACGTCCGGGCAACGTGAGCCGGGGGTTCCAGCGATGGGGCTCGTCGGGGGCACGCGCCAGGTTCGTGAGCGGCGGAGCGTCGTCGAAGCCGGAGATCCACACAGAGTCGTCGGCTGCAATGCCGACGCCTGCGTAGGTGTGGATCGGAGGATCGACCTCGAGGCGGTGCAGCGTCAGGTCGGTGCCCTGCAGGCGCTGCACGAGCAGCCCGTGCGCAAAGATCAGATCTCGCGTACCCGGAGCCGCTCCGTCGAGGGCGGCAGGGGTTCGCATACCCGGTCCGCTCTCGGGGAACGCTTTCAGCCGGCGTCCGTCTTCGGCCGCGAGTATCTGAAGATGGTCGTCCGAGTCCTCGCCCGTGAAGGCGGCGACTTCGCTAGCGCCGTCGCCATCGAGATCGACGACCAGCGGCTGGGCCCGGATTCTCGACCCATAGGCGCGCCCCCAACGAACCCGTGAGCCCCGGGTGACGACCGGGCCCTTCGCGGCCAAGAGCAGATCGGGCATCGCATCACCGTCGACGTCTCCGAGCGGCACCACATCATCGATGCGGCGCCCGAACGTGATGCCGCCCAGCTCGACGACTTCACCGTCGACCACCTCGTAGGCACGCAGCCCGTGGTGGTCGCTGGAGATCACCGCATCGTCCCGACCGTCGCCGTTCCAGTCGGTGCAGATCATGTCCACCGTCTCGTCGAGGGCGGGCAGCGGCACGATGGGCTGCTCGTCACCCACCCGCCAGGCGCGGAAGGGTCGATTGCCGTACTCGATGATCGCAGGTTCACCTCCGCACGGCCAGCGACCCACGCGTTGCCCCGGCTGAAGCGGATGAAGCTGTCGGCCGTCGCGACCGCTCACGACGGCTCGGGGCAGGTCCCCTCGGCCAGGTTCGGGGTGCACCGTGTCCAGGTCGGGAGGGCTTCGCTGAACGATGAAGTCGTGCGTGCCGTCGTGGTCGAGATCACCCGCGTTTTCGAGGCCAAACGGATGCAGGCGAGGTCCACGGAGGACTTCGGCCTTGGTCTCGCTGGAAAGCCCCAGCAGCGGGCCACCGCCCGGGTCGGTGGCGGCCACCAGCACCACGTCATCGCCCGGGTGTTCATCGAGCGGCGCGGCGAGCATCCAGGAACCGCGCCTCTCGCGACCGATGTGCTCCAGCCGGTTGCGCTTGTTGAGCCCCGCGGCGAGCCCCTCATCGAATTTTTTGATGGGGTAGGTCCAGCGCTTCGTGCCGTCGGCGTCCAGCAGGCTCACCCCACCGCGATGAGCGACGGCGATCCAGGGATGCGAGGCGTCGCGACTGGCGACCAGGCCGAAGATCGGCGGGGCCAATGGCTCGGTCCTTCGCTCAGCCCCGGACTTGGCATCGATGACCGTGACCTGGCCCGTCCCCAGCGTGGTCGCTACGATGAACGACCCTTGGTCCGTCTCGAGGTGGACCGGAGGCACGAGTGGGGCCTCTCGGCGATCGCTCGCGGGCACGAAGGTCCACAGCGGCTTGTCGTCGCTTTGCACCGCCCCGGAAAACGCCCGCAGGATCGCCCCGCCGTCGTCCGTGCCGAGCAGCACCGGGTCGGGCACTCCATCCCCGTCGAGGTCGACCATGATCGAGAACGCCGCGTTCGGATCCTTGGATACCCGGCGCGTCCACAGTCGTTCGCCCGAAGTCGGAGAGATGGCACTGAGCGAGGCGTAGTTGCGGTACCACAGGTCCGGGTGGCCATCGCCGTCGGCATCGCCCAAGCGCCCGCGGCCGAGCGAGAGCCCCGCATCGAAGTGTTCGAACACGGTGGCTCGGGCGAGGTACGCGGCCATGGCCACGGTTTGCTTCGCGGCGACGTCGACCGCCAGTCGGGCGTCGTGGTGACCGGGCAACGTGACGCGGAGCGCGTGCGCGCCCGTATCCACCTGCAGGCCATCGAGGGTCGAGCCCAGCTCACGGGCACCGATGGTCACGCCCGCACCCCGCGGGAACGTGCGCAGCTCGACCGTGCCCTGCTCGTGCTGCAGCGGTTGTTTGACGGTCAAGGTTTGGCCGCGCTCGACCTCGAAGATGAGGTTGGAGACCGGCTCGTAGTCGGGCGCTTCGATGGAGAGTCGATGGAAACCGGGGGCCAGATCCACCGTGACCGCATCAGCGACGAGCTCCTGGCGCTCTTCGTCGATCATCACGACCACGCCCGCTGGTCGCTGCCCGGAGTACTCCATGGTGAGGTCGAGGGTGCCGGGCTCGAAGTAGGGCGCCACGCCCATCGCCGCTCCGGTCAGGCCGGCTCCGAGCGCCGCGATGACGCCCAGCCGACGGACGGTTCTCCCGGGGTCGGCTCGCAGGGCGTCGAGCAGGGCCGCCATGCTCTCGTGCCGCTTTGCGGGGTCGGGCTGGAGCCCGCGAACGAGGGCCCGCTGCACGAAGCCCGGCACCCGTCGCCCGCGGCTCGGCCGAGCGAGGTCGTGCTCGTGGGTGGCGTGGGCGAGCTGAGCTAGCGTCTCCCCGGTAAACGGCCGCACTCCGTGGAGCGCCTCGTACAGCGTCACGCAGTAGGCGAACTGGTCCGACTTCGCATCGGCGGGGAGGCCATCAAACAGCTCGGGGGCCATATAGGCGGGTGTGCCCAGCAGCGTACCGGTCACGGTCAACGGCACGTCGAGCGCGGTCGGGCTGCTCACGGGCGTGGCGCTCGAGCGGTCGACCTCGTCGGCGCGACGCACGAGCCCGAAGTCCGACACCTTGGGTCGCTGCCCTTCGTCCATGAGGACGTTGGCCGGCTTGAAGTCCCGATGCACCAGGCCAGTGGCATGCGCGGCGGCGAGGCCTTCTCCCGCCAGCAGGAGGACGTCGAGGATCTCCCGCCACTCCGCGCCACCCCGCTCGGCGAGCCACTGCTCCAGCGTCGAGCCGGGCACGTACTCCATTTCCACGAGGGCATGGGTCTGCTCGCCGAGCCGCACGGTGGTGACGTCGTGCACCGCGACCACGTTGGGATGGCTCAGCTGCGCCATCGCCTGGGCTTCCTTCACCAGCCGCTTCCGCGCCCGTTCCTCGCGTTCGGGGTCCAGCCGCTCGTGCAGCAGCTTGAGCGCGACATTGCGGTCGAGCCTCGGATCGTAGGCTTCGAGCACGACCCCGCTCGCCCCGCGCCCGACCTCGCGCAAAACCACCAGGCGACCGACCCGATCGCCCGGTCGCAGGTCGGCGCCGCTCATCGAGCGATGCCCACGTCGGTCGGCAGGCGGGCCACGATCGATGCGAGCGCAGAGCCGAGGCTGCGCATCGTCAGGTCTCGCTCTTCGGGGGTCTGCTCGAGCGCCTCGAACTCGCGACGGAACCGCAGGCGAGCGCGGTTGATCCGCCCGGAGACCTGCGACTGCTTGATCTTGAAGGTCTCCGCGAGCTCGGGCTGGGTGAACCCGAGATAGTCCTTGAGCACCAGCAGTAGCTGGTCGTCGGGGTCGAGCCGCCGCAGCACGGAGATCGCCAGCTTGCAGCGCTGCCGGTCTTCTTCCGAGATGCCCTCATCGGCCGCGAGCACGACCCCATGCTCGTCCGCGGGCTGGTGGTCGGCGTCCTTGGTGCGGGCGCGAAAGGCCTCGTGCCGCTTGAGCCGGGCCACGCCATAGCAATACGCGCGGAACGAGCTGGTGATCGCATCGCGACGGCGCAGCACGGTCAGCATGGTCTCTTGCGCGAGGTCCTCCGATGCCGCTCGATCGCCGCCCGTGGCCGCGAGGAAAAACCGCAGCAGGTCCGACCAATGGCGTCGCACGAGCACTTCGCCCGCGGAGGTTTCGCCGTCTTGCCAGGCCTCGAGCAGCTCGGCTTCGTCGCGCTCGTCCACCGCGTGCAGGATACCAATTGGGCGGCGGGGGCTCGCGGCCCGGTACACTGGGGCGTGACCGGCGATCCCTCCGAGCCCGACCCGTTCGCGTTCCTGCGCGGGGCAGAGCTCGAAGTGGAGCGTGGCCCCGAGCGCTCGGTGGAGGCGCGGACCTTCTCCGAACTCGGGCCGGAGGTCGTCGTGGACGAGGCCTGGCGCCTCAAGACCGCCCTGGGCCACGGAGGATTCGGCGTGGTGTTCGAGGCCGTGCACGAGGCCGAGGGCACCGAGGCGGCGATCAAGTGCGTCGCGCCCGAGCCGTCGGCGGACGAGCGCTGGACGCTTCGCTTCGAGCAAGAGGCCGAGGTCGCGATCGGACTGCGGCACCCGAATATCGTGCGCACTCGGGGGCATGGTCGCTTGGCCGACGGCACGCGCTTGCTCGTGATGGAGCTGCTCGAGGGGGAAACCCTGGCCGACCGTCTACGAGCCGGGCGGGGCTTGCCGTGGCCCCATATCGCGGCGCTGGTCGAGCAGCTCGGCGATGCCCTCGCCTTCGTGCATCGGGCGGGCATCGTGCATCGCGACGTCAAGCCGAGCAACGTGTTCATCGCGGGCGATCCCGAGGCCGTCGAGCGGGCGATCCTCATCGACTTCGGCTTGTGCAAGGGCCCGTCGGCGATGACCGCCTCGCGAGAGCAGCTCGGCACGCTGCCCTATCTCGCGCCCGAGGTGCTCGAGCACGGTGCCCGGCGGGCGACCCCCGCGGTCGATGTCTATGGTCTGGCGGCGGTGGCCTACGAAGCGGTCACGGGTCGCCGAGCGTTTCCCGATCGCGAGGTGACCTCGTTGCTGCGGAACATTGGCGCGGTCACGCGTCCCGAGTCGGTGACGACGACGAGGCCCGATGCGACCGAGTCGCTCGCCGCCGCCATCGCGCAGGGGTTGGTTCGCGAGCCCGACCGGCGACCTTCCGATGCCGCCGCGTATGGCCGAGCCCTGGCGTCCGCCATTCGCGCGTAGGCCTTGAAAAAAGTCCCCCGAGGCCGCGATCACTTTTCGTCCTGGCGACATGACTGTGCGCTCCAGTCATCTCGCAAAGGACCCCCGATGAACGCCCGAAGCCTCAATACCCTCCTCATTTGCTCCCTATCGCTGCTTGGCGGCTGTTTTGGGCCCGAGCCGGTCGCGACCGAGACCGAGACCGACGCCGGAGAAGAGACCGGCAACGCCGAAACGACCACCTCCGACGTGAGCGACGAGCCGACGGCCACGTCGACCAGCGGCACCGCACCCGGCGGCTCCACGACGACCGGGGGCGAAGCCGACGAGTCCTCGAGCGACGACGGGGCCGACGACGAGAGTAGCTCGGACTCGAGCACGGGCGAGCCGCCGCCCATGGAGTACCCGGCCAGCTGCGCGGAGTGGATCCGAGACGAGCCCGGCAGCGAGGACGGCATCTATACGATCGATGTCGACGGCCTCGGGGGTCTCGAGCCCTTCGACGTGCAGTGCGACATGACCACCGAAGGCGGGGGCTGGACCCTCGTGGCGCTCAACGACGAGACCACGACCTTCATCCAGTTCGACCGCGATTGGGAAGAATACGCGGCTGGCTTCGGGGACCTGCCCGCGATGAACATCGGCTGGCTCGGCAACCGTCGTCTCCACGCGCTGACGGAAGGCGGCCTCCAGCTCCAGGTGCGCAACGACGTCACGGTCCATGTCTACGACGACTTCTCCGTCGGCGACGAGTCGTCCAATTTCGTGCTCTCCGTGCAGAACACTCCGATGTCGAACGACGGTGGCTTCTTCGTCGATCACCACGACGGCCACCCGTTCTCGACCTGGGACAATGACAACGACGACAACGCGGCCAACTGCGCCGACAACAACAGCGCGGGCTGGTGGTACAACAACTGCTTTTCGGTTTCGATCGCTTCGGGAGACCGGTCGAGCCCTGGGGCCCAGGTCTACTGGCGCTACGCTCCCAACTTCGGCGGGCCGGGCTGGGTCGCCTGGATTCAGCTCTGGGTCCGCTGAGCCCGGGCGAGGTGCGGCTCACGAGGCCGCACCTCGAAACCCTTGGCCTCGACTTCAGAGCGCGCAGGGGATGCCGTTGGAGCACACCCCGCTATTCGGGCAGCAGCTCCCGTCGGCGCAGTAGCCCGACTCGCACGGCTGGCAGGGCCCGCAGTTGAGGCTGATGCCGCAGCCCACGGGGATGTACCCGCACTCCCAGGGCTGACAGGTGTTGCGCGTGGGCTCGCAGTCGAACCCATAAAGGCCGATCAGCACCGACCGATCGCCCTGACTCAAGCCGTTGCGCGTACCCATCAGCGCTTGGTCGGCGGCATTGGGCGCGGTGATGGTGAAGCCTCCGGTGCTGAACGCGGTATCGGGATAGTGCATCACCGACGCGTAGTCATAGACCCCGTAGTCGGTGGCGTTGCTGCAGTGCCGTTCGAAGTTGTGGTCGCGATCGTCCTCGATGTTGCCCCAGTTGATGGTGACGAAGGTGTCGCGATCGCAGCGGGAGTGCTCGTGGTACACGCCCAGCGCGTGCATGACCTCGTGCATGATCACGCTCTCTTCGCGGTTTTGTCCGGCGGCGGTTCCGTTCACGCCGTCGCAGGCCTCCTCGAGGTTCACCTTGTTGATCCCCGGCCACCGCACTCGGCCCACGTTGGACGAGCAGCCATCGCCAGACTCGAAGCGAAACTTGATGTGCGAGCCGGCGCAGAGCCCCGAGCACTCCTGAAACGAGATCTGCGCGTCGCTCTCGTCCACGAGCCGATCGAGCGCGTCCTCGATCGCGGTCTCCATGGCACCCGTGATGCTGTTGGCGAACGAATACTTCACCGGCATGCTCCACAACCGATTGTCACGGCCGACCCCGCGGAAGGTGAGGCCATCGGCGCGGTGCAGGGCGTCGAACTCGTCCTCTGTCCCGAGGATCATGTCGCCCTCCATGACCACGTCGCCGTCGACCACCTCGTAGGTCACGGGCCCGTCTTCGGTCTGCCAGGTTCGGGTGCGGCGGGGCGCCTGGGGCCGGTGGATCTCCGGCCAATCACGCGATACGGGCTCGAATTCGTCCGCGGAGCCGCCCTCTTCGATCACCTCGGCGTCGATGCATGCACTCGTGGCGAAGGGCAGCAGGAGTGCGGCGCATAGCAGGGGGCGGATCAAACGTTTCATCGTCGCGGAGTGTAGCCGTCGAGAAACGGATTTCAGGTTCGAGAGCGCGCAGCCACCACTTCGTCGAATTGCATGACTCACATTTTGTCGTCGGTCGGTGTGATCCACTCGCCGTCGCGCGGGAACGAGACCGTCGACCGCCGACCCCGGCGGGACGAACGGACTCACGAATCATGCGTATGAAGCCCCCTCTTCGATGCTCGCTTCCGGCCGTGGCCCTCACGGGCGCCGCGCTGCTGGTCCCCACGATCGCCCAGGCCGAAATCGACCCTTGGGCCAGCCAGTATCCGACCGACTACGCGCGCACCGTCGCGCACGGTGACTTCGACGACGACAACAACCCCGACAGCGTCTTCGGTTACCCCATGTACTCCGATGCCGACGGTCTGGTCGGCATCCACTTCGGCACGGGCTCGCCCCGCACGGAGGTCGCGGCCGCGTGGAGCAACAGCGAGAGCGGCTTCGAGGACGACCTCGAAGACCGCTATATGCTGCTCGACGGCGACGAGGGGGTGTTCTTGTTCTCGGGCGTCAACCAGGTGCCCGGCCAGCATTTCGGCACCAGCGTGGCCGTGGGCGACTTCGATGGCAACGGCCACGACGATCTCGCGTTCGGCATCCCGCACGCCACCGTGGGCGGTGACACCAACGCGGGTGCGGTGGTGGTCATCAACGGCGAGGACCTCGGTGACGGGTCCACGCCGCCCAATTTCGGCGCCGCGTCACGCTTCACCCAGGACACCGCGGGCGTCACGGGCAGCGTGGCCGAGCCCTACGACTACTTCGGCGACGTGATCGCTGCCGGCGACGTCAACTGCGACGGCTACGACGATCTGGTCGTCGGTGTGCCCCGCGAGAACATCGGCTCCACCGTCGACGCAGGCATGGTCAACGTGCTGTACGGCTCGGCATCGGGCCTGCTCCAGGGCCCCTCGAGCTCGTACCTCTACCAGGGCACGGGCCCCTTGGACGAGTCGCCGGAGGCCTACGATCGCTTCGGCTCCAGCCTGGGCATCGGCCGCTACACCACGGCCAACTACTTGGGCATCCGCGGGTGCAACAGCCTGGCCATCGGCGTGCCCGATGAGGACGTGGACTACAACGGCTCCACGCGCTGGAACTCGGGCGTGGTGCACTTGGTGCGGGCGCCCAGCTACGGCGGCGGCGGTGGGGTGTTCACCGGCTTCGAGCCCATCACCAGCGGCGTCGAGGTCTTGCTCGACCAGACCTATGGCGGCGTGTCGTCGGCCCCCGAGTCCCACGATCGCTTCGGCGGCGCGCTGGGTCGCGTGAGCGGAGCGGGAGGCCTCGACGACCTGTGGATCGGCGTCCCGGGCGAGGGCTGGGGCGGCTGCCCCGAGGGCATCACCCACACCTTGGCCTATGACGGCGGCGAGGTTCGGACCTGCTCCAGCGTGCGTCCCGATCTCGGCGAGGTCGAGGCCGGCCACGTCGTGCAGAAGTTCGACGACTACGGAGGCTGGCTGCAATACATCCCCGCGGGGCTCGACCCCAGCACGGCCGAGGTCTTCGTGGTCGTCCCGGGCACGAACCGCTTCACCTCCGACGAGACCGACGACTGGGGCGGCGGCCTGGCCAATACCCACCTGTACATGAGCTACACCGGCTTCGTGGCGGCGGCGGACGAGTTGGGCTTCGTGCTCATCATGCCGCAGTTCGAGGACTGGAGCTTCGGCAACGACTTCGATCCCTCCGACGACGCGGGCGGCTTCCGGGCGCTGCTGGGGGCCAACATCAACGCCGACGAGTGGGTCGAGACCATCGTGGATCGCTACGCCGAGGCGGGCGTGGGTGACGGCCGCTTCCACCTGTTCGGCCACTCCGCGGGCGGACAGTTCGCCCTGCGCTACTTCACCCAGCACCCCGATCGCTTGATGGAGGTCATCCTCGAGACGCCGGGCCAGATGGTCCACGGCACCAGCGGCGCCGACTGGCCCAACGGTCTGAGCGACCTCAGCCTGCCCAACTCTTCGTGGGGCCCGCTGAGCTACAGCCCCAGCACCGACGCGATGGAGACGGCGGTGACCAGCGTGGGCGCGTTGATGGTCGTGGGCGAGACGGAGATCGGCACCTCCAACGGCAACGTCTTCCAGAACTGGACCACGACCTTCCCGAACTCCTGGGGGCGCGATCAAATCGATCACTGCATGGTCCCCGGGGTCGGGCACGGTAGCATTGGCCTGTACAAGTCGGGCCTGCTCGAGACGTGGCCCGACCTGTCGAACCACTCGGCGTTCGACGGAACCGCCGCGTGCATGTGAGCGCGTCGCCGCCGTCATGAAGCGGCGGGCCGGGAGCTCACGAGGGAGCGGCGACGTCCAGGCACTCGTCGTACCCTTCGGCTCCCGGCCCACACTCTTGCCCCTTGGCGCAGTCCCGATCTTCACGACAGAGGGGTACGCACGCGCCGAGCAAGCACTGGAGCCCCACCGCGCAGTCGCTGTTCAGGCGGCACTCGGCTTCACTCGATGCAGTCGGTTGCTCAGGGGGCGCTTCGGCGCTGGGCTCCTGCACCGAGCACCCGCGGCGAACGTGGCACTGGGGCGAGACATCGGGCGCCGCCTCGAAGGGAAAGCTCTGCTCTTCATCGATGTGCGCGCCGCCGACCGCCTGCGGGAACTGGGCCGAGAACACGTGTCGGCCCGGCGAGACGAACACCGTGAGTCGGTTCTCCGCGCGACCGTCGAGGACGCTGCTGCCGGGACAGGGAGCGACCGCTCCTCCGCACACGGTCTGGTCGTCGACCGAGATCTTGGAGGGGACGGCGTCTGCGGGAATGATCACCAACAGTCGTAGGTCGCGGTCCGGCCCGCGGCTGAGCATCGGCGAAGTCGCTTCGGCGGTCGCACACGACGACGCGCAAGGCAATGCGACGGGAGCGAGCAACGTGGCGAACGCGAACGAGCGAAGGGAGGCGCGGGGCATCGGCGGGATGGTAGACGACTCTTGACGCTTCGCCTCGATGAATGGGAGGGCCGGTGGGTCCTTCGGGTCAGCTCGCGACGAGGCTGGTCGGCCGTTCCTCGGATCGGGCCTCGGGCTGCGCTACGCTCCGCGCGATGGTGAGTGCCTCCGTTGCCCCCCGTGGAGTCGTCGCGTGTTGGTTCGGCCTACTGCTCGGAGGGTGCGCCCCGGCCTACGCTCACTACACCAAGAGCGAGCTTCCCCCCATCACCGCGCGCCTCACTGATTGCCCGGTGGAGCAGGTGGTGGTCTCCGATCCCATCATCAACGGCGACGGTACGATCTGGGACGCGCACTGTGCCGAAGAAGCCTATCGCTGCTCGAAGGACCCGCATGTCGAAGGGTGCAGCCCGGGGCGCGATGCGAAGGACCGACGTGAAGCGAGCGGGCCGCTCCTCGGTTGTGCGCCCGACTCGGTGGAGATCTCCGACGAACACGTCGACGGCCCCATCGATACCTGGACCGCGAATTGTGGTGATCAGCGCGCGTTCTGCCGACGCGACGGAGGCGTCACCGGTCGTACCGTCTGCGGGAAAGAAGGCGGCGACACGGTCGCGGAGCCGAAGTCCGAGTGGTCGCCGATCTACGAGTACTGAGCGCGTCCGGTAGGCATCGCGACGCCGAAGCTCGGGCGCTCGTTGCTCCCGCGTTCGGTTGTAGCCGAGCGTGACCGAGTCGTCGCTTTCATCGAGTTTCACCGCCGAGGTGTTCTCGGGCCCCGGGTTTCAGGGATCCCCGTTCACGAAGCCCGGTATGATCGTCGACGTGTTCGCGGACGATCCCACGGTCGCGGCAGGGCCCGACTCGGTCCCTCTGCCACCGCTACGTCCCGGGCGGATGCAGCGAGACGGGGAGAGCATCGGGCGCTACGTGGTGTTGCGCGAGCTCGGGGCGGGCGGCATGGGGGTCGTCTATGCGGCCTACGATCCCGAGCTCGACCGCAAGGTCGCGCTGAAGTTGCTGCTGCCCGCGAGCGGTGGCAGCCACTCGAGCGACGGCCGAGCGCGACTCGTTCGCGAGGCGCAGGCGCTGGCCAAGCTCGAGCACCCCAACGTGGTCTCCATCCACGACGTGGGCACGCACCGCGACCAGATCTTCATCGCGATGGAGTTCATCGAGGGGCAGACGCTCACCGACTGGCGCCGCACGAAGCGAACCTGGCGGCAGGTCCTCGATGTGTTCGAGGACGCGGCGCGCGGGCTGTTGGCCGCGCACGGCAAGCGACTGGTGCACCGCGACTTCAAGCCCGACAACGTGATGATCGGCGATGACGGTCGAGTGCGGGTGATGGACTTCGGGCTCGCCCGGGTCGATGCCACGAGCGAGCCGGAATCGATCGACGACGGGGAGGAACCGTCGTCGGGCGGTGCGCTCAACGATGCGCTCACCAAGGCGGGCACGGTCATGGGGACGCCGGCCTATATGCCGCCGGAGCAACATACCGGCGATCCCACGGATGCGCGCAGCGACCAGTTCTCGTGGGGGGTCGCCCTGTGGGAGACGCTCTTTGGCGAGCGCCCGTTTTCGGGCAAGACCCGCCTGGCGCTCGTGCACGCGATCATGCAGGGCCAGCGAGCGTCGCCGCCGGCTGGGGTTCGGGTGCCGAGCTGGCTGCGACGGCTGTGCGATCGGACCCTGGGGGCGAACCCGGAGGATCGCTTCGAGTCCATGGGGCAGCTGCTCGAGGCGATCGCCGCGGGTCGGCGGAGCCTATGGATCTGGCGAGGCGTCGCGGCGGGAGCGGTGGCGCTCGGGCTCGGCGGGGCGGCGTTCGGCGTTCAGCGCTGGACCGAAGCCCGGGCCGAGGCCGCGTGCGAGACCGAGGCGGCCGCGCTCTCCGTGCACTGGGACGACACGCGGCGCGAGGAGGTGCTGAGCCGGCTGCGGACGAGCGAGAGCACCTATGCCGCCGCCGCGGCCGACAAGTTCGCCCCGCTCGTCGACGGCTACGTGAGCGCATGGTCCACGGCGACCTCGGAGATCTGTCGCGCCGAGACGATCACGGGTCGCTACGATGCTCGCCTCGCCTCGCGCGGTCGCTGGTGTCTGCAGGAGCGCCGGGTGGAACTCGAGAGCCTGCTGGAGGGGCTCGACACCATCGTCGGCGCGAGCACGGCCATCGAGCACGCGGCACGGCTGGTCGATCCCGCGCCGTGCAGCGATGCCGACTGGCTGCACGCCCAGCCCGATCCGCCCGCGGTCGAGAACTGGGAGCGGGCCGAGCAGATCCAGCGCACGCTGGTCGAGGGTCGCGGGTACCAGGCTTCGGGCGACGTGAAGGAAGGGCAGGCGCTGCTTCGCGGGGCGGCGGAAGAGGCTCGGGCCAT
Organism: Myxococcota bacterium; assembly: GCA_039028615.1. Taxonomy (GTDB): domain Bacteria; phylum Myxococcota_A; class Polyangia; order Nannocystales; family Nannocystaceae; genus Paraliomyxa. The sequence continues at coordinate 8,444 of JBCCHT010000023.1, read as the reverse complement.
CGAGTCCCACGCCCTCGAGGCGACGGCGCTGTACCTGTTGGCCCTGCTGGAGACGCGGACCGACTATGCGCAGGCCGAGCTCACCATGGCCCGTGCCTACGCGATGGCCGTCGAGCACGAGCAGTGGACCATCGCCGCGTGGTCGAGCCAGGCGATGGCGGGGATCAACAAGACCGACTACGACGTGGCTCAGGTCTGGATCGAGAACGACCGCCTCGCCATCGTGCACGCGGGTGACCCGGATGCCGTGCTCGAGCAGCGGCGTCAGTCCACCCTCGGTACCATCGAGAAGTACGCGGGCCACTGGCAAGAGGCGCTGGAGTACTTCGTGGTCGCGCGCGATCTGGCCCTCGAGCACCAAGGGGAGCAGTCACCGTTCGTCGCGGCCGCGTGCAGCAACATCGGGGAGGTCGCCGGCCACTTGGGAGACATGGAGCTGCGCAAGAGCAGCATGCAGCGGGCGCACGAGATCTGGGAGGGGACCTTTGGCCCGGACTTCGTCAACCTGGCGTGGAGCTCGGAGCACCTGGGGCACATCGCGTTCGACGAAGGCGACGTCGACCAAGCGGTCGAGTGGTTTTCCCGGGCGATGACGATCCGCAAGGCATCGCGAGGGGAGAGCCACAGCCGCTACGCGTCCCTGCTGATCGCTCGCGGCAAAGTTCGAGCCAAGCAAGGCCGGTGGACGGATGCGTTCGCCGACATCGACAAGGGCCGGACGATCTATGCCGAGCTCGGGGTCTCGGGGGCATCGAAGGCGCTCGGTGATTTCACCCTGGCGATGGCCCTATGGGATGCGCCCCTCGATGGGGGACGCGACCGGGCGCGGGCAGCATCGTTGGCTCGGGCGGCGCGGGGACCCGTGGCCGAGGCCGGGAAACCACAGCAGAAGAAACTCGAGGCGCTCGACGCCTGGCTCGCCGAGCACGAGCTCGAAGGCGAGCCCGAGCCGGTCGTGGAATCGACGACGACCGACTGAGTCCGAAACCGTGCCGCATTCTTTTTTCGATCGAATGCTTGACCCGTCCGTATTCATCCCCTAAACCGTTTGAAGATCGCTTCGGCGGTCCAACGGAACTACGCCATGAAACGCACCACGACAAAGACCCACACGACGACCAATCCGGTCGCGATGGGTTCGTTTACGGCTTCGAATAGCCGTAAATTTGGCTCGTGTTGAGCGTTTCCTCGGTGTAAGGCTGATTTTCCAGGCGAGCACCAGGAGTGCTCCCACGACCGTAGAAAGACCCGTAGCGACCGATCAGCGCCTTCGCGTCGGTATAGCTCAATCGGGTAGAGCACCTGTTTCGTAATCAGGGGGTTGCGGGTTCGAGTCCTGCTACCGGCTCCAGTTGTTTCTCTTCGTCGTCTTTGGAAAGTCGATTCCGATGTCTCGTTCATCTCGCCCCATGGTTGGCATCACCGAGCCGTTTGTGTGGCCCGGCGCGCGCGTAGGCGTGACCGGGCAGCACCGACACAATGGCCTCGGTAGCTCAGCGGTAGAGCGCTACGTTGAAGGCGTGGGCGTCGGCGGTTCGACTCCGTCCCGAGGCACCAAGCGCAATCGGTAGCCCGCACGCGTCCTTGCGTGCGGGCAGCCTAGAGTGACACGACGATTGAACTCGACCCCGCCTCGTGCGGGCCGAGTCCTCGCGGGTCAGTAGCTGAATCTGGTTGCAGCACTCGTCTGTTAAACGAGAAGAATGCGGGTTCGAGTCCCGTCTGGCCCTCCAAGAGACACTTTCAATGTCCCATCCAATTCACATCCTTCGTTTTCGGGGTACGCGGCGTAAACCGTAGCCCGCACGCCGTAGCCGGCGTGCGGGCGCCTGTCGGCGTACCTCGTCGGTCCGGTAGCTCAGTTGGTTAGAGCGGTGGCTTTTTAACCCACATGTCGAGGGTTCGACTCCCTCCCGGATCGCCATACGCCGACGTGCACGTCGGTCTGGTAGCTCAGTTGGTTAGAGCGGCGGCTTCTTATCCCGCAGGTCGAGGGTTCGATTCCCTCCCGGATCGCTACTGTTGTTCTTTGTCGCGAAGCCACGCGCTCAGCTGCGCGTGGCTCTTCGCCAGTTCTGGAGCTTTCGATGTATCACCCACGATTCCCGCTCGAGCGACCTCGATCGCTCGCAGGTGTGCATCATCGTCGCTCGCGGCCCATAGCGCGCGGGCGAGCACCAAGGCCGCTTCGGCTCGTTGCACCGGGTCGGCGCTGCCCTGCTGCAGGTTCGACCATGCTCGCTCGGCCAGCGGTCGCGCGGACTCGGGGTCGCCCCCGGCAAGCAGGGCCATCGCCTCCAGCGTGTGCGCCTCGGCCAGGGCAGGATCGGCGGGGTCCAGGACTTTCTGTGCCAGCGTCCGTGCCTGCGCCAGTTCCCGTCCCGCTTCCGTGTGCTCCCCCCGAGAAAGCAGCGCCCGGCCGAGCATGAGACGTGCCTTGGCCATATTGACGTGCTCGGGCCCCAGCGTTGCTTCGAAGATCTCCAGCGTCCGTCGGGAGTCTCGCTCGCAGTCCTCGAATCGGCCTTGCTGCAGGTGAATCTCGGCGAGCTGGTTGAGGCGAATGCCCACCCGGGAGTGGTCGGGTCCCAGTCGCTGCTCCGTCATGGTGAGCGCGAGCTGAAGCTCTCGCTCTGCCCTGACGAAGTCACCGTTGTCCCCGTAGACATTGGCGAGTTCTCCCCGGGTCGAGGCGATGGCGGGGTGCGTGGGCTCGAGCGTGCGCTCGCGAATCTCGAGCGCTCGCCGCAGCCGTGACTCGGCCGCGGATGGGTCTTTGAGCCGCCGCTGGGTCATCCCGAGGTTGTGGAGGACGCCCGCGACGAGCGGGTGATCGGGCCCCAGCGATCGCTCCCACACGTCCAGGGCTTGCTCGAACAAGGGCAGGGCCTCGTCGAGGGCACCGCCCATGGCCAGGCTCGTGGCCAGGTTGTTGTAGGACTGCCCGACGTCGGGGTGGTCGGAACCCAGCGTCCGTTTTCTCGTCTCCAGCACCTGACGCAGCAGCTGTTTGGCGTCTGCCTGCTTGCCCTGGCTGCGCACGATCAGGGCGAGGTTGTTTCGCGCGACCGCGACGGCGGGATCGTCGGGACCCAACGCGCCCTCGCGGAGCTCGAGGGCGCGCCGGATCTGAGTCTCCGCTTCGGTCAGAGCGTCGTGGCGGCGGAGGACCGTCGCCAGGTTGAGTCGGACGGCGGCCTCCCGGAGCGGGTCACCTTCGGCGAGACCCTCGGCGACCTCTCGGTAGCGGAGCGCTTGCTCGGGCTTTCGCTGCGCGTCCCCGATGACCGAGATCAGGCCGCGAGCTGCGCGTTCCATGATCTCTCGCTGATCCCAGCGCGTCGCTCGTTTCAGCGCGTCTTCGAGGGCCTGCTCGGACTGCTCGTAGTCGCCCTGCAGGTCGAGCACTTCACCCCGCTCGAGGTCGAGCTCGCTTCGAAGGGGCTCGTACTCGACACCCTCCGCCAGCGCTTGGGCCTCGCTCAGACGCTCTGCCGCCCGGTCGATGCGACCGACCTTGCGTTGCGCCTCTGCCTCGGCGAGCAGCTCCCGGACGCGCTCGACCATCTCGGCTTCTGCCGCGGAGGGCGGGGGCACGTCGCGCCCGAGGGCATCGAGGTCGGCACAGCGCTCCAGCGGCGCCAGGGTTCCCAGCAGCTCGTCCACCTTCTGCACGGCCTTGGCATCGGCATCGCTCAACACCTCTGTCACCGTCGCCAGCTCTCGCCGGGCGGTATGCAGGCAGGTCATGCGTAGATCCATCGCCTCGGTGGATTGCTCGCGTCGGATGGTGGTGGCTTCGCACACTTCGGTGAACATGCCCGTCCACGCCTCGGCGTAGGCGTCGAGCTCGGCGGAGCTTCGCGACCAGGCCACCTGTGCGTACTCGTTGTCGATGCCGAGCATCGACGACTCGACCTCGGCTCGCCGCTCCGCGTCCCATACGCCCGTCATTTGCTCGGGCGCACCGCTGCACCGTTCGGCTCGTGCTTGCTGCCACGCAATCAGGCCGGCCCCGCCCACGCCGAGCACGGCGAGACCGGCCACGACCAGCGGCCAACGACGGGTGGGCTCCTCGGGGGTCAGCGCGATCAGCAACGCGTTCATCGAGGCATGGCGGGCGTCGGGATCGACCTGCAGCCCGCGCTCGAGCGCCACGCCGACCTCGACCGGCAGCGTCGCGCGGCGTGGGGGACTGGTGGTCAGCCCGGCCGTGATGGCGTCTCGAAGCTCCGCCACCGTGTGCCCGACAAAGGGCCGCGTGCCGTAGAGCCCCTCCCAAAGCGCGACGCAGAACGAAAATTGATCCGCCGCCGCGCCCACGGACGCGCTCGTGAACTGCTCGGGAGCCATGTATGCGGGCGTCCCCAAGATCGCGCCCGTGGCCGTCATCCGATCGCTGGCGCTCGTGGTCTCGTCGGGGGGCTTTGGCCGAGGCCGCTCGACCGACGGGAGTTCCTCTGCGCGTCGAGCCAGGCCGAAGTCCAGCACACGAACGCCGAGCTGCCCATCTTCGGCGGTCTGCGCCATCACGTTGTGCGGCTTGAAGTCGCGATGAATCAGCCCGTGGCCGTGGGCGCAGGCGAGGCCTCGACCGGCGAGGACGTAGGCCGCGAGCACCTCGGCCTCGCTGCGCTCGGGCTGTTGCTGCCACCGGTCGAGCGGCTGCCCGGGCAGGAACTCCATGACGATGAACAGGTCCTCGCCGTGCTCGCCGATCTCGAACACGGGCACCACGTTGGGATGGCTGATCGTCGCCATCGCCTTGGCCTCGCGGAGGATCCGCCCGCGCGCGGATGCATCGAGTTCGCGCCGCAACACCTTGATGGCGACCCGGCGGTCGAGCTTCTCGTCGTACGCCGCGTACACGATGCCCATGCCCCATTCGCCGAGCCTTCGCAGGACGACGAAGCGGCCGATGCGAGGGGCTTCGGTCTCATGGGCGCTGAACAGCCGAGACATCACGGAGGCCCGCACCAGCTCCTGCTCGGCGAGCCCGGAGCCGCTCGAGTCGCGGGGATCGGCGGGGACGGTGCCGGACGACGAAGACCGCTCCGCCTCGTCGAGGGCAGAGCGGTCCGAGTCGGGTGAATCCGTGGTGTTCACCGGGTGATCCTCGAGTCAGCGGCTACAGCGAATCCCGTCCGAGGCGCGACCGCAGACCTCGAGCTCGCCGTCGTCGTCGACGTCGGTCATGGCCAGGGTTTGGTAGTACTCCGGCGAATCCCAGTCGGCGTCGTCGGTGGGGTAGTCCGAGATCGAGACCGGGGCGGCGAAGCTCGAACCGGTGGACATGTTGCAGAGCATACCGTGAACCCCTCGGCCGCATAGATCTCCTCCTCGGGGAAGCCTGCTCGGCTCAGGTTCTCGACGATCTCGGCGACGCCGTCGCCTTCACCGGACTCGTCCGCGTCCACGACACAGCCGATCGCGAGGACCATCATTGCCACACATACCTTCTCGTTCATCTTCGTGAGTTCCTCTGCTCGGGCTCCTCGCCCGGGTGGCGCCGCTCGGAACATGGACCCGATCGGCATCGCGCCGATGAAGTGGCCGGACGGCCACAGACCATTCCCGGCGATCTGTACTTTCTTCGGAATGGCCATCGAACGCCGTTGTCAGCAGGCAACGGCGGGTTCCTGCCATCGCCGTGGGTTCGGGCTACCGTCGGGTTCCATGCCGACCGACCACGAACTGCTCGCTGCGTGGGCATCGGGCGACGAGCAGGCCGGCAAGGCGGTCTTCGAGCGCCACTACTCCAGCGTGTATCGCTTCTTTCGGGCCAAGGGGCTGTCGGAGATGGAGGACCTGGTCCAAGAGACGTTCCTCGCCGTCGTCCGTGGTCATGCCTCCTTTAGAGGCGACGCCTCGTTTCGCGCCTTCCTGTTCGGTACGGCCCGCAACACCTTGCGGCAGCACTACCGGCGTCGCCAACGGAAGGAGGGGCGCCTCGACTTCGGCTCTCATAGCGCCGTCGATCTCGGGGCCAGCCCCAGCGCGGTCGTGGCGGACAAAGCGGAGAAGCGACTGTTATTGGAAGGTCTTCGCCGACTCCCCATCGACGATCAGATCGTGCTGGAGCTGTTCTTGTGGGAGAGCCTCACCGCCAAGGAACTCGGGGCGGTGCTCGAGCTGACGGAGGCCGCGGTCCGTAGCCGGCTGCACCGCGCCAAGAACCGGCTGCGGGTCATCATGGAAGAGATCGGCGAGTCGGCGGAAGTGCTGGAGTCGACCCTGGCCGACCTCGACGGTTGGGCGAAGAACGTCCGAGACGAGCTCGAGCACGGCGCGAAGTAGGCGAGCCAACGGGCGGAGCCATGGGGTCTTCGTGACTCCACGGTTGCGCCTGCACGGCCGATGAGCGGGCGCTATCAAAATCGTGCTCGTTCGGCGGGATTCGAAATGCCATCGCTGGTACATCGAGCGGTCATGCTCGTACCGACTCGACAGCGGGCCAACAGGCGATACAGTGCGTAGGTGGCATTGCTAGAGTTCGCGATCGTTTCATGTGGCTGCCGTCCCTGTTGCTAGCCGTCACCGCACCCACGGAATCCCCGCTTCGGTGGGACGCCCCGGCCTCCGGTTGCCCGGATGCCGAAGCTCTCGCCGCGTACCACGAGGCATTGCTCGGCGACGCGACCACGGAAGTGGAGGCGCATGCCCTCGTGCGCCCGCGGGGATCGGGGTGGCATGCACTGCTCACCATCCACTGGCGTGGGCACGTCAATCGACGCGAGCTGCAGGCCCCCGATTGTGCCCGCCTCGCCGAGGCTGCGGTGTTGGTGGTCGCCGTGATGTCCGATCCCGAGACCCTGACGCAGCGACTCGACGAGCCGCATCCGCCGACCATCGTCCGGCCTCATCCCGTCGAAGCGCCCGCGAAGCCACCGGATGTGCAGGTGGACGTGTCCCCGGCAGGGCCCCGGCCAACGCGAACGGAGCCGCCCCCCGAGCCTCCGACGACACGCCCACGCGCGCCGCGAAGGCGAGCGCAGCCGCGGCTCGATCGCGGCCCGACCCTCGTGGGGGGCTTGATCGTGGACGGTGGCTCGATGCCTCGGATCGCACCCGGCCCGGTCGTGGGAGTGGGGTGGCGTACGCCGTGGATGAAGTTCTTTGCCGAGGGCATGACGCTGGTTCCTCAGCAGGTCGAGGGCAGCACGCCCGAGACGCAGGGAGAGGTGCTGGTCGGAGCCGCCCGAGCCGGGGCGTGCGTGCGTGCGGGCGTGGGGCGGCGCGTAGAGCTATCCCAGTGCGTCGGCCCCGAGCTCGGCGGCGCGACGGCATTGGGCTTCGGGGTCGGCGGAGACGAGACGGCACGGAATCTGTGGATCGGTGCCTTCGGCCGCGGCTCGATCGCCATCGACGTCACCCCCATGATGGCGGTGACGGTGGGCGCCGAGCTGTTGGTGTTGTTGCGGCAGTTCGACTACCGCTACCGCGGGCAGACCTTTCACCGCACCTGGCCCGTGCCGATCCGCGGCCTCGCGGGGGTGGAGATTCGGTGGGGCTCATGACGACGGCACACGCGAAGAGTAACGCTGCGTATCGCGCGGAGCCTCGGCCCGGAAGAAAAAAACTCGGCGATCCGCACGCGAGCGCCGAGCCGGAGAACCCTCTGAGTAGAGTGCGTGCGACATCGGGATCGACCTGTCGGGCTCAGCTCACCGACTTCGAGGTGCTCTATCGGGCGCACGCGGGGTACGTGTGGACGGTCTTGTCGCGCCTCGGCGTCGAGTCGGTGGCCGACGCCCACCAGGAGGTGTTCCTCACCGCCTATCGACGCCTCGACACGTTCGACGGCGACCGACCGGTTCGACCGTGGTTGGTCGGCATCGCGCGGCGAGTGGCTTTTCGCCACCGTCGGGGTCAGCAGCGGCGGTCGCGAAAGCGCGATGCGTTGGCCGAGCTCACCCATGGCGCGCACGAGTCCCGAGGGCGCATCGAGGCCAGTGACTTTCTCGCCCAGTTCCTCGAAGGGTTGACGCCGCTGCGTCGCACGATTTTCCTGCGCGGGGAACTCGAGGGGCGAACCGGTCGCGAGATCGCCGAAGCGTTGCAGCTCAGCCCGAGCACGGTCTCGAGTCACCTGCGGGCCGCTCGGGCGCAGCTTCGTGCCGAGCTGCTGGCCGTCGAGGGAGCCAGGCCTTCGCGGGCGCAGGTCGATCGTCGGTTCGCGCTGCTGGCGGGCCATCTGCCCGCGGTGGCGTCCAAGCCATGGCTCGCGACACTCGGTGCGATGAAGCTCGTTGCGACCGCAGCGGCGGTGACGGCAGCGGCCGCCGTCGCGGTCACGGCAGTGCCGTCGCGTGAAGGCGAGCCTCCGGCGGTCGTGGCTTCGAGCGACGCACCCACCGATGGCGAGGAGCCGGAGCGACGGCGCAATGGCGACGCGATGTCAGCGTCCCCGCCTCCCACCAAGGACGCGCCCGATCCCAGGGCGG
>JBCCHT010000022.1:0-211025 GCA_039028615.1 Myxococcota bacterium | reverse complement strand
AGCTCGGCGGACGCCCGCTCGAGCAAGGTCGGCACGGGCATGGTCTTCGCTGCGCTTCAGGCCGCCGTCCGGCATGGCTGCGACCTGTTCGACTTCGTGGGCGTTCGCGACGAACGGCTGCCCGATCGTCACGAACGCTGGGAGGGCTTCACCGCCTTCAAGGAGCGCTTCGGCGGGCACGACGTGTACCTGCCGCCGAGTCTCGAGCGCGACCTATAGCCCTTCGTCGGACTCGCAGGCACCAGGGCCGTAGTCGCCCCCGTTCCACGCCCGTAGCTCGCCGGCCAAGGCCATCAGCTCGTCGCGGACCGGACCCTGGGGATTGAAGCCCACGTTGGTCTCCCACAGCAGCTGCTCGGCGGCGTCGCGGGCCTCGTGGATCTCGTGCCGCTGGGCTCCGGCCGCGATGTTGAGATCCACCGCGATGAGCTGCTGCATGAGGACCACCGAGGGGTCGTCGCTGCGCCACCCGAGGAACGACCACAGGTGCCCCGCCGTCCATGGCCAGCCCCAGTAGGTGAGGCTCTCGACGGGCCACTCGGTCATTTGTCGCCACTGCTTGGGCGTGTTGGTACAGGTGGAGTCGATCGAGCCGATCGCGCCAATGGCCACGATGTCCGCGCCCGACCAGCACTGGAGGTCGTGGGGACGAGGCGTCGACGATCTCCTCGAGTCGTACGAAGCGGAACTGTTGCCCGGGCAAGACGTCGGGGTGCAGGCCGATGTCGATGGCAATGGGCCAATTCTCACGAGGGCCAAACTCGATCCAATTGGTGCCGTCTTCGCTGATCGACACATAGACGCCCTCGGTGATCGCTCCGCCTTCATAGACGAACAGGTCGGCATCGGGATCGAGGCCGCCGGTCTGCGGATAGCCGCTCTGGTCTACGAGGACGTTGTCCGTGAACTCGACGATGAGCGAGCCGCCGGTCTCCCCGTCGTCTCCCAGGGTGATGCTGGAATAGGGCAGGGGGGCGCCCAGGGGGCCGTCGAGGTAGGTGTCGAGGTCGTTGCAGACGCACTGGGGCGCGTCGTCGCTGCACCAGACGTCGGTTCCGCCGAACTCCACGGAGACGACGCGGTCGGCGAAGGACTGATCGGAAGGGAAGGTGATGTTGCCGAGCACGCCCAGGTCGTAGTTGACCTCGGCCGAGGCGACGGCCGGGCTCAGGCAGAGGGCAGCGGCGAGGAGGGCGGTGCGGGGGGACACTGTTGCCATGCTTCGAGTGAAGCGCGAGCAGAACCGATGCACCCGTGGATCGATGGACTTTGCACAAACTGTGCAGTGGAGCACCCGGCAGATCCGGCAATTGGTAATGGCGATCGCATATGCCGACGACCGTGAACACGCACGCTCGAAAACGAGTCATGGAACGCCTTCGTCAGGGCCACGGCTCGCGCAGCGGTCCGACGTAGTGCTCCAAGATCCACAGCCGAGTGCCGGTCTGAAAGCCGTACCGATCCCCGATTTCCACCGCTTCGCTGGCCAGGTGCAGCGCCGCACCGGGGTCCTGGGGATAAAGGTTCATCGCCGCGTCGCGCAGCAGCTGCGCCCGCTGGAGCCTTCGACTGGGAATACCGGTGAGGAGGTCGGCGCTGCGCTCGAGCCATCGCGCCGAGCCTCGCAGGTCACCCGCCCGCGCTCGCGCGTAGCCCAGGTTGATGGTGACCAGGGCATTGCGACTGTGGTTGGGTCCCACGGCGCGGTCGAGCAGGTCGAGCGCTTCGAATAGCGCGTCCTGGGCCTCGTCGTGCTGGCCGAGCCGCGAGTGAATGGAGCCCAGGTTGCTCAGGATGGGCGCCGCGTCGTACTCGACCACGGACTCGGCGTTCCGTACGATGCTGGCTGCACGCAGCAAGATTTCCAGGGCGGCTTCGTTCTTGCCCGAGTTGCCGACCACGGCCCCGAGCACCGAAAGCGAGCGGGCCACCGGGAAGCTCTCGGGGCCGAAGTTCTGCTCCTTGATCGCGATGGCGCGCCGCAGGGCGGCCTCGGCCTCGTCGAAGCGAGCGCGGTGCATCAGCGGCAGGGAGTGCATGCGCAGGGTCTCGGCCACCAGCGGGTGCATCGGCCCGAAACGCTCTTCCCGGAGCCGTAGCGCCCGTGCGAATGCTTCGTCGGCCTCGTCCCACTGGTTGATCGCGCTGAGGCAGTCGCCTAAATGATGCGCGAGCAGGTCTTCGGGCACGGAGGGGATGGGATCGGCCAGCATCTGCTCGTAGATCCGGCAGGCGGGCTCGAAGCGGTTGTCGTTGAGCAACGCCTCCGCCCGCGCCAGCTCGAGGCGCGCACGCAGCTCGGGAGGGTTGCCCAGCGGCTCCAGGCTGGCCCGGGCCGCGGCCGACGCGACCTCGGCGTGGTCGAACTCCTTGAGGTCTTCGCCGTAGTGCTCGGTCAGCTCGATCCAGCTCTCGGCGCGGGCGGGGAAATCCTCGCCGCGCTCGGCCAGGATGATTGCCTCCTCGAGCGCGGCGCGGACCGCTTCGGGCTGGTGCATCGCACGATGCAGGCGACCGCGCTCGAGCTCGAGCTCGGCCGACAGCGGGGCGTACTCGAGGGCCTGGGCCTGCTCGGTAACGTGCTCGAGGCGGGCGCCCGCGGTCTCGAACTGGCCGGCATGACGCGCGGCGGAGGCCTGCGCCAGCTCTCCCCGCAGCGCGATGACCTGGGCGCCGAGGATCGGATCGCGAGGCGAGGGAGGCAGGCGATCGAGGGTCTCGGTGTTTTCGCAGGCTTCGAGCGAGGGCAGGGGGAGCTCGGCCAGGGCGACCCGATGCACCACGTCGTCATCGGCGCTGGCCAGCACGTCGACCCACGCGGCCATCGCATCGCGGCGTTGGTCGAGGCAGGCGGCACGGCGCACGGCCGAGGCGGACGGGCGGCTACCCTGGTCGAGGGCGCGTTCACAGGCCATCCCGCGCTGCGTTCGCCAGCGATCGGCGTAGTCGTCGAGGTCGAGCTCGAGTCGCTGCCACGCGGTCGCAGCCACGGGGGAGGACGCGCGTTCGAAGGCGGCGGCGACATCGTTGCGTCGCTGTTCCCAGTGCTCGTGCAGCTGCTCGCGGGTCTCGGCACACGGCGAAGGCTCGCCCGTGCCCACCACCGCCCCCATGCCCAGCACGGTCGCGACGCCCAAGCCCACCAAGATGTTCCGACGGCGACGACGGGCGCGGCCCAGCGCGTCGAGCAGCGCGGCCATCGAGGGGTGGCGCTGCGCCGGATCGGCCTGGAGACCGCGGGCCAGGGTCCACATCACCGCCGGGGGCACGCCGCGCACGAACAGCGAGGGGCTCCGGGCATCGGCCGCGCTCGGGCGCTGTCCGGTCAGCAGCTCGATGGCCGAAACACACCACGCATACTGATCGGCGGCTGCGCCATGCGGATCCTCGGCGAGCTCGGGCGCGAGATAGCCGGGAGTTCCGAAGCGGGCGGCAAAACGTTCGACCCCGTCATCGGTGGTTTCATCACCTCGGGCGAGCCCAAAATCCGCAATCCGAATGCGGCCATCGTTGGCCACCAAAATATTGTCGGGCTTGACGTCCCGATGGACGATGCCGGCCGCGTGGGCGGCCACCAGACCGTGCCCGGCGGCCACACAGGCATCCAGGATCGCGTTGGGGCTCCGTGGTTGCAGACACCAGGTGCGGAGATCGACGCCTTCGACGTGTTCCATCACCAAGAACACGTGGGCGCCGTGGGTGCCTGCATCGTGCACGGCGACGACATTGGGGTGGCCGAGCTGGGCGAGGCTTTTTGCCTCGCGAAGCAGCAGCTGGCCCGCCGGACCCAGCTGAGTGCCCTCGCGCTGGGCGGGCACCAGCTTGATTGCAACGCGTCGGTCGAGCTCGGGGTCGAAGGCCGCCAATACGGTGCCCATGCCCCCAGAGCCCAATGTACGGAGGACGACGTACCGACCGATGTTGAGCCCGATCTCGACGGAGATGTCGTCCGTCGGGCCCTCGGTCGGCGCACCGTCGTTCACCGTACGCGTGGCCGCCACGACCCGTCCGGGACGCGTGGGCTCCGGCCACAGCTGCGGTGTGTGCGGTTTATCGACGGGGCGGCTCGTCATCGGGCCAATGCAGCAACGGGACCGTGTTCCGAGAGCGGCACGATCGGCAGGCGAACGAAGCATACCCGGTCATTGCGACAGCGTCCGATCATTCGGGTGTGTCCGTCACTCGCACCCTCCACGTGCGAGACCGCCCTCGGCATTCCTCGTCGTTTGGCGACGGCGGGGTACACTGTGCGCCAGTGCAACGAGCGCCCATGCCGGGGGCCGCCACCGCCCCCGTTGAGCGTGAGCCCCTCCCGCCGTGGCCCTTGACCCTGGTCATCGTGCGGCGGGACGGGGTGGTGCGCCGCGAGCTTCCCCGGCGCGGGGTCTTGCGAATCGGGCGTGACCCCTCGGCCGAGATTCACCTCGACGATGGAGGGGTCTCGCGGCTGCACGCCGAGCTCGAGCTCGAAGAGCGCGTCCGGGTGCGCGACATGGGCTCCTACAACGGCACTCGCCTCGGCGGGCGCAAGCTGTCGGCGCACGAAGAAGTGGTGGTGTGCCACGACGAAGCCATCGAGGTCGGCAGCACCTTGTTGCTGGTGCACCCCAAGGGGCAAGAGCCGGCCTCGCTGCGGGCTCGCTTGGCTACCCCGGCCGCGTCGCCCGGCATCGTGCGGCTGCGTTCGCTGTGCGACCACGCGGCGGGCGTGGACGACGGGGTGGTGTTCGTGGGCGAGACCGGGGTCGGCAAGACCACGCTCGCTCGCATGCTGCACGGCTTCTCGCGTCGACGCGGGCGGCCCTTCGAACTGCTCGACTGTGCGGCCTCGACCGCCACCGAGCTCGAGGCGGCGCTCATCGGCACGCCCGACGGCCCCGGGCTGTTGGTCACGGTGCGGGGCGGCACCTTGCTCCTGCGCGAGCCCGCGTCGCTGCCGGTCGATCTTCAGGCGCGGCTGGTGACCGCCCTCGATCGCGGCGAGCTGCGGCCACCGGGCTCCAAGCGGGCGCAGGCGATCGATGTGCGCATCATGGCGTCCTGCCGCGAGGATCCGGCCAACGCCGCGCGCGAGGGCTTGTTGCGGCGGGAGCTTTTGTATCGGCTCTCGCGCATCACCATCGCCGTGCCGCCGCTGCGCGAGCGCATGGCCGAGTTCCCCGCGCTCGTCGACGAGGCCTTGCAGCGCGAGTGTCGAACCCTGGGGCGCTCGGTACCGATGCTGACGCCGGAGCTGATGCAGGCGCTGACCCAGCACGATTGGCCGGGCAACCTGCGGGAGCTCGGTGACCGGCTCGCTCAAGCGCTGGTGGTGGCGACCGGCGAGACCCTCGACGTGGACGACCTGTCCATGCTCGACACCGCCTCCATGCCCGCGGCCGCGCCCGAGTCTCCCGAAGAAGCCGAGCGCCGCCGCATCCTCGAGGCGCTCGGGCGATGCGCGGGCAACCAGTCGCAGGCGGCCAAGATGCTCGGGATCTCCCGTCGCACGCTGGTCTCGCGGCTCGACAAGTACGGCCTGCCCCGGCCCCGCAAACGCGGGCGCTGAATCGGGACGCTGCGGACTCGTTGTCGCAGGGCCGGGCTCACCTGCCGGTCCGCGTTATCGTTCGAGCCGATGTCTCCCGCCACTTCCTTGCTCGGTCCCGTGATCGCGTTGGCCCTGTGGACGCACGTGATCATGCTCTGGATGTACGCCACCCGGATCCCCGCCATCTTTGCGGCGAAGATGGAGTTCGATTCCACTGCGGTCCGGGGCGTGCAGATGTCGTCCCTGCCCGCGCGCGTGCGCTGGAAGTCGGACAATTTCACCCACCTCACCGAGCAGCCCACGGTGTTTTATGCCGTCGCCATTTGTCTGTGTCTGCTGGACCAGGCCTCGGCGTTCAACTTGGGCCTGGCTTGGGGCTACGTCGGGCTCCGGGTCATCCACAGCCACGTGCAAGTGCTCGGCAACAACATCCCGACGCGGTTCACCGTGTTCGTGACCTCCAGCGTCGTGCTGATCATCCTGACGGTGAACGCGGCGCTGGCGGTGTTCTGAGCGCGGCGCTTTCGGCCGGCAAAACAGTATTGCCCAATCGGCAAAACCAGACGGGGTAGCGTCGTGGCCGATGGAAATCGACTTCTCCCAGCTCTCGTGGGTCGCCGTCCTGGTCAGCGTGGTCGTGGGCCAGATCGTCTCCACCCTGTGGTTCGTGGTGCTCTTCGGTGAGCCGTGGGCGCGAGAGTACGGCGTCGCCAGCAGCAAGGAGCACACCAAGGAAGTTCCGCCCTACACCTACGCGGTGGGGATCGCCTGCACGGCGGCGCTGGCCATCTCGCTGGCCGTGCTCCAGGGGGCCTTCGGGGTCACGGGGATCGGCGGGGCCCTGAAGCTCGCCGGATTCGTGAGCGTGGGGCTGTGCATCGCGACCGGTGTGCCGGGCCAAGCGTTCTTGCGGCGCTGGCGGGTGGCCTCGATCGCCTGCGGCAGCCAGGTCGCGATGATCTTCGCGATGTCCGTGGTGCTGGTGCTGGTGGGCTAGCCGGGTTCAGGGGGCGTAGCGCAGCAGCCAGGGAATGGTGTCGTTGCGGCAGCCGCCGACGATGATGTCGTCGTTGCCGGCGATGGTCACCGCGGTCGCGGTCATGTCCCAGCGGTCGTCGCTGGTGCGCCGGACCCACTGCAGCTGCCCCACCGGGTCGAGCTTGATCGTCCACGCTCGACCCTCGCGATCGTCGGAGCCCACGATGACCAGGTTGCCGACGCCGTCGTGGGTGGCGTCACGGATCTCGAGACCGGGGAGCACGACTCCCGGGTCGGCAGTCTGGGGTCCGAGCCCGGTGGAGTCCCAGGCACGGACCACCACGCTGCTCGGCGCGAACTGGTCGAACAGCGCCATCGAGGTGGTGCCCGCGGCCGTGGTCGCGCCCAGCAGCACGTGATCGGATTCCGACGACAGCGGCGGTACGGACAACGCGGACCACGATGGACTGCCGTCGGGGGCGAGGCGCTCGACGAAGGCCTCTCGCATCGCATCGTCGCCCAATCCAAACCGGCGCGCGGCCACCAGGTATGTGCCGCCGTCGTGATCGTGACCGAGCGAGGGCCGAACGTCGGTGTCGATGTGGTCGAGCAGCACCAGCGAGTCGCCCCACTGAGGTGTGCCGTCGGTCGCGTAGCGCTGGAGCCTCAGTCCCTCACCATCGGAGCCGAAGGTCCGGGCCATGAACACGACCGAGTCGTCGGGGAGGATGGTCAGATCGCTGGCCAGATTGGCCCCGCGCGGATCGTGGGGTAGGGCCGCGGTCCAGTATTCGGTGCCCGCCAGGTCGGTCTTGCGGAGTCGGGCCTCGTAGGTGCCGTCGCTCTCGGAGATCGCCAGGAAGACGTCGCCGACGCCGTCGTAGCCGATGGCCACCGCGCGATCGAGGGTGCCTGCACCGCCGTCCCAGTGGATGTACCACTGCAGCACGCCGTTGGTGTCGAAGAAGCCGTACCACGCATCGCCCGGGTCGTCGCCGAAGCCGATGGTGCCCCCCGCCATGCCGATGCGCTCGTTGGGGCCGATGGCCAGTCCCTGGGGGCACATCGGCGCGTCGATGATGTACTCCTGCTGCCACAGGCGAGCCGCCCCGTCCACGCAGTCGTTGGTACACGCGTCGTCGTCGACGTCGTTGCCGTCGTCGCACTCTTCGTAGCCATCGACCGCACCGTCGCCGCAGTAGGGCGAGGGCGGGTAGTCGGGCAGGTCGGGCAGGGGAGGGTCGACCGGGGTCCCGGTCGAGTCCGGGTCGGCGGTGGGAAGACCGGTGGTGTCGGCGGCCCCGGTGGAAGTGCCGTCGCCCGTGCCGGGGCTGGCGGCGTCGGTCGTCGATTCGTCGGTGGTCGGGTCTTCGGCGTTGGCTACGACGTCTGGACCGCAGCCGAGCGCGACGACGGCCAGGGCCGCCCACCACCGAAGTTCGCCTACTCGCATTCGATGAATCTCCCCAGGTGGTAGCGGTCGAGGGGCGAGTCGGGCTCGCGCACGAGCAGCTCGCGTGGACCGCCGCCATTGGCCTCGAACGCGCGATTGGTGCTCATCCAGGGGAACGAGCCGTCCACCGCGAGGGGCTGCGAGCTGGGCCACTGCTCGTCCATGCGCAGCCGCAGCGAGGCGTCTCCGGGGATCCAGTGCATCAGGTCGGTGGCCCCGTCGCCGTCGAAGTCGCCCACCACCAGATCGTCGATGAACAGCTCGGTGGTGTCGAAGCTGAACTCGTCGCCCTCGCCGTGCGCGTAGATCATGACGTCGGTCACGGCGTCCACGGCGAGCACCTCTGGAACGCCATCATTGTCGAAGTCTTCGACCCATCGCACGTCGATGCGCAGGCGCGGGCTGGTCAGCACGACGTCGATCTGGCCGGTGGGATCCACCTCGATGGCCCACAGCTCGTGGGGATCGGGGCCTGCGCTGGGGCTGGTGTTCTCCCAGCGGACCACCAGTCGACCCGGGTCGCCCGCAGCAGGCCAGATCTGAGGAGGATCCATGCCGGCGTCCCAGACGAGCGAGTCGGCCTCGCTCAGGCCGCCCATGCCGTCTCCGCGGTGCAGCACGAGGCTGTCGCCCGTGACCTCGAACAGGTCGGCTCGGCCGTCGCCGTCCGCATCGAGCCAGGTCCCGTCGCCGGGCATGGACAGCGGGGACTCGTCGGTGTCGACGTCGAGGCTCGGCAGGCCCGGGTGCCACCACGCGAGGGGTTGATCCCACTGCTGCATGAGGGCGTCGGGCCAGCCGTCGCCATCGATGTCGGCCATCGCCACCACCTCGCCCGGCAGCTCACGTTGCGTGACCAGCTCGGGGACGACGGTCTCGGTGGCCTCGAACACGGACAGCTGGGTCGCCTGGGTCTCGCTCACCGGGTTCCAGAGCACGGCCAGCAGCCACAGCTCTTGGCGGCCGTCGCCGTCGCCATCGGAGACGGCGGCGACCGTCGCATCACCGGGCATGTCCACCAGCGGCAGGACCTGCAGGCACGGGTCGTCCAGGGGCGCGGCTCCGGTAGGGTCGGGGCCGGCGGTGGTGTCTTCATCGACGGCCGCGGTCGACTCTTCGTCGGCGTCCGTGGTCCCGGCCGAAGCGGTGGTCATCCCCGATTCTGTGCCGGGCTCCTCCGTGGTCGAGGAGGCCTCGCCCGTGCCCGCCACGACGGGAGGCGACGGCTGACATCCGGCGCTCGCCATGGCCGCGAGGCACGTGAACGTCGAAGCCCATGAGGTCAGCCGCATCGGTGGTCCATGATAGCGCTGGACGCTACCCGGGGGTCGTGGGATGGGACCTGTCGCGTTCAGTCCGCCGTGCCGCGAGGCGACCGGCGGCGGTCGGGGGGCACCTCGTCGCCGCGGCGAATACGGATGAGCGTACCCGGCTCCTTCAGGTGCTCGTGGGTCACCACCCAGCCGGGCTTGGCGATCGGCGCGGTGCGTTCGTAGACATAGCGCGCATCGTGGGCCGACAGGTTGATGCAGCCGTGACTGGTGCGTCGCCCGAAGCGGTTGTGCCAGAAGGTTCCGTGCAGCGCGTAGCGGCCGCGGAAGTACATCGCCCAGGGGACGCCCTCGACGTAGTAGGTGTCGTCGTCGCCCGCCCGTGAGCGCATGTCGGCGAAGGCCCACTTGCTCTCGAGCCGAAAGATGCCCCGCGGGGTCGCGTGCTTCCAGTTGCCCGAGGAAATGAGCGTCACGAACTCGACCTCGCCCCCGCGCCGAAGCGCCAGCACCTGCTGCGATAGATCGACGTCGATCCACGGCTCGAGCGCTTCGACGTCGGCGGGGGCCTTCATGGGATTCCAGCGTCGAATCTGCTCCGCTTGCACCCAGCCCGTGTGCGGCTCGGCCACCGGATACCAGGTGAGGCCGCGCTCGGTCTTCGGCTCGTCGTGGACCATCAGCTCTTCGTGCAGCGGCAGCTTGCCCGTGACGGGCGAGGACTCCTTGGGCTCGGCATGCACGGCGGCGAAGGGCCACGTGATACTCCAGCTCATCACCACCCCGGCCGGGATCGGTCGCGACGCGACGTCTCGCCCGGCGAAGTCGCTGGGCTTCATGCGCTTGATGTCGGCCTCGCGCACGACCCGTTTGCTCGGGGTGTAGAGCATCGCGCCGCTTCGGAGCCGGCGACGCTTCACGAAGGCGTAGTCGTGCTCGGGCTGCAGGAAGCTCTCGGGCTCTGCTCCGCGGCGCATGGCGGTCCTCGAGCGCCACAGCGGGGCCGGGGGGTTGTTGCCGTCGCCGCCCTTGGGCTTGAGCCGCGCGTAGTGAAAAGGTGCGAGGCCATCGACCAGCTCGGTGGGCAGCGCGAGCGCGACGTCTTCGGTGGGCTCGGTGTGTCGCAAGCAGACGTAGGCCGCGTCGCCGATGCGACCCCAGCCCTCGCCGCGACACTCGGGCCCTTCCACGAGCTCGAACAGCTCGAAGACTTCGCCGTGGGGGATCTTGCCGCGGAACTCGGTGCCCAGCTGCGGCTGTTCGTAGATCATCAGCGGCTTCTTGGCGCGACGTCGGCCGATCGGCGCGGCCGATGTTGCGTGAGCCAGGTCGCCTCCCGGAGTCTTCGGTGGGGGCGCGGGCGTGCCCGACTCGGCTGTGCGGGGGGGTGCGATGTCGGTCGTGGGAGGCTCGGCGTGAGGTCGGTCCGTCGCGACTTCAGCGGAGGCGTCGTCGCGCGAATGGGCAGAGGCGGGCGGTAGTGGCTCGTCTGTGCCCTCCACCTCGTCTGCGGCGGGATCGTTCGCGCCCGAGGCGCTATCGGAGTCTCCCGCCCGAGCGCAGCTGGACAGCCCGACGAGCGTCGTCAGGACCATCAGGGACCGAGCCAGGATCGATGGATATGCCATACTCCCGCGTCGAATGGGCGAGGCGTTCCGAGGGACTTCCAAGTACATCGTATCCGAAGAGCTGGGTCGTGCGGTCGACGTTGCGACGCACCTTCAGCGACCCCTGCTGCTCAAGGGTGAGCCGGGCACGGGCAAGACCCTGCTGGCGGTGAACCTGGCCGAGGCACGAGGGCTTCCCCTGTACCGCTGGCAGGTCAAGTCGACCACCAAGGCGGTCGAGGGTCTTTACGAGTACGACACCGTTCGGCGACTGCACGACAGCCGTTTCGGCGAGGGCGACGTGCACGACATCGCCAAGTACATCACCCTCGGGCCGCTGGGCCGGGCCTTCGAGGCGGACGCGATGAGCGTGGTGCTCATCGACGAGATCGACAAGGCCGACCTCGAGTTCCCCAACGATCTCCTGCACGAGATCGACACGATGAGCTTCACCATCCCCGAGACGGGTCGCACCGTCACCGCGGGCAAGCGGCCCATCGTCATCATCACCAGCAACAACGAGAAGGAACTCCCCGACGCGTTCTTGCGGCGCTGCGTGTTCCACTGGATCGAGTTCCCCGAGCGCGAGCTGATGAGCCGCATCGTCAAGGTCCACCACCCGGACCTCGAAGACGAGCTGCTGGCGTCGGCCCTCTCCGCGTTCTACCGGCTGCGCCAGGTCGACGGCCTGCGCAAGCCGCCGAGCACCAGCGAGCTCATCGACTGGATCAGCGCCATCCGGCACGCGGGCATCGACCCCGCCAAGCTGCTCGGCGCCGGCCTGCCGTTTTTGGGCACCCTGCTCAAGAAGGAGCAGGACATGGAGACGCTGCAGCGCACGGGTCGGCGCGGGCGCTAGCGCCCCGACAGGCTCGCCCAGGTATGCATCACGGGCTCGTGCCCGTCGTGCTTCGTCTCGCCCACGGCCCGGAGCCACACGCCCAGCGTGCGGGTCTCGGGCTCGACGGTGACGGTGTGCACGACCTCGGGCAGCCGCACGCTGGCGCCGAGCTGCCATAGCGAGTCACGGTCGAAGCGCTGCTCCCGTTTGCGCGTGGTGTGTTCGATCTGGCGGTAGCGGACGCAGGCCTCGGGCTTGGCCTTGCGCCGCAGGTGATTGGTCGCCGCGAGCACCTGTGAGCCCAGGGCCTCCGAGGGGATGCTGTCGCGGGTCACGACGCCATCGGCCTCGACTTCGAGCACGCGGGCGGGCGCGTCGACGTCGGTGCGCCGCGGCTCGAGCACGTGCAGGATGTAGCTGCCCGCGTGCTTCGCCTCGCGCCACGTCGCTTCCAGATCGTCGCTGGTGCTCTTGCCGTCGCCGTCGATGTCCCGCTGCTCGAGGGTGTCTCGGAGCAAGAGGTTGGCGGGGGCGAACCCACCCAGCGCCTGGCCCACGCTGGCCGCTCCGTCGCCGTAGCCCATGTTGAACAGTGCGGAGACCCCGGCCTCGTTCATGCACGACAGACACCCGATGTAGCCCGCGAAGGCGACCGAGACCACGGGCTGCCGGTCGCCGCCTTCCGGCTCGAACACGAAGATGACCTGGTTGCGCAGCAGGTCTTCGTCCGCGCTCCAGTCGAGGTTGCGCACCATGATCGGCGAGCCGCCCAGCTGCGGGTCGGCCTCGGTGCTCGAGCCCCAGGCGGACACGGACGAGCACCCGATCGACAGCAGGTCGGTCATGGCGTTGAGCACCAGTAGATCGGCGGCGCGGAGGTCTCGACCCAGCCGCGGCACATGGGCACCGCCCGCGGCCTTCATTCCGGCCACGATGCCCTCGGCCTCCCGCTTCAGCCGCGGGGGGACCTGAGCCACGGTCGTATACATCGCGCCCGCGGTGTCCAAGGTACTCGGCGGGATCACGTCGAGCGCATAGCCGTCGACGATCTCGAGGATCGAGTCTCGGAGCCAGTAGCCGTGGGCATGGCCCATCTGCTCGGGCGTGCCCCAGACCCGCAGGATTCGCTGGCCCTGGTGCTCACGAAGCTGCCCGTGCACTTCGCCGCCCGCGTCGGGTGTGGCGTCGGCGACGACGGGAGCGCTCGGCTCTTCTGCCGCAGCCTCGGCCGCGGGAGCCCGCGTTGCCGGAGTCTGGACCGCGGGCTCGGCAGGGGCGGTCTCGCTCCGTGGCCCACTACAGCCCGCCCCGACGGCCAAGACGGCCAGCAGCGGCCAGCACGACGCAAAGAACGGGCGGGTGGAGGTCACGCGTCACTGTAACGCACGACCCGCCCGGTCGGGCCTGAGTCTGGGCTCAGGCCTGGAGCCAGGGCAGCCAGTCGCCCTGGGCATCGAGCACGCCGGGGGCGTACATGTGCTCGCGCCCCTCGCCGACGAAGTGCTCACCGTAGCCGCCGTAGTCGCCGCTCTCGTAGCTCTTGGGCGACATGCCCATGGTCTGCAGCGCGGTGCCCAGCCACTGGTTGAAGGTCAGGCCCGGGTACAGGGTCTCGTTGCTCTCGTCCCACTTGCCGAACGCACCCTTGGCGAGGTTGCGGTAGTCGACGTACTGCCCCGTGCGCATGTTGCCGCCGCCGGAGCCCGCGGTGATGACCGGGGTGCTGATCGACTCGTGGGTCTGGTTGCCCGACTCCTGACTCCACGCCACCAAGCAATCGTCGAGCAGCGTGGTGCCGTCGCCCTGGGGAACGTCGAGCTTGCTCACCAGGTCCATGAACACGTTCTCGAAGAAGCGCTGGTTGCCTTCGGCCAGCAGCGCCTGGGCCTCGCCGTTGGGCAGGTGGGCCTGGTGGGCGACGTCTTGGTGCCAGTCGCCCGGGAACGAGGAGAAGTTGTTCGTCACGCGCATCACCGCGATGCGCGAGGTGTCGCAGAGCATGGCGGCCACGATGACGTCGTTGAACAGCTGCCAGTAGCGGGCCTGGGCCTCGGGGTCGAAGAAGAAGCTGCTCTCGCCCTGAATCTCGTAGGTGTCGGTGCGGGGCACGGGCACGTCGCCACAGGACACGGAGACCTCGAGTCGTCGCTGGAGCTCGTCGAGGCGCTCGAGGTGGTCGTCGAGTCGCTGGCGATCGGCGGACGACAGCCGTCGATTGCTCTGCCGCAGCGACAGGTAGTTGTCGATGACGCGGTCGACCACGGGCGGCCGCGGGTCCACCAGGTCGTCCTCGGGCACGAAGATGCGGTTGAACAGCGCCAACGAGCTCCACTCGGCGGGCATGGCCTGGACCGTGCCCGACTGGGTGGCGGGGCTCGACCACCCGAACGACACGTTGTTGCCCATGATCAACGAGCGCTCGAGGATCGTGGCCAGGTCGGGATAAAACTCCTGGGACCACGCCATGAGCTGGTCGATGGTCGGTCGGTGGGAGGCGTGCAGCTCCTGGCCGTCGGTGCCGTTGCCGTCGTTCTGGGCGTAGTTGCCGAGGTGTCCGCCCTGGTGGTGCGCGATGTAGAAGGTGTGGTCGAGGCCGCGGATCAGGTTGAGCTTGCCGAGGATCTCGGGGGTGAACAGGGTCGACGGTGCGGAGAGGATCTGCGACAGCCGGGTGCGGCCGTCGGCTTCGCTGGCCACCAGGTCTCCGCGGCGGATCGAGTGTCCCGCGTAGGTCTGGTCGTCGCTGAGCATGGCGTCGCCGGGCCACATGTTGTCGCCCCAGATCCCGCCGTGCTCGGTGCACAGCGAGATGAAGCGGCGGCGACGAGGGCCGAGCGGGCCGCCCCCGGCTCCGGCGTCCCGGGGCAGCAAGGAGGGCAGCAAGGGCAGGGCGAGGGTGAATCCGGCGGCTCCGCGCAGGACCTGGCGACGAGACATTGAACGAGGCATGGCGTGGTCTCCCTTGGGATTCGTTAGTCGATCTGGCGTTGCTGGAACTCGGGGCGCAGGGCGATGGCCCGCAGCACCTCGGCCATCGGGGCGCCGGCTTCGAGTCGGGTGGTGAGGTCCTGCAGGGCGCAGCCGTCGGTGACGGGGTCCTCGGGGCGGCCCTCGGTGTATCGCAGGTACTGGCGTGCGAAGCAGGCCTGGAACTGCCCGCCGTCGACGATGAGCTGGGCTAGGTCGGCCGGGCCCGCGGACGGGGTGTGGTCACCCGCGGTCACCTGCGGCACCGACCGGGTGTCGATGGGCACGCTGGTGGTGACCTGGCCGTCGTCGTCGAAGAGCACCTGCTCGTCGCGGAAGCGGCCGAGGGCGTCGAAGTTCTCGGTGGCGAAGCCCAGCGGGTTGATGAGCGCGCCGTGGCAGCCCATGCAGGACGTATCCGGTTGCTCGGTGAGCTGCTCCACCACCTCGCGGGTGCTCATGTTCGGCGCGGGCGCGGGCGGGTTGGCGGCCGCGTTGTCGGGGGGCGGCGGGATGTCCTGGCACAGCAGCGCGGTGCGGATGAACACCCCCTTCATGATCGGCCGGGTATTGGCCGTGCCCGAGGCGGTCAGCGCAGCGCGGGTCAGCAAGCCGACGCGCTCGGCGTCGGGCAGCTGCGGCGGCTCGCCGCCGCTCCAGGGCTGCACCCCGTACAGCTCGGCCACGTCTTCGGCGCGGGCGAAGGATTGGTTGCTGAACATCAGCTCGGAGACCGAGCCCGGAGTGTCGAAGGTGTAGTACTCGAGCATCGCCAGCACTTCGTCCCGCATGTGCTCGTGGGTCTCGGGCCCCGGGGCGAAGTCACCCGCGAACGCATCGAAGCGGGGATCGCCGACGAGGGCGTCCATGCTGGGCAGGTCGTCGAGCCACAGCCACTGGCGATAGAACTCGGCCATCGAGGCCCGCGTGCGCGCGTCGGCGAAGAGCCGATCGACCTGCGCCTGGTAGCCCTCGGGGGTCAGCAGGTCTCCGCTGCGCGCGGCCGCGAACAGCTCTTCGTCGGGCATCGACTGCCACAGGTGATACGAGAGTCGCGACGCCAGCTCGTAGGCCCCGAGGGCATAGGCGCCCTCCTGGCCCTCGACCGGATCCTCGCCGTGCTCGATGAGGTACATCAGCTGCGGCGAGGCCAGCATCACTGCGATGACGTCGGCGAAGGCCTGGGGCTCCATGCCCTGGGTGACGCCCTCGCCGTCGAAGACCTCGCGGAAGAACGCGACCTCGTCGTCCTCCACCGGTCGTCGCATGGCTCGCTCCCCGAAGCGGCGGATGAAGTCGTCGACGCAGCCCGCGTCGTTGCTGGCGTCGCCGTCGGTGGCACAGGCACCCACCACCTGCTGCAGTCGTGCCGGGTCCTCGGTCAGCGCGGTGCCCACCGCTCGACCCACGTCGTAGGCGGCGTTGATGTGCTCTTGGTGGACGTCTTGGTCGAGCCGCGCGAAGCCGCCGTGGTTCTGGCCCGGCGGGGCGACGATGGCATCGTTCGGAATCGCGGCCAGCAGGGTGCCGAGGCCGTCGGCCACCCCGTCGCCCTCGGAGGGCAAGGCGAAGCGCAGCAGGTCGCGGATGGTGTTCTCGTACTGGACCTTGCTCAGCCGTCGCAGCGGCAACGAAGTTGGCACCGCCGCGGGGTCGCACTCGAAGGTGTCCGACGGCTCACCCGAGTCCCCACCGTCGTCACCGGACTCGCCGCTGTCGACCCCTTCGTCGTCCGAGTCGGCGTCGACGTGGCCGGAGTAGCAGCCAGAGGCCAGCACGCAGGCCAGGGCGGGGCACAGCAAAGTAGGGGACGGCAGCAAGGATCGCAGTCGCATGGGCTTGCCCGACCTCGATACGCTCCCCGCGAAAACGGGGTGAAAGAAAAGTCGGCGCACGAGGCCGCGCACATCCCGTAGGGATGCGCACCGGTCGATCCCGATCCGCCGGGGGGAGTGGGCCCCAGCTTTCCGTTTTCGCGCCTCAGACGTCGCCGTGGATCATCGCGCGCACGATGGGCGTGAGCCCGTCGAAGAACGACTCCACCGCGATGACCATCAGGATGAGCCCCATCAGTCGCAGGATGACCTTGGTCCCCGCCGGCCCGATCCACTGCGCAATCTTGCCCGCGCCGATGAGGCACGCGCAGGTGAAGGCCATGACCGCCACCGTGCCCGCCGTGAACGCGGCCAGCTCCATCGGGCCCTGGGCGGCCTCGGCCCGCAGCACCGCGTTGGTGAGCGCCCCCGGTCCCGCCAGCAGCGGGATGGCCAGCGGCGTCAGGGCGAGGTCATCGAGTTCGGTGACCTCGTCGGCGGTGGGCGGGTTGGAGACCTTCGTGCGGGCGAGCCGAGCCTGCAGCATGTCGTAGCCCATGATCAGGAAGATGATGCCGCCGACGATCTTCAGGCCGTTGGTGGTGATGCCGAAGATCTCGAGCAGCTCCTGGCCAAAGAAGCCGAACGCGAGCACGATGCCCAGGGCAAAGGCGCACGCTTTGTAGGCCACGCGTCGTTGCGCGGCGCGGGGCATGCCCTCGGTCATGACGGCAAAGATCGACATGTTGCCGAAGGGGTCGACCATGGGCAGGAAGGTGGTGAACGTCACCGCGAATGTGGTCAGGGCGATGCTCGGCATCTGCGCGTGCTAGCTCCTCGATCGGGGCCGGGCCACCACCGATCGGCGGTTCGGCGCAATGCCGGCAAAAGGCCGTACGCGGCGGCGTACGGGGTCTGTCGAGGATTCCATTCCCCCTCCTGCCGCGCTCGTGACCTCGCCGCCGCGGCGCTCGTCGCGGTGTCGTAGACTCCCCTTCGGCGTGGCCTTTCTCGACTTCTTCTACAACCTGCGAAGCCACCGCGTCCCGGTGAGCACCCACAACTGGCTCGCCTTCATGCAGGCGCTCGGCGATGGCCTGCACGAGGACAGCTTCGACGGCTTCTATCAGGTGGCGCGCTGCTTGTTGGTCTCCACCGAGACCCACTACGACGCCTTCGACCAGGCCTTCGCCGAGTCGTTCCGCGGCGTCGAGCGAGACCTCCGCAACCTGAGCGAAGAGCTGGCGCAATGGCTCGAGAACCCGCGCGAGCTGCTGCACCTCGACCCCGAGCTCCGCAAGGCGCTCGAGGAGATGGGCATCGACGAGCTGCGCCGCCAGCTGCTCGAGCGCCTCGAGCAGCAGAAGAAGCGCCACGAGGGAGGCAACCGCTGGATCGGCAGCGGCGGCACCTCGCCCTTCGGCACGGGGGGCCAGCACCCCTCGGGCGTGCGCATGGGCGGGGGCGGTGGACGCAGCGCCCTGGCCGTGGCCGACGCTCGCCGCTTCCGGGCCTATCGCCGCGACCTCGTGCTCGATACCCGCCAGATCGCCGCGGCCCTGCGGCGCCTACGAACCATGGCGCGCAAGGGGGCCGACGAAGAGCTCGACCTCGACGAGACCGTCGACGCCACCGCCCGCAACTGCGGCGACCTCGAGATCGTGACCCGACCGCCGCGCAAGAACGACGTGCGGGTGCTGCTGCTGATGGACGTCGGCGGCAGCATGGATCCCTACTCGCACCTGGTCGGTCGGCTCTTCTCCGCCTGCCATCGCGGCGGGAGCTTCCGCGAGTTCAAGCCCTACTACTTCCACAACTGCGTGTACCGCAAGGTCTACGAGGACGCGGCCTTCACCAAGGGCATCGGCGTCGACGAGCTTCTGCGTACCTACGACTCGCACTGGCGGCTCATCATGGTAGGCGACGCGTACATGCACCCGGGCGAGCTGTTGATGTCGAGCGGCAACTGGTGGGACGGCACCCGCGGGCCCACCGGGCTGACGTGGTTGGCGCGCCTGGCCGATCGCTTCCCTCGATCCGCGTGGCTCAACCCCGAGCCCCCGCACATCTGGGACGCACCCACCATCGGCGCGATTCGGCAGGTGTACCCCATGTATCCGCTGACCCTCGAGGGCCTGGGAGACATGGTGCGGGAGATCCAGCGGCCGCCCAGCGCCATCCGCCGCAGCCGGGTGCACGACCTGGCCCGAGGCGCCGAGCTCGAAGACGTCGCCTGAGAGGCCGAGCAGCGCCGAGCTACGAGCATCACGGCCCCGTCGGTGCCGGTTTGGTGCGGGGGCTTTCCGCGGTCGCAGAGGCTGTGTTACCCCACGGACATGACCGCACGTGCGATCTTCCCGGTTCTGGGCGCTCTGGCCCTCTTCACCGCCGCTTGCAACAAGGGCGAGGACAAGGGCAAGGACGAAAAGGCCGGTAAGGCGGACGCCAAGGCCAAGCCCGGCGACGCGAAAGAGCCGGCCGGAGACGAGGGCGAGGCTCCGCTTCAGGTGGCCGACGGCGAGGACGGAGCCGAGGGCCCGGTGCCGCCCGAGACCAGCATGGTGTTCTTCCAGATCGAGGGCGCCCTCATCCCGCTGGCGTGCTTCGACAAGGACAAGGGCACGGTCAAGGCGGGCACCGAGTGCCTGTCCATGGTGCCCGACGGCGCGGATGTCCGGGTCAGCGGCGGCGACCAGGCCTTCAACAAGAAGGTCGGAGAGAAGACCGAGCCCGCGTGCATGGCCGGCTCGGGCAAGAAGATTGCGCTGAGCGCCGAGGGCGTGAAGGGCGGAGCCGAGTTCTCCTACGGCGCATGGCCGCCCTCGGCCCTGAAGATCGTCAAGCTCGTCCCCGACGAGTCCACCGCGCCCGCGGCCGTGACCCTCGACGACGACACCAAGGCCAAGCTCACCGCCAAGGCGGGCAAGGGAGAGGTCAGCGCCCACCAGGTCGCCGAGATCGACATCGACGGCAACGACAAGAAGGACGGCATCTACTCCGTGTTCGTGCCGCACCCGACGATGGCCGAGCAGTACAAGTGGAGCGGTGTGTTCCTCGCCCGCGACGGCAACCTCGACGACCTCATCCTGCTGGCCAAGTCGCAGTCCCGCAAAGACGTCTTCGAGGTCATGGGCGTGCTCGACATCGACGGCACCGGGTCCAACGAGCTGTGGGTTCGGATGATCTACGAAGAGGGGGCGGGCGACGCCATCATCAAGCTCGAGGGCAACAAGGCCGAGCGCCTCGGCAAGTGGTCCTGCGGCGCCTGAACCCGGCCATCCTTCGCCCCAACGAGTCGAGCCCGAGCAGGTCTGCGTGACCAGCTCGGGCTCTTTGCTTCAGGAGGCTCGCGGGAGCTACTTGCGGGCCTTGGGGATCTTGCCCAGCCGCTTGCCGCCCTCGGGGGCCGGCTTGGCCGCGATGATCTCCTTGATGAGCTCGGTGATGCCCTCGTCGGTGCAGGAGCGCTGGTCCCAGCTCAGCTGACGCACGTTGTCCCAGCCCGGCAGGAAGGCCCAGCGGAAGCGCTCGTGACGGCTCCAGTAGGCTCCGGGCACGCCGGGGACGGGGCTGGACTTGGTGTACTTGTCGCCCAGCGACTCGACGAGCTTGCGGTCGTGGTGCTCGGCTGCCTTGGCCTGGTCGGTGTCGGGCAGCTTGCTCAGGCGGAACCAGCGGTACCCGGCGTCGTCGTGGAAGTAGTAGCCGCACGAGTAGCGGAACGACTCGCCCAGGTAGATGTCGACGTCGCAGTGCTTCTGGGCGGCCTCGACGTCGAAGCCGAACTCGGCCTTGCAGCACTGCGGGTGGGGGAGCTCGGGCGCGTAGAGTCGGCACACGCCGTTGGTCTCGTCGGGGCGCCCCGAGCCGAGGCCGCGCTCCTTGCTCTCGTCGCGCTCGCGCTCCTCGATGCGCTCGATGGTCTTTTGCGTGTACAGCTCGCCGTCGCGCTCGACCACGCGAGGATCCTCGACGCCCACCTGAGGGGCCGGGGGCTTCTTGGCCTTGGTGGCGTAGGGGTTGCCGGCGTCGGTGGGGCAGCCAGCCACCATGGACAGCGCGGCGAGGACGGGCAGGCCCAGGGATACGGAGCGAAGCGTGGCGCGCATGAGCGGGCGAAGTCTTACCGCGGGCGGCGGCGACATGCCACGAGCCCCAGCAGCAAGACAACGAGCCCCGCGCGTCCGCTTACACCCGGCGTGCGCCCCGCTGCGACGCCGCAGCCCGAGCAGCCGTCTTCGGTCGGGGTGGGCGGGGGGTCTTCCCCGACCTCGATCTCGAAGTCGAGCCGGGCCGCGTGCCCGGCCTCGTCGACGAACTCGACGTGGAACTCCCAGGTGCCCACGGGCAGCTGCGCTACCGAGAAGTAGTTCTCGACGAAGGGCCTGCTCTCGGGCTTGGGATCGGCGCCCAGCCAGAAGGCGACGTCGTAGACCTGCGGGTGCAGGTCGTCTTGGATGTCGAGGATGACGTCGAAGTCGGCGGGGGCCTGGAAGTACTGGCCATCGCGGGGCTCGACCAGCTCGACCGTGGGCGGGGTCACGTCGACGTAGGGCTCGCCGAACAGCTCGGCCAGCGTGGCCCGCGGGTCCTGCGAGCCTTCGCTGCCACAGTTCTGCTCGTTGATCTCGGGGCAGGAGCCGGCGCCGGGGGTGAGCTCGACGTCGGTCACCACCGCCGCGCAGCCGTCGAAGAACGTGGTGGGCTGGTTGTTGCCCGAGGGGAACATGATCGTGCCCTCGGTATCGATGTGATCGAGGCCCCAGCTGTGGGCCGCTTCGTGCAGGGCGGTGGTCGCCCCGCCGTTGATCCACTCGACCAGGTCGCCGTCGACGTGGGCAAAGGCGATCTGGTTGGGGTTCTGGTCGAGGCAGTCGCCCGCGGGGGCGCTGCCCAAGGCGCCGTACTCCGCCTCGGTGCCCCCGTAGATGACCATCGTGTAGTCCTCGGAGTCGGGGGGCCGCTGACCGGTGATGCGTACGCCGAAGTCGGCCGCGTCGCGGCGCATGGCCTGCAGCACGGAGACCTTGGTCTGGATGGTGCCGGAAAAGGGCGGGAAGGCCTTCTCCGTGTTGTACCAGTGACAGTTGCGCTTGCTGTTGCTCGGGTTGCACGAGCCCAGCTCCACGCCATCGAAGTTCACGAACACGATGGTGTTGGTGCCGACCTCGCGAGCGGCCGTCGGCTGCGGGTCGCTGGTGAGCGCGCTGGGCCGAGGCGGCAGCGGCATGTCCATGCGATGCCGCCGCTGGGAGACGGGCACGGACTCGGAGGCTTCGTCCGCGGTGGGCCCGGGAGCCCCCTCGGAGGGGATGACGAGCTCGACTGGCGCTGCCGCGAGCAGGAGCAGCGCCAGGGGGTTCATGCGCGGCTCCGTCGACGCGCGACCAACAGCGGCAGCAAGCCCATCAACGCCCACGTGGAGCCGGCGGTTCCCGCCGCGCGGCATCCGGCGGGCTCGGGCTCGTTGGGGTCGTCTTCGTCGTCGGGATCGGGCGGCAGCTCGCTGCCCTCGGGCAGGATGGTGAAGCGCACCCGGTCTTCGGTCGCGTTGCCCGCCTCGTCGGCGAGGACCACCCGCAGGTCGTACTCACCCTCGGGCGGGTTGACGAGCAGCAGGTCGAGGCCGACCCGGGTGTCGTCGAAGATCATCGTGTCGCCGTCGAAGATCTGGAGGTTGTAAAACTGCGGGT
The DNA here is from genome assembly GCA_039028615.1 of Myxococcota bacterium. Lineage (GTDB taxonomy): Bacteria > Myxococcota_A > Polyangia > Nannocystales > Nannocystaceae > Paraliomyxa. The sequence goes on along the minus strand of JBCCHT010000022.1, from coordinate 188,871 downwards.
GCTGGTCGTCCTGAATCTCGCCCAGCAGCGCGATGGTGGTGGGCAGCACGAAGGTGCTCTCGTCGAGCGGGTTGGTGATCTCCAGCGTGGGCACGGTGACGTCGGCCACCGCCGGCCCGAACAGCAGGTTCATCTCCTGCCAGCTGTTTTGATAGCCCGTCTCGCAGAACTGGGTGTGGACCTGGTTGCAGGACCCGGTGGTCGGCTCGAGATCGGTATTGGCGACGATCTTGAAGCACTCGTCGTTGAAGAACTGATTGAGCCCCGCCGCCTTGAAGGGGTTGAGGATGTCGAACTCGGCGTCGACGTGCTCGAGCCCCCAGGTATGCGCGGCCTCCTGGAGGATGACGGTGGACCCGGTATTCGAACCGGTGAAGCCCTGGGTGAAGCTGGTGTCGCCCGCCCGGCGATCCTCGCAGTCGATGTACGGTGCGACCCCGGCGAAGCTCTGCGGCCCGAGGTCGCCGTACATGACCATGGTGTAGTCCTGATCCTCGGGGGGCCGATCGAGCACCACGCGGACGCCGAAGTCCTGGACGTCCTTGCGGGTGGCCTGGAGGATGGAGATCCGCTGGGTCTCGTTGCCCTCGAAGGGGCCGACGTAGCCGTCGAAGAGCCCGGCCAGCGTGCTGCAGTCGTAGTGCGGATCGTTGCCGCACCCGGTCTGCAGGACCCCTCCGTCGAAGTTGATGTAGAGGATCTCGGGCTCGCCCATGGCCCGCGGAAACGTGTCGGCGCGCAGGGGCGCAGCCGGCAGGGCGGGCGTGCTCAGGGGCAGCGCGAGATCGTTGGCAGCGCTGGGATCCAGCGCGAGGAACAGAGCGAAGGGGCCGAGCATCGGCACACCAAAAGCTAGCAGGCCGCGCGCTCGCTCACCATGCCGTGGGGCGCTTCGTCGCGGCGGCAGTCCCGGCGTCGTTCGCCGATATTCGCCCACGACGCCCCGCCGTCGTCCGAGATGGGCGGTGGCGCGGGGGTCGACGAGGCCGCGGGCTCAGTCGCGACGGCGGCGAATCACCAGGCCGAGCAGGCCGAGCAGGCCCAATGCGGTGCCTGGGCCGTGGCCACCGTCGGTTCGGCAGTCGCAGCCGTCGTTGGTGGGCTGGCCCGGGTCGGCAATGCCCGCATCGTCGCCGCCGGAGCCATCGGCGTTGCCTCCGTCGCCACCGCCTGCATCGCCTCCGGTTCCGCCTCCGCCGGCATCGTCCGCGCCTTCACCTCCGCCGGACTCGTCGGCTCCGCCTCCGTCTTCGCCCCCGCCCTGGGGGTTGCCGACCACGGTGAAGCTGACCTCGTCGGACGCGGGGTTGTCGGACTCGTCCTCGATGTCGACGCGCACGGTGTAGTTGCCGTCGGGCAGGCCTTCGATGGGGAAGGTGAGCTCGCCGGGGGCCGCATAGGCACCGCCCGCCTCGAGCGGCTCGGGCAGGGCATCGCCGTCGATCACGATCTCGGCCCCGATGACGGCCGGCGTCTGATCGTCGACCAGCGAGATGATGAGCTCGAGGTCACCGCCCTCGATGTTCTCCCCGTTGCTGGGGTTGACGATCGAGACGCTCGGCGGCGCGGTGTCGGCCACCGAGGGTCCGAACAGGTACAGCATCTCCTGGTAGCTGTTCTGCCAGCCGAAGTCGCAGAACTGCGTGTGCACCGAGTTGCAGATGCCGTTGCTCGGGTTCAGGTCGGTGTCGCTGACGATCTTGATGCACTCGTCGCGGAAGGTCTTGTTGCTGCCCTGCGTGGTCGGATAGAGCAGATCGGACTGGTCGTCGATGTGCTCGAGGCCCCAGGTGTGGGCGAGCTCTTGCAGCACGATCTCCGCAATGCCGTCGGCGGAGCCGCTGGCCTCGAGGGTGAACGAGGTCTCGCCGCCCGCGTTGTCGAAGCAGTCGATGTTGGGCGCAACTCCGGCAAAGGAGGGGTCGGCGCCCTGCCAGTTGCCCACCATCTCCATGTCGTAGTCGCCGCTGGCGGGACGCACGTTGGTGACGGTGATGCCGAAGTCCTGCACCCGCTTGCGGATGACCTGGATGATGGACGCCTGCTGGACGTCGGTGCCCGAAAACGGCAGCACCGTGCCGTTGAAGATGGTCGAGCAGTTGTTCTGCGGGTTGTTGTTCCCGCAGGCGTTCATGTCCGCGCCGTCGAAGTTGACGAACAGGATCTTGTCGCCGAGGTGCTGGGGTCGCTCGTCGGACACCAGGCTGCCGGGGCCGGGGCCGATCTGCGGGCCCATCGGAATCGCCCCTTCCGGCGTATCCAGTGGATCGACCGGCTCACTGGCCGAGGCCGGGGCAGCGCCGATGGCAAGGGTGAGCGTGAGGAGGGGGAGGGCCAGAGCGATCGATGGCTTCATTGGGGACATTCCTCGAGGCGCGGGAGACCACCGCACCTTACGTTTCCCCTTGTTGAGAGGAAAGGTAGGAGAGCGATCTGAACTAGGCTTCGAAGGAATGAGCGGAGGCGCGAATCGCGTAAGGCCGAATTGCCTGTTTCTCCGTCGGCCCCACCACGGACCCAAAGACGCACCCTGCACGGAGAACTCAAACGCGGGTCGCGCCCCCGCACCACTGTTGACGTAACGATTTGCCGATCGTTGCATGCATCCGGCCCTACAATTTCATACCCGCGCAAAAAACGCGGGATCGAGGTGATCCGGGCCTCATTCTGCGGTGATCGCGGGCCTCGTTCGGGGGCCGAAGCCGGCCTGGGCTCCCGCTTCGAAACGGGCGACGGCCCGAGATCCGAGGGGATCGCGGGCCGCCGAAGGAGCCGATGGGCTCCCGGGAAGAGGGACGGGGCTCAGTGGAGCCAGCGTCGACCCTTCTCGACCTCGTCGTCTGCAGCGGACGCGGCCTCTTGCGGCTGCTGCTCCTCGCGGCCGCGCTCGCGGAGCAGGGCGGCGAGCACCAGCCCGAGCCCGGCCGCCCACGCGACGAGCAGGAAGGCCATCCAGTACGGGGAGGCATCCATGCCGACCATGAAGGGCAGGCCGGCCTTCTGGGTGAAGGCCACGTGCTCGACCTCGAGGTTGTACACGGCGACCGCGAACCCGAGCTGGAGCAGGGCGACCGCGGTGCCGACGAAGAACACGCGGTGCCGGCCCTTGCGACGGCGCGAGGCCAGCAGCAGGGTGGCCACCGCCGTCTCGGCGACGAGCAGGCCCTGCGTCAGCGTGGCCCACATGACCTCGGACTTCTCGGCCCGCAGGTGCGTGCCGTCGAGCACCAGCGCATACGCAGCGGCCAGGGCCGCGCCCGTGAGCACCACGAACAGCTGGAAGCGCAGGAAGGCACGTCGGACCTCGGACACGCTGGCCATGGCGCTCGCTCGCGCGGGGCGAACGAGGCTGGAGACCAGCAGCCACCCGAGGATGGGCATGAGGAAGGCCGTGGAGACGAAGGTGATGAGGTTGACCGTGTCGTAGGTCTGGACGTCGAGCCGCTGCGACAAGTCGAAGACGGCCAGGGCGCTGCAGCCCACGGAGGCCAGGGCCAACGCCGCCCCCTCGATGGGACGGAACAGCGGCGCCCAGGCTTGCTCGACGCGGCGTCGCCAACTGAGCAGGCACAGGCCGCCGAGCAAGGTCTGCACCGCGACGGTGTAGCCGAGGATGGACGAGCTGAGGTGACCGTGCTCGAGCAGGTTGGCGTAGGGCAGCCCGCTCATACCGACCGCCTCACCCACCAGCGCGGGCAGGGGCCCGAGCAGCAGGCCGGTGGCCGCCATGTCGCCGACCACCATGACCGCGCCGACCAGGCCGGGGCCCAGGACGGCGACGCCGAGCAGACCGCCGACGACCATCGCGTTGACGCGCTGACCGAGGGCATCGCCCAGACCGATGGCGGTGAGGTGGGTGGCCGCGGTGAGCAGCAGCAGCAGGCCCACCGGCACCATCATCGCGCTCGGGCCCGCCGTCAGGGCGAGCACGGGCAGCGCCAGGACCAACAGGCCCGCCCCGGTGACCAGGGCGAAGACGTTGGGCCCGATGGCCATGGCCAGGGCCAGGTCGCCTGCGGACAGGCCGGTCATGCGAAGCACGGGCAGGGTGCCCGCCTCGCGCTCGCGAGCGGTGGAGGTGGCGGTCACGATGGGACCGACCAGCATCAGCATGATGCCCGAGAGCAGGAAGGTGACCACGCCGAACAGGCGCCAGCGCTCACCGCCGCCGATGGGCGAGCGGTAGCGAACCATCGGCTTGAGGATGGTGGTGCGCGCGGCGAGGCTGTCGATCCAGCCGCTGGCCCACAGCTCGTGGCTGGGGTCGGAGATCATCGCGTGCAGCGTCTCGAGGTCGCTGTGGGCGACCCGGGCGAGGTCGAGATCGACGTCGTACATCGAGTCGGAGATGAGCGTCGCGACCGGCTTGTGCATCATGGCGGCGCCCACGTCCAACCCGGCGTCGCCGTCGAGCCAGTCCACGTGCCCCTTGCTGGCGAGCCAGGTGGCGACCTCGATGCGCTGAGCGAACAGCTCGGAGTTGGGGTCGTTGCCCTGGCCGAGCCCACGCTCGATGTTCTCGATGAGCTCGACGCGGTTGGTCAGCTGTCGCTCGCCGCCCCGGACCCCGTCGCGCTGGAGCATGGCTCGGACCCGGGTGCGAACGGCGAGCAGCTCGACGCGCTCGGAGCTCACCGCGGAGACCAGGTCGTCGTGCACGGAGTTGGCCTGGATGTTGGAGCGGCGATCCGCCTTGATCCAGCCGATTCCCTTCGGCGTCGGGTCCTGGTGGACCTCGACGTCCTTGCCGTTGACCTTGGCGAACATGCCGAGGCGGCGCTCGACCTCGCGTGCGTTCTTGGGCGCGGGCTCGAACTCGTCGAGGCGCTCGAGCAGCCGGGCGCGCCGCACCTCGACCGAGCTCATGGTGGCCGGGGCGACATTGATGATGGACTCGCTGAGCGCGGCCCGCAGGGCGACGGTGTCGCCGGCCATTTCCCCGGTGCGGGGGTCGAGCTCCATGTCTTGCAGGAGGCGGTCCGCCTCGTCGAGCTGGCTGATGGCCATCTCGATGCGCTGCTCGAGCTCGGAGAGGATGGCGACCCGGATGCCGCGGCGACGGAAGAACTCGCGGTCGACCTTTTCTTGGGTGCGATCGTCGTAGTTGCACTCCGAAAGGTGCGAGCCCGTCCCACACACGGCGTCGACGTGCTCGAGGCCGGCCGCGACGCGTAGCTCGTGGGCCTCGCGGCTGTCGATGTTGGTCAGGGCGGAGATGCCCAGCCAACTCAGGCCCGTCAGGACGAGCACGGTGACCAGGGCGGACACGAGTCGAGCCCGTAGGTCACGGCGAAGGAATGGCCGCAGCCGGTTATATAGAGGTTGGCGCATCGAGAAGACTCCTTCGTCACTCACCGGGGTTGGAACAGCAAAAACACGACACCGAGCTTTTCGTAGTGTTCCATAAATCGTCGAGCTTGGCTCGGGGCAAAACGGGGACGCGACGACCCGCGGGACGGCTCGTGTCGCCAGACTCCCAACGCACGACCGGGCTCGTCGATTTCACGCTAGGTCGATCGATGTCACGAGCGCGGGGGTGACCGCTCGTACCCATCTAAACGGCGTCGTAGCGCGGTCCATATCGGTGGCGCATTTGGCTCCGCCGCGCCCCCTCAACATGCGTGCTGCTCCGGCGTAAGATCCGCGCCGTGTCCAAGAACGACGCACCGATCGATTTGTCGCCGAGTGATCTCGGAGTCCCACCGCCGGCCCATGCCGCGATCGTGCGGTGGCTGACCGAACCGACCTACGCCGAGTTCCGCGACGAGCTGAAGGCTCAGGTCGATCGAGCGCGGGACGGGGACGCCGAGGCTCGGGCCTCGCTGGCGGATGCATTCGAGGGGCCCTTGCCGATCGGAACCGGGGGGCGTCGTGGCCTGGTGGGTCCGGGGCCGAATCGCATCAACCCCATCGTGCTGCGCGAGACGGCGCGGGGCTTGGTCGCGGCGATGCGCGACGAAGGGGTGCCGATGAAGGTCGCGGTGGCCTTCGACACGCGACGCGACAGTCACGTGTTCGCGCGCGTCGTCTCCCGGCAGCTGGCCAGCGACGGGGTTTCGGTGTTGCTCATCGACGCGGCTCGGCCCACGCCGCAGCTGTCGTACGTGGTGCGGGACCGCGGCTGCGGAGCGGGCATCGTGATCTCGGCGAGCCACAACCCGCCGGGCGACAACGGGATCAAGATCTACGGCCCCGACGGCGCGCAGGTGCTCGGAGCGCGCGATAAAGCGCTGATGGCGGCCATTCGGCAGGCGATGACCGAAGCTCTGCCGCCGCTCGACCCCGAGGCGGACGCACGGATCGAGTGCCTGTCCCTCGATGAGGTCGACGCCGCGTACCACCAGTTCGTGCGCGACCAGGGCGTGGCTCCGGCCGAGCCGATGGCGGCAGCCGGGCTCTCGGTCGTCTTCACTCCATTGCACGGGGTGGGGCACACCGCGGTGGTTCCTGCGCTGGAGGGCACGGGGGTCACGCTGCACCTGGTCGAGCGCCAGTGCGACCCCGACGGCGGACGCTTCTCCACGGTGAAGAGCGCGAACCCGGAGTCGCCCGCGTCGATGGAGCTTGGTCGTCAGCTCGCCACCGAGCGAGGCGCCGAGCTGGTGATCGCCACCGATCCCGATGCAGATCGGCTCGGCGCGCTGGCCAAGGACGCCGACGGCCAGTTCCACGCGATCGATGGCAACCGCCTCGGCGTGCTGATGTTCGACCACGTGCTGCGGCACGCCTCGCGCCCGCCCAACGGCTGGGTGCTCACCACGCTGGTCACCACGCCGCTCATCGGGAGCATGGCCCGCGACGCGGGCATCGAGGTCGTCGACGACTTGCTAGTGGGCTTCAAGCACCACGCGGGCATGCAGGCGGAGCAGCCCGACAAGACCGTGTTCTTCGGCTGCGAAGAGAGCCACGGCTTCATGCGGGGCGACCACGTGCACGACAAGGACGGCGCGGTGGCGGCCCGGTTGTTGGTCGAGGCGGCGGCCATGGCCAAGACCGAGGGGCTGACCCTGTTCGGCATGCTCGAGCGGGTGTGGTGCACACACGGTTATCACCGGGAGCGCACCGAGAACCTGTACGCCCATGGTGCGGCGGGCCGTGAGGCGATCGCCGAGCTGATGCGACAGCTGCGGGCCGATCCGCCGCCGAGCATCGGGGGCCTCGACGTGGTGCGGGTCGAAGATCGCTCGCTGCCCCGCGATACGGGCAGTGCCACCCGCGACCTTCCGGGCAACGTGCTGCTCTACGACCTCGAAGGCACGCGAGGGGGCCGCAAGGCGCGGTGTCGGCTCACCGTGCGCCCCAGCGGCACCGAGCCCAAGGCCAAGGTCTACGCACTCGCGGGCAGCGAGGGCGGGCTCGAGCCCAGCCAGATCGCCGCCGTGCAGACCGAGGTCGATGCCCTGGTCGACGACGTGCTCGCCGAGGCGAGGGCGCGGGCCGAGGGGATCATGGCCTCGGTATTGAACTCATGACCTCGGCCCGAGTCCGCGGGCTGGGGCTCGTCGCGGCGGTGCTCGCCGTGCTCGCGGCGCTGTGGGTGCTCTATGGCCCCGCCGATCGTTCGTCGCGGCGTTCGGCTCGTGCCGGAGACGACGATGCGTCGGCGGATGGCGGGTCGGCGAAGGGATCCGCGGCCGGTGGCCGACGCGGAGGGGCCGTTGCCGCGCGCGAGGTCACCATCGCCGGACACGGCCGCGTCTCCGGCCACGTCGTCGACGAGGACGGCGGCGCGGTGGTCGAAGGTCAGCTCATCCTGTGGTGCCTGAATGCCGACGGCGAGGTGGCGCGCATCCGCGATGGCGTGGTGGCGCTCGATCGGGAAGGGCACTTCGAGGGCCCGGGCTGCAAGGGGCGCGTGTGTCCGCAGCTGAACCACCCGGCGCGAGTGCCCGCCGCACCCTGGACGCTGCGCCCCGGCGTGGAGGCCGAGCTCGAGACACGGGCTTTGGCGCGACTATGGGGGCAGGTCGTCGACCCGCAGGGGCAGCCGGTCGCGGGGGCGCAGATCGTGGTCGCGGCCCCGACCGACGAGGACCCCGGCGCGGTGCTGCCCGTGGTGAGCCCGCGGACCTCGAGCGATGCCGACGGCGAGTTTTCCCTGGCGAAGATCGAGCGGCCCCCGTGCGACCCCTGCCAGCAGGCGCGCGAGGCCTGCCACACCGACCTACTGCCCGTGATCGACCGCGTGCTGATCACCGCCCGCGTCCCGGGTTTTGCCCCCGGCTCGATCGACATCGACCTCGAAGAGGTCGGCGACGCCGACAACCCGGTGAAGCTCGTGCTGCGCGAGGCGGAGGCGGCCATCACCGGTCGATTGCTCGATGCGGCCGGCGAAGCGCTGCCCCGGGCGGTCGTGCTGGCGCGCTCCGAGCTGCGCCGTCACGAGCAGCACCGGGCCGAGGCGGAGGGCGGCGTGTTTGCGTTCGAGGGGCTCGCCGACGGGCCCTACACCCTTCGGGCCATTCAGGACGGTCGCGAGCTGCTGCAGCGCGGCAGCGTCGAGCCGGGAGCCACCGTCGAGCTGCGACTCGACGAGATCTCGATGGACATTGCGGTGCGGGTGGTCGACACCGACGGCAACCCCTGGCCCGACGTCCAGGTCGACGGAGGCCCTTTTCGGCGCCAGCGAACGGATGCGCAGGGGCTCGTGCGCGCCCGGCGAGTCGTGCCCGGAACTTACATTTCGCGAGTGAAGCCGCCCCGGCAGCGGGCTCGAGCGCGGGAATGGGAGTTGTCGGCGTCCGAGGTGACGGGGGCCACAACCGACCCAGTCGTGGTGCTACACGCTGGATCGGAGCCCTGACCGCCGGCGTCCGGGGATGGGAATCGGTGATGGGGCTTTATGCCCCCGAGCCCGGGTTATCATGCGCGAGGCGTGTCAAGCTCGCAGGGGGAGGCTCGGACGACGACCGGCAATGAGGCCGAATCGAGGGGATTCCCCAAGGTTTTTGGCAAGTACGTCTTGGTGCGCCCGATGGCCCGCGGCGGCATGGGGGAGTTGTTCCTCACCGCCGCTGGCGAGACCGGCGGCTTCGAAAAGATGTGCGTCGTCAAGAAGGTGCTCCACAGCGTGGAGGACCAGGGCGTGCATCGGCGCTTCCTCGACGAGGCCAAGGTCGTGGTGCGGCTCAACCACGCCAACCTCGTGCAGGTCTTCGACGCCGGTCGAATCGACGACGAGTACTACCTCGCCATGGAGCTGGTGGAGGGCAAGGACCTCCGCGCGGTGTGGAATCGCTGCGCCAAGCTCCACCGCCGCATCCCGGTCGAGGTCGCCATCTTCGTCATCCGCGAGATTCTTCGTGGGCTCGAGTACGCTCATGACGCCTTCTCGCTCGAGCTGGTCCACCGCGACATCTCGCCGCCCAACTTGCTGGTCGGCTACCGTGGCGAAGTGAAGCTCACCGACTTCGGCCTGGCCAAGAGCGCCATCAAGCGCGAGATGACCAGCCCCGGCGTCGTGTTCGGCCGCTACAGCTACCTCGCGCCCGAGCAAGCCAAGGGCCTGCCCGCCGATCGGCGTACCGACATCTACGCCTGCGGCATCGTGCTGTGGGAGCTGCTCACCGGGCGCCAGCTCTTTCCTTCCGCGGGCCGGAGCCACCAGCAGGCGCTGGCGGCGGTTCGCAATCCCAAGGTCAAGACGCCCTCGGGTCTGGTGCCGGGCATCCCCGAGGGGCTCGATGCCGTCATCCTGCGCGCCTTGGCCAAGGATGCTCGCGAGCGCTACCAGAACGCAGGCGAGTTTCGGGCCGCGCTGAGCAAGGTGCTGAGCGAGCACTTCCCCGGCTGCGACGCCGACCGCGTCGGTGAGTTCATGCGCGAGATTTTTGCGCGCGAGTACAAGCTCGAGGGGCGCGACATCACGGCGCTGTCGCAGCGCGACTTCTCCTCGCTGCGCCAGGCGGCCGAGCACAGCAGCGCGATCAGCATCAGCGAGGCCCTGGTGGCCGCCGCCGACGAAGACTCCCTCGGCACCATGCCCCTGCGCGACTCCGAGGTCGTGGAGCTGTCGCAGGCGCGGCGGGTCTGGGGCACCAGCAGCGACAACCTTCGCGACGCGGCCAAGGCCTGGGTGGGCCAGATCGTCGGCAAGCGCTATCGCATCGAAGGCATCATCGGTATCGGCGGCATGGGGGCCGTGTTCCGCGTCAAGCACCTGTCGCTCGGCAAGACCTTCGCCCTCAAGATCCTGCACCGGGTCTACACCCGCGACGCCGACATCGTCGCTCGCTTCCAGAAGGAGGCCCGGGCCGCGACCCAGACCGGGCACCCCAACATCATCGACGTCGTCGACATCGGGACCACCGAGGACGACGACGTCTACTTCGTGATGGAGCTGCTCGAGGGGCGCAACGTCGGCGACGTGGTGGGGACCGAAGGGCCGCTGGCCGTGCGCCGGGCCGTGCACATCGCTCGCCAGATCTGCCGCGCGGTGGCGGCCGCCCACGAGGTCGGCATCATCCATCGCGACCTCAAGTCCGACAACGTCATCCTGACCTCGCGCGGCAAGGACCCCGACTTCGTCAAGGTCCTCGACTTCGGCATCTGCAAGACCAACGGGGCCGACTCGCGGCAGACCTCGCCCGGGGTGGTGATGGGCTCGCCCGACTACATGGCGCCCGAGCAGGGCGCGGGGCTCGAGGCCACCGTGTCCTCCGACATCTACGCGGTGGGCTGCATCGTGTTCGAGATGTTGGCGGGGCGGCTGCCCTTCGAGGGGCGCAACGCCATCGACGTGCTCATGCAAAAGGGCGCGCGCGAGGCCGACCGGGTCACCGAGTATCGGCCCGAGGTGCCCGATGCGTTGGCCTCGGTGCTCGCCCGGTGCCTGATGCGGTCGCCTCAAGATCGACCGCCCACCATGCGGGCGCTGGAGTACGAGCTCACTCGTGCGGTGGACGGGCGAGCCACCGCGGTGGCGGCCGTGCTCGGGCTCAACATGGAAGGGGACAGCGGCCCGAAGCCCTCGGCCGACGATCCCTCGCCCGCCGCCTCGGCCAGCTTCCATCGCGCTGCGATCGCGTCGCTGGACATGCAGACGCAGCCCTACAAGCGCCGCGAGATGACCCAGGTGGCCGCGCGACCCAAGCAAGAGCGCACGCTGGTCGCTCCCGCGCCGCGGGGCCCCTCGGGCCCGTCGTTCTCCGCCGCCTTGCCGTCCACCTCCTTTGCGCCCACCCCCGTGGTCGCGACCACCACCGGGCAGACCCGCGGCGGCATGGCGGGCGGCGTCAAGGCGCTCGCGTTCGTGTTGCTCGGGGGCCTGCTCGCCTCGGCGGTGCTGCTGGCCTTGAGCCCGGACATCTTCGGGCGCCTGCTCAACGGCGATCCTCCGCGCGAGGACCGGCCCGAGGAGCGCGGCGTCGAAGCGGCACCGACCCCCACGCCGCCCACCACCGTTCCTGCGCCCGAGCCCGCGCCCGTCGAGGCCGCGGTGGTCGACGCGGACACGGGCTCCGACCTCGTCGTGCTCCCCGAGGACTCCGGCGATACTGGTGACGAGCTCATCCTGAGCGACGACGAGAGCGGGGGCGAAGAGCAGATTCAGGGCCCCGAGGTCGTTCCGCCCGCCCGCCCGGCTGGACCGGTGACCGCCGAAGAGCTCGTGGCGCAGGCCGAGGCCGCACTGGCGGCGTCGCACTGGCGGGATCCGCCGGAGAAGAGCCTCGCCCTCGCGCTGGCGAACCTGGCGTTGATCGACCCCGGGCACGAGGCGCTGACCCGCTTCCGACGGGCGGCCGCCGACCAGCTGCTACCCAAGGGCGAGCGAGGGCTTCGCCGCAAGGTCTGGAGCGACGCGAGCGCGGCCTACCGCGACCTGTCCTCCGTGTGGCCGGACAACGCCGAGGCCCGCGAAGGGCTGCTCGAGGCGCTGCGGCACGAAGGCAAGGTATGGGCGCGGTCGGGCAACGCCGAGCGGGCGCTGGCCATCGCCGACGAAATCCTCGCGATGGAATCCGAGGACCTGCGCGGGTTGTTGCTCCGCGGCGAGGCCTTGTACGACCTCGGCCGCTACGCGGAGTCCAAGGCGACGTATGCGGACGCCAAGAAGGTGAACCCGCGCAGCAAGCTGGCGAAGAAGGGCTGGTGGAACGCCCACGCCAAGGTCCGCAAGGGCGGCTGAGCGAGCCTGTTGCCCGCCGACCCTGGCGTTCGAGGTCCGCCTAGCTGGCGGCCTTGGTGACCTGGGCCTCGGCGTCCTTGGGCGGCACGATGGCGACCGGGGTGGTGCTGACGGCCGACAGGCCCCGGCCCACCGAGGTCAGGAACATGCGCTCGATCTTCGACAGCAGCCGCGAGCCGGCCACGATGACGCAGGCGTCTTGCTCTGCGGCGTAGTCGGTAATGTTGGTCACCACCTCGCCGAGCAGCACCGCCTGATCATCGACGGTGACGCCGTGGTCCTCGATCCACTTGGTGAGGGCGACGCCGGCCTCTTCCTTGCGGGCCTCGGCCACCTTGCTGGCGGTCTGGTCGCCCAGGTACGCGGGCGCCTGCTGGTCGGGGAGCCGTCGCACGGTGGCGACCACCAGCTTGCGGCCGGTTCGCTTGGCGAGGTCGGCCCCGAACTTGAGGGCCTGACCGCACTCCTCGGTGAGGTTGGTGCTGACGACCACCGGTCCCTTGCCCACGCGATCCACGGTGAGTCCGGGAGGGCAGGTGATGACGGGCGAGCGCAGGGCCCGAAGCGAGCGACGAGCGACGCGGCCGAGGCGACGCAAGCGTCGGCGCGACTCGGTGGCGAAACGATTGACCACGAGGACGTTGGCGCTTCGCTCCTCGCGAACGATCTCGAGCCGGCCCTCGGCGGTGCCGCCTTCGATGAGGATCGGATCGGCGAAGTGACCGTCGGTGTCGTGCTTTTCGATCTGAGCCTTCATCGCGACCTTGGCCGCGTCTTGGACCTCGGCCAGGTGATGTCGCTGCAGCACCGCTTGCAGGTGCTCGGCCACGAGCACGTGCGCCGGAATGAAGGTGTCCTCTCGACTGACGCTGGCCAACCACGCAGCAAAGGCCAGGGCCCCCTCGGCATTTTGTCGAAGGTCCACACCAATGAGCCAAGTCTTCGAATCCATCGTTCTTCCGCCCCTTTGCCTGTCTGCGGCTTCTGACACAGGTTGTCCGAGCGGAACAAGCCCTGCACCCCCCGGCGGTGTGTGAACATGCGCGCGAGCGTTCGTTGCGAGTCCGGTCACCGATCGTTTTGGTTCGGGGTGAACGCGACGGGATCATTGAACAATAGCGGGCAGGGCACGGCACTCGTATGCGACGTGGAGGGCCCGAAACGCCTCGTAGTGCGGGGGGAAGCGCACGGAGAGCTGGACGGTGTTCGTGAACGGGCCGCTGGTTCACGATGTTTTCGCGCCGGGCGGTCGTCGGGCCTGTCTCGAGTGCTGGAGCCAACGTGACGACGGCGAAGCAACTGCGGCAAACACTTCGTTTCGAGGCCGCTGAACGATGTCAGCTGGCGCGAGCCCTGGTTGTTGCGTATTGAAATCGCGGGGGTCGAAGAGGAACTCGATGTCGTTGCTTCGCCGCGCACTGCTGTGGGATCTGACGCTCTGCGTCGCGTGTGCTCCTGCGGGCGGGCAGCCCCCACCGAGCGAGCCGCCCGCGGCGGCGCCCGCCGTAGCGAGGCCCGAGATCGACGAACCGTCCCCGCCGCCGCGACCCGAGGCCGCGCCGCCGCAGCCCGAAGTCGCCACGTCGTTCCAGTTCCCGACCGAGGGCTACGAGGCCGGATCCGCCCACGGGCGGCGGTTCCTCGTGCCGAACAACCACGTCGGCGACGACAGCAAACACGAGCACCTCACCCCGGTCTTCGCCATCGGCCACGGCATCGTGCGCCAGGCTCGGCGCGGGGGACTCGAGGGCTATGGCTCGGTCGTCGCGGTCGAGCACCAGCTGCCCAGCGGCGAGTACGTCGTGTCCATCTACGGTCACCTGTGCAATCACTCGGGGCACCGGATCCCGGTCGACGTCGGCGACGTCGTGCGCAAGGGCGAGCTGCTCGGCTACATCGGCGACGACGACGAGAACGGCCACGGCCCCGAGCACATCCACCTCGGGATCCGCCGCGGCGAGTACGACGGTCACGTGTGCGGCTACGTCGGCCCCCGCTTCTGCAAGGTCTCGCGGTTTTACGATCCCACCGCGTTCATCGAGGCCCGGCTCGAGTCGGACTGAGACGACAAAAAAGGCGCGCCCCGAGGGACGCGCCTTTTTGCCGCACGCTCGCTTCGTTCACTGGGTCAGGAAGAACACGACCGTCACCGCGACGAAGCACGGGATCAGGAACCCGACCGACCACTTCATGTAGCCGAAGAAGCCGGGCATCTCGACCTTCTGCTCCTCGGCGATGGCCTTGACCATGAAGTTCGGCCCGTTGCCGATATAGGTGTTCGCGCCCATGAACACCGCGCCGACCGAGATGGCCTGCAAGATGATGACGGGGATGCCGACGCTGTCCACCATCTCGAGGCCTTGGAAGGCGGTCGCGCCCTCTTCCACCATGCCCTGCGCCGTACTGAAGAACACGAGGTAGGTCGGGGCGTTATCGAGGAAGCTCGACAGGATACCGGTGAACCAGAAGAACCGAGCCGGGGTGTCGACGCCGAGCGAGCCGCCCTGGGACTTGAGGATCTCGAGGGCGGGGATCATGGTCAGGAAGATGCCGATGAACAGCGCGGCAACCTCCAGGATGGGGAACCAGGTGAAGGAGTTCTTCTCGCGGAGTCCCTCGGGGGTGGTGAAGTGCGAGGCCGCACAGCAGGCGATCATCGCGCCCTCGCGCGCCAGCCCGTACTCGGGACCGATGAAGGCCACGCAGGCCACGATGCCCAGCAGCCACACCAGGTTGATCTTGCCCTTGATCGACAGCGGCTCGACGCTGGCGGCGTCGTAGGTTTTGTCGCTCTTGGCCTCCTTGGAGTAGTAGTGCCGATCGATGAAGTAGAAGATCGTCAGCAGCACCCCGGAGACCAGCAGCATGAACTTCCACAGGCCCAGGGTCCAAAAGAAGGGCACGCCGCGGAGGTAGCCGAGGAACAGGGGCGGGTCACCGATGGGCAGCAGCGAGCCGCCGATGTTCGACACCAGGAAGATGAAGAACACGACGACGTGGACCTTGAACTTGCGCTCGTGGTTGGTGCGGAGCACCGGGCGGATGAGCAACATCGACGCGCCCGTCGTGCCGACCACCGAGGCGATGGCGGTACCGAAGGCGAGGAACTTGAGGTTGGTGCCCGGGGTCGCCTTGAGGTCACCCGACAAGAAGATGCCGCCGCTGACATAAAACAGCGTGCCCAGAAGGACGATGAACGAGACGTACTCGTGCACCGTCTCGAGCAGGGCGTGCATGTTGGGCTGGATGACGGTGACCTGCAGCAGCGGGTATGCGGCCAGCACCACGCCCACGAGCAGCTTGTTGCCGTTTTTGTGCCACCAGTGCTCGAGCGGAGTGAGCGGCAAGATGGCGATGGACAGCAGCATCACCACGAAGAACGAGGTGGTCCACAGGGGCGGAATCGCAGCCGAGTGACCCTCGCCTCCGCCCGAGGCCCAGGCGAGAGTCGGGAGCAAGGTCGTGGCCAGCATCGCGAGCGGCACGGCCAAGAGGGTGGGGACACTGAAGGAGCGGAGCGAGCGTGGACGAGAGCGAGTGGCGGTCACCGATGCCTCCCAGGTGTGAGCGGCCGTCGTCGCGCGCGGACTAGGGCCAGGTTGCGGCATCTTATGCCCGGTACGCCGTTCCATCTAGGGCCATCCGCAGGGACCCAGGAGGGGATTTTGGCCGGCAGCGGGCCTTCCGAATGCGGCAGGCGGCGATCCGTGATGCAGTCTTCACGGCTGACTTTCGTGTAAGGTCCACGCGCTCGAGGACGACGAGATGAGCTCCTGTTTTCAGCATTTGGAGTGGCATCGGCTGTGCGAACGGCTTGATGCCGCATTGGCCAGCCCGCTCGCGCGCAATCTCGATCGCAGTGCGCAACCCTGGGAGCGGCATCATGAGCCCGACGCCGTTCGGCGATTGCTCGCGGAGCAAGACGGACTCGAGGCGGCCGTGCAGTGGTACGGCGAGCTCGGAGTCGGTGGGCAGCTCGAGCGAGTGGAAGATCTGGACGAGCCCTTGGCCCGGGCCGCTCGCGGTGTCTCGCTGGAGCCGGCCGAGCTGTGGGCGGTGGGCGAGCTGGCCGATGCGCTCGGACGCCTGGCGCCCCTGGTGCGACCCGTGGACGAGGCGGTGTGGGCCCAGGCCAGCGACCGCATGCGCTCCGGGCACGAAGCGCTGGTCGAGGCGTTGCCCGGGTTGGTGGCCCAGCCCGAGCTGGCCGCGGCGCTGACCAAGGCGATCGCCCTCGAGGGGCCTCAGGGCGAACCCACGGTGGCCGACAATGCCAGCCCTGCGCTGGCCAAGGCTCGCAGTCAGGTTCGCAGCGCGCGGCAGGCCCTGGTGCGAGGGGCCGAGCGCATGGCCAAGAGCTCGGAGCTGTCCGACGCGCTGGCCGACCGCTACTGGACCGAGCGCGAAGGTCGAGTGGTGTTGCCCGTGCGCAGCAGTGGTTTTTCGCGGGTGGGCACGCCGGGCACGGTCTCGGGGATCATCCACGGGGCGAGCACGACGGGGCACACCTTGTTCGTCGAGCCGACCCGCCTGGTCGACGACAACAACCGCCTGCGCGAGGCCCAGATGGGCGCGCGGGCCGAGGAGCGGCGCGTCCTGGCCGAGCTTTCGGCGCGGGTCGGAGCCCTGGCCGACGCGCTGCGAGAAGGCCTCGTCGCGCTGGCTCGGCTCGATCACATCCGTGCTCGGCTGCTGCTCGGCGAGGCGGTGGGCGGCCAGCCTCCCGCCGTCGTCGATCCCGATGAGCCCGACGCATCGCTCGACCTGCCCGCCGCCCGTCATCCCTTGATGGTGCTGTCGGGCGCCGAGGTGGTGCCCAACGATCTGCGCGTGCGCCTGGGCGGGGGCTTGGTCATCAGCGGTCCGAACGCGGGCGGCAAGACGGTCGCGCTCAAGACCCTGGGGCTGTGCGTCCTGATGAGTCAGGCGGGGCTGCGCCTGCCCACGGTCGAGCCTGCCACGGTGCCGCTGTATCGCCACGTGATCACCGACGTGGGCGACGACCAGTCGATCTCGGCCAACCTCAGCACCTTCAGCGCGCACATCAAGCACGTCATCGAGGCGCTCGACCATGCGACCGAGGACGCGGCGGGGACCCTGGTGCTGCTCGACGAGGTCGCGGTGGGCACCGATCCCGAGCAGGGCGCGGCGCTGGCCGAGGCGATCCTGCGACGGTTGGTGGGGCGGGGCGCGACGGTGGTGGCGACCACCCACTACGAGCGGCTCAAGCTGTTGGCTACCCATGGTCCGAGCGGGGCCTTCGCCAACGCGGCGGTGGGCTTCGACTTGGCGCAGCTGCGGCCGACCTTCGAGCTGAACATGGGCGTGCCGGGCAGCTCCTCGGCCATCGCCGTGGCCCGACGCTTGGGCGTGGACGAGGCGGTCCTGGAAGACGCCGAGGCGATGCTCAGCGACGAGCGCCTGCGGGTGGACGTGCTGCTGCAGGCGCTCGAGGCGGAGCGAGTGGCCATGGCCGAGCTGCGGGAGGCGCTGGAGTCCGAGCGGTCCGCGGTCAAGGCGGCCGAGGCTCGGCTCGAGGCCCGCGAGCGCGGCGAGGTCGAGCAAGCGCAGAAGCGTCGCGCCAAGGCCCACGATGCGGCGGCCCGCGAGCTCCGGGCGCTCGAGGACGAGATTCGGCGCCGTAAGAAACGCCTGCGCCAGGCCCCGCTGCAGTCCGCTCGCGACGGCCAGGTGGCGCCGAGCGAAGCCGAGGCCCGCAGCTTTGCCAAGCAAGCACGCGGCGGGGTGCACAAGGGGCGCGTGCCCTCGGAGCCCACGCCGGGCCAGGCGCCCGACGAGATCAAAGTGGGCGACCGCGTGTTCGTGGAGACCCTGGGAGCCGAGGGCGAGGTGCTCGCGGTCAAGGGCGACCGCATCACCGTGCAGCTTCCGCTGGCCAAGACGGTGGTCGAGCGCTCCGCTCTGCGGGGGCGGGCCCGGCCCCGGCCCAAGGTCGTGCAGGCGCCCAAGGGACCGCCCTCCACCGCGAGTCGTCACTTCGGTCACGACGCCAAGCCCGTGCGCAAGACCTTCGAAAATCAGTTCGATCTTCGGGGGCAGCGGGCCGACGACGCGATGGCCATGCTCGAGGTGTTCCTCGCTCGGGCGATCGGTGACGACCAGGACGTCGTCGTGCTGCAGCACGGCCACGGGTCGGGAGCCCTGCGCCGCGTGGTGCGGGAGCACCTGCCACGATTGCCCCATGTTCATCGCCATCGGTCCGGCTTGCCCGCCGAAGGGGGAGACGCGGTGACCGTGGTATGGATCAAGGGATGATCTCTGCGCTCGCGCGACGCCTGGCGAGACTGGCTGCCATCGCGGGCACAGCCCTCACCCTGGCGCCCGGCCCGACCCACGCCAACCCGCTCGAGGGCGAGGCGCGACCGATCACGCGGGACAACGATCGGGTCTACACGGTCGTGGCCGGCGAGGGCGACGGCGCGTCGACGGTGACCAACCCGGCCAACCTCGGCTTTCTCGACGGCATCAACGGGGTGATCGATTTCTCGTTGATGGGGCAACAGCGCCGTCGTAGGGGCAGCGGGGTGGGGGCCTTCATCGGCATCCCCGTGCCGCTGCGCCTCATCGCGCTGGGCCTGGGTTATCAGCTGGGTCTGCCGTTCCAGCCCGAGGGGCCGCAGTCGGACGACGGCGAGGACCTGGCCGATCCGCAGGGCACGGACGACCTGTTCCACAAGGTCACCTTCGCCACCTCCATTCCGCTGGGCTCCTGGGTCCGGGTCTTTCGCCCGCGCGCCAAGAGCCTCGCCCGCGGTCTCGACCGGCTGTCCATCGGCTTTGGTGTCTCGCGCTCGGTCTCCTCGGGGAACTTCCACGCCCACGGGACCAACCAGTTCGATCTGGCGGTGAGCTACTGGCCCAGCCGGTTCTTGGCCATGGGCCTGGTGGGGCGGGCGATCAACATGCCGCGTACCGGTCGGGAAGAGGCCGAGATCCAGCCGGTCGTCATCGACCCGGAAATCGCCATCCGCCCCTTGGGCACGCCGGCCTTCGAGGTCGCGGTGGGGGCTCGCTTTGCCCCGGCCATTCCCGGCGCGCTGCGTCGCTTTCGGATCAACGAGGCCGACCCTCGCGGGCGCATCATGACCTCGTTTGGGGGCGTGCGGCTGTTCGCCGAGGCCGAGATGATGCGCTTCAACCCGATCGTCTTCGAGGACAACCTGGCCGCCGCTCGCGTCGCGGCCCGGGTCCAGGCGGGGGTGGAGATCAACTTCGCCAATGTGGGCTTCGCGGTCGCGCCGCTGGCGTCGATCAACGCCCGCAACGGCAGCGGCTTCGGGGTCGACGGGGCGGCGGCGCGCCTACGCATCTCGCAAGATCGGTACCCCGCGGTGGCATCGCGGCCGCGCGTGGTCGCCAAGCTCGCCCTGGCTCGCTACGACGGCGACCGCGGCATGATGGCGGTGCTCGACGAGCTCGACGACGCGGCGGAGCGTCGCGGCACGGTGCTGCTCGAGACCCGCTCGATGGGCTTCGACTTCGCCCAGATCGAGGAAATCCGCGAGGCGATGCTGAGGGTCCGCAACCGTCGCGGCACGGTCATCGTGTACATGAACGGCGGCGCACTGCGCAGCTACTTCCTCGCCAGCGCGGCCGATCGCATCATCGTGCACCCGCACCTGGGTCTCGAGATGACCGGCATGCGGACGCAGACGCTGTATTACGGCGAGCTGCTCGAGAAGCTGGGGGTCGTGCCCGAGTTCGTGCGGGTGGCCGAGTACAAAGCGTGGCCCGAGAAAGCCCACCGCAGCACCGCTTCGGCGCCCGTGGCCTCGCAGCGGCATCACCTGTACGCCGACGTCTGGAACCACGTGCTGCGGATGATCGCGCGCGACCGCGGCGAGGACGTGCGGGTGGTCCGAGAGTGGATCGACGACCAGCCGATGTCCTCCCCAGAGGCGCTGGAGCGCGGCATCGTCGACGAGCTGGCCTTCCCCGACGAGCTCGACGCCAAGCTCGAGAAGTGGCTGGGCCGACGCATTCGCATCGAGACCCCGCAACAGTCGCAGCAGCACCGCATGGCCTTCGGCCCGCCCCCGCGCATCGCGGTGCTGCTCATCGAGGGTGACCTCGTCCGCGGCGACAGCTTCACCATCCCCATCATCGACCGCACGGTGGCCGGCGATCGCACCCTGACCAAGGAGATCGAGCGCCTGCGCAAGGACCCCAGCGTCCGCGCGGTGGTGGTGCGGGTCAACAGCCTCGGCGGCGACGTGGGCACGGCCGACGCCATCGCCCGCGAGCTCGACCTGGTCCGCAAGGTCAAGCCGGTCGTCATCTCCATGGGCAACGCGTGCGCGAGCGGGGGCTACTACATCGCGACCTCGGGCCAGTACATCTACGCCGACGCGACGACCTTCACGGGCAGCATCGGCGTGTTCTTCCCCAAGGTGGACGTGTCCGGCGCGCTCGAGCGGCTGGGCATCACCGTCGACGAGGAAGACTTCGGCCGCCGGGCGGGCATGCGCTCGTGGCTGCGGCCCATGGACGAAGACGAGCGCGCCGCGGCCCAGGCCGACGTCGAGATGGTCTACGGGCAGTTCCTCTCACGCGTGGCCAAAGCCCGCTCGATGACGCTGGCGCAGGCCGATCGAGTGGCGCGGGGCCGCGTGTGGTCCGGCGTGCGAGCCATCGAGGAGGGCCTGGTCGACGACTACGGCGGCGTGCGAGAGGCGGTGCTGCGGGCCCGGGCCATCGCCGGCCTCGAGCCCGACGAAGGCACGGTGGAAATCGTACCCGCCGCTCGACGCCCCATCGAGAACCTGCGGGCGATGTTCGGCTTCGACATCCCTTCGCCGCTGGGTCGTACCGGAGCATCGGCCTTCGGCAGCGCCACCCCGGCCATGATGGCGTTGCGCAGCGCGGTGCCGCTGGGCATGCTCACCGCGCTCAAGCACCTGCCGGTCGCGCTGTGGTGGGGCCAGGAGCCCAACATGATGGCGCTGGCCGGCGAGACCTGGATCATCTCCGACTGAGGCACGAAAAAAGCCGCCCCCGAGGGAGCGGCTTCTTCGTCGGCGACGCCGGGACTTACTTGCTGAAGTTGGCGGCAGCGAAGTCCCAGTTGACCAGGCTGTCGAGGAAGGCGCCGATGAACTTGGGCCGCGCGTTGCGGTAGTCCACGTAGTAGGCGTGCTCCCAGACGTCGAGGGTCAGGATGGGGGTCAGGCCGTCGGTCATGGGGTTGTCCGCGCTGGCGGTGCTGGTGACCGAGAGCTTGCCGTCGGCGCCCTTGACCAGCCAGGCCCAGCCGGAGCCGAAGCGAGTGGCGGCGGCCTTGGTGAAGGCCTCCTTGAAGCCGTCGAGGCTGCCGAAGTCACGGTCGATGGCCGCCGCGAGGTCGCCCGAGGGAGCGCCGCCGCCTTGGGGCTTCATCGAGTTCCAGAAGAACGTGTGGTTCCAGACCTGAGCGGCTTGGTTGAACAGACCACCGTCGGTGCTCTTGATGAGCTCCTCGAGGGACTTGTCGGCGTTGGGGGTGCCTTCGGTCAGCGCGTTGAGCTTGTTGACGTAGGCCTGGTGATGCTTGCCGTGGTGGTAGTCGAAGGTCTCGGCGCTCATATGGGGCGCGAGCGCATCTTTGGCGTAGGGGAGGTTGGGCAACTCGAAGCTCACGATGATCTCCTTTGATCCGTCGCTCGGGAGGCCGCTGCGCGGCACATCATCCAAACGACCGCGGAAATCTGTCATGCGCTCCGAATCGCTGTCAAACGGCGCTTTTTGTTGGAATTTCGGGCAGATGAACGACAGTAGGGGCTCCGGTCACGTCGGGTCCCGAGGGCAGGGGCGGCCAACTTCGAGCCTCGTGCTAGATTCCGCCTGCGTTCCAACAGGCGTGGACCGGGATGAACTCGGCCGCGACCCAGGCGCCACAAAACCAAAGTGTCCAAAAACGAGATTCGTGAGGCCAGCTACGGACGCGTCGGAGCTGAGCCAACCCCCGCACCTCGAAAGAAAGTCACCGTCCCCAAGATCCGCGCGGCCAAAGGCGCCGACCCGCTGGTCATGGTCACGGCCTACGATGCGACCTTCGCTCGCATCCTCGACGAAGCGGGGGCCGACATCCTGCTCGTAGGCGACTCGCTCGGCATGGTGGTCCAGGGCAACGACGACACCCTGTCCGTCACCGTCGACGAGATCATCTACCACTGCAAGGCGGTCGCGCGAGGGGCCCGAACGGCTCACATCGTGGGCGACATGCCCTTCCTCAGCTACCAGGTCACCCCCGAAGAGGCGGTCCGCAACGCCGGGCGTCTCATCGCCGAGGGAAGGGCCCACTCGGTGAAGCTCGAGGGCGGTGCTTCGGTGGCGCCCACCATCGCGCGCATGGTCGCGGCGGGCATTCCCGTCATGGCCCACGTGGGGCTCACCCCCCAGAGCGTGCATGCGATGGGTGGCTTCCGGGTCCAAGGGCGCGACGAGGACGACGCCCGTCGCATCCTGGCCGACGCGCACGCGGTGGCCGACGCCGGGGCCTACGCGCTGGTGCTCGAGGGCATTCCGGGTGAGCTCGCCGCCCGCATCACCGCCGAGATCGACATCCCCACCATCGGGATCGGGGCCGGGGTGGAGTGCGATGGGCAAGTGTTGGTCTGCTACGACCTGCTCGGCCTCACCCCCGACCTGCGTCCCAAGTTCGTCAAGCGCTACGACGAGCTGTTCGATCGCAGCGTGGCCGCGGTGAAGCGCTACGGCGACGAAGTCCGCGGGCGACAATTTCCCGGCGAAGAGCACACCTTTGGTGCGCGCAAGGGCCCTCGCCCGGTCGCGTCCACCGGCTGAGTTCGTGCAGTCCCGCGGGGAGAATCGTGCCCCGCGGGCACCCGTTCGCGCCGTGATACCGTCGTGAGCCTGGCGCGAGCGACGACGAGGTGCGGCTCATGGTTGCTCGGGGCGGTGCTGACCGGTGTTGCAGTGCCCCCCGCGATGGTCGTCGCGTCGCCCGAGCCCGAGGCGAGCGACCCGGTGGTGGATGCCACCGTGGTCTACGTGCTGGTGCGGACCGAGGAGGATCCGGCGTTGATCGAGGCGCTCGGGGCCGCGGCGGCTCAGCTGCGCGGGGAGGACATCGAGCTGGTGGTGCGGCCGCAGACGGCCGACGAGGTCTCGGGTCCGCTGGCCAGGCAGCTGCTCGAGGGCGATGCGCCCGTGCGCGGCGTGTTCTGGTTCGATGCCCGCGATCCGGCCGAGATCCGGGTGTTCCTGCTGGCGTCCGAGGGGGCGGCCTTCGTGCGGCGGGTGCCGGTCGATCCCAGCAGTGAGGAGGCCAGTCGCGAGGCGCTGTGGATCATCGTCAAGGCGGGGAGCCTGGCCTTGGCGGCGGGCACGGAGCTGGCGATGGAGGAGGCCTCCACCGCCGAGCTGGCCACGCAAGAAGGCCCGGAGCCGGCCGAGCCCGAGCCTGCAGCCGAACCCGAACCAGCGCCCGAACCGGAGCCAGAGCCCGAGGTCGAAACACCGCCCGAGCCCCCGCGAAGTCAGCCACCGCCGCGGGTTCGCGGGGGCCTGTCGCTGGCCTATCGCGGCGAGGGATTGGCGGCCGCGGTACCGTGGCAGAGCGGGGTCTCGATCGGTGGCTTCTTGGAGCTCGGCGCTCGCTGGCGCCTGACCGCGGACTACGACCTCATGATCCCGTGGTTCGGTGACGACCCGGCGGTAACCTGGCGGCAAGCGGGGCAGCTGCGCGCAGGCCCGCAGTGGCGCGTGGGATCGCGGGTGAGCCTCCATGCGCTGGGTGGCGTGGCGGCGGAGGGCCTGCGCTGGATCGACCGCACGACGAGCACGACGGGGTGGCGAGTCATGGCGAGCGCGGGCATCGACGGTGGCGTAGCGCTCGACGTGAGCCCGCGGGTTGCCGTGGTACTCGAGCCCGGGGTCGGCGTGGTGCTCAATCGCTTCGCGTTCATCGAGTGCGACGAGGCGGCACCGACATGTGAGGGCAGTGCCCGGCGAGTGGCGCTGGACCCTTGGCGCGTGCGCCCCCGCGTGCGTGCCGGATTGCTGTTTCGGCTGCGCTAGCGGGCCTGTAGCGCCATTCAGGAAAAAACTGCGATCCGACTTCACCCCGATGGCCCCGCTCGGGTATCGAGATCCACCGTGCCCGCGCATGTTGCCGTTTGGCCCGCTCCTCCGCTGCGGCTCCCGCCGTGGGTGGAGCGCGCGCGGACCTGGGTGCTGAGCCTCGCGCGAGCCGCGAACGCTTCCACCGCCCCGGATCCGGCCGCACGCCGCCGCGAGGACGTGGCGCTGGCGCGTCGGGTGCGTCGCGGGGACTCGCGGGCCGAAGGCGAGCTGCTCGAGCGCCTGCTGCCGCACCTGCGGGTGGTGGCGCGGGCCATCCTCCACAACCCGGCGGATGTCGACGACGCGGTGCAGGTCGCCCTGATGCGGGTGCTCGAGGGGTTACCGACCTACCGCGGTGACTCGAGCCTGGTGCGATGGTCTCGACGCGTGGCTGCGCATGCCTGTCTGCGCTTGCGCGAGCAGAACCAACGTCGGCTGCGGGTGGTGGAGCTGTCGGCCGAAGTGCCCGCCGCGCCCGAGCCCGCGCCGGTTCCCAGCCTGGGCGAAGGGCTGCCGCGCGAGCTCGAGGAGTACCTCGGCTCGCTGTCCGAGCCGCAGCGCGAGGCGTTGGTGCTGCGTCACGTGCTCGACCACAGCGTGGCCGAGGTGGCGCAGCTGGTCGGCGCGCCCGTGGACACGGTCAAGTCTCGGCTCTTGTACGGTCGCCGCGCTCTGCGGGCTCTGATTCGCCGCGACGCTGCGCTGGCACCCCGCCGCGAAGGAGCGGGCGGATGAGCGACGCGACCCGTTGGGCCGAGCTGGCCGACGCCGAGGCGGTGGGCGACGAGCTGACCGAGTCCGAGCTGCGGCTGTTGGCCGAGATCGACGACGCCGAGGTCGAGCGCGAGCGGCAGCTGTATCGTTCCATGCAGCGCGCGGGCGAGCCGGGCCCGGTGCTGGCCAAGGACCTCGCGCGGGCAGAGGAGACCTTGGCTCGGTTCCGCCGCGAGCAGGCGCCTCCGCCTTCCCGTCGCGTGGCGATGGGTGTCGGGGCGGCTTTCGTGGCTGCAGCGGCGGCTTTGGTGCTGTGGACCGGGCTGCCCGATCGCACCACGCTGCACGAGGCGGAAGGGCGGGCGGTGGTCACCAGCGGCACGCTCATGAGTGACGACCTGGCGCTGTCGTCGGGCGACGAGCTACCGGTCGAGCGCTGGGTGGTGGCCCGCGAGCGCGCGTGTGTGGACGTGGCGAAGGGGCAGGGGTGCGTGTCGGCGTCAGCCCGGCTACGCACCCGTGGCGACGCCATCGAGCTGGACACGGGCGAGCTGACGTTCGAGGGCTCGGGTCGTTTCGAGACGCGCCATGGCAACCTCGTGGCGACCGAGGCTGCATTCGAGCTGGTGCTCACCCCGGACGGGGGATGGCTGCAGGCCGAGCGCGGGCAGGTGACCTTCGAGTCGCAGACCGTCGAGCCCGGTCAGCGCATCGCGTGGGGAGGCGAGCAGGCGCTGGCCCAGGCCGAGCCGAACCCGGCCGTCGAACCCGAGCCCGTGCCGGTCGCCCCGGAACCCGCGGTGGCGGACGTCGTCGTCGAGCCCCCCGCGGCCGAGGTGGAGCCCGAGCCGGAGCCGGCGGTGAGCCCTCGGCCTCCGACCACGACACCGGGCGAGCTGCTCAGCGCGGCGCGGCGACACGTGGCGGCGGGCAACTCCGGTCGGGCCCTGGCCACCTACGCGACCTTGCGCCGACAGCATCCGCGGTCCGCCGAGGCTCACACCGCCAACGTCTCGGTCGGTGAGCTCGAGCTGCGTCGGGGCCGGTCCAAGGCGGCGCTGCGGGCCTTTGCGCGCTATCTCGACGGCGGAGGCGGTGCGCTGGCCGAGGAAGCGCATTGGGGCAAGGTCCAGGCGCTCCACCGACTCGGGCGCATCGAGCAGCGCGACGCGGCCATCGGTGCGCTACGCAAGGCTCACCCCGGCAGCGTGTATCTCGGCCGCGCGTCCAAGCTCTGAGTCCGCGGTGGAAGCCCCCGTGGCTTTGGCCTACCGTGGTGCTCGACCGAAGCCATGACCGTGGTGTTTTCGATCGAGGACCTGATCGTACGGGGTTCATTGGGGGGCGCGCTGCTCGGCATCGACGGCCACGAGCTTCGTGCCTGCCTCGGTGAGCGCGACGCTCGAGCCCAGCAGGTGTGGCGCTACGGCAGCTTCGAGGCGCACCTGCTCGCGTGTGGGCGCGTCGGTCGGCTATCCCTCGCGGAACTCGGGCAGCCCAATGCGGGGGAGGGCCGGACCCTCGACCCGTGGATCCTGGCGGAGCTTTCGGGAGCGTCGCCGTCGGCCGTACGGGCGCTGCTGCAGCGCCACGAGATCGACGCCCGCCCCGTCGAAGCGCGCGATGATGGTGAAGTGCTCCAGGTCGAGGGCGGGGCCGAGTTGCACTTCGCGAAGGCGGGCGGCGGCCTGCAGGCGATCGTCGTGCGCGCCACGGGCGAGCTGCCTGCGCCGCCTCCGGACGGGTGGGACAAGATCTACTCCGTGCCCGATTGGTGGGATCATCCTCGAGGGGGAGTCACCAACTTTCGCGGCGTGCCCCATCGTTTTGCCTCCGAGTTCGCCGACATCGACGCGGACGACGACATCTATGCGCTCACGCCCTTGTCCGACGAGGTGTTCCGCCTCGCCCTCGAGGACTGGCAGATCTGGCGCCGCTGGGAGCAGGCCTACCAGGCCAGACGCACCACCATGGAGACCCATCCCGCGCTCCCGGCCGACCAGGAGCGTCACCGGGAGATCGAGCAAGCCCTGAAGGGGACCGGCTTCGACCGCGCCGTGGACGACGACGACTTCGCTCGCGGGGAAGGCCCAAGCATCCGCGTGCGGGCCGAGTACGAGTCGAGCGGTCTCGACAACGGTCACGCGAGTCTCTACGTGCGCTGGACCCCGGTCTAGCTCTCTTTTTCGAGCCCCTCGATCCAGGCGGCGACTTGGGCGGCTTTGTGCGCGGCCCCTTCGCCGTGGAAGTCGAAGGTCGCTCGAGCGCGCTCACCCAGCGTGCGGGCGCGGGCGCGGTCCTGTCCCGTGCCATCGGCCGTGACGGGAGCGTCCCACAGCGCTCGCGCGAGCATGAACTGGCTCTGGGCCAGGTCGGTCTCGCGGGTGGGCCCCGATTCACGAATGGTGACTGCACGCGCGGCCATCTGAAGGGCAATGGCAGGTCGGCCGACCTCCAGCTCGAGCTCGGCCATCGCGGTGAGGGCCCGGCTGACGGTGCGGTGGTCGGGCCCGAGCGCTTCGGTCCAGATGTCGAGCGCTCGCTCGAGGTAGGGCCGCGCGTGGTCCCAGTCGCCTTCGTTCAGGTACCCCAGACCCAGCGAGTAGGCCGAGGTGGCCACCTTCTCGTTGCGAGGCCCCAGGGCGTTCTCCCAGATGCGAAGCGCTCGCTCGTGCAGTGGCCGGGCCTCGGCGCGCTTGCCCTTGGCCTCGAGGAAGGTGCCCAGGTTGGCGATCGACATGGCGACCTCCGGGTGTTCGGGGCCCAGGGCGTTTTCCCGAATCGCCAGCGCGCGTTCGAAGGTCTTGCGCGCGGCGTCGTGCTCCCCGGTGAGGTCTTGCACGATGGCGATGTTGTTGAGCGTCTCGGCCAGCTCGGGATGCTCGGGGCCGTAGATGCGCTCGTCGGTGGCCAAGACCTCGCGAAAGGCCACCATCGCTTCGGGGTAGCGATTGGTGAAAAAGTGGATCTTCGCGATGTTCGACTGCACCTGGGCCACGTCGGGGTGGTCGGGGCCCAGCGCTTCGCGATGGATCTCCATCGCCCGCTGATAGCGTTCCATGGCCTCGTCGAAGGCGCCCTTTTTCGTGTGGATGTTGGCCACGTCGTTGGTCGACCATGCGACCTGCGGGTGGTCGGGGCCCAGCACTCGCGTGCGAATCTCGAGCGCACGCTCGTACAGCGGCTGCGCGCGGTCGTACTCTCCCTTTTCGAGGTGCAGCTGCGCGAGGGCTCGCGAGTACGTGGCGCGGCGCAGGCCATCGTCGGGAGCATCGAACTCGACGAGCCCGGCGTCGGCATGCCGGGCCCACTGGAAGCCCTCCTCGTAGTGCGCACGCTTGATGCCCACCACGTGAACGAGGCTCATCGCGATCTCGGTGGCGGTCTCGGTCGCCCCGGCCTTGGTCGCTTCGAAGTACGCGTCCTCCAGGGCGTTCTCGGCGTCTTCGTAGCGGCCGCTGCTCGACAGCAGGCGTCCGACATGGCCGCGGGCATCGGCGACGAGAGGCGGCCACGACAGCGCGGTGGCCTCGGCCAAGGCCGCCTCCGCGACCTCGAGCCCCTCGGGATGAGAGCCGGCCGCCAGCAGTGCGCCCGCCCGCGATAGATCGCGACGCACCGACTGCACCTCGTCGCGTTGCTCGGGCGGGTCGGGCATGCGCGCGAGCTGAGCAGCATCTCGGCAGGGATCGACCGACTCGAGCGTGCCCGCGGCCGCCACCGCCTGCGAGACCGAGTGCTCCTGGGGCTCGCTGAGCTCGCCCACCAGGGCCTCGAACGCGAAGCGACGATCGTCCAGGCACCACAGCGAGCGCTCGAGGGTCTCGGCGTCCCAGCGCTCGTGCACCTGGGCGTCCATGCACGACTGCGTGCGCGCGTCGGCCCAGGCTTCGGCGTGCTCGTCGAGCCAGGGCATCACCTTGTCCGCGGTCGCGTCGGCGTAGCGAATACCGGTACGGACCAGCCCCCGCCGCAGCTCGGCCCGGGCGTCGTCGTCCCACGAGGTCGACAGCAGCTCGGCGCCCGCGGACTCGCAGGCGGCGGTGCGCTGGGCGATGGCCCACTGCCGCGCACCCACGAGTCCGACCCCGATGGCGAGCACCCCCGCGGCCACGCCCAGCACTCGTCGTCGGCCCGCGCGAGAGCGGCCGTGCTCGAGCGCGTGGAGTAGAGCCTCGACGGAGGCAAAGCGGTCGGTGGGCGAGGAGGACAGGCCGCGTCTACACGCGCGCTCTAGCCACATCGGGATGGCTCGGATCTCCGAGGTGTTGGGGACCGGCGTCATCTTGCCGCCGATGACGTTGGCCATGAGTTCCACCATGCTGCTCCCCTTGAAGGGGCGCTGGCCGTACAGCAGCTCCCACAGCGTCACGCACAGCGCGAACTGATCCGAGGCGGTGGTGGCCGGATCGGTGCCGAACTGCTCGGGCGACATATAGGCGGGCGTGCCGATGAGCGCGCCTTCCTGGGTCATCTGCAGCTTGAGGGCGGAAGAGTCGGACAGCGGCTTGGGCGGCTCGACCTCCTCGTCCTGGTGGACCCGCGCGAGGCCGAAGTCCATCACCCGGACGCGCCCGTCGGTGCCCACCATGACATTGTCGGGCTTGAAGTCGCGGTGCAGCAGGCCGGCCTCGTGAGCGGCGGCCAGCCCCTGGCCCGCGGCCGTGATCACGGCGAGGATCTCGGGCCAGCGTCGTGTCTCGGTCGCCGCCCAGTCACCCAGGGTCTGGCCGTCGACGAACTCCATCGCGATCCACACCCGGTCGTCCATGGTGCCGACGTCGTGCACGCCGACGATGTTGGGGTGGCTGAGCTTGGCGAGCGCCTGCGCTTCGCGGAGCAGCCGCCCGGTGGGCTCGCTCGAGTTGGAGCTCGCCATCATCGCGACGGCCGGGTGCACGAGCTTGAGAGCGACCTTGCGGTCGAGCTGCGGATCGTAGGCCGCGAACACCACGCCCATCGCACCCGCGCCGAGCCTCGACAGCACGACATAGCGGCCGACCGAGTCGCCAGGGCGCACGTTGGCGGCGGGTCCTCCGGGGCTGGTCAGCTCCGTGTCGGGATCGATGGCCTGCGTGGCATCCATCGAGATGTCGTCCGGGGGGGCCTGGGTCTGTTCCATCGATTGGGGCACGGCGAAATCCCTCGTCGCGCCGGCTCCAGGAGGGGCTTCGAGCGCAGTGGCGCGACGTAGCGTGGATCGCTTGTTTCGCGGGGATTATTCAGCCGACCTCGTTTTTCTCGGGGGCAAAGGGCCGTGAGCCCGCCCTTTTTCGCCGAACGGAGGAAATCGTCACCCGAGCTGAATGAAAACCGAGGAGGTTGTCATACCCGTGGGTTTGGGCGTACGAGCATCCATCGCTCCGTCGAAATCGCGGCATGCGAATGCCGCCGCTCGGCGTCGCGAGCAGCGGCGTGGTGCGCTGCGGCCGATGGCGGGGCTAGCTCGCGGCCTGCTCGGAGGACGCGATGAATTGCGCCAGCGCGGAGATCGACGAGTACTGATACGCCAGGTTGCTCGGCAGCTTGCGACCGAGCCACTTCTCGAGCTCGCCCACGATGTGCACCGCGGCCGAAGAGTCCATGCCGTAGCGCTCGAAGGAGGCGGTGGTGTCGATCTCGAACGCGGGAATCTCGAGGGTCTTGGCGACCGTCTTGACCAGCCAGTCCGTGATCTCCTGCGTGCGGTCGTTAGGCGACGTCATTCGATTCTCCTTGGGGGGATGCGGCCGCCCCGGCGCCGATGCGCTTGGCGGCGATGGATTGCGGCGTGGGCAGGCGGACCCGCGAGACGAGCTTGACCAGCTCGAGCGAGCGGATGACCCAGTAGCCGAGGTCGACCTGCCACCACTCGATCTTGGTGGTGGCGATGGCCGGGAACGCGTGATGGTTGTGGTGCCAGGCTTGGCCCAGGGTCGGCACCGCGAGCCAGAAGTTGTTGCGGCTATTGTCGGTGGTCTCGAAGGCGCGCGAGCCCACGACATGCGACACCGAGTTCACGGTGCGAATGAAGTGATCGCCGAAGAACACCCGCACGAAGCCACCCCACAAAAGGCCCATGAACGCGCCCTTCAAGGTGCCGTGGATCAGGCCGCCCACGACGGCGGGGAACACCAGTCCGAAGAGCATCCAGTAGAAGTAGTGGTAGTGGATCTTGAAGATGTCGGGGTCGGCGTAGAGGTCTTTGGCGTAGATCCACCAGTTGTCGGGGCGGGCTCGGTTCTTGTCGAAGAGCCAGCCCATGTGACCCTCGTAGAGCCCGCGTAGCGCCCCGCGCCAGCCGGGACCGGTGCGGCGAGGGGAGTGCGGGTCGCCATCGTGATCGGAGTAGCGGTGGTGTCGGCGATGCGTGGCCGCCCACCAGATCACGGGGCCCTGAAAGCCCATGGAGCCCAGGACCGCCAGGCCGATCTTGACCGGTCGCGACGCCTTGAAGGGGTGATGCGAGAAGTAGCGGTGGTAGCCGACCTCGAGCCCGATCATCACGAGCACGTACATCACCAGGAAGAGCATCACCTCGACCCACGTGACCATGAACCCGAAGGGCAGCAGCGCGAACGCCAAGATCGTCATCAGCAGCGGCGACAACGAGGTGACGTAGGCGAACTGGGCATCGAGGCGCTCGATGCCGCCGCTGCGGCGTCCGATCGACGCGTTGGCTTCGTCGGAGAGCGGGGTCTCGGGGTCGGCGGTCTCAGCCATGATCGGCCTCGGTTGGTTTCGGCGCTCGCATCAGCGTCCCGACGGCGTCGTCGGGCGCGGCCCGGAGGCGCGCGAGGTAGATGTTCATGCACTTGCGGCGGCGGATCTTGCCGCTGGAGGTCTTGGGGATGGTGCCGGCGGGAATGAGCAGCACGTCGTGGAGGCGCAGGCCGTGGTCGCGGGCGACCGCCTCGCGCACGGAGCCGAAGATGTCGGCGTGAGTCTCCCGAGCGGTGCCCTTTTTGAACTCCTGCACCGCCACCGGTTTTTGCTCGCCGTCGTGACGAACGGTGAAGCACGCGGTGGAGCCCGGCCGAAGCGCCGCGTGCGAGCCGGCGATGGTGCGCTCGAGGTCCTGCGGGTAGTGGTTACGCCCGCGGAGGATCATGACGTCCTTGATCCGCCCGGTGACGAAAAGCTCGTCGTCGAGGACGAAGCCGAGGTCACCCGTGCGTAGAAACTGCGGGCCCGTGCCGTCGTCGCCCGCGACGCGGTGTCCGAAGGCCTCGGCGGTGGCGTCTTCGCGGCGAAAGTAGCCCTGGGCGATGGCGGGGCCGCTGGCCCAGATCTCGCCGACGCGACCGTCTTCGCAGGCCGCCTTGGTCTCGGGATCGACGATGCGATAGTCCTGCGCGAAGAGCTGGCGGCCGCTTCCCATCAGGGTGACGCTGTCGTTGCCCTCGCCTTCGACGAGCACGGCGCGGCCATGGCCGAGGGCTTCGGCGTCGACGCGCACGCAGACCGGCTCGGTGTTGCGTGCTCCGCCCGTCAGGATGAGCGTGGTCTCGGCCAACCCGTAGCACGGGTAGAAGGCCTGGCGTCGGAAGCCACAGGGGGCGAAGCGGGCCCGGAAGCGCTCGAGGGTGTCGTCGAAGATGGGCTCGGCGCCGTTGAACGCGACCTGCCACTGCGACAGCTTCAGCGACGCGAGGTCTTCGTCGCTCACCTTTCGAATGCACAGCTCGTAGGCGAAGTTCGGGCCGCCGCCGATGGTGGCCTCGTAGTTGCTGATCGCCTGCAGCCACCGCAGGGGCTTTTTGAGGAAGTCCAGCGGGGACATCAGCACGCTGTGGAAGCCGGTATAGACCGGCTGCAGCACGTTGCCGATGAGACCCATGTCGTGGAACAGCGGCAGCCAGCCCACCACCACCGAGCCCGGGTGGGTCTCGAAGGCCTGGTGGATCATCTCCTCGTTGTAGAGGAGGTTGGCGTGGCTGACCATGACCCCCTTGGGGG
Source organism: Myxococcota bacterium (assembly GCA_039028615.1). GTDB lineage: Bacteria > Myxococcota_A > Polyangia > Nannocystales > Nannocystaceae > Paraliomyxa. The sequence continues at coordinate 156,008 of JBCCHT010000022.1, read as the reverse complement.
TCCCAGTGGACCCCGAGGTGTACTGGATCATGGCCAGGTCGGCCGGGACCGCGAGGCGGGCCTCCCACTGCTCGCTGCGCGCGGTGTCCACCGCATCGGTGGCGAGCCACTCGAGTCCGGCGAGGTCTTGCCCGAGGTCGAGCTTCAGGCCATCGCGAATGGCGATGATGGAGGCGGTGGTGAGGATGAGCGTGGGCTCCGCGTCACGCACGATGCCCAGCAGGCGATCGAGGCTCCGCTGCAGCCGGTAGGGGTCGGGCGGGTAGGCCGGGACGGCGACGACCTTGGCGAACAGACAGCCGAAGAACGACTCGACGAATTGCAGGCCGCCTTCGTACAGCAGCAGCACGCGGTCGCCGGGCTCGGTGCGCGACTGCAGCTCGGCCGCGATGGCCCGGGCGCGCTCCTCGAGCTGCGCGTACGTGAGCTGCCCGTCCTCGCGCTCGCCGGCTGCGAGCCACGTGAACGCCACGCGCGAAGGTTGCTCGCGGGCGCGCTTACGAAGGATTTCAACCAGTGTGATTTCGCCGTTGGCTCGCGGCGACCAACCCCCGTCGGCACTCACTCGAGCCGCCTCCCGAGGGGGGAGCGCAGCATGCTCCGCCGACAGCTCGTCGGCACGCGCGAGGAAGTCGGCGAGCGAAGACGGCGTGTCGATGGGCGGACGCCCGAAGTACTGTCCCAGTGCTTCGCATAGTGCGGGCAGTGGCACGTTATCGGTGTTCTGCGCCGCGTTGCTCAGGTCGGCCGCAAGCCCAGGAACGTGCGGTCGCAGCAGCGAGAACAGGAACCGTCGAGTTTCGATTGGAGTGCGGTTGCGCCAGTGCAAGGTGAGCGTTTAAGGGACCACACCCTGATCGGATCGGCAAGCTTCGCGAGCCGCGTCGAGGGGATTTGTGCTGGACGCTCCTGCTGCTTTCAGCTACTCCGACCGGTGATGAAAAGTGAATGCGTGACCAGTTGCGCCGAGGGGGAGGCGAGGGGTCAATGTTCACGCTAATTCGAATCGCCAGTGTCGCCAGCATCCTCGGTCTACGATGGCTGGTCGATCCGTGGTCGTACTTTTCGCTCTTCGTCGCCGTACTGTTCGGACACTACGTTTTGGCGGGGTGGTACGGGCGTCGGCGCGTCAAACCGGTGGTGACCGGGCAGATTTCGTTTCTGGTGCTCGCCGGTTTCATCGCGCTGGTCGTGCTGCCTCCGGTGCTGATGCTCCCGCCGTTCCTGCTGCTTCCTCCACTCGCTCTGTATGTGTATTTCGGCTCACATCACGCGTTGACGGAGGGCTACATGGTGGTGGGGCGCAAGGCGGGTTCGCTCGATCCGGCGCAGACGCGACTGTTGATTTCGCGCGTGGTGCTGGCCTTCGTGGGCTTCTGCACCATCATGATCCGCGACCCCCGGGTCACCTCTGTCGTCGAGATTCCGTTCGTAATGGCGTTCGGCGTGCTCGGACTGAGTTTCGTTGCCTTCGTGATCTGCCTGGTCCCAGTGGCCAAGTCACTCGAACGAAATGCCCTGCTCGATGTCATCGGATTCGAAGTGGCCGGTGTCGCGACTTCGTGCATCGTGCTGTTCACCGAGGTGCACTTCTTCGACGCGGCCTTCTATCACTTGTTCGTGTGGATCTACCTGCCGCTCTACCAACTTCGCGACACGAAGCAGCGGGTGAAGTTCGTGGGGCAAACTGCCGCAGTCAGTGCCTTCTTTCTGGTGTTCACCCCGCTCATTGGGGTGTTTTCCGCGCTGACCTACGAGTTTTGGGTGCTCCAGTGTTTCCTGTGGAGCTACGTGCACATCTCCAGCTCGTTCGCGTTCTCCGGCTTCAACCCCAAGTGGATTGCGCGGCTGTTCACGCCTCGGGTGGCCGCGAGTAGCACCGCCTGAACACGGTTTCTCACTCGTCGGCGATGTCGACGAAGCGCATCGACCAACGCTCGCCGTCGAGCCGCGAGAAATACGTGTCGCCTCCGTGGAAGGCGGCGACGATCTCGGGGCGCTTGGTGTGCAGGATGAACCAGCTGTTGGTCTGATAGCGCACGCCCTTGGCCGACATCTCTCGCATGAGCGGGGGGCAAATCCGCCCGTTGAGGGCCCGGGCATTGGCCGAGATCGCATCGGCGACGAGGCACTCGAAGACCCGCTCGCCGGCGCCGAGTTCCGCGCCCAGGTGCAGCACCTCGGAGTCGCGGTCGACGTAGTGCACGAAGCAGCCCAGGGTGTGTCCGCGTTCGTTGAGGACCTCGCGGGCGCGCAGCCCTTCGCCGTGGCCACGAGGGGTGGCCATGATCCACGCGAGCGACTCGGCGTCGTAGATGGGGGTGATGGAGTCGCCGCCCAGGTGCGAGACGAGCTCGGCGAGCCGCGCCATGGTCAGGGGGCGGACTTCGCATTCGTTGCGCTCGACCCACCAGGGCCCGCGCTCGAAGCGACGCCCAAGGGTGTCGATGGCGTTAGCGACGGGCGCCAACCCTTGGGCCATGCGATTGAAGCGGCGGCCGATCCGGCGATCGAGGGTGATGGTGGCGGGGCGCAGCTGGAGATCCCAGTCGAGGCTGAGCAGGCGAATGGTGGCGCCGCCGAAGCGGTCTGAAATCTTTCGCGTGACGTCGAGGGCGTGGTCGCTGATCGCCAGGTCTTGGGGGCCCTGCAGAAACTCGTTGATGATCGTGTGACTCGCTCCGGCGCCGCCGTGCTCCTCGTCGACGACCAGGTTGCCGATGATCGCGGCTCGCAGCGTTCTCGGGCCCCACCGCAGTGGACGGGCCGTCACGCCCAGAAATCCGATGATTTGCCCGGTGCTGGTCTCGCAGATCCAGGGGCGAATCTCGGGGTCGGGCCAGGGGTGATCGAAGTACGAACGAACGAGGCGTCGTGCGACGAGATCGAGGTCGACCTCGCGTCCCGATCGGAGCCGGGCGGCAACGATGCGGGCCACGGCGGGCGCATCCTCGCGGCGCATCATTCTGGCACTCGTCGTCGTCACGGATTCATGCCCTCGTCGCGGCAAAGGATAGCCTGACAAATACGATCGTGGCTCGCCTGCGCTCCCCTTGCTAGCCTGATCGCCATGCCACTTTCACCCGAGCAAGAGTGGACCCTCGCCGCGTGCGGTCTCGTGGCCCATGCCGATGGGATCTTGGAGGCCGGGGAGTGGGATCGGGTGCTGTGGATGCTCGACGAGCGCCTCCGCCAAGAGGACGCGACCGCGTGGATCGAGCTGCTGGCCGATCGACAGCGTTTGTCGGCGCATCTCGACTCGCTGGCGCCGCCCATGCCGTTCTTCGTCGAGCCCATCCTCGAGAAGGCGTGGCGCATGGCGCTGGCCGACGGCGAGGGCAGCGAACAAGAAACACAGGTGCACGACGAGCTCGCCACCAAGCTGGGGCTGCCCACCGACGAGGCTGCGCGTCTTCGCGCACTGTGGCTGGCGCAAGCACACAAGCGTTCCGAGCTCGTCGCCGGGTTCGCGGCCATCCTGGCCAATCTCGACGGTCAGCTCGATCCGGCCGAGGCGGAAGAGCTCGATGCGTTGACCGAGCGACTGCCCGTCGCCGAGGGGCGCCGCCCCGCGCTGCTGGCCCTGCGCCACGAGCCGCCTGCGCTCGAGGGCATCGTGGCTCAATTGCTGGCCATGGACGGCGAGGAACGCAGTATCGCGCTGATGGCCCTGGTGCCGCTGGTTCGGGCGAGCGCCGAAGGGGAGCGGGAGCGCGCGTTGTTCATCGAGGTCGCGTCGCAGCTGGCCATCTCCGACGACGCCGCCGAGCGCATGTTGGTGCGCTGACTCGACGCGAGTCCCGATCGCAACCCCTCGAACGCGGGGCACCGATGCGCGCCATTGGCCGCCCGCCGGGCGCTATCATCGTGCAATGCGGTGGCGTAGCGGATGGGGAGTCGGTTGCTTGCTGGTGACGATCGGGAGCGCCGGCTGCAGCGATGACACGGGAGGCTCCGACACCCAGTCGGCGGCCACCGACAGCTCGGTGTCCACCGATGGCTCGTCGGCCAGCGCGGACGAGACCGCCGAGGGCGGCTCGGGGATCGATCCGGCCAACGGCGATCGGGTGGTCACCGTGACCAGCGAGTGCGCGGGGCAGACCGTGGTTGTGGGGATCAACGGCGGCTACGTGGAGGACTGCGGCGCGGGCGATTCGTGCCCCGACGGGACCTCCTGCCTGACCACGCGAGACCCCCCCGGGTGCTTTTGGGACTTCCCTGCGCCGAGCTCGGGCAGCCCCGTGCTCGCGGCGGGAGACTCGGTCACCTACGAGCTGACGGCGCCGCCGATCATGCAGGCCATCACGAGCGGGGCGGCGTCGGGCCAGACGATCAACGTCAAGTGGAGCGGCAACCTCTACGCCAGCACCCAGTGTGAGAGCGACGGCAGCGGGTGTCAGACCGCGATGTGTGGCGTGTCCGAGGCGGGCATGACGGTGGTGCAGCCGTGTGCGAACGGAGTCGGACCGCAGGGACCGGCGAGCCTGGCCGAGTTCACGTTCTCCTTCGACGGCTCGGATTTCTACGACATCTCGATCATCAACGGGGCCAACATCCCGATCTCGATGGGCCCCGACGGCGGGACGCAGGGAGGCGACGACCCCTACACCTGCGAGACGGCGGGGTCGGCTACGGGGAGCGCCAGCGGGCTGCTCGGGTGCTCGTGGAACTTCGACCCGCAGATCGAGCTCGACGGCATGTCCACCGACCAGAGCACGCTGCTGCAGGCGGTCGCCCCCGGGGGCACGGCCTGCACGAGCGACGACGAGTGCGGGGCCGGGCTGGTCTGCGGCACGGCCATCACCTTCGGCGGCTCGACCATCGAGACGGTGTGCGGCGCTCCATTGGGCTGGTGGACGGCGGACGAGCTGTGCATCTACACCGCCAACACGGCGGGCGCGCCCGTGAACTGTTCGGGGGCGGTGCCGGGCCAGGGCATGGTCACCGACCTGTACGGCTGCAACGGCTTCAACCCCAACTCTTGCTACAACATGGGCGCGGCCAACCCGACCTGCTGTGGCTGCCCCGAGTGGATGATCGACGGCAGCACGCTGCCCGTTCCGCCGGGCTTCACCTGCTACGACACCAACCCGGAGTGGACGGCGCTGGCCGAGCCCTGGGCGCGCTTTGTCAAAGAGGCATGCCCCACTGCCTATAGCTTCCCCTTCGACGACGCCACGAGCACCTTCACTTGCGCGACGCCGGATCCGAGCACGGAGAACCCGAACACGATGAACTACACCGTCACGCTGTGTCCGGGCGGCAACGATGGTCTGGGCTGACCCGGCTCACAGGGACAGGGTCAGGCCGACGCGTTCGAAGCGTGGCGCGTAGTCCCGGGTAATGCAGCGCTCGAGGATCTCGGCGTAGCGCGGCGTGGGGATGAGCCCCCAGGCGGCGTCGGTGTCGGTGGGCTCGTCGTGGCGTTGGTCGAAGTCGGATTGCCCGTAGTTGCGGCGGACTCGAGCGAGCATGCCGGGCAGGGCCTGCTGCACGCGCTCGCGGATGGGGTCGCCCGCGGCCTCGACGAGCCAGTCGAGCAGGCTCCAGCCGAAGTCGCGGTGGCGGACTTCGTCGCGGACGATGCGGTCGAGGGCCTCGCGGGCGACGGGCACCGTGCAGCCCTCCCGCATGGCGACGAACAGCGGAACGGCCACCGTCTCGCCCAGGCAGAAGACCTCCACCCCGTGCAGGGCGACGTCCACGAGCAGAGGGCGAGATGCGTCCCGCGGCAGGCCCAGGCGCTCTTGAACGAGCTGCGGGCGCTCGTCGAGGCCGGCCGCTCGGGCCACGTCGTGGCTCATCTTGGCGTGGGTGAGCTCGTCTTCGACGATGCGCAGGCCATCGGTGATGAGCTCGGGCGGAGCACCGAGCCGGATCAGCCACAGCACGAGTTCTTGCGTGATCGCGGCCGAGGTGTACTCGGCTTCGACCCGGCGCAGCCACTCGTGGGCGACTTTGCTCGTCGCTACTTCGGCGGACACTTGACCTGGCGCGGCGGGGGCGGGTTGCACGTGGCGCCCTCGGGGCACTTGATGTCCTTCATCTCCCAGCAGCTGCCGTTGTCACGCCGGACGACGTTGGCGGCCACCTCGGCGTCGGGCAGCATGGCGTCGGGGCAGGGGACCTCCTTGGGCGGGGGAGGGTTGCAGGCGACGCCCGGCGGGCAGTCGATGACGACCGTCTCCCAGCAGGTCCCGTCTGCGCGCTGGTCGACGGTGGTCTTGGTGGTCGGCGCGGTCGTGTCGGCGCCATCGGCGGGGGGTGCTGCCCCATCACCGCCATCGGCCGGGGCACCGCCATCGGCTGGCGCACCGCTGTCCACGGGAGGCGGAGGGTTGACCGTCTTGCCTTCGTCGCCAGCTGGCGTGCCGTCGTCCGCGGGCGCGGCCCCGCCGTCGGCCGGAGGCGGGGGGTTGCCGGGCAGGGGCTCGCCGCCGCTGCCCGCACACGCGAGCTCGGCGATCGAGAAGGTCATCACCACCGACTGGGCAAACACGCGTCGACGCATGGCGGCACGATACCGCAAATGCCGAAGCGTCGAGCGGCTGGATTCGGGAACGAGGGGGCGCCGTCGGTCGTCCGAGGGGCCGGACTCGCGGACACCGTTCTTCGGGCGTGGCTAGCCGCCCGTGCCCCAGGTGCCCGCCGCGGTGGTCTCGATGAATCCCGTCTCCAGACCCCACTCGTAGCCTCCGGTCTCGCTCGCGCTCGCCGTTGCGTCGCCGCCCGTGCCCCCGCCAGTCCAGGTGTCATCGCCTCCCGCAGTTCCGCCCCACGTGCTGGTGCCCGTGCTTGTGCCGGTCCCAGTGCTTGTCCCAGTCCCGGTGCTTGTCCCAGTCCCGGTGCCGGTCCCGGTCCCCGTGCCGCCTCCGCAGGACTTGCCGGCCACGAACGAGCACCCCGCGTACTCACCCGTCAGCGGAGCGGGCACCTGCAGAGCATGCGAGTCGTCGGCGGCCAGCCACAGGGTGACCTTGGTGTACTCGAAGGTGTAGCTCCACACGACGCGCCGATCGATGAACAGGTCGGGATCGGAGCCCACCGCTCCGGGCACGTCTCCGCCGACCGACGCGTGGGCGATCTCCTTGGACTCGATCTCGTAGTCGTACTCGATCACGAGCTTGGGGAAGTCCTGCCCCTCCTGGGTGTGCTCGTGTGTGTCGCTGCCGGCCTTGCTCTTCTCGGCGCAATCGCCCGCGCCGTTCCAGGAATCGTCGGGATTGCGACTGCCCGTGCACGACAACGAGCACTCCGTGCAGACGGTGTCCTTTTCCTTCTTCTGGTCGTCGAGACCCGTGCACACCTCGTCGAGCGGCCCGCAGCCGAGCGCGGCAATGTCCCCCACGAACACGATGATCAGCGGAGGCAGGATGTCCCGCCGGGTCAGCCCGTGGACCAGCACGGTGGGGTCGGTGGCGTCGCGGAAGGTCTCCAAGTCCTCCAGGGACTCGGAGATCGGATCGGGCTCCACGGTGCATGCCAACGACGGCGCGAACAGGGCGAGACTCAGGACGAACGACGGCGCTTTGTTCAACACGTCATGGTGAGTGTGTCGACGCGGGCAAACGATCACGGGGGCGGAACGCCGCGCGAACCAACCGCGGGCGCGTGTGCATTATGCTGCGCCGCATGACTTCCGACGCGAGCCTCTCCGAGCAAGACGCGGAGCGCATCGGTCCTACCGCGCACTACACCGCGTACGTGTGGCACCGCCTCGGGCTGCCCCATGCCGAGCACTTCTCCACGCGGCAGGGCGCGGTGCTGTACTGGGGGTTCTTTGCGCTGGGGGAGTGGATGACGCGGCTGTCGCCGCGTGTGCCGTCGATGCGCGAATACTTGGAGTATCGCCATCGGCTGATGGAGGCGGTGGTGGATTCGCTCGAGCCCGGGTGCGTGGTCGAGCTCGGCGCGGGGCTGACCCGGCGCGCGGTGACCTGGGCGGCGGATCGAGGCGTGCCCGGCATCGAGTTCGATCTGCCCAGCATGGCCTCGATCAAGCGCCGTCGCATCGCACAGCTACCTGCTTCCATGCGCACCTCGATGGGGTCTCGGCACGAGGTCCACGACGCCGATGTGCTCGATCCCGCGTTCTCGTCCGAGCTCGCGGCGCGGATTCGAGGCAACGATCGGCCGGTGGTCGTGGCCGAGGGGCTGCTCAGCTACTTCGATCCCGGGCCGCGCTGCGAGGTGCTCGCGTCGGTGGCGGCCGGGCTGCGCGAGGCGGGCGGCGGAATGCTGGTCGCCGACCTGCACACCAAGGTCGCGCAGCAGCGGGTGGGCGGGCCCGTCAAAGCCCTGCGCGGAGCCATTCGCGTGCTCACCCGCCGCCGCCGCGCGCTCGATCCCTTCGCCGATCTCGACGCGCTGGGCCGGGCGCTGCGGGAGGCCGGGTTCGACGGGTACGAGGAGGTCCGACCCGAGTCGCACTACGGCACCCAGCCCCGCCTGGCCCGCCTCCGCTCTCCGGTGCACATCATCGTCGCCCATGTAGGATCGTCGGCCGAACCGACGTTATCCTGACGGGGCTGATGACGGTCGACGAGCACGAGCTACGCGAGCGCCTCGAGAGTGACGACGACGGGGTCGTCGAAGCCACCCTGCACGAGCACTTTCATCCGGTGCCTCGCGCTCCATTGACCTACGACTGGTGTCCGGTGGTCGAGGAGCACGCCGATCACGACGACGACTGGGTGCGTCGCCTCATCGGCGTGGCCAATGCGGCGGAACGTCGTCTCCGCGTCCGCCGCTTTCGTTGGCGGCGGCGCAACCACCCCGACTGGCCGATCATTCTGTGCGAGGGCGACTCCTGGGTCGCGCACCCACAGCTGCGAGACCTGACCGATCACCTGCTCGACGAGGATCGCTTTCAGTTCAACGTGTGGGCCATGGGAGCGGCGGGTGACTGCCTGGACGACATGGCGCGGGAGCGGGAACAGGAGCACGCGCTCGATGTGCTCGACGCGTCCGCCTTGCTGCTCAGCGGCGGCGGCAACGACCTCATCCACGGCTTCGAAGCGCTCGACGCCATCGAGGAACTCGCGTCCGACCCCGTGCAGCAGGCTCTGGACACCATCGACCCCTTCATGAGCGCCGTGATGTGCTCGATGCAGACGGTGCTCGAGGGGGTTCGAGCCCGGGCGCCCGAGCTGCCCATCGTGGTGCACGGCTACGACTACCTGCGCGTGGCGAAGGAAGGGAAGGGCAAGTACCTGGGCCCGCACCTCGACCCCATGGGGATCACCGACGACGAGCAGCGCCGCTTCCTCATCAAGCGCCTGGTCGACCGCTTCAACGAAGACTTGGTGGTGGTCGGGGGACGCGTGCCGGGCGTGCACGTCGTCGACCTGCGCGGCATGGCCACGGACAAGTGGCACGACGAGATCCACCCCAAGAAGGACGGCTTCGAGGTGATGGCGGCCAAGATCGGGCAGACCCTGCAGCGGGTCATCGCCGCCGACTGAGCGAGGCGCTCAGTCGACCTGCACGAGCCCGGGGGCGATGGCCTGGGCCTGCCCCTGCGGCAGGAACATCAGCGACAGCGGCACGCGCGACAGGGCCTCGTCGAGGGCCAGCGGCAGAGCATCGCGCAGCGCGGCGCCGTCGGCTCGGGCGCGGCGGCGCTCGACGGCCCGACCTACCGCCCGCACCGTGCCTCGAGGGCCCCGGGCCGACTCGAGGATCAGGTCGACCAGGGTGCGTTGCTCGGGCAGGACCTTGATCCGCAGCGACTTGCGCTTGGGCAACCCGGCGCGGGTACGGACCTGCTCGATGGCGTCGTAGAGACCGCCCATGGAGTCGACCAGGCCGACCGCCTCCGCATCGGTGCCCGAGTAGACGTGCCCGCGGCCGAGCTCGTTGACGCGCTCGGTGGTGATGCCGCGGCCATCGGCCACGCGCTCGCGGAACAGGTCGTAGGTGCGCCGAATCGACTCTTCGATGCGGGTGCGCTGGTCCTCGGTATAGGGCGAAAACGGGGTACCGATCTCGGCGTTCTTGCCCTGCTTGAGGGTGGTGGTGCTGATGCCCAGGGTCTTGAGCAGGCCGGAGACGTCGAAGTGCATCGAGATGACGCCGATGGAACCGGTGATGGTCATCGGGTCGGCGAGCACCTCGGGCGCGCCCATGGCCACGTAGTAGCCGCCGCTGGCCGCCACGTCACCCATGGAGACGACGATGGGGGCCGAGAAGCGGGGGTCGGCCTCGTGGGCCACCGCGGTGCGCTTGACCTCGCGCCAGATGACGTCGGAGGCCAGGGCCGAGCCGCCCGGGCTGTTGACCCGCAGGACCACGCCCCGGCAGAAGCGGTCTTCCCGGAGGTCGCGGAGGGTCTTGGCGATGGTGTCGCCGCCCGCGAAGCCGAGGTTGAAGAACGGGATGGTCCGGCTACCGCCGTCGACGATGGCGCCCTCGACCAGCACGACCGCCACGTAGGGCTCTTCGGCCCAGTACTCGCGGGGGTTGGAATCGAAGTAGGAGGCGAACTCGACGTCGGCCCCGATGCGCTCGGAGATGCGATCGAGCAGCTGGTCGCGGAAGATGACCTCGTCGACCAGGCCCTCGTCGACCGCCGCGTTGGGTCCCCAGGGGGCCTCGTCGAAGCGCTCGCGGACGTCGTGCAGGCTCAAGCCGCGCGCCTGGGCGATGTCGTGGACGATCTGCGCCAGGTGGTCTTTTTGAATCTCGGTGCGCTGCTGCCGATCGGGCTCGGTGGGCTCGGTCTCGGTGAAGCGCTCGCCCGCGCTCTTGTACTCGTCGACCTTGATGACCTCGGCCGAGACCCCGAGCTTGTCGAGGGCCCCCCGCAGGTACAGCGTGGTGGAGGAGATGCCGTAGACGTCGAGGGCCCCGGCCGGGTGCACGTAGACCTGCTCGGCCACGCTGGCGACGTAGTAGTCCTTGAGCGAGGCGTTCTCGACGTAGGCGAACACGTGGCCGCCCGCGTTGCGGACCCGGATGAGCGCCTCGCGGACCTCGTGAAGGCTGGCCCAGCCCGCGCCCGTGCTGCGGGCGTCGATGACGATGACGCTGCGGTCCCCCGCCTTGCGGGCGCTGTCGAGCCGCTGCAGCGTGGCGATGAGGCTGCGCTCGTCCCCGAGGTCGGACAGCTCGAGGCGCTCGGCGTCGATCTGGCGCGGCCAGAACACGCGCCCACGCTCGCGGCTATGCAGGCGGGCGGAGAAGCCCACGCCATCGATGCCGTCGGAGATGCCGGCGTGGATGCCCGCGCTCGCGGTGAGGAAGTCCCACGAGCCCTCGAGGGCCACGCCGCCGCGTAGGGCCTTTTCGCCGCGCACGCGCTCGAGGGTGGTGGGGTCGAGCACCGCGCTGCGGATCTGCTCGACCTCGGCCTTGACCGCCCAGCCCTGGTAGCGCAGCGCAACGCGTCCGCGGGGCAGGAAACCGGAGAAGTCGACCCGCTGGGGGCTCTCGCCGTTTTCGCTGACGAGCAGCTGCTGGGTGGCGGCGGCGGCAATCTCGACGTGGTGCGTGCCCAAGGGGCGCAGCGCCAGCTCGCCGGTCAACGACATGTGCGCGGGCAGAGCCTGGCTGTCGAGGTCGACGGAGGAAAAGCGCGCGTTGAAGCCGGCCGAGCCGTAGTTGAAGATGCGCACCAGGCCGCCGACGTCGAGGTCGGGACGCTGGAGCCACTGCCCCTGGGCTCGCACGCCGTGCACGCCGACACCGAAGGCGCTGTCGCTGAAGTCTCCCGCGAACGCGAAGCTCAGCTTGGTGAGGTCGGGGTTGGCCGCGGCGTCGAAGTCGGCCCCGTCCAGGCGCAAGCCCGGACGCACCACCTGCACACCAAAGCCCGTGGCGAGGCCGAAGCCGAGGTTGGTCGCGACGAAACCACCGAAGCCCGTGCCCCGGGTGAAGTCGGACACGCTGCGGTAGCCCATCAGCGATAGGTCGAAGCCCTGCACATCGGACAGCAGGGCGGGGTTGAGCTCGATGCTGGTCGCATCGCCCTCGCCCGAGACGTCGTGCACCACCCGGTCGACCCCGTCGGTGGGGTGGCGGTCTTGCGCGACGGGAACCTGAGCACCGGCCGGCGTCGACAGCAGGCTCAGCGATGCCGCGGCCGCCAGGGCCAAGGACCCGCGCGCGGCCTTCACTGGAGCTCGTCCTCGCTGATGATGTCGACGATGGCCAGGATGTGGCGCACCTCGATGATTCGCAGGCTCTCGTCCCACGGGATCACGACGCCGCGCTCCTTTTCGAACAACACGTTGGCGTGCAGCGGGATGCCGCTGACGTTCTTGCCGAAGTCGGCCCGGTCGGTGCGGGCATCGTCGTCGTCCTCGTCACCGTCGTCGTCATCGTCGAGCCCCGAGTCGGTCTTGGGCATCGTGCGCGCGACCTCGAGGACCTCGCCCAGCAGGGCCATCGCGTGGCCATCCTTGACGCCCTGGGGCAGGAACAGGCCCGCCTCCGAGCGATCGGGCGACTTGACCACGCGCACCAGCACGCGCGGACCCAGCGGTTTGACGTGGCGGCTCACCCGGGCCGGCGGGGCGTCGTCGTGGTTGTCGTCCTCGTCGCTGGGGGATCGCGAGCTTTCGGCCATGGTCTTTTTTTGTGGGGGCGAGGGGTTAGTCGGCCAGCAGCGAGTGGCCCGTGCTCCCCGTGATCGTGGCCTCGACCAGCGAACCGGGGTCCCCCGCGTCGCGGGGAAGCAGCACCTTGTGGAAGTGGGGGGTGCGACCGACCATGCGATCGCCACGGCGAGAGACGCCGAAGATCAGCACGGGCTGCGTGGTGCCGATGCGAGCATCGTGCGAGGCGTGGGTGTGCTGCTCCTGGAGGTCGATGACCTCCTGCAGGCGCCGCTTCTTGGTGGCCTCGGGCACGTCGTCTTCGAGCCGCTTCGACGCATAGGTGATGCCGCGATCGCTGTAGGCGAACATGAAGGCGGTATCGAAGCGAATCTGTCGCATCAGCGAGAGCGTCTGCTCGTGCTCCTGCTCGGTCTCGCCGCAAAAGCCCACCATCAGGTCGGTGGACAGGGCCAGGCCGGGCACCGCTTCGCGCATGCGACCCACCAGGTCCACGAACTGCCCGCGCGTGTAGCCCCGCTTCATGCGCTCGAGCACCACATCGGAGCCCGACTGGGCGGGCAGGTGGACCTGCGGGCAGACCTTGGGCAGCCGGGCCATCGCGTCGATGAGCGCGTCGGAGAAGTCGACGGGGTAGGGGCTGGTGAAGCGGATCCGCTCGATGCCGTCGATCTCGTGCACCGCGGCCAGCAGCTCGGCGAAGCCCACGTCTTCCCAGCGATAGGAGTTGACCGTCTGGCCGAGCAGCACCACTTCGCGGTAGCCGGCCTCGGCGCGGGCACGGACGGCGCGCAGGACCTCGCGGGGCGGAACCCCGCGCTCGCGGCCGCGGGTGAAGGGCACCACACAACAAGTGCAGAACTTGTCGCAGCCGCGCTGGACGGTGACGAAGCCGCTGACCCCGTCGTCGTCGGGCTCCTCGGCGAGGCCCTCGTAGATCTCGGTCTTGTCGAGCTTGACGTCGATGACCCGCTCGCCCTGGCGCGCCCGATCGACCAGATCGGTGATGCCGCGATAGCTGTCGGGCCCCGCGACCAGGGTGACGTGGGGGGCTCGGTCGGCGACCTTGGTCTTGAGGTGCTCGGCCATGCACCCGGTGATGCCGATGACCAGCCCGGGGTTCTTGCGGCGATGCGCCAGCAGCTGGCTGGTGCGGCCCACGACGCGGTCCTCGGCCTTTTCCCGGATGGCGCAGGTATTGATGAGCACCACGTCGGCGTCTGCGGGATCCCGCACGCGTACGTAGCCGCCCTCGCGAAGCCGCCCGGCGATGAGGGCCGAGTCGGCCTGGTTCATCTGGCAGCCCAGCGTCTCTAGATACACACGGGGCCCGTCGCCGCTCGCTTCCGCCTCGGCGTCCGCGGAGGCCCCGGAGGAGGGGTCGGGCGATGAGGATCGCCGGATCTGAACGAGGGTCGACAAGGGGCGCAAAGCCTACGCGATCGGGCTCGGGCTGTCAGGGTCGCGGGGCGCGACCAGCGGCGTTGTCGCGCGGCCTTGATTGTGCTTTACAATCCGTCGCGATTCGGGGCTCTAGGGCCCGTTTGTCCTCGCTCGCTGGTGCGGTCATGAGAAGTTCCATCCCCGTCCTCGTTGGTCTTTGTTCAATGCTGGCGCTCGGCTGCACCGAGCCTCCCAAGCCCGAGAAGGCGCAGGACCTCGACAAGATCGAGTCCAAGGATGGCAGCGCCGATGCCATCGAGCTCGGGGAAATCCCCGCGGGCGCCATCGGCAAGGTCGGCGAGGCCGAGATTCCCAACGCCAAGTTCCGCGAGATCTACGACCTCAAGGTCAAGAAGTACGCCGACCGCGGTCGTGAAATCCCGCCCTCGGCCGACCGTCGCTATCGCAAGTCCATCGCCGAGCGCCTCATCTATCACGAGGTCGTCGCGCAAGAGGTGAAGAAGCTCGGGGTCGAGTACGACGCCGACGCGCTGGCCAAGCGCGAAGAGCAGCAGCGCCGGGGAATCCGCGACTGGGACAAGCACCTCGAGCGCCGCGGCGAGACCGAGGACAGCCTGCGCGCCATGGTGGTCAACGAGCTGCGCGAGCACGCCATCCTGGAGAAGCTGGGCAGCCTCGAGGTCAGCGACGCCGAGGTCACCGAGGACTACGACAAGATCAAGGGCAACTGGGTCTCCGACAAGCCCCGCGTTCGTGCCTCGCACATCCTCGTGCCCATCGGCCCCCAGCCGCCGGCCCGCGGCAAGGACGGCAAGCCGCCCGAGCCCAGCGACGAAGAGCGGGCGAAGTGGGAGGCCGAGGCGCTGGCCAAGGCCAAGGAGATTCACGCCCGGGTGAGCGCGCCCGATGCCGACTTCGCTGCGATCGCGGCCGAGACCTCGGTGGGCCCCAGCGCCTCCAAGGGCGGCGACATCAGCATCTTCACCCCCGATCGCATGACCGAGGAATTCTCCGAGGTCGCGTTCAAGCTCGAGCCCGGCCAGATCAGCGAGCCGGTGAAGACCAAGTTCGGCTACCACATCATCAAGCTCACCGGAAAATGGCCTCCGGGAGAGCTGCCCCAAGAGGCGCTCGAAGATCAGATCCGCGACCGCCTGCGTCAGCGCAAGCTGCATCAGGGTCGTCGCGAGCTCAAAGAGCGGCTGCTCGGCGAGTACCCGATCACCGACAACATCAAGCCCACCCTCGGGCCCGAGCCGCGACGGGGTCGTCGCAAGGGCGGCAAGGGAGGCACCAAGCTCGGTCGAGCCGCCACCCGCGATGGCAAGGGGCCGCCCCGGCGCAAGGCGGGCTCCAACCCGCACGCCGAGGTGGCGGGCAAGCCCGGGGGCAAGCCGGCCGCGGGCGACGACCACGGCCACTAGTCGGTCGGTCGACGCTTGCATCAAAGGGGCACGGCGCTGCGGCGACCGGGCCCCTTCTTGCGTGCGGCGAGGGGCGGGGCAAACCAACAAAAGACCCCGCAGACTGTCGTCTACGGGGTCTTGGCGGGGCGAGCGATGGGTCTTGAACCCACGACCTCCGGTACCACAAACCGGCGCTCTAACCTGCTGAGCTACGCTCGCCGCGTGGTGCTCTTCGTTGAGAGGGCCGGTTATCTAGCACGCAGAATCGACCCCGCCAAGCCCCATCGACTCACGTTTTGTCGGGTGGATCGGCGGGCTGGCGGAACCATAAGGCGTAGATCACGCTGGCGGCCGCGATCCAGCCGATCCCGATGACCGCCGCGCCTCGGACGTTGGGATCCATCCAGGCCCCCACCGCTGCGCCGCCCTCGGCGAGCACGAAGAACAGGGGCACCAGGGGGAACCAGGGCATGCGCACCGGTCGGCCCGCGCGGGGGTGCCGACGGAGCAGCACGAGGGTGGCGAGGCCGGTGAGGAGGAAGAACACCGCGTCGATGAGCACCACCCCGGTGAGCAGGCGATCGATGCCGTCGGCCCCGGCCGCGACGAGCAGGATCATGGCGGTGCCGCACAGCAGGGCGATGGCGGGAATGGGCGTCCCCGAGCGGGGATGCACGGAGGCGAAGGGGCGGAAGAACCGACCGTCACGGGCCAGCGCGAGCAGCAATCGTGGTCCGCCGAGCAGCTGGGCGTTGAGGACTCCGAGCGCGCTCACGGCCACGGCCGCGGCGACGAGGCGTCGGCCCACATCGCCCACGGCCGCGGTGACGGCATCGGCGGCCAGCGCTTCGCTGCTGGCCACCCCCGCGTGACCCAGCAGGCGCAGGTAGGCCCAGTTGGCGCCGAGGTACACCACGACCACGATCGCCACGCCCACCATGATCGCGCGGGGGACGTTGCGCTGGGGATCGCGAACCTCTCCGCCCACCCAAAGGGCCATCTGCCAGCCGCCGAACGAGAACAGCACGGGGACGAGGCCGGCCGCGATGGCGGCGAGCGGCCCGTACTCCGTGGGCTCGGAGGTGGCCGTCGCCGGGGCGGGCTCGTGGAAGAGCAACGCGATCACGACCACCGCGATCAAGGCTCCGACCTTGGCGACGACGGTCGCGTTTTGGATCCGTGCGCCCTGGCGAACGCCGGCCGCGTTGGCGCAGGCGATCACGAAGGACACGGCGAGCGCCGCCCCCAGCAGCGACCCACCCTCGAGCGAATGCCCGGCCAGCGCTACCGCGGCGTTTTGCACACAGACGATCGCGATGATCCCGATGGCGCCCGCCTGCGTCGCGGTGGCGTTGCAGGTCACGTACACGAAACCGATGGCGGGTCCGTAGGCGTCGCGCAGGATGTCGTACTGGCCTCCGGTTCGCGGGTAGAGCCCGCCGAGCTCGGCGAAGGTCATGGCGCCCGCGATCGCCACCAGGCCGCCGACGCCCCAGGTGATGAGGAACAGCGAGTCGGATCCGGCGAGGGCCGCCACGCGGCTGGGGGTGAAGAAGATGCCCACCCCCACGATGGCGCCGACGACCACGGCGATCGCGTCGTAGGGGCCCAGCTCCCGCCGCAGCGCCTCGGTCACGGTGAGATCCTTATGCCACGGGCGTCAGGTGTCTCTGCGGTCCGAGGAGGGAAGGGGAACCCTCATGCGGGGGCGCACGCCGGGCGGGGCTGTATTGAACAGTAGGTAGGTGTAGGCTCATGGGCGATGTGGGGGATTCAAGACTATCGATTGGGTTTGACGGTGGCATTGCTGGCGGTCGGCGTGTCGACGCCGGCTTCGGCCAGTGAACTGCGTTTTTCGCGGACGGCGGCCGGTCAGGTGGTGGCTACGGGCAACACCCTGGGGCTCGCCAAGGAGTTCGCCGCCAACGGTCCGGGCTTCGAGGACTCCATCGGGACCTTCATCAGCCTCGACGACGCCTCGGTCGACGACGACCCGGCCAACCCGGGGAATCCGTGGCCGATGGGCACGACCGGCGACTGGACCCTCAACGGGGCCGAGGCCGAGCTCGACATCCCGCCGCAAGTCGAGGTGCTGCACGCCGAGCTGGTGTGGGGCGGTAGCTCGTTTTACGGCTCGGAGGATGTGCGGGCCTTCGTCGACGAGCCGGTGACGCTCAGTGTTGCGGGCGGTGGCTCGGAGCTCATCACGCCCGACCCGATCACCGCGCTCGACCTGGCCGAGGTCGCGTTCTCGGGCTTCGAGGCCAACTACTACATGCGCTCCGCCGACGTGACGGCGTTCGTGCAGGACAACGGCGCGGGCATGTACGCGGTCTCGGGCATCCCCGCCACGCAGACGGTGGAGATCAACTCGCTCAACGCGGCGGGCTGGACCCTGCTGGTGGCCTACCGCGACTCGGGCGAGCCGATCCGCAACCTCACCATCTTCGTGGGCGGCAGCTTCGTCGACGAGGACAGCGTCGAAGACTACGAGTTCGCCGGGTTCTGCACGCCGCCCTCGGGTGCGTTCGAGGGCCGGGTGGTGGTCAGCACCATCGAGGGCGACGCCGAGCTCACGGGCGACAGCTTCCGCATCGGCGAGACCATCGGCGGGGCCTCGGTGCCGCTTTCGGGGCCGAACAACCCGGTCGACAACTTCTTCTGCTCGCAGCTCAACGACTCGAGCGGCAACGTGGACATGAGCGGCAGCTTCGGCGACGCCAACCACGACGCGGCGGGCGGCTTTACCGTGGCGGGCGGTCGTCAAGGCTGGGACGTCACCTCCATCGCGGCCAGCTCGGCCGAGGGCCACTTCAGCAACGGCCAGACCGAGGCGGTGCTCACCGCGGTGACGACGGGGGACTCCTTCGTGCCCATCGCCACCGGCTTCGCCATCGAGGTCAACGCGCCCGACTTTTCCTCCGAGGGCAACGGGGCGCAAGGCGACCCGCTGGTGCTCGCGCTCGGGGAGACCAGCACGGTCACGGTGAACATGCGCAACGACGGGCTCGTCGACGCCACCGGGCTCGTGTTCCGGGCGCCGCTGCCCGAGGGCCTCGAGCTGTCCTCGTTCGCCATCGACGGCAACGACGGGGACATCGACGGCAACGCGGTGGACGACGCGGGGCTCATGGGCGGCGTGCCCGTGGGCGACATCGCGGTGGGCGTCTCGCGGCAGATCGTGTTCGAGGTGGTGTCCACGGGTGCGCCCGCCAACGACGTGACCTACCTGATCCAGCCGCGCTGGGACTACGACTACGTCAGCTGTGCGGGCGAGCCCCCGCTGACCGAGCCGCACTCGACTGCCCCGGTCATCATCGACTTCGATGCGCCCGAGGGGACGACCGGTGGGCTCGACGACACCGCTGGGGATGAAGCTTCCGGCGGTGACTCGGGCGAAGGCTCGGGCACGGGCGCAGACACGGCGGGCGACGACGACGGTGGCGCGACGACCAGCGGGGTGGTGAGCGGCTCGGCCTCGGCGGGCACGGTCACCGAGACCGACGGCTGTGGCTGTCGCTCCAATGGGTCCGCCCCCGGCGGCGCCCTGCTCATGCTGCTCGGACTGCTCGGCCTGCGTCGCCGCCGACACTAAAGCTGGTAGCGCTCGGTGACCTGCTCGACGCGCTCCAGCGCCTGGTCGCGGATCTTGCCCTCGGGCAGCGCCTCGGCCAGGTCTGGCCATACCAGCGGGTGAGGCCAGTCGACGGTCAGCCGGGTGAGTGTCTCGTGCAGGGTGGTCACGTCGACCGAGTCCGGCACGCAGCTCACCGCGTAGACCCCGGGCAGCGTTTGTTCGCCGCCGTCGGGGTCTTCGTGCTGGTACTCCTCGTCGTTCTGGATCAGCACGATGCCGCCCAGCGCCTTCAATCCGTCCTCGAGAGCCTCCCAGGCGGCGTCGCCCGGGTGTGTGCCGTCGAGGCTCCAGGTGCGGTAGCCGCCTCGCTCGAGCACGGCGACGGCGGGGTAGATGGGCAGAGTGCTCTCGCGATCGTCGTCGTCGTCGTCGTCTCGCGGTTCGCCGCTGGGTCGGGGATTGACCGGGGCGGCATCGAAGACCACGAGGTCGTCGTAGTGCTCGACCTTGCCCGGCCTCGTCACCTGGTACACGCGGGCGGTGACCGGGCTGCGACGATAGGCGTAGTAGTCGTGCTCGGCTCCGTCGTCCTCGACGATGCGGACCCGGCACTGCCCCATGGACAGGTCGATGGGGGTCGTGGGGTCGTCGACGTCGGGGAGCTCGATCTCCAGCCGTTTCGCCGACTCCCGCACCGTCTCCCACTTCCCGAGGGCGGCCGCCTCCGTCATGCGATCCCAGTCGTGGTTGCCCGGCTCTGCGGTGCTCACGAGGCGATCGAGGTGCGCGAGGGCCTCGGCATGGCGACCGCGACGTCGCTCGATCATGGCGAGTCGAGCCCGTGGCACGTCGGCCTCGGGATCGCGGTCGAGGAGCTCTTCGAGGTACATCGCCGCGGGGTCGTACTCGTCGCGCCGCCAGTGAGAGGCCGACATCAGCCATAGCGCCTGGTTACGCAGACCCTCGCCCTGCATGGCGGTCTCCACCCACTCGCACAGCGCGTCGTGTCGCTTGGCGCGAACCAGGACGCGAGCCAGCTCGAGCACGGCGAGCTCGTCGTCCGGGTTTTGGGCGATGAACTCGCGGAGGTTGCCCTCGGCCATCGGCTCGAGGCCGCACGAGCTGAGCGCGCGCGACTGCATCACCACCAGCGTGAGCGCGCTGGGCCAGCGCAGGCGAGCCGCGCGTAGCATCTCGAGCGCGGTGTCGGGCTCGTCGGGCAGCGCGTCTCCGACCTCCTCGACCGAGTCGGGCAGGGCGGGAGGCTCGGGCGGCCCTTGCTCGATGGTCTGGCGCTCGCCCTGCAGCAATGCGTGCAGTCGCTCGGGCTTGCGCAGCCGCTCGGCGATGCGATCGACGTCCCGCACACAGACCCCGGCGAGCCACCACGCACCGCGGGCCAGCGCGAGCCGGGCCCCGACGGTGGCGATCTGCCCGGCGAGAAACCACGCTCCGTTGTGCTCGGCACGTTCGAAGAGC
Organism: Myxococcota bacterium; assembly: GCA_039028615.1. Classification (GTDB taxonomy): domain Bacteria; phylum Myxococcota_A; class Polyangia; order Nannocystales; family Nannocystaceae; genus Paraliomyxa. Next base: position 135,585 of record JBCCHT010000022.1, on the reverse strand, counting down.
TGTCGGAGGCGGGCGCCCAGATCGGCATCGTTCGGCAGCTGCTCCGCCTCCACCAGGCTCTCCACGGCGAACACGTAGTCCTCGTAGAAGCTCGGCGTGTGGGCGATACGGTCGAAGGTGGGGAGCGTGCGTCGGGCCTCCGCGTGGCGTCCGATCGCGTGCAGCACCCGGGCGCGGATGAGCTCGGTGTCGACCTCTCGGTTCGTGCCGCCGCCGGGCTCGGCCTCGTGGTGTTCGAGCAAGGCCCATGCCTCGTCGTTGCGGCCCAACGCCATCAGCGAGCTGGCTCGCTTGAGCACGTAGCGCGAAGGCTTGGCGACGCCCGCCGCCACCGCTCGATCCGTCTGGCCCTGGAGCCACTCGAGCATCTCTTCGTGGCGCTCGTCGTCCTGCAGCGCCGAGGCATACTCGCTGCTGATGCACTCGAAGCACGGCCACGAAGGGTCGATGCGTGCCAGGGTCTGGGCGGCCACGTCGAGTCGCTCCTGCACGTAGCCGGGGCCGTCGGTGCAGGCGTAGCAAACGGCCAGATCCTGGGTCACGCACACGCTCTGCGGGCAGCCCTGGGTCTCGGGTCGGTTGGCGAAGTCGAGCAGAGAGACCGCCTCGGCCAGGCGCTCGCGGGCTTCGTAGCGATGCAGGACCTGGGATTGCAACGCCCAGTGACGAACGAAGACCTCGAGCCACGGCTCGCGGGCGGCCCGGGCCAGCGCGAGGGCTTCGGGGACCAGGGCGTCGACGCGCGCGTGCTCGTCGTCCACCGCCAGCGAGGGCAGCTCGTCGATGAGCTCGGCCAGGCGTGCGTGTCCGTTGTCGCGGAGCGTCCGTCGGATATCCAGCACCCAGCGCCAGATGTTCATTGCGGCCCTTCCTCGGTGAGGCGGACGATCGCCTGGCAGTAGCCGTCCAGGGCTTGGTCTACGGGCATCAGGCGTCCCTCGTCGTCGTGCTCGGAGAGCAGGCCCAGCAGCGGGCGCAGCAGGGTCAGGCCTTGCTCCGCGCGCTCGGGCGTGGCCTGCAGCAGCGCGGGGATCACCGGGCAGTCGAAGTTCACGTACACCTTGAGCGCTGCGCTGGTGGCGATGCTGCCCGTGAACTGACGGGCGAGGCTCAGCACGGCGCTGGCGATGCGCTTGTCGGCCTCGTCGGACTCGATGCGTTGCTTGAGCTCGGCCTCGCGATCGACCACCACCACGAAGGGCAGGTAGGGCGGGGCGAAGCGAGCGGCGATGACCTCGATGTCGTCACCGCCGAACCATTGCTCGAGGGCGCGCGCGTGCTCGGGGGGGCACTCCACCTGGCCGAACAGCTCCTTGTCGCCGCCCTCGGTGCCCACCACCACCAGCCGGCCGCGGCGACGCTCGGCGTACGCGCGGCAAAAGGACAGCGACCCGTAGCGCGTGCCTGCGACCACGGGGACCTTCAGGGCGCGAAACAGCAGCTCCTCGAAGCCGCCGCGCTCGGCCTGGCTGACGTGGATGCGACCGTCGGAGCGGGACAGCAGCACGGGCAGGCGCAGGTCGCCGGACGAGGTCGGCACGGTCAGCTCCTCGGCCAGCAGGTCGAAGAGGCGGTCGTCGCATAGCGCCGCGCCGAGCAAGGCCTCGTTGTGGCGACGCAGCACCGTGCGCCAGGCCGCGGGCTCGTGGGTGGCCAAGCTCCGCAACCCCTCGATCAGGGCCTCGCGGACGGCGTCTTGGGCCGCGGTGTAGGTCTCGTCTTGCTGCAGGCTCTCGCGGCTGGCGGTGGGCTTGAGGGTCTGGCTCTCGAGCACCGCGCCCACGAAGCCGGCCCAGGTGGGCAGCAGCTCGCGGTCTTCGCTGCTCACCAGCATCCCGCGGACGAACACGGACACGTTGCGGTTGTCGGAGGTGCCGTAGGTGGTGGCGTCCTGGATCCACAGCACACCCTGCAGGTCGGAGCCCTCGTTGGGCTGGATGGGCAGGGCGCACAGGGGCTGGAAGCCCGCCTCGAAGCGGCGCGCGAACTCCAGTCGCTCGCGGCGGTGGCGAAGCGGGCTGGCGTCTTCGTCGGTCGCTCGCCACGGCGGTGGATCGGCGTTGACGGCCGGCCCGCTCCCGCAGTGGATCGGCACGTCGAGCAGCGCACAGTAGCGCTCGAGCAGGCTTCGCACGGGGGACAGGTGCGACAGCTCGGCGAACTCGGTGCGCAGGTGCAGGGTCACCCGGGTGCCCACCGGGCGGGAGGGGGCGGCGGAAACCAGGTAGCTCTGCCCGTTGCGGGAGCTGAAGATCCAGGCGTGCTCGGGGTCCTGCATCGAGCAGGTCCAGACCTCGATGCGATCGCTGACCACGAACGCCGACAAGAACCCGAGGCCGAAGTAGCCGATGAGGCCATCGTGCCCGCGGTCCCGCAGCGTCCGTGTGTAGCCCGAGCCGATGGTCGCGAGGTACTGCTCGATCTCCGCATCGGTGAGCCCCGCGCCCGTGTCCTCGAAGCTGAGGGTCTGCGCCTCGGGGTCGACGTGCACGGTGATGGTGGCGGTGAAGGGCTCGTCCGACTCCATGCGCCGTCGTGTGCACGAGTCGTGAGCGTTCTGGACCAGCTCACGGATCGCGACGTTCGGCGTGGAGTACAGGTGCTCCCCGAGCACCTTCATCAACCCACCGAGGTCGACCTTCGTTTTCTTGAGCGAGGGCTCGTCCGCCACGGACCGCGACCGTAGCAAGGTCTGGCCCCGGCCGGAGGGACCACCCGGGTCGAGCGGTCGATCTCGCCCCGAGACGAGCTCCTAGGCCATCATTCGGAGTCTTTGCCGGATTTGGGTCCGGTAGGCTGACGCAACGAGATCGACCGGGTCGCGCGTCGCGATTGCAGCTGGGGCTCTCCCCGGGCTTGGGCCTGTTCCTTGTTCAGGCCGGCGCGGCGCCGCAGCCGTTGCACGAGCGGGTTGTCGGGGCGGGTCGGCTTGGGCGACGGGGCGGCGGCGGGAGTGCGCGGCGCGGGCTTGGCCGTGGACGCGGGTCGGGGTCGCGGGCGAGGCCGCGGTCGCGGGGTCGCAGCCGGCCGCTCCGGGCTCGGGGTCGCGGCGGGGCGAGCTGGGGCCGCGCGCTGGGGCAGGGGTCGCTTCGGCGTCGGGGTGGCCGCGGGTTTGTTTTGCGTGGCCGCGGAGGCGGGACGCGGCAGCGGCTTCACCCTCGCCTTGCCCGGGCCGGACTTGCCGATGCGCAAGGGGCCCTTGGCGGGCGCGCTCGGCTTGGACCCGACCGGGCTCGCTGGACCGGGCGACGGCGCGGCCGCGCTCGGCTTGGGGCTCGTGGGTTTGGGTCGAGGCGCGCGATCGATTCGAAGCTTGCCCGGCTTGGCGGTGGGAGTCGGCGCAGCCGCAGCGGCCGACTCGTCCTTCCACACGATCTTCTTGCGTCGCGGCAGCAGCGGGCGGGTCAGGATCACCGTCTCCGCCTGTTCTTCCAGCTCTTCGAGCTGCGCGAGGTTCTCCATCGCCACCGACACCGCCTCCTCGAGGTCCTCCCGACTGACCTCGGGGGCGGCCGCCTTGGCTTCCTCGGTGAGCTCGGGGGGCGGCGGCGGAAAGGCGACGACGGTGCCTTCGACCTGCTCGATCCCGGAGGTGTCGTCGAGCACGATCGGTCGCGAGTGCGCGGCCTCGATCAGCGCTTCGGGTACCGGTGGAATGGTGTCGTCCTTGGGCAGGGGCACGGGGGCGCTGGGCTGCCGATCGATCGCCATCTGCAGCAGCTGTCCGTCGGGGGTGATGAGGATGGTGGGCACCATCACCGTGTGTTCGGAGGCGATCGGACCGGGCACGCCACCGGCCGCGGGTGCAGCCGGTTCGACCGGCGCGGCGGGCTCGGGGGCGGCTGCCTCGACGGGCGCTTGGGCGTAGTCGGCCTCGTCGTGAGCTTCGGCGTCTGCCTCCGCTTCGGCTTCCTCGGCCTCGCGTTCCTCGTCCCAGCTGGTGAGGAAGCGATACATCTCCGCGGCCTCGTCGGTGCGCCCCGCCTGCATGTACGTCTCGGCCAGGTTCTCGAGGCGGGTATACGCGGCTTCATCTCGGCCCAGCGCGGCCTCGGCCATGGCCACGTCGAGGTGCAGCTCGAGGCGGGTCGGATCGATCCCAAGCGCCTTGCCGTACAGCGTCAGCGCGGCCGCATGATCGTCCTGGGCCACACACGACTCCGCCGCGTTCACCAGGCCTTCGATCGCCTCGGCGAATTGCCCTCGAGCGACCAGGGCATCCGCCAGACCGAAGTGCGCATGGAAGGCATTCGGATCGATGTGGAGCACCGCCCGAAACGCTCCCGCCGCTTCGGCGTAGCGTGCCGACGCGAGGTGCTCGTGGGCGCGAGCCATCGGTTTGTCGGTGAGGCCTGACATGCAGGGATGATTGGACAACGTCTGCGCCCGGTTTTCCACCGCGGTGTGCACGGCGGGCGATCGGACGCCGTTTCGCGTCGCCCCTCGGAGGGCGGCTTCGCGCTTCGACGAAACCTCGTGGTCCAGGCCTGAAGTGGCGGTACGACGACGTACCCGCCTAACGCTGGATTTCAGTCGACCTGGAAGTGGTAGTCGACGCCCATCGACGGGCCGTCCCAGCTGGGGAAGCGGTGGGCGTAGACGGCCTTGCGGAAGCACGCCTTCAAGCCGGGCACGTTCCACGACTTGGGCAGCGACGCGTTGACCCCCCACACCTTGCCGCTGGGTTCGATGCCGAGCTTGAAGCTCACCGTGCCCGCGAGGGCGGCGTCGGTGACCTCGGAAGCCCGCTCGAGGCAGCGGTTGAACGCAGGCTCGGCCTTGCCCAGCTCTTGGCGCACGCGACGGTCGGAGAGTCGCTCGCTGCCCTCGCCGATGGACTCCGTGCGGTCGGCCCGGTAGCGGGGAATGTGGCCGTCCTTGTCGGGCAAGCGCCCGCTGGCCGGGGTGCTGCCGCCTCCACGCTTGCGCTTCCGTTTGCGACGCTTGTTGCCCTCGGGCTCCTCGGCTTCGGGCTCGGGCTCGGCTTCGGGTGGCGCTACGACGCACTTGCCCGCCTCGCACACCGTGCCCTCGCCACAAAAGCCGCCGCAGTCGCCCTGGTTGGGCTGACACGCCAGGCTCAGCGCCGCGCACGAAAGGCCCATGACCGCGGTTCGGCGGAGCGTCTGCATCGTCGTCGGCAGGTCCATGGCCGTTATGGCGTACTACGTTCGCGCAGGTGAGGCCACCGACCTCGTGTCCCTCGCTCGCGTGTGTGGGGTCGGGCGCAGTACGATGAGTACTCGTGCCCACCGATGACACTGCATCGATGGTCCCGCTGAGCCGCCTGCTGAGCTGGATGCTTCGGCACGAGCCGCACACCGTCGGGTTGGTCCTCGACACGGCCGGTTGGGTCGATGTCGACGCCGTGCTCGAGGTCTGTCGCGATCGTGGCTTCGTCGTCGACCGAGCCCGTCTCGTTCGCGTGGTCGAGACCTCCGACAAGCGCCGCTTCGCCATCAGCGACGACGGACGGAAGATCCGCGCGGTTCAGGGGCACTCGGTGCCCGTCCGCCTCGGCCACCCCCAGCAGGACCCGCCGCCACAGCTTTTTCACGGCACGGTCGAGCGCTTCCTCGACTCGATTCGCCGCGAGGGCCTGCGCCCGGGTCGGCGTCACCACGTGCATTTATCCGCAGACCCCACGACGGCGACCGCGGTGGGTGCTCGTCGTGGGGCAGCGGTCGTCTTGGTCGTCCACGCCGCGGCCATGGCCGAGGCGGGGCACCGCTTCTATGTCAGCCCCAACGGGGTGTGGCTCACCGAGAGGGTGCCGCCACAGTTCGTGGAGTTTCCGGGGGCATGAGCTCCTGCTCCCGCGCCAGCGGCAGCAGCTCGGTCGCCACGTCGTCCCAGTCGCGCACCGCGATGATTCCCTGGGGCACTCCCGGCCGCTTCTGCGGACCAAAGAGGAAGCGCCAGGGCACGATGCCCTCCATCGGGCGCAGGACGTCCGGTCGGTCGTCGATGAAGGCATCGAGTCCCAGCTGGGCGCAGATGGGGGCCTTGTCGCCGCGCTTGCGGCAGAACCTCAGCTGCGACGGAGGCATGCCCGTACGCTCGAAGAACCGGTGGTGGGCCAGCCATCGACGCGAGCGTTCTTGAATGCGAGGGCCACACTTGGAGACCAGCCAGGCCCGCCCACGGAAGTGGGTGACCAGCGCGGTGACGACATCGAACGCGCCCGGGCTCGGAGGCGTGCGCATGGCGTCGGCCTCGCTCCCCGAGAGGAACGAGGTGTCCGCGCGTCCGTCCCCCGGTGAGATCAGCACGCGACCGATGTCGATGCCGACGCTCCGGGGAGCGGCCAAGTGGGGGCCAGGGCGGGGCCCGTTGCCCCGCCGACGGTGGTTATTGCGTCCCATGGTGTCTATTTCCTTCTTCGTTTCGACACCAAGGTAGCGGCCCCGATATAATGCGGAACTAGTAGATTTCGTTCGACTATAATCAATTTAGATAGCTTGGTAGGCTGCCCCCGTCATGATGAAGCTCGAGTGGCTCGAAGGGTTCGCGGTCTTTGCCGAGCATCTCAACTTCACCCACGCCGCTCGGGCGCTGCACATCAGCCAGCCGGCCCTCCACGCGCAGATCCGTCGGCTCAGCGAGACCCTGGGCGTGACGCTCTACGGCCGCGAGGGACGACGGCTGCGGCTCACCGCCGAGGGGGTCGAGGTCCTTCGCTTCGCCCGACAGACGACGGAGCGCTCGAACGCGTTCGTCGAGCGCCTGCGGACGGGGCACAGCCGACAACCGGTGGTCCTGGCGGCCGGGGCGGGGGCGTTGCTCTACCTGCTCGGCGACGCCATCAAGGCTTTCGTTGCGCGTGACCGGGCGCCGCTGCGGGTGCTGACGCGCGATCGGGACGGCACCCTCCGAGCGCTGCGCAGCGGTGAGGCCCACGTCGGGGTGGCGGTGGTCGAGCCCGTGCCGACCGATCTCGACAGTCGGATCCTGGCCGAGATCCCGCAGGCGCTGGTCATGCCGCGTTCGCATCCGCTGGCGCGGCGACGCACCATCCCGGTCAGCGCTCTGGCCGAGCACCCGCTGGTCTTGCCGCCCGAAGGGCGGCCGCAGCGGGAGACCTTGGCGCGCGCGGTGGCGGAGCACGGGGGCTCGCTGCGGCCCGCGGTCGAGGCGACGGGCTGGGAGCTGGCCATCCACTTCGTCGCCCTGGGCCTGGGCCTGGCCGTGGTCAACGGCTGCTGTCGCCTCCCGCCGGGGCTGGTGGGGCGGGTCGTGCCGGGTCTGCCTCGCGTGGACTACCGGGTGCTGGTCCGGCCCGACGCGGACGGGCACGCGGGGCTGGCTGCGCTGCTCGAGGGGCTGGAGGACCATCGGGACGCATGGCGGGCACGACGGAGCGTTGCCGCAGCGGCGCCACGTCGCGCCAAGGCGGGCTGAGGCCCGTCCACGAGGGTGCCGTCGTGGGGCGCCGCGGGGGATGCGTGGCGGGCCGGAGCGATCTACAGTCGCCCCGTGTCCACCGCTCCCTCCAAGAACCTGGAGACCTTCCCCAACCCGCGGCCTGCGCGTCGCTACGAGATTCGCTTCGATTGCCCCGAGTTCACGTGCCTGTGCCCGAAGACGGGCCAGCCCGACTTCGCGACGATTCGAATCCGCTACGTGCCCGACCAAACCTGCGTCGAGCTCAAGAGCCTGAAGCTCTACCTGTGGTCGTACCGCGACGAGGGGGCCTTCCACGAGGCGGTGACCAACAAGATCCTCGACGATCTGGTCGCGGCCACCGACCCGCACGAGATGGAAGTCGTGGGTGACTTCCTCGTGCGCGGCGGCATCACCACGGTGGTCACGGCGCGTCACGTCAAGGAGAGCACCTGATGCACAAAGAGCAGCGGCTCGGCGGCGCAGCCACGGTCGACGGCACGCGCCGCGGCGCGGAGAGCTTCGAGGCCGGGGCCCGGGTCCTGGGGCGGACCGGCTTCTCGGTGAGCCCGGTCGGCTTCGGTGGCTACCGGGTGCGCGACGACTCGCCGCTGCATCGCCGTGCGCTGGCCGACGCCCTGCGCGGCGGCGTCAACCTGATCGACACCAGCACCAACTACGGCGATGGTCGTAGCGAGTGCCTGGTGGGCATGGTGCTCACCAACCTCGTGCAGCAAGGCGAGGTCCGGCGCGAGCAGGTGGTGGTGGTCTCCAAGGCGGGCTACCTGCAGGGGGACAACCTCGCCCGCGCCCAGCAGCGGCCCGAGCCCTTCGCCGAGGTGGTCGAGCGCAGCCCTCAGCTGTCGCACTGCATCCATCCCGAGTTTCTGCGGGCGCAGCTCGACGAGAGCCTCGAGCGCCTGGGTCTCGATCACATCGACGTGTTGCTGCTGCACAACCCGGAGTACTTCCTCGAGCACGCGACGGCCGAAGACATGCCCGCCGAGCAGGCGCGGGCGGAGTACCGACGTCGGCTGACGGCCGCCTTCGCGCACCTCGAGCAAGAGGTCGCGGCGGGGCGCATCGGCTGGTACGGGGTGTCCTCCAACGGCTTCGTGCTCGCCCCGGACGCGGTCACCTTCACCTCGATGCAAGAGGTCATCGACGCGGCGGTCGAGGCCGGGGGGCAGGACCATCACCTCGGCGTGGTGCAGCTGCCCATGAACCTGCTCGAGCTCGGGGCCACCACCCAAGCTCAGCCCGCGGGCGAGCAGTCGCGCAGCCCGCTGGAGATCGCGGTCCGGGCCGACATCGGCGTGCTGGTCAATCGCCCGCTCAACGCCTGGGGCCGCATCGACGGCCAAGAGCGGCTGGTGCGTCTGGCCGACCAGAGCATCGAGGCCGAGGGCCCGCGCAGCGCGGTCGATGATGCGCTGGCCAAGGTTCGCAAGCTCGAGGCGCGCTGGGCCACCGGGCTCGGCAAGCGGCTCGAGACCGAGGGCGGCGACGACGGCGTCGATCTGTTTCGGTGGGGCCAAGAGCTGTCGTGCTCGCTCGAGCAGGTGGGCAGCCTCGAGCAATGGCAGCACCTGCGTCACGAGGTCATCGCTCCGCACCTGGGACGGACCAGCGCCGGTCTGCTGGCGGCGCTCGAGGGCGAGCCTCGGCAAGAGTTCGCGCAGTGGTGGGAGAGCTACGGGACCACGCTGCACGAGGTGTTCGCCGCCATCGAGCGCTACCTGGGGCATCAGCACCAAGCGCTGGCGAAGCAGCTGGCCGAGCGCCTCGATCCCCACCTGCCCGCGCCGTGGCGGGATCTGCCGCTGTCCCGCAAGGTGGTGCTCTCGCTTTTGTGCGCTCCCGTGTCTTGCATCCTCGTCGGCATGCGTCAGCCGGGCTACGTGTTTGACATGCTCGCGCTGCGCGAACACCCCGTGCGGCTGCTGTCGGCCGCGGCGGGGGCGGCCGATCTGACCGCGATCGCTCGCTCCTTCGAGCCGCTCAGCGTGTCCTGAGCCCGGCTGCAGGGGCACCAATGGTTCCGTTCACGGGCCGCGGGCAGGTCCCCGGCCCGCGCACGGGCATGCCCGTTCGAAGAATTCACACGTGTCGCGAACTTCGGTTCGCGCCGGTTGTCCTCGCTGGACCCGCTCGGTCCCGTTTTTACGCCGAAGCCGTTTTCCCCCCGCGGCGAAAATTCGCTAACGTCGCGAGCGTCCGCCCCTCACTCCGCAACAAGGCCCGTATCCCATGCTGCTGCCCCAAATCGCCGGTCTCGCCCTCGCCACCGTAGTCGCGTCGGCCACCGATCCAGTGGACTTCCAGTACTCGCCCCAGACCGACGCCCAGGGCAAGACGACCTTCACCATCACCTTCAACGAGGGCTCCGCCGGGGTCAACGTGGTCATCAAGGGTGACGACGGCACCACGGTCAAACGCAACCTCGGGACGGTCAAGAAGGGCAAGACCGTCAACATCACGTGGAAGCAGAAATCGCAGGCCGTCCAGTACGAGATGGACCTGACCGGCGACACGCTCAACGGCAACTTCACCTTCAACGTGATCAAAGCGGCGGCGAAGGGCCCGGCCGGCAAGCTCAAGTTCAAGAGCAGCCGCGAGGACATCGTCGACAAGCGCAAGGCCAAGTACCAGACCTCGTTCGCGCTCACGAGCTACGAGTACACGGTCATCGACGACGACGGCGACACCATCGCGTCCGACGTGGTCGCGGGTGACATCCCCGCGAACGGCAACTTCACCATCTCGTGGGACAGCCCCTCCAACGTCTTCATGATCGAGGTGCGAGGCGAGGACCAGTACGGTCGCTTCGTCGAGGATCGTCGCGTGCCCTATTCGGCCGAGATCCCGCACACCAACGTCATCTTCGACAGCGGCAAGTACAACATCAAGCCGGGTGAGGTGCCCAAGCTCGACGAGGCCATCGCGGTCGCGTTCCACGAGCTCGACGCGCTCGACCGCGTCAACAAGGCGGTCAACGCCAACCTCACCACGCAGCTCTATATCGTCGGATACACCGACACCGTCGGCAACGCGGCCAAGAACCAAAAGCTCAGCCAAAACCGCGCCAAGTCGATCGCGCAGTACTTCTACAACGAGGGGTTCTGGGCCGAGATTTACTACGCGGGCATGGGCGAGCGGGGCCTGGCCGTCGAGACCGACGACAACGTCGACGAGGCTCGCAACCGTCGGGCGCTGTATCTCATCGCGTTCCAGAAGCCGGGTGCGGGCGGGTCGATTCCGGGCCGTTGGACCCAGCTGTCCGGGGCGCGCTCGCGTCCGCCGGGCTTCCAGCTGCCCGCGCTGCCCGAAAAATGGGCCGACTACCGCAACAAGGACAACAGCCACCAAAGCTCGGCGAACGAGAACTCGGGCGGCAGCTCCGACGCGGGTTCGGGCAGCAGCGACGTCGGTGGCAGCGACTCCCCCGACAGCGGTGACGACTCCGGGATGCCCAGCGACGACGGTGCGGCCAGCTCCGTCTCCGACGGCCCGTCCGACGCAGGCGGTCCTCCGCCGGTCGAGGGCGACCCCGGAGCCACCAGCAAGGGCTGCACCGTGGGCGGCGACTCGAGCCCCATGGCTCTCGGCTGGCTGGTCCTGCTCGGCCTGGGTCTCGTGGCCCGGCGCCGTACGGCCTGAAGCCCCGCGGCCATACGCAAAAAGAAGAGGCTCGGGCACAGGCCCGGGCCTCTTTTGTTGTTGGTGGGCACGGCGTAGACGCCGGCCCGCCAAAGGCGAGGACCGACCCCCGTTTGGATGGGGGTCGGCCCTCCGTGCTCCTCCCGGGTGGGGAGGACTGAGCCGCTGGGGGGGGGAGGGGGGGTCGCGCGGGTCAGTCCACCGGGGAAGCGACGATCGGTTCGACCGTGGTCAGTGGTCGCTCAGGCGGCTTCGGCCTGAGAGGGTGCTGCGGGCTCGGCCAGGTGGAGGGGAAACTCCCGGACCGAGACCAGATGATTGATGGCGTCGGGCAGCGTGTTCGGCATGCGGGAGAAGTACCGAATGGCCGAGGGCACGGTGCCGAAGGTGCGCTCTTCGGCGAGAAAGTTCTTGGCGACGTTGTTGCGAACGAGCCGATGCGCACCCGGGTCGGCGCGATAGGCCCGGACATGCTCGAGCAGGCGCTCGTGGTAGTCGGGCTCTTCGACGATGGCGCGGATCGACTCGGCGCGCGGGTGACTGCCGTCGAGCACCGACATCAGCTGGAGCTCCATCTGATCCATGCCGTCTTCGAAGGTGTCGAGCAGCTGGAAGTCGTACTGCGGATTGGCGTGCACCACCTGCATCACGTGGCCGATGATGTTGTCGCGCGTGGAATTGAACCCGGTGGGGTCGATGACCGACGCGGGATCGTCGAGGAAGCGCAAGAACGAGTGGAACGTGAAGTCGATGTCCTTCTCGCCGTAGTAGTCGGCCGCGGCGGGGACGATGAAAAAGCGCATCATGTCGATGGCGCCGACGATGCGCTGCAGACGGTTGGGGATCGTCTGGATGTGGCCGAGTTGCTGGAGGCGCTCGAGGCGCGCCCGAACGAGATCTTCGCGACCGTAGTGGGCCACGGCGGAGCGCAAGTGCCGCACCTTCTCCATCATGGCGCGTCGGCCGCCCATCGTCCGACGGACGAGCTCCCAAGGCCGCTGTCGGTGTCGTTCGGTTCCCTTCATCGCCATTCCCCTCAGGTGTTCAGTTTGCCGGAATCGTTCACAGTGCGCAAGTGTGTGCACGGTGGCGCGCTGCTGTCTGCACGTTGGCTACATCACGCAATTGCATCCAGCAACGCCCAGTGGATCGCGGAATTCGGCCAGTGCATGCCCGTTCAACGGCTCGGCTTCGCGCATGAGTCCCGCCCGTCGCCCGTCTTCGAACGCGACGCAAAAAACGGCGGCCGGCGATGACCTTCGGCAGCCGGTCGCGACCACGCGGGGCAGCCGCCGAGCGCCGCCCGGCCCGCCAACAAAAAACGCGGAGACTCGAGCGCGTCGAGCCTCCGCGATTTCGGCGGTGACGTGAGCCGGCGGCTCAGCCGTCGGCGGGGTTCTTGGCGAGCCAGCCGTTGATCCAGTTGGCGCTCTTGGTCCAGCCGTCGCGCATGTTCTTCTCGGCCGCCTTCTCCACCAGGCCGCCGATGCCGAAGATCTTCGCCTCGGCCCACATCTTCGAGACGCGGGTGCATCGATCGTCACCGAGCGGCTCGAGGTGCACCTTGCCGCCCATCTTGATCTTGTCGCTCATGACGTTGAGGACGAGGTCGTAGCTCCACGTGCGGGTGGCTTCGTCGTAGTGCCCGCGCTCGGTGTAGCCCAGCGCGTCGCCGAGCAGCTTGGCCACGGCGCGGGGCAGGTCGGCCACGGGCTTGACGTCCATCTGGCGCCGCCGCGCGCCTTCCTCTTGCTTCACGGCACCGATGTCCGCCGCGAAACCGAGCCCGTCGGTGAGCAGCGAGTAGGTCCAGTCGTGATCGAAGAACAGCTCCCAGTGACGGTCGGGAGTGCAGTCTAGTTCGTGGCGGAGAGTAAACTCGATCATCGGAAGAGGCGTCGGGTCTCGACGACGCGGGGGACCCTATCAGAACTGATCACGGCGTGCCCGTGGCACAGCCCTCGACCCACGCGGGGTGGATGTCCTCGACCTCGAGCAGCAGCAGCGTGAGGGCACGCGGGGGATCGACCTGGGTGTAGACGGGATCGTCGAAGCGCGCGATGGGCCGCAGGGCGAACACGGGAGCGAAGCTGCCGACCCAGTCCGCCGGGATGGCGAAGTGCGTAGGCCGTTGCCGAACCACGTGACACAGCTTGCCCTTCACGTCGTCGCGTTGCTGCGCCATCTCGTGGTCGTTGAGGCCGACCAGGTCGATGATGATCATCGAGCGCGGGGCGAAGAAGCGAGGGGCGCCCGCGCCCTCGACCGCGATGCGGGCGTCGGCCGGCAGCTGCTCGACGATGGTCTCGGCCAGGGCGCCGTGCAGCTGATGGATGTCGGCGCGTAGCCCCTGCGTGCGCTCGTGCAGGGCGTGGATCTGGAGGCCGCTGGCGATCGCGATGGGCACCACGAGCAGCAGCGCGAGCCAGCGGCGCGCCAGCGGCAGACCGAAGGGCAACAGCACCGTGATCACCACCACGAAGGGCGTGAAGTAGCGGCGCTGATAAAACTGCGTGCTGGGGTCCAGCGGTCGGGACAGCGCGATGGCGAACAGGGTGAGCAGGGTCGCTGCGAGCAGGGCGACCAGCTCGGGGCGGCGCTTCTTCAGGTCGTTGCGCGCCGCGAGGACCACCAAGATCACGCCGCTGGCCGAGATGAGCCACGGCTGCCACGGCAGGACCTGCTCGCTGATGTAGCCGAGGCCTTCGAGCCCGCCGCCTTCGCCTTTGACGTACTGGGCGTTGGGCCACCACTGCTCGAGCATCATGAAGCAGTAGCCGAGCCACAGCGCCAGCGCGGTCGCGGCCCCGACCACGGCGGCCAACGGGGCGACCACGGCGGGGCGGGGGGCCTGCGACCGCCAGCGCCAGGGGCTGAGTCCTGCGGCGAGGGCCACCACGAAGCCGAGGGCCTCGGGGCGGGCGAGCACGGCGAGGGCCCCCAGGATGGCGCTGGCGCCCACGCGACCGCTGACCATGGCCCAGGCCACCGCCAGCACGAGCGCGGCGGTCAGCGAGACCTCCATGCCGCTGGTGGCCGCTTGGACCAGGGTGGGGGTGGCGGCGGCGAAGACCCCGGCGAGCAGGGTGATCGACAGAAGCGGCATCGGAGCCTCGACGCTGGCGCGCTCGCGGGCGAGCGACAGCCCCAGGTGCGCTGCGACCCAAGCGGTGAGGCCATGCAGCAGCAGCCCCAGCAGTTGGACCGGCCGCACCGGGTCTCCGGCGATCGGCCACACCGCGAGCAGGACCATCCACAGCGGGCTGGAAAAGCCCAGCTCGCCATCGCCGGGGTTGTAGCTGGCCCCGTCGCCCAGCCGCAGGCTCTTGGCGTAGGACAGGTGGATCCACGCGTCGTCGAGCGGGAAGTCGTGGGGCCCGGCGATGAAGGGGGCGGCGAGCAGCACGGCGACCAGCGCGGCCAGCCAGGCGGCGCGGGCCTCGAAGGACCCGCTGGTGTCGGAGTCCTGCGCGTCGTCGCCATCGGCGGGCGACGACGCGGACTCCAGCGGATCGTCGTCCCGCGAATCCGGCGTGCTCATCGCTTGAAACGGAGGTTGTTCGAGTGGATGGCGAGGTCGTCGAAGGCGCTCGCCAACGCCTGCGAGCGCTCGGGCTTGGCCTCGCCCTTCTTCAGGTCACGCATGAAGGCCTGGCCGTCGGCGAGGAACTCACCCACCGAGCGCTGAAACGAGTTCATCCAGAACACGTGGTCGGCCTCGCTGCGGTGGTCGTCGTAGTAGCGACGGAAGCTCTGCTCGGCCTTCTCGAACGTGGTCAGGGTGTACTCGCAGCGGTCGGCCTTGCCCTCGTCGGCGGTGGCGCAGCGCACGAAGTCCTTGGCGGCCAGCATCACGTAGCGGGACTGCCACTCGATCGCTCGACCCTCGCGCTCCTCGACCTCGACCAGGACCTTGCGCTCCACCACGTCGTTGTTGTCGCGGACGATGGTGCCGAGCCGCTCGTCGGCGGCGCTCCACGCCTCGTAGGCGGCCGCGAACTTCGGGGCGACCTCCTTGGCCAGGGCCCAGTCGTCCTCTTTGTACTTCTCCTGCTCGTAGTACTCGTCGAGGGTGACCGTCTGCGCGGCGAAGGCCTCGGCGTGCTCGAGGTACGAGGCCATCGCCGCTTCGATGGAGGGCAGGGAGGGCTCGGTGGTGGGGCCCTTGGTGGCCGCCTCGCGACACGGCGTCAGCTCGGAGTCGATCTTGTACAAAAAGGGCGGCACGCTCTTCTTCTTGGGCGTGCCGTTGTCCTTCGCGCGCTCGGTGTAGCGCAGCCAGCTCTCGTGCATGCGCTTGCTCGCCCGGTTGGTGCACTCGAGGTACAGCGCCAGCTTGCGGGCGAGCTTCTCGTTGTCGGTGGCCTCGGGCACGGGCGGCACCGCGGACCCGTCGGCGGTCGATTTCATGTCGCCGGCGACCTCTTCTGCTTTGTTCTCGATCGCCTGGGTCAGCCGGTCACAGCCGACCGCGGTCAGGCTCAGCGCCAGCCACAACGGCAGTGAGGGCCTCGTGAACACCATGACCGCGTAGTGGTCGCACACCCGTCCGCTCAGATCCAGTGCGGGTCCTCGGGCACGATGATGCGCAGGTGGTGGAACAAATTCTCGATGCGATAGTGGTCGGCCGAGACCCACTCTTCGCCGTCGATCTGCGCGGGGACCTCGATGCCCGCCGGTTTGAATAGGCGCAGCTCGATGTGCTTGCCGCGGGGCACCGTTCGCCGCTGCACGCCGAGCACCTCGAGGTCGTCGCCGGTCACCGGGTTGTGCTTGTGGCCGCTGATGGCGGCGGCGGCCCAGTCGCCGTGACCGCGCATCACCACCACCTCGAAGCGGCCGTCGTCCGCCTTGGCCGACTCGTCGAAGATCCAGTCGCCCGCGAACAGGATGGTGCCCTGCACCAGCAGGTCGGTGACGCCGGTCAGCTCGGTGGTCTCGCCGTCGATGGACAGCTCGGCCGCGAAGCTCTGGCGGGTGACCCACCCGGAAAGCAGACTGCGTAAGGCCGCGCTGGTGTAGACGAGTTTGTCGCGGTACACGCGCCGCACGAGGGGCATGCGCTCGACGAACTCGCGGTCGCGGTTGCGCTGGAACAGGATGCGGGCGGACAGGCCCACGCCGCAGCTGTCGAACCACAGATCGCTGGCGGTGGTCTCGCCCTGGTCGTCGATGGCCTCGACCCGGCCGACGTCGAGCCACTGCTCGATTCCCGCTGCGATCACCTCGACGTTGCGGGGCAGGGCCTTGACCCCCGCGAGGATCCCGAACGAGCGCCCCTGGTCGTTGGCGGTGCCCATCGGCAGCATGCCGAGCGGGACGTCGACCCCCGTGCGCTCACGCGCCAAGATGATCGCCTTGGCCGCCTCCGCGAAGGTGCCGTCGCCGCCCATGTAGATCACTCGTGCGGCATCCTCACGCTCGAGCCGCTCCGCCAGCGCTTCGACGGTGGCGCCGTCGGGGAGGGTGGCGAAGAACTCCGGATCGAGCCGGCTGTCTTCGAGCGCTTCCATCGCTTTGTCGATGAAGCGCTTCGCCTTACCGCTGCGGGCGGTCGGGTTGGCGACGAGCAAGGAGCGTCTGCCAGTCACCACGGAGATCGAGGTTACCACTTCGTCGGGCATCGACGCGGATCGGGGCGCCCGGCCCCCGGGACGAGGGCTCGAAAGGTGCGCTGAGGGTCGCTTCGGGCCGGTGTTTCGTCGCCTCTGCGTTGGGATCCTCCCGCGCTATCCCCGTGCGTGGACAGGGGAAGATCTGTTACGCATGCGCCATGATCGGTCTTGGAGCCAGCTGGAAGCTGAACACGTGGGCGGGTGCCCTGGGGCTCTCTCTGCTTGCCGCAGGGTGCAACAAGAACACCGCGACGACGCCTCCTGCGGCCGAGCCGTTTGCGTTCGAAAATCCGGGCGGCATGTGGATGCCCAGCCAGCTCGGCGAGGGTGACCACAAGGAGACCCTCGAGAAGCTCGGTGTGTCCTTCCCGGCCGAGGCCCTCACCGATCCCACCGCGTTTCCGCTGGGCGCGGTGGTGAGCCTGGGCGGTTGCTCGGCGTCGTTCGTGTCCCCCGAGGGCCTGGTGATCACCAATCACCACTGCGCCATCGGCTACCTGCAGAAGAACTCGACGCCCGACAACAACCTGATCAAGGACGGCTACTTGGCGCAGACCAAGGCCGACGAGCTGCCCGGCGGGCCGCGGGCGCGCATCTACGTGTCCACCGCGTTCACCGACGTCACCGACCAGATCCTCGACGGGCTGTCGGACATCGCCGACAACCAGGCGCGCATCGATGAGCTCACCCGCCGTCGCCTGGCGGCCAAGGACACCTGCGAGGCGGGCAAGGAAGACACGCGCTGCGTCGTCGCCAGCTACTTCGAGGGCGCCCAGTTCATCCAGATCGAGCAGCTCGAGATCAAGGACGTGCGCCTGGTCTACGCCCCGCACGCGGGCATCGGCGTGTTCGGGGGCGAGGTCGACAACTGGCAGTGGCCCCGCCACACCGGCGACTACACCTTCCTGCGCGCGTACGTGGGCCCCGACGGCAAGCCGGCCGCGCCCTCGGCGGACAACGTGCCCTACTCGCCGCCGCACCACCTGAAGATCGCCACCGAGCCGCTGGCCGAGGGGGACTTCGCCATGGTCGCGGGCTACCCGGGTCGGACCTATCGGCTCAAGACGGCCGCCGAGGTTCGCTCCGCCGTCGACTGGCGCTACCCCACGCTCATCGAGCGCTACGACCAGTACATCGCGCTGTACGAGGCGCTGGGGCGCGAGAACCCGGCCCTGGCCATCAAGGCCACGCCGCGGCTGCGAGGCCTGGCGAACTACCGCACCAACTTCCAGGGCATGCTCGACGGCCTGAGCAAGGGCGGCCTGGCCGACGAGAAGGCCAAGGTCGAGGGCGAGCTGCAGGCGTGGATCGACGGCGACCCCGAGCGACAGGCCAAGTACGGCACCGTGCTCGCCGACATGGCCGCCCTGCAGGAGGCCGGCAAGGCGACCCGCGACTACGACTCCAGCGTGCGCGAGATCCTGCGGGCCAGCAGCTTGCTCGGCACCGCGCTGACCATCCGTGAGCTGGCCACCCAGCGCGAGCTGCCGGCCGACCAGCGTCGACCCGGCTTCGGCGACGAAGAGATCGCCGCGATGGAGGCGGGGCTCGAGGGGCGGGCCGCGGCCTACGATCCCACCCTCGACCGCGCGGTGCTCAAGCTGGCCCTGACCCGCGCCGCCAAGCTCCCCGACGAGCAGCGCCCCAGCGCCATCCTCGAGGCGCTCCTCGGCAAGGCCGGCTCGGGCTCCGACCTCGACGAGGCCGCGGTCGACAAGGCCCTGGGCAAGCTGTTCAGCAAGACCAAGCTCGGCGACGCCGAGGGCGTGGCCAAGGCCGCGGCCACCAAGCTCAAGAAGCTCGACCGCAGCCGCGACCCCATGCTCAAGGCGGCGGCCACCATCGAGCTGGTCGTCGAAGAGGTGGAGGTCCGCACCAAGGAGAACGACGGTGCGCTGGCCAGCCTCCGCCCGCAGTACATCGCGGCGCTGCGCGAGTTCACCGGCTCGAGCATGGCCCCCGACGCCAACGGCACCCTGCGCATCAGCTACGGCACCGTGCGCGGCTACCAGAAGGACGGCGCGGCCGAGCCCTACGTGCCCTTCACCTCCATCTCCGAGATGGTCGCCAAGCACACGGGTGAGGAGCCCTTCGCGGCGCCCGAGGGCATCGTGGCCGCGGCCCAGGTCAAGGACTTCGGTCCCTACGCCGACGCCACCCTGGGCGAGCTGCCGGTCAACTTCCTGGCCGACCTCGACATCACCGGAGGCAACTCCGGCTCGGCCACGCTCAACGCTCGCGGCGAGCTCATCGGGCTGGCCTTCGACGGCAACTACGAGTCCATCGCCAGCGACTGGCTCTTCGTGCCCGAGGTGACCCGCTCCATTCACGTCGACATCCGCTACGTCCTTTGGATCATGGATGCGGTCGACAACGCCGATCACCTGATCACCGAGATGGGGCTGACCCCGAGCCTGCCCTCCGAGGGCACCCCGGCCGCCGACCCGGCGGCAGCGCCCGCTGCGGCCCCGGCCGAGGCTCCCGCGGCGGCGCCCGCCGAGGCCCCCGCGGCGGCTCCCACCCCCGCGGCCGCTCCGTAGGCCGCGGGCTCGGCCTTTCGCCGAGCACCATGAAAAAGGGCGCCCCTCGAGGCGCCCTTTTTCGTGCTCTGAGAGTCGGAGCCCGCTCAGCCGATGGCGTCTTGGATCTCCATCGCCAGCTCGCAGTAGGGGTTGAGCTCCAGCGCGCGGTCGAGCGACTCGCGAGCCTGGGGGATGTCGCCCCGTGCCCGATGAATCGCTCCGCGGTAGGCGTGGACCAGGTCGAGGCTGGGATCGATCTGCTGGGCATACTCCAGCAGCTCGAACGCATGCTGGGCGGTCTGCTCGTCGCCGCCCGAGGCCTGGAAGCGAGCGTAGGCGAGCATGGCGTGCAGCTCGGCGACGTCGAAGCCCGTCTCGTAGGCGCGCTCGAGCTCGGTGACCGCGTCGGCCCAGCGCTGCTCGGCGATGGCCGATTGACCCGCGCTGAAGTGCAGGGCGCCCTGCATGTCGTCGTCGGCACCGCCTCCGTCGAACTCGTCGTCGCCGCCGTCGTCCTCCTCGTTGGCACCGAGGTCGATGTCGTCCAGATCGGCGAAGTCCATCAGGGCGTCGTCGCCGTCGCCTCCCGCGTCGGGAGCCGCCAAGGGGGCCTGCTCGGGGGAGGACAGCTCGCCCAGGCTGTCGATGTCGTCGTCGTCCAGCTCGGCGAGCTCGAGGTCGTCGGGGGAGACCTCGAGCACGTCGTCGTCGATCGAGTCGGGCTCGATCGAGGTGGGATCGATGGTCTCCAGCGGCACCGCGTCGATCGACTCGAGCGGCGCGAGATCTTCGTCGTTGCCCAGGTCGAGGTTGGCGAGCTGATCGTCGGTGAGGCCGGGGCCTTGACCGTCGCCTTCGCCGAGCAGGTCCATGGCCTGCGCCTCGACGTTCTCGTCGAGCATCAGCAAGTCGTCGTCGGGCGCGAGGCTGAGCAGCGCGTCCTCGGAGGCCACGTCGCCAGACGGGGCCGGGCCGGGGGCGACGGGCTCGGGTGCAGCCGGAGCGGCCCCCACCTGTGCGGGCGGGGCGACGGCGGCGGGCGCCTCGGGCGGGGAGGGAAGCGGCTCGGGCTGGGCGGGGGCGGCCCCGTCGAGAGGGGGCTCGGTGCCTCCGCGGGCGACCGGCTCGGGCACGGCCACGGGCGGCATGGCCGTATCGCCCAGCTCGGCGCCGAGATCGAAGCTCTCGTCGTCGTCCAGGTCGAGGCCCGGCACGTCCGGCGTGAGCTCGGCGGGCGGGGCCGCATCGAGCAGCGGCGGTCCGTTGTCGTCGTCGTCGAGGTCGAGGTCGTCGACCATCTCGATCTGGTCGTCGTCGAAGGTCTCCTCGACCCGGGCCGGCTCGGCCGCGCGCAGGTCTTCGGGCACCTCGGTGGTGCGGACCACGTCGACCACCCGCATGACGGCCGAGTCTTCGCCCACGCCTTCGAAGCCGTCCTCGTGGTCGCCCAGCAGGCCGGGCGATTGCGGCATCTCGCCGGGCAGCGGCGTGTCCTCGTACTCGGTGATGAGGGCCTGGGCCTCGTACCCGGGCGTGAGGTCTTCGTCGCTGCCTCCGCCTGGATCGAGGTTGGGGGCCTCGGGGCGGTCACCCGCGGCCTTCGCCGTTTCGGACAGCTCGATGAGGCCCGCCAGCAGCAGGCCGCAAAGCAGCGAGTAGTGCGAGGGCACGGCCGGGGTGGGCTCGTTGTCCATCAGCTCTCGCACGGTGCGGGAGCCATCGAGACAGGCGAGGAAGTGCTGCTCTTCCACCAAGAGGGTGGGGGCGGCGATCTCCAGGGCATTGGCCTGCAGCACCGGGTACTTGTCGTCGAGCCGCTCGAGGGTCTCGACCGCCCGCTCTTCGGTGTACTGGTCTTGGATCGCCTCGACGATCACCCCTTCGGCGCTGCTCTTGAGCGTGACGCCGAACTGGAGCTCGGGCGGCTCCTTCTTGAACTGGTAGCGCCCTTCCTCCCACGAGAAAATCTCGAAGAGCTTGGCGCGGAGCTGGGCCTCGAGGCCGTAGCGGAGGTTGCCCTCGGAGAGGATGCCCATCTCCACGAGCAGCTCGCCCTGCTTCTTGCCCGTGCGACGGATCGCCTCGAGGGTCTGCTCGCACTGCTCCTGGGTGATGAGACCCTCTTGCGCGAGGATCTGCCCGAGGCACTCGGACAGCACGTTCGAGCGCACGAACACCGGTTGGCCGCGCTGGAAGAACACGACCTTCTTGGTCTGCCCGGACAGCAAGTAGAGGCTGCCGTCGAGCTTGGCGCGGGCCACCTCGCGGATGAGTTTCGGAAACGGAACCCGCCGCAAGGAGCCCTTGGGCGGGAAGCCGACGGAGGACTCGGAAGAAACCTGGGCCGTAGCCATGGACGATTCGAGGGAGAGGAGAGCCTAGTCTCGAAGGTGGTGATCAAAGGCCGCGCGCACGCGTTTGCGGGCGTCGTGGAAACGCTGCGTCAGGTCCGCACGTCCTGCGAACCCCATCCTACGCGCAAGGGTGTCCAGTCGGGGAGAGTTTTCCGAGAACCGGTCCGGGTCCTGGCTGCGGCTGCCCGGGCTCATGCGGAGGCGGTTGAGCAGGGAGCGAAGGAAGCGGTAATCCGCGCATAACGCGTTAGCCTCGGGGGCATCGATGCAGCCGGCGTCGGCCAGCCCCTCGACTGCACCGAGGATGCCGCGAGCCCGGGTGCCGGGGTGCCGCGGGCCGTGGACGAGCTGGAGTGCCGCGACGAGCAATTCGAGCTCGAGGCAGCCTCCATGGCCGGTTTTGGCGTTGTACCAGCCGGTTTTGCGGTTTTCGCGCGCGAGTTCTTCTTCGATCCGGCCCTTGAGTCGACGGGTCTGCTGGCGGACCTCGTCGGGGCTGGGGGCGGGGTGATCGGAGGTTTGCCGCCAGCCGAGGGTCTCGCTCACGATGTCCTCGATCGCGGCCGACAGCGACCCCGCGATCGCGGCCGAGATCCGATCGCCGGGCCGGGAGGGCGGGGCGTCTTCGTCGGGGCTGGGGCTGACCAGGCCGGTCTCGCCCACCCGGATCTCGGCGACGGCCCGCATGCGCAACAAGGCCAGGCGCTCCCACACCGCGACCTTCCGGGCGTGGTAGCGCGAAAAGCCGCTGCGCGAGGTGACCAGCAGGCCCTTGCGGCCCGAAGGGCGCAGGCGCATGTCGACTTCGTAAAGGCGCGGACCCAGGGCGCGGCTGCCCAGTCGCGCCATCAGCTGTTGGGCGAGTCGGGTGGCTCGGCTCTGCGCTTCGTGGGCCGACCGGTCGTCGGTGGCCTCGAACACGAACATCAGATCGAGATCCGATCCGTAGTCCATCGCCTGCATGCCGTGCTTGCCCACGGCGAGCACGGCGAGGTCGAAGCCCGGGCCGGGGCCCACCTGCGCGGCGAGGTCCCGCAGCAGCATGCGGAGCACGAGGTCGGCGACGTCGGACACGGCTCGGCCCACGGCGAGCGGATCGGGTCGCTGCCCCAGATCGTGCAGGCCGATGCGGACGAGCTGTTCGTGCTTGAAGTGCAGCAGCGTCGCATCGAGGCCGCGAGGGTCGGGCCGCTGGCGACGAAGATCGGCGGTGAGCGTGCGCAGGTGGGGCAGGGTCGGCTCGCTGGCGCGCTGGAGCAGCCCGAGCAAGAAGTCGGGCTGCGTCTGATTGCGCGAGCCGGTGGAGCGCCCGGGGGGGAAACCGATGAGGCCGCGGCTGAGCGGTTCGCTGGCGCCCAGCAGCTCTCCGGTGAGCCGCAGCAGGTCGAGACCGGCGGGGCTGGGTTCGGCGAAGGCCCGCCAGATCCCGTAGTGCGCGGGCCGGGATGCGGTCAGCTCGACCAGGCGGGTCACGGCGGCATCGGGGTCGGCACTGTCGAGGCACGCGCGCAGCAGGTTCTCCGCACCCTGCCGCGCCGCCCCGCGGGCGGAGAACGGGCCCTCGGGACGCGATTGCAGGTGCTCGAGGCGTGCTTCGGTCTCGGCGGGATCGTGCACGCCGAGGCGGGCCAGGGCGTCGCAACGATCGGCTCGCGGTGCACCTTCGTCGAGGATCAGGCTGCGATCGCGGGCGAGCGGATCGTCGTGCTCCTCGCCGCCCGCCAGCGTCTGCGCGACCATGCGGACCTGCTCGCGGTGGCGGGACAGGGCGAGGCCGAGCTGCGCTCCCGACTCGGGCTGCGGCCACGCCAGGCGCCGCGCGAGCAGGGCCCGGGTGGTCTCTTCGCCGGGCAGGGTGTGCGTCTGTTGGCCCTCGGCCAGCTGAACCCGATGCTCGACCCGACGCAGCCAGCGATAGGCCTCGGCCAAGTCGCGATGCTCTCGGTCGCTCACCAGGCCCGCCGCCGCCAGCCGATCGAGTGCGGGCAGGGTGCTGGTGTTGCGTACGCTGGGGTTGCGGCCGCCGTGCAGCAGCTGCAGCGCCTGGATGGTGAACTCGACCTCGCGGATGCCTCCGCTGTCGAGCTTGAGGTCGACGTCCTGGTCGTCACCGCCCACGCGCTTGGCCTCGCGCCGGGCCCTTCGCATCATGTCTTCGATCTCGCCGAAGATCTCCGGGCCGACGGAGCGGCGATAGACGAAGGGAGTGAGGCGGCGCAGCAGCAGCTGCCCGAGGTCGATGCGCCCCGCGAGCGGGTGGGCGCGCAGCCAGACCTGGCGTTCCCACGCTCGGCCGTGGCGCTCGTAGTAGGCCTCGGTGGCGGAGACCGACGTCGACAGCGGGCCGCGGCTGCCGAAGGGGCGGAGGCGAAGATCGACGCGGAACAGCGGCCGCCAGCGCCCTTGCCCCTCGAGGTGCCGTACCAGCTGGCGCAGGCGCCCGTGCAGATCGACGACCGCTCGCCGTCGCTTCGTCTCGTCGGGCGCTTCATCGTCGTCGGGATCGATGCCGACGCCATCGTCGTGCACGAAGATGAGATCGATGTCGCTGAGGAAGTTGAGCTCCGCGCCGCCCAGCTTGCCCATGCCGAACACCACGACCTGGTCGGCGAGTCCGAGCGCCTCGAGCAGGAACTCCAAGCAGGCCGAGACCAGCTCGCTCAGCGCCCCGCCCACGTCCTCGACGGGAGCGCCCTGGACCTCGCGATGGGCCAGGCGCAGGTACTCCCGGGTTCGCACGTGACCGAGGGCTTCGTCGATCGAGCCGGGGTGCTGGCGCAGGGCGGCCCGGGGATCGAACGCGGGATCTTCGATGTCGTCGACGGCGGGAGGGTGCAGCGCCACCAACCGGGCCACGTAGCTGCCCTCGTGCAGCAGCCGCGACAGCGCTTCGGACCACGGTCGTTGCAGCAGGGCAGGGGGCAGGCCTTCGGCGCGGCCGAGGGCCTCCTCGGGCTGTGGACCGGCGCACAGACCATGCAGGGCGGGGCGCCACGGCTCGGGCGCGGTCTCGACCACCGCCGCTCGGTCGTTGTGGGCCGCGTGGCGCAGGCGGGTCAGCCAGGACGGCGGCAAGGGGACCTGGCCCATGGCGACCCATGGTGACACGAGCCAGTCGAGTGGGCCATGCTTGGCGCCTCATGAGCGAAAAGTGGGATCGTCGCTTCCTCGAGCTGGCCCATCACATCGCGGGGTGGAGCAAGGACCCCTCGACGCAGGTGGGCTGCGTGGTCGTGGGCCCCGACCGCGAGATTCGAAGTACCGGGTTCAACGGGTTTCCCCGGGGCATCGACGACTCGCCCAAGCGACTGACCGATCGCGCGCTCAAGTACCCGTTCATTTGTCACGCCGAGGAGAACGCGATCATGCACGCGGCGCGGATCGGGGTGTCTCTCAAGGACTGCAGCGCCTACGTCACCTGGCCGCCCTGCACCCGGTGCGCGCGCTCGCTCATTCAGGCCGGCGTGCACACGGTGCTCTATCCCGCCGATCTCGAAATCCCCGAGCGCTGGCGCGAAGACTTCGACATGAGCAATGAGATGTTCAGCGAGGCCCAGGTCACCATTCGCACCGTGAACATGGATCGAGAGTGATTGCGGCCCGGCGCCGCGCCAGGGTCACCCCGGGCTGGTAAGGTCCGGGCAATGAGCCTGGTCGCCATCATTCTCGCCGCGGGTAAGGGCACCCGCATGGAATCGGACCTGCCCAAGGTGCTGCATCCCATCGATGGCACGCCGCTGGTGATGTTCCCCATCGAGGCGGCGCGTGCGGCCGGGGCCACCCGAGTGGTGGTGGTGGTGGGCTACGAGGGCGACCGCGTGCGGCAGGAAGTCTCCGCCCGCGTCGACGACGACAACGCCTGGCTGTCGTTTGCCACCCAAGAGGAACAGCTCGGTACGGGCCACGCGGTGATGTGCGGCCTGCCTGCGCTCGGCGATGCGACCGGCATCGCGCTGGTGCTCAGCGGTGATGTCCCGTTGCTCACGGCGCAGACGGTGCAGGCGCTGGCCAAGCGCTGCCGCGAGGTCGACTCCGGCGTCGCGCTCACGACCTTCCGCCCCGACGAACTCACCGGCTACGGGCGGATCCTTCGCGACGAGCAGGGCCGGGTGCAGTGCATCCGCGAGGACCGAGACGCCAGCGAGGACGAGCGAAAGGTCCGCGAGTGCAACGCAGGCACCTACGCGGTGCAGCTCGAGCACCTGACGGCCGATCTCCCGCGGCTGGGGCGGAACAACGCCCAGGGGGAGATCTACCTGACCGATCTGGTCGAGCTGGCCGCGGCGCGGGGCGAAGTGGCGGCGGTGGAGATCGATCCCATCGAAGCGGCGGGCGTGAACACCAAGGCGCAGCTCGCCGAGCTCGAGGTGGTGCTTCGTCAGCGACGGCAGGGCTGAGGGGTCAGGCGCTCGCCCCGGGGTCGCGACCGGCGATGGCCTCGCGAACCACGCGGCGCAGCTCCCCGATGTCGAAGGGCTTCTCGATGAACCACAGGCAGCCAGCGTCGAGCGCCTGACCGCGCTCTTCTTTCATGACGCTGGCACTGATCGCCACGATGGGGATCGCCTTGGTCCGGTCGTCACTCTTGAGCTGGCGGGCCATCTCGAGCCCGGACATTCCCGGCAGGTCGATGTCCAGCAGGATGAGTCGCGGCGGCGCGGCGATGATGCGTTCCCAGCCGATTTCGGCCGATTGCGCTTGCTCCACGACGTACTCGCGGTCGGTCTCCAGGACCTTTCGCACGAGCACGAAATTCGCGGGGTTGTCCTCGATGTAGACGATGCGCATCAAGAGCCGGCGCGCCAAGCATAGCAGCGGCACACGCCTGCGCCGCTGAGCATTTGTGGGGCATGGGGGCGGCGTGCGGCGGGCCGCAGTGGCCCGGGGGGACGGTCGAGTATCCTTGGCTCCCGTGCGCCTCGGCTCACCCCGCCCTCCGGCCCGTGGCCCCCAAGGTCCGGCCTCGAACCCCCCGCTCCGTGCCCGGCGGCACGAGGGGAGAGCACCGTGGCGCGTGGCGTGGGCGGCCCTGCTGGGTGCGCTCTTTGGATTGTTGATCACAAACTCGTCGGCCGGGGCATCACCCTGGGCCGTCACCCTCGCCGATCACGACGACGCCTCGGGTCCCGAGCGCCTCGATGATCGACGCCGGGTGTTGCTCGTCGAGCGGGTGGTGATCACCGGGCGCGAGCAGGTCTCCGAGCGGCAGATCATGACCATCCTCGAGCGCGAGGGACTGGTCGCGGGCACGGAGCTGGTCTGGCCCGACGATGAGCGCGTCGACCGGGTCCGCAATCGCCTGCGCGCGACCGGCTACTTCAAGCGGGTCACCCTGCGCGTGGTGCCGCTGCCCGACGACCTGACGCGGGTCGAGCTGTCGGTCGACGTCGTGGAGCGCAGCACGGTGTCGGTGTCCGATGTCTATCTCGGCACCTCGGCCCTCACGCCCTTCCACGGCGGCATCGCGCTGGCCGAGCGCAATTTCCTCGGGCGTGGCGTGCTGCTCGGCGGCGCGCTGGTGTGGGGCGCCCAGCCGCGCATCGCCCGGTCGCGGCGCCAGCAGGCCTACAAGGTCTTCGCCGAGGCACCGCGATTGCGCTCCGCTCCCTTGGGGGTGCTGGCCAGTGGTTGGTTCATCTCCGCGAGCGAGCCCTACCGCGTGGCCGGGGCCGAGGACGATCCCACCCCGACCCTGTTTCAGACCTTCGAGTACGACCGCATCGGCGGCCAGGTCGGCCTGAGCTTCCCGCTGACTTCCCGGCTCGAGGTCGCGGCCGACTACACCTTCGAACGCATCGAGTCCTTCTTGCCCGCCAACCCGGTGCGGGTGGACGAAGCGGGGGTCGTGCACGAGCTCGACCTCGACCTGCTCGACGGCACCCATCGGCACACCGCCGTCGACTTCAGCTTCACCTACGATGGTCGCGACGAGCTGTTCTTGGCGGGCAAGGGCGGTCGCGTGGTGCTCGACATTCGGGCCTCGTCGGGCGCGACCGGATCCGAGTACGACTACATCAAGCTCGTGGCGGCGGGGGCCTACAGCTTCCGCCTGCCCTGGCGACACTGGCTGACCCCACGGGCGTCGGGCGGGCAGATCGGCGGCCGGGCACCGCTATTCGAACGCTTCTACTCGGGCGATCTCAGCGCCTGGACCCCGGGCCGCACGCAGGGCTTGCGCTATTCGACGCGCAATCCCTTCGACGTGTTCGGCACCGGGATCGACAACCGCGAGTACGGCGACCTGTTCGGGCGCGTCGATCTCGAATACGCCTGGCCGCTGTTCCGTCGGACTCGAACCCGCGGTGTGTACGGAGGCGACCTCTACCTTTCTCTCGGGGTCTTCACCCTAGTCGGCAATGCCGACGAGCGCCGTCGTCGGCGAGCCGCGAACGAGGCCCGGGTGCCCATCGGAGCCGCGGCCGACCTCGGCCTGCGCCTCGACACCGCGCTCGGCACCTTCAACGTGTCGATCGGCAACGTCCTGCGGAGGACCCCGCTATGAGCGGGCCCGGGCCGTCCTTGCGTCGTCGGACCATCCTCGGGGGCCTGCTCAGCCTGCCCTTGGTGGCGTTCGTGCGCCCCGAGAGCCTCGTCCAGAAGTCGGCCGAGTTCACCGAGGTCGGCAACTCCATCCAGATGACGGTGAGCCTGCCCGCGCTCATCCGGGCCAACGACCAAGAGGCGCTCGACTCCATCGACTCCGGCTTCGACACCACCATGGAGTACACGCTGCGGGTCTGGGAGCACGGGACCCGGCAGCGCGTGGCCACTCGCACGGTGGTGATGAAGCTGCGGCGTGACCCGTGGAAGAAGCACTACCTGCTGCGCACCAAGGGCAGCTCGGGGTGGAGCAAGCGCAGCTTCACCAAGCGCTCCGACGCCATCGCGGCGGCGGTGACCCTCGATGGCATCAAGGTCTGCTCCGCCTCGTTGCTCACGCGGGGCGGCGACGCGGGGCCGTTTTACTTCGTCGAGATCGTGGCCATGCGCAACCCCTTGCGACGGGGGCGGGGCGGAGGTCGAGGTACCGAGACCCATCGCGGCCAGGGCCGTGACGCCGAGTGGTTTCGGCGCTTGGTCGAGACCCTGGCCGGAGAGCGAGCCAAGGCCGAGAAGGTCGTGCACGTTCGCACCAACCCGTTCTTCCTGGTGCCCCGATGAGCGAGCCGCGATTGCTGACGCCGATCCCTCTGTGGGGCCGCCTGGGCGTCCGGGTCGCCGCGGCGCTGGTGGTCTTGGGGGTCATCAGCGTGGGGGCGTCGCTGTACGTCGCGAGGCTGTCGGTCGACTACTTCGACGCCCGCCTGGTCGAGAGCCTCGAGCAGAGCCGACAGCTCACCCGCGACGTCGAGCCCGTCCATCGCGAGCTCATCGAGGCCCACATCACGGCCTTCGAGTCGCGGGCGCGGCTCATCGCGCTGACCTTGCCCGCCCTGGGCACCGAGCCCAAACCAGTGCTCGAGGCCGTGTTCCAGCGCGAGCCCGATGTCCGCGAGCTGGGGTTCCGCGCGCGCACGGGCCGGACCTACGAAGTGCGGCGCCTGGTCGTCGACGAGGACGAACAATGGCAGACCTACGACGTCGCCGTGCCCTTGCCCGCGGCCGAGGGAGAGGGGGACAGCGCGGGTGAGCTCCGGGTGGTGTTCGGCATCGATCCCGCCATCGATCGTCGCTACCAGGCGCTGGGGCAGCGACAGCGGGAGATCGAGGCTCAGCGCAGCGATCAGAGCGTCGTCGAAGAAGCGGTCATCGAGGTCGTGCTCGTCGCGGGCCTGCTCGTGCTGCTGGTGGCCATCGCGGCGGGCGTGGTCGTGGCGCGGGCCACCACACGGCGGGCGACCGAGCTGTCTCGAGCGATGGCCCGCGTGGCGGAGGGAGACCTCGACGTGCGGGCGGCCGCGCAAGGCCGCGACGAGCTGGCCTCGCTCGCGCGCGCCTTCAACCTCATGCTCGACGAGCTCGCCCAGGCCCAGCAGCGGGTCGCCTACCTCCAGCGCATCGGCGCGTGGCAGGGCATGGCGCGGCGCATCGCCCACGAGATCAAAAACCCTCTGACGCCCATCCAGCTGGCGGTGCAGCAGCTGCGCGAGAAGGACCCTGGGCTCGATCCTCGCTTTTCCGCCATGCTGCGGACCTCGGTCGAGATCGTCGAAGACGAGGTCGAAGGCCTGCGACGCATGGTCTCCAGCTTCTCGCAGTTCGCCAAGGTGCCGCAGGTACGCCTGGCCTCGGAGCCCTTGTCGCGGGTGCTCGGAGAGTTCGAGCGGGCCTACGGTCACCTGGGCGAGGACGAAGGCGGCGAGCTGCGCGTGCTCGTGCCGGACGAGGACCCCGAGGTCATGGCCGACCGCCAGCTGCTCAAGCAAGCGCTGGTGAACCTCGTGGAGAACGCCGTGCTCTCGGCGCGCGAGGTGCAGCCGGGCGGGGTCAAGGTCGAGGTGAGCGCCAAGGTCGACCCCGAGTTCGTCGTGGTGTCCGTCGACGACAACGGCCCCGGCATCCCGGCCGAGCAGCGCGAGAGGGTCTTCGAGCCTTACGAGACCTCGCGTAAGTCCGGCACCGGGCTGGGGCTGGCCATCGTCAAGAAGATCGTGCTCGACCACGGCGGCGAGATTTGGATCGACGCGTCACCGCTGGGTGGCGCACGGTTCGTCATTCGCCTGCGTCGCGCCGCCTCGGCCTGAGAAGTTCGCCGCTGGGGCCGCCGCGGCGCCCCACGCTCGGCCGCGGGTGCTCTACCCTCGATATCGTGACCCGCGTCCTCGCGTCCCTGGTTCCCCTGGCGCTCACCGTGGCCTGCTCGTCGAGCCCTCCGCCCGCGGCCGAGCCCCCCGTGCCCGAGCCGCCCTCGGTCGCCAAGCCGCTCTCGGAGCCGGAGCCGGAGCCTGAGGTCACGCCGCTCAGCGCGACACAGATCGAGGCCATCGTCGCGGCCGAGGATCGAACCGATCGCGATCGCAAGACCGACGAGCGCCGTCAGCCCGCCGAGCTACTCGGCTTCATGAAGCTGCGCCCCGGCATGAAGGTCGCGGACATCGGGGCGGGGACCGGCTACACTACCGAGCTGCTCGCCCGTGCGGTGGGCTCCGAGGGCACCGTCTACGGGCAGAACCCCACCTTCGTGCTCGAGCGCTTCGCCGAAGAGGGCTGGTCGGCTCGGCTCGCCACCCCGCCCATGGCCAACGTGGTGCGGCTCGATCGCGAGTTCGACGACCCGTTCCCCGCCGATCTGCGCGACCTCGACATGGTCGTCAACATCATGTTTTACCACGACTTCGCCTGGCAGGAGGTCGACCGGGCCGCGCACTGTGCTGCCGTGTTCGACGCTCTGCGCCCCGGAGGCGAGTACGTCCTCGTCGATCACAGCGCGGCCGACGGGGCCGGAGTCAGCGGCTCCAAGACCTTGCATCGCGTCGAAGAGGCGCTCGTCCGCGCCGAGCTCGAAGCGGTCGGTTTCGAACTGATCGAGCAGGCCGACTTCTTCCGCAACCCCGCCGACACGCGGGACTGGAACGCGCTGCCCTGGCGAGGCGAACGGGAGGAACTCAGCGATCGCTTCGTGCTGAAGTTCCGCAAGCCCGCCGCGGCCTGACTCCCCGCGGGTGCTTGCTCAATCGCGGCTTTGCTGCGATGAAACACGGGTCGATGAGCACGCCCGAGGAGATCACCATCGAAATCCCCACCCTGCGCCTGCGGGCGCGCGCCTGGGGCCCGGCCGATGGGGTGCCCACCCTCGCCCTGCACGGCTGGCTCGACAACGCCGCGACCTTCGATCTCATCGCCCCGCGGCTGCCCGGTCTGCGGTTGGTCTGCCTCGACCTGCCCGGACACGGCCACTCGGAGCACGCCGGACCCGGGCAGGGCTACGCCTTCATCGACACGGTGGCGCGGATCCACGAGGCCACCGTGGCCTTGGGCTGGAACCGCTTCTGCATGCTCGGCCACTCGCTGGGGGCGGCACTGAGCTCGATCTACGCGGGCACCTTCCCCGCTCGAGTGCAGCGACTCGCCCTCATCGAGGGCTTGGGCCCGGTCACCGAGGATCCTCAGCATGCCGCCGAGCGTCTGGCGCGGTCGCTCGAAGAGGAGGCCCGCCGTCAGGGGCGGAAGCCGCCCGTGTATCCCGGCGTCGACGAAGCGGTGCGCCGCCTCGGGGCTTCGATGAGCCGCCTGTCACCCGAGGCCGCGAAGGTGCTGTGCGAGCGCGGCCTGAAGCCCGTGGAGGGCGGCGGCGTCACCTGGCGCAGCGACCCGCGGCTACGCATCGCCTCGCGCCTGCGGCTCACCGAAGAGCAGGTGATCGTGTTCCTGAAGGCCATCACCTGCCCGACCTTCATGGTGCGGGGCTCGGAGGGCTTCCCGTTCGCGCCCAAGCCCATGAGCGCCCGGGTCTCCGCCCTGCAAGACTCGGAGATGGTCGAGCTGACGGGCGGGCATCACCTGCACCTCGACACGCCCGTCGAGGTCGCCGATGCGCTGCGAGGGTTCTTCGCCCCGCTCGTCCAGGCGCACTGACGTCGGCCAGCGTCGACCGAGGGCCTACGGATCGCCGAAGAGCAGCGCCGCCCGGTTCGGGCTGAACGTAATGATGTCGGGCGCGGTGTCGGAGTCGAGCTGGAAGCTCTCGACGAGCGTGGTCGGCACGTCGCGTAGGGCGAACCCGGTGCCGAACTCTCCCTCACCGTAGCCGGGGTGGATGAACAGGCCGTCGTTGCTCGAGGTGACGACGTCGAGGTTTCCGTCGCCGTCGAAGTCGGTGGTGGCGAGGGTGATGAGCGGCGAGGTGTCGGCGGTGGTGGAGAGCGGACCTTCGACGAACTCGCCCGCGCCGTCGCCGAGCCAGGGCTGCATGGCGAGGCCCTCTTCGCCGAAGCCGACGAGGATGTCGAGGTTGCCGTCGCCGTCGAGGTCGGCGAGCTCGAGCGCGCTGGGCGACATGGGGAGCGAGAAGGTCTGGGGAACGGGAACCTCGTCGGGCCCGTCGAGGGGGCCCAAGACGACGGAGAAGCTGGCGACCTGGGCGTCATAGGCCGCCAGATCGTCGATGCCGTCGGCATTGAAGTCGCCGACGCTCAGCGGATTGGCGGTGGTCAGCGGCAGCGGGATGGGGTTGCTGAGCGACGAGTTGCCGCTGCCCCGCATCATCACCGCCTCGGCACCCGAGCCGGTCGCGATCTGAGCGACGACGTCACCGTTGCCATCGCCATCGAAGTCTCCCGCCACCAGGCTGCGCGGTCCGATGAGGCGGGTGGCCTCGAAGTCGGAGTCGACGGTGGGCAAGAGCATCAGGTCGCTGGCTTTGTCGTTGACCCCGATCCACAGGTGGTTGTTGAGTCGGCCCAGCCCTTCGGTGACGACCAGAGCGTCGGAGTTGGACACGAACTCCATGGCCAGTACGACATCGGGGAGCGAGTCGCCGCTGAAGTTGCCCGATGCGCCCGTCCGGGGCTGAGCCGCGACGAAGATCTGCTCGACCGGGGGCATCGGAGGGTCTTGGAGCTCGACCCCGAGCGCTCGGATGTCCTCGGCGGTGAACACCAGCTCGATGTTGATCGACTCGAAGGTCCGATCGCCGCCGTTGAGCTGGAGATCGAGCGCCTCGGAGACGGTGAGGGCGTCGACGTAGCCGTTGCCGTCGAAGTCGGCCCAGACCGCATCGCGCAGGGTCCCGACGAAGCCGACCTCGACCTCGGTGGACTCGGGGAAGCAGAACTCGCCTTGGGCGGTCTGGCCGTCGCCGCAGGTGGCCATGGGATCGGTGCCGGGGTCACGGCAGTAGCCGAAGATGCAGCTGAGGTCGGGGCCGCAGGTGGCGTCGTTGGAGCAGGGCAGGTCCCGGGCCACTTCCGCGCTGAAGCAGCCGCCCAGGAGGCCGGCGGCGATGAGCGACGCGCACACGATGGAGGAGCGAGCGATGGTCATGGTGGAACCCTCAGAAGCGAATCGAGCAGCCCATGCCGGCCATGCGGGGGCCGAGGGCGGGAGCACAGGCGACCTCGTTGCGGTCCCGGCGGGAGATGACTTGCCCGGTCACCAACAGGCCGATGCCGGCCGCGGTGAGGACCCCGGAGACGACGGCCCCGGCCACGATCAACGTGTTGGCCTGCGCGCCCCGATCGAAGGCGTCGACCCTGTCGTTCTCCTGACCGAGGGTGTTGGCGGCTTCGATGGTGTCGGTGGCATCGCCCGCGTTGATCATGCCCACGACCCAGATGGCGGAGGAGGCGAGCCCGATGCCGGTCACCACCCCGCCCGTGATGGTGAGCGCGCGACCGGCCGACTTGGGCTCGGGTTCGGGCTCCGGTTCGGGTTCGGGTTCGGGCTCCGGTTCCGGCTCGGGCTCGGGCGCGGCAGCCTTTCTGGCCTCGGCGAGTCGGGCGTCGACGCGGTCGCGTTGCTCCGCGGCCTGGGCGACGAGGTCTTCGGAGTAGCCGTGGATCTGCGCTTCGTCGACGATGCGCCCGAACAGCTCGCGAGCGGTTCGCAGGTGCTTGAGATCACCCTCGACGTTGAAGGCCCGGTCGTGCGCGGTGGCGAGGTTGTACAGCAGCAGCCCTCGCACCTCGGAGTCGAAGCTCGCATCGGGCCGCGAGATGATCGCCAGCGCCTGCGTGAACTTGTCGATGGCGCCCGTGTAGTTCGCGGCCGAGTAGAGCACTTGCCCCTCGGAGTACAGCTGCTGGGCCTGCTCCATGGCGGGGTCGGCTGCAGCGGGCTCGGACTCGGGGGCAGGGGCCGACACCGAGGCCGAGGCCACGCGGGGCAGGCCCACGAGGGTGGCGAGGCCCAGCGCCAGGGCAGAGACTGAGGGCCCACGAACGCGGCGGATCACGCACGGAGAATACGTCGCGGCCGCGCCGTCCATCAAGACGGGCTCACGAACCGTCTTGCACCAGTCGCACTCGCTGATCGACGGCGGGCGGGGTGGGCTCGGAGATGCTGCCGTCCGGCCACTCGATGCGCAGCGACTCGATGTGGTCGTGGGTCCCCAGCCCGAAGTGGCACGGGGTTTCCCCACCCGCACCTTGGGAGGGACGGTTGGTGTGGAAGCAGGTCCGAGTCCCGGCCGCGGTCTTCAGCTCGACGATGGCTCCAATGGCGTCGCGGTTGCCCCCGCGCCCCTGAAGCTCGATGTCCAGCCAGTGATTGCGGGGCCCCAGCTCGGCGCTGCGGTTGCGGTAGACCCGGAGATCGCTGCCCCACGCGGTGGTGGTCAGCTCCCAGAGGCCATCGCGGTCGAGGTCGACCAGCGCGGAGGCCTTGGCCGAGGCGGGATTGGTGAGCCCCGAGGCCCAGGTCCGCTCCTCGAAGGTGCCGTCGCCGAGGTTGTCGAAGAATGCGTCGACGATGGGGGCCGTGCCCTTGATCCGACCCCCGCTGAAGTACAGGTCGAGATCGCCGTCGTTGTCGTGATCCCAAAGGTGCGTGGCCCAGGTGATGGAGGGGCGGTCCCAGGGCATGCTCGCGCGCCCGATGCCCGCGTTCTGCGAGGCGTCGTAGAAGGTGCCGTCGCCGTTGTTGAGCAGCAGAAAATTCTCCCCGATGTTGGAGAAGGCCAGATCGACGAAGCCGTCGTCGTCGACGTCACCCAGCCCCAGGCCCATGCCGTTGGCGCCCGGGATGCCGATGCCCGAGGCGAAGGAGCGGTCGGTGAAGCGATGTTCCCCCGGCTCGTCGCCGGGCCCATCGTTGCGCCACAGCGCGTTCGGGT
This sequence comes from Myxococcota bacterium, assembly GCA_039028615.1. GTDB lineage: Bacteria > Myxococcota_A > Polyangia > Nannocystales > Nannocystaceae > Paraliomyxa. Next base: position 100,340 of record JBCCHT010000022.1, on the reverse strand, counting down.
TGCCGATCGCGCCGCCGACGTCGTCGTTGATGACGATGAGGTCGACGTCGCCATCACGCTCCACGTCGACCCACGAGGCGGAGAAGCCCACCGACGACAGCACGTCGAGGTCGAGCAGCGCGGTGCGCTCGACGAACACGCCGTCGTCGTTGCGGTACAGGTGGTCGCCCGCCCGGACCTCACTGTTGGCCCGCGGAAAACAGAACGCGTGGTTGACCACGTACAGGTCGAGGTCCCCGTCGGCGTCGTAGTCCCCGAAGGCGACGCCCATGGTGCGCTGGTTGTAGACGCCGAGCCCGAGCGCCTCGGTGACGTCCTCGAAGCGGGCCTGTCCGTCTTCTACGAGCCGGTTGCGAAACACTCGGTTGGGGCCGCGGCGACCCACGAACAGGTCGAGGTCGCCGTCACCCTCGAGGTCGACGAAGGTCGCCATCGCCACTGCATCGAGGCCACCCAGACCCACCTGGGCCGCGACCTCTTCGTACAGGGGCAGCCCGGAGTCGCGGGGGCCGAGGTTGTGGTGCAGCCCGCTCGGCGCACCCACGTGGCCCACGAACAGGTCGGGCTCGCCATCGGCGTCGTAGTCTCCGAAGGCGAGCCCGGTGTGGCTCTCGGCGCACTCGGCCGGGCTCCCCGTGACGTCGTGCACTTGGGCGAGGCCGGTCGCGGCCGAGACATCGACGAAGCGCGGCTCCACCAGCTCGAGCGTCCGCTCGGTGACCGCGTTCGGCTCGTGGATGCGGCGCACGGCCAGCGTGGCGGGCCCGACCGGCAGCTGCGACGGAATGCGAAACAGCGCCCCCGGCCAGTCCGCGCGCAAGAGCACGCGGTCGGTCAGCGTCTCGCCCGAAAGCTCGACCTGCAGGTCCACCATGGGCTCATCGACGAGCACGTACAGGTGCCCGCCCGGGGTCGCGACGGGTGACAGCTCGATGACCTCGGGTCCGGGCACCTCGGTCGCCGACGTGGTCTCGCCACCGCCGTCGTCATCGTCGAGCCCGGGCGCGGCGGGACTGCAGCCGAGCAGCAGCGCCGGGAAGGCGAGCGAGCCGAGCTGTCGTGTCACCGCCATCGTGCGAACCCTAGAGGTTCGAGAGTATCAGGACGCTGCCCTGTCCGCCGACCGCGATTTCGTCGCGCCCGCTGCCGTCGAAGTCGCCCACCGCCAGCAGCGGAGTCTCGATGACCGTCTGGTAGTAGGCGGCGCAGTCGATGACCGGCGCGTCGCCGCTGGCTGCGTTGCCGCGGGCGAACACCACCGACTCGGCGCTCACGAACACCACGTCGGGTGTGCCGTCGCCATCGATGTCGCCCGACGCCGCGTGGTCGGCCGTGCCGTCGATCGCCTGAGGGGGCAGCGCCGAGCCGTCGCGATAGGCCTCGACCAAGACCCAGCCAGACGGGCCGCCCAGCGCGGTGTGGGCGAAGATTTCGTCCACGCCGCTGCCGTCGAAGTCGCTGGTGAGGACGTATCGCGGCCCGTTGTATTGCGGCTCGGACACGATGCCGCCGCGGTCCATCGCGCCCTCGTCGTTGCCCAAGAACGCATACATGTCGGCCTCGTCGTGCAGCACCACGTCGTCGAAGTCGTCGCCATCGAGGTGCCCAGTGGCGAAGTCGCGCACGATGGACGTCGCCTCGAGCAGCACCGGCTCCACCAGCGCGCCCGTGCCGTCGCCGAGCAGCACCGCGACCTGCGAGTCCTCCATGCGGATGGCCAGATCGAGGACGCCATCGCCGTTCCAGTCGAGCGCTTCAATCTGGTGGGCGAGCTGGACGATGTCGAGCTCGTAGCCGATCGCGAAGCCCCCCTCGCCGTCGCCATTGAGCACGGTGAGTCGCCCGCTGGAGTCGGCGACCGCGAGATCGGAGACCTCGTCGCCGTTGAAGTCACCCGAGGTCGCGGTGACCACGGGGTTGTCCTGGAGCAGGGGCAGCTCGAAGGGCTCGGCCGCGGCCCCGCCCGGGTGCACGATGGTGCTCCCGGACACGTGCATCACCACCAGGTCGTCCGCCGCGTCGCCGTTGGCATCGACGAAGGCCAGGCCGACGACGTCGTCGGCGGTCGAGTCGGCCAAGGGCATGGGCAGCAGCTCGGGCGGGTCGGCGCACTCGGGGACGAGCTCGTTGTACTCGCACTCGCCGAAGTCGTTGCACAGCCCTCCGTCGCCGCACTCTTCGTGGCTATAGCAGTCGTAGTAGTAGCACTCGCCGTAGCAGCACCCGTCGTCACAACAGCCGCCGTCGCTGCAGTAGTCGTCATAGGGAATGCACTGGTTGTCGATGCACTCGAAGCCGGGATCGCAGTCGGTGATGTTGGTGCACTCCGGCCCCGGGGGAGGGACGGTGTTCTCGGTGTCGTTGGGTGGAGCGTCGGTGTCCTCGATCGCATCGGTCTCGCTGTCGGCTTCGAGTACGATGGAAGGCCCACAGGCGGCCAACGTAGTCGTGGCGGCCAGGCCCACTCCGAGGTTCCACCAACGCGTATCCAATCGAGACCAATCCATGGCCCGCACAGTTAGCAAGCTCCGGGCCAGCTCATTTGCTCCGTAATTTATCCAACGGAACGCAGTTCTCGACGGACGGTGCGACATTCATGTCGCTGCCGCGACGGGCTCACGGACACCGCTGTCGCGGCCCACTGGTCGTGGGTGCGGTCGGTCGTGTCCGGTTCGACGGGAAGGCGCGCGCAATCATTCGCTCGAAGGGGTCGGCGAGGCCTCGCGACGGGCTCGACGCGCCTGGCCGAGTCGGCGCCGCTCCTCGTGCACGCGTGGCGCCAGCTCGATGTTGGTCTCGTTGAGCCGCTGCATCAGCGTGCGGGCGATGCCTTGCTGGCGATCGATGCTGTCGTACAGCGCGTCGAAGACCTCGACGTACTTGGCCTCCACCGCGTCGACCTCGGGCTTCTGCTGCGTACGATTGCTCGGGCGCACGGCGGCGATCGCCGCGTTGGCATCGAGATCGGGATCGCCCATCCACTTCAGCACCTTGGCGATCACCCCCTCGGGGTCGGCGAGCAAGCCATCGTAGGACTGCACGTGAATCGCGTAGCGGCGGGTCATCAGGTCGCGCATCAGCGCGAAGTTTTCCTCCCACCACTCGAGCCACGGGGTCATGCGCGGGGGGGCAGGCCGATCGGGGCCGCGCTGCTCGTCCTCCATGGCGAACAGCCGCTCGAGCGAGCGCTGGTACTCCCGCCAGGGACGCACGGTCGCGACCACCTTGCCGATGTACGCCAGGTCGGTTCGAACGAGGCCGGGGATGAAAACCTTGACCAGGTGGCGCGCCACCTGGCTGGGGTGGAAGAACGCGCCCGACTGCGGATGGGGGTTGGTGCGGTAGTAGATGCCCTGCCGCAGGATCGACTCGAAGAACCCGTCGGGGTTGGCCCCCTTGAGCGTCTTGTCCCAGTTGCGAGGGAAGGCCTCACCAAAGGCAGGCAGGCCCGCCGCGGTCAGGATCTGCATCCACATCGAGGTGCCAGAGCGCTTGGTCCCGGTAACGATGAACATGGGGCCGCTGGATCGTACACCCATGTCACGGGCGGTTCAGCCACGCCTGGATCTGCGCCGTCTCGTCGGACCACCCGCCCAATGTCTGCAGCACCGCCAGCGCGGCCTCGGCTTCGCGGCGCCCGGTGGCCGCGTCGTCGCGTGTGCGTGCCAGCAGGAAGCGCAGCCACGCCAGCGCGGGGTCGTCGGCCTTGCGTGAGGCGGCCAGGCCCTGCTCGGCGCGGGTCCACCACGAGGCGGCCGTATGGGCATCACCGAGGCCGAAGTACGCGAGGCCGAGCTCGCGCTGGGCTTCGACCAACGCGGGGCTGTGCTCGGGGACGAGGGCCGCGAGGGCCACCACGCTCGGCTCGAGCACGGCGAGCGCGTGCTTCGGGTCGTCGTTGGCCAGGTGAGCCCGACCGATCCAGACCCCGAGCTGCGCGACGTGGATCGCGTTGACCGGTTCGGCGCTCCGGGCCTGGGTGCGGGCCCGCTCGTAGTACCTCAACGCCGACTCGGGCTGCTCGGCATGCAGCAGGATGTCGCCCATCGCCACCGCCGCTTGCCCGGCGTAGGGGTGATCGGGACCGACCGCATCTTCCACGCCCTCGAAGGTCTTCGTGCCGAGCGCGAGGCCCTGGTCGATGGTGCCCATCGCGACCTGGGCTTGGGCCAGTCCCAGGCGCGCATCGGCGAGCATCAACTCCGAGGGCACCACGGGCTCGGCCAGGTCGAGGGCTTCGCGAAAGCGATCGTGCGCCTGAGACCACGAGCGCTGGCGCAGGGCGACGCGACCGCGGGCCTGGAGCCCGTGGTACCGCGCCTGCGGATCCGGGGGTCGTTCGGCGTGGATGGCATCGGCGATGTCGAGCTCGGCGTGGGCTTCATCCCAGCGGCCCAGCTCGGTGAGGGCCGAGCTCAGCATGGTCGCCACCATGGCGCGGTAGGGGTGGCGCGGGCCGAGGGCGACCTCGATGCCCTCGGCCGCGGCTCGCAGGTCACGGGCGGCGGCGGCCGGGTGCAGGCGGTCGATCTCCGCGCGTCCGAGGTTGGCCAGCGACAGCGCCAGATCGGGGTGCGTGGGCGGCAGCACGCGGCGGCGAAGCTCCAGCGAGGCGCGAAACGACTCCATGGCGCGGTCGAACTCGCCGTTGCGCAGGAACACGGCGCCCGCATTGTTGAGGTAGAGCCCGCGCAGGACCTCGTCGTGGGCTCGGTTGACGACGGCCCCCGCCCAGTCGACTTCGGCCGAGGCCTCGAGGGAACGACCGAGCAGCTCCGCCCGGGCGTAGATTCGGAGGCTGGCGGCTCGCGCCGCGACTTCGTCGTGGCCGATCTCGATGCCCGTCCAGATGGCCTGGGCGAGGTCTTCGTCGGCGGTGGGCCCACGACCGGCCGCCATCTCGGTGCTGCCCCGTTGGAGTCGCGCTTCCGCGAGCAGGGGAGGGTAGTTCAGCGTCTTTGCGGTGGTGACCGCCTCGTCGGCCAGCACGTGCGCAGGCTCGAAGCGGCCGGCGTCCTCGTGGGCCTTGGCCCGGGCCAGCTGCTCCCGCACGCGGGCCACTTCGGTCGCCACGGCCTCGGGGGGCGGCGGCACGGCGGCGAGCAGCGCGGTGGCATCGTCGCAGCGCTGAAGCGGGGGCAGCCCCGCGACCGCGGTCACGGCCCGGTCGACGACCGTCGGGTCCGCATGCTCGAACACCTCGACCAAGGTCTGCAGCCCGGTGCGGCCGTGCTCGAGACACTCGACCCGGCGATCGTAGAGCGCGTCGGATTGCGCCCCGCGGCGGTGGTCCTCGCAGGCGGCATGGCGGCCTTCGATCCAGCGGTCGGCGTAGGCATCGAGCGCGGGCTCGATGCGCGCCCAGGTGTCGTCGGCATGCGGCGAGCCGCTCGATTGCAGGCTGCCCTGCACCAAGTCCTTGCGCATGTCGTTCCAGGCCTCGGCCATCTCCGCCGTGCCGTCCGGGCATCGATCGAGCGGGCCGCCGCCGAGCTGGGCTACCGCGAAGCCACCCCCGAAGACGGTGGCGATGGCCGTCGTCGCGAGCAGCCGTCGCCGCCGTCGTCGCCCCGGGTCCTCGGCGAGCGTGGCGAGCAGCTCCTCCATGCTCTCGAATCGCTCGGCCGGGTCGGCTGACAGCCCCCGCAGCACGGTGCGGCGGACCCAGGGCGGCACGTCGCTGCCCGAGGGCGGGGGCCGCAGCTCGCCGTCGATGATGGCCTGGGCCAACGAGGGCAGGGTGTCGCCGACGAACGGGTACTGCCCGTACAGGCCGAAGTACAGCCCCACGCAGAACGCAAACTGGTCGCTGCGGGGGCTGGCCGGCTCCTGGCCGTAAAGCTCGGGCGCGAGGAAGGCGGGCGTGCCCACCACGGCCCCCGTGTGGGTGTAGCCGCTGCCGCGAGGGTCGGCGTCCTCCGAGTCTCGAGGATCGGTGGTGGTCAGCTCCTCGAGCCAGGCGAGCCCGAAGTCGAGCACCTTGACCGAGCCATCCTCGCCGATCATCGCGTTGTGCGGCTTGAAGTCGCGGTGCACCAAGCCCGCTTCGTGGGCCGCGGCCAGGCCTCGACCGGCCCGGCGAAAATTGTCGAGCACGGCGGGCCAGCGGCGAGGCTCCGCGGTCAGCCACGATTGCAGGTCTTCGCCGCGCACGAACTCCATCGCGATGAAGATTTGATTCGGCAGCTCGCCGACCTCGTGCACGGTGATGATGTTCGGGTGGCTGAGCCGAGCCATGGCCCGGGCCTCGTGCAGCATGCGACCGCGGTCGGCCTGCGAGCGCCGGTCGGGGTGCATCACCTTGATCGCGACCTTGCGATCGAGCCGCTCGTCGTACGCGGAGTACACGATGCCCATGCCCCCCTGACCGAGCTTGTCGAGGATCACGAAGTGAGCGATGCGAGCGTCGGAGACGGGTCGGTCGGCCGACCGTCGGGGTGTCCCGTACCGAGTCTGCGTGGCCGCGTCACCGCTCACTCGACCCGACGTGACGGTCGCGACCTCGACCGGTTCGGGGGAATCGCTCACGAACCAGCCTTAGCATGACGACGTCGCGATCAGCCCTTGCCAACGGGGTTGGCGCGCAATCGAATCGTCGATCCGCGGAACCTTTGACATCGACTTGTGCACCAAATTTGCAAAGCTGAATCGCCATGCATTTGCTCCGTCCCGCTGTCGCCCTGGCCCCCCTGCTCGTCCTGGCGAGCGCATGCGCCCAAACCGAATCCCCCATCGAAGATCTCGAGACCACACCTCGCGCCGGTTGCCGCGGCTGCGTCTGGGGTCCGCCCGTGCTCAACACCAACGAGGTGAACGGCGCTCCGCTGCCGTCGCTCGACCTCAGCGGCAAGAAATGGGACGGCGTCACCGTCGTCGAGGTGGCCATCGGCGCCGACCCGACCGACGTTCTGGTCGACGTGTCCACCGCCGAGGGCGTGCTCCACGGCACGGGCGTGAGCGGAGCCGAGTACCACGGCTACGACTTCATCGGATCGGTGTGGACGCTGCACGATCATCGTTTCGGCTGGGGTCCGGTGGTCACCACCTTGCGCGTGGCCGACTTCGTCGATGACGGCCCGCGCAGCCGCTACAAGTTCACCTACGAGAGCTACCTGACCGAGGGGGTCGCGCTGCCGACCTGCGAGGCCGACGAGCAGGGCTCCTACGCCGCCGTGCTGTTCCAAGACCTGCACGTCGAGCCCGACGGAACGCTGACCCACCGCCCCGATACGCTGTACATGGGCTGTTCCTCGGGCGCGGTGGGCAAGGCGGTGACCTGGGGGTACTCGCCGTGGGAGTTCTCCCCCGAGGTCCACCAAACGGCGGTCCGGGCCGTGCGGGCCGACTACTGCGGCGACGGGGTCTCGTGGACGGCCAGCGGCACCCCGCTGCTCGTCGACGATCCCTTCGGCCTCAATGGCTTTGGTGGCGCGCAGGTGTCCACCGAAGCGCTCTGGACGGAGAACGGCGTGGCCTGCCTCGACGTCCCGCGGCTGTCGCAGTGGGCCTACGAGGACGTCGTGTGCCCCGACCGCGACATCCCGCGCTGCGAGCCCACCGACGACCTGTGGACGTACCCCGACACCTGGCTGTGGACCAAGCCCGCGTTCTGAGGTCCCATGGGACACGGGGGGGACATGTCCCATGGGACACCGCGGGATGTCCCATGGGCAGACCCCCTCGTCGCGCATCGGGCCGCGCCCTTCACAAGCGCCAGAGCATGGCGCTCAGGTGCATGCCGGCCCCGGGCGCAAACAACAGCATGAGGTCGCCGCGCTGAATCTTCGCCGTCCCCGGTTGCAGGTGATGGTCGAGGATCATCGGGATGTTGACCGCCGACATGTTGCCCGTAGTGGGGAAGGTGGTCAGGCCCCGGTCTCGCCCGATGCCCAGCGCGTCGGCCCACAGCTGCTGCAGCGTGAGCCCCACCTGGTGGGGGAGGAACCAGTCGATCTGCTCGGGTGCGGTGTCGGTGCGCTGCAGTAGCTGCCGTACGGGCTCGAGCACGGTGACCCCGAAGTACTCGCGGTAGCGCGGGTCATGGCTGAACTCGAAGTGCTCTTCGTTCCCGGTGGCGAAGGGCGAGCGCAGCCGGACGAAGTCGAAGGCGCCCGGGTCGTTGCGCTCGAGCACGCCGACGAGCGAGCCGGTCTCGTCGGCCTCGACCACCACCGCGGCCGCCCCATCGCCGAGGCTCGAGTAGTCCGTGTGGGGGTCGATGCCGCGGTGGACCCAGCTCATCACCATCACCACCAACACGCGGCGGTGCAGCCCCGCCTCGATGACCGAGTGGGCGCAGGCCAGGGCGGAGATGAAGCTGGCGCAGGCGGTGTCGATGGACCACGTGGTGGCGTTGCTCAGCCCGATGCGATCGAGCAGCAGGTTGGCGTCTTTTGGGTACTGGTAGTCGGGCATGCCCGAAAAACACAGCAGCAGGTCGACGTCGCCGGGGTCCACCCCAGCCGCGCGCAGGGCCCGGCTGCCCGCCGTACTGCCCATGACCACGCTGGTCTCCTCGGGCGAGGCATGGTGGCGTCGGTCGCTGCCCTTGCGCAGGCGAAACTGCGGGCCCTCGAAGGCATCGTTGCCCACGACGGTCGTCGGCAAGTACGAACCGGTCCCCGTGATGCGAGCGCCCATCAGTGCTCCACGCGTCCGATCACGAAGGACATGTTGGTCGTGAAGCTGCCCCCGATGTTGAGCATGGCGCCGCGGCGGGCCCCTTCGACTTGGGTGTCGCCCGCGTGCCCGGTGACCTGCCGACTGAGGTCCAAGGCCATGCGCACGCCTGTGGCCCCCACCGGGTGCCCCGCGCCGATGAGCCCCCCGGAGGGATTGACGGGCAGGCTGCCCTGCGGGCCGATGCGCCCCTCTTCGACGGCCCGGTACTCGTGGCCGGGCTCGGCGATGCCGAACGCAGACAGGTGCAGGTACTCGCTGACGGTGAAGCAGTCGTGGGTCTCGATGACGTCGATCTGATCGACGGTGACCCCCGCTCGCGCGTAGGCATCGGCGATGGCGCGACGGGTCCAGGGCAGCAGGTTGGCCTTGCCGTCGGAGGCCTCGAGCTTGGGCAGGAAGCGAATCGGTGCCTCGCGGTGCCCCCAGCCCTCGATGGCCGCCATGGGGCGCGCCCGGCCCGTACGCTTGGCATGCGCCGCGGCGAAGCTCTCGGAGGCGAGCACGACCACTGCACCGCCGTCGGTGATCTGCGAGCAATCGAGGTAGCGCGTACGGCCGCCCAGGTACGGATTGTAGTCGCGCTCGCGCTGCTGGGCCCGCTCATCGTCGAAACCCCAGCGGCGGGTCTGCGCCCGAGGGTTGCGCTTGGCGTTGTCGTGGTTGGTGCGGGCGATCTGGGTGAGTGCATCGACGATGCGCGACTCGGGGACCTCGGCCTTTTCGATCACGTGGTCGGTGATCTGCCCGAACATCTTGGGGAACACGAAGTCGACGCCGCGGGCCTCGTCTTCGTAGAGCGCACAGGTGCCCAGGAAGTCGGCGATCTTCTTGGCGTCGACCGAGCGCATGATCTCGATGCCGACCACCACTGCCAGGTCGATTTCGCCCGCGCGGATCTTGGTGGCGGCCGCGTCGAGGGCCACCGACCCCGAGGCGCAGGCGGCTTCGTAGCGCGCGCCGCTGACTCCGGCGAACGCGGGGTCCACCTCGCTGAGCGTGGCGCCCAGGTGCCCTTGCCGCATCCATTCCTGGCCGTCGAAATTGCCCACGAACACGCCTACGCGGCCTTCGGGCACCAACGACGCGATGACCTCGGGCGGGACGGCGGCGTCCTCCAGACCGCGCGGCACCACGTCGCGCAACAGGTCGAACACTCCCGTGGGCGTGCGGCTCCAGCTGGTCGCAAAATCGGTCTGGGCTCCACCGAGGATCAAGGCACGGTTCATCGTTGGCTCCGACTGGTTTCGCGGCATGGTATCAGCATTGGTATGCGCCCGAACCCCGAGACGCCGCCTCGAAGCGAGTACCTGCAAGGCATCTACGCACCGGTCGAGCACGAGCATGACGGCGTCGAGCTGGCGGTCGAAGGCGAGCTGCCCGCCGAGCTGCACGGGATGTTCGTGCGCAACGGGCCCAACCCGCGCTTCCCCGTCGAGGGGCGCTACCACTGGTTCGACGGCGACGCGATGGTGCACGGGGTGCACTTCGCCGACGGCACGGCGCGCTACACCAACCGCTACGTCCAGTCGCAGCACTTCGACGCCGAGACCCAGGCGGGCACGGCGATGTGGAAGGGGATCATGGAGCCGATGGACGTGCGGCACCCGATCTCGCCCATCAAGGACACGGCCAATACCGACCTGGTCTGGCACCAGGGCAAGCTGCTGGCGCTGTGGTGGCTGGGTGGGGAGCCCGTCAGCCTGGAGGTGCCCTCGCTGAAGACCTTGGGCCCCGAGCGCTTCGGCAATGCGCTCCCGGCCTGGATGTCGGCGCATCCCAAGGTCGATCCGGCCACGGGCGAGATGATGATCTTCGACTTCCAGTTCCACGCGCCGCCGTTTCTGAGCTACGGCGTGGTGGCGGCCGACGGCACGCTGGGCCCGGTGATCCCCATCGAGATGCCCGGGCCGCGCTTCTTCCACGACATCGGCATCACGCCCCGCTACACCGTGTTCCTCGATCTGCCCATGATGTGGGACGTCGAGCAGCTCGCCCGCGGTCGTCGCAAGATCACCTACCGCAAGGACATGCCGGCCCGCTTCGGCATCATCGACCGGCACGCCACCTCCGACACCACCCGGTGGTTCGAGACCGACGCCTGCTACGTCTATCACGTCATCAATTGCTACGAGCAGGGCGACGAGGTCGTGGTGGTCGCCTGCCGCGTGGACGACCCCATGCCCAGCTCGCGCGACGTCGGCCCGCAGACGCGAGCGCGGCTGGAGTTCCTCGAGCTCGAGCCCTTGCTGCACCGCTGGCGCATCAACCTCGTCACCGGGATGGTGCACGGCGAGCAGCTCGACGACGTGGCCACCGAGTTCCCGCGCATGAACGACCAGCGCCTCGGCCAGCCCAGCCGCTACTGCTACAACCCCCGCTTGGCCGCGGAGCCCACCTTGGTCTTCGACGGCTGGATCAAGTACGACCTCGAGTCGGGCGCCAGCCAGACCTATGCGGTCGGCCCCGATGCGGTGGGCGACGAGGCGGTGTTCGTGCCGCGCCCGGGGGCCACGGCGGAAGACGACGGCTGGTTGGTGAGCTTCGTGCACGAGCGCGGGGGACAGTCGTCGCGCTGCGTGGTCTTGGATGCGGGCACCATGGAGCGGCGAGCCTCGCTCTCGCTGCCTCAACGCATCCCCACCGGCTTTCACTCCACCTGGGTGCCCGGGTGAGCGTTCCTCGGTTCACGCTCGAGGTGCCGGTCGAGCCGGCCGACATCGACGAGAACGAGCACGTCTCCAACCTGGTGTACGTACGCTGGGTGCTCGATGCGGCGCGGGCCCACTCGGACGCGGAGGGCTTCGACCACGCCGCGTATCGGCGCTTGGGCGGCATCTTCATCGTACGGCGGCAGGAGGTCGACTACCTGCTGCCCGCGCGGCTCGGGGACCGCATCGCCGTCACCACGCGCGTGGAGCCCTGGAAGCGAGTGTCGTGCTCGCGACACACCGAGATCCAGCGGGTCGGGGAAGACCGCATGCTCGCGCGGGCCGTGACGCACTGGGTCTTCGTGAGCTTCGAGACCGGTCGACCCACCAAGATTCCCGATGCCTTGGTGAGCGCGTTTTCCTGAGCGAAGCCCGAGGTCGTGTCGATGCGCCGCTTCACCGACGAGCCGCTGCTGGTGATCCTCGAGCACCTGAACGCGCGGTGTGTCGACGGTCGCGAGCGGGTCACCATCGAGGTGCTCGATCCCGATCTCGGCGTGGGGCGGTACGCGGGAGAGAGGGTCGAACACGAGGGGCGACCGCACGTGCATCGGCCGTTTCGACTCTGGGTGGACCTGGCCGAGCGCCTCGGCCTACGCCTGTTTACGCCGCGCGTGCACACGCCCGGGTTCATCGCCTTGACCTTCGAGGCCCTCGACCCGACCCAGCGCTGGCAGGGTACCGCTGTGCCCGAGGTCTCCGAGAAATACGGCATGGACTCGGGCTACCAGCGCATCTCCAAGCTCGAGGACCCCGGCTTGATCGTCGACCTCGCCGATGCGCTGGAGCGCGCCGAGCTGGGCGACGACGCCCGGGTGCTCGATCTGGGCATCAACACGGGCGACGAGTTCACGCTGCTGTCCGCGCTGTCCGAACCCCTGCGCCGCTCGGGATCCTTCGTCGGCGTGGACCATAGCGCTACCGCCATCGCGCGGGCCCGTGAGCGCTTCGACCCGTCGCGCCACGAGTTCATCGAAGCCGACCTGGGGGCGCTTTCCGGGCTCGAGCTGGGGCGCTTCGACCTCGTGCTCAGCTTGGGCACGCTCCAGAGCCCGGGCGTCGACGATCGCGAGGTCCTGCGCGACATCGTCCAGCATCGCCTGCCGCGGGCCGGCACGGTGATCCTCGGGATCCCCAATTGTCGCTACCTCGACGGCGAGGTCGAGTACGGCGCGCGCATGAAGAACTTCCGGCAGCCGGACCTCTCCTTGCTGATCAAAGGGGTCGCATTCTACCGGAAGTACCTGCAGCAGCATCGCTTCCGCGTGTTCGTGACCGGCAAGCACTACGTGCTGGTCACGGGTGTACGGCGCTAGCCGGCGGTCGATCAGTAGCGTACGAGCGTACGGCTCTCGATGCTCCGGCGGATGTCGGCGACGCGGTCATCTTCGACGAGGTTCAGTGCGCTGTGCGCAACGGACGGCAACCCACGGCTGTCGAAGATGTTGAACCACGCGAGTTCGTCGGGGCCCATGCGCGAGCAATAGACCCACTCGTGACGGTCGTTGGCGCACAGGCCCATGATGTGACCCGTGCGGTCTGGATAGATCAGGTCGATCGACACCCAGTCCTCCGGCGAGACGCTGGACGGACGAACGAAACCGAGGGGGGCACTGTTCACCCGGTGGCCGATGGGGCGCCATAGGTTGATGAACGCGTAGTGCCCTCGAGCCCACTCGGCCGCTCTGGTCTCGCCCAGGAGATCGGTGAGCCGCTGACGGGCACCCTCCGGGCTGTAGTCCGTATGAACGTTGCGGGCGGGTCGCCGGGAAGAGGACCGGTCGTCTTCCCGGATGGTGTGATCGAACACCAACACCTCGTGCGCGCCGACCCTGGCCTTCAACAACGACGCGAGCTCTCGATCGTAAGTGGCCCTCCAGTCGCCTTGCTCGAACGAGGTGACGCCGGTCGGGAGGTGCTCGAACATCACCGCATCGTCGGAGAACGAGACGGAGGCCTCTCCGCTGCGCACGTCTTTCACTCTCACGGTGGTCTCGACGTGCTCGGGGGAGACGATTTTCCCCGTCACGCCGCCCGCATCGATTTGATACGTGGGCCGGTGTGCACTCTGGACGTGATAGTTGACGGTTGCCATGCGAGCCATGTCCGAGGTCCTCCCGTACGGCTCAGGCGAAGTCGTCCTTGCCCTCGAGCAAGAAGTGGTGGCTGACGGATCCGGCGGTGCGAGCGGCTAGATGCTCGGCGTACTCCGGGTCGCTCATGAACGACTTGGCCGCCTCCTCGGTGGGCCACTCGAGCACGATGCGAAGCGCTGCGCTCGCTTCGTCGCCCTCGAGCTGCTCATGACTGGCCGTGCGCGCGAGATATCGACCGCCGTGCTTCGCCACCAGTCGGTTGGCGACGGGGAGGTAGTTCGCGACCCAGGCGTCGGAAGTGGGGGTGACATCGAGGATGGAGTAGTAGCTCATCGTTCAGGACTTTCTGTCCGTGTTGGACACTTCCAACGTAGAGCTGTGCTCGTCTCGGTTCTAGCGAGATTCAATTGTACTTTTTTCAATAAAATATTGGTAATAAGGCAGGTGATGAGGATCCCCGATATGGAGCTGTTGGTCCGTGTTGCCGAAGCTGGCTCGATGACGCGCGCAGCAGCTCAGGTTCACCTGACTCCGGCCGCGGTCAGTGCTTCGATTCAGCGAATCGAAGAGGCGCTGGGGATGCGGCTGTTCGAGCGGTCGACGCGTTCGTTGCGTCCGACGAACGAGGGCGCTCTGCTCATCGAGGGGTGCCGAGACCTCGTCGACCTGTGGCGGCGAACCCTGGACGACGCTCGGGAGCACGGGGCCGAGCTCGCAGGGAGCGTCACCCTCTCGGCGCCTGCAGACACGGCATACGAGGTGATCCAACCGGTGGCCGCAGCGCTCCACGAAGAGCACCCCGCTCTACAGATCGTGATCCACACCAGCGACACGCCCCAGCACCTGCAGCGTGATGCCATCGACATGGCGATCCGCTATGGTCGCTTGGCGGACAGCACGCTATCGGCGAGAAAGCTCGTCGAGTGTCCGGGCGTCTTGGTGGCCGCGCCCTCGTACCTCGCCGAAGCGGGGGCTCCGACCAGCCTGCGCGCGCTCGAGAGTCATCGTTGCTTGACCCTGCACCTGGGGGGGCAGCCGATGCGAGCGTGGCCACTCCGTCACCGAGACAAGGCGAAGCTCCACGAGGTACGCCCCGACAATCCGCTGTGCGGCGACGGCTACCTCGCGCGACGATGGGCCATCGACGGGCATGGCATCACGTTCAAGAGCCTCTTCGACGTGATCGACGACCTCGAAGATGGTCGCTTGGTCCACGTGCTACCGCAGTATGCGGGCGAGCCAATCCCCATCCACGCCGTGTTTCCGAGTCGTCGGTTCATCCCCGCTCGGGTGCGGACCATCCACGGTGCGGTCGCATCGCGCTTTGCCGACCGGGCCACGCGGTGCACCGCATGGATGCAGCGTCGCTGACCGGGGCCGCGCTACAGGAACGTGCCGCCCACGTGCAGCCCGAAGATCATCTGATGCACGGGCGCGATGTCGTCGGTGGCGACGTCGGTGCAGTTGGTATTCGCGCCGCGCTGGTGGCAGGTGCGGCTATGGGCGTTGAGCAGCAGGTCCATCTTGGCGCCCACGAACACGCGGCGGCTGACGTAGATGTCGACCGAGGGCGCCAGCTTGAACGCGAGGCCCTGCGAGTAGTCTTTGTCGCTGCCGTTGTCCCACTTGAAGGTCTGGCGGGAGAAGCCGACCCCGACGCCCAGCCCGAAGTCGAAGCGCCACACGGGGAGGGTGGGGCGCACCACGCCGAACACGCTGTTTTGATAGCCGCGGCGGTAGGTGCCCACGTTGTCCGCGATGGAGTACTCGGTGTCGAAGAACCCGAGGTTGTAGGCCGCGCCCGCGAACACGTAGCGATTGAAGCGGTAGCCGAGCTCGGCGCCCGTGCCGAGCGAGGGCCGGGTGCGGCCGTCGATGGTCACCGTCTCGCGCGTGCACTCGGCCTTGCCCGGAATGCAGGCCGAGCCGCCCAGCATCACGCCCCACTGCCCGCCGCGGCGCTTGATGTTGGGCCGGGCCTCGGCGTCGGTCGACAGCCCTGCGGTGGCGACGAGGGCGGCAGAAGCGAGGCCGAGGCTGAACAGAGTGCGAGCGCGGGTTTTCATGGTGTGAGGTCGGATCCTGCAGGCGAAGGAGAGGACGGGCGCGGGCGTGCGGTCAGGTGGGATGCGATCTTGCCGCTGATTATTCATGCCACGACCAAAGCCGCTCGTCGCGCGACCCCGGTGGACTCGGGTCCACGATCGCGCATTCGCCCCGGGAACGCCAAATAACGGCCGTCATCCCGACTTGGGCCGGCTTTGGTGAGGGGCGCCTCACTGGCGCCGCGGGTCCCGCTTCGGTTACCACTAGGCGAGATCGCCGTGGCGGAAAGCAAGAAGAAGACCACCAAGAAGAAGTCCACTCGTCGCAAGAAGGCCGAGCCCGGCTCGCGGGGTCTGACGCCGAGCGCGGTGGTCGAGGGGGACGTGCCCGAGGACGTCGTCGACCTGCGCACGACCATCGAGGCGGACGGCGGCGTGGTGCTGGCCACCTACCGCGAGCCCATCGGCGGACACTTCACGGTCGTGGCCGCGCTGCCCATCGACAAGGTCGCGCCCACCCCGTTCCAGCGCGACCTGTCGGCGACCCACGCCAAGCGCCTGACCGGGGTCATCGACAAGCTCGACCGCTTCTTGGATCCGATCATCACCGTGCGCGCGCCCGAGGGCGGCTACTGGACCCCGAACGGCATGCACCGACTCAACGCGGTGCGCGACCTGGGCGGCGGCACCATCATCTCGCTGGTCGTTCCGCAGACCGAGGTCATGTACAAGATCCTCGCACTCAACACGGAGAAGGCCCACAACGTCAAGGAAAAGGCGCTCGAGGTCATCCGCATGGCTCGCTCGCTGGCCGACCTCGACGACCGACCCGAGTCCGCCTTCGCCATGGAGTTCGAGGAGCCCCCGCTGCTGACACTGGGGGTGTGTTACGAGCAGAAGGCTCGGTTCTCGGGCAGCGCCTACGCCCCCATCCTCAAGCGCATCGAGGATTTTTCGGACAAGCCGCTGTCCGAGTCCATCGGTATCCGCGAGGCGCGGGCGGCCAAGCTGCTCGAGCTCGACGGGGTCGTGGCCGATGTGGTGAAGGCACTCAAGGAAAAGGGCCTCGAGAGCCCCTACCTCAAGGCCTTCGTCATCGCGCGCTGCAACCCGATACGCTTCGCCAAGGGCGAGCTTCCGCCCTGGGACGAAGTCCTGGACAAGATGCTGGCCAAGGCCAAGGGCTTCGACGTGACCGGGGTCAACGCGGGCCAGCTGGCCAAGGCCGGCGGCGCAGCGGGTTAGCACCCATCCGCTCAGCGACGCACGGGGCGAGCCCGGGTCGTCTCTTCGACGAAGAGCATCACATCGAAGCGCTCGGGCACGGAGGCGATGACCCGCGCGCTGATGTCGTCGGTGTCGAACCCGGCCCCGATCTGGCGCATGGCCATGGGGGAGCGAAGGAAGGTGGCGGCGTCGCCCGACTTCGGCAGCTCGCGCAGCGACAGCGCAAACAGCTCGGGGCCTCCTTCGCGCAGCGCGGCCTCGAAGTCGCCCTGCTTCGCCGGCCCCACGACATGCTCGCGCAGGCCGCCGAACTCGTTGCCCTCCATGGCGATGGCCTGGAAACCCCCGCGGTCGAAGGCGAAGCCGACCGAGACGTAGTCGTCGCCCAGCGCCCGGCCCAAGTACTGACCCATGACCTCGGCTTGGTTCCACGAGCGCGCGATGTGCCCGTTGTGCGCCCACAGCACGGTCTTGGTGCCCTTGCCGTAGCGACGCTCGATGGCCAGCACGTTGTCGGCCATGGCCCAGTCGCGGGCGGAGAACTGCTCCATGCCCTGCGCGGTGCGGATGCCCACCACGTGGCGGACGACGTCGAGGTCTTCGCGGGCATTGGTGAACGCGAGTGCCGAGGCCTCGGCGATCCACGCGGACTTGTGGTCCTCGAAGCGTTTGTCCAGCTCGATGAGCGCCTCGATGGTGGTCTTGCGGTCTTCTTCGGACAGCTCGGCGAAGGCCTCGGCGTTCCACGGGCGCCCGAACAGCGCCACGGCTTCGCGTTCGGGGGCATCGGGGGCGACCTGGGCCAGGAACGCCTCGACATTGCGCGCCGCGACGTCGGGCACCTGGGCATCGAAGCCGACGAAGTGGATCGGATCGTCGTGCGATTGATTGTAGGCCCGCATCCACTCGATGAGCTCGAGCACCTCGTGCGTGTTCCAGGTCCAGAAGTAGATGCCGTCGAGCGCGTCTTTGGGGTCACCCTCGCCGGTCTGGATGTAGTGGTCGATGGCCCGGCACTCGGTGCGGTTGGCCTCGATGGCGAACACCCGGAAGCCGTGACGCTCCACGAGGTACTCGAGCATGCGGTGCTTCATCTGGAAGAACTCGCGGGTGCCGTGGGTGGTCTCGCCGAGGCCGACGACGGTGGCGGAGCCGACCATGGAGTCGAGCCCCGTCATGTCGTCGAGGCCCTGGCCGGCCTCGACGGTGCGCAGTGGAACCGCATGCTCGCCGATCCAGTCGAGCGCGGCTTGGGGCGCGACGACGTCGCGGGGCAGGGTGGTCTCGATGGCGACCGAGGTGTCGTCGATCATCTCGATCATGCGCTGACCGCCATCGATGGTGGTGATGGCGGCCATGTAGCGACCCGCCGCGGGCACGTCGATGGACCAGCGGCCGTCGTCGTCGGTGAGCACGGGGAACATGCGCTCGTCCTCGGTGGCGACGATGGCCAGCGCGCCCTCGAAGGGGCGCCCGTCTTGGTCTCGCACGATGCCTCCGATGGGTTGCGAGCCCGGGGCCAGCGTGAGCTCGAGCGGCTGCGATGCGCCGGCCTCGAGCACGAGGCCCGCGTTGCCGACCCCGTGGGCATCGCTGGCCCCGATCGCATAGGTGCCGGGCAGGAGCTCCACGTCGAAGCTGCCCTGGGCGTCGGTTCGGGCGGTGACTTGGTGCCCGCTGCGAGAGATGAGCACCACGAAGGCCTCCGACGCGGGCTTGCCGGATTCGCCGAGCACTCGGCCTTGCACGCGCGTGGGGGCGGGCGCGGGGTCGAGCTCGCTGAGCGACAGCTGCACGTCGTCGAACCACGCAGTGCCCGAGCCCAGGTGGAGGAGCTTGAGCGTGACGTCCTCGGCGTCGGCGGGCACGGCCAGCTCGAGCGACAGCTCGGTCCAATCTCGGTCGCCGCCGACCCGCTGGTGCATGGGCGTCTCGCGACGGCCCAGGTCGTCGTCGCCACGAGCGGCGGTCAGGCGCAGGGCGACGCCGCCCCGATCGACGCCTTCGGTGCGTACCTTGACGGTCGCCCGAAGTTTCTTGGCGGCGACGGTTTCGATGGGCAGCTGCAGCGTGGCCGTGCCCCGCTCGTGCTCACCGTCGTGCACCAGCTCGAGGCTGCGCTGGCCTTCGGCCGCATGGGCATCGGTGATGGAAATCGCATAGTCGGACGTCGCAACCTCCCAGCCTTCGGCCGTGTCCGCGGCCTCGAAGCCCAAGTTGAGGCCGGAGAACGGTGTCTGCGGGGCCGAAGCCTCGGCCGGGGTGGTGGGGGCCGCCGTGGTCGAGGCCGGCGCGTGGCAGGCCGGACCCATGGCCAGGGTTGCAAGCATGGCCAGCGCCACCCGTGGGAACCTTCGTCGTCGTTTCATCCGCATCCTCTCCGCAATTGCCTACGACACCCGGCTCGCGAGGCGGGTTTCCTCGCGGGCCGATGTACGAAGTTCGGATGTTCGAATGCGGATTTGTCGACCCGCGCCGTCATCGGGCGCGACTACGGGCGCAATAAGACCTTGCCCAAGTTGCGCCCGTACTCGATGTCGCCGAAGGCCTCGGCCGCGTTCTCGAACGAGTGAATCGCATGCACGTGCGGCTTGATCTTGCCCTGCTCGTAGAAGCGAAGCAGCGACTCGAGCTGGCCTCGCAGCAGCACCTGCTCGTCCCACAGGTGACCCATGTTGCAGCCGGAGACCGTCCGGTTGTCGTTCATGAGCTTGATGGGAGAAAAGCGCGGCATCCGAAGCAGCTGCCCGATGACGTGCAGCAGGTTGCGCTTGCCACCCTTGTTGGTGTTCGCGATGCCGAACATGATGAGCGTGCCCGCGGCGGCCAGCAGCTCGTAGCCCTTGCGGAAATCGGGGCCGCCCAGAGCATCGAGCACGAGGTCCACGCCGCGCCCATCGGTGAGCTTCAGGATTTCTTCCTTGTAGTCCTTGGAGCGGTAGTCGATGGGGTGGTCGCAGCCGTGCGTGCGCACGTAGTCGTGCTTGGGGGCGGAGGCGGTGCCGTAGGTCGTGATGCCCTCGACCGTCTGGCACAGCTGCAGCGCCGCCGTGCCCACGCCGCCGGCCGCCATGTGGATCAACACGTGGTCGCCCGGTCGGACCCGGGCGATCTCGAACAGCATGTGGTGCGCGGTGAGGTAGTTGACGGGCATCGCCGCGCCGTCCTCGAAGCTCATCGAGTCGGGCATGGCCAGGGCCTGGCTCTCGGGCACGACCACGTGGCTCGCGTGCCCGCCGAAGCGGCTCATGTAGGTGACGCGATCGCCTCGTTTGAGGGCTTGCACGCCCTCGCCCACGGCCTCGACCACGCCACTGCCCTCATAGCCCACCACGCACGGGGGTTTGGGGGCATCGGGGTACAGGCCTTGCCGGGCGCTGAGCTCCGCGAAGTTCAGCCCGGCCAGGGTCACGGCCACGCGGACTTCGCCGGGTCCGGGCTCCGGGGTAGGGGCTTCGCGGACCTCCAGGACCTCGGGTCCGCCGTGTTTCGTGATGAAGACCGCGTGCATGGCCAATGCCGTGTACATCGCCGCCCACGGGCTCGCAAACCGGATCCGGGGGGGTCCCCACATCGCGCGCAATTCGCCTTGCGCGGGCCCCAACCTTCGGCTAATAAACGCCCCGCTTGCCCGGTCTCCTTTGACCCCATCGTCCAGTCGGCCTAGGACGCTGGCCTTTCAAGCCGGTAACACGGGTTCGAATCCCGTTGGGGTCGCCGACCGGGCAAGCACTTTGATTTCACCTCGGTGGAATCGGGGCTCGTAGCTCAGTTGGTAGAGCAGCGGACTTTTAATCCGCGGGCCGTAGGTTCGAGTCCTACCGGGCTCACAGAAAACCCCGTCTTTCGTACCGGAAGGCGGGGTTTCGTGCGTGGGGCGCAGGCCGAGCCGGGAGGCTCGACCCGCGCCGTCGGGCGCGGCTGAGGCTCAGCTCAGGACGCGCACTCGAACTGCTCCCAGTCGACGTTGGGCCAGGCCTCGGACGCCCAGTCGCGATAGGCCTCGAAGGTCGGGCAGTCGACGCCGAGCTCGATGAACTCGTTCATCGTCGCGTAGATCTTGTGGACGTAGTGGAGCAGCGGGCCCGAGAAGCTGCCGTCGGTGTCGGGCATCGCCGACTGCGAGATGTTCTCGGTCTCGAGGTAGCGGGAGTTGCCGCTGCTGGCACTGGAGCGCCGCGGCCAGTCGTCGAGGTCGTTGTGGTCCTCGTTCATGACGTCCATGAAGTTGCGAAGCTGAGCTTCCACCACCATCGAGCCCAGGCCGGGCTGGATGTCGTCGAGGCACCCGGGGATCCCGAGCGCGCCGAGCCCCAGGGTGCGATTGCGGTTGTCCCGACCGAGCAGCTGCCACGGACCCTTCTGACGGATATAGAAGCCGTCCTTGTCTTGCGGGCGGGCGTCGGTGCGGGCGCGGGTCTGGAAGTGGATGAGCTGCGAGTAGTAGTAGCGCACCGGCTCGCAGACCCCGGAGGACGCGCTCGCCTTCATGATGAACATCGGCTGATAGTTGTAGTCGACGGTGCCGAGGAAGTCGGTGACCTCGTTGCCCGGGTTGAGGACCTGCGCCATCTGATACCAGGTGGTGGACTCGTACTCGCCCGTGGCCTCCGACTGCCCGTCGAAGTTGTCGCAGCTCGCCCCGTCGTAGCAGCCCGTGAAGTGGGGCGGCACGTTGAAGACCTGGTGCGAACGCCCGATGAACTGTCGCTCGCGTGATCCGGGCTCGTCGTCGGTCATGCCCATGAGCGAGAACTCGGTGTGGAACTCGAAGAACTTGACCGCCTGGAGGCGGCCGAGGCTGGTGGCGGCCAGCTCCTTCGAGATGCCGCCGACGAGGCCCTCGGTGAAGGCATCGCCGTCATCCGTGCGCCAGTGGTCGTTGCTCGAGCCGCCTTGGGCCAGGAATTGGCGGAAGCTGTGGCTCAGATCCCGGAACTCGTCGATGGTGTCCTTCTTGTCGTCGTAGCCGCCCGCGAGCAGGTCGGCGCGGATGCGCTCGTACTCGCGCTTGGGGCTGTACTGGATGCTGCCGTCCTCCCAGTAGCCCTCGCGCGCGAACGCATCCATCGGGTGGACCAGCGGGAGCCATCGCTTCCAGTCGGGGAACTGAATGGCCAGGGGCTGGACCACGGGGTTCACCATCTGGGTGTGGTCGAAATAGGCATCGACGTCGGCCTGCGAGATATCGGACGGGTTGGGCAGCATGGTGTCCAGCATGTCCGCGTCGTGCTCGAGCACGGCGTCCAGGCCTGCGCCTGCCGGCCACTCGTGCACGGGGCGGGTGGCGATGGAGGGGCCGGGCTGGAAGGGTGGGTCCCAGGGACGGCCATAGCGGCCAATCTCCGGATCGGCCGACAGCGAGCGAATATAGGATGCGATCTGCTCGCCTTCGGTCGTAGACAGCCCGTGGAACTTGGCGCGTTCGATGATCGAGTGGTTCGAATACGCGAAGAGCTCGAGGTCGCGGCCGTCTTCGGTATGACAGTCGGCGCACGAGGCCTTGATGTCGCGGCCCGCGGGGATCGAGTTGTCGTACCAGAACCCGTCCTCGTCCAGATAGTTGCTGACCAGTCGGTTGCGCTCGCGCCATAGCTCGCCCCCCGCCTCGATATCGTCGGCGTCTGGCCGGGGCGCGCTCCATTGCTCCGGGTCCTCGTGGCCGAACGCAGCGTCCTCGATCAGGGGCTCACCGCCTTCGTCGAGCAGGTTGAAGTCGATGACGCGGTATCCCATCGAGATGCCGTCGGACTCCGTGAACTCGAATTCGACCGTGTTTTCGCCCGACTGGAGACTGCCGGGCACGGGCATCGTCATGCGGATCGTGCTGTAGCCGCCGTGGGTCATGCCTCCACGCGCAGCCTCGGGGGCGAACATCGAGACGGCGTCATGGTCGAGCGATGTCCATGAGCCGCCGTTGATGCGGACTCGCGCCTTGTTCTCGTACGAGAGGTTGTTGATCTGGAGGTACAGCTCGGACGCCTGCGATGCCGCGGCCCCGTCGAGGGTGAAGCTACGGGAGGCGGTGGTCCCCGGAGCGCCGAGGACCTCGATGGGAAGCTCGAACGACGGGTCTGTATCGTCGGTGTCGGGATCGTCGGGCTCCGGTTCGTCGTCGGTGCCCGTGGTGTACTCGACGTGCAGCAGCGGCGCCGTGCTGCTCGAGCCATCGTAGGAGTCGGCCGTCCGTGTGCCCGAGCCCGAGATGATCAGGGCGATGTCGTTGCCCTCGTTCCACCCGGGGCGATCGACGAGCTCCTGGAGCAGTCCGCTGATGTCGGGCGTGCGCTCGTTGTCCGTGGCTACGTTCTTGGTGTTCCACGCCGCCGGGTTCCACTCGACGGAGGCCTCGGTCAAGGCTCGGTTCGAGATGTTGCGCTTCCTCGAACGGAACCGCCGCGCGTCGTCGGCCGCCTGCGCGTGGATGACGAGGGACGTGGCACCCGAGTGCTTCTCGTCGGCCGTGAACTGGACGTAGGCATGCTCCACCGTGGCTCCCTCCGGGATTTCCACGTTGGTGAAGCGCAGGCCCACCAGCTCCGTGTCGTGCACTCCGTCTTCGGCCAGCTCGAGATCGGAGCTGGTCAGGTAGACCGTCCCGCTCGGTTTTTCCTCGGCGTCGTCCCGGCTATGGGCGATTCGTTTCTCGAGGATGGTGAGGTCGCCATCGGCTCGCTCGGACTCGTCGGTGGGACGGCCTTCGTCGTCTCCGAGGCAGGCACTGATCGTCAGCGCCAGCATGGACAGGGCGATCGTCGGTCGCTTGAGTTCGTGGAACATCGTCGTTCTCGTCGTTGTGGGGAATTCGATAGGGAATGAAAAATCGCCGCCTCGTGCCCGTCACCGGGCACGGGCACGAGACGGCGGGCTGGCGCTTCGCTAGTGATTGCTCTTGAACGCGACGGTCACGTATTGCTCGCCGCCGGAGGAACCATCGTGGTCGTCGACCTCCACCTCGCCGACGCGCGGGGGCTCTTGGTCGGCCTGGTAGAGCACGGTCGCCATGCCGTCGCCGTCGCCGTGACCCCAGGTCTTGAACAGAATCTCGCCCTCGCCCGCGTCTTCGAGCTCTACGGAATCGTCGAAGAAGAACACCACGAAGGTGAAGCCGTCGCCGCTGGGCGTCTCGAGCACCGCGGTCGACTCGTTGGAATGGCTGCCAATGTGGGTTTCGGTGGTGAAGTCGTCGATGTCGAGCTCGAGGCCCGAGCCTTCGACGGTGGTGACGCTCCACGCGACGTCGTTGGCGTTGCCCGTCAGCTCGATGGTGCGCTGGCTGTTGCTGCCGTCGTTGCGGCGGAACCAGATCTCGGCTTTCTTGTCCTTGGTGCCGCGCACGGCCACCAGCTCGAAGTCCTGGTCCTCCATGAGGTCGCGGTCGAGCGGGATGTTCTTGAGGCTGTTGCCCCCGCCGTCACTCGCTCCCAGGGCCACGATCTCGTAGTCACCCGCGTCGGCGACCGAGCTGACGGTGGTATTCGACCGGTGCTCGTTCACGTCTCCGTCGTTCTCGTAGAAGATCTCGCCCTCGTAGCTGCCTCCGTCGCCTCCGCCCGATCCCGGGTTCTTGTATTCGATGTGAAGGAGCGGAGCCTTGCTGCTCGAGCCGTCGTAGGAATCGGCGGTTCGTCGCCCCGACCCGGTGATGACCAGCGCCAGGTCGTTGCCCGAGTTCCACCCGGGGCGGTCGATGACCTCCTGGATCACCTCGCTGAGGTCGGGCGTGCGCTCGTTGGGCGTGGCGACGTTCTTGGTGTTCCAGGCGCTCGGGTTCCAGTTCACGCTCGCGTCGGTCAGGGAGCGGCCGGAGAGGTTGTATTTCGCGGTCGTGAACCGACCGGCATCGTTGGTGTCGTGGGCTCGGATGACCAACGAGGTCGAGCCCGAGTGTTTTTCATCGGCGGTGAACTGGACGTAAGCGTGCTCGATACTCGCGCCGCGAGGAATAGAGATATTGGTGAAGCGCACCCCGACGCTATCGGTGTCGTGGATGGCGTCTTCGACCAGCTCGAGATCGGAACTGGTCAGGTACATCTTGCCGTTGGTCTTCTCTTCGGCGTCGTCTCGGCTATGCGTCACCCTCCTTTCGAAAGTCTCATTGCTGCCCGCTCGATCGAACTCGCTCGCGGGGCGTCCTTCGCCATCCACGATGCAGGCGCTGAGGGTCAGGCCCAGGAGAGTGGCGGTCGCGATTGTTGATTTGGATCCGTTCGGCATATTGACCTCGGACCGCGTAGGTAACCGCCGCGTTCGGAAATTATGCAATGAAATCTGGGGTGTAGAGATCTGTGACGCCGCCTTACGCCCATTACTTCCGGCCAGCCGAAGCCACCGATTTCGGTCGGATTGGGTCGCGTGAAAAAAATGAAATCAAACCAGACAGGCGTGCGCACTAGGAGGGCGAAGCCGCTCCGACGCGACGATCGGGTCGGGGTTCACGGCTTCCTTTGTCCCCCTCCCAAGAGGAACTCCCCCAATGTTCAAGTCCCCCTCATCGTCTCGACCTCGTCGCCGCATCGGTCTCGGCACGACGTTGGCTGCTCTCGCCCTGGTGGCGGTCCCCGCCTGGCTCGCGCCCCAGTCCGCACGAGCCGGTTGCGAAGACTTCGACCCCTCGGATCATCTTTCTTCGCGCATCGTCCCCAACGCCAAGCTCGACACCAAGAAATTCCATGACCGCATCGTGGCCGCGATGGGTGACGACTACATGGGCTACGTCGTCATCCTCAAGGATGAAAAGGGCAAGACGATCATGCGCATCGAGTACGGCCTGGCTCGCTCCCCGTGCGCGCCCGAAGGCCAGAAACGCTTCACTCGCACCACCAAGACCCTCTGGGGCAGCGGTGGTAGCAAGATGACGACCTTCGTCAGCGCGTTGCATCGAGTCGAGCACGCCAGCGGAGCCGCCTCGCCCGGGCCCAAGCTCAACCTGCCGTTTCGCCGCTACTTGCCCCGGAAGTGGCGCAATACGGTGCACGAGGACTTTCGCGACGTGACGGTCGGCATGCTCACGCAACACCGGGCTGGCTTCCAAAAGAGTGCCCCCAAGGACCCGGCGACGGGCGAGTCGGTGGACATGTGGACGCGGCTGGCATCCGAGCCCGAGCGCCCGGCGGGCCCCGGGCACCGCAGCTACGCGAACAGCTCGTCGACGATGTTCCAGTATCTGCCCTACTTCTGGGCTCCGGCCAAGGCGCTGAACTACGACAAGTCGATCGAGGGGCGACGCGGCAAGGCCTATCACGAGGCGATGGAGGCCAAGGGCATCGAGCTGTATGTCGACTACGTGCAAGACCGCGTGTTCGGGCCGCTCGGGGTCTCGGCGAGCTGCCACGACATCGACTACGCGGGCAACAACTGGGCGCGCTACTACCGGAAACCGGACGCCTCGGGGCCGGGACACAAGGAGCCCCACAAGGCCAAGTGCGCGGCCGGGGGTTGGGTGATGTCGCCCGCCCACATGGCCAAGTTCGTGCACGCGTTCGCCCAGACCAACGCGGTCATCTCGCGCGGGATGTACTCGAAGATGACGCGCGACAACGACCTGCGCGTGGGGTGGTGGAACCGCAAACAGGCCGCCGACGGGCCCGTGCTCGCACACAATGGCTCCACCTCGTACGGGGCGAAGTCGAACATCATGCACTTCACGGGCAGCGGCTTCACGTTGGTCGCGGTGACCAACACGAAGAAGTCGCCGAAGTGGAACCTCGTGGACAACTACAACGCGTCGCTGAAGCGACGGCTGACGAAGTAGCCCTGGTCGCCCACGGGCGATGAACGACGCGACCGAGCGCCACGGGCCTCGGTCGCGTCTTTGCTATTCGAACACGTAGGCGGCGGCGTAGCCCTGCGCGGCGTAGTACTGCGCGGGCGTCTCGTCGTCGCCCACGTTGTCGGTGCTGACGTAGCCGAGCCGCCCATGGGTGCCCAAGCCCCAGCACCGCACGCCGCCGCGCTGCATGCGGGCGCACGCGTGCATGTCTCCGAGGACGACGCTCACCGCGGGGTCGGGTTGGCCGTCGCCGTCGAAGTCGCCCAGGTCCACCGTGCGAGACGAGGGAAGGGCGGGGGCGCTGGGACCCGGGGTGTCGCCGTTGCCCACGCGTCCCCACGTGGTGGCGCCCCAGCAACGCACCGCGCCTTCGTCATCCAGGGCGCAGCTGTGCGCGGGGCCCAGGCCGAGGTTCACGATGCGGGCGCCGCCGAGGTCGAGGTCGTAGGGCGGTGGGGCATCGAGATCGCAATGACCCTCGGTGGAGCCGGGGCCGCAGCGGAGCTCGGGATCGGGCGGGTAGCCCAGGGTACCGTCCTCGTCTTTTCCCCAGCAGCGCACGCCCTGGGCGAGGGTGACGACACAGGTCCGATCGGCGCCCGCGTGGATCGACCGCACGCCGACGTCGTCGAGGCCCGCCACCCGCAGCGATGGATCGTCGGGTCGTTGCCCCTTGCCGTGGCCATCGCCGAGGCCGTCGCCGATGTTGGCGGTCCAGCCCGGCACGCCGAGCTGCCCGTGGCTGTTGTCGCCCCAGCACCGAGCGGTGCCGTCGTCCAGCCGCGCGCAGCCGTGGGCGCGCCCGAGGCTGAGCTGTTCGACGGTACGTTCGCCCACCGCGACCGGACGTGGTGAGCCGCGTTCGCCTGTGTCGAGAGCCGACGGGTTGCCGTCGCCGCGCTCACCGTGCCGTCCGTCTCCGAAGCAAAACGCCTGGCCCGAGCCCACCAGCGCACAGGTCGTGCGTCCGCCCGTGGCGAGGGCGACGATGTCGTCGAGGGGCAGGTCGGGGAGGGCATCGATCGTCTCTCCCGCTTCGTCTCCCCAGATCTCGTCCAGGTCCATGCCGAGCTGGCCGCCCTTGTTGTTGCCCCAGCAGCGGGCCTTGCCATCGTCCCAGCGGACGCACACGTGGCGAGAATCGGACCCGCTGGTGAGCGCGACCGGGCGGCGTTCGGGAGGCAGGGGAAGAAACGGAGTCTCGACGGGATGCTCGTTGTCGCCGGTATGCGAGCCCCGACCGCCTCGGCCCAGCCGGCCGCCGCTGTCGGCTCCCCAGCAGCGCACTCGGCCGGTCTCGCTCAAGCCACAGGACACAGCCACACCGGCCGCAACGTCGACGATGCGTCGGGGCTCCGCGGGCGGTGTGGACCGGGCGGGCTCGGAGCGGGTCGGCGGTCGCGGGTTGTCGCCGGGGGCCGGGGACTCTCCGGGACGGAGCAAGGCCACCACCAGTGCGCCACAACCCGCGGCGGCGAGAGTCCAGCCCACCGTGCGCGCGGGCGAGCTCGGACGGGATACCGCGCCATCACCTTCGAGCCCGCGCAGGGTGGAGCCGCGCTGACCGACGGGCCAATCGCTGTCGTCGATGATGCTCACCGGTTCGGCGCCGACTTCGATGGCAGCCAGGGCATCGGTCATCGCTCGCATCGACTCGAAGCGGTGCTCGGGCGTCTTGCTCAGCGTGCGTCGCAGCCAGGCTTCGACCTGCGCCCGCAGCTCGACGGGGACGGTCTCGAGCCGCGGAGGCGGCATGGGCTGGGTGAGGTGCTGCAACAACAGCTCGGCGAAGCCATCCCCTTCGAAGGGTCGGTGACCTTCGAGCAGCTCGTACGCGACGCAGCCCAAGGAGTAGATGTCTGCCCGCGGATCCGCCTCCATGCCTCGCAGGGCCTCCGGGCTCATGTAGCCGGGCGTGCCGAGCACTTGCCCCTGAGCGGTGAGCTGGGTGGAGTCGTCGTCGAGACCGTGACGCCGCGCGAGGCCGAAGTCGATCACCGTCCACGAGCCACGGGCACTTCGCACCACGTTGGCCGGCTTGATGTCGCGGTGCACGATGGCCCGGCTATGCGCTCGCTCGACCCCGGCCGCGATCTCACCGAGCACCGTGCGCGCTTCGGCCCACGGCAGCTGGGGCTGGGCCCGCAGGTGATCGCGGAGCGAAGGGCCCGGCAGCAGCTCCATCACGATGTAGGGATGGTCGTCTGCCGTGAAGCCGACCTTCCGAACGTCGACGATGTTGGGGTGGGTGAGGGAGGCGATGGCTCGACCCTCGCGAACGAACCGACGTCGGCTCTCCGCGTCCTCGGCCAGCGATCGCTTGAGGCGCTTGATCGCGACGGGGGTGCCGTCGGGGGCGTGGCCCCGCCAGACCTCGCCCATGCCGCCGACGCTCAGCCGGGAGTGGAAGACGTATCCGTCGATGTCGAGCGGGACTTCGCGTTGGGTGGCGAGGCCGCCGTCGCGCACGCGATCGACCAGGCCTCGCTCGAGCGCGGACATCAGGTGCGGATCGGGCTCCGGCCGCGGCGGTAGGACAGGCTCTCGCACGCAGCTTGGCATGCTAGGCTGGTGATTCGTGGATCGGCAACCGAACGTCGACGATCGAACCCTACTGGCCTCGTGGCTGGATGGCGATCGTGACGCCGGGGCGGCGTTGGTGCAACGGCACTATCGACCCTTGTTCACGTTCTTCCACACGCGCGTCGATCCGGACACCAGCGGCGACCTGACACAGTCCGTGTTCGAGACCCTGTGCGAACGCGGTTCCAAGTTCCGCGAGGTCGAGTCCGTGCGCGCCTACTTGTTGGGCATTGCACGCTGGAAGCTGGTCGCGCACTTTCGTCGCGACCGCAGCCCGCAGCGGGCGGCGATGCCCTTCGACGACGAGCTGTGCGTGGCCCCCGAGGCGCGTTCGCTGAGCTCGCAGTGGCAGGCGCGCGAGCGGGGGTCGGTGGTGGTCGAGGCGCTGCGTCGCTTGCCGCTCGACGAGCAGCTCATCCTCGAGCTGAAGGACTACGAGGAACTCACCGCCCGCGAGATTGCCGAGGTGTTCCAGATTCCCGCGGGCACGGTGGCGACCCGGATCCGTCGGGCCCGGCAGCGGCTCGGCACCGCC
This sequence comes from Myxococcota bacterium, assembly GCA_039028615.1. Classification (GTDB taxonomy): domain Bacteria; phylum Myxococcota_A; class Polyangia; order Nannocystales; family Nannocystaceae; genus Paraliomyxa. The sequence continues at coordinate 70,692 of JBCCHT010000022.1, read as the reverse complement.
GTGCATCGGTTGTCGCGAACGATGGGCATGGCCGAGACGACCGATACGTCCTTGGCCGAGCACATGCGAGCGCTCCGCAAGCTCGTGCCGGGCTTCGATCCGCCGAAGCCCTGACATTGGGATCATGGTGGTGCCCCCGAAGCGTGGAGGTACGACGAAGTGGGTCCGCGCCGCGTAGTGCAATCACGATGCGTCCGCGGATGGGGCACTCGAAGCGGCGGGCGAAAAAGATCGGCCCAGCATGGATCCAAAGCGGGGGCCCGTGCGACCAACACTTCGATCCTCCGGTAGTTGGTTGGGAGGATGCTCGGGTACGATGGTGAGGCCCGGACGAGTTGGTGATGGTGCTTCGATACGGTTGGAAGAAGATCTGTACGGCAGGGCTTTTGGCATGCTCGCTGACGGCGTGCACCGACGACGGGGACGGCAATGGCCCCCAGCATTCGTCGGGGGACTTGGGGCTCGCGTTTTTTAGCTGGTCTTGTGTGAGTGACGGTGACCTCGCGTGCGAGGCGGGCGACCGGTTCCCCTCACGGGTGGCGGTCGGATCCACCTATCGGCCCTCGTTTCGGCTGGCCAATCGCGTGCCGGACGAAGTGGACGCGGGCTGGGTGGACATCGCCAGCCCCGCTCGCGCGACCCCGGTTTCCAATGGTCGGTTGAGGGCGGAGCACGAGGGCGAGGTCACCCTCATCGCGCTGGCATTGAACGGGGCGGTCGTCGACTTCACCACCATCGAGCAGCACGAGGTGGCCGACCTGGAGCTTCGCCTCGCCGCCGCCGACCCCTTTGCCGAGTGCGACGGCGATACCGAAGGTTGTGACACCACGGGCACCACGTACGACTCCCTCGCGTTCCAGCCCGGGTTCACCTCCCGCCTGCGGGTGGAGCCGATCAACAGCCGCGGGGAGCCGCTCATCGGCGACATCGACTACGAGTGGACCGTACGTCCGTCGGCCAACGTGGTCATCGAGGACGACGACGGCAACGAGATCGACCTGTTCATCAAGCGACCCACCGAGTTCGAACTCACCGTCTCGGGTGGCGGCATCGTTCGCGCCTTTCACTACCGCACGGCCGACGAGGGGCCCCGACGGCCACGCCCCGGTTCGATGGACCCGGACACCGAGGGGGACTCGACCGGCATGGACACCGACGGGACCGGGGACTCGGGCACGGATACGGGCAGCGACACGGGCACGAGCGAGGGTGGCGACACCGAAGGCGGAAGCTCGACGGGAGGTGACCGATGAAGAAGGTCCTCGCCGTGCTGGCCCTCGTCGGCCTGGGCTCTTCGTGCGCCCCCGAGTATGGCCACGTGTCGTTGTTCAAGATCCACGGCCAGGAGCGCTCGGTAGTGGATCGCACCGGGATCATCGTGGGCGAGGGCGAGGTGATGGTGTTCGAGGCTCACGCTCGCGCGGCCTCCGACGAGCGCCCCTACGAGGGCCTGGAGCAGGTGGAGCTGCGGGCGGCCGAGTCCGCGGTGGCCATCGTGCGCCCCTCGATTCTGGCGGATGCCTGGGTGGTCAGCGGGACCAGCGAGGGCACGACCCAGCTGCTCATCGAGGTCGACGGAGAGCTCGTCGAGTCGCTGACCATCGACGTGGAGCGGTGGCAATGAGACGCACCGTGTACTCGCTCCTCACGGCGGTCTCGTTGCTGGCCCCGGCGACCTCGGTGGCGGCTCAGCCCGCGCCCGCGGCTCAGCCCGCGCCCCAACCGGCACCCGCAGCTCAGACCACGACCACGACCGCACCCGCGGCTCAGCCCGCAGCTCAGCCCGCGCCCACGACGGCCACCACCCCCGCAACGGTCACGGTGCCGGTCGACATGCGGGTGGTCCAGCTCGATACGCTCTTTCAGCAAGCGCAGCGGCTGGTCTCGCAATACAACCAGACCCACGACCCCAAAGACCTCGTGGCGGCCAACGAACTGCTCGCACAGTGGCAGGTCGATCACGCGGCGGTCTACGGCTACTCGGCGGAGGCGATGAAGCAGCGCCACAAGGTGCAGCAGCAGCAGGCGCTCATCAACACGGAGCTGCGGCGGTTGCAGGTCATCGCGCCGACGCCGACCCCCGTCGTTCCGGTCACGCCCACCGCCGCCGCGCCGCCACCCAACGTGCCGCCGGTCGATCCCGAGGTCGTGGCCGCGCGCAAACAGGCCCGCCAGTGGACGCGAGGTGGCATCTCCTTGCTCTCGGTCGGCGTGGTGGGGGTCTTCGCCGTGGGCACGCCGCTGTGGGTCGCCCGCAACAACGCGCTGGACGAGGCCGGCCGTGCCACCTACCGCGTCGAGCAGACCGACCGGGTGGCGGCGGCCAAGCGCCGCCAGATCGGGGCCATCGCCACGTTCTCGGTCTCGATCCCCATCGCGCTCATGGGAGCGGCGTTCACCGCGGTGGGCATCGCCAAGCACGTCAAGGCGCGACGTCTGGAGGTCACGCCCACCGCGGGCCTGAACTACGGCGGGGCCACGCTGACGCTGCGCTTTTAGCCCGCGCGCCGGCCTTCGAAACGAGACACGGCGCAGTCCCGAGGGGCTGCGCCGTGTTCGTTGCAGGCTGGGCCGTCGGCTCAGTCGGGAACGATGAAGAGGCTCTTGGCCGACTCCATGAAGGTCGGCTGAAGGCCCTTGGCGTCGGCGGGCGCGGCTTCGTAGATGATGACGAAGTCGGTGTCGCCACGGCGGGCCACGGCCACGTAGAGCGTGACGGCCTCGCCGCCGCCGCCGCCGCCGTAGTCGACGGTGACGTGGTAGTCGGTCGCGTTGTCGAGCAACGGAGCGGACTTCTTGCCGCCCTTGTAGCCCTGGGGCTCGAGCGACTCGATCATCTCGTCGACGACCTTGGCTTGGTTCTTCTTCTTGTCGACGCCGAACACCCAGATGAGCACGCGCTTGACGGTGGCGTCACACGTGGTGACGAAGCCGCCGCTCATGGCCGCCTGGACGAAGGTCGGGTTGCCGTCGAGAGCGAATTCGACCCCCGGCGGGGGACGGAAGATGACCTTGTCGTTGAACAAGAGGGTGGGGGTGTCGGCGACCTTGGCCTCGCACGTGGGCGGACCTGAGGCACCGCCGTCGGTGGGCGCACCGCCTTCGGCAGCGCCGCCGCCGTCGGTGGTCTCTCCGCCGTCGGTGGCCGCTCCGCCATCGGAGCTCGCTCCACCGTCGTCACCGCCGGTTTCGGCGCCAGGCTCTCCGGGAGGGTTGGTGCCGGGAGGTTTCTTGGGGCCGCAGCCGCCGGCAAAACCGACGCAGAGGCCAAGGAGGATCGCAGGGGCGACAACGTTTCGGGCGAGCTTCACTGAGTTCGTGCTCCTTAGAGTCGAGCGGAAAGGTAACAAGATGGGACGCGGGGAAAAAGGGCTCGCAGATGTGGCCGCGAAGCCTACCTACCCCGGTGTCCGCGGGGTTCGACCCCGGAACGCTTCCGTCCTCCGGGGGCTTTCAGGGAACGTGGGACATAGAAACCGCGCATAGAACGCGGCTTCGGGTTCAGGCGGCTGGGCTCCAGTCCATTGCGCCTTCCGGCAGAAAATACAGCAGCAGCATGGGGGAGCCGGTGACTGTAGGGGTATGCACCGATGCAACCGGCATGACGACCCAGCCCGCCTCGTGGCCGTCGAAGCGGGAATCGGTGGCGGTGGGATCGATGGGAAAACCGAGAGTGATCTCGCCTCGGGGATGCCCGTGCCGCAGGGCGGGGCCGTCGAGGGCGACGATGTCGATGGAGAGGTCGTGGGTGTCCTCGCTCGCCTTGGCTACACGGCTGAAGCGGGCCTTCGGTTCCCCGCGGTCACATAACCATCCCTGCTCCAGGCCCCGACGCAGGGTGGCCCCGATCTCGGTGGCGACGGGTCCGGCCGTGGGTAGGGCGGCCTCGAGTTGGCTGCGAAGCCGGGCGGCCGCTTCCTGATCGTGGCAGTCGGCCAGGGGTGCACGGGCGACCACATCGAGGACGGGAGCGAGCTGAGAAACGAGGTCGAGACGGGGGTCGGTCATGATCGAGGCGCAGAGGGTAACAGAGCGGCCTTAATGGACCAGGGAGGCGCGTTGTCTCGTGTTGGGCGCCTGCGATACGCTCGCTGCAGATCGTTGGTGCGTTCTCGTAACTACGTCCGAAGGGCCGCTTTCGTGTTGGCCCTGGCTGCTGGAGCGGCGGTGCCCGGCTCGGCCGAGGCTGCGCCCGCGGCCTCGACGAAGGTGTACCTGGATGCAGAGACGGGGCGCTTCAGCGGGCCCTTGCCCCAGCACGCGAGCCGGGTGGTCACGGTGGAGACGCGGGCCCGGTCGGGCGCGCGCCTCACGTTGTCGTACTGGTCGCTGCGTCGCAACGAGACGTGTCCGGCCGGCGAACACGACAAGCCGCTCACGGACGAACAGATCGGGCGGGCCACCATCCGCTCGTTTGCTCCGATCGGCAACCCGAACACGGACAAGACGCAGAACTACGAGACCTCGCTGGGTCCGCTGCTCTATGGCGTGAAGTACTGCTTTCATCTGTCGGGCGCGGAGCCACGCCCGCTCGATGCCCGTGAAAAGGCCGACGTCTCCGAGGCGCTGCGCGAGGCGATCGAGGGCGCACGCATGCGGCAGCTGAAGGACGGCTACGGGGCCACGTGTCCGCCCGGGCAATCGGCGGAGACCAAGGTCTGCGAGATCCGCCACACCTTCGCCTCGTTGCTGCCGCCGCGCCTGGCCACGATGAGGGTCGCCATCCCGGATACGCCCGAGGTGCTGCTGTTGCCCGAGGCCTTCGAGGTCCTGGTGCGATCCAACCGCCCGTTATTCCTCCAGCTCAGCGAGGGGCTGGCCGTCGGCGCCGAGCGGCGCCGGGCCATCGAGGAACTCGAGGCGCAGAAGCAGGGCATCCTCGCGCTGAACGGCGTGTACGTGTTCGACCCGATGGCGGGGCTGAGCCGAGACGACCTGCTGAGCTTCGCGAGCAACGACGAGGTCAAAAGGCTCATCACCCAAGCCGGGGACGACCGGCGGGCGCTGCTTCGGGTCTTGTTCACGACCAAGGTGTACGCGCACTTCGTCTCCACCGCGCCGTGGAACGCGAACGCGCAGCAGCGAAAAAAGAAGCCCAGCGATCCGGGGAGCGTGCTCTATCGTGTCTTTCATCGACGCGATGGAGCCGGCGAGCGCCTGCGCTTGCCCGATGATCCGCCGCCCTTCGTCACCATCGACCAGGACTACCGGGTCGCGATCGCCAACGCCATCGACAACCATCCGCTCGATCCGGCCAAGGGCGTGCAGTCCTTCCGGTCCGAGCTCGCGACGCTGAGCAATGCCCTGGGCCATCGTGACGCGGCCGGGATCGAGCTGCTGGACGCCCTCGCGGTCAACGTAGAGCTGGCTGCCTCGGCGGCCCGAGACGTCGATGCGTTGAACACGAAGTTCGTGCAGAACTTCGCCCCCAGGGCCGACGGGGCGCCTAGCGTGTTCGTGGCCGATCTGGTCGATCGCATGACCGCCGTCGAGTCCTTGGCGGCGAAGAACGACTTTGCCTTCGATCCGAACTACGCGCAGCGCTTTCCGCTCTACGCCAGCGGCGATGCGGGCATTGCCATCGGCATCCTTCCCGTGGCCAACCGTGACCCGCGGACGGAGCTGGTCGCGTACTTCGGGCTGAACCTGTACTTCACGGCGGTCGACAAAGAGGAGCCGCTGCAGGTCGTACAGCGTCCGGGTCGCAACTTCCTGCGTCGGTTCTCGGTGGTCGGCGGCGTCAGCTTCATCCGCCCGGACATCCAAGACGACGAGTTCGACATCGACGGGGCCCTGCGCCAACAGGTGTTGCTCAGCGGTGTCGGGATCCGAGCCACCGACTACCTGCGCTTCGGGGCGGGAGCCATGTACTTCACCCAGATGTCGCCCAACCCGCTGTCCGACCGGCGGGAGCTCAAGGCCGCGCCCTATCTGTCCATTTCCATCGACGTCGACATCATCGGCCAGATCAACCGCTGGCGCGGCCCGGCCCAGAGTGCCTCGGCCGCGCCCCCCGCTCCTCCGCCGTCCTGACGCCATGAGCCACCCGAAGATCCACCGTGCTCCGCCCCGCAACGGCCACTTCGAAGTGCTCGTCCTCAAGGCCGTACAACGCGAGGCCGCCAGCGGTCGCCTGTTGGTTTTCGCGCTCGACGGCGACACCTCCAAAGACGCCGACGCGCTGTCGCAGTTCGAGTCCACCTGGACCTCGACCACATCCGACGTGATCTTGGGGCGAGGCAAGGTCGACGCGGCGGCGGCGGGGCTGCAGGTCGTGGCCACGCAGTCTCGCTCGGACGGCACCGAGGGCCGCTCGGCGCCGTATCGACTGGGGGGCTTGCCCACGTGAGACGCTCGCTCCCCGCGCTGGCGCTGCTGGCCCTCGGCTGTCCACTCGACGTGCCGGGCGGGGAACTGGTGCTGTGCTACTGCCCCGACGGGGCCTGTCCCACCGAGGTCGAGACCTGTCGGGCCCAAGCGGCGCCCGAGCTCGTGGCGGGCGGCCAGACCACGCGCTGGGCGGTGTTCGTGCCCGCGGACACGTCGCCCAACAAGACCCTGACCGTGACCTCCGGGCTCGGCACGCTGTCTCCCGATGCATCGCCGCCCGCGACCCAGACCCTCGCGCTGCTGACCCGAGGAGAGAACCCGGTCGAGTTTTCCCTGCTGGTGGGCACCACACCCGGCGAGGGCACGCTGTCGGTGACCGCGGCGGGCGGGCTCGAGGACTCGGAGACGCTGCGGGTCTCGGGCTTGGTGCCGTGCATTCGGCTGGTCTCGGTGCCCACACCCGATGCCTGCGACGGCACGGCGCCTCCGGCCGAGCCCGAAGACCCGGCCGATGCCCATGCGGCGTGCCTGGCCACGCAGGGGCTGGCGGTGACGCTGCCGGCCAACGGTTCCACGGTCCAGCTCGAGGTCACGCTACCGAACGAGGACCTCGGCGAAGACGCGGTGGCGCAGGAGGTGACCCTGCGCAGCACCTTGGCCGCGCTGCGACCGTCGGCGGCCAACGTCGATGCGCAGCAGCTCGCGCTCGCGGTTACGCCGGGGCAGCCGGCTCGCTTTCAGCTCTTGCCGGGGCGCACCACCGGGGTCGGGCAGGTCACCGCCAGCCTCGCGGGGCAGCCCGAAGTGCGGCTGGAGTACGAACTCACCGCGGCCGAGGAGCGACTGCTCGTGACCGGTCCCGATCCCGAGACGGCGCCGCTCGTGGCCGACGGCCGGGCGTATCCGTTTTCCGTGCAACTGGCCGGCTCGGTGCTCGAAGGCCCGCAGACCCTCACCATCCGCAGCACGCTGGGCCGGGTGGGGCCGGCCTCGGACGGCGGCGATCGCTACGAGACCACCGTCGTCGCGCGCCCCTGCGAGACGGTCACCGTCGATCTGGTCACCGATGACCCCGTTGCCAACAGCAATGCCTTCGCCACGGGGACGGGGACCTTCACCGCCACGCTGGCCGACGTGACCACCACCACCGTCGGCTACGAGGTCACGCCCCTGCTGGAGGATGTCGTGTTCGTCGAGCCGCCCGTCGACGACGAGCTTCAGGCCGACGGGGTCAGCGTGCCCACCATTCGCTTGCGCTCGTCGTCGACTCGCCTCAGCGACCGCAGCATCACCGTGACGAGTACCTTGGGCACCATCGGCTCTGGGCAGGACGACCACACGCGCACCCTGTCCATCGGCCCCCAAGAGGAGGTCGAGCTCCCCTTGCGCATGGGACGAGTGGTCGGCACCGAGGTCCTGACCGTCGCCGAGGCGGACGGCTTTTTGACCGACACGGTGCAGTTTTCCGTCGCGCGCTCGTATCCCAGCTTCCTGACCTTGGTCGGCACCCCCACCGTGCTCACCGTACAGGAGCAGTCGTCGTCGCTCTCCGCGTTCTTCGGCCGCGACGACGAGCGGCAGGTGTCCGAGGGCACCCGGGTGAACATGGTCGCGTGCTGTGCCGACATGGATCCCGCCGATCCCTGCGAGTACGTCCAGCTTCCGTCTTCGATCATCGCCACCACCGATGCGCCGCAGACCGTGGCGGCCACGTTGGCCCTGACCCCGGCCGGCGTGGCGTTGGTCGACGAAGAGGGCACGCCGCCCACCGACAACGTGCCGGTCACGGTGCATGCGTTCGTGGCCGGGCCGCTGACCTCGCTCGACTCGATCGACTGCGCTGCGCTCGACAGCGGTGGTGACCTCGGCCTGGCCGCCACCGAGGCTCGCAGCTTTGCGCTGCAGCGACGTCCTCCGCCGTGAGCGAGGGCTACTCGTCGGTCACGACCTCGACCGCGCCCGCGTCCACGCGCAGTCGCAGGACCTGGTCGGGCGTGGCATCGACCGAGGCGTCGACCAGCGCGCGCCCCTGCACCACGACGGCGATGGGGGCGGAGGGCACGTCCTCGAGCTGGGCCCCGATGCTCGCCGCCGGTCGCCCGGACAGCGTGGGGGCAGCCGGTCGGCTCCACTTCGAGGTGATCCGCGACGCGGCCCCGGCCGGCACCAGCGCGACGCGGTCCCCCGACAGCAGCACCACGTCGTAGGGAAAGGCCGGCTCATGGTCGGGGCGCGCGGTGGCGACGAATCCCTCGACCATCTGCCGCGACTGCAGGCCCCAGCGGCTCTCGATGTTGTCGATGGCCCGCTCGAGGTCGCACTGGCTGCGGAACACCCAGGCGTGGTCGGCGTTGTCCCCCGCCACGAACAGCAGCTCGCCCGGGGCAAAGCCCGCCTGGTCCAGCGTGGAGACGAGCAGCGGGACCTGCCAGCTCCACTGGCTCAGCGAGAACGCCAGCGGGATGGGCAGCCCGTGGCCGCTGCCGCGCGTGTGCTCGGCCAGGGCGGCCAGCGCCTGCGGCAGCGCGGGGTCGTCGACCTTCAATGACGCCAGGGCGGGGCTGTCGGTCGGCACCCAGCCGAGGTCGTCGAAGCGGGTGCCCGCGGGTTCGCAGCGCGGCGGTCCGGGGTCAGGGTCGGGCTCGGGCTCCGTGGGCGCCGGCTCGGGGGTGGGGGCCGTCGTCGTTCCCGACGAGCCGGGGTGGCAGGCGAGCAGGCTCGCCGCCACCGCCAGGCCCATGCACCACCCCGAGGCTGCGGTCCCACGGGGCATCAACGCTCCTCGTAGAGCAGTGCGACGTCGGCGGGGGGGAGCTCGAGGCGACCGGTGACGATCGCACCCTCCACCGCAAACGCGGCGCGCTTCATGATGTCTTGGATGCGGTCGTTCTGCTCGGGGGCGGAGCGGCCCAGCAGGGCACTGACCGCCTCTTCCGGCTTCTCCTCGAGCTGGAGATCCATGCGTCCATCCATGCGCCCGCCCGCCGTCTTCCGCATCTCGAAACGCACCGCGATGATCGGCTGGTCGACGTCGAAGTGCATCATGGGCCCGGAGGCGAGTAGGGCGATGGTGGGTCCGCCGGGCTGGTTGAGCAGCTCGTCGAGCTGGTTGCGGACGTCTCCGGGGGGCATGTCGCGGGCGGCCGCCAGCGGAGCGACGCCGGTCCCCGGGTCGCTGGCGGGTACGAACGCGGCGACGTCGTTGTCGAGCAGCACCACCCGATAGGGGAACACGCGCTGCGGTTCCCAGACCTCGAACACGTCGACTTCCTTGCGCACCAGGCCCATGGCTTCCAGCTGCTTGCCGGCCTCCTCGCGCGAGCCGACCAGCGGTCGCAGCACGGTGGGGCGCCGAGAGAAGCGACCGGTGGTGGCCAAGGCCTGCGTCCCGAGCCACGTGCTGATCTCGGGGGCATCCGAGGGACGGACGGCATCGAGGGCATGCTCGACGTCGCTGACGCCCTTGAGCAGGTCCTCCGCGCGGGGCGGCAGGGCATAGATGACCGAGACGATGTCGGCCTTGAGCTGCCGCGGCGTGCGGAGATACGCGACCGCGACCGCTTCCGGGTCCATCCACTTCAGCAGGCGCCCGTGCTCGCCGCTTTCGGCGGCCGGCTCGGGCGTTCCAGCCTCACCCGGCGAGGCATCGTCGGCGGGGCTCGGGCTCTTGGTCGGGCTGGGGGGCGCCGAGCGGGCCGGGGTGGAATCGTCGGGGCAGCCTGCGGCGAGCAGGGCGAGCAGCGGCCACGTCGTCTTCAGGTGATTCATCAGCTCGGACACCATCGTTGACCTCGGCGACCGAAGCGGGCGGGGAAGGTCTGGACGCGGCTGGGGGCGGGGGCGGCCTCACCGGGCGCGTCGTCGTAGGCGGGGTCGTGGGGCAGCATGATCACCACCTCGTTGTCGACCGCGATGACCTTGGGGAGGATGGGCGCCCGCGGGTCCACCTCGAGCATGCCGTCGAGGCCCTCGGCCTCCGCCGCGGCCAAGCGCAGCAGCACGGACACGGTGGGGGGCGGCAGATCGACCTGCTCGGCCTCCCACGCGGCGAGGTGCTCGGCCGCGGTGGCCCAGCGTCCCTCGTGGGTCTCGAAGCCGTCGGCTTCGGCCTCGCTGCCTTCACCCGCCTGCAGCTCGACGAGGAAGAAGCGCGCGAGGTAGCGGCGTCGGGACTCGGCCGAGGGCGTCAGCCAGGTGTCGAACCAACGCAGGTCGAGGTCGGTCAGGCCGAGGCCGATTTCCTCCTGGCACTCGCGTCGGGCGGCGCCTTCCCAGCTGCGATCGTCGTCGGGCGGGCCGTCTTCCGGGTCGAGGCGACCGCCGGGAAAGACCAGCGTGGAGGGCATGAAGGGGCTCTTGGCGCTCCGTCGCACCATGTAGATCTGGCGGCCGGCGGCGCTGGGGCGCATCACGACGACGGTCGCGGCGTGGCGGATCGTCGAGGCGCCCGACGGCGCGTCGCCGTCCGAGGTTGCCCCCGGGAACGCCGTCGAGGAGGAGCGGTTAGGGTCGTCGGTCATGACTGGGCCTTCGCTTGGAAGCCGTTGGTAGCACGCTCCGCGGTGGCGCTCGATCCGCGAAACTGCTGCTAGCTTTGCGCGGAATTCGCGGATCGAAGTGCCTCCCCGTGCGGGGCTTTTGCAGTTACGCTACGTTCGTTGGCCAGAATGCGTCGCGCCTGGAGCCAGGATTCGCGTCGCGGCCGTCGGCATGGGCCGGACGACCGCGGGGCTAACGCCACCCGAAGGAAGGGGGGCGCGTGGACCGCGTAACGGAAGCGCACACGGCTGTGCCCGGCCGTCATGACGCGCTGTTCCGCGAGGTGGTTCAGCTCGCCCCGGTCGCGACGGCCGTCCTCGATCGATCGGGCCTCGTCGTCGTCTGCAATCGGGCCTTCGTCGAGCTGGTCCAGGTCCCCGCGCGCAAGGCGGTGGGTGAGCCCTTCTTGGGGTGGCTGGCCCGAGCCAACGAGCGCGAGGGCTTCGGCCGCGCCTTCATGGGTCTGCGCGACAAGGACACCGGGCGGGGCTTTGCTCTCGATGTCGGGCTGGTCCCCAAGCTCGGCCCCCGCATCGATTGCAACGTCCGGGTGCATCGCCTGGCCGACGGCCACGTGGCGGTGACCTGCCATCGCCAGGGGGGCAAGGCGCTGTCGCCCGAGGCCGAGCTCGGCCTGGCGGTCACTCGCAGCCTCGACGCGCTCGATCAGGGCATGTTGCTGGTCGATCTCGAAGGCAAGGTCGTGCACGCGAACCCGGCGGCGAACGAGCTGCTGGGCGACGGCATCGTGGGGCGCAGCTTCCTCGAGCTGGCCGATCCCGACTCCGTCTCTCAGCTCACGCGGGCGCTGACGGTGGCGCATGCGGGCAGCTGGCAGGGAGAGATCGATCTTCGCCGCCTCGATGGCGAGCCCGTCCCCGTCGAGCTGTCCCTGGCGGCGGGCACGGGCCCCGCGGTGGTGCTCGTGCGAGACATCCGAGAGCGACGACGCCGGGCCTTCGAGGAGCGACTCATCGGCCAAGTCGACCGTTGCCTGGTCTCCAGTCCCGATCCACGCCAGAGCGTATTGGCGGCCTGCGCTGCCCTGGGCGGTGGTCTGGGCTGCGAGCGCATCATCGTGCTCGTCCGCGTGGGCGGGGCGTGGGTGCGCTGGCCCTGGCAAAACGGGGGGGTCCGGGGCTCGGTGCCGCTGGTGCATGTCGAGCCGCCGCCGAGCTGGGACGACTCGCAAGAAGTGGCTCCGGTCGACCCTGCGGATCCGGCGGTGCGCGGCTGCTTCGGCCTCCTCGACCCCGAGCGGGTCGCCTTTCGGGTGGCCCTGCGTGCGCCCAGCCACGTGGTGGGGCACCTGCTGCTGGTGCAGGGGCGCGAGCCCTGGGACGACCGCGATGGGGCGCTCATCGGCACGCTCGCCGCTCAGATCGCGCTGGGCCTGGCCAACGGCCTGCTCACTCTCGAGACGCGTGAGCTGGCCGCCTACCAGACGATGGTCTTGAACCAGACCACGGTGCTGCTCAACAGCGTCGACGCCGAGGGCCGGGTCGTGACCTGGAACCGGGCGAGCGAGCAGACCCTGGGCATCTCCGGCGGTGAAGCGGTGGGGCGGCACCTGGGTCGCGAGGTGGCCCCGGCCGTCGATCCCGACCAGTGGGATGCCCTGTGGGGGGCGCTGCTCGGGGAGGGCATGGTCGCCCGAGAAATCACGCTGCTCGGCGACGATTCATTACCCGCCGACAAACGCGAGATCCCGCTGCACGTCGAGGCCCGCCTGCTCCGCGAGGACGGAGAAATTCGCGGGGCGGTCATCGTGGGCGTCGACCTCCGCGAGCGCCGTGGTCTCGAAAAACAGGTCCTGCGCAGCCAAAAACTCGCGGCTGTGGGCCTTTTGGCCGCGGGCATCGCCCACGAGATCAACAACCCGCTGTCCGGGGTCGTGGGCTACAGCAAGCTGCTGCTCGAGAAGAGGTTGCCCGACGGGGTCCGCGAAAAAGTCGAGAAGATCGCCCAAAGCGGCGAGCGGTGCCGGAAGATCGTCGAGGGCGTGCTGCTCTTCTCCCGCCAGCAAGACGGCGGAGAGCGACGCCAGGTCGACCTGCGGCGTCTGCTCGATCGGGTCCTGTCCATCGGTGAATACCAGTGGCGGATGCACAACATCCGCATCATTCGCGAGCGCGACGAGTCGGTCGAGATCCAGGCCGACGCCGACCAGATCGAGCAGGTGATGCTGAATTTGCTGTCCAATGCCGCCGACGCGATGCCGCGGGGCGGCACCGTGCGGGTGGCGCTCGAGCGCACCGACGATGGCGGAGGCCGCCTCACGGTGGCCGACGAGGGCCACGGCATCCCCGAGGAGATCCAGGCCCGGATCTTCGATCCCTTCTTCAGCACCAAAGAGATCGGCAAGGGCACGGGCCTCGGCCTTGCGATCTCCTATGGAATCGTCCAAGACCACGGCGGCGACATCGTGGTGCAGTCCTCACCCGGTCGGGGAGCGACCTTCGTGGTGACTTTGCCCGCCATCTCGGGCCGCCCCGACGATTCCGAAGCAGAGGCCGACCCCTTGGGCCCCTGAGCCCCTTGCTCCCGACGCTTCTCGCTTGGCATCGTACACTTGCCTGCACGCCCCTTCACGGGACGCTCAGCCCACACAGACCAGACAAAGCCCATGGCTCGCGGCCGAACACCTGTCAAAGACACTTACTCCACGCACGACGTAGCGAAGATTTGCTGCGTCACGCCCACGACCGTCATCCGCTGGATCGAGGACGGATTGATCCCCGCCTTCAAGACGGTGGGCGGTCACCGCCGGGTTCGGCGCGAGGACCTCGAGCGCGTGTGCCGGGAGCGGAACATTCCGTTCAACGTGCCCACGGGCACCGAGGTGGGGCGCATCCTGGTGGTCGACGACGAGCCCGTCGTGCTCGACCTCGTGCGCGACGTCGTCAAGGAGCTCGACCACAAGTTCGAGGTCGAGGTCGCCAAGGATGCCTTCGACGCCGGCCGCCTCGTCGTCTCGTTCCGGCCGCAGCTCATCTTCCTCGATCTCATGATGCCGGGCGTCGACGGGTTCGAGGTCTGCACGCGGCTCAAGAAGGACGCGGCCACGGCCAACACCGAGGTCATCGCCATTACCGGCTACTACACCGAGGCCAACATGGATCGCATCCTGTCGGCCGGGGCCGCGGCGTGCCTCAAAAAGCCGCTCGACGTGACCGAGGTTCGAGCCCAAGTCACCGACGCGTTCCACCTCAAGCCGGCCGGCCCCGCGAAGGGAGCGGGCCGCGACGACGCGCCGCGGGTGCTCATCGTCACCCAGAACGCCGACTTCCGAGCCAAGGTTCGCGACGAGCTGGCCAGCGCCGAGCCTCCGGTCGAGGTGCTCACCGCTCAGACCGGCGCCGACGCGGTGCTGGTGGGGCAGGCCGCGCCGCCCCGTCACGTGATCCTCAGCCTGGGCGTGCCCGATGTCGACGACAGCAAGGTCATCGAGCGTCTGGTGGCGGCGGCCGGCAGCAATGGCGTCCAGATCGTCGCCGTTCACGACGCGCCGACCGAAGATATGAAGGCCAAGGCCCGGGCCGCGGGCGCCCGCATGTGCCTGCCGACCGCGGTCATCACGGGCAGCGTCCGCGAGCTGCTGGGCGTGTAGCGGGCGAAGGTCGGGCCCGTTCGGCGAAGTGGGAGCCGAGCGGGATCCCGGGCCGCACATGGAGCCACTCCGTGGCCGAGGACGTCACCCGACGTCGCGGCGGAGTGGCTTCGTTGCGTGAGGCGTCGCCCAAAGCGAAGTAGCTGTCTCGATCCGATGGTCGCTCATGTTTCCGTTTTCTTCGTTGCTCTCGTTTCAGTGACAGTGGCCCTGAAGGGGTCTCGTGCCCCCGTTTTCGTTTCGTTTTTCGTGATGGCAATCCCGGGCGCCTGCAACGCTGACCCGCGACTGTTTCATGCAGCGACCGTGCTTATCGAATGCAGAAGGGAAACGTCCATGAATCTCACGCACAAGTAGGTATCGGCCTCGTGCCTCGCTGTGGCAGCCTGGGCGATGAGATGGTGCGGACTAACATTGGGGGAGCAATGGGAGCGCGGTGGGGTGTCGCGCTGCCGCTGATTTTGGCCTTGGGTTGCGGCGGTTCAGGCCGCGACGACCAACAGCAGACCGGTCAGACGAGCCTGACGGCAGACGGAGGCGAGGGGTCGACCAGCATGAACGGGGCGACGAACGACGTCACGGGCGTCACCTCGGAAGCCGACGAGTCCGGCTCGATCAAGCTCGACGTGGGCGCGGCCGAGACCGAGGGCTCCTCCGCCGACGACGGCGGCGACGAGGACGGCTGCGACAAGGTCGACTTCCTGTTCATCGTCGACAACTCGGGGTCGATGGGGGATGAGCAGACCAGCCTCATCGCCAGCTTCCCGCAGTTCATCGACACGATTCAGACCGAGCTCGATGAGGCGCAGGACTACCACCTCATGGTGCTCGACGTGGACGCGTGGCAGTACCAGACCTGCGCGGACCAGTGTAACTCCGTGCCGCCCGAGTGCATCAACGCCGCCGGCATCTGCGACATCGCAGGGGGCCCGGCCTGCTTCGGCTGCGTGTTCGGCTTGATCTGCGGCATCGACGGGGGCTTCCAGTGTGGCGTCACCATGCCCGAGGAGTGCGAGGACGTGCTCGGGGCCGGCGTCACCTCGCCGCGCGGTCAGGGCAGCAGCAACACCGACTGCAACTTCGCTTCGGGTGCGCGCTACATGGACTCCAACGAGCCCGACTTGTCGGCGGCCTTCACCTGCGCCGCCCAGGTCGGGGTGAGTTCCTACGCGGGCACCGAGCGGCCCATGGAGGCCATGGTCCAAGCGATCACCGCGGGGACCGAGGCCGACGGCTGCAACGAAGGCTTCCTGCGCGACGACGCGATCTTGGTCGTCACCTTCATCACCGACGAAAACGACAGCAACGGCGACTCGGCGGGGACCCCCGCGGGTTGGAAGCAGGCGCTGGTCTCCGCCAAGAACGGGGACGAGAACGCCATCGTGGTGCTCGGCTTGTTCGGCGACAACGATCAGCCGGGCGCCATCTGTGCCGACCTGGCCGACGGCAACGACGGCGCCGAAGCTTCGCCGCGCCTGCGCGAGTTCGTCGACTCCTTTGGTGACAACGGTTTCTTCGGCAGCGTGTGCGAGCCGAGCTACGACAGCTTCTTCAGCGAGGCCGTCGCCCTCATCGACAACACTTGCGACGAATTCATCCCACCCGCGGGTTGAACCCCCGCGTGAGCCCGGCCTCGTCTGGAGGCCGGGTTCAATAAAGACACCAGCGACTCCGAAAGCCCTTCAAAATGGCACAAAAACTAGGACGTCTTGCGATAGCTATGCTCGCCGTCGGATGCGGCACCGAAGGCCGGGGCACCGATCCCTTCGGCGCCTCGGGCTCGATCCCCACCGCATCGAACGGCGCCATGACCAGCGGTGCGGACACCGACGGCTCGGGCTCCGACTCGGTCTCGGCCGACGGCAATGCCGACGACGGCGGGATCAAGCTCGACGTCATCCCGGCCGACACCGAGGGGGCGGGGGCCGATGCCGGGGACGCCGACGGCTGCGAGAAGGTCGACTTCCTGTTCGTGATCGACAACTCCGGATCGATGGGGGACAACCAGGACTCGCTCATCGCGAGCTTCCCCGGCTTCATCCAGTCGATTCAGAACACCCTCGACGAGGCGCAGGACTACCACATCATGGTGGTGGACACGGACGCGATGTGGGGGGGGCAGTGCGAGCTTCTGTGCACGCTCTTCCCGACCTGCCTCGACATCCCTGCCTATCCCTGCGGCGTCACCCCCGAGGTCTGCAACGCCACCCTGGGCAGCGGGGTGTTGCACACCATGGCCTCCGACGCGCCCAACGTCCCGTGCAACTTCACCACCGGGGCGCGCTACATGGACAGCACCGAGCCCGACCTGACCTCCGCCTTCCAGTGCGCGGCCAAGGTCGGCAGCGACGGTGACGGCAACGAGCGCCCCATGGGCGCCATGGTGGCCGCGCTCAGCGAGGACCTCGGCCAGGCCGGCGGCTGCAACGAAGGCTTCATCCGCGACGATGCCATCCTCGTCGTCACCATCATCACCGACGAAGAGGACGGGGGCAGCAACGGCACCGCGGCGGGCTGGTACGCCAACGTCATCGCCTCCAAGGCGGGTGATCCCAACGCCATCGTGATGCTCGGGCTCATCAACGACACGGGCGAGGCCGACCAGATCTGCCCCGCGGAGTCCGACGACCCCGCCAAGCTGCGCTCCTTCATGGAGATGTTCCCCAACCAGATCCAGGGGTCCGTCTGCAGCGGGAACTACAACGACTTCTTCCAGCAGGCCGTCGACCTCATCGACAACACCTGCGACGAGTTCATCCCGCCCGCGGGCTAGGACTGCCGTGGTCCGCCGATCGGCCCGCGCTCGAGCGAGCCGATCGGCGTTCGTGTTCGCCGTCACTCGATGATGTACGTCATCTCCATGCGTCGGCTGCCCCGGTCGAGCACGACCTCGATCTGCTCCACGTCGCGAAGCTCCCAATAGAGCGACTCGGCCTGGCTCAGGTCGGCGGCGGTGAGCCCCTGGAGCGAGACGGGGACGTCGCCGTCGCGGAGGCCCGCCTCGTAGGCCAGGCTCCCCGGGCGCGCGCCCGTCAGCGACAGCTGGCCCGCGGCGTCGAACGTCAGCTCGGCGGTGTCACACAAGACGACCCGCGGATCGGCCAGCAGGTGCAGGAAGAACAGCCGGTTGACGCGATAGGCGTCCACCGTGCGATCGAAGACCACGTCGCCGAGCGAATACCACCCCGCGTCGCAGCTGGGCGACGGTGGCTCCGCAGCGGGGGCCGGCTCTCCGACTTCGTCGCCGCCACCGGGGGCAGGGGAGCCGCAGTCCTGGGTGCCCGTGCAGTCGTAGGGATAGGAGCCGTAGCTGATGCACCCGCCCTCCCACTGGTCGCTGTTGCAGTACCCGGCGCACGCGGCCTCGGCCGCTTCGGCCGACTCGTAGCATGCCGACGCGTCGAGGTGACGGTTCTCCGCGTGCACCACTCCGTCTTGGTCGACGATCCAGTCGACCGCGACGTAGTCGCACTGGTACGGCACTCCACCCTGCGCCTCGCAGCCTTCGCAGAACGACTCCACCGCTTCGTGGCAGTCCACCGTGCAGCTGAAGCCTCCCTCTCCCCCGAGGAGTTCACATCCTTCACATCCACCCAGGCCCGCCATGCCGATGAAACCGACGAAGCCGAGCCGTTGAACCATTGTCGTGCGTCTATTGTCGAACATGACTGCTCCCATAGAGGCGGCCCCGGGCATCGGTAGCGTCGTGCCGCCGCCTTCGACTCTCTTGGTCTCCACCCCAACGCGAGCTGACGAAGCCGGGCGCGAATGTTCTTCGATGGTCTGTGCGCGCCGTCGTCCTCTCCACGGGCGCCGCGCCGCGCCGCGCCGCGCCGGGAGGGGGAGCGAGTCCTTTCGCTGAACGCAGTCGCGCGGACTCAAATAAGTGCGTCGGCCGGATCCCGAACTTGCTAGACTGGATTCCGTGGACGCGGATGCGGCACGAAAGCGGAGGGCCGCGGCCCGAGCTCAGCGGATGATCGCCGCGGCGGCGGCTCCCGAGCAGAGCCTCTCCGGGGAGCAGCGGGTCGCCTTGGCCGTTCGCCTCACCCGCGCCGCGTGGTCGATGTCGGGGAGGGCCCTGCCGTCCTACGAACGCTCGGAGATCCCGGTCCGAGTCATTCGACCGTCATGAACGAGCGACCGGAGGACTTCCGCGACTTGCTCGTGTCCCTGGCGAACGCGGGGCGTTACTGCGCCGCGGCTTGGTCTTCGCCCTGCGCGGGCGGAGGGTCGAGCAGGCACAGCTCGATGACCTCTTCCACGCGGTCGACGTAGTGCAGCCGCAGATCGGCTCGCACGGCCGCGGGGATGTCGGGCTCGTCCTTGGTGTTGCGGCGCGGGAGGATGACGTCGCGCAGGCCGGCCCGGTGGGCGGCCAGGACCTTCTCGCGGACGCCACCGATGGCGAGCACGCGCCCGTGGAGGGTGACTTCGCCGGTCATGGCGATGTCGGTACGCACGGGCCGACCGGTGAGGATGGAGACGAGCGCGGTGGTCAGGGTGATGCCCGCGCTGGGTCCATCCTTGGGCACGGCGCCCGCGGGCAGGTGCACGTGGACGTCGTGGCTGCCGTGGAAGTCGGGGTCGATGCCGAATTGCTCGGCCTGAGCCCGCACGAGCGACAGGGCGGCCTGGGCCGACTCGCGCATGACGTCGCCGAGGCGCCCGGTGAGCCGTAGCTTGCCGTCGCCGCGGGTGAGGGTGGCTTCGACGATGAGCAGGCGGCCGCCGGTCGGGGTCCAGCCCAGGCCATTGACGACGCCGGGGGAGGGGACGTGGTCGACGAGCTCGTCGTGGTATTTCGGAGGGCCGAGCACGCGCAGCAGGTCGTCGGGGTCGATGGTGTTCCGCGAGGGCTCACCCTGGGCGATGGTCATGGCGATGTCGCGCATGAGCGCCTCGAGCTCCCGGTGGAGATTTCGAACGCCGGACTCGCGGGTGTACTGGGTGGCGAGCGCGCGCAGGACCTCGTCGGAGGGGTCGAAGTTCTCGTCGAGGCCGTGGTCCTCGAGCGCGCGGGGCAGCAGGTAGTTGCGGCCGATCGCGACCTTTTCTTCGATGGTGTAGCCGGACAGCTCGATGATCTCGAGGCGGTCCCGCAGCACATGCGGGATGCGCTGCGGGTCGTTGGCGGTGGTCACGAAGATCACGCGCGACAGATCGAAGGCGGTGCCGAGGTAGTGGTCTTCGAAGGCGTCGTTCTGCTCGGGGTCGAGGGCCTCGAGCAGAGCCCCCGCCGGGTCGCCGCGCAGGTCGGGGCCGCCGAGCTTGTCGACCTCGTCGAGCAGGAACACGGGGTTTTTGGTGCCGGCCTGCTTCATGCCCTGGATCATGCGACCGGGCAGGGCACCGACGTAGGTGCGCCGATGGCCGCGGATCTCGGCGTCGTCGCGCACGCCACCCAGGGAGATGCGCACGAACTCGCGGCCGAGGGTCTTGGCGATGCTGCGGGCGAGCGAGGTCTTGCCGACCCCGGGAGGCCCGGCGAGGCACAGGATGGGACCGCGCTTTTGCGGGGCCAGCTTGCGCACGCACAGGTACTCGATGATGCGCTGCTTGACCTTCTCGAGGCCGTAGTGGTCGCGCTCGAGCAGCTGGCGGGCGGCTTCGATGTCGAGGGAGTCGGGCGTGGCCTTGTGGTCGCCCCACGGCAGGTCGGCGACCAGCTCGAGATAGGTGCGGACGATGGTGGCCTCGCCGCTCTGCGGGTTCATGCGACGCAGGCGGCCGAGCTCGCGCTCGACGACGACGCGGGCATCGAGCGGCAGGTCGCACTCGTCGAGCCGGGTCTCGAGCTCGCGGAGGTTGTGCGGATCTTGGTCGGCGTCGCCGAGCTCGGACTGGATGGCCCGCAGCTTGTGCCGCAACAGAGCCTCTTGCTCGTGGCGCGAGAGGTGATCGCGGACGTGGCGATCGAGGTCCCGCTTGACCTGCAGCACGTGGATGCGATGGCTGACGAACTCGAGCACCTTGCGCAGGCGGTCGGTGACGGTCAGCTCGTGCAGCAACTCGGCGAGCTCTTTGGCGTCGAGGTTGACGTGCGTGGCGCACAGATCGGCGATCCGCGACGGAGCGCGCTCGGCGGCGATGACCGCGAGGGTCTGGGTGCGCTGCCGACTCTTGGGCTTGGTGGGGACGAGCCCGTCGTGCTCCTTGATGAGGTCTTGCAGCGTGCCCGCCAGCGCATAGGCGAGGGTCGGGTCGCCCATGGGCTCGTGGGCTCGCTGGTAGCGAACCATGGAGGGCGTCTGGAGCCGGTCGACCTCGAGCAGGTGCACGCGCTCGATGCCGCGGACGATGGCCGTCATGCGGGAGCCGACCCCGAGCAGGGCCTGGGTGACCTCGGCGAGCACGCCCACCGGATAGAGGTCGTCGAGCGAAGGGCGCTCGGTGATCTCCTCGCGCTGGGTCGCGACGATCACCAGACGATGGTTGGGATCGTCGCTGGGGAGCTCACGAGCCTGGCGAATGGCGTCGACCGACGCGTGGCGCCCCAGCTCCACCGGTTGCCCGATGCCCGGAAGCAAAGTCATGCTGCGCAAGGGCAGCAACGGGAGCACGCCCGAAGCGGGGCGTCGGCTTCGACCCGACATCGGGACCGACGCTAGCACTTTTGTCGTGGCTCGCGTGGGCTGCCGTGGCGGCTGCCGCACAGGGGAGGGGTTTGATACAAAGCCGGCCCGTGCCCCCGCTCGATTCCTCGCCGAAATCCGCTGGCAGCGCGCCCTCCTCGGAGCCGCAGGGGTCTGCGCCGAGCGACCGCCTGGCGTGGCTGTGTGGCCCCGTGTGCCTGGTGCTGCTCGCCGGGCTCGCGATGCCGCCCCACTTCGGGATCGCGCTGCCGCTGATTTTGGCCCTCGGCATGGCGGTGGTGGGATGGCGGCGCGTCGACGCGATCGTCCGGGCTCGGGCCGCGCTCCAAGAGGGTTTGGGCGGTCCGGTGGCACGGGTGGCCATGATCGGGGTTGCCGCGGTGACGGTGGCCCTGATGGCCACGGTGCTGGTCCGGGGCGTGGGCGCGCTGATGATCGCATTCCCGGCCGCCATCTGGGGCGTCGGGGCGGCAGTGGGGCTCGGGGTGGTCGCGGCGGTCATCGGTCCACGGCTCCCGGCTCGAGCCCGACCGGTGGTCGTGCTGCTGGCGGCTCTATGCGTGCCGGCGGCCGGGGTCTACGGCACGCGCTACGAGGCCGCGGCCGACAACGCGCGGGGCTGGGCGCACAGCGGACCGATCCTCGGCATCCATCCCGGACAGATCACCGCGGTGATGGTGGACGGGGAGGGGCCCTTCGACGTGCCCATCAACGACTACGTCGAGCCCGACGGCGGCCGCGGTTATGGCCCGGAGGCCCTGGCCGACGCCATCGACCGCGCATTGGCTGCCGCGGCAGATCGCGTCTACCCGGACGGACCCGCCCGCATGCGCCGGGCGTTGATCGACGCCGAGGTCGAAGCGGTGGAGACCGACGCGGTGTGGGAAAAGCTCAGCCGGGAGCCGGTCGACGACGTGCAGCCGCGCTTCGTCGTGCACTCCGGCTCGTTCGGCCAGGGCAGTCGCGTCGAGTTCGTGTGCCCCGGTCGTCGCATCGATCCGCGGGGCCCTCGAGGCGAGTCGGTCATGAACAAGATGTGCCCCGACAGCTATGCCCCCGAGGGCAGCGCGGGCCTCGGGGTCACCGGCCGTTGGTCGGGCTATGCCGAGGCCCGGGGCAACGCGCGACTGGGCTTGTTTCAGTGGCGGGGCTGGACGCGTACCGACGACGACGACGGCCGCGAGGTGATCGAGCGAGAGACCCGGTGGTGGGCGTGGCTCCTGTTGCTGCTCATCGCGCTGGTGCTGCCGCGCCCCACCGCGAGCGCGGGCGCGGGCGTGGGCCGGGTCGCCGGAGCGCTCGGACTGATGGCGGTGGTGCTGCTGACGGTCATGGCTCTGACCGCGGGCCGAGCCCCCGAGGTCGACCTGTGGTCGGGCGGTCCCACGTGGGCGGCCCTGACCGATCTCCGCGCGTGGGCGCCCGCGCTGGCCCTGGGCGGGCTGGCGATCTTCGCCGTGCCCGGGCCCACCGACACCCCCGGCCCCGCGATCGCCCGCACGGTGGCCGTGCCCGCGATCCTGGTCGTGGTGACGACGCTCACGGTGGCAGCCGTGCTGCCGGCCCTGGGTTGGGCCATCCCTTTCGGTCGCCCCAGCGGAGCCGAGCTGCCGGCCTTCGTGCTCGGCCTGGCCGAGGCGGTGGGCGAGCGGGGCGGACTGAGCATCTTCGAGGTCGAGGGGCTGCTCGCCGCGACCCTGGCCGCAATCTTGGCCGGCGGAGCGGTGGCCGTGGTGCAGGCGGGCGTTGGCACGGCCCGACGTCTGGCTCCATCCTCGGAGGCCTCCAAGGTCACGATGGTCACTGCCCTGGCAATCCTGGGCATTGCCGCGGCACTCGTCGTCTCCCGTAAGACGGCGGGGGCGGCCGCGTTGATGCCCGGTGTGGTCGGCATGACTCTGGTCTTCGGCAGCGCCCTCGCCCGGATCTCGCGCCGCGCCGACCGCCGTGCGATCCCCGGCCTGTTGGTCCACCTGTTGTGGACCGTCGCGGCCGGAGCCCTGGTGTGGGCTTCCATTGCCCCACTGGCCACCGAGCACTGGTTTGTGATCGGTACGGCGATCCTGGGCTTCGTCGCCGTCTTCGCGGCGGGTGTGAGCCCGCTGCTCGTTCGCCCCTCCGCCGGAAAGCTCGACCCCGCTTGAGCGCTCCACCAATGGCCGTCTATGATGCCGCCGCTCGCGCGCTTGGCGGATCGCGCAACCTTCACCTCGCCCGCCAACGCCTTGCTCCTGAAAAAGGGCCCACGACCGCGATGATCGCTTCATCCCTCTCCCGCGTGCTCAGCCTGACCGTCGCCGCCACCGTGTGTGCGGCTCCGATGCCCGCCTTTGCGGCGACCCCGTTGCCGTCGATCGCAGCGGCACCCAAGTCGGACGAGCCCGCTACCGACGGTAAGACCCTCGCGCTCCTGCGCTTCGATGGTGGCGACGCGGCCAACGAGCTGCGGGCCACGCTGCAGACCGCACTCCAAGACCAGGGTTACACCGCCCGCGGTGTCGCGCTCGACACCACCACCGCGGCCAAGAAGGTCAAGTGCAAGGCCGGCCCCGACAGCGACGAGTGTCTCGCTGCCGTCGGCAAGTGGCTCAACAAGACCCCGAAGACCGCCGCCGACTTCATCATGTTCGGCACGGTGGGCGAGGGGGCCGGAGCCGAGGTCACGATCGTCGTCTACGACATCGCCAAGGGCGAGCGCGTCAAGACCTTCAACACCAAGTTCAACGAGGGTGATCTGATCCTGCCGATCGTGCTGCCGCAGCAGGTCGTCACCTCCCTCAACGACCACCGCGAGCCCCCGCCCCCCGCCACCGCGGAGGAGCAGGCGATCATCGATACCCTCGACGAGCCGCTCAAGACTCCCGAGGAGATCCAGGCCGAGCTCGACGCGATCAAGAAGGCCGAGGAAGATGCCGCGCGCGCGCAGCAGGACGCGGTCATCAGCACCGACGACATCGAGGCCGACCTCGTCGAAGACTTCGACGCCTTCTGTCGCAAGGAGGGCGAGCCCCGGAAGAAGCGCGAGTCCAAGGAGGACCCCAAGGACCTGCGCCCCGCGTGTAAGCGCGGTCCCTTCTGGGGGTACTGGCAGCCCCGCGCCTGGGTGGCGCTCGGCCTGACCACGGGTGCGGCCCTCGGTGCCGCCACCATGTACACCCTGGCGTTGGTCGGCCGCGGCCCCTACGGCGATGCCGTCGACGCGCTCGATGCCTACAACGCGCAGGCCAACGGTGACCCCCGCCGCGATCCCAACGCGGCCGCCGGGGGCTACGACGCCCTGGCCACCGAGGTCAGCCGCACCGGGGCCATCGTGCAGCGCCGGGCCATCGTCGGCGACGTCCTGCTGGGTACCAGCGTGCTGCTCGGCGGCGTCCTGGCCATCATCATCTACCAGGACCGCAACGACGCGAAGAACTTCATCAAGGAAGAGAAGTCGATCCGAGCGATCTCGGACGTCCGCGTCGGTCCCATCTTGACCCGCGACACCCAGGGTGTCGGCTTCGGGTTCCGCTTCTAGTCAGCCCCGCCGCTGCGCCCTCGCCCGGCGGGTTTGAGCCGCGCCGGGCTGGACGCAATGTGCGCGGGGGGTTAGAACCGTCGTAGCCATGCCGCGGATCTTCGTCGCCCAGACTCTCGTCGACCGTTGGCTCAGCGAAGGCCGGATCCAGCTGGACGGCGAGCTGCTCAAGCTCTCCACCGGCGGCGGGCCTGCCGCGTTGTTCATCGACCCGGCCGTCTTCTTCGAGAAGGTCGACGGCGGCGATCAAGATCCCTACCAGGTGGTGGGCTGCGTCAAGAGCTCCCAGGAGCTCGTTCAGATGGGCGCAGAGCACTATGACACCTCGGTGATCTTGGGTGAGCAGGCCTACTCGGTCGTCCCCGGCTTCGTCGCGGTGCCCGTGGGGCCCGACGGCACCGAAACGCTCATGGACGGCCCCTCGTGGGATTTGTTGCGTGGTGCGCTGCACCAGATGAGCGGTTGAGCGCCGCACGAACCGCCACGACATTAGGCCCGCGGGTGCCCGGGGCCCGGGGATGGGGCACACTTGGAGCTGGCAGGCGCGCATGCTCATCCTGTTCATTCTGTCGGCGCTGGCCTATGGGGCGGCCACCTTCGCCTACGGCAGCGCAACCCAGCGTGATCGCAGCGAAGACGACGATGCGGGCCCCGCTCGCTACGCCCGGCTGCTGCTCGCCACGGCCTCTGCGCTGCACTTTTTCGCCATCGGGGTGCAGTGCGTCCAGGGCGATCACCCTCTCAAGAACATCTACCTGGCCACGAGCTTCGGGGCGCTCATCGCCGTAGGCGGCTACCTGGGCCTCGCGCGGCGGGGCAAGGGCCTCGATGTGCTCGGGCCCATCCTCGCTCCGGTGGGGCTCATCGGGCTGTCGCTCGGCGTCGTGTTCAGCGACGTCGTGGGCACGGCCGGGGGCGTGCCCGGGGGGCAGGAAGTCGGCAGCGCCCACGTGGGCTTCGCTGCCGCGGGTCTGGCCGGCTTCACGCTGGCCGCGGGCGTGGCCGGCCTGTACCTGGCGATGGAGCGTCGCCTGCGTCGCAAACAGTTCCGGCCGGGCCGCGGCGGGCTCTCGCTGCAGGGACTCGACCGCCTGCATCACCGCCTGGTGCTGCTGGTGACGCCCGTGTTCACGCTGGCCATCGTGACCGGCGTGCTGTGGACCATCGAGGCCGGCGGTCTCGAGCAGCTGCGCGGGCGCGTGTTCGAGGTCGCGGCCGCGGGCATCGCCTGGATCGCATCGGTGGGCCTGCTCGTGTCGCGGGCGGCCTGGGGCACCCGAGGGCGGCGCTCCGCTTGGCTCACGCTGGTGGCCTTCGTGGCCACCATCCTCATCGTGATCTCTTACGGGGTGCGCACGTGAGCGCCGAGGTCTTTGCCGTCGGGGTCAACCACAAGCACGCGCCGGTCGACCTGCGCGAGCGGCTGGCCGTCGAAGACGACCAGTACGCCCCGCTGCTGCGCTCGCTCAAGGAGCGCGCGGGCCTGCACGAGGCCATGATCGTCTCCACCTGCAACCGGGTGGAAATCTACGGCGTCGGCTCGCGTCCCGAGGTCGGGGGCCAGGTCTTGGATGCCTTCGCGTCCCTGCGCTCGCTCGACTCTCGACGGCTGCGCGAGCACGGCTTCATGCGGGCCGACACCGACGCCGTGCGGCACATCTTCCGCGTGGCCTCGAGCCTCGAGAGCTTGGTGGTGGGCGAGCCGCAGATCCTCGGCCAGGTCAAGACGGCGCTCGGTCGCTCGCGGGACAACGGGGCGGTCGGCCCCGTGCTCGATCGCTGCCTCAGCCTCGCCTTCAAGTGCGCCAAGCGGGTCCGCACCGAGACCGAGATCGCCCGCGGTGGCGCCAGCGTGTCCTCGGTGGCGGTCGACCTGGCGCGCAGCATCTTCGGCGAGCTCGAGGGCTGCTCGGTCGTGGTGATCGGGGCGGGCGAGATGGCCGAGCAGGCCGCGCTGCACCTGCGGGCCGCGGGCACGGCCGAGATCGTCGTCGTCAATCGCTCCCACGAGCGGGGCGAGGCCCTCGCCCGCAAGGTCGAAGGCCGCTACGAGCCGTGGGAGCGCCTCGATCACCAGCTCGGTCGTGTCGACATCGTCGTGTCGAGCACGGCCGCGCGCGACCCCATCATCAACCGCAAGCGGCTCAAGCCGGTCATGAAGTCGCGGCGGCATCGGCCCTTGTTCCTCGTGGACATCGCGGTGCCGCGGGATATCCACGGTGACGTCAGCCGGCTCGAGGACGTGTTCCTCTACAACGTCGACGACCTCCAGGGCATCGTGCACGACAACCTGCGCAGCCGCCGGGGCGAGGCCGACAAGGCCGACGGCTTGGTCGACGACGAGGTGCGGGCGTTCACCGCCTGGCTGCGGGCGCGGGCCATCGGCCCCATGATCGGCCAGCTCCAGGCGCACGGGCGCGAGCTGGCCGAAGCCGAGCTCGCGCGGGTCTTGCCCAAGCTCGGCGAGATGAGCGAGCAGCAGCAGCGCGTGGTCGAGCAGCTCGCCCGCCAGGTGGTGCAGAAGCTTTTGCACAAGCCCATGACCAACCTGCGCAAGGCCACGTCCCAAGGGGCGGGCGGCTTCGACGGGGCCACCCTGGCCGAGGCGCTGCAGGTGCTCTTCGAGCTCGGTCCGCACGATTCGTCGCAAAAACCGAGTCTCGCCTCGGACTCCGACGAGCGCCGCTCGGCCTGATGCGCCGGCTTCGCCACGCCGTCGCGGCGGGGGAGGGGCGAGCCAGGCCTCAGGCAGGGTAGGCTTGCCCCGATGACCGACCCTCGTCCCGTTCGCCTCGGTACCCGCGGCTCCGCGCTCGCCCTGTGGCAAGCCAACCACGTGCGCGACACCTTGATGGCCGCGCACGCCGGGCTGGAGGTCACGCTCGAGATCATCTCGACCGAGGGCGACCGCATCCAAGACCGCCCGCTGCACGAGATCGGGGGCAAGGGTCTGTTCGTCAAGGCGATCGAGCAGCGTCTGCTCGACGACAGCATCGATCTGGCCGTGCACAGCATGAAGGACCTGCCCGCGTTCGGTCCGCCCGGGCTGCTCATCGCCTGCACGCCCGCGCGCGAGGATTGCCGTGATGCGCTGGTGGGGCCAGCCGGGGCGACCTTGGCCGGGTTGCCCGCGGGGGCGCGGCTGGGCACGGGGAGCCTGCGACGCGGGGCATTGGCGCGGCGGATCAACCCCGGCATCGAGGTCGTGCCGATCCGCGGCAACGTGCCGACGCGCGTGGGCAAGGTGGACTCGGGCGAGGTCGATGCGGTGTTGCTGGCCGCGGCCGGGCTGCGGCGGTTGGACATGGAGGACCGCATCGTGGAACTGCTCGATCCGGAGACCTTCTGTCCTGCGCCTGCGCAGGGGATCTTGGCGCTGCAGTGTCGAGAGCAGGACCAGCGCGTGCGGACCCTGCTGCAGGCCATGGTCGACGAGGACGCGACGATCGCCGCCGCGGCCGAGCGAGGGTTCCTGCAGCGGCTCCAGGCCGGCTGCACCATTCCCGTGGGCTGCCATGCGACGCGCAACGGGGACGAACTCACCGTGCACGGGCTCATCGTGCATCCGACCGGCGAGCCCTGCTACGAAAGCCGGCAGACGGGCACGGTGAGCGACGCGGATGCGCTCGGGCGGGCGATGGCGGAAGAACTGCTGAACGCCGGGGCGGACAAGGTCATGGCGGAGCTCGATGCCGCCGTGACCTCGTAGGGCCGCTCAGCAGGCGCCTTCGCAGCAGCGCTCGAGTACGAACTCGAGACCGCCCGCGTTGTCGCCACAGGTGGTGTCCTCGCGGTAGAACATCAGGTCGCCGCCCGCGTGGGTGAACACCTCGGAGGTCGCGCGCATGTTGGCGAAGGCGGTGTCTGCATCCACGTAGCGGACGCCCGCGGGCGTCTGCATCTGCGTAAAGGTCACCTGCGGCGACTGAGCCTCCCAGAAGTAGCCGCTGCTGGGAGGGTTGTGGGTCTCGGGGAGCCAAAGGGTGCCCGCGCTGGGCAAGGCCGTGGCCTCGTAGTCGCCCGCGAGAAGCTCCGTGAGCGTGACGCCGTTGCCCGGGCCGTCGCTGCAGTTCGCGAGCCAGTCGATCTGCACCAGCTGCGTGAAGGTGCACTGGCCGCTCTCGTTACAGGTGTTGTCCTCGCCGCAGTCCTCGTCGACCACGCACATCAGGCACTCGGCGCACCCATTGTCACAGGGGCCTCCGCAGTCGACGTCGGTCTCTTCGCCGTCGTGGATGCCGTCGTCGCAGGTCGGGATGGTGCACGCGGTGGTGCACTCGTCGAACTCGTCGTCGTTGCCGTCGTCGCACTGCTCGCCGATGTCGGGGATGCCGTTGCCGCACACGGGCTCCGGATCGGTGGTCGACGACGAGTCGGAGGCGTCCCCCGTGCTGGTGCTCGAGGCCGACGCGGAGCCGCTCGCCGAGCTCTCGTCCGCGACGCTGTCCTCGGTCTCCATGGACTCGACCCCGGTCGTGCTCGACCCGGACGACGAGCTGCCCGACGTGGTGGGCTCCTCGAGGACTTCCTCGGGGACGGTGTTGGTGCAGCCTCCGCTGGCGATCGAGAGAGCGGCGGTCAGCAAGAGGTTCGAGGTGCGACGCATCGAATCGGTAGGAGGATACCGCTCGTGGGCGCTGCGTGGGCTACGCGGGTGCGCCGAGCATGTCCTGCGGCTGCCGGGTGATCGAGCTGTTCACGGGGAGCGTTTCCCGTACGGCATCGAGCGCGTCAGGGTCGGCGACCACGCTCAAACCGAGCGTTTGTGGGTCGTACAGCCCCCGCAGCGCGTCGGTCACGATGTCGGCATCGAGCTCCCGAAGCGCCTTCAGCCGCAGCGCGAACGTCTGCGGCGGTAGGTCGGCATCGGCCAGCTCCAGCAGCTGAACCATGGCTGCTTCCGGACCGTGGAAGTCGTCCATCATGCCCACCATCATCGAAAAGCGCGTCGCGTCCACGCCGACCTCGTTGAGCATCAGCTCGCTCTGCAGCCGCTCGAGGCGCTCGCGAAGGCGCTGTACCGCGGTGGCCACGTCGGCGTTTTCGAGCTTGGCCCACTGCAGGCGGACGCTGCCCCGGGTGGTGTAAAGCTCGCTGTCCTGCACGCCGTAGCTGGTACGGAGCACGGTGCGGAGCTCGTGATGCATGAAACTGCCCACGAGCGCCCGGGCGACCGTCTGCGCCGGCTCTCGCGGGTCACCCCATGGGGCATGCAGCCCCCCGTAGGCCACGATGCCTTGGGGGATGTCGGGCCAGGGGATGAGCACGTTGTGGGGGATGTTCGAGTTCGGCGTGCTCGACACCGCGACGCCGCCGCGGGGGCCAGCCGCGCTCGGCCAGCGCTGGGCGGCCGCGTCGACCCAGGCCTGCCCCTCGTCCATGCGCAAGTCACCCGCGAGGATGAACGTGGTGCCCTCGAGGCGAAACTGCTGCGCGTACCAAGCCCGCACCTGGTCCATGGTCAGCGAGGTCAGGCTGGCATCGGTGCCGAGTGACAGCTCGGAGATGGGCGGGGTGGTGCCCAGGGTCCCCAGCACGATGCCCAACGAGGCGATGCGATCGGGGGCGCCGCGAAGCAGCGCCAGCGTGTCGCGCCGCTTGTGCCGAATTCGCTCGAAGTCCCCCTCGGCCACGGTGGCGCGGTGCAGGGTGTCGGTGAGCAGGCGAAGGGCGGCGGGTGCATCATCGCGATGCACCGTGCAGTACACGAAGGTGTGCTGCGCGCTGACGGAGATGTCGGGGGTGGTGCCGAACTCGCCGTAGCGCTCGAGCTGCTGGACGCGGTCGCCTCCGTCCATGCCCTCGAGCAGCAGCGCGGCGCTGAGCGAGGCGAGGCCCTTGTGCTCCGCGGCTTCGAGCACATGACCGCCTCCGGTGACGATGGCCATGGACACGAGCGGCACGCCGTGGTCCTCGACGACGAAGGTGCGGCTGCCTCCGGCCGAGGATTGGCTGAGCACGGGGGGCAGCTCGACGTGCGGTGGGCCCGTGCGGCGGGCGGGCGCTGGAGGCTCTCGGCCCGCGCAGCCGACCAGTGAAGTGGCGCCGACAGAGGCGAGGAACCGGCGTCGGTCCAGGATCATCGGCCCCCCTCGACGGGGCTGGTCAGCACGGCGACGCGTCGGTCGGGCGGGAGGTGCTCACGCACGAAGGCCGCCACCGCGACCTCGTCCACGGCGGCATAGCGAGCGAGGTCCTCGTCGATCCAGTCGGGGGCCTTGCCCGCGGAGATGTAGCTCTGGATCTGGGCGGCGCGCTGATCGAGCCGCTGCAGCCCGCGCAGGGTGTCGATGCCCAGTCGCCGCCGGGCTCTTCGCACGTCGTCGGCATTCAGGGGGTGCTGGCGCAGCTCGGCCAGCGCGGCATCCAGGGCCTCCAGCACGGGCTCCGGGGGCTGATGGGCGGCGCCGTAGGCCGCGAAGAAGAACACCGACTGGTCGCTGCGGCTGAGCTGGCGCGCCTCGACCTCGAGCACCACGCCGGGCGACTGAGCCTCGATCAGCCGCGCGAGACGACCGGCATTGAGGGTGAAGGCCAGCACGTCGGCCGCGGCATCCCCCTCGTCGTACAGCCCCGGCGAAGGCCAGCCGACCAGCACCAGCGGCACCGTGGACAGCGTGGCGGCTCGGGCGATGCGGAGATCTCGGGTGACCGCGGCCGCTTCCAGGGAGGGCCGGCTCGGACGCGTGCCTCCCGAGCGGGGTCCAAAGTAGCGCTCGAGTCGCTCGCCGACGTCGTCGGGCAGGTCGCCGGCCAGCACCAAGGTGGCGTTGGCGGGCCCGTAGTGGCGTCGCACGAAGCCGCGCCCGTCGTCGGTGTTCAGCCGTGCGATCACATCGGGGCGCGCGTGCTGAAAGGGGTGCCCCTCGGGAAACAGGACCTCCCACATCGTCATGAACGACTCGGCGTTCCGCTCGCTGCGGATCCGGTTCTCCCACTCGTCGATGGTGGTCTCGATCTCCGAGCCGAAGGTCTCGTCGGTCAGCGCCGCGCCCAGGTGCGCCATGCGATCGGACTCGAGCCACAGCACCTCGTCCAGCCGATCGGCGGGGATCACCGTGTGATAGACGGTTTGGTCGTAGTGCGTGATGGCGTTGGTGTGCTGGGCTCCGGCCTCGACGAGGCGGTAATTGAACTCGCCGTCGGGGACCTTACGGGTGCCGCGGAACATCAGGTGCTCGACCACGTGGGCCAAGCCGGGGCGCGAGCCGTCGTGCATCGCACCCACGTGATAGGCCAGGCTCACCGCGACCAAGGGCAGGCGGCGATCGACGTGCAGGACCACGTCGAGGCCGTTGTCCATCGAGTAGCGCTCGTGGTCCAGCACCGACGCAGCCTGAGCCGCCGTGGCGCCCAGCCACAGCACCAGCCCGGCCCACAGCGCGAGCCAGTGTCCCCGTGCTCGCCCGCGGCTCATCTCAGCGGACCACTTCGTTGGCGAGGGCGGTGGCGAGCGTGCGTGCCTCGAGGGCGTTGCGACCCGATTTTTCCGTGATCACCCAAAAGGCCTGGCGCTCGTTGGCGTAGACGGTGAGCCAGTGCTCGCCCCAGGTGGCCAGCCGCACGCCCTCGACCTCGGCCGGCTGCAGGCGACGCTCCGCCACGTCCTTGCGGGCCAGCCCCATGCCCTTGGTGATTTTGTCGGCTTGGTCCTGCAGCGCGCTGGCCCAAGCGATTTCGATCGCCCGCTCGCCGCCCTCGTCCGTCCAGCGGTACAGGCAGCGCGCGCGGGTGGGTTTCTCGGCCGTGCCTGCCTCGGTGGTGGGCGGTGTGCTCAGCCCCAGGATCTTCTGGGCGGCGCCGGCCGACAGCATCGCGCAGGCATCGGGCTCGAGCTTCGCCGCGAGGTGCTCGGGATCGATCCCGCTCTTGTCGCCGGCGTTGGCATCTGCGCCCGCCGAGGGCTCGGCGGCGGCGGACTCGTCTTTGGGCTCGGGCTTGGCCCCGTCTCGTTTGGAGTCCTGGCTGCACCCGAAGAGCAGGGCGGCGGCGGCGAGGAGCGGCAGCGATCGCACCGCGTCACGGTAGCAAAGATCACGCTTCGATCTGCGACCGGCACGGCCCTCGTGGCCTCGGTAGTCCGCCTCACGTCGACAAGCCCCATCATGGCCAACGAGGGACGAGTTTGGCCTTCTCTCGCTCGATCCTCGCGCTACGGTAGTGTCACGGGTTTTGGCGGCCCGGCTGGAGGATCCCGATGCGTGCGCGATCGAGCTTGGTATGGACGTGGGTTGTAGCGCTCGGCTGCTACTCGGGCTCGACGCAGACGAGCGGCGAGACCGAAGCCGGCTCGGGGCCGGGAGGCTCGGATGCGGGCCCGTCGGGTGGCCCGGGTGGATCGGGCGCCGGCGATGCCACGGCTGGCACCAGCGACGCGACCCCAGCCGACTCGGGGTCGGCGACCGATCCCGACGACTCGGTGGGAGACACCACCGCCGAGGAACCCCCGGTCGAGGGTCCTTTGCTCGAGCGCTTGCTCGTCACCGAGTTCGAGGTCCCACAAGGCGTGGCCTCGGGCGTCAACAACTGGCGCATCTGGGGCACGGGCTCGCTGCACGTGGCACCCGTGTTCACCACCCCACGGGACGAATGCGGCACCCTGGTCGGCTTCACCACCGGCTCGGGCACGCCGCAGGTCGCAGTGCTCGATGGCAGCGATGCCCTGGTCACCGTGCTCGATCTCCCCGCGGGCCTGCAGCTGCGCGGGCTCGCGGCCGAGCCCGGTGCCTACTTCGGGGCGCTTCTGTGGGACGACGCGGCCGACCGCATCTGGATCCGCCGCTACGACCTCGATGGCGTCGAGCAGTGGTCCACCGAGCTGACCAACGCCGACAACGACCCCACCGATTTCGGCATCGGCGACAGCCGGCTCGAGTACGGCGCGGGCACCTACGGCGCCTACTATCACGTGCACTCGCACTCGGGGCACGAGGGCGACACCCTCAAGTGGGTGGACGCCGACTCGGGCGCGGGCACCAACGGCTGGGGGTGGGGCTGCTCGCACAGCATGAGCAACCTGCTGCGCTACAACCCCGCCGTCGACGCCTTCATGCCCGCGTGCGTGACCGATTGCTTCCCGGGAACCTCGGGCGATTTTTCCACCAACAGCATCGGCGGCATCTACCTCGATCACAACGCATCGAAGGTCATCGACGTCGACGCGGGCTGCAACGGCAGCGTCGCCGGAGAGCTCGGCGGGGCGGCGCTCGGCCCCGACGGGTGGTCGCTGGTGTTCAATGCCCATCAGGCGCCCGCCACCTTGGGACAGTCGTCCTACGACCCGGCCACGATGAACCAAGACATCGGGCTATCGGTCATCGCCACCAACCTCGACGCGGGGGCGGTGGTGTGGCTGACCGACACGCCAGGGGTCGACGAGGACGACGCGAGCATCGCCCGGTGGCAGCCCGGCGACGACCCGGCCGAGCAGTACCTCGTGGGCTGGCACGAGCCGGGCGACGTGTGGCAGCTGGCCCGCATCGACGCCGCGGGGGCCTTCCTCGAGGGCCCGGTGGACATCAGCGCGGTGGCACGCTGGGGCCGACGCGACGACCCGTTCCGCGCCGACCCACGCGGTGACGTGGTGTGGTCCTGGTTCGACGCGCCCGGCAGCACCACCCTGCGGCTCGCTCGCGTCCAGGCGGGGCAGGGTGGTCAGTGCGGTCCGACCTGAACTGAATCAGCGTTCCATCGCCCCTGGGCGCGGCGGGCCGAGCTTCGGCGCGAGCGACCCAGGTTGGCGATTTTCGGCGGACACCCGACTGCGGGATACTCGGGTGACCCCGTGACCGAGTCGTCCGAGCCTTCGACCCTGCGCCCTTCGGGCGAGTCGACGCTGGTCGGCGACGAAACCGAGGCTCGACCCGCGAAGGAAGAATCCCGGCCCCTGGGGGCGGGCATGAAGCTGGGGCGCTATGTCGTGCTCGAGCCGCTGGGGCGCGGGGCGATGGGCGTGGTGTATGCGGTCTACGATCCGAAGCTCGACCGACGGATCGCGCTCAAGGTGCTCCCGCCCGGCAGCTATCGCGAAGAGCACGACACGCGGCTGCTCCGCGAGGCGCAGGCGCTGGCTCGGCTCTCACACCCCAACGTGGTCGCGGTGCACGACGTGGGCACCGTCGACGACCAGATCTTCGTGGCGATGGAGTACCTCGAGGGCCAGGACCTGTGGCGCTGGGGCAAGCGAGAGCACACCTGGTCCGAGGTACTGCGCATCTACGTGCAAGCGGGGCGGGGGCTCGAGGCGGTGCACGCCGCGGGCCTGGTGCATCGCGACTTCAAGCCGGAGAACGCGTTCTTGGGCGCGGACGGTCGGGTGCGCGTGCTGGATTTCGGCCTGGCCCTCGCCGATGAGGCGGTGCTCGACTCCGACGTCGAGCCGCCGTCGCTGCGTGACCTCGAGCAAGAGCCCGAGACCTCGCTGTCGAGCCGCATCACCCGGGCGGGCGCGGTGGTGGGCACGCCCGCCTACATGGCGCCCGAGCAGTTTCTGGGCGGCAAGGTCGATGCCCACTCCGACCAGTTCAGCTTCTGTGTGGCGCTATTCGAGGCGCTCTACGGCGATCGGCCTTACGAAGGAAAGTCGGCGGCGACGATCTTGCGGAACGTCTTGCACGGGGGGATTCGCGAGGCCCCGCGCGCCAGCAAGGTCCCCCGTTGGCTACGCGAGGCGTTGGTGCGTGGGCTGGCGCCGTCGGCCGAGGAGCGCTGGCCTTCGATGGCCGAGCTGCTGGCGCAGCTGACTCGAGACCGCACTGCCCCATGGCGACGATGGGCCACGGTGGGGCTGGGCGTGGTGGCGGTGGCGGCCGTGGGCTGGGGCGTTACCCGAAGCTCCGACGCGAACGA
Source organism: Myxococcota bacterium (assembly GCA_039028615.1). Lineage (GTDB taxonomy): Bacteria > Myxococcota_A > Polyangia > Nannocystales > Nannocystaceae > Paraliomyxa. Next base: position 35,252 of record JBCCHT010000022.1, on the reverse strand, counting down.
GCCGAGCTTGCCGACGGCGTGCACCGACGCGGGCCAGGGGTTGGTCGGCGTCTGGGATCCCGCGCGGCGCGAGGCCTTGTCCACGCGCATCGCCGACGTGAAGACTCCCTTCGCCGCAGACATGGCCTCTCGTGTGGTGGCACAGCTCGATCGCTACGCGGAGTCGTGGGTGGAGATGACCACCGACGCGTGCATGGCCACCCACGTGCGCGGCGAGCAGAGCGACACTTTGCTCGATCTGCGGACGGCCTGCCTCGATCGTCGACGGGCCGAGCTCGAGACCTTCGTCGACACTCTGCTGGAAGCGGACGAGAAGATGGTCGAGCGCTCGGCCACGGCCGCCTCGGGGCTGTCGGCGATCGCCAGCTGTGGGGATCGAGAGCGCCTGCAAGCGGCTGCGCCTCCGCCTGAGGACCCGGTGGTCGCGGCGGAGGTGGAGGGGATTCGGACCGGTATTGCCCGGGTTCAGGGCATCTTCAAGGCCGGTCGTTACGCGGATGCGGCGGCGGAAGCCCGGCACCTGCGGCGACGCGCCGAGCTCACGAAGTACGGCCCCGTCGCCGCCGAGACGGCGCTGTTGGTCGGTCGGGCGTCGCAGCACAACGGGGAGTCCGAGGTCGCGGCCGCGGCCTTGCGAGACGCGGTGTGGAAGGGCACGGCTCATCACGCGGACGAGACCGTCGCCGAGGCGGCAACGCAGCTGGTGCTGGTGCTGGGCTTCGACCAGGCCGACCCGGACGAGGGCCTGCGTTGGGTCGACCATGCGCGCGCGGCCATCACCCGAGCGGGGGACGATCCCTTCAGTCGCATGTCGCTGCGGTCCGCCATCGGGACCGTGCACTTCGGTCGACGCGACTGGGAGGAGGCACGCAAGGCCTATGAGGCGAGCGCCGAGCTGTCGCGGCAGCTGAGCGAAGAAGCACAGATGCGGGCGTTGGCGCACCTGGGCAACGTGGCCGTGCAGCAGGGGCGGTACGACGAGGCCATCGACAACTATCGAGAGTCCGCCGACAAGGCCGAGTCGCTGCTCGGGGAGCACCACCCCGTGGTCGCCCAGCGCTTCAACAACCTGGGCATCGCCTACGAGCGGCTGAAGGACTACGCGCAGGCCGAGCGACACTACTTGCAGGCACTGGAGCTCAAGCAGCGGCTGATCGGCGAGCGGCACCCCAGCGTGGGCGGGACGCTGGGCAACTTGGGCAACGTGGCGCTCGCACGGGAGAGCTGGGCCGCGGCGCACGACTACTTTTCCCGGGCGCTGGACATCTTCCGCGTGGCGCTGCCCCCGGGGCATCCCCACCAGGCCAACTGCTTGCTCGCGCTGTCTCGTGCTTCGACGGCGCTGGGGAAGTTCGATCGGGCGCAGCGCGAGATCGACGACGTGGCGAAGAACCTCGAGCAGCGCAGCGGCGATCGGCGGCGCGACGAGGTCAAGCTGGTCATGGCGCGGGCCGACCTCGCGTTCGAGCGGGGGACGATCGACGATGCCGTGGCGCTGGGGACGAAGGCGTTGGCGCTCGCCGAAGAGATCGAGGACCTCGATCCCGAGATGGCGAAGCAAGCCGCGACCTGGCTGGCCGAGGCCCAAGCCCAGTAGCGTCGATCAGCGGGCGGCGAGCCACTGCTCGATCTCGTCCCGTTGCTCGTCCTGTTCGTCCGTCTCGGGCAATCGCTCGAGCGCCCGCGTGGCCAGCTCCACGGCGCGCGCACGGTCTCGCCCGGCTCCAGGGGCGGCCTCCCACAGGCTCTTGGCGAGATCGTAGTCCACCTTCGACGCCAGGCTCGCGCTGACCCCCTCGGCCGTCGCGGCGACCTCCTGCGCGTGCTCCAACAGCTCGATCGACGTGGGCCACCGACCCAGGCCCGCCGCGGCGGCGCCTCCGGCCGACAGCACGCGTAGCGCCATCGGGGGGTTGGGCTGCTCGAGCGCGTCGACGAGCGTTCGTGCTCGCTCGTAGTACGCAAACGCTCGTTCGAAGCGGCCGAGTCGAACCTCCAAGAACGCCAGGTTGATTAGCGGGAAGAGCAGGTCGTCCGAGTCGGCCCCGCGCATGCGCTCGGTGATGCCGAGCACGCGCTCCAGCAGCGTTCTCGCCTCCTCGTATTTGCCCATCGTCTTGAGGACCACCGCGCCGTTGAGCATGGGGGTCGACGCTTCGATGCTGTCCTCGCCGAAGAGCTCGACGCAGATGTCCTGCGATTGCTCGAACAGCTCGGCGGCTTCGGACCACTGCCCCGCCTGCGCCCGAACGGTGGCCAAGCGGTTGAGGGAGTCCGCGACCTGTCGCGAGCGCGGCCCGAAGGCGGCGACGGAAATCTCGTGGGCGCGCTGCAGCAGCTCCAGCGACTCGTCGTGGCGCAGCTGATAGTTCGCCACCGTGCCGAGGAGATTGAGGGCCACGGCCACCCGCGGATGGTCGGGGCCGAGCCGCTGTTGCTCGCTCTCCAGTACCTGCTGCAGCAGGTCCCGGGCGCGAGCGTAGTTGCCCGTATAGCTCGCCACGCTCGCGAGACGGCGTCGCACTTCGCTGACCTCGAGCGGGTCCACCCCGGCCCGAGCCTCCCGAAGCTCGAGCACCTGCTGGTAGAAACCCTTGGCGGTCCCGTAGTCGCCGGCCGCTCGGGCCACGTTGCCGCGGGTCATCAGCAGGTGCTCGGTGACCTCGCTCGAGTCCGCTGCCTCGGCCAGCGCCTCGGCGTGGATGACCCACGCGTCGGCGGCCTCGGCATTCCACTTGGCGGCTCCGAGCAGGTTGAGCAGCATGCTGGCCGCCCGAGCGGCTTGTTCGTGCTGGCGGGTTCGCAGAGCTTCCCGGTAGGCCGAGCGCAGGCTCTTCTCCGCGCCCGCGTAGTCGTCGGTCATGCGCGAGATGAGCCCCGAGAGCCGATGGTGCCGGACGGTGAGCGGGGCAAAGTCGAGCTCCGAGACGCGGGGGCCGAGCTCGGGCAACAGCGCGCGGGCGTCCGCCCAGCGGCCGAGGCGGGTGAGCGCGTCGATCTGGGCGAGGTCTTCTTCGGCGCCGACCAGGCGCTGCACGACCTCGGGAGCGGTGGGGCGCGGCATGGCCTCGAGCAGCCCCTCGGCGTCGGCGCAGGCGTCGAGCGACGGCAGCGAGGCCGCCGCATCCACGGCCGATTCCATCGCGGTGGCATCGATGTGCAGCAGCTCGCCGACGGTCGCGTCCAGGTGTCGCAGTCGATCGTCGAGGCACGCCACCCGCCGATCCATCAGCGCATCGGACTGATCGCCGCGGACCCGGGTCGCCACACAGGCCTCGGTACGATGCTCCACCCACGCGTCGGCGTAGCTCGACAGCAGCCGCTCGACCCGGTCCCAAGAGCTGTCGGCGAACCCGAGGCCGCTGCCCACCATCGATGCGCGGGCTTGCTCGCGGCGGCCGTCGTCCCAGACCCCGTCGAGGTGAGCGCCGAGTCCCTGGCAGGGCGCGGGGCTCTCGGGGGGCGCCGAGGGCCACAGCGCGACCGCACCCAGCACCAACGGCGTGGCCACGGACAGCCCGATGATCCACGCTCGACGCCGCCGCCGAAGATCGAGCTCACGGCCGAGCTCTTCGAGCAGCGCTTGCATCGAGGGCCATCGCTCGTCCGGCTCGGCGGCGAGCCCTCGCTCGAGCGCGCGCCGCAGCCACTGCGGCACGTCGTGATCACGGCGGGGGGCGCTGAGCATGCCCCCCAGCACCGCTTCGCGCAGTCCCTTGCCCGTCTTCGAGCGATAGGGCAGCTCGCCGTAGAGCGCCTCCCACAGGCTCGTGCAATAGCTGAAGATGTCGGTGCGGACGTCGATGGTCCCGCCGCGGAACTGCTCGGGCGACATGTAGCGGGGCGTGCCGATCATGGCGCCCGGCTGGGTCAGGTCGACGGCGAGGGCGTCGGAGTAGGGCTCGAGCGCATCGTCGACCTCCACCTCGTCGGTGTCGGGGCCCCGATCGGTCATGCGGGCGAGGCCGAAGTCCATGACCAAGACCCGCCCGTCGGTGCCGACCATGACGTTGGCCGGCTTGAAGTCGCGGTGCACCAGTCCCTTGTCGTGGGCGCTGGCCAGCCCTCGTCCCGCCTGCACGAACACGTCGAGGATCTCGGCGCGGCTACGGGGGGCGTGCTCGAGCCACTCGCCCAGCGTCTGACCGTCCACGAACTCCATCGCGAGGTAGACCGCCTCGCCGAAGGTGCCCACGTCGTGCACGGTCACCACGTTGGGGTGGGACAGCCGAGCCAACGCCTGGGCCTCACGGAGCAGGCGCGGGCGGGCGTGCGCCGAGCTCGAGCGCAGCCCGGCGTGCAGCAGCTTCACCGCGACGCGGCGATCGAGCTCGGGATCGTAGGCCCCGTACACCACGCCCATGCCCCCGGCGCCGAGCCGCGACGTGACCACGTAGCGACCGAGCACGGTGCCGCGTTGCAAGCGACCGTGGCCGGGCCCGCGATCGGGCTCGGACTCGAAGAACGACGCGGGCTCGCCGAGCGTCGAGGAGTCCAGGGAGTCCATGGCGCCCCCATGATCACTTCGGTTCGGCCTCTCGCGCCACCAACGATTGGGAGCGGCCGAAACGTCGCCCCGGTCGTGTAGTGCTCATCCCGACGCGAGGGGGGCTCGGGGGGGCCGGGCCCACCCGCGGCCGGCCTCAGCGGCTCACGCGGCCGAATACGATGTCGGTGACGATGACCCAGCGGCTTCGGCGGCCGTGCCAGCCGTAGGCGGTGCCGCGGCCGTGCTCGTCGACCATGAACATGATGGTGCCCTCGCCGATGCCTCCGCCGTCCGCCCGCGTGCGGGTGTCGTCTTGGTGGGGCAGGGAGGTCGCGTCGAGGATGCGCAGGGTATAGGCGCCGGGCAGGCCGGGGACCTTGCGGGCGGGCTCGAGCGCGAAGCCGGTGTGGCCCGTGTTGCGGCTGGGAAAGCCGGGCGGGCGCTTCCAGGCGAACATGTCCCCGGGGCGCACGTCCTCGATGTGCGGCAGCCGTCGCCAGCCGTTGCGGGCGCGGTTGGTGGGGGCCTTGGCGATGGCCCGGTAAAAGTCGCGTGCGACGGGCCGCTTCTTGTCGAGCGCCTTGCGGGCCTTGGGGGCGGTCTTGCGCAGGAACCAGGCCACCATGCCCGAGCAATCCCAGCGATAGATGCCTTCGTCGCGCCGAATGACGGTGCGGTGCTGGTACTGCGTGTCGGTGAGCGAGCCGTAGATCGAGTCCTTGAGGTCGAGGATCTTGCGGGTGGCTCGATTGGCTGGCTCGGGTAGGGTGGTGTCGGTGGCGCTGGGGCCTTCGTCGGTGGGAGCGGCGATGTCCGGGACGCGGCGGTAGTAGGGCGGGATGTCCTCGTCCTCGGTGGTGGCCGTTTCGGTCGCCGCCCGCTCGACGGAGACGGCCGCGGTCGCGCCCGAGGCAAACGAGCCAAAACCGAGGGCTACGAGGGCTCCTACGCCGATTCCAGCGTTGCGCCACAACCGCATTCGGGACTGGGGCACGGCGAAGCCGGGGTCGCTCGATGACCTCACGCAGATGAAGACGCACGAGTCGCCCACAAGTTCCATTTTCTGCGACGACGATCTTCGCCCCGCTCGCCGTCGCGCGGGCACCCCGGCCGAACCGTGAGGGCGGCTAGATGATCGAGATGTCGAGCCGCAGCTGCTGCCGCGAGCCGCCGCGGTTGCGCACGAGATCGACCGACAGGTGCGAGGCGCTGCGGAGCTTGGTGTACAGCTTCATCGCGCCGTCGAGCGAGTCGAGGGGCTGGCCGTTGATGCCCGTGATCACGTCGCCGCTGCGCAGCCCGAGCATGCGGGGCACGGTGCCCTTCTTGACCCGCGACAGGCGGAAGCCCTTGAGGTCGTCGCGGGCGTAGGGCCGCGCGTTGCCCTGGCGGGTGAGCTGAGCCGGGTTGGCCAGCAGCTGGTTGACGAACTTGCGCTCGACCGTGCAGCTCATGCCCTGGCAGTTGATCGAGTCAGCCGCGCCCGCGATCTCGTGCTTGCCGGGCTTTTTGTCCGTGGGCTTGGCGTCGAAGCCCGCGTCCTTGGGCTTGGGGGGCGGCGGCGCCTCGTCGGAGATTTGCAGGTACTCGACGCGGCTTCCCGCGCGCAAGTAGACGATGCCGAGGTTGACCGCGAGCAGGTTCACCCCGTCCATCACGTCTTCGCCCTCGGCGTAGACGCCCGTGCTGCCGTCGGTGCTGCTGGAGATGGTGGCCAGCGAGATGCCCGGATCCTCGGCCTCCATGGTGGCCACGAGCGCGAGCGGTAGCTGGCTGCGGGTGGCGTCGGGGAACTCGAGATCCTCGACGTCGATGTCCCCCGGCAGCGGCTTGGCGTCGGCTTCGGCCTGGGCCTCGGCGGGCAGACAGGTGGGGCAGAAGACGTTGAACTTGGTGATCGTCTCGACGCGTCGGTCGGGCGCGGTCGGCAGGTACTTGTTGGACGTGGACTTGGGCTTCTTCTTCTCGTCGTCGCCGTCGTCGTTCAGCTTCTTGCTCTTGTCCTTGTCGGTCGCCGCCGGAGTCTCGGCGTCGGCCATGACCTGCCAGCCGAGAAACGAGCCGACCGCATGCGTGGCCAAGTAGAGCGCTCCGAGTCGAGCGGCTCCGGCGACGATGCGAAAGGCGACGTTGGGCGATAGGCGAGCGATGACGAGCCTCCGAGCGGGGTGACCGGGCGCCGCCGACGAGCGGCGAGGCTCATCATGGCGTGCTGTGCGCGGGGTCCGAGGATGGCCGCAGCCGGCCGAACCCCCCACACCGACCGTCCCAATGGGTAGCTAACACGCGCGTCATTGCCCCGCAAACCAAGGGCCGGGCGAGCCCATGAAGACACGCGAGTCGGCTCTCGGGCGAAAGACTCTGCACGTCGGAATCGTAGCGCGAGGCACCCGCACACGGTCGCTGTCGTCCACTGTCGCGAGGTACGACACGCGGTCGTGCGAGCGCGATGTCAAAGTGTCACGGGCGGTCGATCGACGATGACACGATGACCTCAGTCGACGGTTTGGATCCGACCGATCAGGCCGAGCGTGAGCCAGCGTTGAAGCCATTGCACCACGGTCGGCGCGTCGGCTTCGGTGCCGTCGGGACCGGCCGCGGCCACGCAGATCTCCGAGAACGGCTGGCCCTCCACCAGGGCTCCGATCGCCCGCGCTTCGGGGGGCGGCAGCGGGCGATGGAAGACCTTGAAGCCGCGCCGAAAGACGAGCACGGGGTGGTCGGATCCCGTAGCGAGCGGCAGGGGATCGGGCGGAGCTTCGCCCTTTTCGCGGGCGTCGTAGAGCGCGGCGAAGGGCAGTCGCGTCCAGAACAATCGCAGGCCCGGCGTCGGTGACATGGACAGCCCCGGCCACGAGGGCAGGGGCACGGCGGCGAGGTCCTGCACGGTGGCGACGGGGCCGTCTTCGAGGTCCACCGCCAGCACGGTGGCGAGGTCGACCTCGGCCATCTGCTCGATGCCCGGGACCTGCGACCCCAGCTCGTGCGTGCGCACGTACTCCGGCAGGCGCGTGCCGATGCGACGGATGTCGGGGCTGCGGGAGGGCGAGTGCAGCAGGTAGTCGGTGGCGAGGTTGTGGAAGCGAGCCTCCCCGAGCAGCCACGAGGTGACCTTGAAGTGCTCGCCGAGGACCTCGGCCTGCCGCCAGAAGTACGACTCGGCGTAGACCGTCATGCGTTCGCGGCGACCGAAGGACGGCGTCTGGGCAAACGCGGCCTCGAAGGCCTCGCGGGTCTGGGTATCGGCCTGGGCGAGGAAGTCGTCGATGCCCGTCGGCCAGGTGATGGCGCGCCAGAAAAGACCCTGGAGCTCGGCCAGTTTCATGCGCGCACCCGGGCCTCGTCGCCGAGGACGTTCGTGGCGCGCCGGACCGCCTCGCGCTGTTGGTCGCGAAGCTGCTCCCAGGGCGGAACCTCTTCGTCCCACTCGATGAGCGTGGACACGGGGCCGAAGCGGGCGAGCGCGTGCTCGTACAGCGCCCACACCTCGTCGGGAACCGGACCGAGGTGCGAGTCGAACTTGTAGTGTCCGCGATCGGTGTGGTTGGCCAAGTGGAACTGCCACACGCGCTGCCGCGGCATGGCCTCGAGGTACTCGTGCGGAGAAAAGTCGTGGTTCTTGGCGCTGACGATGACGTTGTTGAGGTCGAGCAGGATGCGACAGTCGGCGCGGCGCGACAGCTCGGCCAGGAACTCCCACTCGGTCAGCTGACTGTCGCAGTAGGTCACGTAGCTCGACACGTTCTCGAGCAGCATCCTGCGTCCCAGGGCCTCCTGCACGCGCTGCAGGTGCCCGGTCACCACGTCGAGCGCTTCCTCGGTGTAGGGCAGGGGCAAAAGCTCGTGGGCATAGTTGCCGCCCAGGTGGCCCCAGCACAGGTGGTCGGAAACCCACGCTGGTTCGAAGCGATCGACGAGTCCTCGCACCGCGATGAGGTACTCGGGATCCGGTGGTTCGACCGAGCCGATGCCCAACGAGACGCCGTGAAAGACCACGGGCATGTCGCGTCGCAGGGCCTCGAGCACGGCGCGGGGGCGCCCGCCTTCGCCGAGGAAATTCTCGGTGATCGCCTCGACCCAATCGACGTCGAGGCCCTCGGATAACGCACGGGGATAGTGCGGGACCCGGAGCCCGACCCCATGGCCCAGGTAGGGCCGATTGCTCTGGGATGCGTCGGTCACCGCTCCAAACATTGTGCACGAGGCGTTTTCGCGCCAAAAGAGCGAGTTGCCGCGGCGGACTCTCCGCGGAGTCTTGTGGGTCGACGCTTGCTTTCGATGGGGCCGATGCCGTAACACAGCGCCTGAACGGGCGTTTGTCTCGCCCGGGGTCACCCTTTCGGGTGACGAGCATCAGGGAGCGATCATGACAACCAAGACCGCGCTACTGGCGACCCTCGTGTTTGCCTTAGCCGCCTGTGAGAAGGACGGCGGCACCAGCAATCCACCCGCAGATGGAGCGACAACCGAGACGGCTCCGCCCGCCGATGCCGATGGCGGCACCGAGGCCGCAGAGCCGGCCGAAGCCAAGGTTCCCCCCGGGGCCCCCGACGTCAAGTGGGCCGACAAGACGTTCCAGCAACGCAAGGAATGGATGGGGATCAAGGTCTATCCGGCCACGAAGGCGCTGTTCAAGGAGTACGACGAGGCCCAGTTCAAGGGCTTCAAGTGCGAGACCTGCCACGGCGACGACATGAAGGAAAAGAACTTCGCCATGCCGACGGATTCGATCTATCCGCTGCCGAAGGACGATCCGATCACCGCCGCCATGGAGTACGACGAGGCAGTGACCAAGTTCATGATTGAGCGCGTCGTGCCCGAGACGGCCGCTCTGCTCGACATGGAGCCCTACAATCCCGAGACCCAGCAGGGCTTTGGCTGCTTCGGCTGCCATCCCACGGAGTAACGAAAACGACGATGAGCAAGAATCTCGCATCCACCTTCGCCCTTTCGGCCGCGGCTCTGTTCCTCAGCGCTTGCAGCAAGGACCCCGCGCCGACCACCAACCCCGACGCTGCCGCCCCTCCGGCGGCGACCGACGCAGACGCTGCGGCGGGTGATGCCGTGGCCGACGCCGAGGATGGCGCGGCCGAGGTCAAGTGCTTCGGCGTCAACGAGTGCAAGGGCGAGAGCGCTTGCGACGTGGCTGGCTCGCACGAGTGCGGGGGGCAGAACGACTGCAAGGGCAAGGGCTGGATCTTGATCTCGCAGGCCGACTGCGAGGGCAAGGGCGGCGAGATTCTCTAGGTCGCAATTGCGACGGCCCGCCTCTTGGTTGGGCTAGACGGCGGGCGCGTGGCTTTGGCTGCGGGCCCGTCGTTCGTTTCGAACCCCTCGATCTCGAGCTACCCCGTCAGAGCCCGGGGATGAGCTCCGCACACGGAATGTCCCGGATGCAGTCGTTGCACATGTGCACCGACCCCCGCAGCTCTACTTCCTGCTCCTCGTTCCCCACTCGAAAGTCGTCGGGGCTCTCGGTGAACGCCACTTCCATGCAGCCCTGCGCCTTCCCCCGCAACGTCGCGTCCACGATGAACGTGTCGCCTTCGCTCGGAGGCCCCGCTACCCCCCGAGTCCGGCGCTGATCGAGGTCGTGTGTCGTGCCCGACTCGGCGAATCCTTCGAGATCCGTCGTCCCCTCGCATTCTCCCGCCTCGACCGGCGTGTCCTGGTGTTCGATGTCGATCGACGCGCGCAGATCCGCCGGGACGTCGAGCCACAGGTCGGCCTCGCGCCCCTCGATGGTCAGCGACGGAGGATTCGTCGACCCCTCGGCCCCCGCCACCAGCGAGCCGAAGGCCCGGCCCCGCGCGAGATCGATGGTGGTGTGCGCCCGGTTGGGCGCGACGCACACGTTGCCCCGGTTGAGATAGTCGAAGTCGGCGTTCGCATCCCCCGTGCCGATCTTGATCTCGCCCTCGAACGCGGAGGGCAGGGTGACGCGGATGTCGGCCCCCACCTCCTCCGGCTGCAGGGCCTCCGCGTCCAAGTCGTTCCAGTAGATGTGCACCCCGCAGGCGCTCGTGAAGCCCCCGTTGTCGCCTCGGCACGAGCGGTCGGGCGTCCACTCCGAGCTGTCTTGGGGAAAGCCGAGCCAGGCCGACTGCGCGAGCACGTCGATCATGTCGAAGTCGTCCTCCGCCGCATCGATGGTGCTGGCCCGGGTGAAGCGACGGACCTCGACCATCACCCGATCGAGGTCGTGGAACTCGACGATGACGTCGCCCCGGTTGACGTAGTCACCCGATTGCGCGTTGTTGCCGATGACCATCGCCTCGAAGTTGTTTTCGCCCGTCAGCCGCACGGGAGCGTCGATCTGCACGCGCCACTCGTCGCGGAAGGGCCGACTGGTGTCGATCTCCGAGTCCCCGAGCGTGCACGCGGGCAGGCTCAGCGCCATCATCAAGCCAACCGTCAACGGAGTCTTCATGCTCGACATCTCCCCACCTCACGCTAACGGACGGGGCCCACCGAGACCACGACCGAGGGACGATCCGCGCTCGCGCTCGGTCACCGCTGCGTTCAATACGGACTAAAGCCAACAAACCCCGCATCCCCCCCGACCGGATGCGGGACGGTCGATCTCACGAGACGAACGATCGCGTCGTGTTAGCGTCCTCGGCAGCTTCATGACGCGCACGATCGAGGCCGGCGAGCGGATTGGTGATTCCACCGTCGAAGCCGCGTTGGGTGAGGGGGGCTTCGGGAGCGTCTATCGAGTACGGCTGCCGTCGGGGCAGCAACGGGCCATCAAGGTCGCCCACGAGGCGACGGAGGCGATGAGCACCGTCGAGCTCGGCATGCTGCAGAACGAGATCGAGGCGGTGCTGCGGCTGCGTCACCAAAGCCTGGTGCAGACCTACCGCTACGGCTACCTGGACGACGGGCGGCTGTACCTGGTGATGGAGCTGGTCGAGGGCATCTCGCTCATCGACCACATCGATCGGCACGAGACCCTCGACCCGGTCGAGGCCCTGGCCATCGTCGATCGCGTGGCCGAGGTCATGGCGTATTGCCACGAGCAAGGGGTGCTGCACCTCGACCTCAAGCCCGAGAACATCGTGATCACCGACCGTCACGATCCGCGGCTGAAGGTGCTGGACTTCGGGGTCGCCCGGCTCGCCCGGGCCTGGCGGGGGCAGAAGGTCATCGCGGGGACGCCCGCCTATATGGCGCCCGAGGCCTTCGGCGACGGCCCCCGCGAGCCCAGCATGGACGTCTACGCGCTGGGGGTCTCCTTGCACGTGATGCTGACCGGGTGCCTCGCGTTCGCGGACGACGGCATGACGGCGCAGATCGAGGAAAAGTACGCGGGACCCCCTCCGCTGGACACGGTGGCGTGGGCTCAAGCCCCAGCCGGGCTGCGGACGCTGCTGCACTCGATGCTCGCGGCCGACCCGGCGCAGCGACCCTCGATGGCCGCGGTGCGTCGGGAGGTGCGGCGGCTGTACTTCTCGGCGTTGGTGGGCGAGCGCGGCAAAGGCACGGTCGAGATCACCTCGCCCGCGCCCTCGCAGCCGATTCAGGTCACGCAGCTGTTCGGTCGCGAGGCTCAGCTCGAGCAGCTGCGCGAGCGCTGGGCGAAGGCGCAGCTGTCGGCGTGCGGGCCCACGCTGCTGCTCGGCGCGCAGGGGCTGGGCAAGAGCGCCCTGGTCGATCGGTTCTTGGAGGAGTACGGGCAAGAGCCGGCCCTCGTCGCAGACGGCCGCTGCCGGGAATCGGGCGATTTGGTGCCCTTTGCGTCGATTCGCGAGGCGGCGGGGCGGCTCGCGCAGTCGCTGCGGGAGCTACCCAACTGGCGAGCGCTGGGCATCGAGCTGCGGCACTCGCTGGGCCCGCTGGAGAGCGTGCTCATTGCCCTGGTGCCCGAGGCCCAGCCTCCGGGGTCGCCCCCGGCCGACCCCACCTTGCTGCGTCCGGGCCCCGAGCTGGTGGCGCGGGCGGTGTTTGCCTTGCTCGAGGTCGTGGTGCGGCACCGACCGGTGATGCTGGTGCTCGAGGACCTGCAGTGGGCCGGCGGAGGCGTGCACGAGGTCATTCAGTACCTGTCCTCGCAGCCCCTGGTCGGCGTGTTCATTCTCGTGACCGCGCGCGAGCGCCCGGCGTGGGCCTATGGCGTCGACACGATCGAGCTGCCGAACCTCGCGCCCGTCGACAACAACGCGCTGCTGCGGGCGCTGCTGGCCACGGACGACGCGTCGATCGTGGAGCGCCTGGTGGCTCAGATCCCGGTGCTGGGGGCGGGCATTCCCGTGGCCACGGTACAGGTCACCGCCGACCTCCAGCTCCAGCGCTGCGTGCGGAGGCTCCCCGACGGCGGGCTCGAGCTCGATGAAGAGCGCCTGACCGCCTACGTCCCCCCGGCCACCATCGCCGACGTGCTCGAGCGACGCTTGTCTCGGCTCGACCCGCGGGCGCGGCGGATCCTGGGCATCGGGGCGCTGATGGGCCGCCGCTTCGAGCGGGACGACATCGTGGCCACCGAGATGTTCGGCCCCTACCAGGTCCAAGCGGCGATGCTCGATGCCCACCTGCTGGGCCTGGCGCAGGTGCAGGACGGCCGCTGCCAGCTCGCCCACGACGTGCTCGTCGATCGTCTCGCCGCGGAGTGGGAGCCTCACGAAGCACGCTCGATCCACGCCCGCATCGCCGACGTGCTCGGCCTGCGGGGCACGGACCCCGGGCGACGCGCCCATCACCTCGAGCGCGCGGGGCAAGAAGCCGGGGCCGCGGTGGTGCACCTGCAAGCCGCCCACCATGCGGACGAGCTGCACCACCTGGTCGGGGCGGAGCGACACTTTCGACGCGCGGTGGAGCTGGCGGGCGAGCTGCCGCTGGGCACGGGACGCACCGACATCCTGCGCGAGGCCATCTTCGGCTTTGCTCGGGTCGCGGGCGCGCTGGGGCACCTGGACGATGGCTTTGCCGTGGCCAAGATCGCCGCCGATGCGCTGGCCCGGGACCAAGGGGCGGGGCCCGAGGACTTCGCGGTCCACAGCGCGCTGGCTCGACTGCACTACATCCGCGGCGACATGACCTCGGCCGTGGCCTTGGGTCGACGCTGCCTGGAGATCGCGGGGGACTCGGCGACCACCCGCCGCTACCGAGTGTTGCCCGCCAACCTCGTGGGGCGGGCGCTGTATGTGCGCGGGCGTTACGGTGAGGCCGCGGTGGCCTTGGCTCGGGGCTGTCAGCTCGCGGCGGCCGAGGACGAGTCGATGGAGCTGTGCCACTCGCTGGGCATGCTCGGCCTGTCGCTGGGCTACACGGGGGTGCTCGACGAGGCGCGGGCGCACCTGCGGCGAGCGACCGCGCTGGCAGAGGAGCTCGGCGACCCGGTGCGGCGCCTCGCGTCGCTGTGCTACGTCGCCATCGAGGCCGACTATCGGCACGACTGGGAGCAGGGGATCATCAGCAGCGCCGAGGCGCTCACCTTTGCGCAGGAGCACGAGATCGACGGGCTCTATCATTGCTTGTCGCTGGTGGTCGCGGGTCGGCACCAGTTCCATGTCGGTCAGCTCTCGCGGGCGCGGCTGCTGCTCGAACACGCCGTCGAGCTGGCCCGACGCCAGGGGCTGAGCATCGGCGTGGGCTGGGCTCACAGCTTCTTGGGAGACATCGCGCTGGTCCAGGGGGACTACGAGCAGGCCTCCGAGAGCTACGAGCAGGGCCTGGCCGCGGGCGAGCAGGACGAGTACGCCAAGGCGCTCAACCTCGTCGGTCGGGCGCACTTGCGGGCCCTGTGGCGCGGTGATCGGTCTCAGTTCGACGACGACGCCAACCGGGCGATGGCCCGCCTCGCGGCCGCCGACAACGTGGCCACGCAGGCGCATGCGCACCTGCGGCACTCCGACGCCCTGGTGGCGCTGGGAGACGAGGCTGCGGCGGCCCAGTGCCGGGAGCAGGCCCAGGCCATCTTTGCGCGCCTGGGCATCGACCCGGTGGGGTGGTGGCCGATTCCTCCCGCCGACTTCACCTCGGGCTCGGCTCGCGAATACTGGCAGTGGAAGGCCACCCGCCAGGACGAGCACGACGCGGCTCCGGCCCGGCCCACCCTGGCCTTGGTGCGGAGGGTGACGCAGCGGATCAACGAACAAGCGCAGGCCCTGCGGACGCTCGAGCCGACCCCGGGCGGGATGAAGCCCGCATGAAGGCGGGTCGGTGACGCGCGAGTCCTGGGGCTACGTCGGGACCGTGGGGTCGTGGATTGCCACCGTGGGTGGAGGCGAGCCCCAGGATTTCCCAGGGCGCCTGCGGGCGGTCATCGGTGTCGTGCAGCGTGCGGCCGACTCCCTCCGGGACGCTCACCGACCTCGCCACGTTTCCATGGAGTGGGCCGAGATCGACGACGGGGGGCACGAGGTCGGCTTTCACGACGACGACGAAACCGACGTGACCTCGTGGGAGGAGGTCTTGGGGTGTTTGCAGCGGCTCGGCGGGAACCCGGATCGAGGCGTGGTGGAGTCGATGTTCGTCGAGTTCGATACCGAGGTGGAGCTCGACGAGGGCGCCACGTGGATCGAGCGCGCGGGAGAGCTGCAGATCGGGGCGGATCGAACGCTGGACGAGGCCCGGGTGGAGGTTGGTGTCGTGTACGCCACCTTCGTCGACATCTGGCTGGCGGAGAACCGGACCACCCAAACGCTCGGCGGGCGAAATGATGCGCTCGCGGCGAAGAATCGCCCTCGTCTGCACCGCACGCTGGCCCGCCTGGCAACGGCGTTGGAGGCCTCGTTTGCGGCGTTCAGCTCCGATCGATATCTCTCCCAGCTCACCGACCAGGGCTTTCGCGAGCCGTAGTCGGGGCGGCCTGCCGCGGACGGCCCACGAATGCAAAGAGGGCCGTCGGGAGCACTCGGCTCCCGGCCGACCCTCGCGAGGGCGCCGCAGGCAGCGAGCGCTCAGCTCTTCTTGGCGTACTTGACCGTGCAGCCGTAGGCGGGACGATCGGCGGTCGCGATGGGCTCGCCCGCAGCCAAGGAGGTGAGGGCGGCGTCGACGAAGTTCACCTTCTCACCGCCGCCGTCGACCTCACCGAAGGGCGCGTTGTCGATGCTGCCACGGTAGACCAGCGTGCCCTTTTCATCGACGACGTACATGTGCGGGGTCTTCTCGGCGCCGTAGGTGTGGCCGATGGCTCCGTCCTCGTCGACCAGGATCGGGTGCGACATCTTGAAGCTGCTGGCGCCCTCGCGGTTGGCCTCGGGGCCGTGGCCCTGGCGGCCGGGCCCGCCCGAGTTGATCGCGAGCCACACGATGCCCTTTTCGGTCTGAGTGGCGGCCATGTCGACCAGCGGGCCCTCGGAGTGGGCGAACTTGACGAAGGGGCACTGGGGGTTGAACCACTCGAGCACGACCGTCTTGCCGCGGTATTGCGACAGCGTGTGCTCCTTGCCGTCGAGGTCGGTCAGGGTGAAGTCGGGCGCGGGCTGTCCGACCTGCGCCTTGCCGGCCGCGGCGGGGGTGTCGTTTTAGTGCTTGGCCTCGGTGGGCTTGGCTTCGTCCTTGGGGGCCTCACCCTTGGCGGCCGTGGGCTTGGCCGAGGCCGAGTCGGCGGCCTTCGCCGGGCTGTCGGGAGTTTCCTTGGCCTTGGTGCACGCGGGGATGACCAGACATAGGGTGAACAGCAGCGAGCGCGTCATGGCGGGAGCCTAACGCGGTTACGCCGGCGCGCGCAGCGACTTCACGGTGCGGTGGATCGCCCGCCTTACGTCAGGTCTTTGGCGTTGGAATCGGCGTCGGCGGATTGGGTCGCCTCGTCCTCGCCGGATTCGTCGCCATCGTCGTCGGACTCGCTGGATTCGGCCTTCGCTTCGGCCGCCTCGTCTTCGGCCACGCTCGACTCGGAGGCGTCGTCGGACTTCGATTCGGCCTCGCCGTCCGTGTCCTGACCCCGCGTGCGCCAGCCGACCACGATGATCCCCAGCAGCATGAGCCCGTTGAACAGCTCGCCCGTCATGCCGTACAGCGTGCGGGACTCCGGGTCCATCATCGGCACGTCGGCGACGACGCCCTCGGCCGGCTGCGGTCCGTCGATGTCGGGGTCGGTCACCCGGGTCTTGGCCAAGGCCCGACCGGTCGGATCGATGATGGTGCTGACGCCGGTATTGACCGCCCGGACCAAGCCCTTGCGGTGCTCGATGGTGCGGAACACGGCCAAGCCCAGGTGCTGCGAGGGCTCGTGCGTCTTCCCGAACCACGCATCGTTGGTCATGTTGACGAACACGTGCACGCCCTGGTTGGCGGCGTCACGCACGAAGCGAGGCAGGATGTCCTCGTAGCAGATGAAGGGCCCCAGGCTCCATTCGCCCTCAGGCGTCTTCAGCGTCATGACATCGGGGCCCTTGCCCTTTTCGATGTGCGCCGCGTTGGGGATCATCTTCAGGTACCACTCGGGGTCGACCAGCGGGGCGTACTCGCCGAAGGCCAGCCGGTAGACCTTGTCGTACATGCCCGAGACCTTGCCCTCGCCATCGAGCATGATCGCGGTGTTGTACGGGTACTTCTCCTTGCCCGTGATGTCGCGGGTGACGGTGCCGAACACCACGGGGATGGAAAAGCCGCGCTGGACCTTCCACGGGGACTTGTCCGGCAGGTCGTTCGTGCTCGTGCGATGGAACGCGCGCGGGTTGGGGTAGGCGGTCTCACCCCAGATCGCCAGCTGGGCTCCCTGTTCTTGGTACTGGCCGGTCAGCGCCTGCTGCCGCCGCAAGATGGGCAGCTTCTCGTTGCGCTTGCGCATCTGCATGATGCTGAAGTTGCCCTGCACCGCCGCGATCTTGAGCTTGGGCGCGGCCTCCATCTGCGTCTCGACCTGGGAGATGCGAATGGCGCCGTAGGTCGGGATGCCGATGATCCAGGCGAGGAACACCACGAGCGCACGACGGTCGAGCCTGCCTTCGCTGAACTGGCTGACGAGCACCCGATAAAGCGCCGCGTTGAGGCCGACCATGGTCGCGCCCACGAAGGTCACCCCGCCCAGCTCCGCCGTCTGGATCCACAGCGGCTGCCAGCACCACCCGAGCGCCATGTAGATGGGGAACAGGTTGGGCAAGATGGCCTCCATGACCACCCAGCACATCGGCGCGACATAGAGCACCGAGGCCCCTCGTCGGGTCAGCCAGGCGATCAACGCCGCGGCCCCGCCCCAGATGAGCCCGTGCCAGGCCGAGAACGCCACCGTCACCGGGAACGCGACGGGCATCGGCAAGTGGGCGAACTTGGTGAGCAGGTTGTTGAGCCAGAAGAAGCCCCAAAGCACGGTCAGCGTGCCGACCAGGAGCCCGTAGAGCATCGCCTTGCGCGGCCGCAGACCCTCGATGGCCCACAGGTAGGGCACCCACGCCACCAGGCCCAGCCACCAGACATCGTAGTCGGGGCAGCAGAGCACCATGCAGACGGTGGACAGCAGAGCGGCAGTGATGCGTTGTGCCGTGGTCCGCGAACGCGGTGGGGGGGCGGCCATGTACGGGCAACGATAGCCGGGAACAGCCGGGCATGCCTCCCCCTGGCCGGCAATGCGGCCCACGTGGCGCTGAGCGTCACACGGAAGGCTCGTGGGCGTCGTGCGGCGGTAAAGAGGGGATCTGCTGCGGTGAGGATCGTCCGTGGCGGAGGGAGCGGCGTGGGCTCGAGTCGGCGGTGACGAGGCGTTCGATGCTTCCCGTGGTTGGGACGAATTGTCGGAGCGTCGCATCGGTGAGCGCGAGGCGATCGAGTTGCCCTAGACCGCGATCACTCGATGCGCGTGCATGAGCTTCTCGAAGTCGAGCGTGGCAACGACGTTGGCACTTGGCCCGAATGGACCGAAGGCGCTCGGGCCGGTGGCCCACCGTGGAGCGATTCGGAAAGTGACACTTTTCCTGTCCTCATCGTGGAGGCGTGAGCACTACGAAGAGGTGACGTGACTCGATCGTGGTTGGTGCCGTGGTCTCGAGCGCGTTCGAAAAATTCGTAAGGAACACGCCCCCTCATGTCGCAAGGTTCGGATCATCTATTGCCCATTCGCGGACGCGTCCTCAGCCAAGATGGCCTGGGGATGGATCAAGTACGAGTCGTCGCGGTCGATATCGGCCACGAGGGCTCGCCGCGAGTCGTGCTGACCACCATCACCGATTCGAAGGGCGCCTTCGAGCTGCCGCTGGCCACCGAGGATGCCCTGCGGTTGTTCCGAAGCTCCGATGAAGCCGAGGCCCGTCGCACCCGCCCCATCTCGAGCGGGGCATCACGCATCTCGATCACCGCGTACTCGGGCGAAGCCGTCGTCGGGCGCATCGATCTCACGCTGACCCTCGATGGCCTCACCGCCGGCTATGACGTCGAGATCTATGAGTCTCAGGTCAGCGGCGGCAGCGTACCGACCTCCGACGATTTCGTCGTCTACGGCCAGGTGGTCGACCAAGCCGGCATCCCGCTGTTTTCGGCCGATGTCGAGGTCGTGCGGCGGCAGCTTCGCTCCGAGACGGTACTCGCTCAAGCCCGGGTGGGGGCCGACGGTTCGTATCGCGTTCGCTATCGGCCACCCGAGGGCCCCATGCACGCCTTCGCCGTCAGCGTACGCGTGCTTCAAGACGATGGGGCGGGGAACCCGGTGGAGGTCGGCAGCTCCGAGCGGGTGTGCCCGGTGCCGTCGGCGCTCGAGGTCGACCTCGAGGTCGGCGAGGCCACCCTTGCCACGGAGTTCGAGCGTGTCTCCGTCGAGGTGAGCCGCGAGATTGCCTCCGTACCCATCGCCGAACTCACCGCCGACGACATCGAGTACGTCGCTTGCGTCACGCAGCTGCAGCTCGCGCATGTCGAGGCCTTCGTTCGCGGTTCGCAGATTGCCGCCACCGCGGGCGTGCAGTCGGTCGCGGCTCTGTATGCGCTGGGGCGCACGGGCATCCCCCTTTCGGTCGCCGCCATTGCGGCCCTGGGGCGAGACGTCATTCGGGCGCAGCTTCGCGAGGCCGCCGCGAACGCCATCGTGCCCCCGTGGACCGAGAACGAGCTCGACAGCCTCGCCGACGACATCAGCACGCTCGTTCGCTCCATGGCCGTCGGCGAAGAGGCCACCGAGCAGCTCGGCAGCGTGCTCGCAGCGGTGGGCATCGACTCCACGGTTCGCCAGCGCTTCGTGACCGGCTACCTCGATCGTACGGGCGACGTGGCCACGTTCTGGTCCGACTTCGAGGCCAGCGAGGGCGCGCAGGCGGCCGCGTCCGCCAAGTTCAGCCTGCAGACAGCGGCGCTCACCGCGAGTCACCTGCCGATGATCGAGCGGCTGCAGCAGCTTCGCGCCGATGGTGCCATCGCGTCCGCTCGCGATCTGGCGGCCAACTCCCGTGACGCGTGGCGAGCCATCGTCGATGGTGACGGGTCCAACCCGGGCACGGGGGTGCCCGCTGGCTTCCCGGGCAACGACGCATCGCACCGCGCCGAGCTGTATGCCGCTACGTTGGCGCGGGCCTTCGAGGACATGTTCCCCACCGAGGCGCTGACCCGGCGCATGGCCGCCCGGGGGCGCCTGGTCGCGGCCTCCGACTACGTCGTGGCTCATCCCACGCTCGACTTTCGCACGGACAACGTCTCGGCCTACGTCGCCGACAACCCCCCCTCCGACCCGGCCACGCAAGAGGCGCTGGTCGACGAGCTTCGCACCGCGCAGCGGCTGTTCATGGTCGCTCCACGTTTCGATCGCGACGAGTCCGTCGATGTGCTGATGGGCGCGGGCATCCATTCCTCGCAGCAGATCTCGATGTTGGGGCGTGCGGCATTCACCGAGCGGTACGCGGAAACCCTCGGGGCCGAAAACGCCCTGGTGATCTTCGATAACGCCGAGCAGGTCACCGCCACCGTCACCACGATGTTGCTCCGCCACGGCAACACCATGAACCGCGCCAATCCGGCCGTGCAGGGCAACAAGACGATCGGTGGCGGCAGCGGCGAAGGCGACATCCCCGAGCTCGAGCAGCTGCTCGGGCCCCAAGACTATTGCTCGTGCAAGGACTGCCGCTCGGTGCTCAGCCCCGCGGCGTACCTGGTCGATCTGTTGCGTTTCATCGAGCATCGCCCCGCGCTGGCGGAGGAGGGGGAGACCCCGCAGGAGGCCTTCGAGCGGCTCCTCGAAAAGCGCCCCGACATCGTGCACATCCTGCTCGACTGCGCGAACACCAACACGCCGATGCCGGCCATCGACATGGTCAACGAGATCCTCGAGCGAGCGGTCTCCGAGACCACCCCGTCGAGCTGGCCGCAGACCACCCGGACCTCCGCCGAGCTCCGGGCTCATCCCGAGCACCTCGATGCGGCCGCCTACGACGTCGTTCGCGACGCGGTCTATCCGTGGCGGCTGCCCTTCCACCTGCCGCTGTCCGAAGCCCGGGTCTACCTCGATCACCTCGGCGTCTCGCTGTGGCAGGTCCTCGATGCACTCGCCGATCCAGCCAGCGCCAGCGATGCGATCGCGCGTGAGCGCCTCGGCATGTCGCCATTGCTCGCCCAAATCGTCACGGGCGAAGACGCCGCGCACACCACGGCCGACTACTGGGGCTCCACCGAGGGCAACTGGGTCAGCCTGGTCACCGACGTTCAGACCTTCCTCGATCGATCCGGCCTGTCGTTCGCCGACATCCAGGCGATGTCGCGGACCGAATACCTCGGGAGCGGCGGTGCCCTCGAGATCGACTATGCCGAGCCCTGTCAGCTCGAAGGCGCCACCATCACCGGGATCGACGAGACTCGACTCGATCGGATCCACCGTTTTCAGCGGCTGCAAACCCACTGCGGTTGGTCGACCTTCGACCTCGACACCGCGTTGTCCACCGTCCCGGCGGAGGGGGCCAACCCGCTCTCGGCCGAGTTCCTCGCCGGCCTTCACGCCGTCGAGTCGATTCGCGAGCAGTTCGGGTCATTGTCTCGCCTCGAGGTCTTGGCGTGGTTCGGCGACCTCCAGACTCGCCGCGAGCACGACGATCAGCGCTCGTTCTACGAGCGGGCGTTCGTAGAGCCCGCCGCGGAAGGCGACGAGTCTCCCTTCGCGGTCGGTGCTCCGGCCGTGGCGCTGGTCGACCATGTGCCCGAGCTCGCCGCCGCGCTTCGCCTGACCGAGCCGGAGCTGCAGGCGCTGCTCGACCGGGGCACGCCCGATCCCACCTCCACGTTGTCCACGCTGTCGTGGCTGTATCGCTGGGCTTCGTTGGCGCGGGCGCTGGGGCTCGGCGTGGATGCGCTCCTCGTGCTCGTCGATCTCAGCGGGACCACGCCCTTCGAGGTCGGCACCACCGGGCTCGATGCCATCGGGCCGCTGCGGTCCTTCGTCGAGGCGGCCACCGCCGTCGCGGACGGCACCATGGGTCTGGGCGCGGTCGACTACGCGCTGCGCCACCGGGTGCCGGCCAACGGCACGCCGCCCATGACCGACGCGGAAATCGCTGCGGCGCTCGTCGAGCTCATCCGGGGCCTGCAGACGGTGCGCGACGAGATTGCGACCGCCTCCGATCCGGCGCGGCCGGCCAGCGAGGTCCTCGCCGACCAGCTGCTCGTGACGCTGTCCGAGGCCGACGCGGACGCCCTGGTGGCGCTGGCACATGCCGCGCCCGATCCCGTGCCCGAGCCTGTTCCCGACGTGCCGGAGGTGTACGCGAGCTTCTTGTCGGAGACCCTCTGGGAGCAACTGCACGAAGCGCCGGCCGAGGGCGAAACGGTCGACCCCAACGCCCGGGCGGCGAGCCTGCTGGCGGAGTATCTGCCCTTCCTCTCGCAGATCCGCATGGAAGGCGTGGTGGTGCAGAAACTCGCCGAGGCGACGGGTCTGTCGCCGGCCATCACTGAGGTCGTGCTGCGGTACCAGCCTCAGCCTGCGGGGCCGGAGCCCGCGCCGGAGCCTCGCATGGCGGCGCTCGTCGGCTCGTCGGTCGTCGGTGCGATCGACTTCACGACCCAAGCGGAGGCTCTCGGCGACCCTCGCTTCCCCGAGCGTCTCGAGGAGGGCACCAATGGCTTCGTCTCATTGGCGGAGCAATTCGGGATCGTTCGGTTCCTGGTCAAGGTCGCCCTCGTGAACTCCAGCTTCGGGCTCACGGATACCGAGCTGTTGTGGCTGTACATGCGGGGCGGGAGCCGAGGTCTCGTCGACCTCGAGCAGCTACCGGTCGAAGAGCTGGCCGCGGCGGCGCCTCAGTTCCCCGGATACGTCCAGCTAGCCCGGCTCGTGACGCTCGCCAATGAGCACTTCGGTGGGCTCGAGCCGCTCGTTGCGATGTTCGACGGGCCCGACGACGAGGTGACGTCCGTGATCGCCGACGAGAGCCGCTGGGACCAGTCCGAAATCGATGCCGTCGTGGCGCACCTCGGCCTGGCGGTCGAGGACCTGCGGACGGTCAACGGCCTCAGCCGGCTTGCGCAGGCCATGGTGGTCGTCGGCCGCCTGGGCGTGGCCGCCTCGCGGGCCATCGCCTGGTCCATTGCGGCCTCCGCCCCGACCTCGATCGATGGCGATGCCTCGCGGGACATCAAGGCCGCGGTCCGAGCGATGCACTCCGAGGATCAGTGGCCTCAAATCGCCGAGCCGCTTCGCGCCGAATTACGCGAGCAGCAGCGCGATGCGCTGGTGGGCTACCTCCTCGCCCGCGACGAAGATGCCGACTCGCCCGAGGACCTCTTCGGCCGCTTCCTCACCGATGTCCAAGTCTCGGCGTGCGCCAGGACCAGCCGCATCAAGCACGCGCTCAGCTCCATCCAGACCTTCGTCCAGCGGGTGGTGATGAACCTCGAGCCCGGGGTCGCGCTCACCAAGGACGCCATCAACGAGTGGGCGCTGATCAAGCGCTATCGCGTCTGGGAAGCCCGGCGCAAGATCTTCCTGTGGCCCGAGAACTGGCTCGAGCCCGATCTTCGCGACGACAAGACCGAGCTGTTCGCAGCCTTCGAAGGCAAGCTGCTCGAGAGCGAGCTGACCGAAGAGAGCACCGAGTCCGCGTTGGTCGAGTACCTCGAAGGCCTCGACCAGATGGCCCGACTGCACGTGGCCGGCATCTACCACCATCGGGTGATGGCGACCGAGACCACCGCTGCCGTCGACGACCTGCACGTGTTCGCGCGTACCCGGGCGCGACCCTTCAAGTACTTCCACCGCATCCACAGGGACGGGGCTTACTTCACGCCCTGGAAAGAGGTGCCGCTGGAGATCAAGGCCGAGGCCGTGGTCCCGGTCGTGTTCAACCGCCGTTTGATGCTCTTTTGGCCCACCGTCGAGAAGAAGGCGCCTCAGCTCAAGAAGGCCTCGGAGGGCGGTTCCATGCCTCTGGCGTACCGCGAGGTTCGCATGAGCTGGTCGGAACTCGGCGAAAAAGGGTGGGGCGACGTCAAGACGGGCGACCGCGTCATCAATGACCGTGGGCACGCGTCTTCGGTGTTCTCGGATGGGAGTCCATTCGCGCTCACGCCCGCGCGGGCGAGCGGGGACCGGGGGTTCTTCTTTCACACCTGGCCCAGCACTCCCGGGGAGTCGTTGACCATCTCGCCGAGCTTCCAGCACCTGGTGACCTATCGCCAGACGAAGCAGTTTCACATGGCGGGGTGCAACTCCGACCTCGTGCGGATCGGTCGACCAGCGCAAAAGAGCGTCTTCGTCGAGCCCATCAACGATGAACTCGGCAAGCCCGAGTGGCCCGTGCCACGGCCGGCCCGCACGAAGATCGACCAGCAGTGGTTTCGTTCGTTCACGAGCTACAGCGACGAGGAGATGTACGAGGGCGGGCTCCAAGTGCCGATTCCGGCCGAGGCCGGCGAGGTCAAGAGCCTGAGCCCGCGGATCATCAAGACTCCGTTCGCCTTCACCGTGGTCGCCTCGCGGCAGGGGCCCTTCCTGTCGCAGTCCCCGTTCTTCTTCCAGGACTCGCGGCGTTCGTTCTTCGTCATTCCCGAGCACCACGCGAGCCCCTCGCTCACGGCGGACACCCTCGGGGGAGGGACCGGTGACGACGCGCCGCCGCTCGAGGGCCTGGCCGGGATGAGCTACAGCCAGCTGATGCCCGGCGCCATGTTGACCACCGAAGGCATGGCCGCATCGGGGGAGCCGATGGCACAGACGGCACTGTCGTCGTTCGGCGGCATCACCTACCGCCTCGCGCCGTTCTCTCATCCGTTCACCTGTCGGCTCATCGCGCTGGTCAAGCGCTTCGGTGTCGACGGCATGTTCTCACCGCCCGACGAGGGCCTGGGCGAGAACATCGAGCGCCAGGTCCTCGCGGTCAACTACAGCGACCTGTACCAGCCCGGAGACAACGTCACCTCGGGCCCGATAGTCGACCGCTTCGACTTCGAGTTCGGCGATGCCTACGCCACCTACAACTGGGAGCTGTTCTTCCACATCCCCATGTTCGTCGCCACGCGGCTGATGGAGGACAAGAAGTTCGCCGAAGCCCAGAAGTGGCTGCACCGGGTCTTCGATCCCACCGAGGGCGGCAACGGCCCCGTGCCCGCGCGGTTCTGGAAGACCAAGCCGTTTTTCCATCACGAGGTCACGCCGGTCGAGGAGCAGCTCGAGGCGCTTCAGTACTCGGGCAGCGATCCGGCCAAGAAGGCCATGCGCGACGCCACCCGGGCCGAGATCGAGCACTGGCGTAAGAACCCCTTCCGCCCCCATGCCGTCGCGCGCCTCCGCAAGGATGCCTATCAGCGCTGGGTGGTGATGAAGTACCTCGACAACCTGATCGAGCACGCCGACAGCTTGTTCCGTCAGGACAGCATCGAGACCAACAACGAGGCGCTTCAGCTGTACGTGCTGGCGGCTCAGATCCTCGGCGACCGGCCGCTCGAGCTGCCGCATCAGGAATCCCAGGCCGTGTCCTACGCTCAGGTGCAGGGCTCGATCGACGAGTTCGCCAACTTCCTCGCGGTCGCGGAGAACACCGTGCCGTCATCCACGCTGAAGGGGTCCTTCTACAAGAAGCAGATCGCCATCGACATGGTGCCGCAGAAGTTTGCGATGCCCGTGCCGCCCGAGCCCGAGGACGGTCCCACCGCCATCGGTGACTTCAAGGCTGTCGCGCAGCCCACCAACGCTTGGGCCGCCGCGATGTCGTACGTGGGCCAGCAGGGGCACTTGGAGCCCGCGGGGTACTCGATCGCGCCGTCGGTGTTCCCCGTCATCCACACCGCGTACTTCGTGGGCACGGGCCCCGAGGAAACGCCGCGGCTGTACTTCTGCGTGCCGCCCAACGACAAGTTGCTGCGCTACTGGGACGTCGTTGCCGACCGGCTCTTCAAGCTCCGCAACTGCCTCAACATCGAGGGCGTGTTCCGTCAGCTTCCGCTGTTCCAGCCCCCCATCGATCCGGGGCTGCTGGCCAAGGCGGCCGCGGCAGGGGTCGACCTGTCGAGTGCACTCGCCGACTTGGGCGCGCCGCTGCCTCACTACCGCTTCAGCACCACGCTCAGCTTCGCCAAGGAACTCGCCGCCGAGGTCCGTGGCTTCGGCTCCGCGCTCGCCGACGCGCTGCGCTCGAAGGATGCCGAGGCGCTCAGTGAGCTGCGGGCTCGCGAAGAGGTCCACATGCAGACGGTCACGCGGGAGAGCCGAAGCAAGCGCATCGAAGAGGCTCGGGCTGCGCTCGGGGTCCTCGCCAAGTCCAAGGCCCTGGCTCAGCACCGCATCGACTACTACGATCGGCTGCAGTTCAAGTCGATCAAGGAGAAGATCCAGCTCGAGAAGATGCAGCGCTCGAAGGTGCTGAACTCGGTCGCGGCGGGCGTCGACGGGGTCGCTGCGTTGATGGCCCTCATTCCGGCGTTCAAGGTCGGGATCAACGGCATGGGGCCCGAGACCACCGTGCAGACCGCGGGGCAGTTCTTCTTCCACTCCCTCAAGGGCGGGGCCGATGTGCTGCGAGCCATCTCCGGCAACCTCCAGCTCACCGCCTCCATGACCGGAATCGAAGCCGGCTACGAGCGGCGCCAAGACGAGTGGGACTTCCAAAAGGAACAGGCCCAAAAGGAGATCGAGCGGATCGAGCAGGACGAAATCACGGCCAAGATGCGCATCGAATTGGCCGAGCGCGAGCTGGCCGAGCACGAGGCTCAGATCGACAGCTCGAAGCGCACCGAGAGCTTCCTCGCCACGCGGTACACCAACGCCGAGCTGTACCGCTGGATGGCGGCCGAGCTGTCTCGCACGTACTTCCAGGCCTACCAGCTCGCATACGACATCGCGAAGCAGGCCCAGCGCAGCTACCAGTACGAGCTTGGCTCACCGGACTCCAGCTTCATCGAGTTCGGCTACTGGGATAACCGGCGCAAGGGGCTGCTCGCGGGAGACCGGCTGCTGCACGACCTGCGGCGTATGGAGGCAGCCTATCTGGCCAATGATCGGCGCGAGTACGAACTCACCAAGCGCGTTTCTCTGGCGAGCCTCGATCCCTTCGCCCTGCAGATGCTTCGCCAGGACGGCGCCTGCGAGTTCGATGTCGCGGAGGAAATCTACGACCTCGATCACCCGGGCCACTTCATGCGGCGGATCAAGGCGGTGAGCGTGACCATCCCCGCCGTCACGGGTCCCTACGTCAACGTCAACGCGCGGCTGACTCTCACGGACAGCGCCATTCGGACCACCTCCGAGAGCTTCAGCGACGCGAACCAGCCCGTGACGGACCGGCAAGGCACGAGTCAGAGCATCGCCATCAGCTCGGGCCAGAACGACGCCGGGTTGTTCGAGCCGAATCTCGGGGACCCGCGATACCTGCCCTTCGAGGGCAAGGGGGCGATCAGTCACTGGCGATTGGAGATGCCCGACACCTACCGTCAGTTCGACTACCAGACCATCGAGGACGTCATCCTCGAGGTGCGCTACACGGCGCGCGAAGGAGGCCAGGCGCTCGCCAACCAGGTCATCGATGGCGTCGAGGCACCACCCATCCCCAACCTCCAAACACGGCTCGAGGCTCGAGGTGTGTCGGCGGGAGCAACGGGCTCGGTCCGAATCTGGAGCGCAGCGACGCATTTCCCCGAGGGGTTCGACCTGTTCACGTCGGCCGGGGCGGGCGAGGCTCCAACGCTCGAGTTCACGCTGGGCGGCGAGCACTTCCCGTATCCGCTCCAGGCCGGAGCCACGCCCCAGGTGCGACGGGTCTGGGTCATGGTGGCTGGCGCCGGTTTGGCCGGCACCCAAGTCATCGTCACACGCCCCTCCGACACCGATGACTTCTCGTTGAGCGCAGTGCCGGCGGGAGGGGACTTGGAAGGCCTCCTGATCGGCTCGGGGGACATGCACCTCCCCGCGGACGTGCAGCCGGCCCTGGGAGCTTGGTCCATCTCGCTGCCCGTCGATGGCCTCGACAGCGCCACGGTCGACGATCTCTTCATCGCCGTCGAGTACATGCACGCCTAAGGGACCGCCATGCCTGCTCCATTCGGTCGCGAAAACGACAACCAAGACGCGGACACGGGGCGGGCCAGCTCGCCCGCAACTGGGCGCAACACCGAGGGCAACCAGCGCTCGGGAGATCCCGAACGGCCGGACCGGGCGGAGGCTCAGGCCGAGCTCGTTCCCACCCCCTCGCTGCCCAAGGGCGGGGGGGCCATCGGTGGCCTCGGCGAGAAGTTCAGCGTCGCCGCGCCCACGGGCACGGGGGGCATGAGCATCCCCATCGCCACCTCCCCGAGCCGCGGGGGCCTCGGTCCCGGGCTCGGCCTGAGCTACGACTCTGGCGCGGGCAACGGCCCCTTCGGCCTCGGGTGGCGGTTGTCGCCGCCCTCCATCTCGCGCAAGACCAACCGCGGCGTGCCGCGGTACCTCGACGGCACCGAGTCCGACACCTTCGTTCTGGTCGGGGCCGAAGACTTGGTCCCCATGCTCGAGGAGGAAGGGGAGGGGTGGTCTCGCGTCGAACGAGTGGCCCCCGACGAGTTCGGGGATGACCACCGTATCCTCACCTATCGGCCCCGCGTCGAGGGGGGCTTTGCGAGGATCGAGCGATGGGTGCGTTTGTCGGACCGTCGCACCCACTGGCGGGTCATCGATCGCGAGAACGTGACGTCCTTCTTCGGCCGCACCGAGTCACGCAATGGTCGGGTCTTCGATCCGGACAACCCCGCGCGGGTCTTTCAGTGGCTACTCGACGAGGTGCGCGACGATCGAGGCAACGTCACCATCTACGAGTACAAATCCGAAGACCTCGAAGGCGTCAGCACCACCGTGCCGTGGGAGGCCGAGCGCAGCTCGGCTCAAGCCCAGCGCTACTTGAGTCGAATCGCGTACGGCAACCGAGTGATGGGGGCCATCGACGACTTCATGTTCGAGGTGCGTTTCGACTACGGTGAGTACGGGCCTGTCCCTGCTCGAGACGAAGCCTCCACGGAGACGATCGTCGTTCCCTCGGTCGAAAGCGGCCCCTGGAGCACCCGGCTCGACACCTTCTCGAGTCACCGCAGTGGCTTCGACATCCGCACCCGAAGGCTCTGTCGGCGGGTGTTGATGTTCCACCGCTTCCCGAATGAACTCGGGTCCGCGGCACCGGTGCTGGTGGCGTCGACGGACTTCTACTACGAGGAAGACCCGGCGGCGACGTTGCTGGTGGCGGCGACCCAGCGTGGGTACGTGCGGACCAACGAAGGTGAGTACCGCGCAGCGGCCATGCCTCCGGTCGAACTCGAGTACTCGCGCCCGACGCTGGGGCAGGCGGTGCGGGATGTGGATCCGTCGACGATCGCGGACCTCGGTCGTGGCGTCGATGGAGCCCAGATCCGCCTCACCGATCTCGATGCCGAGGGCCTACCAGGGATCCTCGTCAACTCGGGGCGTGGACTGCAGTACAAGGAGCCGCTGATGCGCTCGGCCGAGGGGGCGGGGGGGCCTCGTTATGGCCGCATTCGGACGTTGCCGACCATCCCGTCTACGGGGACCAGCGCCGCACGGCTGATGGATCTCGATGGTGACGGCCGCCTGAGCCTCGTCGACTTCGCCGGCCCCCGGATCTATCCACGAGAAGACGAACACTGGGCGCCGCCTCGGCCGCTCACCCACTTCCCCGGGCGCCAGATCGATGGCCCTCGCGTGCAGTGGGCCGACGTGGACGGAGACGGGCTCACCGACATCCTCGTCGACAACGGCGACCACTTCGCGTGGTACCGGAGCAAGGGGCACCAGGGCTTCGAGCCCGCGGTGGTCGTGGCCAAGCCCCACGATGACGCCCAAGGGCCGCAGCTGGTCTATGGCTCGCCGCAGGTCGCGATCTTCGTCGCCGACATGACCGGCGATGGCCTGGCCGACATCGTACGGGTACGGGCGGGGGACCTCGCGTACTGGCCCAACCTCGGGCACGGGCGCTTCGGAACTCGCATCCGCATGGGCGGACTGTCGGCTATCGACCACCCCGAGTCCTTCCGTGCCGATGCGGTTCGCCTGGGCGACATCGATGGTTCGGGCACGGCCGACCTGCTGTATTTCGGTCGCCGCGGCCCCGAGGTGCGGCTCAATCAGTCGGGCAACCGATTCGCCGAGCCGCAGGTGCTCGGCCAGTTCCCGCCGACGTCGTCGGTGTCCCACGCGGACCTCGTCGACCTGACGGGGACGGGAACGGCCGACCTGGTGTGGTCGTCACCGTTGCCTCGCGACCGTCGTCGAGCCCTTCGCTACATCGACTTGATGCCGGAAGGGAAGCCGTATCTGCTGACGGCCACCTACAACAATCGCGGGCTGGAGACCCGCGTTCGCTATGCGCCGTCGACCCGGTTCTATCTCGAGGACAAGGCGGCAGGTCGGCCGTGGCGCACGCGGCTGCCGTTCCCCGTGCAGGTGATCGAGCGCGTCGAGGTTCTCGATCGGGTGCGACGCGCTCGGTTCGTATCGACGTATCGTTACCGTCACGGCTACTTCGACGGCCCCGAGCGAGAGTTTCGCGGGTTTGGATTCGTCGAACAACGCGATGCCGAGGCCTTCGAGCATCATGAGCAGGCGCAGCTGTTTCCCGATGGGTACGAGAGCGTCGACGACGAGCTTCGCAAGCCCCCTGTCGTGTCTCGCAGCTGGTTCCACACGGGCGCATTCTTGGGGCGCGCCGAAATCTCTCAGCAATTCGTATCCGAGTATTGGTCCGGTGATCCCGATGCCGCGGCGCTGGGGGACACCACCATCCCCGAGGGGGTGAGCCCAGCCGAGACCCGGGAGGCGCTTCGGGTCCTGCGGGGGTCGACGCTACGCCAGGAAATTTACGTCGAAGACGGTTCTTCGCTGGAGGCGAACCCCTACCAGGTGACCGAGAGCAACACGGTCGTTCGCCTCGTCCAGCCGAAGGCAGAAAACGCCCATGCCGTTTTTGTTGCCCACGCGGGCGAGAGCATTGCGTCTCACTACGAACGGGGCGACGAGGATTCCGAGACGGGCGTGGTCGGGTTCGATCCGCGCGTCAGCCATTCGCTCGTGCTGCGCGTCGACGAATACGCTCACGTGACACGGGCGGCGACGGTGGCCTATCCGCGACGGACGGTGCCCGCGGAGGTGCCCGAGCAGGGGCAAACCGCAGTCGTCATCACCGAGACGGATGTCGTCAACGCTCCTTGGGGGGCAGGGCACCATCGGCTCGGGACTCCATTCGCGACGCGTGCTTTCGAGTTGGGTGAGATGTCCGGCGACGATCGGCAGCCGTTCTCTGTCACGCAGCTCGATGCTGCATTCGAGGCGGCGACCGTCGTGGAGTTCGAGGCGGTCGCGGCCGCCGGACAGCGAAGGCGACTGTCCGAGAGTCGGCAGCTGTACTACGACGATGCCCTGGTGGGGCCATTGCCGTTGGGCCAGGTCGGCATCCGTGCATTGCCCTTCGAGACTCGCGAGCAAGTCATGACCGATGCTCAGCGTCAGGCCGTGTTCGGCGCCGACGTCGACGCGAGCGTGATGCTCGAAGGCGGCTATGTCCAAGAGGGAAGCGCGTGGTTCGTGCGCTCCGGACGGCAGATCTTCGATCCCACCCGTTTCTACCTGCCGACCACGGTTCTCGACGCGTTCGGCAACGCAACGACCGTCGAGTACGACCCGCATACCGTTGCCGTCTTGTCGGTCGCGGATCCGCTGCTCAATACCATCGAGGCGCAAACCGACTACCGAACGCTCTCGCCGGATCTCGTCACCGACCCCAATGGCAATCGCCAAGCGGTGGCCTTCGATGAACTCGGGTTGGTCGTCGCCACCGCGGTGATGGGCAAGACCACGGAGAGTTTGGGGGACACGCTCGAGGACCCCACGGCGCGGATGGAGTACGATCTGTGGGCGTACTACCAGACGCGTGACGACGCCGAGTCTACGCCGGTTTTCGTCCACTCCTACGCACGCGAGCAGCACGGCCCCAGCAACGTGCGATGGATCGAGTCGCGAAGCCATCACGATGGCGGGGGGCAAGTCGTACAGGTCAAGGCTCAGGCCGAGCCCGGCCTGGCGCCCCTGCGAGACGAACAGGGCGAGCTCGTGCTCGACGCCGAAGGGAACCTACAGCTGGCTGCCGCGGCTTCGCGGTGGGTTGGCAACGGGCGGACCGTCCTCGACAACAAGGGCAACCCGGTCAAGCAATACGAGCCGTTTTTCAGCGATCGTCCAGATTACGAATCCGAGGCCGTCATGACCATGCAGGGCGTGACGCCGACGATGCACTACGACCCGCTGGGGCGGCTGATTCGTACGCAGATGCCCGACGGGACCTTCTCTCGCGTCGACTTCGATCCGTGGCGACAGGTCTCTTTCGATCCGAACGATACCGCGGTCGAGTCGAGCTGGCACACCGAGCGCTTGGCGTTGCCCGCGGGTGACTCCGAGCGGCGGGCCGCGGAAGTCACGGTGCCGCACCACGACACGCCGACCGTCGCGTACTTCGACTCTCTCGGGCGGACGCCGCGAGTGCTCGTGCACAACCGAAGGGCAGGGGGCTCGGACGAGTTCCAGCTGACTCGCACGGTGATGGACGTGGAAGGCAACGTGCTCCAGGTCATCGATGCGCGCGGCAACGAGGCGGAGGCTCGAGTCTTCGGCATGCAGGGGCTCGCGCTTCAGGTCTCCTCGCACGACGCGGGGATCCGCCGGACCGTGCCGAACGTCCTGGGTGCCCCCTTGCGCGCCTTCGACGATCGTGGACACGCGTTCCGCAACGAGTATGACGCGCTCTTCCGGCCGACCCATGCCTACGTGCAGGCGGGAGCGCAGCCCGAGCAACTGCTCGTGCGGACCTTCTACGGCGAGTCCGTTCCCAATCCCGAGGACGACAACCTCCGCGGTCAGGTCCTTCGGCACTTCGACTCGGCCGGCGTGACTCGCGGCGCCGAGTTCGATTTCAAGGGACAGCTGTTGCGAAGCGAGCGGCGCTTGGCCACCAGCTACACGAGCACCCCCGACTGGACCGCGCTCGCCGGCCTCGGCGACCTCGCTGCGCTCGATGCCGCCGCCGAGGCTCTCCTCGAGACCGAGGTCTTCGTCAGCGAGACGACCTGGGATGCGCTCGGCCGGCCCGAGACGCAGACCTCGGCCGACGGCACGGTCACGCGGTTGACCTACAACGACGCCGGTCAGCTCGAGTCGGTGGCCGCCGACGTTCGTGGCGCCGTACCTGCGACCAGCTTCGTGGATGGGATCGACTACGACGTGCGGGGCCGGCGTTCATCGATCGCCTACGGCAACGGCACGACGACCACCTACGCCTACGACGACACCACGCTACGGCTTCGACGGATCCACACCACCCGCGCGAGCGATGGCGCTACGCTGCAGGACCTGCGCTACGTCTACGACCCGGTGGGCAACATCGTCGAGATCGACGATCTGTCACAGCAGACCGTGTTCTTCGCCAACGCCGAAATCACGGCCAGGCAGCGCTTCGAGTATGACGCGACCTATCAGCTGACCGTCGCTGAAGGCCGAGAGCACGCCACGCAGGGGCAACCCGTCTCGTCCGAGCTCACACCGGGCGTGCTGCCCGACACCAACGACCCCGCTGCCCTGCGCCCGTACTCCGAGACCTACCTCTACGATCCCGTCGGCAACATCGAACAGATGCAGCATGTCGCCACGGGCGGCAACTGGACGCGTGCCTACCAATACGACGCATCGGGCAACCGCTTACTGTCGACTTCGGCCCCGAGCGACCCTCCGGCCGGTCCGTTCACGCATACCTACGCGTATGATGTGCACGGCAACATGACCGCCATGCCCCACCTGGCCGCGATCGATTGGGACTACGCCGATCGCATGCAGCACGCCGACCTCGGCGGTGGCGGTGACGTCTGGTTCGTCTACGACTCGTCGGGCAATCGCGTCCGGAAGGTCCGCGTCAATCAAGCTGGGTCGCAGTCGGAGGAGCGCGTCTACCTCGGTGGCGTCGAGCTGTACCGCGAGCGGCAGGGGAGCGTCGTCCAGCTCGAGCGGGAGACCCTGCACATTTCTGACGATACCGGTCGGATTTGCCTCGTCGAGACGCAGACCGTGGACGCGGGCGCACCCGTGCCCGACCCCGCCAACATCGCGAGGTACCAGTACAGTAACCATCTGGGCTCAGCCTCGTTGGAGCTCGATGACGCCGCCAACACGGTGAGCTACGAGGAGTACCACCCGTACGGCAGCAGCTCGTATCGAGCGGTGGACTCGAGCGTAGAGGTCAGCGCCAAGCGGTATCGGTACACCGGGAAAGAGCGCGACGAAGAAACCGGGCTCTACTACCACGGGGCGCGGTACTACGCGTGCTGGCTAGGGCGCTGGACGGCGAGTGATCCGATCGGGCTCGGGGACGGGGTCAACCGGTACGCGTACGTTCGCGGAAACCCCGTCGCGTTGAGTGATCCCACGGGTACAAGTTCGGAGGCCGAACATGCAGCTATCCTGCAGGCGATCGCGGCGAACGAGAGGGCAGCAGAGACTGCCCAAGGAGCGGAGCTAGAGCAGCTTCAGCGGGATCACAACGAACTCGTCGATCGCTTCAACGCTCTGACACCGAGCGAACCTACCGATGCCGAGAAACGAGCTGCCCGAAAAGCTCTGCGCAGAAGAGAACGCCAGCGAAACAGGCTCGCGAACATCAGAAAGGACCAGGTCAACTATCTCGCTGTCGAGTTCGAAGAGAACCTTCGAGCGGCAGATGCCGAGTTTCTGGAACGCTATGCGGAAGCGCGTGAAGCGTCCCTTACAGGGGCGTACTTCCTAGGGCGGGATGCCTCGATCTTTGAACCAGGTGGGGACGGTCCGCGGAGAATCGCGGAATATCAATCTCGGCTGTACCGAATAGCCGAGCAATATGAGGGGCTTCCTCAGGAGGACTTCAACAAAGCTCTAGAGAAAGTCCGGGGAGAGTTCAATCGCGGCTTGGTTGCGGGCATCGCGGCCGATCGAGCGGCGGAAGTCGAGTCCATTGCCTTCGTTGCTCCGGGGTTGGCACCGTCGAGAAGTCGATTTTTAAAACGCGCTTTGGCATCTTGCAAGCTGCTTTCATCACGCTCTAGCATCTCTACATAAGCCATACACCAATGGCTAAACAGTACAGGTTGAGCACGTTGTAAGTGAGTGTAGCCTGGCAATATAGTGCCCAGTTCGCGCTCAGCTAACGCCACAAACTCAGCTTTTAGTGCAGCAATTGCACCGAGTAAATGATCGGCAGTATCGCGGCACCATAATCTAAAGTCAGTGGCTACTTGGTCATTACGGCTTCGGCCTGTGTGTAGCTTTTTAGCTAAATCACCTACTTTTTCGATTAGTGCAGCTTCTACGTGCGAGTGAATGTCTTCTGCACCTGAGGTTGCCACTGCTTGTGGATCTGCTTTT
>JBCCHT010000021.1:0-211820 GCA_039028615.1 Myxococcota bacterium | reverse complement strand
GGAGCCCGTGCTCGTCGAGTGCGTCGAGGGCTGAGCCCCGTCCCGCCCGGGTGCGGAATATCCCTTTGCACTCGGGCGTCCGTCGGGCATGCGCTTGCCCATCGTGCTGCTGCTGACGGCCCTCGGGTGCGCGGCGGAAAGCCCCGTCGCGCTCGCGCTGGAGGCGGAGCCCGAGCCCTCCTCCAGCGCACCGGACGCGTTCGTGTCGTACGGGGAGCAGGCTGCGGGCCAGCGCCCCAGCGATACAGCCCCGGCTGCCGCCTCCGTCACCCCCGATCGCACGCAGCCGCGTCTGCGCTTTTCGTGGGACGGAGGCTCCTGGGCGGGCACAGACAGCTGCGCCTTCGGGGTCGACCTCCTCGCCGCCCCGGCCGTGAGCACTGATGGGCGCTGGGCCGTCCACGATCTCCACGACGAGTACTGGGAGAGCGACGGCGGTGAAGGCTGGGAGGACTACCTCGACCAAGAGCCGCTACGGCAGGACGGCCTGGCGCTGGTCGACCTGACGACGGGCACCACCACTTGGCTCGCGCCGGTCGTCTCCGAGGCGGCGCTTCCCCACCATCCCGATGGGCGCATCCACTGCCGCAAGCTCCGGCCGCTGATGGTCGAGGGCATCGAGCGCATCAACGCCGCCCTGCCCAAGACGCAGTGGCGACGCATGATCTCCGCCGAAGAGGCCGGCATCCGGGTCATCCGTGACGAGGAGGACCTCGAAGACCTCGAGGACCGCGGCACCGATCGGAGCCCCATCGAGCTGATGATGACCTCGGGCGAGTTCGTCCTGCGCCGCAAGGGCATCGAGGTCCTGCATCGCGAGTCCCACGAGCCCCTGAGCGAGTGCAACCTGCCGCTGGTGCTCGACCGCATGCTGCTCGACGTGGAGACGGGCTATACCCTGGCCACCGTCGAAGAGCGCTGCGTCTGCTTCGGCTCCGAGTCCGACCAGCACTTCGCGTTCACGCTGCCGGAAGCAGCGCGGGAGCGCGTGGCCGACCTCGCGAGCGCGGGCCGGGCCGTGCTCGACGCGGACTGAAGGCTCACTCGCGGCGGCGAGCCGGCACCCGCGGGCGCGGCCCCATGCTGCCCGAGGTCTGCGACAACGTCTCGTTGTACAGGTCCTCGCCCGTGTCCGGGTCGATGAAGCGCACGTTCACCGCGTTGGCCTCCGGGTCGAACATGAGGATGCAGCCGCGCGCCTCGGTGACGCCGTAGTCGAACTGATCGCCGGAAAAGCCGGTCGTGATGTCGGGCAGCGGGTTGGTGTTGCCGCCCGTGATCGCGATCTCGTAGGTGTTCGAGGTCAGCGTGCCCCCCGGCTCGATGCGCGAGACGAAGCTGGTGTGGAAGTCGCCCGACACGAACCACACGTTGGTGATGAGGTTCTGGTCGATGAAGCTCAGAAGCTCGCCGCGCTGGTCGATGTAGCCCTCCCAGCGGTCGAACGCCGCGAAGTCCCAGATGACCGGCATGTTGGTGATGGGCACCGAGTTCATGACGATCTTGAAGTGGCAGGGGCTGTTGAGCAGCCGATCTTGGAGCCACTCCATCTGGGCCGGGCTGATGTACTGGTTCATCGAGGGGCGCCGCTCGTAGCGACAGTCGAGCACGATGATCTCGGCCGTCCGCCCCCAGCGAAAGCTCCGCCACAGCTGGTAGTCGGGGCCCTCCGCCTCGATGGGCAGCACCTCGAAGAACGCGTCCATGGCGTTCTGGCGCTTCTGCAGCTGATCGGGGGCCATGGTCTCCCGATCGAAGTTGCTGTTGTCGTCGATCTCGTGGTCGTCCCAGGTCACGAACAGCCCCGAGCGCGACAGCGAGATGCGGTAGTCCTCGGCCGCGGTGTACTCCCGCCACACCTGCCGATAGTCCTCGAGCGAGGTCGAGCCGTCGGCATAGACCATGTCGCCCAGGTGCATGAACACGTCGTAGTACTCGTCGGCCGTGCGGGCGAGGGCGGGCCAGTTGAGGCTGCTGCCGTTGCAGGCGGTCATCGCCACCGTCAGGGGCTCGAGCGCGTCCTCCTCGGGAGCGGTTCGGACCTCGCCGATGGGGCTGCGGGCATCGGGAGCGTCCGGGTCACCGACGAAGTACGCGTACTGGTACCAGGTGCCGGGGCATAGGCCATCGATGGGCACCTTGACGTAGCCGTCGGCGTCGGGCGTCACCTCGAGCTCGGCCACCACGATGCTCGAGCCCTCTTCCTCGGCCGGTCGCCATACGCGGAGCCACTTGGGCTGAGCGTCGGGGATCTGGACGGAGAGCAAGACCGAGGTCATCTGCATCTCGCCCGCGAAGATCGTGTACGGGAAGGCAGCGTCGTCCTGGGGCACGGCGTCGGGGTCGAAGCGCAGCAGCGTGCCTTCGTCGTCACACGCAGCCGGATCACCCGTGCCGCCCGTGCTCTCGTCGCCGGAACCATCGCCCGAGGTATCGTCGAGACCGGTGGGGCCCGTGGTGGTCATCGCGGACGGCACGTCCCCCGACTCGCTCCCGCTGCTGCCCTCGGTCTCGCCCTCGCCGCCCGTCGCCGGAGAGTCGTCGCCACAGCCGCTCAGCCACGCCGCCGATGCACCGAGGGCGAGACCCAAGAAGGCGCGGCGAGGAAGCGGGGCGGGGACGAGGTCGGGCGAGGTGGAAGCGGGGGGGAGCTTGGGACGGGCGGGCATGGTAATGGCGAAAGGCTAACCCACCCCGCCTCGTCCCGCGTCATCGTTCCCATGGGCCACGAAGCGAAAATCGCAACGGTCGTGGCCCGCGGCGAGGGTGTGACGTCGTCGTAACGTCACCGGACGGCGTTGGCCATCGAAGAACTCACCGTCGACCTCGCACATCAGCGGCGACAGCTCCGCGGCCCCCGCGGCCTCGAGCAGCTCCACGAAGCGACAGCGCCGCACATCGAAGCCCATGGTGCGCTCGTCGATCATGCGCGCCTCGCCCTCCGCGTTGAAGAAGCGCTGGGCCAAAGCTGGCCCCTCGACGGCGAAGCGCTCGAGGGACAGCGGCGGGATCATGCGCTCGAGGAAGGGCAGCGCCCCCGCCTGGATCGAAGCCCGGGTCAGCTGCAGCGCGTGGGGCTGGGTGGTCTCGCGAAGGAGCGCCCGATACAGCAGCACCGCGGGGCCACACTGACGCCGCGAGAGTCGATCACGCTCGTCGTCGGGTGGCGGCAACTCGGCGAAGGGCGCACCACGAGCGCGCCCCACCGCCACGCGGGCCAAGACCCGCGCCGTTCGCCACAGGCCCAGCTCACGCCGAAGCCGTCGCACCGTGATCGACGCGGCCGCGCGCTCGCCTCGCTCGATGGCCGCCTGGACCGAGCCCGGCTCCGCCCCCTCGTCCGGCATCACTACAGCGAAGTTCCGAAGACCTGCGTCCAGTAGTGGGGGAACTGACCCGACTGCGTGGCGTAGTACCCGACGCCCAGCTCCTGGAAGTCCGGGCTCATGATGTTGGAGCAGTGCCCCGGGCTGTCGAGCCAGCCGTTGACGACCTCTTCGGGCGTGGGCTGCCCCGCCGCGATGTTCTCGCCCGCGGCCCGGAACTCGTAGCCCGCGCGCTCCATCCGATCGAAGGGCGACTCGCCTTCGAGGTTGGTGTGATCGAAGTACCCGCGCTCGGCCATGTCGAGGCTGTGGACCCGCGCCGCGCAGCGAAGCCGCGGCTCCATCACCACGGGACCGGTGGCGGCGAAGCTCTGGCCGCCGCAACTGCGGGCCGAGGCTCGCGCCAGGTTCACCAGGTCGAGCACCGCGACCTCGAAGCTGGTCTCCGAAGCGCCCCAAGCCGAGACGCCCGAGCAGTACGGACTGTCGGGCACGTCCGCCCCGACTCCGCCGTCATCGTTGCCGTCGTCGTTGCCTTCGTCGTCGACCGCGCTGCCCTCGGCGCTCGCGTCGTCGTTGCCGTCGTCGACCACACAGCCCACCTGCAGCGCGAAGACCATTGCCAACGCTCCCGACCCCGATGCCCAAACACGCGTGCTCACGCTTCGACGGTAGAGCAGGCGACCGGTCGCAACAAGTCCCCGTGTGGCGTCTCGCCGCGGCGCGGGCGGTCCGCGGCCGGCTCGGGACCGTCACCGGGGGCGAGCCGCCCCACCTCGATTTCACCCGGTTCGGGGCCGGTGGCGGCGGCGCGACAAGGGTCGCCCGTACCCGGGAATCGGGACGATCTCGGCCTTCGGTGGCGCTGCAGCCCGTGCGGCCCCGCTCACGGCCGTTGCGGGCCTTGCTTGTCGTGAGCCTCGGCGGCACGCTCGGTCGCTGCCCTCGTTTTCGAGCCACGGCCCGCCCGGATGAAGGTCTATCGCAGTAATCGCGTCGAGGCGCTGCTCGACGCACTGACCGAGATGCTGCGGGAGCCCGCGGCCGGGCCCATGCAGTCCGAGCCGATCATGGTGCACAGCCGCGCGATGGCGGTGTGGTTGTCGATGCGACTCGCGGAACGCTTCGACGGCTGGGTCGGCGGGGCCTTCCCCTTCCCGCGGCGCTTCGTGCAGGACCTGTTCACCGGGGTGCTCGGCCCCCGGGCGGACGCCACCGAGGGCTTCACCCGATCTCGCCTGCTGTGGTCGGTGATGGCCGCGCTCCCCGAGCTGCTCGCGACGCCCGCCTTCGAAGAGCTGCGCCGCTAC
The DNA here is from genome assembly GCA_039028615.1 of Myxococcota bacterium. Classification (GTDB taxonomy): domain Bacteria; phylum Myxococcota_A; class Polyangia; order Nannocystales; family Nannocystaceae; genus Paraliomyxa. Next base: position 207,184 of record JBCCHT010000021.1, on the reverse strand, counting down.
GTCGCCACCGACCCGCGCGGTCAGGCCCGCTTCCAGCTCGCCCAGCGCATCGCCGAGGTCCTCGATCGCTACGCCATCTACCGCCCGCGCGAGATCCTGTCGTGGGACGGCGGCGCCGACGATCACTGGCAGGCTCGGCTGTGGCGCGCGATCGTGGAGCGCCAGGGGCGAGACCACGCCCCCGCCCTCGCCCGCGACGTGTTCCGTTGCCTCGACTCCGGCGACTTCGATCGCTCGGTGCTGCCCGCCCGCATCAGCGTGTTCGGGGTCTCCACCCTCCCTCCCTTCTACGTACAAGTCTTGGGTGCGCTGGCGCGCCATGTGCCCGTGCACATGTTCGTGCTCTCGCCTTCGCAGGAGTACTGGGCCGAGCTTCGATCGGGGCGGCAGGCGCTGCGAGCCCTCCGCGACCCCGAGACCCCCCTGCCCTCGACCACCGATCTCGGCAACCCCTTGCTGGCCTCGTTCGGCGGCGTCGGCCGGGACTTCCAGCTCGTGCTCGAGCGCGAGCTCGACTACGAGGAGGCGGACGCTTCGCTCTATCACGAGCCGGAAGCAGCCACAATGCTCGAGCTGATGCAGTCGGACGTGCTGCACCTGCGCCATCGCGGCGCGGAGACCGAGGACGCCGAAGACCCGTCACGACCGCCGCCCCATACCGTCGCGCCCGACGACCGCTCCATCACCTTCCACGCCTGCCACTCGCCGATGCGCGAGGTCGAGATGCTGCACGACCAGCTGCTCGACATCCTCGCCGGGCCGAAGGCGCTCGGCATCGCGCCCCACCAGGTCGTGGTGTTGATGGCCGACGTCGACACCTATGCCCCGCTGGTCGAGGCGGTGTTCGGTCGCGAGCAAGGCGAAGCCAGCTTCATCCCCTTTTGCATCGCCGACCGACGCGTGCGCGCGGAGAGCCCGGCCATCGAGGCGTTCCATCGGCTGCTCGGGCTGGTGGGCGGTCGTGTCACCGTCTCGGAGATCCTCGACTTGCTCGCCGTCGAGGCCGTGCATACGCGCTTCGAGATCTCGGCCGACGACCTCGACCGCGTCACCGAGTGGGTCGGGGCGGCCGGGGTGCGCTGGGGCATCGACTCGCAGCATCGCGGCGACCACGGTCAGCCCCGCTACGACCAGAACACGTGGCGTTTCGGGCTCCAGCGCTTGCTGCTGGGCTACGGCCTGCCCGGACAGGGGCGCGAGACCTTCGCGGGCGTACTGCCCTACGACGAGATCGAGGGCCAGGACGCCGAGCTTCTGGGCAAGCTGGCCGAGTTCTGCGAGCAGCTATTCGACCACCTCGCTCGGCTCGTCACCCCGCGCACGCCCGGCGAGTGGCAGGAAGCGCTGACCTCCCTGCTCGACGACATGCTGGCCACGGTGGGCGAGGCCGCGTTCGAGCACCAGCAGCTGCGACGCTCCATCGACGGCCTCGTCACCGACGCTCGCGAGGCCGGGTTCACCGGGTCACTGACGCTCGAGTCGATGCGCGCCCTGGTCGAAGAGCGCCTCGAAGAAGAGCGACCCGCCCAGCGCTTCTTGGCCGGCGGCATCACCTTCTGCGCCATGCTGCCCATGCGCACCATCCCCTTCGAGGTGGTCTGCATGATCGGCATGAGCGACGGCGCCTTTCCCCGTGGCGACCGCAAGGTGGGCTTCGACCTCATGGCCGAGCGCCCGCAGCCGGGCGACCGCTCGCGCCGCTCGGACGACCGCTACCTCTTCCTCGAGGCCCTGCTCGCCGCCCGTCGCCGCGTGATCGTCAGCTACGTCGGCCAGAGCATCCAGGACAACTCCGACCTGCCGCCCTCGGTCGTGGTCAGCGAGCTGCTCGACGTGCTCGACGAGAGCTTCGTGGCGGAGCAGGGCTCGCTGCGCGATCAGCTGGTGCTACGGCACCCGATGCAGCCCTTCTCCCCGCGCTACTTCGGGGCCGATCCCGACCCGCGGCTATGGAGCTACGCCAAGGCCTACGAAGAGGGCGCCCGCGCCCTGCACTCGGAAGGCGGGGGTGACCATCGCATCGAGCTGTTCGAGGAGCTGCTGCCGCCGTCCGAGGACGACGAGGGCAGCGAGGCTCGACCGCTCGAGCTCGATCGCCTGGTGCGGTTCTTCCAGCAGCCCGCGGCCCAGCTGCTCAAGCGGCGGCTGGGCATCAACCTCGACGAGTGGGTCCGCGACCGCAGCGACCGCGAGCCGATGGAGCTCGACCCGCTAGAGCAGTGGCGCGCGGGCACCGAGATCCTCGAGCATCGCCTCGACAACCTGCCTTCGTTGCGCTCACGCGAGCTGCTGCGGGGGATGGGGCTGCTGCCGCTGGGGGCCGCGGGCGACTCGCTGTACGAGGCGATCGCGATGGACACCGACCCCATCGCCGCGGTGGCGCGACGGCTTCGCGATGGCTCGCGGCTCGCCAACCTCCCCATCGACCTGTCGTTGACCGACCTGCGGCTGGTGGGGCAGCTCGACCGCCGCTGGCCCAACGCCATCGTGCACGCGCAGTACGGCATGGTCCGCCCCAAGCACCTGCTCTCGGCGTGGATCCGGCACCTGGTGCTGTGCGTGCTCTCCCCCTCGGACCAGACACGGCAATCGGTGCTGGTGGGGCGTCCGGGCAAGCCGGGCGGCGCGAAGATCTGCCGTCTGCAGCCGGTCGACGACGCCCGAGCTCGACTCGAGGACCTGGCGCGGCTGTACGTCACGGGCCAGCAGCGCCCGCTGCTGCTCTTTCCCCGGGCCTCGTTCGCCTACGTCGAGGCCCTGCGCGAGGACAAGGGCGACACCGAGGCTCGCATCGCCGCACGCGGGGCCTGGGAAGGCCGGGGCTTCGCCGAGCGCGACGACCCCCACCTCGCCCGTATCTTCGGCGACCAAGATCCGCTGCACGAGGGCTTCTCGCTGCTGTCACCGCCGCTGGTCGGAGGCGACTTCGCGTCGTTGTCCCGCCGCGTGTTCGGCCCCTTGCTCGACCACCTCCGGGAGGGTGAGTGATGCGCAGCTTCGATCCGCTGGGCACCAACCTCGAGGGCACGAACCTCATCGAGGCCAGTGCGGGCACGGGCAAGACCTACGCCATCGCCACCCTGTTCGTGCGGCTGATGCTCGAGCGCGACCTGGGGGCGGAGCAGATCCTGGTGGTGACCTTCACCGAGGCCGCCGCGGCAGAGCTTCGCGATCGGATCCGCGGGCGACTGCGAGCGGCCCTGTCCGCCTATCGCCACGACGACGCCTCCGATCCCACGCTGGCCGCCCTCGTCGAGAAACGCCGCGAGCAAGGCCACGCCGACCGCGACCGCGAGCGCCTGGCCCTGTCGCTGCGCTCCTTCGACGAGGCCCCGATCTCCACCATCCACGGCTTCTGCAACCGGGTGCTGCACGACTCTGCCTTCGAGAGCGGCGTGGCCTTCGACACCGAGCTCATCCTCGACGACGAGCCGATCGTCGACCAGGTGCTGCGCGACTTCTGGGCGCGGGAGCTGTACGGCACCGACGCCCGCTTCGTTCGCCACCTGCACCGCGAGAACCTCTCGCCCGATCGCCTGATGTCGCTGTCGCGGCTGGCCCTGCGCCACATCGACGCCCCGGTCGTGCCCGACCGGCTCACCGTGAGCGACTCGCCCACCACCTCGGTCTACGTCGAGGCCTTCCGGCACGCCCGGGCCCTGTGGTGGAAGGACCGCGAGGAGATTCGCTCCACGCTGCTGGACTTCCCCCACCTGCACAAGAGCAAGTACCGCCGCGACGACATGCCCACGTGGTTCCTCGCGATGGACGCGTTCATGCGCAGCGAGGAGCCGGGACCGGAGCTGGGGTGCGTGGGCTTCGAGAAGTTCCTGCCGGAGAAGCTGGCCGCCGCGACTTCGGTTCGACACAAGCGCACGGGAGGTAAGCCGCCCGAGCACGCGTTCTTCGATGCCATCGCGCAGCTCGACGAAGCCCGGCGCCCCCTCGAGGAAGACCATCGGACCCGCGAGGTCGAGCTCAAGCGGCGCCTCGTGTCTCACCTGCGGCGCGAGGTCCCACGGCGCAAGGTCGCGGCCGGGGTCCAGTCCTTCGATGACCTGCTGCAGCGCGTGGACAAGGCCCTGCGCGGGCGAGCGGGACGGCGCCTGGCCGAGACCGTGCGTCGCCGCTATCGCGCCGCGCTCATCGACGAGTTCCAGGACACCGACCCCATCCAGTACCGGATCTTCCGCACGCTCTACGGCAACACCAAGCAGCCGCTGTTCCTCATCGGTGACCCCAAGCAGGCGATCTACGGCTTCCGCGGCGCGGACGTGTTCACCTACTTGCGGGCGGCCAAGGCGGCGAGCAAGCGGCGCTTCACCATGGACACCAACTGGCGCTCGGACCCGCCGCTGTTGGCTGCCGTCCAGCGGCTGTTCGAGGTGCCCCGGCCCTTCCTCATCGAGGACATCGGCTTCCCGCCCGTGAAGCCGCGCCCCGGGGCCGAGTCGGCGCTGCTGCAAAACGGCAAGCCCCTGCCCGCCTTCGAGCTCAAGGTGCAGCCCCGCGAGGGCGCCCAGGTCAAGGGCAAGCAGATCATGGCCGACTGGGCCGAGCGCCGCATCCCTGCCCGCGTGGCCGCCGACATCAGCCGGCTGCTCGACGAAGGCGCTCGGATCGGGACCGGCCAGGACGAGCGAGACCTGCACGCAGGCGACGTCGCCGTGCTCGTCCGCAAGAACGACCAGGCGATCCGAGTGCAGCGAGAACTCCGCAACCTGGGCATCCCCAGCGTGGTGTACGGCGACGCCACCGTGTTCGACACCCCCGAGGCCAACGAGCTGTATCGGGTGCTGGGGGCGGTGGCCGAGCCCACGCGCAGCGCTCTTTTGCGCGCGGCCATCACCACCGAGCTGTTCGGCGTCAGCGCGAACACGCTCGAGTCGATGTCCGACGACGACGACACGGAGTGGAACCTCTGGATCGACGATTTTCGTCGCTGGCACGAGCAGTGGGTGGAGCGCGGCTTCGTGCAGATGTTCCGCGCGCTGATCTCCGAGCGCGGCACCCAGGGTCGGCTGCTGGCCATGCTGGACGGCGAGCGGCGGATGACCAACCTGCTGCACCTCGCCGAGCTGCTGCACACCGCGGCCACCACCGAGCACCTGGGCCCGGCGGGCCTGCTGCGATGGTTCCAGCAGCAACGCCGCACCCGCTCGTCGATGGTCGAGGCGGTCAAGCTCCGGCTCGAGCGTGACGACCGTGCGGTGCAGCTCATCACCATCCACCGCAGCAAGGGCCTCGAGTATCCGGTCGTCTACTGCCCCTACTTGTGGGACGGCGGCGGGCTGTTTGCCGACGAAGAAGAGAACCTGCTCTTCCACGATCCCGACGATGGCGATCGGCTCAAGATCGACGTGCGGCGCAAGCCCAAGGGGCGCAAGGACCGAGACGCCGATCCCAACATCTCCATCGCGCGGCGCGAGAAGGCGGCCGAGAACCTGCGCCTGCTCTACGTCGCCATCACCCGGGCGCGCCATCGCTGCGTGATCGTGTGGGGCGGCTTCTATCGCAGCCACCGCTCGTCGCTCGGGTACCTGCTGGGCTCGCCGCTGGCCGATCCGAACTGGCCGTGGGACCCCGAGCTCATCGCGGGCAAGGTCAAGGAGCAGACCGACGATGAGATGATGGACTGGCTGCGCGAGCGCGGCGAGGGGGTCTGGGCCGTGTCCCGGCTCGACGAGGGTGCCCCCGTCCCCTACCGCCCCCCCTCGCGCCCGCAGCTGAAGCTGACGGCACGACGACCGGCGCTGGCGATCGACCGCACTCGACGAACCGCGAGCTTCACCACCATGGTGGCCGACCGCGAGCTCCCCCGCGGCGATGCCAGCGAGGGGCGAGATCGAGACGAGCACACCGCCGAGCCCGGCCACAAGCCTCCGCCCGCGGTGAGCGAGGGCGCGATTACCCTCGCGGAGTTCCCCCGGGGCGCCAAGGCGGGCAACTTCTTCCACGAGATCCTCGAGCACCTCGACTTCCACGCCCCGGGAGACGAACGTCAGGAACTGCTGGACACCAAGCTCGATGCCTACGGCTACCCGCGGGATCCCTGGTCGGAGACGGCGAGGCTCGCCCTCGACCAGCAGCTGAAGACGCCGATCTCACCCGAGGATCCCTCGATGTCCCTCGGGGCCCTGACCAACGACCATCGACGCAACGAGCTCGAGTTCATCCTCCCCACCGCGGGCGGCGAGCGGGACGACGCGGTGGCCCTGACCCGGGAGCGCCTGGTCGCCCTGTTCACCGAGCACGACGAGGGCCTGCCCCCCGGCTATCCGCAGCAGCTCGAGCGCCTCGGCTTCGCCCCGCTACGCGGATTCCTCAAGGGCTTCATCGACCTGGTGTTCGTGCACGAGGGGCGCTGGTATCTCGCCGACTACAAGACCAACCACCTCGGCGAAGACATGGCCGACTACACCCCGGACAAGCTGGGGCAGACCATGCTCGAGGACCACTACCTGCTGCAGTACCACCTGTATGCGGTCGCCCTGGTGCGGCACCTGGAGCGCACGATGCGAGGCTTCGACTACGAGCAGCACTTCGGCGGGGTCTACTACCTGTTCCTGCGCGGCATGACGCCGGACAGCGGGCCCCACCGCGGGGTGTACTTCGATCGGCCGCCGAAGCGTCGCATCGATGCGCTGTCGGCCTTGCTCCGAGGAGAGTCGGTGCAATGACTCCCCTGCTGCAGCGACTGCTCGAGGCGGGCGTCATCTCGGTGCTCGACATGCACTTCGCCCGCGGCTTGGCGCGGCTGCACCCCGACGAGCCGAGCTCGGTGTTCTTGGGTGCCGCCTTGGCCAGCCGAGCGGTTCGGCACGGCCACGTCTGCGCCGACCTGCGACGCGTGCTCGAGCAGCCGCTGCTCGACGACGAGGCCCAGCCGCTGGATCTCGAGCTGCCCAACCGCTTTCAGTGGGTCATGGACCTGAGCGCCAGCCCGCTGGTGAGCGCGGGGGAACGACCGACGCCGCTGGTATTCGACGGCGGGGCTCGGCTGTACCTGGCCCGCTATTGGCAGTACCAGACCGCGCTCGCCGACAGCCTGCGCGCCCGGGTCGAACATCGCCCGCAGGACGTCGACGCCAGCCTGCTGCGGACGGGGCTCGACCGGCTCTTCGCGCCCAGCAAGGGACTGAAGGCCGACCCGTGGCAGCGGCTCGCCGCACTCGTGGCCACCCGGCGGGGGCTCACCGTGATCTCGGGCGGTCCGGGCACGGGCAAGACCAGCACCGTCGTGCGGATCTTGGCGCTGTTGCAGCAGCAGGCGCTGACCCACCGCGGCCGACCGCTGCGGATGCAGCTGTTCGCCCCCACGGGCAAGGCCGCCGCGCGACTGGGTGAGTCCATCGTCGCGCGGGTCGACGAGCTGCCCGTCGACGAAGCCGTGCGACGGACCATCCCCACCCAGCCCTCCACCATCCACCGCGGGCTCGGCTACCGACCGTCCACGCCCACCCACTTCGCCCACGGCACCGACAACCCGCTGCCCGTCGATCTCGCCCTGGTCGACGAGGCCTCGATGGTCGACCTCGCGTTGATGGCCAAGCTCGTCGCCGCCGTGCCTCCGCAAGCGCGCCTGATCCTGCTCGGCGACAAGAACCAGCTCGCCTCCGTCGAGGCGGGAGCCATCTTGGGCGACATCTGCCGCACCGAGGGGCGACCGGCCTACTCGCGGGAGTTCACGCAGGAGCTGACCGAGCTCGCCGGGCCCGACGCGGTGCCGGAGCAATCGCAAGAGCCCGGCCCTCCCGGGATCGGCGATTGCATTGTCGAGCTGGCCACGAGCTACCGCTTCTCGGCCAAGGGGGGCATCGGCGGCCTGGCGCGGGCGATCAACGGTGGTGACGGCACGGCGAGCGTGCGCTCGCTCGGCCGCCCCATCGGGCCCGATGCCGCGCCCCGCCAGCGCAACCCCGTCGCCCTCGTGCCCCTGCGCGAGGAGGACGACCTGCCCGAGGTGCTGCGCCCGCTCGTGCTCGATGGCTTCGCGGACCTGCTGCGAAGCCGCGATCCAGCCGAGCGCATGCGGGCGCTGTCTCAGTTCCGGCTGCTGTCGCCCCATCGGCGCGGTCGCTACGGCGTCGTCTCGCTCAACCGCTTGGTCGAACAGCTGCTGGCCCAGGCCGACCTCATCAACCCGCGCGAGGCCTGGTACGACGGTCGTCCGATCATCGTCACGGAAAACGACCACCAGCTCGAGCTGTACAACGGCGACGTCGGGCTCATTCACCGCGACGACAACGGGCAGACCCGAGCCGTGTTTCAGACCGCGGCGGGGGGCCTGCGATGGCTGGCCCCCGCCCGGCTGCCACCGCACGAGACCGTCTTCGCGATGACCGTGCACAAGAGCCAGGGCTCGGAGTTCGACGAGATTGCGCTGGCCTTGCCGCCCTCGGTCTCGCCCATCCTGACCCGAGAGCTCGTGTACACCGCGGTGACGCGAGCCCGAGAGAAGATCGTGGTCTACGGGAGCCCGGGTGTGCTCCAGCACGCGGTGCATCGGCGAATCGATCGCGCGTCGGGGCTGCGTGAAGCGCTGTGGGGACCGGACTGAAGGTCCGCGTCCGCAGATTTCGAGAGGATCAGCCGCAATGGAACCTTCGAGCCTGCCTCCGAAGGGTGCATGGCGGGTAGAGTCTCGAACCCATGCCGACTGTCGCGCAGCTCCCCGTAGGCGACGTGCCGTTCTGCATCGTCGATCTGGAGACTACAGGCCTCTCGCCGGGCCTGGACCGCATTGTAGAAATCAGTGTCATTCGACTCGATCCCGATGGAAGTGCGCACGTCGTACTCGACAGCCTCGTCAATCCCCAACGCCGCATGGCAGGTACCGAGGTCCACGGCATCTCCGACGCTGACGTCGAGTCGGCCCCCACATTCCGACACCTCGCTCCTGAAGTGCTGGAAGCAATGGATGGTGCTGTCCTCGTCTCGTACAACGTCTACTTCGACCTGAGATTTCTGAAATACTAACTCGGCCGAATCGGTCACGAGCTGGACATCCCGTATCTTTGTGCAATGTACGCGCGCCCTCTCCTAGGGCTTGGGCGCCGCTGCACGCTTAGGCTCGCGTGCCAGGATCACGACATCGAGCATCTTGGCGGCCACTCGGCAACGGGTGACGTGCTCGCGGCCGCAGAGCTGATGCAGGAATACCTGGAAGCCATGAAACGGCTCCAGATATCGACGTTCCAGGACCTTCGAGGGCGAGGCAAGCGGTACAAATTCCTAAAGAGCTTCGATCTCGAGCTTCCGCGATTCCCGTCCGCCGAGGCCCCTGTCGAGAAAATCTCCCGAGTCCTGGAGTCGTCTAGCCCCCGCGACGACCGATGGAGGATTCGCGAATACCAGCAAATGGTCCTCGCGCTGCTATCAGACTTCGTGGTGAGCCCAGAGGAAGCTCGTGTGGCACGCGAGATCGCCAAGGAGCTGGGAATCACCGAAAGAGAGATTCGGGCCGTACATGCTCGAATCTTCGCTGCCACCTTGAACCAATGGGCGGCAGACGACGAGATTGATGATAACGAGCGGGTCTACCTGAACGCTTTGCACCGTGGCCTCGACACCCTCGGATGGGCTCCGGGCGGCTAAACAAACCGCGCTCGAGTCACTCCCCTTGGAACTCGGATTGAGAATTCCACCGCGGCGCGGAGCCGGTCGCGGTTGGTCACTCGACGGCCAAGTGTGCGGCCGGCCATCGCCAATCCAACCGTCATCGAGTATCAACGAGTCGCCGCGAACGCCCCATGAACGACGACGACGACGCTCCTCTCCGCGGCATCGCCCGCGGCTTTCGCAAGCGCACGCTGGTCACCGCCAAGCTGGCCTCGAAGATGGGCGCGGGCTTCGTCAAGCGCAGCCTCGTGCGCCCCAAGGCTGGCGAACCCGAGGCCGAACCGGTCGAGGACTCGGAGGCAGTGAAGAGCGCCGCCGAACTCGTGAAGGAGCTCGGCGCGCTCAAGGGCCTGGTCATGAAGATCGGGCAGATCGCCAGCTACATGCCGGGCAGTCTGCCCCCGGAGGCGCAGCGCGTCCTGACCAAGCTCCAGGCCAACACCACGGCGATGGAGTATCCGCAGATCGAGCAGGTCCTCGTGGAGCAGCTCGGCCGTCCACCCGAAGAGTTGTTCGAAAGCTTCGAGACCGAGGCCTTGGCCGCCGCCTCGATCGGACAGGTTCATCGCGCCCGCTTCGAAGGTCGCGATGTCGCGGTCAAGATCCAGTACCCGGGCATCGAGGATGCGCTTCGCGCCGACCTCAAGACCGCCACCCTGATGGGTCGGCTCGGCTCCATCGGCAGCAGCATCGACGGCGCGAGCCTGGTCACCGAGCTGCGCGATCGGGTGCTCGAGGAGTGCGATTATCGACTGGAGGCCAACAACCAGACCGCGTTCGCTCGGCTCTTCGAGTCGATGCCGGGCGCGCATGTCCCCGCGGTGGTCCCCGAGCGCAGCGCGCTGCGGGTGCTCACCAGCGAGCTGGACGCGGGGCAGAGCTTCTATCCGTTCTGCGACGAGGCATCGGAAGAAACACGGAACCGGGCCGGTGAGATCATCTTCCGCGTCTGCTTCGACTGCCTTTTTCGCCACAGCGTCTACAACGCCGATCCGCACCCGGGGAACTACCTGCTATCTCCGCAGGGTGACGTCACATTCCTAGACTTCGGATGTGTACGGCGGTTTACACCAGAAATGATCGAAGCCTGGAAACGGATGGCGCGCTCGGTCATCGCGGGCGACGAAGCTCGCTTCCGCGAGACCTTCCCGGCCTTGGGGATGGTGGGCAACCCCAAGAAGTTCGACTGGGACCATCAGTGGGCGATGATGAACTATCTGTACCGCCCATTCCTCTCCACCACGCCATTTACCTATACCCACGATTACGTCAAAGAGAGCTACGGCATGATGATCTTCGACAACCCCAATCGTCGAACCAGCGCCATGCCCCCGCAGTGGCTCTTTCTCAACCGTCTGCAGTGGGGGCTGAACTCGGTGCTCGCCCACCTGCGGGCTACGGCCCCCTGGGGTGACCTATGGCGGGCCGCACTCGAGTCGCCGACCGTGGATCCCGCATTCTGAGACGAATGCCGAGACGCCGCCTACGGCTCGCGGAAGCCCGCTTCGGAGGGGTACAGTAAGGACATGACTCTTCGACATGTCTTGGCTTTGACGAGCGCGAGCGTATTGCTTCTCGCGTGTGGTGACGACACGACGGTCCCGGCCGAGACGGCGAACGACGACGGCACGACGTCGAGTTCCGACACGACCGGCGGGGGCAGCAGCGGGGACGAGACCCCCACCCCGGCCGAGGACTCGACGGGCGAGCCGTCCACCAGCTCCACTTCCGAAGGCCCCACCACGACCGACGTCGACTCGTCGGGGGGACCGATGGCCGAGTGTGGCAACGACGTCGTGGAGGATGGCGAAGTCTGCGACGGCGCCGATCTGGCGGGCGAGGACTGCATCAGCCAAGGGTTCAAGGGCGGCGAGCTGGGCTGTGCGCCCAACTGCGCCGGCTACGACACTGCCACCTGCTCGGTCGCGACCTGTGGCGACGACGCGGTCACCGAGGGCGAGGTCTGCGACGGCACCGACTTCGGCGGCGCGACCTGCCAGAGCGAAGGCTTCGACAACGGCACGCTGTCCTGTGCTCTCGATTGCACCGCCTTCGACACCGACGAGTGTGGCATCTGCGGTGACGTCATCGTGCAGGGCGAAGAGGCCTGCGACACGCTGGTGTTCCTGGGCGAGACCTGCGAGAGCCAGGGCTTCACCAGCGGCGAGATTTCCTGCGCCGCCGACTGCCTCTCGCTCGACACGAGCACCTGCGGCATGTGTGGCAACGACCTCGTCGACGGCGCCGAGACCTGCGACGGCACCGACCTCGACGCCCAGACGTGCCTGACCCAAGGCTTCACCAGCGGCGCGCTGGGCTGCCAGGAAGAGTGCGAGTTCGACACCAGCGGCTGTGGCCTCTGCGGCAACGACGTCATCGACGGCACCGAGATGTGTGACACCACGCAGACCGGCGCCGAGACCTGCGTGACCCAGGGCTTCGACAGCGGAACGCTGATGTGTGACGCCACCTGCGGCGGGTTCGACACCAGCGTCTGCGGCACCTGTGGCAACGGCGTGGTCGACGGGCACGAGGCCTGCGACGGCGTGAACCTCAACGGCAACACCTGCGCCTCGCTCGGGCTCGGCGGCGGCGACCTGGCCTGCCAGGCCAGCTGCAGCTACGACTTCGACGGCTGCGACATCCCCGGCCTGCCCGAGGACCACAACTTCCCCACGCCGGCCGACCCCCGGATGATCACCTCGGGCACCCTGCCCTGGAACGGCGGCGACTGGTTCGAGGGCGTGCGCACCTCCATCTTCCCGAGCATCGGTCAGCTCGACGTCCACGTCGAAGTCATCACCAACGGCCTGTCCGCGTGCGGCTTCCAGACCGCCGACGTGAGCGTCAACGGCCAGGTCGTCGGTCAGTTCACCATCGCGCAGGGCGACACCGTCATCGACGAGAGCTTCCTGTTCATGGGCCCGATCGCGGGTCCCGACTACACGATCCGCTACGAGACGATCGCCAGCGTGGCGCCCGGCTGCGGCGCGGCCGGCTACAACGAGTCGACCTCGACCATCACCTTCCACCCCGGCTGAGGTCGTATTGGTGCAGCCCGTCGCGAGCCCGCAGAAGCTCGAGCAGCTACGCACCCAGGGATTCCTGGTGCTGCCCGAGCTGGTGCCCGCGAGCGCGCTGGCCTCCATCCGAGCGGCCGCGCTCGAGATCGTCGACGGCTTCGATCTCGATGCCCACCGCAGCGTGTTCAGCACGCGGGATCGGGACCGGGGCCGCGACGAGGCGTTCTTGGCCTCCGCCGAGTCGGTGCACTGCGTCCTCGAAGAAGAGGCGCTCGACCCCGCCGGGCAGGTGGTCGTGCAGCCGCGGCTGGCGATCAACAAGATCGGCCACGCGATGCACGACCTCGTGCCCGCGTTCACCGAGTTCTGCCGCATGCCCGTGTTCGGCCAGCTGCTACGCGAGGCCGGCTACCACGCTCCCGTGCTGTGGCAGACGATGTACATCTTCAAGCAACCGCGCATCGGCGGCGAGGTTCGGTGGCACCAGGACGCCAGCTACCTCATCACCGAGCCGGCCGGGGTCATGGGGGTCTGGGTCGCGCTCGAGGACGCCACTGTCGACAACGGCTGCCTGTGGGTGCAGCCGGGGGGCCATCGCAGCCCGCTGCGCGAGCGCTACGAGGTCGACTGGGAGCGGCGACGGGGTGTCCTGCACGCGCTCGACGACACGCCGTGGCCAGGCGCGGGGCAAGGCCAGGCGCTCGAGGTCCCGGCGGGCAGCGTGGTGATGTTCCACGACCACCTGCCGCACTCCAGCCAGCCCAACCGCTCGGGTCGATCGCGGCATGCCTTCACCATGCACGTGGCCGAGCGTGGAGCCGCGTGGGCGCCCCACAACTGGCTGCAGCGCCCCGCGCTGGGCGACTTTCTGCTCTGAGCTACGCGCCCGATTTCGCCGCGAGCGCGGACGCGAAATTGTCCCGCTCATAACTCATCGCCTGCAAGTAGATCGACTCCGCCTCGCTCTCGTCGAGCTCGCCGGGGTGACGCGCCGCGAAGTCCTCGAGGTAGTTGCCCATCTGATACGCGCCGTGGGGATCGTCGTTGTCCGTGATCCATGGCGCGTAGAGGTTGCCCTCGCCCGCGGGCGCCAGCTGAGCGGCCAGCCACGCCCACAGGTACTCGCAGGGGAGCATGGCCACCAGTGAATAGATCGGGGGCCGCTCGCGAGCCACCTGGGACTCGAACCCCGCGTAGTCGATGCAGGTCGGCGTCGGCACCAATGAGTCGCCATCGCGGACCCGCCAGGTCTCGGGGAAGGTCGCGTTGTAGGAAGCGTAGGTCTGGTGCTTGTGCTCCAGGAACGTTCGCAGCGGCGCGTCCTCGGCCCGAGCCGCGACCGCAGCGTAGTCGTCTGCCCCGTGAAAGCAGTAGTACGCGTCGCTGATGTTGAACGCGCCGTAGACCACCGGGTCCAGCGTCCCCGCGGCGATGCCCTGCACGAACGGGGTCGCCAGCGCGTCCTCGGCGATGGGGCGCGCCTTGTCCCACAGCCGCCAGAACAAGGCCCCTGCGGGGGGCTCGTCCTTGGGCAGCAGCGCGGGAGCGATTCGTCGTGCGCTTCGCATGCCGTAGTGCTCCGTTGGCTAGAAGCGGTAGGCGACCCCGACCCCGGTCAGGCACATCTCGTCGAGCGTGCCCTCGCCCAAGAACACATCCTGGGGCTCGTCGAGACCGACCTCCGCCAGCGCCGCGACTACGGCCGGATTGTCGAGCGTGTTGTCGTACGAGCAGTGCACTCTCACCACGTCCCCGCTCTGCACGCGGAAGGTGTCGCCGATCTCCACGTCGTACTCGTAGAAGCGCTGCCAGTCGAAGTCCCAGCCCGGCGTCTGCAGCAGACAAGTCTCCTCGTTGCCCCGCATCACCGAGGTCTTCATGTCGACCCCGACCCGGTGCATGTGGTTGAGCACCGACCACACCCGCACGTCGGCCAAGCCGATGTCGGGGACCTCGTACTCCACGATCTCCTCGTGCCCCGAGGCGCCCGCCGGGATCATGAACGGGTCGGTCATCACGTCGCCGGCCGCAGGCGCACCGATGAGCTGGAACTGCGAGACGTACTCGGGAGGAGTCTCGGTCCAGCGCAGCGCAATCCCGGTCGAGTCGTCCGACTCCGGGCCCGTGACCGACGCGTGGTAGTGCATGTTGTAGACGATGCGAGCTCCGGCCGGCAGCAAGATGCCGACGTCGGAAGGCGTCTCGATGGGGAGGCTCCCCGGCACCCAGCCGCCGATGAGAAGGGCTTCGTCGATCTCCCCCGCCCCGCCGCCGCAGTCGAAGGACTGGCCGTTTTCCCACGCCGCAGACTCACCCGCGACGTCGACGTAGATCAGCGTGTGATGGGCGATGGAGCGGTTGCCCGGGACCACCTGCATCCCGTTGACGTACACATCCTGGTCGTTGCCCGGGTCGAAGCTCAGGCAGTGGAAGAAGTCCAGCACGTTGTCCTGGGGCTCGATGGACAGCGAGCCCTCCATGGTCACGGTGACCGTGGGATCGACCAGGTCTTGTGAGGGCGGCTCGGGGATCGGGGCGGCCAAGGCCGGATCACCCTCGGGCGTGCCCGCGTCGACCCAGTCGCGCAGCAGCTGAATTTCTTCGTCGCTGAGGCGAGCGTCGTGCTTGAATGATGCAGGCGGCTGGCACTCGTCGGTCTCGACCGCATGCCACGGCGGCATGAGCCCCGCTTCGACCTGTAGCATGATCGCGGCCCCGAGCGGCGAGGTCTGCTCGTAGTTCTGCAGGGGGAAGGGCGCGATGCTGCCGTCGCTGTGACAGCCCTCGCAGCTACGAGCCACGAGCGGGGCGATGTCCTCGTGCCAGTTGGGCCGAGCCGCGGGCGCACCTTCGGTGCCGTCGGCTCCTTCGCCGCTGGACTCCTCCTCGCCCACGTTGCTGGTGGCCGCGTCGGTGGCGGCTCCGGCCGTGTCCGGCCCCGCCCCGTCATCACCGCAACCGCTGATCGCGAGCCACCCCGCCATCACCGCCATTCCACGACCCATCATCATCCCCGCATCCATGGCCATGCACGCACTATATCCCACTCCCACCGTGGGTTTGCCGCGGACTCGCTGCCGTCGTCAGCCGACATCGCGGACCCGACGTCGCGGTGGTATGACGCCGATCGGTGACGACCGAGCCCTTTGGATCTCATATTCCTGCCATCCACGCCGAGGCCTTCGTGCATGCATCGGCGGTGATCATCGGGCAGGTGGAAGTCGGTGCAGAGTCCAGCGTGTGGCCACAGGTCACCATGCGCGGTGATGACGGGCCGATCATCATCGGCCGGCAAACATCGATCCAGGACGGCACCGTCATCCACAACACCGAGGGCCTGTCCACGACCACGGTGGGGAACCGAGTCACGGTGGGGCACGGGGTCATCCTGCACGGCTGCACCATCGAAGACGACTGCATCATCGGCATGGGCTCCATCATCCTCGACAACGCGGTCGTCGAGAGCGGCAGCATCGTGGGCGCGGGCGCCCTGGTGGCCCCGGGCAAGCGGGTCCCGGGCGGCTCGGTGGTGGTGGGCAACCCCTTCAAGCGACTGCGGGCCTGCACCGACAAGGACCGCGAGTTCATCGAGTTCTCCTGGCGCGAATACGTCAAGCGCACGCACCAGTACCGGCAAGCGGGTAGCGCCAAGCCATGAAGAACGAGGGCGGCGCCTGGCGGTTCTGGGTCGATCGCGGCGGCACCTTCACGGACTGCATCGGCCAGCATCAGGCGACCGGAGAGATCCGGGTGACCAAGGTGCTCTCGGCCGACGATGCCCCATTGCGAGGCATTCGCTCGCTGCTGGGCCTGGCCGAGGACGGCTCCATCCCGCCTTGCGAGCTGCGCATGGGCACCACCCTGGGCACCAACGCGCTGCTCGAGCGCAAGGGACAGTCGTGCGCCCTGGCCATCACCCGAGGCTTCGGCGATCTGCTGGAGATCGGAGACCAGAGCCGCCCGGACATCTTTGCGCTGCACATCGACCGGCCGGCGCCGCTGCACTCCGCCGTGCTCGAGCTCGACGCGCGACTGGATGCCGAGGGACGCGTACTGGCGAAGCCCGACGATGAATCCCTGGCCGCCTCGCTCCGTGAGCTTCGGGCGCAGGGCATCGAGAGCTTGGCGGTGGTGGTCATGCATGCCTACCGCGACGGAGACCTCGAGCGGCGCATCGGGGCCGCCGCTCGGGAGGCGGGCTTCCGTCACGTGTCGTGCTCGCACGAGGTAGGCGCGGAGATCGGGCTGCAGGGGCGGGGCGATACCACCGTCGTCGATGCCTATCTGACGCCCCTGCTGCGCAACTACCTGGCCGGGCTGCAACGGGAGCTGCCAGGCTCGCGCATCCAAGTGATGTGCAGCAGCGGCGACCTCACCGTGGCCTCGCGCTTTCGGGGCCGCGACTCGGTACTCTCGGGCCCGGCCGGAGGCGTGGTCGCCTGTGCAGCGCTGGCCCAGACGCATGGACACCGCGCCGTGATCGGCTTCGACATGGGCGGCACCTCCACCGACGTCTCGCGCGTGGGCGAAGAGCTCCCGCGGGTCTACGAGACTCGCGTGGCCGGGGTACGCCTGCGGACCCCGATGCTCTCGATCCACACCGTGGCCGCGGGCGGAGGCTCGGTGTGCCGCTTCGAGCACGGTCGCTTCACGGTGGGTCCGCACAGCGCGGGCGCCGACCCGGGGCCGCTGTGCTACGGGCGGCCCCACGCCGAGCAGCTCGCCCTGACCGACATCAACCTCGTGCTCGGGCGTCTGGTGGACGGTCGCTTCCCCTTCGACCTGCACCGCGAGCCCGTCGACCGTGCCTTGGCCGAGCTCGCCCCCCAGCTGCCGCAGCCGTGGCGCGACCGCAGCCCGGAGGCGATCGCCGAGGGCTTCTTCGAGGTCGCCGTCCAGAGCATGGCGGCCGCGATTCGTCAGGTCACCGTCGCCCGCGGCCACGATGCCCGCGACCACGCGTTGGTCGTCTTCGGCGGCGCGGGTGGCCAGCACGCCTGTGCGGTCGCACGGCGACTCGGACTCCGCGATGTGCTGGTGCCTCCCCTGCCCGGCGCCCTCTCGGCGTGGGGCATGGGCCTGGCCCCGCTGGGTTGGCACGGCGAGGCCGACTTGGGTCGCGTGCCGCTGTCCGACGACGTCCTGCCGCGCCTGGATGAAGCCGCCGACGCGGCGCTGCAGCAGGGTCACGAGGTGCTCGAGCGCGATGGCATCGTCGCCGCCGAGCGTGTCGGCACCGTACACGTCGACCTCCGCTACCAGGGCACCGAGACCGCGCTCACCGTCCCCGTACCGCCCGCCGACGAGCCCCAGCGGCTCGCGAAGCTCGTGCGCGCATTCGAGGGCGAGCACCAGCGGGAGTTCGGCCACGTCCGCCCCGAGCACCCGCTCGAGGCGGTGACGGTGCGCGTCGAGGTGCGGGGCACTCGGCCCGCGCCCGCTCTGCCCTCCCCGCCCGAAACCACCACGCTGCCCGACCCCACTCGACACACCCGACTGTGGCTTTCCGGGGCCTGGCACGAGGCCCCCGTCTTCGATCGCGAAGCCCTCGGCCGCGGCCCGACCCTGCGCGGCCCGGCCCTGGTCCTCGACGACACCGGGACCCACGTGCTCGAACCGGGCTGGACTCTCCAGGTCCGAGACGATGGCTCGCTCGCGCTGCGCGACGGAGCTGGAGCCCCTCGCCAGGCGCTGTCGACCGCCTGCGATCCGGTCCAGCTCGAGATCTTCGCCAACCGCTTCATGTCCATCGCCGAGCAGATGGGCACCGTGCTGCGGCGGACCTCGCTGTCCACCAACATCCGAGAGCGGCTCGACTTCTCCTGCGCCGTCTTCGATCGCGAGGGGGGCCTGGTCGCCAATGCGCCGCACATGCCGGTCCACCTCGGTGCGATGGGAGAGTCGGTGGCGGCCGTCGCCGCCCAGCACCCCAACCCCGAGCCGGGCGACGTATTCGCGACCAACGACCCCACCGCGGGCGGCTCGCACCTGCCCGACATCACGGTGGTGACTCCCGTGCACATCGACGGGGCGCTGGCCTTCTACGTGGCGAGCCGCGGTCACCATGCGGACGTCGGCGGCATCACCCCCGGCTCCATGCCCCCGCACTCCACTCGTCTGGATCAGGAGGGCGTGGTCTTCCGAGGCCAACGCATCGTGCACGCGGGCACGCTGGACCACGACGGGGTCATGGCCACGCTGCGGGGCGGCCCTCATCCCGCGCGGCGCCCCGCCGAGAACGTCGCCGACCTCCAGGCCCAGATCGCCGCCAACCACATGGGGGTTCGCTTGCTCGGCGCCTTGGTGCAGGAACATGGCCTGCCCGTGGTGCACGCGTACATGGGCCACGTGCAGGACAACGCCGCGCGGGCGGTCGGCGAGGCCATCGCCCGGCTCCCCGACGGCGACGTGCGCTTCGAGGACGAGACCGACGACGGCATCCCCATCGTCGTCGCGCTGCGCATCGCGGGCGACCGCATCACCATCGATTTTTCGGGGACCGGCCCCGCCAGCGAGGGCAACCTCAACGCCCCGCGAGCGGTGGTGGTCGCGGCCGTGCTCTACGTACTCCGCTGCCTGGTCGGAGAGCCCATCCCCCTCAACCGTGGCTGCCTGCGACCGGTCGAGCTCGTCATTCCCCCGGAGTCCTTGCTCGACCCGGCCGCCCATCATGCGGTCGCCGGAGGCAACGTCGAGACCGCGCAGCGCATCGTGGATGCCTTGCTCGCGGCGGTGGGCGTCAGCGCGGCGAGCCAAGGCACCATGAACAACCTGACCCTCGGCAACGAGCGCTTCGGGTACTACGAGACCATCGGCGGCGGCGAGGGAGCCGGGCCCGGACACTCGGGCGTCAGCGGGGTGCACACGCACATGACCAACACCCGCATCACCGATCCCGAGGTGCTCGAAGCCCGCTTCCCCGTGCGACTGCATCGCTTTGCGATCCGGCGGGGCAGCGGCGGCACGGGCCGGTACCCCGGTGGTGATGGCCTCGTTCGGCAGATCGAGACGCTCGAGCCCCTTCGCGTCTCCATCCTCTCCGACCGCCGCCGCAATGCGCCTTTCGGCCTACGAGGAGGCAGCCCCGGGAAGCCGGGCGTCAATCTCCACGGGGACCAACCCGTCCCGGCACGCACCAGCATCGACACGGAGCGGGGGGACCTCATCACCATCGAGACGCCCGGCGGCGGCGGCTTTGGTGCGCCGGACTCGAGCCACGACGAGGGCCCATAGCCCGACGCCCGCCCCCGTCGGCCTCAGACCTTCGCGCGCGGCCCCTTGCCCGCGTAGGCCCGACCCCGCGCGTCGAAGTACTCCCCCGCGTGGGCCAGAAACGCCCGCACTCTCCCGGTTCGGCTGAGATCGAGGTGAGTGAGGCACCAGAGGTCGTACCCGAATCCCGCCTGCACCCCGCGTAGCCGCACCAGCCCCGGATCACCGTCGGCGTAGACACAGGGCATGAACCCGATGCCACACCCGGCCCGGATCGCGGCGTGCATCGACAGCGCATAGTCGTAGCGACATACGATCCGCGCGTCGGGGACGTTGCCCTGCATCCACTCGCTGGTCTTACGGGCGCCGCTGGCCTCGCTCCACGCCAGCCAAGGGAAGCTCGAGAGCTTGGCCCTCCGCCCGTGGGCTCGGACCAGCTCGGCCGACGCGTAGATCGCATACTCGGCCCGGGCCAGCTTGCGACCGAAGAGCCCCTCGTCGGGGCGGCTCGTCCAGCGAATCGCGAGGTCGGCCTCACGGCGAGCCAACGAGCGCTGGTCGTAGCTCGTGTGCAGCTCGATCTCGACCTCGGGATAGCGCGAGGCAAAGCTAGAGAACAGGTCGGGGTGGTAGTTCGAGATCATGTCGATGGTGGTGATGCGCAGGCTCCCGGCCAGCCGCGTGTCTCCCCCCACCAGATCGCGCTCGAGGTCGTGCGCCGCGGTCTCCATGCCCTCGACCGCCCGCACTGCCTTGAGCCCCGCCTCGGTCAAGGTCACCCCGTCGCGGTAGCGGAGCACCAGCTCGACCCCCAGCGCCTGTTCCAGCGCTCCCAGCCGCCGCGAGACCGTCGTTTGGTTCACGCCGAGCCGACGCGCCGTCTGGGTCATCGTCGTGCTGCGAGAGACCTCCAGCAACACCCGCAGGTCGTCCCAGTTCATTTCTGCAAAATAGCAGAACCGATCTGCGTTTTTCGATATTGCCCTGCAAAAACACAGGAGCAACACTCAGCCCCAGGAGAAACCCGAAATGGCTGCCTACATCATCGTCGACATCGAGCTCGAGACCCCCGCCGCC
The DNA here is from genome assembly GCA_039028615.1 of Myxococcota bacterium. Classification (GTDB taxonomy): domain Bacteria; phylum Myxococcota_A; class Polyangia; order Nannocystales; family Nannocystaceae; genus Paraliomyxa. The sequence goes on along the minus strand of JBCCHT010000021.1, from coordinate 186,251 downwards.
CTCGCCGACTACCAGGCCCTCGCGCGCCCCACCATGGAGGAGTACGGGATCCGGTTGCTCGGCAAGGGGCCCACGCAAGCGCTGGAGGGGACCCCCATCGGCACGCTGCAGGTCCTGCTCGAGGCCGATTCCCCCGAGCGCGCGCGACAGTGGCATGCCTCGCCCGGCTATCAGGAAGCCATCGCCGCCCGCGAAGGCAAGGCCAAGTTCACGATGAGTGTCGTCACCGCGGCCCAGTGACCCGCGGCCTCGACTGTCTTTCCCGGGAGCACCCGCCATGTCCCTGGCCAATCCCCTCCGACTCACCGGTCACTGCTACTGCGGCTCCATGCGCTTCGAGGTCGATCTACCCGCGGGTAGCGGCCCTGTCTTCAGCGCCTATTGTCACTGCGACAGCTGTCGACGGGCCCACGCCGCCCCGCTGTATCGGGTGATCGGCGTGCACGCCAAGCGCTTTCGCATCACCGAGGGCGAGTCGCTGCTGGTCGAGTACCAGCGGGAAGGCGCCAGCCTGGCGCGGTGCTTCTGTGGGCGCTGCGGATCGAAGGTGGTCGGCAAGCTGACCCAGTGGAAACCCGATGGCGAGGACGCGGTGGTGTTCTTCCCCGACCTGCTCGACCAGGGTCAGCAGGCATCGCTGCCGGAAGACCTGCGGGTGACACGAAACAACCGCCCGCAGGACTGCGTGCTCGACTGGGAGCGCCTGAGCGACGTCATGCCGGCGGGGTTGCAGGGCGTGGCCCGGGCAAGCGCCGCCGGCTGAAGCCGGGTGGGCTCAGCAGGGCCCGGGGGACGCGATGTCCGTGCCGTTGCCGTTGGCCACACACTCGTTGCTGTGGGTGACGTTGTCGCATCCGCATTGCGGATCGAAGATGGCGGGGCAGATGCCTCCGGCCACGGTGCAGACCCCGTTGGCCCCCGTTCCACACAGGTTGTCGGGGTAGTCGCAGAACGAGCCCATCGCACACGCAACCCCGAGGGTCTCGTTGCACTCGCCCGGGCCGAGGCCTCCGCCGGAGCCCGAGGAGCTACCCGAGTCGGATGAGCTGTCCGAGTCGGACGAGCTGCCCGAGTCAGAGCTCGATCCGGTGTCCTCCGGCATTTCGCCCGTAGAGGTGGCGCCGTCGCTCGTCGAGCCTTCGCCGCCGCTCGAGGTCCCGCCCGTGGAATCGGCCGCGTCGCTGGTCGACCCCTCCGCGCCCCCGCTGCCGCTGCCGGTCGCTCCGCTGGTGGTGGCGGGGGTCGCCCCTCCCGTGTCGTTGGACGAGGTCGTCCCGCTGGAGGTGCCGCCTCCCGACGCGGTGGTGCCCGTAGCATCGTCACCACAGGCGACGGCCACCGTGAGCACCAGCGCCGCAACTATCGATCGATAAGCCAACTTCATGAGTCCAATCCTCGGCCGATCGTACCACGCCGATCCGCAGACCGGTGCCGGATCGTTCAGTGCCGAGACACTGCAGAAGGCGCAGCTGGTTGGCCTTCACGTCGTGCTCGGTGCTCGAGCGCAGCCATCACCTGCTCGGTCCCGATGCACGCGACCGACACTGCACCCGTGACCGTGAGCTCGTAGATGGCTTCGTCGCTCAGCCCGTGTTCGCGCAACGCCTCCATGTCCTCGTCCATGATGCGATAGGCGTGCAGCGCCAGCTTCTTCAGGTACGGCGCAACCTCGGCGTCCACGGTGGCCGTCCCCGGCTCGACCACGCCCCACTGCTCGCGGACGAAGTGGTCGGCCTGGCGTCGCACGTCGGGCTCGGTGAGGCCGGGTTTGCTCAGCAAGTCCTCGCGGAGCTGCTCCAGCTGCGGCGGCCGCTGACGACCATCTCGCCCCGTGACGTATTCGTTGGCGACCCGGAAGCGGCCCGCGTGGAGGCCGTTGATGTTCAGCAGCCGGGCCATCCGTGCCCTCTGCTTTGCATCGGGCACCTGGAAATCGAACGCGTCGGCGAGTCGATTCATCAAATTGAAGTGGAAGCCGATCGCCGCCACCCCGTAGACGGCGGCCGAGTCGAGCTCCCCTTGCGCACAAAGCTCGGCCAGGCGGGCTTCGTCGAGATCCAAGGGGTGCACGGTCATCAGCTCCAGCAGGCCCAGCGCCGCGCGGATCCGGGGGGTGACCGGCGCGGTGGTCCAGTCTTCGACCACCGCGTCGACGAGATTTTGATCGATGTTGAGTGCCGCGACCGCGGCATGAGCACCCGTTCAAAACGAGCAGCTGTTGAGCTTCGAGACGAACGCGCTGAACATCTCGAGCTCGCCCCGGCTCCAACCGGGCGAGGCATGAGCCGATTGCAGGTAGCGAATCGCGTCGCGGCCGAACAAGTCCGGCCGATAGGAGATCGCCGTGGGGGGCCCCGAGTCGACCCCCATCCACCAGCGCGCCAGGGACAGCACGACGCCGATGAACCATGGCCGGCGCCCACCCGAGGAGAGATCGATACGCATGTGGCTTCTCGTTCCTTATTCGATCGAACAGCGACAAATCCAAAGATATCAGTAGCCATTCGCTTGTCAATCGAATAACAAAGAGATGATGGTCACTCGCGCGGAGCAACGGGCCCACACCCGGCAGCGGATTGTCGAAGCGGCGACCGAGACCTTTTCCGAGCGAGGATTCCACGGGGCGAGCACGCGGGAGATTGCGTCGCGCGCGGGGGTGAACCAGGGGCTCATCACGCATCACTTCGGGACGAAGGATGCGCTGTGGCGCGAGGCGATGAGCGGGGTCTTCGATGCGCTCACCGAGGCCCTCGACCACCGACGTCGTGCCATCGTCGACGCGCCCCCGCGACAGCAGGCACGCGCGCTCACCCGTGAGTTCGTGCGCTTCGCCGCCCACAACCCCACCCTCTTTCGCCTGATGCTCGACGAAGGCAAGGTTGACGACGAGCGACTGCGGTGGCTGGTCGAGACCCACCTGCGGCCGGCCTACGAGCGCTTCCTCGAGCTGGGCGACACCATGGGCTTCGGTGGCGACCGCACGATGGCCACGCACTACTACTACACGCTCGCGGGCGCGGCCTCGTTGATGTTCGTGGTCGGAGCCGAGTGCGAGCAGCTCACCGGGGTCGATCCGCAGGCCGACGAGACCATCGAACGCCACGCCGAGTTCGTCGCGCGGCTGCTCGTGCCCTGACCACGGTCAGAGGCCGATGCGCGCGCCGTTGCGCCGACAGTCGCTTCGAATGGAGCCGCGCTGGCCGAAGGGCAGCAGCTTGAGCGCCGACTTGGCCGCTTCCTTGTTGCCCGAGCGGCAGGCCGCCCGCCCCATGAGCGCCGCCGCTTCCTCGCTGGGTCGTTTGCGGTGGCTCCGCGAAGCGAGGCGATAGGCTTCCTTGGCGTTGCCACGGGCCAGGGCCGCTCCCGCCTCCTTGACCAGCTCGGACGCCGAGGGCTCCTTGGGAGGCGGCGCGGGTTCGGGTTCGGGTTCCGGCTCGGGCTCTGGCTCGTATTCGGGCTCAGGTTCCGGCTCCGGCTCGGCACTCCGAGATCGTCGGCGACGGGGTGCGGGCTCTTCGATCACCTCGGGCTCTTCGGGCTCCGCCACGATCTCGGGAATCGGCTCCGGTTCCGGCTCGGGCGCGGGCTCGACCGGAAGCTCGGGCTCCTCTTCCACGACGGCGGGTTCGGGAGCCTCGGGCTCGGACTTCAGCGCCAGCGTACCCACGTCGTCCGCGGGCGACGTCTCCGGGTCGTCGCCCGAGAACATCCACACGGTGAAGCCCACCGTGAGCAGTAACGCTGCGGCCGCGCCGATCCACACCACGGCACGGCGTCGTTTCGCCATGGACCCTTCGTAGTCGTCGAGGTCGCCCGTCGCCGGATCGACCGCGGCGAGCGGGGCAGGATCGGCGGACGATGAGATCGGGGCGGCAGCGGGGGTGGCCGGCACGATGGCGGCGGGCACGGTGGTCGACGGAGCTGGTGCGAGCGCATCCGGGGACGCGAGCGGAACGGTGGGGACCGCCACCGTGGTCGTCGACGGAGCCGGCGCTGACGCGGCCGGAGCCGTGGGCTGACTGGGTGCCGGGACCGTCGTCGACGATGGGGCAGCGACCGGAGCGACGGGCGTGGTCGGTCTGCCGGGTGCAGGGGCCGTCGTCGACGATGGGGCAGCGACCGGAGCGACGGGCGTGGTCGGTCTGCCGGGTGCAGGGACCGTCGTCGATGCGGACGCGATCGGCTCGGCTCCCGGCGGAGGGCGAGGCACGGTCGCCGCCACGACGGTCTCCGTAGTGGCGGTCGATGCCGGCTTCGGCGGCGAAGACGAGGGAACGACCGTCTTCGACGCGGGCTTGGGCTGAACGACGGCCGTGGGCACCACCGTGCGACCGGGGGCCGGAGTGTTCGCTCGTGCACGCTTCGCACGGTCCGAGGACGAAGGCGCGGGCGTGCTCGTCCGTGGGCGTTTTTTCTCGGCACTGGCCGCGGGGGTCGGCGTCGCGGCGCGTGCTCGCGGTTTCTTCTCCGCGGCGCTCGTCGACGGTGGAGCTGGCGTCGCGGCGCGTGCTCGCGGTTTTTTCTCCGCGGCGCTCGTCGACGGTGGAGCTGGCGTCGCGGCGCGTGCTCGCGGTTTCTTCTCCGCGGCGCTCGTCGACGGTGGAGCTGGCGTCGCGGCTCGTGCCCGCGGCTTCTTTTCCGCTGGGGGCATCGCGGGAGGCGCTGGCGTTGCCGCTCGTGCCCGCGGCGCGCTCGCAGGCGGAGGCGGTGTGCTCGATCGAGCTCGTGCACCGTCCTTCCCTCCACCGATCGGAGGCGGAGCCGGCGTTCGCTTGCGTGCCCGCGGCTCGTCCCCTCCCGCGATCGGAGGCGGAGCCGGCGTGCTCACGCGTGCTCGCGGCTCTTCGTTCGCCCCGCCGATCGGAGGTGGAGCGGGTGTCCGTCGTCGCGCCCGCGCCCCTTCGGCTACCGCGCCCGGCTTCGCCGACGGCAGTCCGATGGCGGGCGGCATCTTCGGAATGGCGGGCAGCTTCCCCCCGCTCGCCTTTTTCCCCGACCTCGTCCGAGCCTCGGCCGGCTTGGTCTTGGGTTCGGGTTCGGCCTTCGCGGCATCTTCATCGGGCGCGGTCGGCAGTGGCCCGACCCGCGAGGCCTCCTCGACTGCGCTGAGAAAGTCGTCGTCGTCGAACCCCCGCACGACACTTCGACTGGCAGCGGGCGCCGTGCGAAGACCGGGCGGTGACGGTGAATCGCCGTCTCCTGAGCCCGTGCCTTGCGCCATCCCCTCCATGATGCCGGCAAAATCGCTCGGGTCCAGTTGGCGAGCCGACTTGCTACCGCGGGGAGCGGAACAACGCTCTGAGCCCTTTCGGAAGGGTTCGGGTCGGGCGTGCCCGTGCAGCGCGCGCGAGCCCCGATCATCCGTACCACCGAGCAAAGGCGGCGTCGTAGCGACGAGCTCGCTCTCGATCGTCGCGAGGGCACCACGCGTCCGCGGCCGCACTCGCTCGATGCAGAAAGTCGAGCAAGAGCAGATGGCGACGCAGGATTCTCTGCAGACGGTGGGGCTGCATGGGGTTGAAGATGCCGAGCGCATCGACCAGCTGCCGCGGGTTCTTGCGAACCCATCGCCATGAGCCCATCTCCAGCGTCAACGGGATCAACACTCGATCCGGGTGCGACCGCTCGTGCTCGTCGAGCATGAAGTCCCACAGATCCCCTTCGATCGTATACGCCTTGGCCTGCGGCTCGAGCCGGTAGACGTGGTTGGGCAGCGTGCGGTCGAGCAAGCACCCGAGCCCGTAGACCTCGGCCAACCGCGGGAAGGGGCGACGCGTGTAGGCGTAGGGAAACCACAGCCGATCGGCCATCCCGAAGCCCGAGTGCACGTCGAGCACGATCGACGGGGAGCCATCGAAGACCTCCGCTCGCATGAAATCGCACAGCGCCTGCGCCTCCGTGACCATCGGCTCCCCGCTCGCCCCCATGTACCAAGGCAACAACGACGACCACCGCTGCCCGCCGACTCCGAAGCTTCCTCGGCCGCCGATCCGTGGGGGCGCGTTGCGCATGAGATCGACACCATCGGGATTGGAGCGTCGCCGCCGAGCCATGCCGCCCGGGTTGACCAGCGGCACCAGCACGATGCGTGTGCGCTCCAGGCTCGTCCGCAAGAGCGTGTCCCACTGGAGCAGCTGCACCAGCGTGGTGAGATACGACAGCACCACCTGGGTCCCGACGCGCTCGAGTCCATGCACCCCGCCCACGATCCCGAGCGTGGGCAGGCCCGGGCGATCGGGGCCGAGCACGATGCCGTGGACTGGATAGCGCGACGATCCATCCTCGACTTCGGCCAAGACCCGAACCCGAGCATCGTCACCGAGCCGCGTCAGCAGAGCCTCGAGCACGGTCAGCTCGGGCAACGGCGCAGCTCCAGCCTCGAGCAACAGCCTCAACGACACGCGAGCGCAGCCAAGCCTTCGTAGACCAGGTGGGCCGCGAGCATCGAGGTGAGGTCCGCGTGGTCCATGGCGGGCGCGACCTCGACCAAGTCCATGCCCACCAGGTTCAGCCCCGCGGTGGCTCGCACCAATCGCAAGGCCTCGCGGGAGGTCAGCCCGCCCGGGACCGGCGTACCCGTGCCGGGGGCAAACGCGGGGTCGACCGCATCGATGTCGAAGCTCAGGTAGGTCGGACGATCGCCGATTCCGGCTCGAATCTCGGACATGATCGACGCGACGCCGACCCTCTCGACGCGATCGGCCGAGTACCGGTGCCCACCTCGCTCCTGTACCAGGTCTGCCTCGTAAGCATCACGCCAGGGGCCTCGGAGGCCGATCTGGTACAGCTGACGATCGGCGACGAGTCCTTCGAGCAGCGCGTGACGAATGGGCGTGCCGTGGTGATAGGCCTCGCCCCACAGCTCGCCGTCGCTGGTGTCGAAGTGAGCATCGACGTGCACGATCGCCAGCGGGCCGTGCTCGGCCGCGACCGCACGCAGAGCCGGCAGAGTGATGGAGTGGTCACCCCCCACGAGCACGGGTACCGCCCCGGACCCGAGCACAGCCGCGACCCGCTGTTGGACCATCTCCCGCATCGCGCCCGCATTGAAGGGCGGCACCATGATGTTGCCGCCGTCGACGGCCCGCAGCTCGGAGAACACGTCGACCCCGTGCGCCGGGTGATAGGACTGCACCAACGCGCTGACTCGACGCACGTGGTAGGGCGCCAGGCGTGCCCCCGGCATGTACGTGGTCCCGCCGTCGTAGGTCACCCCGAGCAGCACGCAGTCGGGTCGCTCCTCCGCCGCGTCGGGTGCCGACGTGGGCAGGCGAAAGAACGGGGTCTGCCCCTGTTCGATGTACTGAGGAAAACTCTGTTGGGTGTTCATGACACAACTCGGAGGTCGCGAAGGCGTGCCCGCAGGCGGACCCGAGCCAAGTTCGCGAGGCCCTCGGCCGTCTTCGCTGCCGAGGGGTCGAGCGGAACGTCGAAACGCAGCTCCACGCGTGTGGTGGTCCGCGCTGCGGTCCGAAGGTAGTGAGGCACGAAATTCTGATCACCGACCCAGGCGGATTCTCGGGGGCAGTGCCGGACCGCCACGGGGACGACGGGTACGTTCGCGATCTTGGCCAGCGCGAAGATGCCCCGTTGCAGCGGCAGGACTTCGTCGCCCACCGACGTCGTGCCCTCGGGGAAGGTCAAGACGCTGACGCCACGCGCCAGCGAGTGCCGCGAGCGCAGCAGCACCCGGGCCCCGCTGTGGGCACAGCCACGAGTGACGAAGAGGTTGCCCAGGCGCAGCATGGCTTCGCCGAAGATCGGCCACTGGGAGACCTCTTGCTTGGCGATCGCCACACAGGGCAGCGTGGTCGCGATGGCCAGCGGATCGAGGTAGCCCAGGTGATTGGCCGCGAGCAAGCAGGGCTCCTGCGGAACCGGCCCGCTCACGTCGACCGAGACCCCATGCATCGCGCAGATGTTCTCTGCGATCCACTGCATGTCCCGAGCGCGACGAGGCAAGTCGGAGGTGATCTCGGTGGTGGGAAAACGATGGCGCTCCCGAACCCAGCCGAGCGTCTCGAGCAGGAACAACGAGGTGCGAGCCACCCGGAGGCCCGAGCGAGTCGCGGCCCGAGGGGCCTCGAACATCACCGAGCGTGGTCCCCGTCGAGGCCGCGCGCCGCCTGGAACGACCGCGAGGCTCATTGCATCAACCCTTGCGCCAGCGGGATGACCTCCCGCGTCGGGCTCGGCGTCGACGAGAGCAACCCCAGTCGCTCGTAGCGACCCCGCAGGCGCGCGACCGCCTCGGCGTCGATGCACGACACGATTCGCTCGTCACCGGGGCCGTAGAAGTCCGGCCGAACGCCGACTTCGTGGGCACCCAAGGCCGCGTGTAGATCGCGAGCGGCCTTGTTGCCCTCGTCCACGGTGAACCAGCAGCGGTCGACCTTCTCGATGATCCGGGGCACGTAGGCGCGAATCAGGCGATGGACCACGCGACGGCCCTGGTGCTCGGGCACCACCGCCAAGGTGGTGCAGTACGCGTCTCGGTCCCGAACGAAGCTCAGCAGGTATCCGACGGGCTCCTCGTAGACCAGCGCGAGGAAGCAGTGGTCATTGAAGAAGTCGCAGCACAGTCGCACGTAGTAGGGGCCGAGCAGGGTCCCCCCATCGGCCCCGAAGATCGACTCTTCCAGCTGCATGATGACGTCGAAGTCGGCACTCTCGACGTTGCGGACTTGGATGTTCACGCTCGGCAGGCTCGCAGGCCCGGGTGCCAGCCCGATCACACCCACGCAAACTCTGGAGACGCCGAGGTCACGACTGCGTCGAGACCTCGGCCCGGAAGGCTCATCGTGGGCAAGGCTCCAGACCGAGCGAGGCCGCCGCAGCGCACCAAAGTTCGGTCTTGGTCCAGTCGAGCCGAATCGTCCCGTCATGCACATCACGACCGTTCTCGGCCAGGCCCGTGGACGTCTCCTCGATCCGACGATGGACGTTGTCCGGTGGGCTGATGATCGTGTCGCGCCCTCGCTCGAAGGACTGCTCCGACACGAGGGCCATATAGGCCTTGTCGAGCAACAGGGCGCGCTCCCGGCTGGGCGCGACGAGATCGGGCAGGCGATCCGGGCCGCCGGGGGCCGCCCGCCGCACTCGCGTCTCGTCGAGCTTCCCCTGGGGGAAGAACCGAGCGAGCATCTCGTCGTTGCTGCGCAGCTCGTCGCCACCGCCCACGCGGCGCAGGTAGGTCAGCACTTCGGGCTCCGCGTGCCCCAGCTGCGGCACGTCGGGCAGGTCGTCGATGGCCTGGTAGCCCCACCCCGCCGCGCCCGGGACCTTGCGCGCAAACGAGAAGGTCCCGTCTGCCGTCACCCCGATGCCGAAGTGGCAGCCCATGCACGCATAGTGCTCCTCACGGGTCTGCAGCCGTAGCCGCCCCTGCGCGTCCTCGATGTAGCCCTGCACGCGCCAGCCGAAGGTGCTCAGCAGGCCCGTCTCCGAGTCGCCCTGGTAGCGCGGCAAGATGCCTTTGTCCTTGTCGTTGGCCTCCTGCTCGTACTTGGAGAAGTAGCGACGACGCGGGACCTGCTGCTCCCGTCGCAGATAGCGGAGTTCCTTCATGCGCACCGAGATCAACCCGGGCGCGTCGGGATCGAGATAGCGCACCGAGTGCAGGAACTCCGTGCCCTCGGGGAATACGCCCCGCTCCAGGTCCACGTCGCGGGCGTCTCCCACGAACGTGCTGGGTAGCCCTCGCAGCGCCCGAGCCTCGGCCCCGAGGTCGCCATCGGCGTCGAGATCCAACCCCACCAGGCGCTCGTCCAGCGCCTCGGTGGGCCACAGGATCTGCGCGTCTTCGACGTTCGGATCGGCGGCAACGCTGGCCTCGAGCAGCGCGAGGTTGGCCTTGTACACGATCGGGGACTCGACGCCGTCGCGCTGACGGAACCTCGCGGGCAATCGGATCAGCACGTCGTCCGTGCTGCCGTTGGTGGGCCAGAACGCGCCGGGAAAGGGCTTGTAGCGAAACGCTCGCCAGCCGCTGCCGTCTCGGGCGAAGCCCTCGTCGTCGAAGCCGCCGTGAAAATCGAGATCCCAGCCGTAGGCCCACCGTGGCATCTGTCCGGCCAGCACTCGGCGCGCCGCGCCATAGTTGTCGTGGCGCACCCACTCGAGCGCATCGGCATCGGAGATGGCCGCGATCGCCTCACTGTGATCGGTCCACGCATTCGACCACCGGTTCTGCTCACCGTAGGTGGAGAACGAGTACTCGCGCTGCAGATCGGCGTCGTTGCGCAGGTTGGGATAGGTGCTGTCGGTATGACAGGTCCAGCAGGGATTCGAGCGTCCCTGCGTCTTCGTGTAGCACTGGATGGGAATCGGCGCCTCGCGGTTGTCGATGCGATCGCCACGCGCCCGGGCCTGCGCGAGCGGATGGTAGTCACCCTCACCCGGTCCGAGATCGGTGGCACGAGTGCCGGCCGCTGCGGCCGCGAGCACGGGTGCTGCCTCCGGGGCTGCTTGCTTCGATGACGAGGTGGGGCCGTGGCAAGCCAGCGGCAAGCCCAGGGCCAAGAGAGGAACGAGAGTCTTGGGGTGCATTAGCTCCGCAACCACTGAAAAACGAATTCGAAAATTGCGGACGAGGGGCGACGCCGAGTGGCGCCGCCCCCGTCCAACCGTGTCGTCGGCGGGGGTTGTCTACGGCACGGGGGTCAGGACCACCTGACCCGATCGCGGCCCGAGCTCGCCGAAGGCCTCGAAGTCCGTATCGGGCGAATCATCGAGGTCTTCGTGGGGGTGCTGCACATTGAAGAACAGCGAGTGCTCGTCCGAGGAAAAGCTGGGACCCGTCGCCTCTGCGTCGGAGGGCACACTGGCCACGCGCCAGGCCCTGCTCTCGGTCGGTTCCTCGGCGACCTGTAGGTAGTAAATCGCGTCTTGGGTCTGTTCGGAGAAGTTGCCATCCGTACCGAACCAGATCCCCCCCTCGCTATCGATGGCTAGGTTGTCGGGGTCGGTCGCGGTGAAGGTGGTCCCCTCGGCGGAGCCCCGCCACGCGGCGTAGAAGGTGAAGGTATCCGAGTCCCCGGGGTTGCCAGAGTCCGCCTCGGTCAGCACGAAGATCGCACCGTCGCGATCACCTCGCACGAAGTCGTCGTGCTCGTCCGCTTTGGTCTCCGGATCGTCCAGGTTGAGCGTGCCGTCGTCGCGCAGCGCGTTGGCCCGCCCGTGGTTGGTGAACGCGATCCAGACGTTACCGTCGACGGGGTTGAACTCGAGGTCCTCCGGGCGATTGAGCTCGCGAACGCCGATCTTGGTCGCTGCCGTGAACAGGCCCATCAAGACGGTCTCGTCGTTGGCGAAGCCGCCGAGCTCGTTCCAGTCGTTGTCGCCGAGGGCCTCACCCACCGTCGTGGCGGGGCCGAGCGCGGCCGCGTTGGGTGCCAGGTCCTCTTGGTTGTCCACCGACAGCCGAATCCAGCGCCCCTGGCCCGGGGTCGCGGCGGTGGGCAGGCTTCCGCCCACCGTCAGGCCGCCTTCGGCCCCCGCATCGTCGTCGGAGTTGTCGAGGTCCTCGAAGTGCGCGACGTAGGTCGAGCCGTCCGCGAGCAAGTTGCGGATCTCCGCTCGAGTCATCCCCTCGGTGTAGTTACCGTTCGAGACCCACTTGTAGATACGACCGCCGCGGCGATCGTTGCCGCTGTAGAACACGATGGGCTGGTCGGGGACGAGCGCCCAGTCGGGGCCGACGTGGAAGGTCACGTTCTCCCAGCGCGCGCGGCCCATCGAGCCGAGCTTCTGGTGTCCCTCGCCCGTCGCGGCGTCATAGGCCCGATCGGACGGAGCGCTGGGATCGATCTCGACCAGATAGCCGTAGTAGTTCGGCCGCGTGTTGGTGGCCGTGCCCCGAGTGAAGTCGCTGTTCGGGTTCGGGGTGGTGTCCCACTCGATGGCCGAGCCGTCGTCGCAGGGGCCACCGGGCACGAACACGTTCGAGCTGGTCCAGCACGCCTCCAGGTCGCCGTAGCCGAACTGCGTGTTCTCTTCCGCGCTGACGAAGGTGCCCCAGGGCGTCACGCCGCCCGAGCAGTTGCTCGAGGTGCCGGGCACGACGTTGGCGGGGAGCTCATTCCCCTCGTCGTCGAGCGCGGGCTCGATGGAGATCGGACCCGTGATGCGGAACAAGGTGTCGCTGGAAGCGTCGAAGCGAACGTTGTCGGCCGAGGTATCGATCGCCCAGCCGTCCGCGCCACGCTCGACCCGGTACAGCGCTCCGCCGACCATGCGCTTGTGCCAGGTGATGTAGGCGTCGACGCGCTCAGCGGTCCACTCGGCGGAATCGTCGACGCCGAACTGGAACTCGGGCACACCTTGGTTCAGCAACCAGGTGGCCAGCTGCAGCGCCACCCCGACGGGTGCTGCGCCCTCGGAGGGCCGACCATTGCTGATGTACTCGAAGTTGGTCCACATCCAGCCGGCTTCACCCGAGCCGGAAAAATACGGGCTCCCGTCTTCTTCCCAGCCGTCGCCGAGATAGGCGATGAAGTCGTTGTTCGAGCCCCAGACCGGTCCTTCGGGGCCCGTCTCGTCGCTGAGCGGCTCGAGGAACGAGGTCAGGGTGCGCGACTCCAGCTGCGGGATGACGCGAACGTCTACGTTACCGGCCACGTACTCCAGGGGGAACCCTTCGACGTCGGTGCCGGCGTCTTCCATCGCCACCAGCTCTTTGATGAGCCCGGGAACGCTGGGGGCGGCGGGGGGCTCCCCGGTGGTGTCCGTGGTCTCTTCGCCGTCGTCGGTCGATCCTTGGCTGGTGGCCTCCTCGTCGGAGGTGGTGCCCATCGGCGAGTCCGTCGTGACGTCGACGCTCCCGGTGCCCGTGGAGCCACCGTCATCGCTGGATCCCCCGGTCCCGGACGTATCGTCGCCACATGCCGTGGGCAGTGCGAGCGCCAGCGACAGCAGCGGGAAAATGGCAGAGTTTTTCATGTGTCGATTGCTCCCGAATGCGCGGGTTCGGTCCTGCGCAACGGCCGGGAGTCTAGGGAGGCGATGCCACACTCCCATCACGACGACGCCACAACATGAGCCCATTTCGGAGCCATGAAAACGACGCTCTACACATCGATGTGTCACGAGTGTCGTCCGAAGGCACGAGCATCACAAAACCCATGGCGAACTCCGACGGTGTCGGCCTCGGCTAGAACCGAACGCGAAGGCTCGCCGAAGCGCCATGGCGGCCCAGGGCGGGCGCCAGCGAAGCTCGGCGTCGTCCTTGGTTCCGACGGCCGACGCCCACGAGCGCAACGACGAGGCCAGTGGTCGCAATGATGCCGCCGGCAATGAATGACACATCGGCCGCGAGGCTGCGTGCTCGGCCACGCTCGATGAGATCGATCCGAGTCTGCGGTTCTTCGGTCGTCTCGAGCTGCGAGGCATCTCGACTGGCCAACCCGCCCAGCACTCCGCCGGCCGCGAGGGTGGAGGCCCCGACCGCGAGCATCGAGTAGCCGGCGATGCGTAGCCCTCGGCCCGCTCGCTCGAGCCCGTCATCCGTGCCCAGCGACCTCACCGGACGTGGTCGTGGCTCGTACTCGGGTTCGGCCACGCTCGGGGGCGCGCTCTCGACGACCGGTTCGGGCTCGGGTGCTTGCTCCGGCTCGGTCTGCGCCAAGACCTCGTCGAGCACCTTGATGCGCTCGCTGGTCTTGCGCCGCATCTCGAGGGAGATGCCGGGCTGTCGAGCATAGCGGCGGTAGTAGTCGGCCGCGGCCGCGAGCTGCCCCCCCTCTTCGTAGGTCCGACCGATGTTGTACAGAAAGTTCGGATCGGGGTCGATTTCGTACGCGGCCTCGAACTCGGCCACGGCTCCCACGTAGTCGCCGGCGTCAAACTTGGAGCGTCCGGCCTCGATCCGCTCGTCGACCGCGTCGCGGCGGGAGGCCTCGAGTGTAGACGAAGAAGAACCCGGCTCGGCCGCTCGTACATCGGCAACACCGAGCACGAAGATCAAACCAATACCGAGTCCAGAAACAATGGGACAATTACGGGCACGCATGACGGAAGTGTTGGTGTGTTCAATTGTGCGAACTGCGAGACAGCAGCGGGTCCCCGTCGTCCGGCGCAGACGGCTCGATGCCGCCAGCGGAGTCTCGCCCGAGGAGTGCAGCCGAGCGACTCCTCGCGGGGACCGCCCGCGGAGCTTCGGGTTGTTCGTCTCGAGGCAATGGCTCGACTACCCGCCGGTCGCGACTTCGTCGTCGCGTCGACGATGGAAGCCTGGGTTCGGCTTGGGGGGCATCGACTTCAGAGGTGGGCAGCGCGACGCTTTGAGCCGCGGGCTCGGCCCTCGGGGGCGGCTCGACGACGGGAGGAGGGCTCACGCTCGTCGGCGCCTCCACGATGGGCACCGCGGCAGGTGCCGAGCGCTCGGGCGCCCGTTGGACCTCGACCGGAGCGTGACCGACCGCGACCGGAGCGGGCTCCATCGACTGCGTCTCGCGTTCCTGGGCCGACGAGCCTGCCGCCAACCCCAGCGTCGTTCCGGTGGCCACCACCACCAACGCGGCGACGGCTGCGATCCACCCTCGCCGCCGTGGTCGAGGGCTGGGCGACGGCAGCGGGGCAGACAAGGGCCGCGGGCTCGGTGACGGAGGCTCCTCCTCCGGCTCGTCGCCCCAGCGTCCCGCCAGCAGCGTCATCGCGCTCATGCTGGCGCTGGGAGGGCTGGAAAACAGGTCTCGGGGTGAATCCTGGCCGACGCGCGGCAGGCGAAACGCCGACATCGGCACTGCGTCGATGAGTTCTTCGAACAGCGCGTTGGCATCGGCCGGCCGCAGGCTCGGATCCGGGTCGAGCGATCGACGGAGCAGCTCGATGAACGCGTCGGGCAGGCTCGCGTTGACCCGCTTCAACGGTTCGAGGCGGGCCCGCAGCAGGGCCGAACGGTCTGCCGCCGAGTCGAAGGTCGGAAGCGCACCATCGAGCATTCGTACACACAGGGCGGCCAGCGCGAAGACATCGGAGCTCGGGTCGGCCAGACGATCGGCCTCGGGAGCCCAGAAATCCGAGGGTTCGTCGGTCACCCCGCGGATCGCCACATCCGTGCCCGGCAACGCCGAGAGCCCGAAGTCGCGCAGTTTCACGACGAGAGCTCGTCCGTCGTGCTCGAAGAGGGTCACGTTCTCAGGCCGAACACCGCCCACCACGAGTCCACGAAGGTGGGCATCAGCGACTCCCATCGATATTTGTGACACGATTGGCACAAATTCAGACAACGACAATTGACCACGCTCTGCGAGGATCTCCGCCAACCGGCGGCCGTCGACATAGTCGTGAATCGTATAGGCGATATCGTCGTAGCGGCCGAATTCGAGCAGGCTCGAGATCTTTTTGTGACGAACCTCGGCGAGCCGGGCCAGGTGAGGCTGCCGGTCCCGCCACGCCTGATCGGACACGATCTGAGCCCTCAGCGTAGCCAAGCGGCCGCTTCCCCGCCTACGGACCAGCGCGTGAGACCCCAGCGCGTCCGGCCTGAGCTGCCGCACCAGCTCGTGACTCGACGCCACCGGGTTTTCTCGGAGAGTCTCGATGATGGGATCTCGCATCACTCGTCCCTGCTTTCGAACAAACGACGATCATTCCCCTAGCGCACTGACTAACGACATTCAACGGAGTTCCGGGAACGGGACGGTAACGACCCCGCACTCCCGCTCTTGGCCACATCACGTGAATGTCACAAAACGACGACGACTATGCACTTGGACTAGTCATCGACACTCGTTCGTGCAACCTGTCGAACGTCATGCGAACGCGGATGACCCCCTCCTTCCTGGTTCCCCCATCGATCGCAATCATGCTCAACAACAGTGCATGTACGACGATGCTCGATTTCGCAGAGTGTACGGTCGACGCTCATTGTCTCGATCCGGGGCACCTGTGCATTGCCCAGATTTGCACCTCCGCCGAGGATGCAATCGTCGACATTGCCGAGAACATCACCGAAGACACCGTGTGGGCTTCGGACCAGACCTATCGCCTGGAGAAGACCATCTACGTCGAGCCCGGCGCCACGCTGACCATTCGCTCGGGTACGCGCATCCTGGGTGAGGAAGGCTCGGCGCTGGTGGCCCAGTCGGGAGCCCAGCTGCGCTCACGAGGCACGGAGACCGAGCCAGTGGTGTTTACCAGTGCCCGTCCGGTCGGCGAGCGCAGCCCGGGCGACTGGGGCGGCGTGGCCCTGCTGGGCTCGGCCCCGATCAACGCACCCGGCTCGGCCCTCGAAGGGGTGGGCGACGCCAGCCGAGCCGGATTCGGCGGCAACGACCCCACGCACTCCTGCGGCGTCATCGAGTACACCCGCATCGAGTTCGCCGGGTTCCCGCTCGAGCAGGACAACGAACTCAACGGCCTCACGCTCGGCGGTTGCGGCACGGGCACGCTCGTCGACCACGTGCAGGTGCACTTCGGCCTCGACGATGGCGTGGAGCTGTTCGGCGGAACCGTCGACCTCCGACACGTGGTCATCACCCGGGCCCAAGACGACTCGATGGACTGGGACCTCGGCTGGAGCGGCTCCGCTCAGTTCGTCGCCATTCAGCAGGACCTCGATGGCGACAACGGGTTCGAGGCGAGCAGCGGAGAGCCGGGAGCCATGCCGATCGCGATGCCCGAGCTGTGGAACGTGACCCTGCTCGGCTCCGGCGGCCAGGGCAGCCAGCGCGCCATGACCCTCAAGGACGGAACCGGCGGCTCGCTCAACAACGTGCTCGTCACCGGTCACCCCATCGAAGCGATCGACATCCAAGACGCCGAGACGGTGGCTCGCCTCGAAGACGGCCAGCTGACGATCGATGGAGCGCTGATGTTCGCGGTCGGGTCCGGTGGTGACCACTGGTTCCCGCTTCCCACCGAGGAGTTCGACGCCGACGCCGACGATGACGAAGGCTTCGACGAAGACGCTCATTTCCGTGGCCTGTCCGGCCTCACGCTGGGCGTCAACCCTTCGCTGACCTCCCCCTTCAACCTGGCGAGCCCGGGTTGGGTTCCCCAGGGCAATGCGGTCGTCGAAGCCAGCATCGATCCTCCGACGGCCTTGTTCGACGGCTTCGACGAACGAGCGCGCTACGCCGGCGCCTTCGCCCCGGGCACCGAGCCCTGGACTGCCGGCTGGACCTCATACCCCGAGGACTGAGGCGCCCACGCGCGCAATTGCCCCCCGCGGTCGCCCTTCAGCGCCCAAGCCCGGTGCCCGGTGCCCGCTGGCCGCGCCGGGCATCGCGTCGGATACCATCGCGGGCGCGCGCATGGCCTCCGACGAAGATACCCTCGGTGACGGTGCGCCCGAGCCTTCCGAGTCGGAGCATCGCACCGACCAAGGCGTGGGCGCGCCACCGCTGAAACGGCAGCACGAGGAGGGCGACCCGGGACGCGACGTCACCATGCAGTACGGCGCGCCTCGCTTCGCCAACGACGACACGGTCCCGCGACAACACCCCGAAGCACGCCTCGAAGACTCGGATCAGGAGCCGCTGACGCAATTCCCCGGCCAGGGCGTCGAGGACTACGAGCCGCTTCCCTCGATCATTGGCCGCTTCGCCGTGCTCGAGGAGATCGGACGAGGGGGCATGGGCTCGGTCTATGCCGCTTACGACGAGCAGCTCGATCGCAAGGTCGCCGTCAAGGTCATCCACACCCACCGACGCGATGGCTACACCGCCCAGCGCCGTCTCCAGCGCGAGGCGCAGGCCATGGCCCGCCTGTCGCACCCCAACGTCGTCACCGTGCACGAGGTCGGGGAGGCCGACGGCAAGATCTTCGTGGCCATGGAGTTCATCCGCGGCCAGAACCTCGCCCAGTGGATCCGAAGCAAGCCGGCGTGGACCGAGGTCGTCGAGGTCCTCGCGCAGGCGGGCCGCGGCCTGGCGTCGGCCCACGCGGCCGGGCTCGTCCATCGCGACCTCAAGCCTGCCAACATGATGCTCACCGACGACGGCGTGGTGAAGGTGCTCGACTTCGGCCTGGCCCGGGCCGCCAAGCTCGACGATTCCATCGACTCGGACGACGGCCCCGGTATCGACCTCGAGAACTCTGCGCTGTCGGTGGATCTCACGCAGACCGGCACCGTCCTGGGGACCCCGGCCTACATGGCCCCGGAGCAGTACCGCGACGAAGCTCCCGACGCGCGCAGCGATCAGTTCAGCTTCTGCGTGACGCTCTTCGAGGCCCTATACGGCTATCGGCCCTTCCAGGGGACCTCGGCGCGGAGCATCGCCTATCACGTCATGGCGCAGAAGCTGCGCCCGCCCCCTACGGGCACCACCGTCCCCACGTGGCTGCATCGCGTCGTGCTCCGCGGCCTCCGGCGAGACCCGGCGGAGCGCTTCGAGTCGATGACGGAGCTGGTCGAGGCGATGCTCGACGACCGCGACCGACGGCGCAACGCTCGACTGCGCTGGGGCTTGGCCGGCACCGTCTCGCTCGCGGGGCTCGCCACCGCGGGGTACCTGCTCCTCAACCCCACCACCGCGCCCGCCCCCGACGTGTGTAACGGCGGCCGCACTCGCATGCTGGAGGTGTGGAATCCCGAGCGAGCCGAGGCCGTGCAGAGCGCCCTCGACGTCGAGAGCCTGCCCTACGCCGCCCACATCGCCGAAGGCACGCGCGACGCCTTGGAGCGCTACGCCGAGCGGTGGACCGCCGCCCATCGCGACGCCTGCGAGGCGACCCATGTGCGCCACGAGCAGACGGGTGCCCTGCTCGACAAGCGCATGGCCTGCCTCGACCGCCGCCTCGTCGGACTCGATGCTTCGGTCGAGCTGCTGAGCGCCGCCGAGCCCGAAGTGGTCAAGAACGCCTTGGCCTCGGTCGAGAAGCTCCCGTCGGTCGACGCGTGCGCCGACCGGACCGCGCTCGAGCGCAACGCCCCCGAGCCCCCGGATGCCGAGACGCAGCGGGCGGTCTCGGATGTGCAGGCCCAGCTCGAGCGTGCCACCGCCGATAAGCGACTGCTGCTCCACGAAAAGGCGCTCGCCATCCTGGAGCCTCTCGCCGAGGTCGTCGAGTCCATCGGCCACCCTCCCCTCGAAGCCGAGTACCTGCTCGCGCTGGGTGCCGCCCGCGTCGACGCGGGCAAGCTCGAGCCCGGACTCGAGACCCTCCGCCAGGCCCTCAATCGTGCGCAGGCGCTGGGCATGGACCCCCAGGTTCGCGACGCCGCTTCTCGAATCTCGCTGGTCCTGGGCAGCAGCCTCGCGCGCCCCGAGGAGGGCTTGCCCTGGGCCGACCTGGCCGAAGCCACCGACGAGCAGCTCGGCTCCACGCCCGTCATGCAGTCCACCTTGTTGGGTCGTAGGGCGTGGATCCTCGTGCAGTGGCGCATGAAACCCGAGGCGATCGACGTCGTGGGGCGAGCCCACGCCGCTGCGCTTCGGGCCTATGGCCCCGACGATTTCCAGATGCTCGGCGTCTACTCGAGCCTCGGCTCGGTCTACGCGCAGCTCGGCGAGCTGAAGCGCGCACGCACGCATTTCGAGAGCGCGATTCGGGTCGGTGAGCGCCACCTCAGCCCCGACCACCCCGCGATGCTCGCCCACTACCGCAACCTCGGCAACGCCCTGGGGGCCATGAACGAGCTCGACGGCGCCGACGACTACATCCGGCGAGCCGCCGACCTCGCCGATCGCCTGCCCGAGATCAACCCCCTCGAAAAGGCCCTCATCGCGAGCACGCTGGGCAACCAGGCCCTCAAGCGCGAGGACTTCCAGGCCGCCTTCGATCACCACCAACGCGCCATGGCACTGCGCATCGAGGTCCACGGGCCCGATCACCCGATGGTGGCCCGTAGCGCCAACAGTCTCGGCGCCACCAAACGACGCATGGGCGATTCCGACGCCGCGCTGGCCTGGTTCCAGCGCTCGCTCGAGATCCGCGAAAAAGCCTGGGGTCCGTCTCACCCCGGTCTGCTCATCGTGCTCGGCAACCTCGGCGACGCCCTGCTCGACGTGTCGCGGGACTCCGAGGCGGTCGCCACCTTCGAGCGCGCCTACGCGATCATGCTCGAGAGCGGCGGAACCGAGCGCAAGAAGGCCGAGCTGACCTCTCGACTCGGCTGCGTGCTGATCCGATCGGGGCACGACGTGGCCCGGGGGCTCGATCTGGTGGGCCAGGCCATCGAGCTGGCCACGACGCTGGAGCACGAGCGGCTGCTCGAAGAAGCGCTCGAGTGCCGAGCCCAGGCCGACGCCGTGGACGAACGGCAAAAACACTCGGAGCCTCGGTAGGGTCGGCCGCGAGGAAGCGGCGGCACCATGGGCATCGTGCGCCACTGCGAGCCCCCCGCCCCCCACCGGTCGTCCGTCGCGAACGCCTCGACTCGTACGCTGGAGCAATGGCCGCGGACGCTCGAGCATGGTCCGTCCCGATCCGCGGTGTCAGTGTTCCTCTCGGCTGCAACGACAACGCAGCCGAACGAGGAACAGTCGAATGAGTACGAAAATCGAAGATCGCGAGGCCGCCCTCAATGCACGCATTCAAGCCGGCGACGTGCTCGGTGCCCTCGACGAATTCTACTGCAAGAACGTCGTGATGCAGGAAGGCACCGCCGCCCCCACCGAAGGACGAGCGGCCAACAAGACCCGCCTAGAGGGCTTTTTGGGCAGCTTGTCCAAGTTCAACGGCGCCACGCTGCACAGCTCTGGCGTCGGCGATGGCGTCACCCTGTCGGAGTGGACCTTCGACATGGTCGGGGGCGACGGCAACCCGATCGTGTGGAACGAGGTCATTCGTCGCCAGTGGAGCGGCGGGGTCGTGGTCCACGAGCGCTACTACAACCCCTGAACGACCCGCGCGCGAGGCAGAGCGATCGCGGTCGACTCTGCCTCGGCGCACACGGGGGTCCGAGGTGATGGACGTACTCAGCGACATCCTGGATGCCTTCGAGCTGACCGGCATGCTGTACTTCCGCGGGGAGTTCAGTGCCCCATTCGGGCTCGCCGTCCCCGAGTTCGGCAATGCCGCTCGGTTCCATATCGGCCTCGAGGGCTCCTGCCGGGTCCGGGTCGCCGGATCAGAAGCCGAGCCCATCACGTTGAACCGTGGCGACCTGCTCGTCGTGCCCCATGGGAGCGCGCACACCATCGCGGACTCGAGCACGGAGCACTACGTGGACCTCGATGACGCCCTGCGAGACGCCCAGTTCGAGGGCGAGACCCCTTTCGTCCATGGCGGCGGGGGTGAGTTCACCATGCTCGTCTGTGGCCACTTCGCATTCGAGCGAGGCACCTTGCACCCGCTGCTCGACGCGCTGCCCCCCGTGCTTCACTTTCCCGCCCGGGCCCGCTCCGACTACCGCTGGCTCGACGACGCCATGCGCTTTTTGGGGGACGAGGTCCGAGTCGACCGCCCTGGCGCCCACGCGGTGACCTCTCGGATGGCCGAGATCCTGTTCATCCAGGTGCTCCGCGCGTGGGTCGAGCGGCGAGGAGACGTCGCCGGGCCGGTGGCGGCGATCCGTGATCCGCACCTGGGGCGAGCACTGGCGAAGATTCACGAGCGACCGTCGGAGAACTGGACGGTGGCACGACTGGCCAAGAGCGCGGGGATGAGCCGCACCAGCTTCTCCGAGCAGTTCAACCGCATGGTAGGCGTCACGCCCATCCAGTACGTGACCCAGTGGCGCATGGAGAAGGCGAAGGCGGCCCTGCGCTCGCGAGGCGTGCCGCTGGCCGAGGTCGCGGCCAGCGTGGGGTACCGGTCCGAGGCTTCGTTCAACCGAGCCTTCCGGCGACACGTCGGCGTCGGCCCCGGACGGTACCGAGCAGAGCAACGAGCCTAGAGCTCGGCCGCCTCCGGCTCGCTCAAGGATCGAGCTTCATGATCAGAACGTCGCTGCCATCGGACGCGGTCAGGTCGCTCGGGCCGAACTGAGCGCTGGACGAGAACCGCCCCGTCACCAGCACGGCCCCCGTGGAGTCGTGGACGGCGTCGCTGAACAGATCGGACGCCGTGCCCCCGAAGCCCGCGCTCCACAGGAACGCACCATCGTCCCCGCGCAACTTCGCCACGAGGGCATCCCGCTCTCCGACCGCAGCGAGCGTGTCGGGGCCCAGCGACGGCTGCTCGCTGAACTGCCCCACCACGGTCACATTGCCCGCCGGATCGAGCACCGCTCCGTGGGCGATGTCGATGCCCGCCGCGCCGAACGTCGTCGCCCATAGCGGCGCGCCCGTGTCGCCGCGCAGCCGCGCGACAAAGCCATCGCGATCGCCCGCGGTCGTCTGGACTCCGTCGTCGAAGTCGATGGAGCCGCCGAAGAAGCCGGCGGCGACCAGATCGCCGTTGGGCGTGAACTCGACGTGGTGCCCCTTGTCGAGGGCGACGGTCGGCGATTCATAGCGACGATCCCACGTCGGCGCGGGGTTGGGCCCCTCGCCAAAGACGGCAATGTAGACGTCGGCCGAGGAGTCCACGCCCTCGTCGAGGCCTTCATCGAGGAAGCCGGTCACCGCCAGCTCGCCGCCGGGCCCCACCGCAATCCCGCGGCCGAGGTCCTTGGTCGCGCCACCGCGAGTCCAGGACCACACGGGGGCGAGCGACGAATCGAGGCGCACAACGAACAGATCCTCGTTGCCCGCGCCGACGTGCTCGGTGTTCGCCTGCAGCGTGCCGAAGAAACCACCGGTGACGTAGACCGAGCCGTCGGGGCCCGCCGCGACCCCCATGGCCCGGCTGGACTCCGTGCCGACGATCGCCGTACTCCCAACGACCGTGCCATCGGGGTTCAGATTCAGCACGAGGCCCTGCGGGCCCTGCTCGGGCCACGGTGCACCCACGCCGGGGTCGTCCGCCATGATGCCGACCGCGACCACCGTGCCCTCGCTGGTGATGGCGATCCCGTTGCCGCGATCGTGACCGACCGTGCCGACCCCGATGCTCCAGCGGGGAGCACCATCGGGGGCGAAACTCGCGACGAACATATCGTTGCCACCCCCCGCGGTCAGCGTCGGGCCCGCGATGTCGATGGAGCCCGAGAACGCCCCCACCACATACACGTTGCCGGCGCCATCGACCGTGATCCCGGTTCCGTCGTCGTTCCCGTCGGCGTCTCCGTCGGGCGGTGCCCCGTAGCTGTCCGCCCACTGCGGCTCGCCCGAGGTGCACTGCCCCGCGCCATCGCAGGTACCCGATGCACAGTCCCCCGCCGGGTCGGAGCCCGCCCCGTCCGGCACGCACTCCCCCGTCTCCGGCGCGCACGAGTAGCAGCCCGCGTCACACTCGGAGGCACAGCACACCCCGTCGACGCAGTGCCCGCTGGCGCAATCTTCGGCGTCACCGCAGGCTTCCCCGGGCGAGCAATCTCCCATCGACGAGCAGCCGCCCCCCTCTCCGCCTCCGTCCGCGGTGTCGTCCACCGCTTCGGTCTCGGCCGAGTCAGCGGAGCCTCCCGTGTCCGAACCAAAGGTCCCCGAGCCGAGCGGAGGGCCTGGCACGTCCGTGATGCATCCCAGGGGCACAGAACAAATCAGGAGGAAGCTGCGTGCGTTCATGAGCGAGTGCGAGGCCTCTCGAGCCCCGAGTAGTTGAGTCGCGCGACGCCGGCGTTTGATTGCACGAGTTGAACGACCAAAACGGAACGAGCACCGCCCCCCTGTGCGGCCAGGTCGAGTGAGTCGCGCCCGCCCTCGGTTTGATTGCGAAAAAAAGGCGCGCGTGATCGAACGTCGACAGGCCATTGGCCATCGGCTACGGTCCGCGTCGATTGGAGTCGAAGGAACTTGGGACCCTCACCCACCGACCCCGAACTTTTGACCGCCTGGCAGGGCGGCGCCTCCTCTGCCGGAGAAACGCTGTTCGAGCGCTATTACCCCGTCGCCGAGCGCTTCTTCCACAACAAGGTCCTCGATCCCTGCGAGCGGGAAGACCTCATCCAGACCACCTTCCTCGAGTGTGTGGAGTCGGCCGCGAGGTTCCGCGGCACCTCGTCCTTTCGCACGTTCTTGCTGGGAATTGCGACCCACATCTGGCTGTCCCGATGCCGCCGAGCCTTCGGCCCGCGCAACCACGCCGCGCTCGGCAGCATGTCGGTGGAAGACATGGGGCAGACCCCGAGCGACGTCATCGCCGACGACGAGAGCAAGCGGATGATGCTCGCCGCGCTCCGTAGCGTGCCGCTGCAGACGCAGGTCCTGCTCGAGCTGCGGTACTGGGAGGGGCTCAAGCTGCGAGAGCTCGCCGAAGTGCTGGAGATTCCCGACTCCACCGTGAAGAACCGGCTCTTGCGCGCCAAGCAGGTCCTCGAGCAGCAAATGGAGCGCTTGGCTCGATCCGGCCAGGCCCTGGACTCCACGATGACGACCCTCGAAGGGTGGGCCGCTCGAGTACGGAAGCTCGACGATGCTTCATGACGAGGACATCGAGCGGTGCTTGGCCGGCGTGTCCATCGACGACCCGGTCGGCACGCGACAGCGCTCCGCGATCAAAGCCCGCTTGTTCCCGTCCCACGGAGGCCCCGTCCGCACGCAGATCGACCGCTTCGTCATCCAGCGCGAGCTCGGACGAGGGGGTATGGGCAAGGTCTACGAGGCCTACGACCCCAAGCTCGATCGAACGGTGGCGGTCAAGCTCCTGCGAGAGCGCCTGCGAAACGCCGACGACCGCCGCTTGATGCACGAGGCGCAGGCGCTCGCCAAGCTGTCTCACCCCAACGTCGTCCAGATCCACGAAGTGGGCGAGATCGACGGGACCCCGTTCATCGTGATGGAGCAGGTCACCGGCTCCACGCTCGCCGAGTGGCAACGCCCGGGCCGCCACTGGTCCGCGTGCCTCGACGCCTACCTGCAGGCGGGCCGTGGTCTCGCCGCCGCGCACTCGGCCGGGCTGGTGCATCGCGACTTCAAGCCCAGCAACTGCATCCGCGACGAGTACGGGCGCGTTCGAGTCCTGGACTTCGGCCTCGCCCAGGCCGATCCTGGCCGCTCCCCGCTGACGGAGACCACCATCTCCACCCGCGTGGTGGTCGGGACCCGAGGCTACATCGCCCCCGAGCTGCGACACGGACAGGTCGCCGACCATCGCAGCGACCAGTTCAGCTTCTGCGTATCCCTGTACGAGGCGCTGTTCGGCAAGCTCCCCTTCGGCGACGACGATCGCAACACCCCCACCGAGCCTCCGTGGGGACACCCCGCGCCCCGGTGGCTACGCCGGGCGCTGTGGCGAGGGCTCCGAGAAGATCCTGCCGCGCGATGGCCCTCGCTCGAGGTCTTGCTGCTCGAGATCGACGCCAGCCATCGACGCTCCCGACGTCGACGAGCCGCACTGGTCGTCATGCTCGGCTCGATGGCGACGGCGGGTGCCCTGTTCGGAGCCCAAGGGCGGGGGGCGTGCCCCGACGAGGGAGCCCTGCGGCAGGGGGTGTGGAGCGAGGAGACACAGCTCGAGGTGCAGCAGTCTCTGCTCGCCACCAGCCGTCCCTACGCCTCCGAGACGTGGGAGCGGGTCGAGTCCGATCTCGGCCAATACGTGGGCGCGTGGGCCCGCCGCTACCGAGGGGCCTGCGAGGGTCAGCTCGCCGAAGCGCCCGTCAGTGACCCCACCCTGAGGTGCCTCGGCGACCTTCGGGCCCACATCGCCGCGACCGTCGATCTCCTGGCTGATGCAGACGATCGCATCGTCGATGAGGCCGTCACCCTGGTCGAAGGCCTGCCGCCGCTCACTCGCTGCGAAAACCTGGACGAGCGCTCGAGTGAGCCGCCGTCGGTCCTCGCGACTCAGGTGCGACACTCGCTGGCCGTCGTGGAGGCGCTTCAGCACGTGGGGCGATTTGCCGACGCGCTCGAACGATTGGAACCGCTCGCCGAGCGAGCACGAGCCTCGGGGGACCTCGAGCTGCAAGTGGAGACGTGGGTGCAACGAGGCGCCCTGCGATCCGACCTCGGTGACTTCGACGGGGCTCGCGGTGACCTCGAGCGTGCCTATCCCGTCGCCCTCGAGCACGGATACGACCGGCTGGCATTCTCGAGTGCGATCCGTCTCGCCCATGAGCTCGGCTTCGTCGCGTCCCAGCACCAAGCCGGCATCACGTGGGCCTCCAGCGCGATGGCCCTAGCCCGACGTCGTGACGACGTGCTCGCGCAGGCCATGGTCCATCAGACCTTGGGCACCATCCTCGACGACAACGGTCGCTACCGCGAGGCGGAGAGCTTCCATCGTCGTGCGCTCACCGAGCGAGCATCGCGACTGGGGCCTCATCACCAGCTCGTCGGCAACACCCACCACGGCCTGGCCGCCACGCTGATGGAGCAGGGCCGATTCGAGGCCGCCGCAGGACACGCCACGTGGGCCCTCGATGCCCGCCGGGATTCGTTGGGTCCTCATCACCCCGCCGTCGCCAACGCGTTGTTCTTGCTCGCCCGCATCGACAAGCAGAAGGGGAACTGTGTCGGCGCGGAACGGCTGCTCCGTGAGGCCGAAGACATCCACGGGCAGCTGCCGTCCCCAACGTCACCGGATGCCTCGAAGGTCCAGCTCATGCTAGGCGACGTGCTGCTCTGCCAGAGCAAGCTCGAGGACGCCCGGATCACCTATGGCCGGGCGATCGAGATGGCCGAGGGTTTCTCTGCAGACCCCGAGCTCGCTCCCGAGCGGCTCGTGGGGCGCCTCGCCAACCTCGAGGCGCTCCAGGGACGCTATGCCGAGGCCGAGGCACACACCCGCCAGAAGCTCCGCTTTGTCGAGCGGGCAAACGGGCGAGAGCACCATACGCTCGCTCCGATCCTCGCCAACCTCGGCCATATCCTCATGTCCCAGCACAAATTCGAAGATGCCGAGCAGGCCTACCGAAGTGCCCGGCGGATCGAGCTGGCTCACCTCGGCCCCAATCATCCCTTCGTCGCCTACGACGACTGCTACCTCGGCCTCCTGCTCATCGAGATGGGGCGCCTAGAGGACGCACGAGAGCACCTGCAGCGGGCGTTTGATGTCCAGCAATGGGCGCTGGGTCCCGAGCACCCCGCCACGGCGCGGACCCTGGTGGGCCTCGCCGATGTCGCGGTCGAGCAGCGCGACTTCGATCGGGCAAAGCACCACGCCGACCACGCCGCAGCAATCGCCGATGCGATCGAGGGTCACCCAGACATTCTCGCCAGCGTGCAGTTCGTTCAGGCCCGCGTCATGACCGGCACGGCTTCCCCCTCGAACGAGGCATGCGCCCTCGCCCGACGCGCCCACAAAGCCTACGTCGAATACGGCCCTGGGGCGTCCAATGAGATCGCAGACGTGGAGCAGTGGCTCGAGGCGTGCGACACGGCTCGCTGAACGGCCGATGAACCGCCGAAGCCGGGCATGACTCGGTCCGCCCGGCTTCGGTCACCGCCCGTCACTCTTGCTCGTAGCCCGCCACGAGGATCTGCAACGGGCCGCCCGCCTCGGGCTGTGCGAGCAGCACCAGCTCGTCGCCCACGGTCGCCATGCTGGCGGCCCCGCCTTCACCGACCCAGCTGAAGTCGATGGGCTCCGAGCTCGTCCACCCGGCCTCGGCCAGCGTGCCGTAGCCGTTGCTGGTGGTCTTGTCCTCGGTGGCCTTGTACGAGACGCGGAGCTTGGGCGTGAGAACACCGGGCACCGAGAAGCGCTCGGTGAGCAGCTGACGGTTGGCCACCCCCGCGTGGGCGAGGTGCAATGTGCCGTCGTGGGCGGCCATGACCACCGGGGCCCCGGACTCGACCGGCACGGTGACGGGCTCGAGTTCCTTCGGCGTCCCTTCGAACGCTGCGGCGCCGAAACGCCCCACCGCGAATGCGCTCGGCGACCACTGGTTGGCCACGGTGTCATCCCACGGTCCCGAGTACTTGGAGGTGGCGACGGTCGTCGTGTTGAAGTCCGCGGTGTTGTAGGTAACCGCGCTCAGGCCCCCATCCTCGCTCTGGAACACCAAGAACAGCGAAGGGCCGATCGCACCGATGGCCAGCGCCCCTTGGGTGGTGTGCCCGGTGTCGGTCGTGTCGGGCGCCCAACCCGAGCCGTCGTAGCGGCGCGACTTGATCGCCTCCCCGTCGACCCACACGGCCATCAGCTCGCTGCCGCCTCCGAAGGCACACAACGCGATGTGTCGGCTCTCCCCCACGGCCACGGCCTCGGGCTCGGAGGACCAGCCGTGCTGAAGGTCGTAGGTCAACGACGACAGCTGCCCCTTGTCGCCCGCGAACATCAGCACCAGCTGGTCGCCCCTCGCGGCCATGCACAGCGGACCGGTCGAACGAGCTCCGATCGGTCGGGGCACCCCCCAGGCCTGGCCGTTGAAGGTCGTGTGCCGCAAGCCGCCGTCTTCATCACGGACGACCACGTGCAGCACATCCCCCAGGCCCGCGCTCGCGACGTGGCCATGGGTGTGGATCGGCGTATCCTCGGGCGGCTCCCAGTCGAAGGTCTGCCCCCACAAAAACCGCAGCGGAGTCGCCCCCGCGTCGTTCTTGCCCAGGTCGCCGAGCCCGAAGTTCAGCTCGATCGTGCGCAGCAAGTTGTAGTGGTTGTAGGCCCCGTCCTGCACGCCGGGCTCGATCATGTCGCCCAGCAGCACGGTATAGACCTGGTTCGGACCGTCGTAGGTGTACTTCTTGCCCGCATCGAACTTCTTCAGGAAATCGGACTCGTCGAAGGTCACCACGACCAGGGTGCCCTTGGGCAGCCTCGAGTCGGGCCCAGGAAAGTCGAGCGCCCCGAAGAACTCCTCGAGCCACCGCGCCAGCTGGTCGACCAGGGCCGGGGCGCGCTCCGCCGGCTCGCTCTGGGTCCCGTCGGTGTAGTGCCCGTCGTTCCACATGTCTGGCGTAAACCAGGCGTAGTGGGGCAGCTCGCCGTTGAGCACGTCGCGGAAGAACTGCGTCTGGTCCACGATTCGCTTCCACCGCAACTCGTTGCGCACGATGTTGCCGTACGATGAAAACGGGTTGTGCTTGATGACGTAGGGGAAGTCGTCCTGTGGCACCAGCTCCGGGGTCCAGGGCGTCTTGGCCGGCCGATAGCCATCCATGTACGCCTTCCACTGTAGGTCACCGGGAGCCTCCTCGATGAGGTCCACGATGGTGCGCTGCGGCAGCAGGCCCGGCGAGTCGTCGTCGGTGACGTTGCACAGCTCGCCCGACACCGAGGCGATGTAGTTGGTCTGCGACGGATGCATCACGCCGTGAAAGTTGGCCATGTCGATCCCCTGCCGCGCGAGCCCACGCATATAGGGGTTGGCCATCACGTACTCGCGATACTGGTTTTCGAACATGATCACGAGGATTCGATCGAATGCGCGTTCCATGGCCTCATCCCTCCTTGGTGTCGGCGGCGTCGTGGGGTGGAGTCATGACCGGCCGCCGCTGGTGCTGGACCTGACTGACGGGGAACATCGACGTGAAGTACTCGGACCAGCCTCCCATGCGGACGCGGAGTAGGTCGTAGGACTCCGGGTGGCTGGGTGCCTCGGTGAAGGTCTCCCGCGACGCGACGGTCACCGTCAGGATGTTGCTGCCCTTGCCGCGGGCGAACTGACCGAACATGTCGGCGAGGGTCTGCACGGGAAAGGTCTCGTCGATGTTGAAGTCGGTGGGCGCTCCGTCCCACATCGCGCTGGCTCCATCGCCTTCGCTGCTGGCCAGAGCGGCATCGAAGGGCACGTACGCGGGGTCGGCCGGGGCATCGGAACGTGCCGGGGCCGCACTCATGTCGCTGGCGATGGGAGCGTTGAGACGCCGTCCGTCCGCCGACGCCCCGCTGCCCACACCAAACGCGGAGAAGTTCTCGAAGGTCCCCGTGCCCGGGTGGATCTGGAAGCCTCCGAAGGGCTGCTCCGGCGTGCCGTGCCGGTTGGCGAAGTCCAGCATCTTCTTGGCCGTGGACTCGGCCGGGTTCCGCAGCACGTCGACGGTCAACCTCGCGACCTCGTGCACGATGCGATCACCGAGTTCGTCCACCTCGGGGTTGCCCTCGCCGTAGCGCGGCATAGACAAGGCAATCTCCCGCAGGCGCTGGAACCGAACCGCCTTGGCCGCGATGCGGTTGGGCCCGATCAACGAGCTGACCATGGGCTCGACCATCTTGTTGCCCCAGTCGCACATCAGGCACTCGAGCAGCTCCGCCAGAGAAGTGACCATCGAGTCCTCGTCGAACACCATGCGCTTGATGTTCCACAGGCTGTTGATGGTGGTGCTGAGCCCGATCCAGCACGGCGCGTAGACGTTGTAGCGTGCCCCTCCCCCGTAGATGTCCTGTCCCTTCGCCAGGCAGTCGTCCGTCAGCACCGACAGCAGCGGCGCCGGGCAGATATCGGCCAGAGCGTCGAAGGTGGATATCTGGCCGTCGAAGGTCTTGGCCCACAGCAGTCGGAAGTGCGTGAAGTAAAGCTCCAGGAGCTGCTCGAAGCTCTCGATCTGCTCCGCCGGGGGGGTATGGAACGAGAGGTTCTGCCCGTGCAGGAAGGTCTCCCCCGCGGACGCGTAGGAACGGCCCTGGTTGAGCGCGCACTCCAGGGGGTTGAGGGTTGAAAAGCCCCCCAGCGCAAACCAGGTCTGCCCGGTGAACAGCGGCTCGTAGCAGCCGTCGCTGGCGAAGTTACGCGCGCTGGCGATGCTGACCTGGCTGTCCCAGCGCCCCTGGGCCTTGGCCGCGACCGGGGTAGACGCGGTCGGGTTGTTCGGGTCGCCCTCGCCGATCCCGTCGCCCGACTGCGCGAGCCCGGCCGCGATCTTGTCGTCGTGCAGCAGGATCGGGTGCGCGCCACCAGAGAGGACCGCGCGTGCGGCCTCCTCGAGCAGGTCGGCGGGGGTGTGGGCATTGACCCGTAGCGACAGACACGGGGCCGTCAGCGGCAGGCGGCCCGAGGCGCGAATGCACAGCCGGGTGACCTCGTTGTACGCGGGCGTGGGTACCTTCTCCTCGTCGGCAACCCAGCCGCCGACCGTCACCTGCATGATCCACTGCCCGAGCGACGCCCCCTGCGGGTACGGCCCCGAGCCGCCACCCATGGCCAGGTTTCCGTAGGGCTGGTGGTCATGAATGAAGATCCGGTTCTGCAGGATCTTCTCCGAGAGCTTGACCCACAGCGCGTCGATGATCTCCTGCGCGCCCTCGGGAGTGAGGCGCCCCGCCTCGATGTCCGCGTCGTGAAAGCGCCCGAGGTACTGGTCGAGACGCCCGACCGAGACCGGCTCACCGTTGAGGTGCAGACACGTGTGATAGGTGAAGATGAGCTGCGCCGCCTCGACCATGCTCGATGGCTGGTCGGTGCGTAGGGCCCGACAGCGAGCCGCGATCTGCTCGAGGTTGTTGCGCTCCGCCGCCTGCCCGTGCGCACACGCGGCCGCCATCGAGTCGGCGAGCGCGGCGTAGCGTTCGAGGTGGTCCTGCACGCCCTCGAGCGACAAACGGCACGCACGGTAGAACGGCTTGTCGTCATCGGCCACCGACTCGGCCTTGGCGTCGATCTCGGCCAAGAGCCTGCCGAGCCCGAGGTCGACCAGCTTCTGATGGTCGGGCAGCACGTGGCCCACGCCGGAGGCCTCGGTCAGGCCGCGGAAGAACGCCGGCTGACGCTCCTCCTCGCGCAGGTACTTCATGCAGTAGCGGCCCTGCCCCAGGCTCAGATCCGGCAGCGCCCCCACGATGATCTCCTCGGGGTGGATCCGGTAGGTATCGGCGCCCGGGCGATCGACCCCATCGACCTTCCGCCGCCCTCGATAGCCATAGGCATCCGTCGCGTAGAGCCGGCACTGCATGCGCGTGGCCCAGCCCTTGCGCTCCATGATGGACAGCCCATGCACCTCCTTGGCCTTCTCCGGGCCAAAGTCGGGGTCGCTGGCGATGTGGTCGTATAGCGACCCCATGTCGTCTTGGCCCTTGGCGAAGTACCAGGCGTCCTGCCAGCGGGCGAACATGTCCATGAGCAAGGTCAAGATGCGCGTGGAGGGCGGGTTCAGCTGTGCCCGCCGCTCCGTCGGCATCGTGGCCATCTCGTACAGATAGTTCTTGTGGTTGTAGTACATCCACCCGTTGGGTGACTTGTCGGTGAAGTGACGGGACAGCCGCGACCAGTCGATGCCCGGGAAGCGCGTCCAGTCTCGCTCCGACTCCTTCGCCCACGGCTCGGGCACGAGGCCCAGGTCGCGACGGTTGGGGATGTAGAAGAACCCGCCCAGATCGGAGCGCAGGTTGTTGAACAACCGGTCGTTCATGAAGCCGGGCGTGTCGCCGATCTGTGCGCTCATGATCGTCTCGAACACGTCCACTCGCTTGGCGAACCCGGCGAAGTAGATTCCCGCCTCGTCCCCGCGGTTGTTGCCGGCCAGCGCGAGGTCGGGGCGTGAAGCGTAGGGCGAAGCTCCGAACGGCAGCCCGAGCCGCATCACGAACGTGGTGTTGCCCTGCGCGTCCTGCTGTCGAGCGGACTTGATGTGGCTCCGCGTGTCTCGGTTCGGCAGGAATTCGTCGTTCGAGTTGCGGCCGATGATGTCCTCGACCTGCTCCTCCGCCATCTGGTGGATGCGCTCCCAGTTGATATAGAAGCGCTGAGCGAGGGCGTAGGACGCCCCCAGGTGCTCGATGTCGTCGTGCCCCACCAGCGTGTGGTGAGCGATGGTCACCGGGTCGGTGGGGTTGTTGAGGTTCTCGGCGAAGCGCTTGCCGAGCACCCGCCCCGCGTCCCCGCTCCCCGGCCGCAGCCGTTGGTTGCAGTCCTGGTACACGCTGCGCCCCACCAAGTCCCCGAGGGCCTTGGACACCACCTCGTTCACCCCCTCGAGGTTGGCCTGCTCGTCCGACTTGATGTGGAACCACAGGCTGGCCTCGGAGTCCTGAAAGACCCCGCGCGAGCGGTCGAACACCGAAGAACGCTCGCTGCCGTCCTCCGGGAACGCCAGCTTCATACCGGCCGGGATGCTGCCGCCATCGTCTTCGCACCACTGCCGGTACAGATCGAAATTCACGCCGACGATGGCCGACGTGTTGGTGGAGCCAAAGCGCTCGTGGATTTCGTCACGCACTTGCTTCATCACGGCGGTGATGTCCGCGCGCGTGATCGACTTGCCCTCGGCCGTCCAGTAGCTCACGAAACGGGCGTAGGGCGCGGGATAGACCAGCCCGCGCTGCATCAGCCGATAGCGGTCCAGCAAGCGCTGCTCGCCGCGTTCTCCAGACAGGTCCTGGGCATGTTGGCTCGAGATGTCGAGCCCGCCGCCGTCGAGGAAGGTCACAGGTTGATTCTGATCGGTCATGAAAACTGCTCCTCAAACGTCTGCGCGGTCGGCCGACGGCGCCAGGTTGCGGATGGTCTCGATCTCGGCGTCGACCTCGGCCTTGGTCTTCATGCCCTCGCCCGAGCTCGCGATGATCTGCCCGGCGCCGTCCCGCAGGCGCCACCGATGCTCCCCGGCCTTGTCCTGGTAGACCTCGAAGCGGCCGTTCTTCGCGAGCGCGTGGTGGAATGCGTTGTGGGCGTCGTAGCGCTCCTTGATGTACGCCGATGCCTCGGCCTGGGTCTTGGGCACGCGCGGTGGCTTGCCGGAGTCGGGGTGACCGTCCAGGTGAGTCAGCGTCGCGTAGACCCCTCGCTGCAGCACCCCCAGCGGCTTCGTCCCGGGAGCGGGCGCGGCCTCGTTCGACCCCTGCCCCGGCAACGGCGGCCGCGGCACGGTGAGCGGCGCGTCGTCGCGGGCTTCCGTCGCTCGAGCGAGTACGGATGTGAACGTGTTGGCCTGCGCATCCCGTCGCGTCAGGAACTCGGGCAGCTCGTAGACCTCCTTGAGCGTGGCCGCGATCGAGGTGTGCTGATAGCGAGTGGAGTCGACCGTGCCCTTGGCGATCCACGGTGAGATGAGCACCGCGGGAACCCGACATCCCAGCCGCTGGAAGGTGAACTTGTAGTCGTCCCCCATCAGGTAGCCGTACTTGTCGGGGTTGGACTTGTTCAGCTCGGCATCGTAGGCCGTCGGTGAAGTCAGGCCATCCGGGTTGTGGACGCCATCGCGCGGCGGGTAGACGTGGTCATAGAACCCGCCGTGCTCGTCGTAGGTGACGATGAGCAGGATGTTCTTCCACTTGGGGCTACGGCGAACCGCCTCGTACACGTCCGCGATGAGGTGCTCGCCGTAGCGCACGTCGTAGGGCGCGTGCTGCGAGTTGGCGAACTCCGTGTCGGTGTCCGAGTACCGGGGGCACAGAAACGAGTACGCCGGCAGATCCCCACTTCGGAGGTCCTCGTAGAGCTTCTCGAACGGCCGGACCTGGTCCACCTCCCGCTTGAGCGCAGGGAACTGATTCGAGTCGCTCAGATCTTGGTAGTAGAACCGCCAGGAGTGGCCCTTGGCGGCCAAGTTCTCCTGGATGGTCCGCGACTGGATCGCGTGGTCCCACACGTTGTGGGTCAGCCCCTCGGAGGTCGCCGCATGGGTGAAGAGCCGATTCGGTTCCGTGGGCCCGGGGACCTCGGAGTACCAGTGGTCACACACGCAGAACTCCTCGGCCAGCGTGCTGATGGATGGCATCTGCGTCGGCGAGAACGCATCGATCGCCACCCGGACATGCTTCGCCTTGGGGTCATCGACCTTCTGCGAGAACTTCAGCTCCTTGATGTAGCTCTTGATGAAGCCGTTGTTCACCGCCGGCTCGCTCCCCGGTGGAGACGACTGCTGATACTTCTGGCCGAAGATCTGCTCGGTCGCCGCCGGGTAGGAGTGCGAGGGCCCGCCGTATTCGTCTTTGTGATCGTCGGCAGGGATCGCGAAGTACTCCGCCTGGCCCACCGTGTACTTGGCGGAGGTCGAGTCGAGCGGATCGGCGTAGTTGTAGCGAGCCGGATCGACCTTGCCGTCGTCGCCCAGCACGCCCTCGACCCCGGGCAGGAAGCCCATCATGTGATCGAAGGAGCGGTTTTCGAGCATCAGCACGATGACGTGCTCCATCCGAGGCGCCGCGGCCTTGCGAGCGGCCTCCCGCGCGACCTTTTCCGCTGGTGTGGGCTCCATCGTCCGCGCGAATGCCTCCGCCCCGAGCGCCAACTTCAGCAGCTCGGTGTTGCGACTGCCCGAGTACCAGGTCTTCGTCCAGCTCGAGTCAGCGGCGAGCGTCAGCGCCTGATGCTCGTGCTTGTAGTTGCGCTCCTCCAGCCAGCGACCACGCCAGTGGGTATAGAGCCGAGCGAACTCCACGAAGTACTGCTGTGCCAGCCGCTGGTCTCCGCGGATCACCAGCGAGTTCTCGTCGTTGTTCTTGCTGGAGTTGTTGGAGTAGTTCGCCGAGCCCGTCACCACCGTGCACTCGGGGCTGTCCCAGTCCGCCAGCAGGATCTTGTGATGGACCAGCGGGTCGTAGCCCTCGCGCTTGAGCTCGTCGTACAGGACGTCCTCGCCCGGTTCCTCCGAGAGGTCGTCGAGAGGGTCCGCGGCCGAGACCACGCGGGGGTCGCCCGCCAGGGACTCGTCGTAGATCAGGCGGTCGCCGCTGCCGTCGTTGCCTTTATAGACGCGGTCGGCCACGCCGAAGACCAGCAGGTCGTCGTCCTGCGAGTCACCGCGGCTGAAGATCTCCGAGAGCACTTCGTGCGAGGTCATTCGGAAGGTCAAAAACAGCATGCTCGACTCGGCGTCTCGAGCGAGTGCCTTGAAGCGGTCGAGATCGGGGGTGTCGCTGGCGCTGTGCGGCGAAAAGTAGACCTCGAGAGAGTCGCTGATGACCTCCCCTTGCGCGTTGAACTCGCGCAGCCCCTTGTTGTCGTCCTGCAGCACGCGCTCGAAGTCCTCGAGGTACACCGCCGCGACCTCGGGGTCGCGCACGATCACGCTCTGGTTGGACTGCGTGCTGATGCCTCCGTTGGTAAAGTTGGTCGAACCAGTGAGGATCGCCTTGCCCTTGCCGTCGGCTCCCTTGAGCAGCATGTACTTGTTGTGGCTGATGGCGACGTGCCGGCGTTGATGCACCGTCACCCCCGCCTTCGTCAGCCGATCGTAGGCCGGCTGGTTGGGGCCCGTATTGGGAGGATCGGCGTGCTCCTCCTCGCTGCCCCAGTCCATCGACACCCGACAACGCTTGCCGAGCTTGGCCAGCGCATCGATCACCCCCTGATGGTCCAGGTGATACACGGCCGCGTCGAGGGTCAGGCTCTCGTCGTCGATGGCCTCTTCGATGAACTTGATGATGGCGACATCCAGCCCCCGCGCGAGCCAGGCCATCGCTTCGGCGTCCTCGGGCTTGTTTGGATCGGGCACGTGGCCTTCGCCGAATAGGCGCTCGTATTCCTGCGAATCGGACAGCCCGCGGTTGAAGAACACCGAGGCTCCCTTCTCGGCGTACTCGGGCTCGGTGCGCACGGTGACCGCGACCGCTTGGTCCTCGCACACCTGGAACTGGTCCGGGGTCCCGCGCACGGGTGCGACCGAATAGGTGAATTCGGTGTCCGGGGGCAGGCCGTGGCTGGTCTTGTCGTCCGAGACCCCGAAGTCGTTCCACACCATCGACTGAATCGGCGACTCGTTCGACGGGTAGAGCTTGCCCGTCTCGATCGGCCGACCCTCGAACTGCACGACCACCGGTAACCAAGTCGGCTCCCCCCCGCCATCACGACGCGAGATTGCGAACCCCAGCAGGTCCTGCGTCTGTCCCTGCGGCCACCCCATCGCGAGCGCCACCCCATGCGTGCCGCTCACCGCGACGACGGTACATCCATGTCGAGTCTGTTCCGATCTCACCGTTGTTTGCCTCCTGCCTCGAACTTCGACCAAGCATCCATGCTCCGCCGGACTCCGACTCGCGCACGCGCGACGACGGCTACCAAGCTCCGACCCAAGCCACCCAATGATAGCCCAAGCAACACCCGGCCGAACGCCAGAACTCGATCGGGACACCTCGCTCGAAGCCGCGTCCTCTCACCGTGTTCCGAGCCGGTCTCACGTTCGTCGCGACGCCCCGAGACCGATCCAACGACCACTCGTACGATCGGAAGCGAGCGAATGTAGCGACGAGCATGTGAGTAGATTTCAACGTGACATGAAACAGCACGTCCTACGCAGAACTGTGATCCGGTTCGTCCTCGAGGCGAGTGGTCGTTTCACCGCGAGCCTCGGGGGTGCGCCTTCATGCCAACCCCGAGTCACGGCGTAGGTGTAGGGGCCATCGTCGTCACCCTCCGTTGCTCGACGCCGCGGCCCAAATTGCAACGAACGCTCGTGCCGAGTTCATGCGATAGATTGAGGATCAGGCAGTGCCCGCCTCACCGACGATCCGACGCCGAGACGATCCTCAGCTCCACCCGCCGATTGGCCGCACGCCCTCTGTCGGTGTCGTTTCTCGCGATCGGCTGAGTCGACCCGACACCGCGAACCTCCAGCCGCTCGGGCTCGATGCCGTGCTCGACCAGGTAGTCCTTCACCGCCTGTGCTCGCTCGAGGCTAATCCGCAGATTGTCCTCCTCACGCCCCGCAGAGTCGGTGTGTCCTCGGATCTCCAGCCGGACCTCGGTGAACGACTCGAGCTTCTCCACGGCATCGTCCAGCACGGGGTACGACTCGGCGCCGATGCGGTGTCGGCCTCGCTCGAAGCTGACGTCATCGAAGAAGAGCGGCTTGATCGGAAGAACGAACGGTCGCTGGTCGGGGCAGCCATCGTCATCGGCGAAGCCGTTGTAGTTCTCGCTCTGATCGGCGCACTCGTCGTCGAGGTCGTGGATTCCGTCGCCATCGGTATCCGGGCAGCCTTGGTACTGGGATAGCCCCGCGATCGAGGGACAACGATCGGACTCGTTGTCGATGCCGTCCCCGTCCATGTCATAGGCCTCGTGGATGTACGGACAGCCGATGTCTGGTTCGCCCGGGGTATCGACACACAAGTCCTCCGCATCGACGACGCCGTCACCGTCACGGTCGCCGAGGGGGTCGTCCAGGCACCCACGATACTGCTCGTAGCCGCCCACCGAAGGGCAGGCATCGACCTCGTTCGGCACGCCGTCACCATCGACATCGTCTCGCGTGCGCCCGGACGTCGGCAGCGGGGTCAGGCTGGGCGAGCGCCCCAGGGAGACCGACACACTCAGCAAGACCTCGGGGGTATGGGCGAAGCCAGCGTCCAGGCCTCGCCGGGAGGTGAGCGTGTCGCGAATGTCGAGCCGCAGTCCGAGGTGGCGGTTGAGCTGGGCCCTGAGCCCCACGCCGAAATGCACGCCGAAGTCCTGGTCGTGCCCCACCGCGCCTTCGCCCGATGCAACCCCGAGCAGCGACGGACCGACGACGGCGAAGGGCGTGAGGGAGTACGTGGGCAGCTGCAAGAGCACGTTACCCCGTACTGCCCATACCAGCGCGGACCGTCGGGTCGTCGTGCGAGTGGGCATCAAAGACCCCTCCAGCTCCAGCCCCACGACCCGTCCCGGGAAGAAGCCGACGCGAGCACCGATTTCGGGCGCCACACTACGTAGAGGCACGTACCCCTGGTCGACGGCGGCGGGATCCGGCTCGAACAGCTCGAGCTGCGGACGCATCACCATGAGCCCACCGAAGACGTCGAGCGTGCCGATGTTTCGCTCCGCGGGCCAGCGCTGCAGCCACGGATCCCGCGGGGCCTCCGGCGTCGGGTCCTCGACGTCCGACGAGGCAGGGGGCGCCGCGAGGGCAGCGAGTAGCAGGGCGATGGTCGGCGACATCGACGAGCCGTTGAACGAGGGTGGAACCAAGACAGGATGAATGTCTGGCTCGTAGTCTGTGGCGTACCAACCCCCCGAGCCATGTCAAACCATGCTCTGGAGGAACAGGTGGCTTAACTCGAGCTTTCGAGGGTCCGAAGTGGGAACAACGGCGCTCGAGCAACATCCACGCACACTCGGGGGAACAACCGTCGACCAACAGAATTAAGAACCCCTGGCGAAGATCCTGGATCCAGCTCCACCCCCACGGCGCTACGGAATCGGCGACATGTCGGTCGGAGGCGCGGACTTCCGTACCGGGCCCCGCGGTTGATTCGTGGTATCGATGATCGATGCCCACGTTCTTCGTCAGCGGTCACCTCGATCTCACCGACGCGGAGTTCGAGGCCCACTACGTCCCCTCGATCACGGAGGCCCTCGCGGACTCCGACGCGCGCTTCGTGGTCGGTGACGCACGCGGGGCCGATGCGAAGGCGCAGGCCTACCTCAGCACCCGGGCCGCCGAGCGAGTGACCGTCTTTCACATGTTCACGGCTCCGCGGAACAACCACGGGGCATTCCCGACCCGAGGTGGCTTTGAATCGGACGCCGAGCGGGACCGAGCGCTCACGGCCGCCTCGGACCGCGACATCGCGTGGGTGCGACCCGGCCGCGAGCGCTCCGGTACCGCGAAGAACATCGCTCGCCGCAGCAAGGCGGGCGCGAGCCCACCGTAGGCACGAGTCCCATCGAGGCCCGCCGTCATCCCACCTGTTCGCGAGACAGTTCGTCGAAGACCTCGTCGAGACGAGCAGCCGTCCCCGCGGGGAGCTGCCCCTGCGGAGCACCCACGGGTACCGGTTCATCGTCGACCTCATGCTCGCGCTGGAACGCCCGTACCGCAGCATCGAGCCCCAGGTCGGGCGAGAACCCGAGGTTGTGGAGCTTGCGCTCGATCTTCGCTGGCTCGTCGCCAGCATCACAGTCGACGAAGATCCGGCGGTGATACGCGTGGCCCTCTTGCGCCCCGGGCCCTCCCCAGCTCACGGCCACGTCCTCCGAGCAGATGGCCGGCGTCGGGATATGGGCCACGCCCTCGCCGTCGGCATGTCCCACGAACGGCATCGAGCCGGCGAAGCGCACGACGAAGGGTGCACCCGGCATCGGCTCCCCGCCGTCGTCGAGAAGCGTCAGGCGCAGCTCGTCCCCCTCGCCGTCGACCGACAGCTCGTGAGTCTTCGAGACCGCGCCGAGCCACTTCGGATACGGCGAGTCCGCCTTGCTCGGCGCCTCCGAAGGCGGCTCGGGATCGATGGCGCGGTCGAAGCAAAACAGCTCCACCCGGCGGTCGCGAGGATCGGTGGGACCCGTGGAGTCTTCGGTCGGAAAGAACTCGCCGCACCCATGGCAGAGCACGCGAACGGGCTCGGGTAGCGTCGTTCCATCCAGACCCATGTAGGCCTCGATCAAGGCGCGCCGCGTCGGCTCGTCGATCATCCCCGTCGGCTCGAGGCCGGCGTCCCGCTGAAACTCGGCCGCAGCATCGTGGAGCTCGGTGGTGTCGTCCAGGTAGGGCGTGGACCGAGACATCGGCAAGGCCCCGAGCATCAGGGAATCCTCGCGGCTCCCCCAGCGCTCGTCCGCATCGGACAGCGAATAGTTGTCCAGCCATGCGTCCACGTCGTCGCGCAGATACGCGGCCATACTGCGTGCGCGCTGGAGCGACAGCTGCAGGTTGTAGGACCTCGACCCACTGGCGTCGGTGTGACCGACCACCACGATCTCCTTGGCGGAACCCGCGTCGGAGAGGGTCACCAGCCTCTGCAAGCCCGCCAGCGCCCCCGGCAGCACGAAGCTCTTTTCGGTCTCGAAGAACATCCCCGTGACCCGGATTCGCTCTGCGACCCGCCGCTTCAGGATCAACGTGTGGGAGGCTCCCGTGGACAGTGTGGTCGATTCCCAGCCGCCCTCGACTCGACCCACGACGGCGGTCTCACCCAACATGGCGCGTTTGCTCCTGCATCGGACTGTCACCTTTCGCGGCCCGGGCTCCCACCTGCGACCGACCCTCTGTTGAGGTCCCCCAAGGCCATGAGTGGATCACTGATCGGCGATCGTGATCCGAAGGCCCCGGCTGGGGACCTCTTTCGAACGAGGTCGCACCACGGGAGGGTTGATTGCCAATGACCACGATCGAGCTGAGCCACGACGGGAACCTCTACGAGGCTCGCACTCCTCCTCATCCCGAGTCGGCTTGGGTCCCCGCGCTGAGCGCTCGCGAGCAGCGCGCGCTGGTCGACGAGCTATGGCGGGCCCGTGACCATCGTCAGCTGGAGCGCCTATGCAGCCTCTTCGCGTGGGGCAGCCGGCTGCGCAGTGTCGATTCCCGGATCATCGAACGGCTCCTCGACGGCTGCGGCGCCTGTTCCCGTATCTCGATCCATCGGCGACCTCGATCGCGAGTGAGCTTCACCCCGATCATCGAGGACGCGGTCGACCTACGAGACCTGACGGCGGGAGATCCCGCCACGCCGCTGCGCGCCGCGGAGACTCCGGCCCCCACCCTGCACTTTTTCGAGTGTCGGCTCGAGGACGAGGACGGCAACCCCATCGCGGGGCAGCGCTGCCTCGTCGAGCCTCCCGATGCCCCGCCCTTCGTCACCCGAACCGACGACGATGGGCTCATCCGTTACGACGAACTGCCCCGTGGCGGCGAGTACCGCATCACGCCGCTGACCCACCAGCCCGCGCTCTCGCCTTCGGCCGATGTTGCGCCGCCGCTCGAAGCCACCGACGACTGGTTCGAGTGCGTCCTGCTCGATCCCGACCGAGAGCCCGTCGCCAACCAAGCCTGCGAAGTCGTGGCACCGGATGGCTCCGTGCACGAATGTCAGAGCGACGACCGAGGCGTCGTGCGCCTCGAGGGCCTGGGCGCGACGGGTGACTGCGAGCTGCGCCTGGTATCCGGGCTCTGATCCAGGGCGGGCTCTGGGCCGCGCTCGTTCGAGCTCCAATCCGAAGACACGCACACGGACACGAAGATCCGGTGTCCGGCGCTCGAGCCGCGACCCGCCCAATTGCAGCGACTGCGTTGGCGGTCGTCGAGCATCGTAGCCGCGCGTAGACGGCGATGAGGGCCATTCGCAGGCAAACTCGAGAATTTTCTCGCGAGCTGAACAACCGCGGGCCCTCCAGTCACTCCCCGGGCATGGCCGTGGAATCGGCCGAGCTCGAGAGGAGAGCACACATGCTGACGATTCGTTCCGACCAGCTGTGGACGATGGTCCGCGACGACGTAGACCCGTTTCGCGGGCGAGCGCGGGTCCACCTGCGAGAGTATTTCGCCGAGCAGATACACGCGCTGTCGGCCGCGCAGATCGATGACGCCATCGAGCACTGCGTGCAGCGGGGACTGACCTATGGCCTCCGCACCGAGCGAGACCTGCTGCGCTACCTGACGCTGATGTTCGTGTTCGGCCGCGACTTCGATGGCGATGCTCGCTTCGCATGGGCAGGCCAGATCCTCTCGGGGCCCGGCTCTGCCTCGTTCAAGACGTCGCGCCTGCAGGCCGACGCCCTGCGAGCCCAGAGTGAGGGCGAAGGCTACTTGGCATCTGCTCCGCGGGAGGCCGACGACGCCGCGCCCCAGGCACAGGCTCGGTGAACCATGGCGACGTATCCGGGCAAGATCGAATTCTCGATGTTCACGGGGCCCAAAAACCCCTTGGTCGATGGCTATCTCGAGGGAGGCTCCAAGACCCCCATCAACGACCGCAAGCACTGCAAGAAGACGTGGGGCATCAGCGAGCTCAAGCTGACGTGCGAAGGGTCGTCGACGTCGTACGAGGCCCGCGATCACGAGGCGATCGCGGCGGGCCGGCGGGGGCACTTCTTCTTCGCGCCCACCGTGGACTCGGTGAAGATCTCGTGGAAGCTCGTGCAACCCGACAATGCCGAGACGTTGATCCTCGAGCTGTTCCGGGCCGGCTCGGGGGCGCCCATCTGGCAGCGCACCCTCGATGCGAAGGCGGCCAAGAAGCTCACGTTCAAGGACGCGTGGAAGGGGGAGTTCCCGAAGAAGGAGTGGATCGACAAGAAGCTCTTTCCCGATGGGGTCGTCACCGCGGCTGGTTCTCCCTACATGCTCAAGGCCCGCGCCGAGGGTGACCAGGTCGAAGACGGCTACGTCGAGCGCTTCACCTACTTCGACATCCTGGTGAAGAAGATCGAGCTGAGCTGGGGCGGTACCGACTTCCTGCCCACGGCGGCCCATAGCTCGGTGGACAACAAGTTCAAGCAGGATACGCGGGCCCACGAGGCCAGCATCATCACCGGGCTGACCAACTCGGCCGTGACCACCCAGCGCATGCCCGTGGTCATGCCGTGCAATCAGTTCCTGACCAGCGCGTCGCAGATGAAGGGAGACTACCTGCACGACAACCACAAGAAGCAATGGGGCGACGGCCCCCGGATCCCACTCCTCGCCAAGATCTCCTTGACCAAGGCCAACGGCGACGCCGTGCACGGGGGCGACAGCGCCAAGGCCCTGGCCGGCCTCGACATCATGTGGGACTGGGAGGGCGAAGACGAGATGGCGTTGCTGAACACGCGCTACACGAACGACGCGGTCTCGTCCTACCTCGCTCTACGGCGACGACTGCCCTACAAGTCGAACGAGGGGCCTTCGGGGTCGACGAACTGCCACGCGGACTACGGCGGCAAGCGAGGCGGCGGCGCCGTGTTCCCCGCGAACGCTAGGCCGCTGCCCAACTCGCTGCCCTCGAACAAGTTCGCGTTCGAAGTCCGAGCGTGCGGCACTCGTGACTGGGCTGCGCTCAGCCGCCCTCACACCACGGGAGACCATGCGGGATACTCGGGGGTCTTGTTCCAGCCGTCGCGGATGGCCCGCGACACCTACAAGGTCTCGGCCTATGTCGCCAACATCAGCGGAGCCCCCGTGCTCGACACGCAGACGCCCGCGGCCACGATTCGCACGACGGACTTCCCCGACCTGCCCCGAGCGAGCACGGGACTCTTCGACATGGTCCGCGAGGTCAACGCTCGCTACATCCGCAAGGCGCCATCGGTGTCGGCCTCCAACGTGGCTCGGGCCTCCCAACAGCACGCCCTGGCCGGGGTCAAGCTCACCTGGACGCAGAACGAGGACAACGCGTTCCAGAACAACTACGCCACGTACCTCGACCGCATCAAGAACCGGACCCTGCTCGATAAGCGGGGTATCCAAGACGCGAAACGCGGTTTGCCCGTGCCGGACTGGTTCAACCAGTTCGAAGCCTCGATGCGGGGCATCAGCCAGGCCGCCAGCACCACCCACGCGGCGCTGACTATCTGGGAGCACGCGATGTTCAAACAACTCATCCTGGTGGAGACGATCCGCGAGTATGTCCTGCAAAAGAACCGGAAGTTCAACGGGCCCCGCAACGACTACAACCGGTGGCGGAACACCACGAACCAGAACGCCGACGATTCCACCTACCTGCTGAGTTTCTACAACAACCTCAACGACAACAAGAAGGCCAAGATCGACCAAGCGCACCTGTCCAAGATGGGGAACATGCACTCCGACACTTCCGTTCACTATCTCTACAAGCTGGGCAACGTGGCGATGCACGGCTTCAAGCTCGCGTGCTCCCAGTACATGATCGAGACCGCGACGGCCAACAACCGCGGGTTCATCACGTTCCACGTCGTCGACACCATCCGGGTCAAAAACCGCAACGGGACGCACACGATCGTTCCGTCGGGAACCGGCGGCGTGGCCCCGTCGTCCGAGACCCTGCCCGATGCTCGCCACGCGATGCTGCTGGTGTTCCTGCCCGACGCGGTGCGCAACAACCCCAACAATGTGTACACGGTGGGCGCCGAGCCGGTCATCGCCCACGAGATGGGGCACACCTTCTACTTGTGCCACGCACCCGCGGGCCGAAACGAGGCGCCTGCGCCCGGGTTCTCCACCAACCACCACGACCCCGCCGACCTCAAGTGTCTGATGAACTACGACTTCACCAGTGACCACCTATGCGGGCTGTGCAACCTCAAGCTCCGCGGGTGGTCGCTGAAGAAGATGGGAGTGCTGTAATGATTCCTCGCCTATCCATCCGCGCCGTTTGGGGCCGGGAGGTCTTCCCCGTCG
Source organism: Myxococcota bacterium (assembly GCA_039028615.1). Classification (GTDB taxonomy): domain Bacteria; phylum Myxococcota_A; class Polyangia; order Nannocystales; family Nannocystaceae; genus Paraliomyxa. The sequence continues at coordinate 141,510 of JBCCHT010000021.1, read as the reverse complement.
GGGACACGGTGGAAATCGAAGTTGCGATCCACAATCCGGGACAACAGGCGATGCAGGTCTGCAACCCTTCCGACCCGGACAACGCGGAGCTGTCGTTCCATATCGAGGGCCCGGGAGGGCCGCGGACGATCCGCGGAGCAGGGAGTGCCGCGCCCCGCATCCCGGTCGAAGCGGGAGAGGTCTTGCGCACCGACATCGCGCTCGACCAGCGTACCTCCCTCGAGCCTGGGGACTACACGGTCTCGGCCCGCTTGCAGCTCGGCGCGGAAGTCCTCGAGAGCGAAGCGGTTCACGTGAAGGTCTTCGAGCCGCGAACGACCCGATTCGCCATGCCCGTCGGTCCGCAGCGCGGCCCTTCGGCGCGCCCAACCTCGTACGTGGCGCTCGTCGGGGACACGGTCTCGCTGATCCACGGGCACGAGCTGATGCCCAGCGTCGAGCACGAGGGCGACTTCGACTCGCTGCCCAAGACTCGCTGCGCCGATCCTCCGACCGTGGTTGACCGGCTGCTGTCCGTGAGCGCCCCTGCGGATGCCGAGGCGCAGTGGGTCGCCTGGGAAGACGCAACGGGGCTGCGAGCACGGGTCGACGACGCGGAAGTCCAAGGCATCGCCCACGCGCCACTTGCCGGCCCCCACCACGTCGTCGAGCCGCTGGTGCGACGACCCGACGGCACGGTGTCGGCGTACGTGGTCACGGGTGAGCAGAGCACGCTCCAGGAGTGTCGCTTCGCTGCGCCCGTGACCGAGGTCGAACCCGCGACCGGACCAGATGACTGGGACGACGAGATCCTGGTGGCGGGACCGGTCGAACAACGCGACGTCGGCCGCATGCCGCTCATGCCCACGGCCAGCGGGGCGCTCCACGATGCCGATCGCTCGCGCCTCGTGTTCGTCACCCCACGGAACGACGGGCTGGTCGTGATGTACGCCGATATTCGGGCGGGGACGATGGCCGCCTCCGCATCTGCGCTGCTGCCGGGCGCACATCCCCTGCCCGACATCTCACCCGTCGTGACCGCAGGCGCCGAGGACGGAGAGACGCTGGCCCATGTGATGTCGTGGCGCCCCGCGTCCGAGAGTGCCGCCAACGGGGCCATCCCCGGCTCCCCCGCGGTCGAGCTCTGGTCCAGCACGCTGCGGTGCTCGGCCGCGGGCACCCAGGTGATCGACGAGCGCCGCATCGGCTCCGCCCGCGAGCCCATTCGTTCGGCCGCCTCCGCCGTATCCTGGGACGACACTCCCGCGACGCGCCCGACCGTCGGGTTCCTCGATGGCGCCGGGGTCCTGCACATATCCAAGCAGGGTGGGCCGCTGGTCCCGACGACGCCTCCCGAGACGCGCATGCTGCCGTTGGCCCTCGCGACCAGCGAGGATCGGACCTATCTCTTCGTCGACACCGATCGCGGACCACACCCCATCGTCGTCCCCGTCTGAACGAGCATGCGTCGAGCCCCCTGTGCTCGCACTGATCCGATCGGGGGCCTCGCGGACCATCTCACTTGAGATGATCACTGTTGCATTCGTTCGTCCGTGCTCCGCCCTGGCCGCATGCTGCGTGCTCGCGGCCGGTTGTTTCAATCCGCCTCCCCATGTCGAAGGCGAATCCGAAGGAACGGGCGGCTCGGGCGGCGCAGACGAACCGAGCAGCTCCGCGGTGGCCGACGGCGAATCGGGGGACCCGGACGTGATGACCGGCTCCATGAGCATGGGGGAGCAGGACGACCAGGACGCGCCGTATGTGGTGTCGTTGTCGCCCGAGACCGATGAGGCGGGCGTACTGGCCGACACGCCGATCGTCATCGTATTCAGCGAGCCGATGAACCGCGAGGCGACCGAGGCCGCGTGGGTGTCGGCCACGGTGGGGGCGGTCGACTTTTCGTGGAACGACGCGGGCGACGAGCTGACGGTGACGCCCCGCGATCCACTCGAGTACGCGATGGTGGCCAACGACGGCGAGCCCGCCCTGACCTACGACTGGACCCTGAGCGCCGCGGCGACGGATGAGGCGGGCAACCTGCTCGAAGAGGCGGTGGTGACCTCGTTCACGACCCTGCGCGCCCAGTCGATCTTCGCCGAGCCCGTGCGCAAGCTGTCGGGCTCGGTCGTCGGCGACCAGTGGACGGAACTCTATAGCCCCTCCATCGGGCTGATGGTCGGCGACGACGAGGCCAACCAGTTCACGCGCGGCTTGCTGACCTTCCCCATGGAGTTCCCCGGCAACACCACGACCATCCTGGAGGCCGAGCTCGACGCGTCGCACTTCACCGCCGAGGGCACGCCCTACGACGATCTGGGCGGGTCGATTCGGCTGCACGCGGTGGAGTTCGACATCTTCGACATCGCAGCCGCCGACGCCTCCATGCGCTCGGACGTCGGACCCTTGGCTGCGAACGCCGAGCAGCTGATGGTGGAAGTGGACGTCTCGGATGCGGTCCGCGACTCGTTCGCGGAGGCCCTGCCGACCACCCAGTTCCGCGCCCAGTTCACCGCCGAGACGGATGGCGCGAACGACATCGATCGGCAGCAGCTCCAGGGCATCTCGCTGTCGGTGTTGGTCGGCTACCCCTAGGGCACCGCGACGGGCTCAACCGAAGTGCAGCATGGTCCGCCCCAAGCGTCCGCGTTCGTGGCTGCGGGTGACGGCGGCGGGCCATCGTGCGAATTCGAAGACCTCGTCGACGATCGGCTCTAGGCGGCCTTGCTCCACCCAGCGGGCAATCTCCTCGAGCAGAGCCCGGTCACCTCGATCGACCATCAACCACTTCGCGCGGCGGGACAGGGTGACGTCGACGATATTCCGCAGAGGATCGGCGGGGATGAACATGCCGCCGTCGGCTAGCAAGTGTCGAACGTGTGAGAGGTAGGCCGTGCGGGAAAAATCCAAGATGGCGTCGAACGACCCCGTCATGTGCTCCAGCGGCGTCTGCCGATAGTCCACCGTCTGCGTAGCGCCCAAGTCGGCCAGACGCTCGTGGACCTTGGCGCTCGCCACCGCGGTGACCTCGGCTCCCAGGATGCGAGCGATCTGAACCGCCATGACGCCCACCCCACCGGATGCTCCGAGAATCAGCGTGTGCTGGCCGGGCTGAACCCCGGCGACCTCACGGAGCGCGACGAGAGCCGTCTGTGCGCTCATCGGCAAGGCCGCCGCTCGCGCCAGCGGCACCCCTTCGGGTGCACGCGCGACATAGGCCTCCGGTATCGCCAGGAACTCGCCATGCGGCTTCCAGCCCGCGATCATGTCGACGTACCCGAACACCCGCTCGCCCCGAGAAAACGACGCCCCGTCGGCATCCACGACGCCCGCGAACTCCAGGCCCGTCTGAACCTCGCCCGGAGCCCGTCGCAGCCGTCGGGTCAGGCGAACGAGTGGATTACGCGCGAGCTCGAACTCGTGGCCGTTGACGCTCGAGTAGGCCACCTGCACCCGAATTTCGCCCTTCTTCGGGGTCGGGAGGGTCAGGTCTTCACGCAGGCGCACACCGATTTCGGCGCTCGGGTCCAGGACGAGCCCCCGCATGGTCGAGGGGGTGGATGGTCGGGTCATGGCGCTCACTCCTCGTTTTCGCTGTAGGTCACGTGACCTAGTTGAGGATCTAGGTCGCGTGACCTAATCTGTCAAGCGATGACTTCGCGCTCGCAATCGACGCGCACTCGAATCGCAGCGGCCGCGTTCGAACTGCTGCACGAGCGAGGTACCGCCGGGATGACGATGCGCCAGGTCGCCAAGCACGCGGGGCTGTCGCTGAGCAACGTCCAGTACCACTTCAAGTCGCCCGAGGATCTCCTCGTAGGGGTCACCGAGCACCACCTGGCCGAGTGCAGCGCCGCGATGCAGACAGCACTCGGCCCGGCCGAGACCCCGACGCTACGTTCGGTGCTCCGAGCCTCCCTCTGCGACGAAGGCGTCCGGAGTGCCGCTCCGGCGTTTCGCGAGCTGTTCGCCAAGGCCCAGACCGAGCCGGCCGTGCGACAGAAGCTCAACGAGTACTACCAGCGCATGTTCGAGACCTCGGTCGAGCGACTTCGAGGCACTCTGCCCAAGGGTCGCCGGAGTCGCAAGCGCGTCGAAGAGGTCGTCACCGTGCTGATGACCTCGATCGAGGGCGCCTACCTGCTCGAGGACGTCACTCCCGTGGCCGCGAAGCGGCTGGCCACTGTGTTGGAGCAGGTCGCCACCACGATGCTCGAGGACAGCTGAGCCAGGCGCGATCGAGACCGGAATTCGGCCTCAGAGGCCCCGTTCGAAAAAATCGAGTTCGGCCGCAATCCCTGACCGTGCGTCGGGAACCCCCCAGCTGAAGGCCGCGAGTCGGGAACTCGGCCGCCCAGGTGGCTCGTTCGAGTGCGCTGACCCGCATCCGAACCGACCCGCGGTCGGCGTTTCGCATCCTCCCCGAAATCGTGATGCCTCGGAGGGATTTTCGCCATGTCACAGCCCATCGCCGAGATCGTCGACCCCCACGCCCTGTCCGCCACCGAGCGCGAGCGCTTCACCGACGACCTGTACGCTGCACACAATCGCATCTTCGCGGGCGTGAGCCGGGCCGAGTTCGCCGCCTATGTGGTCGACTCTCCCGCCGAGTACACCCGCATCCAGGTGCTGCGCGTCGACGAGGAGATCGTGGGCTATGCCGCGTTCCATGCGTTCGAGCGCGACGTCGAGGGCGGCCCCGCGCTGGTGCTGCGAGCGGAGGTCGGTATGCTCGCGGCGTACCGACGGCAGAGTCGCTGCGCATGGTTCCTCGCCGGCGAGTCCCTGCGGGCCATCATGCGGCACCCCGGTCGCATGGTCTGGGGGCTGTCGTGTGCCACCAACCCGGCCACCTATCGCACGCTGGCTCGCCACGCCGATCAGGTCTGGCCTCACTGGCAGGAGCCCACTCCCTCGCGCGAACAGAAGCTCATGGACGAGCTCGCCGAGGACTTTCAGCTGCGCCCCGTCGATCCTCAGCGCCCGGGCGTCTATCACGTCGGTTGGCAGACCCGGCAGAGCACGGGCGAAACCCGTGACTGGCGAGACTGTCCCCACCCCGCGTCGCAGCTGTACTTGCAGCGCAACCCCCAGTACACCGCGGGGCACGGCCTGCTGCTGCTCGTGCCCCTCACCAAGATGGGCTTGTTCCGCGCGTTCGGTCGCATCATCACCAACCGCATTCGCCGTCGCTTCGTGGGTCACCGACCGCAGCGCATGCTTCAGCCTCAGCCCTCGCCCAACGCGTAGTCGCCAAACACTACACGGGTCGGCGCAACCCATGGCTGCCACTGCCGTCACCGACCGTCTTCGATTCTCGTCTCCTCCTCCACGATCGCTCGGTCCAGCGTCTCGATATCGGCAGGATCGCCCCACTTGTCGGCCGCGGCACGAGCTGCGCGGAGCACGACGACCTGCTCATTTTGATCGTGGGTACCGCGTTGGTCCTCCCGGGCCTCGTGATAGGCCACCCGTGCCCACTCGCTGCGCTCTCTTCTCAGCCGCTCCAGCCGCGAGACGTAGTCCTCGTAGGGTGATTCCGCAAGGTCCAGCATCTGCCGTTGCACCAGATCCACGCGGGATGCTGACGCACGCGCCGAACGACGTCCAGCCGACCGTATCGGCGGGCGAATATTCATGCGAAGCATCGAATCTCGTCGTGAGCCAGCGCAGGAGCAACGCCCGGGAGGTCGCATGGTCGGGGAGCCCCCCAAATTTACGCCGCTCGTGATCCGATCGGGCGCTTCGGGTCTCCATCAGCGCACAACGCAAGCGCGTGCGCATGGTTTCGCCCTGCGGTTGCGGAAAGGAACACGACTGCAATGCGACGATCCCCCAATTTTTGGCTCACGGCCGCTCTCCTGGTGCTCTCCCCCGCCTGCGATCTGGGTGGCAGCGACGACGACACGGGCAACTCAGATGCAACCGGCGATGCACCCGGCGGCGACACGATGGGAGCGACCGAAGGCACGGGCGGCACCGGCCCTGGTGCGTCCGAAGGTGCCGACGATGAATCCTCCGGCGATCCGGTCGACCCGGGCGGCCCCATGGTCTGGGTCCCGGTCGGCGGTCCCTGTGCCGGCTCCGGCACCAACGCTCTGTGGTTCGACGACGCCAACGTCGGCTTCGTGGGCTGCGGTGAAAATGCCGACGGCGAGGGCCTGTACACCACCATCGACGGAGGAACGACCTGGGAGTCCCAGATGCGCTTCGGCGAGGTCCGAGTCATGGACATCCGGCGCGGCCCGGACGGTGTGCTCTACGGCGCCGGCATTCATCAGCTCGATGGCTACAGCGTGTTCTCGATCGACGAGTCGGACCCCGAGCGCCTCGATCCGCGCGGGCTGTACCAGCCGGGCACCAGCGCGTTCTCGGCCGTGAACCAGGCGGAGAACGTCGCGGTGACCGGTGACGGCGAGATCCTCATCGATTCGCTGACCGGGACCTCGTGCGCCCATCAGCCCGCCGGGGGCGAGTTCACCGAGTACGAGAGCCTCAGCGAGGCCGCCATCGCGGACCCCGATGCACCCGGCATCCAGGTCCGCCGCATCCTCGCGCACGACAACTCGTTTTACGCGGTGGGCAGCCTCATCAACGACCCCGCCCGAGTCCACCTGCCCTCGATGCTGCCCGACGCGACCTTCCACTTCCAGTCGGTGGAGCTGCAGCCCGAGACCCGCGACGGCGAGCTGCTCGACATGCACATCTGGGACTCCACCCACATGATCGTCGCCGGCCACGACCAGAGCGAGCGCTACCCCCTGATGTACCTGCTCGACGGCGGCGACCCGTACATGGTCGACTCGTGGGAGCAGATCGAGCTGTGGGACTCCGACCTCGAGTACGAGGGCGGCTACAACGGTATCGCCGTCGATGGTGACGTCGTCGTGGGCGTGGGCGAGAAGATCCCCACCAGCCAGGGCGGCTTCGTGGTGCACAGCACCGATGGCGGCCGCACCTTCGTCGACATCACCCCCGAGGGCGCGGGTGCCCTCTCGCGGGTCTTCATGCTCGGCAATGGTGAGCTCGTGGTCGCCGGTGGCGGCGGCGAGATGTGGCTCTACGTCAGCGAATAGTCGCAAACCTCGGGGCGGGTGGCAGACGGCTGCTCCCGCCCCGACGCCATCGAGCGTAGACGATCGACGACGCGACAATTTGGCATCGGGGTCCTCCAGTCGAAAAGACGACAGGAACCCAATGCAGATCACATGCCCGCCCTCCCGGCACTCATCACGAAAACTCAGCGACAGCCTCTCAGAGACATCATGCAGGGACCGCATGCGAGAGCCGCGACACCTGCATCGCTGGCAGATAACTACTTCCATATTGACGAAATCATGACAACAGGTCATCGGCACTATTAGTAACGACAATGGCCATTGTAACGAGTCGACTCTCGAGGCACTTTCAACGCATTAAACGTGACGGCAACAACCGACACCGCCCCAGCGCGACGGGATGGAACGACTCCGTGTCCAACGCTCGTTTGCCTCGAGCGCGACGACGGACACGAAGTGGACTCGGCCTCCCACGCCGAACCATGAAGAAACGGGCCACGCCCCGCCGAGAATCGCGGCCAGACGGGCGTCGTTCTGGGCCACATGGACTGCGCGATGCCCAGGGCGGCGTCCTCGCCTCCCAACACTCTACCCTGCCCCCAAAGGGCCGGTCGCACTTCAATCGCATCGACATCATTGTAGCTCGACGATGCCGTGCTTCTTCCGCGGCGGCCCGAACGTCGTGACACGAGTGAACGTACTGGGCACGGTGATCAGTTCGGTCGAAGCCCGACATGAGACACAAAAACTGCCACTCGACTCGAGCCCCCTCGAAAGTGGCACTCTCGGAAAAGCGGTTCGACAGCCCGACCGAAAAAATCCGCAGACTACGGTCGAACGACCACTGTCCACACTTCTTTCGCCCGCTCATAGTCATGCTCACTGGAGCACCCGACATGAGCAACCGTAGCATCGTAGCCAGCACTTCTCTCCTCGTTGCCTCGCTCGCCATCTTCGGATCGGCCTGTGACGTGTCCGAAGGTTCAACCCCGGAAGACAGCAACATTCGTCACATCCACTTCGACGCGACCGACATCAACGATGTACTGCACGAGAACCCGGACACCCGCTTCCTCGTCGACCTCCGCGAGGGCAACGTCGTCCACTTCGACCAGGACGAAGAGGACTTCGACTTCTCCGCCTTCGACGCGATATGTCCGTCCATGCCCGCGCCCGTGCCGTTCCCCCAGCTGATCGACATGCTCGATCTTCAGGTCGAAGACGAGGCCGCGTGGAGCATGCAGTCCACGCTCACCGAGACCGACGAGTACCGCGGTGGCTGCACCAGCATCGAGATCGTGTGCGACGAGAACGGCCAGGACTGCATGATGATCCGGACGCACTGCTAGGCCGCCGCCAATCGCCCGAAGGGCCGAGGGAGGCCGGTTCACGCCCCAGGCGCGCCCCGGCCTCCCCTGCTTTCATCTCGACGCAGAGGCATGGTCGACGGCCCAGCCATGTCGCCCCACGGGTCTCGGCGCGGCATCGCTAGGGCGTCAGTACCAGCGGCCTTCATCGCGGCCAGCGAACAGAATCATCCCGGAGGGCGTGTCCATGCACTCGCGTTCGCTCAGCCGCTCGAAGGGAAAGGCCCCCAGTCGGTCCGAAACGAACACCGCGGCGTGCATCTCGTCGCAGAGCGCATCGATGTCCCCGGCTTCGGCATCCCGCACGAACTGCTCGATGGTCGACGCCTCGTCCTGCACGAGTCGAACCCGCACGAAGGCCGCGGCGACCTCGAGCTGCTCACATGCGTCGCGAAAACTGCACGCCAGGGGAAACAGCGGGTCCGCTTCGAGCGAGAAGGTGCCCCGGGAGAGCTTCTCGAGGACATCCGACTGCCAGAATCGAAACTCGAGCAGCGGCGCCTGCCCGTACTCCAAGCGGCGCGCAATGCAGTTCATGTCTCCCCACCGACAATCGAACTCCCCGGGATGCAGGCCAGCCGTCGGCGTCGAGGCACCCACGAGCGTGCACAGCTCGGTCACCGCCGAGTGGTGCCACTTCGATGGCAGGGGCCAAACTACTGCGCCGCGCTTGTTGCCCATCGACGTGCTCGCTCCGGCGTCACGACCCATGGTAACCCTCGCGCCCCTCGATCGAGCCTGGCGATCGGTGAGGTCACTCATCGGCCATGAACCGTGGACTCGATTACGAGGAACCCCCAATTCTTCGCACCGTTTCCGAAGATTCGCAGGGACACGGTCCGACCGCGGCGGTGTTCGAAGACCGTCCATGCATATCTTCCATAGTCCACACACCACCGCGCTCGCCGCCTGCCTGGTCCTGAGCGCCGCATGTCGCTCGGATGACTCGCCCGACGCGGCGGGCGGCACCACCGAGGGCTCATCAGGGACCGAGGGTGGCGACGTCTCCGGCATGCCCACCAGCGGCGCCGAGGCTTCGAGTTCCTCGGATGACGGCTCGTCCGGAGGGGCCCCAGACGAGTCCCCTTACCCGTCCATCCTCGAGACCATCGACACGCCCGGAGCTCAGCTCGCAGTGCTCGAACCGGACGGCGATGCGTGGTTCGGGGTTACCGGAGTTGCCTCCAGCGGTGAGCCGATGACCGCAGAGCACCAACTCCTCATCGGCAGCAACACCAAGACCTGGACCGCCGCGATCACCCTCATGCTCGTCGACGAAGGTGCGATGTCTTTGGAGGACTCCAGCAGTACCTGGGTGACGGGCCTGGACCCCACCATCACGGTTCGCGACCTGCTGCAGCACACGAGCGGCCTCGGCGAGTACTTCGCCCACCCCGACATGCAAGAGCATACTGGTGATGCCTGGACTCCCCAGGAGCTGATCACCCTCGGTCGAGGGGTTCGCGACGACGGGCCGGGGCCTTCGGTGTACGCCAACACGAACTACATCGCGCTGGGGCTCATTCTGGAAGGGATCGAGCAGCAGCCCTTCGAGGAGGTGCTCCAAGCTCGGGTGTTGGACCCGCTCGGGCTCGACGACTCCGGGCTCATCGTCGACCCCGAGGCCATCCCGCCCACCGTCGCCTTCGGAGACGGCGGTGCCTACGGGGTGGTGACGCCATCACATCCGTCGGTGGGCTGGGCCGCCGGCTCGGGCTACTCCACGGCCGAAGATCTGGCGGAGTTTTACCGGGCCATGCTCGGCGGCGAGCTCTATGGCGACGAGCTACTCGCACTCCAGCTCGACGACATGCCCTCGGATCTCGGCTTCGGCCAGCCTGGAGTCACCGAAGCCTACGGCCTGGGGTTGATGATGCTGGACGTCGGCGGCCAATCGCTGACCGGTCACCTCGGCGCGGTGCCGGGATTCCATTCTTGGGGCCTGCGCGACGACGCCAGCGGTGCCCTCGCGGTCGTGCTCACGAACAACAGCGAGGTCACTTCGATCCCCGCCGTGCTCGAGGCGCTCGCCGTCGCATCGGGACAGTAGCGGGCCACTCGCGAGCGCGTGTCGCTAGTCGCCGAGTGAATCGAGGTGCTCGACCCCCTTGGGGGTCAGCGCCACGAGGTCCCCCTTGGTCACGGCCATGTCGGCCAGCACGGACTTCAGAGAGTCCGGTGCGAGGCGCCAGAGCATGGCCTGGTTCGGCACGCTGTGGCCGGCGATGACCAGGGTCCCGGCCGCGTCGGCGGGGACGCTGCCTGCGATGGCGCCCAGCATGGCGTCGGCCATGGTCTCCATCGCGTTCGTGTCCGCCGCGAGGTAGCTCGCCAGGGGGTCGTGCGAGAGATCGGCGAAGAGCTTGTCGAAGCCGGGATAGCGCCCGCTGCCCGAGTCGCCGACACCCGGGTAGAGCGCGGGTAACAGATGGACGGTGAAAGCCTCCGCCATCAGCGGCACCACCAGCGTATTCAAGGCACGGAGCGCAACCGAAGCCACCAGCGTCGAACTCGGCTGCAGGTACTCGTTGCCCACAAAACTCTTCAGCCCATCGACGCCCTTCATCGACACGGGGCGATACGGGTCCTCGGGCCAATCGGGAGCCCCCGGGGCGTCGGTGTGGACGAGGGAGACGACGACGTCGAAGCGCTCGAGCAAGTGCGACATGGCGATGGCCCCATGTTGTCACACTCCGCCGACACAGACGGGTGTTTCACCGCGAACGGCGATCACCCGTCTCCTCGATGAGCCCGCGGCTTCGCGAACATCGCCACGGTCACGATTGCGTGCGCGCTAGGGCTGCGTGCTCGACGTATAGACGTAGTGCACCAAGTCTTGATTGCACTCGGGGTAGGTCCCCTTCGCGACGTCCTTGCGATCATTGGGCACGAAGGACCAGGCGACCCGCCCCGCGCCCAGCGGGATCATCTCGTTCGTCTCCCCCCACCCCGCTTCGGTGACCTCGGTCTGCGAGGTGAGCGGGTTGCCGTCTTCGTCGATCTCCATCATCCAAAACGTCTGCGGCAGCACGAGCGCGGCATTGCGATCTCCGTTGTTGTCCGCGGTCCCGGCTTGGTAGCCCTCGCCCCACGCGAGCAGGTAGCGACCATCGCCCAGGGGCCCGAGCTGCGGCCAGCCATAGAACCCGATGCCATCATTGGGATACCAGATGATCTCGCCTTCTTGCTGCCCGGTCGCATCGAGGGTGACCAGACCGATCTGCGTCGGGCTCAGGTAGTCGGGGTCTTCGGTCATGGTCGGCTCGCCAACCAGCAGCCCCAAGAAGCCGCCCCCTTCACGAGGCACGAGCGGCCCCGCGCCCCCCTTGATGCGGACCGAGCCGCCGGTCGCGTAGTGCACCACGCTCTTGGCCGAGTCCTCCCTACGGAAGGCGATCTCGTTGAGCCCCGGGGTCTCCTCGTCGTTCCAGTCCGTACTGCACAGCATGGCGTACTTGTTCGTCGTGGGATCGTACGCGGGCCGGTTGTGCATGGTGTGCCCGGTGGCGCACGCCCACACCCAGCCACGCTCGCTTTCGGGTGCATACTGATAGCCGTCGCGCTCGAGGATGAGGAAGGTGTCGGCCTCGTGACAGCCCGAGCCGACGTCCTTTTCCCCGACGGTCGTCTTCAGCGCGATGCCGTAGCTGTCGTCGGCCTCGGCGTAGCGCAGGTAGTTGCTGCCGTACTCCCACGACCCGATGGACTTGTGAACGATGACCTTGACCGGGTCTCGAGACAGGTCGCCGTCGGGCCACTCGTAGAGCCACATGTGGTCGTTCATCTTGTCCTCGTTGCCGCAGATGTTCTCGTTGGTCATCCACTCCGGGTCCGGCCCGGTGGCGACCGCATCGTGGTCTTCGCCGGTCGCCGTGTTCGAGATTCGACACAGCGCGGCCACGGTGCCGCAGTCGGACGACGTCGCAATGCCGTGCATCGAGCGGCATTCCGGGAAGTGATGCGTCTCGTCCACCACCACCGCACCGGTCGCAGGATCGAAGGTGCTGACGGTGACGACGCCCGACACTCCACCCAGCCCCGAGTCGACCTTCGTCCCCACCGTGAGCGAGGTGTAAAGGCGTGGCGTGCTGGTGTCCGTGTCGCAGCTCGCCGAGTACATGCGGCGCGGGGAATGGGCGTCGGGCTGGGCGTCGTTGCGCTGGAAGAACAAGTGTCCGATGAACCAATCCCACTCGCAGGCCACGGGCTCGCCGTTCGGAAGGCCCGGGTGCAGGGTGGACGCGATTCCCGGCAGCCACGGGCCGTCGGGGACTCCCGTCGAGTCGGCCCCGCTCGAGCCCCCACCGCTGCCCTCGCCCCCCAACCCCTCACCGGCGCTGGAAGTACCCGTGGCACTGGAAACGTCGTCACCACCTTGGGGTGATGCAGCGACCCCACAGGAGAGCGAGCCACCGACGAAGAGGACGGCGGCGGAAAAACAGAGCGAGCGACGAGAGGCTAATTGGGTCATGGCGGCGATCGTGGTGAGGGCAATGACGAGTTCGGCTCGTCCCACGGTGAATGGACACCCGGCCTCCAAGGCCGTGTGCCATTCGAGCAGTGGCGCAATGACGGCACACTCGATGAAAAAATCGCAGGGCCCGGATTCGTGCAGTGGCATCGAAGACCGAAACGACCTCGACGTGCGGTCCAGCGTCGACAGTCGGGGGCGTGCGACTACGATCGGCCGAATCTGCATGCTCTCTCGCCGCGCGCGATCATTACGTTCGTTCGCGTACCGGATGCTTCGAGGTCGAGTGCATCGTCGATGATGACGGAATCGATCGTGCCCACTTCCCGACGCATCGTGCTCGTGAGTCGCACATTGAAGCTCGCCCCTGCCCCCGTTAGGGTGGATGGCATCGTGGTTGTTCGTTCGCAGTACTGGTTCGCATTTCTGTCACTGGCGCTGAGTTGCAACGCTCAGGACCCGGCCAGCTCCACCACGACGACCAACGCCACGACCGAGCCGGGCTCATCGAGCGCCGCGGACGGCGAGACGCCCGAGAACCCGACCACCGCGGTAGCAACCTCGGCGGCCACCGACGGTGGCACCGAGAGCACGGGAGACGAGCAAAGCGACTCCACGGGACCGGGCCAGCCCGCGCTGGTGCCCAAGAGCCTCGTGATCGCGCTCGATGGCCTTCGCGGCGACGGAATCCCGATGTCGAACACGCCCAACATCGACGCGCTGCTCGGCGGCACCTGGGCTCCCGGCTACCAGGGCGCTGCCGCATGGGACGCGTGGTGCTTGACCGATGCGGTCACCGACTCGGCACCCAATCACCACGCGATCATGACCGGAGCTACCGCGACTCAGTCCGGCGTCGAGGGCAACCAAGACTATCCCAACGGAGACCTCGAGAACTTCCCCCACTACCTGACGGTGATGGAGGCGATCGACCCGAGCTACAACACGGCCAAGCTGTTCACCTATCCCCGGGACCGGGAGATCGACGCGTTCCCCGACTACAAGCTCGACTTCACCGACGATGGCAACGCCGACAACATGGCCGCCATCGTGGCCCAGACCTACGAAGATCACCGCGAGACGGACGAGTCCGGCGACGATCACAACATGGGCACGAGCTGGACCCTGGGCACCGACCCCGACGCATTGTTCCTGTTCTTCGACGAGATCGATGCCGTCGGCCACGGGTCGGGCTGGAGCACGGAGGCCTACTTCGACTCGGTGGCGGTCGTGGACGAGCAGCTCGGCCGCGTGTTCACGGCCATTCGGGAGCGTCCTACCTTCGACGAGGAGAGCTGGCTCATCATCATCACCTCCGACCACGGCGGGCTGAACAACGGCCACGGGCCGCAGGACATCGACCGGCTCTCGATTCCCTTCGTGGTCGTCGGGCGCTCGGTCAACCCGGGCTCTCTGCCCTCGGGAGGCGACATGCTGCCCGAGCCGCTGCCGGGGGCGACCCGCAACCTGGACACCGTCCCCACCGTGTTCGAGCACCACGGAATCGCGATCCCGCCCGAGCTCTCCGGGGTCTCGCGCCTCCTCGGCGCCCCGTGAGAGACCCGGGTCGGTACGCCCGACCGATTGCGCGGTGCATCGCGGGCGGGTTACGCCTGCGGTATGGGCTGGTACGAGGACCACATCGACGACAAGCGTGACGAGCACGGTGACATCACGCCGCCGTGGGCGAAGTACCCGACCTTCGAGCGCTACACCCTCGGCTGGCGCATGGGCAGCGGCGAGGACTGGCTCGGATACGTGTCCTTGTTCCTCGAGCAGCTCGGCCCCGCTGCGGAGGCACGGCGTCGCTACCTGCGGCGACACCCGCCTGCCCCCCACACGTGGGCGAACTGGGTGCTGAAGGTCCTCGGTGAAGACGGGGACGACGACGGCCGCATCCCACAGTCCACCCTCGATCGACTCGAACAGGAAGGTCTCATCGCAGCCGATGCGGCGCTGACCACCTACCTCGCCCAACAGACCGAGCCGCGCTGGCCATGGACATGGGTCGAGACGCCGACCGAGGCGATGCGATACTGGACCCGCGAGCTCGCGTTCTTCAGCCGAGCACGGCAACGCGCCAACCCGCCCTCTCCTCCGACCAGCGGCATCCCGGCCCCGTGGGCAAAGTTCGCCGAGCTCGTCGCGAACGGAGGCGCTCCCTCCCCGTCGCTCGACGCAGGACTCGACGCCATGGCGCAGTTCCTCGCCGTCGGCTGGCCGCCAGCACCGTGGGCGCTCGACGTACCGCACTCGTCGTTCGAAGACAGCTACGACGACGACATGGGCTACGCCGATGCCTTTCGCCTGTGGCTCATGTCCACCTTCGACGACCGGCCCACGTCGCGCGCCTACCTCGCGACCCAACCGGCCGTCCCCGAAGACTGGCAGCCATGGCTCCGCGCCGAGCTGGCGCTGCCTGGCTCCTCTCCGCTTTCGTGAGCCATCGAGGGGAAAACCGTAGGCCCATTGCGCGTGATTGCGCCTCCGGTTCGCCCACGAAAAAATCCAGACAACGTCGAGCCCGTGCGAATGGACGCCCTGGCGGTGGGTACTGCCTGGTCGATGCAGACGCAGTCCCACTCCTCCCTCCGATGCTCCCTCGCGCTCCTCGTGGCCGGTATGGCGACAGTAGCCGGCTGCGACCAGGGCTCCGAACTCGACGCAGGCACCGCGGAGCTCACCGCGGAAGACCTCGACATCGAGCTGAAGGACGCCATCGATGCCGAAGACGAAGACGCAACCGGCACCGCGCGGGACCACCAGACCGTGCAGGTCCTCGCGAGTGCAGACGACCCGAGTGCAGCATCGATCGCGACCTACTCGGGGCGTAGCGTGCTGCAGACCGACACGCTCGTCGATGGCGACGTCGTGATGCTTCGCAGCCTGGGTCAGGGCTACCTGGGATGCGACGACAGCGGCGCCATCCAGGCCAACAAGGCTCCGAGCAACACCGATGGGCGTCTGTGGCGGGTCCACCTGGTCGACCTCGACGGGGATGGAGACGACGAGATGCAGTTCGAGCTGGTCGACGGCGAGTTTACCGACACCTACCTCAAGATGAACAACCTCGGGGTCATGTCGTGCGGCAACATCACTGGCATCGGCGATGCGGCGGGATGGAACTGGGGCGACTGGTACGGGCAGAGCGGCACCGTGTATCGCAGGGTCAGCCGCTCCTTGGTCAACTACAAGCAAGACCTGTGCGTCCACAGCACGGGTTCGGTCGCGGGCGCGGGCGGCCTGTGCAACCACAACATCCAGACCCTGTTCAACATGGAAATCCTCGACACCGCCGTCCTCTAGCGGTTCGATGTTCGCCTGCCGCCTCACCGCGGCGGCAGGCCGGGCGGATCAATCACCAAAGCTCTCGCACGACTCGAGGCCGACGCCGCAGCCCTCGGCCAGCGTCCTCCCCAGACTGCGGCAACTACGCAGCCCCAACAGGCGGTGCTCAGGGAGTTGGAACAAAGGCCCTGAAATTTCGTATGTCACAACCTCGTCGAGCGGGGTCTACCTCGTCATGCCCGGAGATTGTGGCTCACGAAGCTCCGAGATGACCTTGGCCTTCAAGCGCTCGAATCGCTTGCGGAGCCGGGCAGCCACGGACGAAAGCTGCGCTCCGGCGAGCGTCTCGTCGTCGGCGAGGACCATGGCGATCTCGGACCACGGCAGCTTGCGGTCGATTCGCAGCACGAGCAGGGTGCGGTCGTCGGGCTCGAGCGAGTCGCGGACCTCTCGCAGGCGATTGCGAGACTCCGTCTTGAGGTGGGCCGCCGTCTCGGTGCGGATTTTCTGGGCCAGGCGTGCCACCTCCGACACGTCGGACAGAGGAACCTCCCGGGCTCGGTTGCGGGTGCGCGAACGAATACGGTTGCGCGCGACGTTGCGAGCGATCACATACATCCAGGTGCGGAACGAGCACTTCCACTCGAAGGCCGGCAGCGCCCGCCACATCCGCTCGCAGACCTCGGAGAACGTCTCGTCCGCATCGGCCGGACTCGCCTGCACCGCATGCAGGTATCCCAGCACCTCGGAGCCGTACTGCTCCAACGCGGCGGTGATGGCCAGGTCGTACCGGCCCGCCTGGGCGTGTTCGCGCACCGCCTTCTCCACGTCCGTGCGCTCGTCCGACGTCATGTCCCGAGGGTAGCGTCGTCATCATGAGCCGGCCACACCAAGGGGACGATTCCGACGAGCGACTGCTCGCCCGGTTTGCCGCGGCGCCCCCCGTCGAGCCCGCGCTCGCGCCGACGACCCTCGAAACCGGCGACGTCGTCAGTGAGTCCTATCGAGTCGAGGGCATGCTCGGCAGCGGCGGGATGGGAGTCGTGTACCGAGCGCATGACTTGGAGCTCGATCGCCCCGTGGCGATCAAGCTGCACACGCGTCGTACCTCCGACTCTGCCTCCGCCCGACTGGTGCGCGAGGCCAAGGCGATGGCGAAGCTGTCGCACCCCAACGTCCTGACCATCTATGAGATCGGCCGCCACCAGGTACGCCAGCGAGCCACGGGTATCCGCCAGTACGTTCTGTTCATTGCGATGGAGTTGGTCGAAGGCACCACCCTGCGCTCGTGGATCGGCGCCAGCGAACGGTCCTGGGCCGAAATTACGCGGATGTTCGTCGACGCCGGCCGCGGCCTGGCCGCGGCTCATCACGCGGGCCTGGTCCACCGCGACTTCAAGCCGGACAACGTGCTCGTCGACGGTGAAGGGCGGCCGCGCGTCGCCGACTTCGGGCTGGCGCGCGTGCTCGACGACGACACGATCACGCAGGACGAGCCCGACACTTCGGAAGAGCGCACCGACGGCGCCTCCACGGCTTCGCTCACGACCACGGGCATGGTGCTCGGCACGCGGGCCTACATGGCCCCCGAGCAGGTCGAGCGAAAGCGGGAGCTCGACGCTCGGGTCGATCAGTACGCGTTCTGTGTGAGCCTGTACGAAGGGCTCCACGGTCGACGCCCAGGCAAAGATCAACCGCGCGACGACAACGAGGCCGACGAGGCCCCGCGCAGCAAGCGAAAGGTCCCGCGGCGACTCCAGCGAGCCCTCGAGCGAGGCTTGTCCACCGACCCGGCCGAGCGCTTCGCGTCGATGGACGCGCTGCTCGACGAGCTGCAGGCCACGATCACGCCGCGGCTCGAGGTCGGGTTGGTCGCCGTGGCCCTGGCGGCCATGGTCGGCACCGCGGGTTGGCTGACGACCCGGCTGGAGAGCGACCCCTGCGACCCAGAGCCCCGACTGACCGCGGTGTGGAGCGACGCACGGGGCGACGACGTCGAGCGTGCGCTGAGCGAACGCGGCGGCCCGATCGGAGAGGCCGCCGCCGCGCGGGTTCGCGGTCGTCTCGACGGCTACGCGACCAACTGGGGGCAGGCCTACCAGGAGGCGTGCGCCGCGACGCACGAGCGGCACGTTCAATCCGAGGAGGCCTTCGATCTGCGTATGACATGCCTCGACGAGCGACGGGGTGAGCTGGCCTCGCTCGTGGAAGTATTGGAGCACGCCGATCCCGAGGTCGCGGCGCGGGCCGACCGGGCCTCGCTGTCGCTGTCGTCGCTCGCCCCATGTGCCGACCTCGAGTCTCTGCGACGCGTCGAGCCCATCGACGAAGCGGATCGCGACGCGGTGTCGGCCCTGTCGCAAGTGCTCGCGCGGAGCCGGAGCGAGCTCAACCTCGGCCGCTACGAGGCCTCGCTTCACCGGGCCGAAGCGGCGCTCGCCGACGCCGAGTCTCTGGGGTACTCGACGGCAACCGGGCGGGCATCGTTGGCGATCGGCGATGCGATGAACAAGCTCGAGCGACACGAACGAGCGGCCGAGGCCTACCTCGACGCACAGACGGCGGCGCTGCGCGGAGGCGACGAGCACACCGTCCTGATGTCCACGCTGCGGCTGGTCTACACCGAGGGCTATCAGCTTCGTCACGCCGACCTCGGTGAGCGCTCCCTTCGACTCGTCGACGCGCTGCTGCCTCGCCTCGGCGCACAGCCGCAGCTCGTGTTCCGCCGCGACCTCGACGAAGGCTTGATGCTGCGCGCCTCGGGGCGCCTGGACGATGCGCTGCGGGCCTTCGAGGCGGCCATGGAACACGCCAAGGGGATGCGCGGCGACGAAGCCCACGAGACGCAGCGGTTGGCCGCCTCCGCTCTCGCGGTGACGCTGACCATGCAGGGCAAGTTCGACGAGGCCCTCGGGCACCACGACAATGCCCTGCACCTCACCGAGACGATCTACGGGCTCGAGCACCCCAGCGTCGCCAACGAGCTGAACAACTACGGCGGCACGCAGATCCACCGCGGGGACTACGAAGCGGCGCTCGACCTGCTGCGGCGGTCGGCGGCCATCCAAGAGGTCACTTTGCCGCCCAGTCACCTGCAAGTGCTGCGGGTGCGCAACAACATCGCAAGTACGCTGCTTCAGCTCGGTCGCTACGATGAGGCCGTCGAGGAGATTCGTATGGCTATCGATCACTCGGGCGACGCCGCTCCGCGGGACCGCTCCTCCCTGCGGCAGACGCTCGCCGTCGCCTACGGAGAGCTGGGGCGCCACGACGAAGCGGCCCACAACTACGAAATCGCCCTCACGTTGGCGCGTGAGGACGACCCGGACGGCCCCCTGGTGGTTCAGATCATCCGCAACCTCGCGCGGCTGGCCAACAACCGGAAGCTCCCCGACGAGGCCATCGCTCGTGCCAACGAGGGGCTCGCGATCATCGCAAGCTCACCCGACGAGACGCTCGACCGACTCGCCCCCTACCTGCGCCTGAGCCTCGCCCGCGCGTATCGCCTGAAGGACGACTGGTCCAGCGCTCACGTGCACTACCAGCAGTCGGTCGAGCAGTTCGAAAAGCACCTCGGGTCCCAGCACCCGCACCTCGCGGATCCGCTCCGGGGTCTGGCCGAGAGCACCCTGAAGCTGGGTGACCCGGCCGCCGCCGAGTCCATCGCTCGCCGGGCCAAGACCAATACCGACGACTATTCCGCTCTCGAGCTCCTGCTCGCCCGCATTCTATGGGCCAAGGGCGAGAATGCGACCGCGAGGAGCCACGCCTCCCGCGCTCTCGAGCTGGTCGAAGATGCGTCCGAGCAGGCCACCGTCGAGGCATGGCTCGAGACCCACGTCGACTAATCCATCCCATCCGAAAAAATCCGTCGTCACAACCCCCGAGGTCGGGGTCTCTCATGACGAATCATGAACACCGACCTTTCCCCGCGGGGGGAGTCGACGACGGAGCCGCGTACCGATGCCTATCTACAAGGTGACGCGCGGCTCGCCGCTCGAACTCCTCGACCCCTGAGCATCCACGTGGCCGCGGCGCTGGCCGTGACGACGACCTGGCTGGCGTTTCACTTCGTCGCCGTACTCCTGCACGTGACCCCGGCCAACCCGGTGAACATCACGTCGCGGTCGTGGGTGCAGAGCTACATCGCGCCCTACTTTCTCCAGCAGTGGCGGCTATTCGCGCCTCAGCCGGGTGGGCGCGACGAGAACATGCACGTGCGGTGTCACTACACCGAAGGGGGCCTCGCGCAGTCCACCGAGTGGCGCGACATCACCACGCCGATGATCGAGGCCCACCGCGGCAACCGACTCGGCGCCGCAGGGATGGTCCAGCGCGCCAACAAGCCGCACTTGTTCAACAACGACGCCACGAAGTGGAAGGCGCTCGAGCATCTCTCCGGAGAGGACGCCGAGCGAGCCCGAGCCCTGCTCGAATCGCGCCGCGAGGAGACGCTCGACCGAGGCAAGCAGCACATGCAGCGAATCGCATCGGCGTCCTGCAAACGCAGCCTGCGGGGGCGTGACGTCGTCATCGACGAGGTCGAAGCCCGCTTCGTGACCTCCAAGGTGCCCACCTACGCCGAGCGCAACTCAGGTACCCGCGAGCCCTCCACCGCCTTCGAGATGAAGCCCATGCCCTACGTGGAGGTGACGCTATGAACGCCCTACGCCGTCTCGCCGAGCTGGCCACCACCATGCACGGCCAGCGCGCGCTCGAGATCTATCGAGTCGTCGCCGGCTGCACCATCCTCTTCCAGTTCCTCTCCGCCTATCCCCAGCGCCACTACCTGTTCGGCCCGGACGCCGTGTTCCCGCGAGAGGTGGCGCAGCAGACCGCCAACTTCGGCCTGTTCACCAACATCGATTCGGTCGTCGTGTTCGAGCTCGCCTATCACGGTTCAATCCTGGTCACGTTGCTGTGGACGCTCGGCGTGCTGCTCCCGGTGACCACGCTGCTCGTGCTCGTCGCCTGGCGCTCGCTCATCGATCGCATCCCTGGCCTGGGAGATGGCGGCGACAACCTCACCCAGCTGCTGCTGTGCTACGCGCTGCTCTGCAACCTGGGAGGCCCCGGCGTGCGCTCGTGGCTACGACGGGCACCGCAGTGGCTCCGCGACCTCCGAGCCATCGCGCACAATACCGGGCTGGTCGCCATCTGGGGCCAGATATGCGTGGTCTACCTGATCGCGGGCATGTCGAAGATCGAAGGTGAAGCGTGGCGCAACGGCACCGCCCTTTACTACGTGCTGTCGACCGAGCGCTTCACGATTCCCGAGGTCGCCCAGCTCGTGCTCGACAGCCCGTTGCTGATGACCGTGTTCGCCTACGTGACCGTGTTCTTTCAGCTCGCCTTCCCCTTCGCCGTCGCCTTCAATCGTCACGCCCGTCGCGTGGTGCTGCTGCTGGCGGTCGGCTTCCACGTCGGCATCGCCACCGTGATGGGTCTGACCAGCTTCGGCTTGTTCATGATCGCGGCCGACCTGACCTTCCTCTCCGATGACGACGCCGCGCGAATCCACGCGACGTCACGTCGCCTGCTCGACGCCACACGTCGGCGACTGCTGTCCCTGTTCAAACGCTACGACGCTCGAACCCCCAACGAAAAAGGAAACACAATCGTATGAAACTCTCTTTCCAACATATCTTCGCCGCCCTCGCGACGGTGGTCGTCGCGGCGACCGGCTGTGCGCTCGACGACCCCAACGCCCCCTTCGGTGAGCCCCAGTCGGCGCAGTTCCGAGAGGCCAGCGGCGACGCCCCCATCCTCCGCGTGTTCGAGCTCAAAGAGGGCTGGGACCCGTTCGAGGAGGAGAACCAGTTCGTTGATATGCATCAGCTGCACGAGCACCTCATCGACCAGGCTCTCGGCCAGATCCAGCCCGAGAACCAGATCACCGAGCTCGACCACCTCTTCGACGACGACAACTGGGCCGAGCGAGCCGAGGCGATGGTCGACGGCCACATCCATGGTGGCTACTGGTACCAGAACACCATCGAGTCACAGCTCACCAATGCCGAGCTGTCGATGGTCTTCGGGGTCAACGAGGCGGGCGGCATCGTCCCCTGCGTCGTCAACATCGACGAAGGCCACGTGCCGCTGGCCGACTATGAGATGTCGCTTCGCATCACCGACAGCAGCCTCGACGGCTCCACCCTGGTGCTCCAAGATATGGGGAGCCCTCGCTCTTGTGGCGCGGCCGATGGCTTCTATTTCAGCGCGTGGGAGGACGGTGCCCCGTCACAGGTGAACCTGTGCCCCGCCAGCTGTAACACGCTGCAAGAAGCCGTCGACAGCGATCTCCACGTCGGCGTCGACGTGTTCATCCAGGAGTAGCCACTCCTTCTCCAAGACCCCCAAACGAGCGTCGTACGCCCCCCGCCGCCCCCGGACCACCCCCAGAGTCCGGCGGGCGGCGCTTTTTTACGCCGTCGCTCGCCGTCGTCTCTAGCCTTGAACCTCAGTCCTTGCCCACCGGGCCAGGACCGGGACCTGGGCCAGGCCCGGGGCCGGGATCCGCTTCGCATCCGCCGTTGCCCTCGCCATCGATGGAGACGATGCAGTAGCCGTTGTCGTCGTTGCACGTGGCGTCGAGCGTCAGTTCGGTGATCCCATGCAGCTCCATCACGTGCGTGATGAGATCGAACTGCACACACTCCTCGACATCCGGCGGGCAGTGGTGGATGAGCATGTAGCTCTGCATCTCTCGCCAGAACCCGACGAACGACGGCGAGTTGCCCTGCTTGAGCGCGTAGAGCATCGCCTGCATCAGCGGGTCGAACCATCCGACGTCGGGCTCGAGGGGCTCGTCCATCTCGTCTCGGATCACGCTCTCGCAGTTCCACGCCGTCCCGGACCACGAGCACTCCCGAGCATGCAGCAGCTCCCAGAACGCCTGGAAGAACGCCGGAAACCGGTAGCCATCGCGCAGGGCCGGGGCCTCCACGTCATGGCAGTCGTCGTCAAACGATCCGATGCGGCGCGCGGTATCCGTGTTGACGGCGAACGCATCGGACTCGTCGAACCCACCGCAGCCGAGAATGCCCACGCCGTCGAAGTCACCGGCCACGCCATCGACGGAGTCGAGTAGGCCCGCGCCGCCGTTGCAGTAGTCCAACAACCCACGGCGAGCCTCTACCCGGGCCCACATCGCGAAGAGCTGAGGCACCAGTTCCTTGACGAGGCTGCCCTCGTCCCCGGTGTCGAGACAGCACTGCGCCACCCCGTCGTAGTCTTGGTGCATCATGCCGCTCGACGCGTAGTAGTCGACGTAGTGTCCCAGCTCGTGGAACGCCACCTGCTCGCGCGAGCTGCAGATGTCGATGCGCGCGACCTGGAGGGCCTCCTCGCAGGTTTCGTCGGGCTCACAGTCGGCATCCGATTCGCAAGACCCCGCGCTCACGCCACTGTCGGACATGCACGCGAACCCGAAGGCCGATTCGTGGGCATAGGCCCCGTCCCAGCCTTCGTACTCGTCCCGAGTCCAGACGACGGAGCTGACTCGCCCCAGGCTCCCGCCGCAGAGCGCGTTGGCTTCACCCACCACGATGGGCACCGGTGGAATCCCCTCGGCACCGTAGCCGACGGGGTACTCCCAGCCCTCCACGCTCTGCGGCGAAGGCACGAGGTTGTCGTCGTCCATCAGCACATCGAGACGAGTCAGAGCGACCATGATGCTCGCGAACGCCATCTGGGCCCGAAACCGGATCGAGGTGACGTCGCCGTCGTCGAAGCTCGCCTCGCTCAGCTCTGCCGCGCATACCGTCACGGGCACGAAGTCGTCGTTCCCGGTCGCCGATGCGTTCCTCCATACCGTCACGCGATCCTCGTCGCCCATCTGGTACTGCTGTTGCTCGGCGCGGCAGATGAGGGCCGGGTCCGGGTTCACCTCCGCGATGCGCCCGGGAAAGCCGGTCTGGAGCTGGACTTGGTCCTCCTCGAGGTCACCGCTCAGCGCATGGGTGACGACGGACACGCTGCAATCAGTCCAACCGCCCGTACCGAGCACGAGGGCTCCCAGCGCACATGTACGGGCGATCTTCGAGGGTTGCGACACCGCGATGGTGAACACATTCATGGGTTCCATCCATTTCGTGGACCTGCCATGGGCGCGACGGGTCAGCCGGAAGGCCCAGCGACCCGGCCCCATCCCGGCCCGTAACCATGGGTCCCCCATCCCCCGTGATGGATTGCCCAACGCACTGTTTTTTCGATCGAGGTCTCGACGGCCGCCCCAACGACGTACGGCCGGCTCAAAAAAATCGTGCCCTCGAGAATGGTCTTCCGCGCATCGGCAACGTGCTCCCTGCACCACCGAGCCATGCCGCTGTTGGCCCGCTCGGAGGGCATCGACCCAAAGAGACGAGCCATGCGACCCACCCCCTCAGCCCCCGAAATCCCCCAAGAATGGCAGAACTGGCCCGATTCCCAGCCCGACGGTCCCCAGCTTTGCTACCGACCTCATACGCTCGCCGACCTCGTCGCCGTGGCCAAGGTCGCATCCCGCCGCAAGCGGCTCCGTGCGTCGGGGAGCCGATGGTCGGCCTCCGGCGCCGCACGGGCCGACGACCGTTGGGTCGACACCGCCGGGCTCCGTCGCGCGCTCTCCTGGGACCTGGCGCAGCTCGCCGACGAGCGACCCGCGGGGTCCGATGCGAGCAACCTCGTGCTGGTCGAAGCCGGCATCAAGCTCCACGAGCTCGCGACCCAAGCCTGGCAACGGGGAAAATCCATCCCCACCCTCGGAGGCAGCCTGGGCCAGAGCCTCGCTGGCGCCATCTCGACCGGCACGCACGGCTCCGACATCGCCCGCCCTCCGCTCGCGGGCATGGTTCGCGCGATTCACCTGGTGACGCCCGGCGGTGAGGAGCTGTGGCTCGAGCACCCGGACCACCCCGTGGCATCGAGGGACGCGTTGAGCCAGCATTACGCCGGCTGGCACGACTCGATGCGTACGCGTCGTCGAGCCGGAGACTTCGAAGCGGCGCTGGTCTCCGTGGGCCGCTGCGGCTTCGTGTACGCGTACGTGCTCGAGCTGGAGCCCGCGTTCAAGCTGTCTTCGAAACGGATCCCGTCGACCTGGGGCCTCGTTCGGCAACATCTGGTCACCGCCGCTCTATCCGGTGACTGGGAGAACTTCATTCGTACCAATCCCCTGCCGGTTGCTCCCGGGGCAGCGGCGCCGCCGGTCAACACGGCGGATGTGTATGGCCTCGAGGTGGCGCTCAACCCCGACAGCGCCAACGGCCAGGCGTGGTGGACGGCCCGGCGAAAGGAGCTGATGCAGTTGCCTTCCTCGCCACCGAGCGGCGGGCTCACGTTCCAGCAGCAAGCGGCCCTGGTCGACGCCTTGGCCATCGCGCTCGACCCTACAGCCGGGATCAACGTCGGCGGAGCATTGGGCACCATCCTACGCCTGCTCCGAGTCGGCCTGTTCCCGACCCTACTCGACCCGATCCGCATCGCCCTCGAAAATGGCGTCCTCGCGAGCAGTGAAGACGTATTCAACGTACTCAGCGACTTCATCTTCGCGAGCCAGGTCGGCGCACAACCATCGATCGGCCCGAACTACGAGATCACCTCCGGGACGGCGACGCAGTACGCGGGCTACCCCGACAAGTACGAGAGGTTCTGGAAGGAGTCGCCGAAGGGCCAGTTCACCGAGATTTTCTTCGACGCGACCCGTACCGACTATCTGAACTTCATCGACGAAATCCTGGGCCTGTTTCGCGGACGTGGCTCGGGTCACCAAGCCGGGTATGTCGCCATTCGCTTCATGGGACCCACGCGGGCTCCGCTGGGGATGCAGCGGTGGCCGGTCACCGTGTCGGTCGAAGTGCTGCTGCTCGACGCCTTGGATCCCAATGCCGCCACGATGATCCAGCAGGTGAACACGACCGCGGCGCGGTACGACGTGCGCTACCACTGGGGAATGACGCGCCCGGGCGCGCCATCCAATGTCGGCGCCGAGCGAGAACTCGCGGTATGGCGGCGAGACGCCGCAGAGCTGGGCATCCGCGCCAACGACGGCCTCAGCAGCGACTTCTCCCGTGCTTCGGCGCTCGAGCCATGGGAGGAGCCTCGGGGGGTCGCGGTGTCCTCGTGGGCGCCGCAGCGCATGGACGTGTTCGTACGGGGTAAGAACGACGCGCTGTGGCACCGATGGTCGGAAGGGCGCAGCGAGAACTGGGAGGAGCTGGGCGGGGTCCTGTCCTCGGCGCCCGCGGCCGTCTCGTGGGGGCGCGATCGCA
This sequence comes from Myxococcota bacterium, assembly GCA_039028615.1. GTDB lineage: Bacteria > Myxococcota_A > Polyangia > Nannocystales > Nannocystaceae > Paraliomyxa. Next base: position 115,100 of record JBCCHT010000021.1, on the reverse strand, counting down.
TCGACGTGTTCGCGCGAGGCCGGGACGATGCGCTGTGGCATACCTGGTACGACCGGCGCCGCTGGCATGCCTGGCACAGTCTGGGAGGCAAGCTCACCTCGGCCCCCACCGTTGCCAGCTGGGAAGAGGGGCGCCTCGACATCTTTGCCCGCGGCGAGGACGGCACGCTCCAGCACATGTCGTGGGAAGGGCGATGGTCGGCCTGGAACGACCTCGGCGGCACGTTGACCTCGGCCCCCGCCGCCGTGTCCTGGGGGCCCGGTCGCATCGACGTGTTCGGTCGAGGTGCCAACGGAGCACTGTGGCATCGCGCGCACGAAGGCAATCGCTGGGACGCGTGGCACAGCCTCGGAGGTAGGCTGACTTCGGCCCCCGCCGTCGCGTCATGGGACGCGGGACGCCTCGACATCTTCGCCCGCGGCACCAACCAAGCGCTGTGGCACACGTGGTGGGACGGTTCCTGGGGACGCTGGGAAGACCTCGGCGGCACCATCACCTCGGCTCCCGGAGCCGTGTCTCGCGGTGACGACGAGATCGACGTCGTCGCTCGGGGACGAGACGGTGCCGTCTGGCACAAGCGCTACGACAGCCGCTGGGGCCGTTGGTCGAACTTGGGCGGTTTCGTCGGCTGAGGCGGCGACACCCTACGGCAACGACACGAGCCACGATGAAAACGGGTGAGACGCCGTCGATTTCCAGCTCGACACGCGGCGTCTGAATAAGAAAGCGCCATCGGTCGGGTCCAAAACGGCGGGGCCGAACGATGGCGCAATGCAACGATCGCCAGGTGATGTCACGGGGAAACGCGGTCGCCATCCTATCCGCTCTGGCCACGACGTGCCTGTGGGGCTGCCCGAGCAGTAGCGGCGGAGACATTCCTGCCGACGGCCCCGGGATCACGACCAACCCGGCCACGAACGGCTCCGAGAGCGAAGGCGACGGTACGCCGAGCGATCCGAACGAGACGAGCGGGAACGGCCCGGACACGGGGAGCATCACGAGCGGGCCTACGCCCGACGGGACCGACACGAGCGGGCCTACGCCCGACGGGACCGACACGAGGGGAGCCGACACGGGCGTGGCCGACACGGGCAGCACCGACGACGGGGAGACGGACTCGGGCAGCTCCGACTCGAGCAGCTCCGACACCGATCCGCCGCCCGGATGCGGAGAGCCGCTCTCGCCCCCGGCAACCTACGCGTACGGTGACGACGTGCCGCCGTCTCAAGATCCTCCCGGGGGGCTCATGGTCGACGAAGTGCCGATGTTCGTGGTGCTGAGCTGGGACGACAACGCGTACTCGGGCATCCCAGGCAGCGGAGGTGACGGTGGCATGACATGGGCCAATAGCCTGGCCGACACCCGCACCAACCCCGCGGGCGAAGGCAATCCGGCGACGTACGACGGCACGCCCATTCACATGTCGTACTACATGACCTCCACCTATATCGAGACGTGGCACTCCGAGAGCCCGACGTACAACAAGCAGGCGTGGCGGCAGGCCTACGACCAGGGCGACGAGATCGGGAATCACACGCACACGCATCCTCATGGCCAGGAATCCAACGAGATGGCGTGGGCGCTCGAGATTGAAAATTGCAACGACTGGCTGACCGCGCCCTTTGACCCCGCAGAAGCCATAGGGGTGCCCAACCCGAGCGCTGGCGTCGGCGTCCCCGCGGTGGAGGTCTACGGCTTCCGTGCGCCCTACCTCGAGTACAACGACGCTGCGCTCGACGTCTTGACCCAAAACGACTTCTGGTACGACACCTCGATCGAAGAGGGCTTCCAGCCCGCCCAGGACGGCACGAACTTCTTTTGGCCCTACACCCTCGACGGCGGTAGCCCGGGGCACGACCTGCTGGTCTCGTGGGGTCTCAACGACCCCATCACGCCCAAGCCGGGCCTGTGGGAGCTGCCGCTGTACACGGTGATCGTGCCCCCCGACGACCTCGCGGTTCAGTATGGCTTCGAGCCCGGTCTACGCGACCGCCTCGCCGATCTCCACGCGTGGTGGGACCCGACGTCCGCCAAGATCACCGGGTTCGACTACAACCTGTGGGTCCTGTTCGACATGAACCGGGACGAGTTTCTGGCCACGCTGCAGTACAGCTACGACCTTCACCTGGACGGTAACCGGGCGCCGTTCATCTTCGGAGCGCACACCGACTACTACAACAGCAAGTACACGGGTGCGCAGAGCTCCACGCATACCGAGCGACAGGAAGCGATCGAGGAGTTCCTCGACTACGTGCTGCTCAACTCCGAGACTCGGGTGGTGAGCAGCAAGCAGTTCCTGGACTGGATGCGTGATCCCCATCCGATGGCCTGCGACTAGCACGCCCCCTGGGGCAGGGCGCCCGGGCTCGGCGACTTTTTCGACACAAAAAGCAATCCGATCGGGTCCGAGCGACTCTCCCATGAACGGCGAGTTCGTCCTTCCCGCTCGCCGCTCGTGGGTCGAGCTCGTGCGCAGTTACCCGGATCAGCGCCCCTGTCCGGGAGAGTCCCACCCGCGACACGTCGAGGTTCGGCCCGCTTCATCAGCCGCGGTCCACTCCGCGCCTGGGCCTCCCCTCCCCCGGCGCCCCGTCAACCTGGTTGCGGGCCACATGCGGCGGTTACGATGCCCGCCATGACGCACGCAGCCGATGCGAGCATCAGCTCTCCACCGGATCTCGATCAACGCTTCGAGGCGGCACGCACGGCCATCGTGGGACGACGGCTGCAAGACCTGCCGTCCGAACGCCTGATGGGCATCGTGGAGCGGCTCGGGGGCGAGATGCGCCAGGAGGTCGCGGAGCTCGAGCGCCTACGGGGCCTGGCCGACGCTGCTCTGAACGACCACGACTGGTCCACCTTCGACCGCGTGCGCACGCGTGCCCTGGACGTGGCCTCTCGCTACGAGTCCCTGCAGACGCAGCGCGACAAGGTCTCCGACCTCGCCCGAGAGCGCCGCCTCGCCGAGAAGGTCGAAGCTCGCCTCGGCTCACGGCGCCGGGTGATGGTGTTGGATGGCGTCATCATGGCGCTCATCGTCTTGGTCGTCACCCTGTTGATGATTCAGATCCTCGCGCCGCTGTCCGAGCAGACGCACATGATCCTCGAGCTCATCGACGTGGTGGTGTGCTTCCTGTTCCTGGGCGAGTTCTTCTGGCGCATGCGCTTGGCCGACTCCAAGCGATGGTTCTGGCGCCGCTACTGGCTCGACTTCGTCACGTCCATTCCGATTCCGGCGTCGCTGCTCCGCGCGGGCCGAATCGTCCGCCTCGCTCGCCTCGCCCGGATGATTCGGCTGATTCGTCTGCTTCGAATCATCCGCACCATCCTGTTCTTCTGGCGCGGCATGGACCAGCTCGCGGCCGCGATGGACGTGAGCATGATGCGTCGCTCGCTCAAGCTGCTGGTGACGGTGCTCGTGCTCGGCGGCGTGGGCATCTGGTACCTGGAGGGTCACTCCTCCGTCGCCGGAGTGGAGAACGTGGGCCAGGGACTGTGGTGGAGCTTCACGACGGTGGTGACGGGTGGCTTCGGCGACATCCACAACCCGCAGACGTGGACCGGGCGGGTGCTCACCGTCGCCCTCATCATCGCTGGGATGGTGGTCGTGGGTATCTTCACCGCGACGCTCACCTCGGTGCTCGTCAGGGAAGAGGACACCACCGCGGCCGTGCTCGCGATGGACGAGAAGCTCACGGGCGAGCTGGAGACGATACGCGCCCAGCTACGATCCTTGTCCAGCGCGCAGACGGTGCCGCCGCGGCCCGAGCCTTCGGGCGACGCTCCAGCAACCTGACCGGCTCGCCATGCCAACCCTCGACGTCCCCACCGCAGTTCGCTCCCCCGGATGGCGTAGCGATCTGGGGATTCACTCCGCGCTCGGCTCGCTGCAGGAGCTGGACGAGGGCTGGCGCTGCGAGCTTCCGAGCGCGCCCGATAATCCGTTCGGAAACATGCTCGTGTTGCGGGGGAGTCCGGACAACCACACGCCACAGAGCATCGCGGCGCTGTTCCAGCAGCAGTTCGAAGGGACCGAGGTGCCACAGCTGTGCGTCGGCTGGGATGACCCGGGCGCAGACGCCAACACCCTGTCTCCGTACGTCGCCGAGGGGTTTCAGGCCATCGATGACGTCGCCTTGGCCTTCGACGGGACCGAACTCGAAGCCGGGAGCCCCGCCGCGGGAAACGCTCTGCGGATCTCGAGGTTCGACCTCAGCCAGGAGGTCTCCCGAGTTCTGGAATGCGAGCTGGCCGTCGATGAGCAACGGCCCACGCCGTACGGGCCCGTTGCGGTGGAGCGAAGCCTGGCGTGGTCGCGTTCGTTGATCGCCCCGCGACCAACCACCGCGGGTGACTCAGCAGAGATCGGTGCTTGGTACGGAGCGGGGCTCGATGGCGAAATCGTCGCCACGCTGGGCATCGTGTCGGTGGGGAAACAGGGCCGCCTGCAGTCGGTCGGCACCCACCCGAGTCACCGCAACCGCGGCATCGGCCGTGCCCTGTTGGCGTGGGCATGGCGCGACGCCGCGACCCGCTTCGACCTCGACCGGTTGTTGCTGGTCACGTCGCGAGACGGAGGCGCGGAGCGGTTCTACCGACGGATGGGCTTCCGACGAATCGGCAGCGTCCTCGGCGTGCTCCGTGATCTCTGAACGAGTCGAGAGGCCACTCTAGCCAGCCATCGAGTACACGGGGCCGGCAACGACCGCCTCGCCAAACCGCTGTTCGACGAGGCGACTCCGCTCAGCTCGCCTTCTTGCAGACACCGCCCGCTTCGCAGGTGCCCCCTTCACAAGGCGTCCCCGCGGGCGCGGCTTCGGCCAGCGTGCAGGTCCCATCCTGGCAGAACCACTCGCCGCACTGGAGCCCGGCACAATCGGACTGGTCGCTGCATGACACGTCGGTCGACGGTGTGTCGGTCGCCTCGGAGGCGGTGCATGTCCGCGGATCGTCGTGCTTCCGCTTCTCGCACCACTGCAGGGTGCTGGCGGTCTTGAACTTGATGAACTTGCTGCCCTTGCCGCTCGCCGTCTTGGTCTCGGTGCCCGCGATCCACGAGATCTTCACCTCGCCGTCGGACTTGACCTCGAGCTCGGCCTGTACCTTGCACTGCCCCACGGGCCAGTCGGGCTGGCACTCGCCGGTACCGGTCTCGTGGCTGTGGTTGAGCTGCGTCTTCCAGCCGTCTTCGGCCGCGGTGACCTCGGCCTCGTAGTCCTCGGTGGTGACCGAAATCTCGCCGAAGCCCACCACCGCCACCGAGTACTCGGCTTGCTTGGAGAACTCGCCGGAGGCGTTCTTGGTCAGCTTCTCGGAGGTGAACTGATACGCGGGGCACCAGTTCTTGACGAGTTCTTCGGCCTTCTTCTTGAGGGTCGCGTCGGTGTCCTTGATGGAGATGTTGATCTCCCGGACCCCGGTGCACTTGTTGGTGGGGCAGCCCAGGAGCTTGCCCGCCACCGCATGGGTGAGGGCGTCGATCATCCCTTTGGGCGGCTTGTCGTCGCAGCTGGGCAGCATGAGGGCCATCGAGGCCACGGGCACGAAGATGAGGGTCTTGTTGGGCATGGTCTCGACCTCAACTTCCTTGCAGGTTCAGGGTGTAGTGAATGGCATCTTCGTGGTTGGACAACGCCTCACGATCGAGCGCCTCGAGGGGCAGCCCCGCGCCCGTGTAGCTGGCGGTGAGCATCTTCCCCTTGGCCACGTCGAACTCGACCTCACCGAAGCCCGCGAGGCGGAAGTCGGCCGAGCCCTCGAGGATTGCGTCGATCTCGTCCTTGGCCCCGATGCCCTCCGCTTCGGCCCGGAACGCTTCGAGTGCATCGTTGTCGATCACCCGATAACGTGACTCGTAGTCGTACTGCGCCACGTCACCCGTCAGCTTGGTGAGCGTCATCGTCACTTCGCTCTGCACGGTGAGCTGCGTGGGCGGGATATCGGCGTCGGCGGGGTAGCGAACCGTAGCGTCACCACCCACGTTCAGGGCTTTGCCCGCCCCCGGGCCGACCCGGAACATGTGCACATAGGCAGGCAGAACCGGTCGCGGCTCGGGCTCGGGCACGGCCTTGACCACGATGGTCCCGTCCTCGCCGAAGGTGACGTCGGCCGCCCCCGAAGCGCCCTTGATCTTGGCATCACCACCCGCCTCGAAGGTGATGGCGAGCGTCTCCGTGGCCTTGGGACCGGTCTTCGGCCGCGCTCCTTCGTACTGGTAACGCAACGTCCCTTCCCGCTTCCACTTGGCCTCGGTCGCCGCGCCCGAACCCGGCGGCGCTCCACCGTCGGCCTTGGGTGGCGGGGTCTGCTTCCCTCCCGACTGTCCATCGCTCTTGCCACTGCCCGGACAGCCCGAGGCCCCCAGGGCCCCGAGTACGAAGGCTAGGGCGCCGAGCTTCGAAACCACTCGTTGCCGACGCGATCTACGATCGGTCGATTGCCATGATGCTTGCATTGGTCATCCTGTCGTCCTGAACTCACAACAAATCGCTCGATGCGGGTCACGTCAATGCGACCCGCCCGGCGAGATCAAAACCGTATCAGTTCATCGTGTCAGTGAGCGTCGTTCGACCATTCTCATCATCGTTTCGATGTGGTCCGCTCCCGAGAAGCCGAACCCCGTTCATCAGTGTTCCGTTCACCCGACACACACTCGGGAACGCTGTCCATTTCAATCGTTCGGCCGCGCAGCTGGATCTCAGTGTGTGACGCTCCGCCGACGGAGCGACAACGCGACGGTCGAATGCAAGGCCGAGGCACCGGACTACGTGAGCCTGATCGGCGGCCCCCGAGTCGACTCGTCGGCCGCGTTTCACGACGAGGCCAGGCTCGTCGATGGTCCCCGGACGTGCGGGTCACCGTCGCGGAGGGGCCACAAAGGTCGAGCTTGGTGGTGCCATTCGGCCGGCCATGGCTCACCGACGCGATCGAAGAGGCTCGTCGTGGATATTGCTGCACCACGAATTCGGCCACCTCGTGGTGGGCAGCGTCCATGGGCAACGCTGCGACGGTTTCTATGTCGAGCCCACGAGGCGAGCGAGGTGCCGCCGCGACGCGGGAAGAGCTGAAGACGTCGTGAGCGCAACGGGACCACGAAGAGGGAACGAGCGACAGGCAGGAGTGAGCGACCATCCACCTCGCTCGCTCGACCCCACGACGGGCTGCCGAGGGCTCTTCGTTCGTTCTACGCGACGGCGCGCACAGGTCGGCCTCGCGCCGGATCCCGGGCCACATCGATCACCCCCACGCCGAGCGTTGCGACCGCTCGAGTTCGATTCGCCGACGGTTCCCCCCGCTGACCTCGACTCAACAAGAACGCACGGTGCGCGGGCACTGATGTTTCTCCACCGAGTGATGAACAGCAACCGCGGCAGCTCGATTTTCTCGACGCAGACCACGAGCCCACAGGTAGAGAACGACCCACATCGAGTGCCCTTAATGCGATCACCCTCCTGCATGATTCAAGTCCCCCATAGAAAATATGCGCATCCTGCAGGCAACTATGCGGCTCTCGCAGCATGAACATTTTGCGTAGATGCAGCAGCCAATTTTGCGCACTTGATGCCTACAGCCCCAGGGCTAGGTTGCGACCATGGACTCCCCGATCCGATGGTTCTTGGCATGGTCGACACTGGTGACGTTGGGCGCCTGCTCCGACGACGTGAGCCCGCAGGCCGACGACTCGACCGGTGGGGCCACGAGCATCACGACCGGAAACAACGAGACCGGAGGAATGACGAGCACGACGGCAAACGCGACGACGGCGAACTCGACTGGCGAGCAAGGCAGCACGGGCGGTGGCGCCGATGCGGCGAGCGAAGGCTCCACCAGCGCCAACGACGATACGACCGGCGGGGACACGACGGGTGGCGATACGACCGGCGACGACACGACGGGCGATGGCACGACCGGTGAGTTCCAGGACGACACCATCTACGAGATCCAAGAGGGCCTGCTGCCCGAAGGCACGATGGTCGATGTGCGCTCCGTGTGGGTCACGGGCGTCAGGGGCGATGCCTTCTACGCTCAGGAAGAGCCCGGGGGTCAGTTCAGCGGCGTGCACGTCTTCGTCGGAGCCGGCCCGGCCAGTCCCGACATCAGCGGCCTCGAGGTCGGCGACATCGTCGATATCGTCGGGGTCGTCGCCGAGGTCGACGACCGCACCGAGATCGACGCGACGATGGGCACGGTCGTCGAGACGGGGTCCCTGCCTGCCTTACCCGTGCCCAACCCCATCGCACTCATTCATCTGCTCGGCCTGGCCGCCGAGGGGTGGGAGGGCGTCTTCGTGCGCATCGAGGCGGACATCGGGGTCGCCGCGTTGCTCGGCGCAGGTGAGTTCACCGCCGACGACATGTCTGCACCCGGGACCATCGACGACTACCTTTTCGATGTCCTCGTCGACGGCGCGGCCGAGTTTCCCGGGTTTCGGATCGGAGCGACCTTCTCGTACATCCAGGGCCCCATCCACTTCGCCGAGGGTGAGTACAAGCTCGCTCCGCGCATGCCCTCGGACTTCGGCGACTACGCCCTCGGCCCCGTCGGCGTCGACTGGCTCACCGTGGGTGACCTGGTCATCACCGAGGTCATGGAGTCGCCCCAATGCTCCAACGGCGGCAACAACTTCTGCGAGTGGCTCGAGGTCTACAACGCCGCCGCCTATCCCATCGACCTGAACGGCCTACGGATTCAAGATCAGGACCTGAGCGACGAAGCCATCGTGGACCAGCCTTTCGTCGTGCTCCCCGGGACGTACGCGACCATCGGTAAGGTCGACGAGACGGAATGGACCGATGGCGCATGGACCGACGTGGGCGGTGGTCCCCACACGTTCACCAACACCCAGCTGCCGATCTTCCACGACAACGGCGAAGATTTCGCCGTCATCGCGAACTCGTCGGGGGTCCTCGACCAGATCCCGGGCTGGATCAACTACGGGCCCGATGACAACGGCTTGTCTTTCAAGCTGGAGGTCGGCGTCCTCGACACCGTGTCCAACGACGACTTCGCCAACTGGTGCCACTCGACGCAGCTCATCGTGGGCAGCCCGAACAACTACGGTACTCCGGGCGCGGCCAATACCGACCCCTGCCACGCGAGCTTCCCGTAGCCCCGTCTCTCAAGGAGAGTCGTGACGTAGCACGATTCCGAAGGACGGAGCCGCGTCGACGAGGTCTCCGCCCACAGCCCATCGCGGCCCGCCATCGAAGCCATGCACGGCGTGGAACAGCAGGATCGTGTTGGTCTCGTAAAGCTCGATGGTGGAGGCGCCCGGCTCGAGGGTCCCCAGCGTTCCCAGGTCTCCGGCCACCGTCGCGCGGCCGGCTGAGTCGACCCAAACCCCCGCGAGGCCGGGGACAACCAGGGTCTCGCCCTCGGCTCCGGCCGCGGTCAGCTGGGCGACGCGGCCATTGGCTCGCCCGCCCACGGTGAGCAGCACCTCCCCGGATCCATGGACACCGATGAGATCGGCGACCGACTCGTTGGCAATCGATGTCCAGGCATCGCCGTCGTAGTGCAGCACGATCCCGCCATCGCCGACGACCCACACGTCATCGCCCCTTCGGCCCCACACCTTGAACAAGGCGTTGCCGTCGAGCTCGGGTAGCGCCTGTTCGGACCACTGCGCGCCGTCGAAGTGGAGAAGCGCCGGGACGTCGTCGATGCCGTTGCCTCCCACCGCCCACACGTCGTCCTCGGCCGCGCCCCACACCCCCCACAGCCGCCGCGGGTCGTCGGTCTCGTGCCGCACCCAGTCTCCGCCTTCTCGCCGCAGGCAGGTGCCGTCCGCTCCCACCACCCACACGTCGTCGCCCGCGGGGCCGATCCAGCTCAGGACGGGCGTCGAGGGGTCGAGCTTTTCGCGCGCCCATGTCGACCCGTCGCCGTGGACGAGCACTCCTTCGGAGGTCCCATCGTCGAAGACGCGTCCGCCCGCGATCCACAGGTCGTCGGGGGTTGGACCCCACACCGAGTAGAACGCCCCCCAGGCGCCGTCGATGCCCGGCTCCTCGACCCATCCGCGGTCTGCGCTGGAGGTGTCGTCGAGCGATACGGCGGTCTCGGGTTCACCGACGGTCGTTCCGCTGGCCACCGTGGTCGAGCCGGTCACCGTGTCCGGGGTCGGCGTGGACGAGCTCGAATCCCCGCAAGCGACGCACCCGACGAGCAGCATCGGGTAAGCCCACGTGAAGTGAGCACTTGCGAGATTGTTCCGCACACGGCAGCGTAGATGCATGACTTGGCCTACTAGGACGATGACGATAGCAAGCCCACTACGCTCCGGGGTCGTGCTCCTCGCGGCGCTGAGCTTCGGCTGTGGAGACGACGGGAGCACGGCGAGCGGAAGCCCGGCCGCCACCGACACGGGGCAAGCCACGACCTCCGACTCGGAGGACACGGGCTCACCGACCCCGACCAGCGCAGCGTCGACGAGCGGGGCCGACGACTCCACCGGGAGCGAGCCTCCCTCCGCGACCACGGGCGGCCCCGAGCTGTGCGGCGTGGAAGACAGCGAGACGCCGTTCTTCGTGCTGCGTCACGGAGGCAGCGACCTACCCCCTGCCGACGCGACCTTGCGCCTCGTCTGCGGCGGTCAGGGTTCGTTCATGATCGACTTTCGGGTCGACGTCGGTGGCGTGAACCCAGCCGGCGAAGAAGTGAACTTCGGGCTCACCCTCGACGTCGAGGGCTTCAACGTCGGGCCCGGCGGGCACTTCTTCGACAACCCCGCCTACCCGGTCTACGTGGGCTGCGAGGAGAACGACGGCGGCCTCTCGGTCAACAACCGCATCATCGTGTTTCCCCCGGACGAAATCGCAGACCTCACCGTGCTCGACGGCGCCACCATGACCCTGAACGCCCGCATGACCGCCGACGATGGATCCCAGATCGAATTCGACGCGACGGGCATCGTGTCGTCGGTGCAGGACGACAGCTGGGGCTGCTGCCTCGACAAAGAGTGTCTGTGAGCAGCAAGCCGACCGCCGTGTGCCTCGTCGTGCGCACGGCGCGAGCGCGATGCGACCTAAGCCACCGAGATTACTAGTGGATACGCCGATCAGGCGGCGCGCGGTGGATCAGGCGTCCGGGTCGCCAGGCCACCCAACAACACAAACCATCCACCAATCGAAGAATATCCGCCACCCGCGGTCCGCCGCCGGATATGTATGAAATGGTGATGCCTGCGCCGAGTCTCCAGCTGTCGTGGTTTTTGGCGCTCGTCGGACTCGGTGCCTCGGCGTGCGACGTGGGGCAGTCCTCGGCCGAGCCGGGCCTCCCCGACGAACCAGCCACGTCCGACGAGCTCGGGGTCAACAGCGCGGACGCTCTCGAGCGTTGCGGTGCCGCGGACCTCGAATGGAACACGGGCCACAAGACCCACTACATCTCCTACCCCGAACCGGGCAGCGTCGAGTGCGAGGTGTACAACGGCTGTCAGTGGGCGGGCCTGTTCGCCGGGTGCGGCGACCAGCGACCCGAGGCATGGGTGGCGGACACCAACATCGCCGCCGTCTATCCCCTCTACGGAAACCTCGCCCACCACGAGATCTGCATCCGCACCGCCGACGAGGTCATGATCGTCAACGTCATCGACACCTGCAGCGACCAGGACTGCAACGGATGCTGCTCGGCGAATCAGGGTGGTGCCGATGCTCTCGTCGACCTCGAGTCCTACACCAACGAGCGCTGGGGCAATCCCGACGGTGCTCTCCAATGGGCCGACTTGGGTCCCCGAGCCGCGCCGGTTTGCGACTGAGCCCGAGGAGGCGATCTGCCCGCCTCATCGACCCGGCACGGCTCGATTGACGCCCGCCGAGTCGAGGGCATCGACCCCCGCAGACGGGGGCTCCAACGGACGACGGTGTGTCCGTACCACCGGGCTGCACGCAGCGGCACCGCGTGAGGCACCATGGTCGTCCTGTGGCCACTCGCCGCACATTGCTCGTTTCGGTCGCACTGCATGGCGCGGTGTTCCTCGGGCTGTGGGCGATACCCGAGACGCCACCACCGACTCGGTACCAGCCGCGCCATACCGCCATCGAACTCATCACCATGCCTCGGGTTCCCACGCCGGAGGTCGTCGAGGCCGCGGCCACCGAATCGACGGCCCCCGAGGGCGGAGAGGCCTCGGAGACCAGGGTCGCGACGCGGAGGCGACCTCGAAACACTCGCCGCCGTGCGTCGGGGCCTCGCTCGGAGGTGAGCGTCGAGCCCGGACCGACGCCCGCCCCCACCGAAGCATCGACGGCGGAGCAGGCCTCGGGCGGTCCCGAAGCACCTGGTGTGTCGCTGGCGCTGCGCGGCCACTCGCGGTCGGATGCCGGACGAACGAGCCCCCGACTGAGCCCCTCGTTCCGCACCCCGACTCCGCGTCCATCCCCCCGCGACGACGGGGTCATTCGGACTCCCCAAGACGCCGGCTTTCGGCGGGCCAAAGGCGGGCGATGGATCTATCGCAACCCCAACCCGAAGGCGGCCTGGACCGCGGAGCTGCTCCCAGACGGCCGCGTGCACTTCAGCGATCCTCCGCTCACTCCCTGTCGTCGAGGACCGTGTTGGCTGAATCAGAAGAAGGACCTGCTGGCCAAGACCTGGGACATGCGCCTGAAGCGAGCCACCTCCTTTGCCCGCGCCAATATCTCCCGTCAGCTCGCCGCGCTGCAGCAAGACCTCCTCGCCATCTGGCGGAGCCATCGACCGCCCCACCGTCGTCGTATTCTCATTTTCGAACGCTGGGACGAATGCGAAGAGACCATCGCGGTCGACCTCGGCGACTTCAGTGACGGCGCACGCTCTCAGATCGATGAGCTCCGCGCGAACGCTGGCACGCGAGCACGCGCCCAGATCATCGAGTTCATCGTCACCTTGATCCCCGAGCACAGCGACGAGCGCTACACCGAGGCCGAGCTGCTGGCCATGAACAAACGTCGTCAGAGCACGGAGCGCTTCGACCCCTATCGTTCGCGATGAACGAATGCCCGGCGACGTTGGTTCGCTCGACATGTTCATTGAACACCGCAGCCGCCGTATCCGATCGCTCACTCCTAGGTCACGCCGAGCGCGTCGCGAGGCGCTGAGCGGAGGCGTGAGACTGGCGGCATGCGAAGTCGACGTCTAGCACTACTTGATTGGGCCTCTCGGGTGTGATCGACGGTTAGGGTGGCGACGTTCGCAGCCCTCCGAGACAGCCTCGGAGGGAGCCGAGAACGCGCCGTTCACCCCGGGCAGCGCCTACGAGGTCAGCCTGGACACCAACGGCATGGTGAGGTTCGACAGCGACACCGTGCTCACCTCGACGGCCGAGTACAGCCCTCAGTTCGGCGACAGCATGAGCTGCGATGGCAGTCGATTCGTCCATCGCGTCGGCTCGGTGGTCGGACTCCTCGAGATCGTCTTCGAGGGCACCGAGCTCGTCGCCGGCTCCCGCGCCAGCGCGCCCGACTCGGCCCAGCCCTACACTTGTACGTTCATCGCAGGCTGACGCCCCGCGAGCGGTGAAATCGCTCATCGAAGTTCGCGCGCCGGTTTTTTTCGGTCTTCGTGATCCGGGGGCGGGGGTCGGGCGTCTTCGAGGGCAGGAGCCCAAATCGAGAGGTTCCTCCCGAGAAAGAAACCGAATCATGAATCTGCTCATCGTTCATCTGCTGGCCGGTCTATCGTTGCTCTCGCCGGAGCCAGCCGCCGACAAGTCGGGGACCGAGGTCCCCAAGAGCAATGTCGAATTCACCGACTTCGATCGCTACGAAGCCGCCGCGATCGAGGGCGCCTACGTCCATGTGACGGGAAGCCAGGCCACCTTCGATCGGCTGGCGGCGGACGACTACGCGGAGTTCAGCTGCTGGGACTACCCCGGCAACGTCGGCTGCTGGATCGGCGACTGGCTGGTGTCTTGCGAGAAAAACGCGAACACCGGCGATGAGTGGGACTGTGGCGTCACCCACCACGACGACCTGGACTGATCGCCCCTTCGGACCCGACAACGCCCGCGACCGGCCCGAGACGGCCGTCGCGGGCGTCTGTGCGACTCGGCCTCGTCGCGTCGAACACTCTTCGTCGTGCACGCCGAGCCAGGCCGAGTGAGCCGCCCGAGGAGGTGCACGATGCGTCGCGGCAACCGTCGTGCTCGGCCGTTCGTGGGTTTATCCTCTAGCCCGATGTCCAGGCCGTACGGGCTCTGTCTCCTGCTGTTCGCCGGTCCCGCCTGCGCTCCGCGGCTCGTCGAGCCCTCCACCGCGACGCCACCCGCCGAGAGTTCGGCGTCAGCTTCCGAAGCACCGCGCTGGAGCACCGAATTCGAGGGAGACATCGTGCTCCTCCGTGGGCCGGCAACGTTCGAAGTGCTGCAGGAGGCCGAGCCCGAGCGCATGTGGCCGTGGGCGTCGGTCACCAAGCAGGTCATCGCGACCATGGTGATGCAACAGGTCGAAGCGGGCCGCCTCCAGCTCGATGCCCCGGCCTCGGACCACATCGACGAGCTCGGGGGCGTCCCCCCTGCCCCCACCGTACGCCAGCTCCTCCAGCACCAGTCGGGCCTACGCGACCCCGACGACAGCCCTCCCGATGCCGACGGGATTCCGTCGTATTACACCGATGGCCCGACGGGACTCGGTTGGTGCTTGAAGGAACGCACGGCTCCCGCTGCGGAAGAGTGGGCCTACAACAACTGCGACTACGTCGTCCTCGGAGAGCTTCTCGAGCGGGCTACGGGTCGTGACCTCTCGACCCTATTTACCGAGACCATCGCAAAACCGGCCGCGCTCCAGTCCACGAGTTTCATCGGCGATGCTCCCGGATCCTCGGACATCGACGGCCACGCACGGCTCGGGCGCTACGGAGCTTCCGGGGCGATCGTCGGCCCGCTGCGAGACATGCTCCGCTTCGACGCCGCGCTGGTCGAGGGCCGACTGGTGAGCGCCGAGGCGAGGGATGAGCTGTGGCGTGGGCAGCCACGACTCGGCTTCATGGCGTTGGGACAGTGGTCATTCGAGGCGAAGCTGCAGGGGTGCAACGAGCCGGTTCGGATCATCGAACGGCGCGGAGCCATCGGGGCGTACCAGGCCCGCAACTTCATCCTCCCCGAGCACGGGCTCGCAGTTGCGTTGGCGACACAGCAGCCGGAGTTCGAGTTCGGGGAGATCTGGATGGGCTCCGGGTTCTCGTACGAGCTGCTCTCCGCCGTGACGTGCGGAGACTAGATTGCCCTCCGGCTCGTGCCGCCTCGGTCAGGGGCTCAGGCAACCGTCGGTGGGGATCTGCTCGCCACTGCCGGAATACGGGTCGTAGTCCGTCTCGCAGCCGCAGTGCACGGCGTGCCCTTCGAACGTGTACAGCGACGCTCCATTCGAGTCCGTCGCCGTCAACACGAGCACTTCGCCCTCGCAATCGGGCAAACGGGAGAACTCGAGGTTCAGGTTGTGCGCCCCCGGGGAACCGCCACACTGCTCGAGATTGGTTCCCCCCATGCCGTCGGTCTGGAGGACGAACGTGTCGTCGAGATCGCCCAACCCCAGGTAGCGACCATTGCGACTGCAGTAGTCGATCTCCTCGTCTTCGATGAACCATCGCGACACGAACTCCCGCTGCCCCGGCAAGTCGGAGGGCCACAGGTAGAGATGGGCGACGACCTGCGTGTCCACGCTCGACAGTCGCCACGTGCCGTACTCCGAGCCGTCGCAGACCGTCGCGTCGGGTTCACAGAGCTGGGGCGGCAGGTCCGTCCCCGAGCCACCGTCGGAGGTATCAGCCCCCTCGGCGGTCACGGGCGGCGTGGACGTGGATCCCTGCCTTCCCCCGGTGCCCGTGCCGTCCTCGTCGAGCGATATCGACGGGCCGCATGCCGCCGCGATCGAGCCCGCGAGCGCAGCGCAAAGTTCCGGGAGGCGGCGAGGCATCGGGCTTCATTATGCCCCCGCGGTCCCCGAGAGTCGCTCGGAGTCGTCACAAACCCGCGGGATTCGGCTTCGGCCCAGCGCGAGCATTCACCCGCCCCCCTCAGCGAAGTGCTCGAAGAAATCGGCGCAGCCCCCCACGAAGTCGGCAATGATGTCGTCGCCGCGCAGATCGTGGCCTTGCTCGACGTCCCAGGCGGTCAGGCCCGCGGCCGATACTGCGATGAGAGCGAGAAAGGACGAGCGAAGCATGGTGTCAGCCTACGCAAGTGACGGTGTTGTCGTTGGAGTGGTCGACCAAGGCCATGTTGCAGTTGCCGCTGTTGTCACCGTCGACCCAGAAGTACTCGTAGGCGTCGTCCCACCAGCCGAAGCCCCCGGGGATGACGTCCCTGAGCATGTTCGTGTTGCCGTTGTCGAACCGCGCGGCCACCTTGACCGAGCTACACGGCGGCGCACCGCTGTTGGACATGCAGGCGACGACCGAGTCGATTGCGATGCCGTCGCCGCTGGGGTTCTCGATGAAGAATCGATCCGAGCTGGAGTTGCTGCTGGCCCCCATGACCGACGAGATCTGGCAGGACTGGACGGCGTCCCGGCCCACTCCGTTGGGAAATTCGCACGAGTAGTAGACATTGGTGCCCCCCCGGACGAAGTGGACGGTGATCGGCGCGCTGGTGCCCGCGTACTGGACGCCGTGGGTCTTGATGGCGATGGCCACGGGGACCCCCGCGGAGCGGAACTGGGGCTCGTCGTCCGCCTCGGATGGCGCATCGCAGTACAGGGCGTCCGCGGTGAGGTCGAACGAAGACTCGGGCTCGACCACGCCGCCCTCGGTCGTGGTCAGGGCGGCGGCGGGCTGACAACGGTGGGTCTGCACGCCGTCGTGCTCCTGAATCGCGCAGGCAAGCCCGGGAGCGCACGACAGCAGATGAGCGCCGCTGTCATCGGTGGGAGAGCAGTCGTCGCCGTCTTGCCGATGACCGACGAACAGCGTGCCGAACTCGGGGGCCGCAGACTCGACGCCGCACTCGGCCGTGGCGTCGGAGAGGTCCTGCAGCATCGAAGCGGCCGCCTCTGCGTCGTAGACGAGCGTGCCGTCGGCCACCAGGTCGCTGTCGGCAATGGCCCCCAGGACGTCCTCGCAGGATGACTCCGCGATGCACTCGTCGACGTCGGCGTAGGGGGACTCGGAGCAGCACAGCTCCGAACCGGCACAGCGCAGCTCGGTCGCCAGCTCGCACAGCTCGTCGATCGCGACGGCGTCACGGACCTCGGGGACCTCGACGACCGCATCGGCCTGGTCCTTCTCGGCGAGATCACAACCGGCGGAGATCATCACAGCGGGGACCAGGGCCAGACCCAAGGAGCGGACCGCCTAAGAAAACTCCGACCTCCACCGGTTCCATTCACGGTTCTTTGAATGCGCGAACGACGTAGGCGAGACCCCCATCGGCTCCGTCGTTTCGATTTTTCGGCCGATTGCCGGTCACATCCGGCACCGAGAGGGTCTGCCAGATCGGGCGCGAGCCCGCGCAGCTACGGCGAGCGGTCCGGGCCCCCACCGGACTCAGAACCATCATGATCGAGCCCAGAAGACCTCAGCACCCCATCTTTGCCCCCGCACGACCGACTCTACTCGCGCTCGCGCTCGCCGCATGCTCGCTCGTCGTGCTGCCGGGTGGCTGCATGCCCAACGCTGCCACGGGAAGCTCGGACACCAACCCCACGGGGTCGACCGGCGACGCGACTGACACCGCATCGGAGGCCAGTGATGGCGATGGCGTCGACTCGACCGGCGACGCGACCGAGGGCACCGACCCCGGCTCCGACGGGGGAAACGGTGACGCCTGCACACCCACCAGCCCCTCGGGTCGGAGCCAGGACTGCACGGCCGCGAACCCGTTCTGTGTCGATGGGCAGTGTGGGGGCTGCGATCTCGTCGAGGATGGGGATGCGTCGTGTCAGCTGGAAGACGCCGCGGGCTGCAACCTCGAGACGGGCTCCTGCTACGGCTGCGACTCCCACGACGACTGCCCGGGCCTCGCGGCGTGCAACTTCTTCACGGGGCATTGCCTCAACCAGGTCACGTACGTGGGCGGCGAAGGCACTCCGAGCTTCGGGTCGATCCGCGCGGCGGTCGATCGCATTCCCGTATTCGGACGAGGGACGATCGTGGTCGCGGCCGGCGACTACGACGAGCGCCCCGTATTCGATGGCAAGGCGGTCGCCCTCGTCGCAGACCCCGACGCCGCAACCCCTCCACGCCTGACCTACAGCGAGCAGCTCGGGAGCCAGCTGCGGGTGGTGGAGGGCGATCTCATCGTCAATGGCCTCGAGGTCTCGAACAACGGCGCCAACACGTCCCCCGCCGTCACGCTCATCAACGCCAGAGCCTGGATCGAACGGGCGCGAATCACTGGCAACGACAGCACGGGCGGCGCGATCCAAGCCCATCAGTCATCGCTCTTGGTCGTCCAAAATTCCATGGTGGCCGACGACAGCGGCTACTCCCCGATCGGGGTCTACAACACATCGAACGCCACGGTGCGGTACTCGACCATCGTGGCGCGCAGCGGGATGATTCCCGCCATCGAGTGCCAGGCGGGCTCCGAGCTCAACCTTCGGAACTCGATCGTCGGTTCGGTCGAACTCGCCGGGGATGCCATCGATTGCAGCGGGACGATCGTCGACAACGCAGTGGACGGCGATGCGGGCCCCGACAACACGAACGTGGGCGAGGTGGACCCGGCCTGGTTCGTGGACTACGCCTCCAACGACTTGTTGCTCTCGCCGCTGGGGGCGACGGTCTTCGCGGGTACGGCCGTGTGGCACAGCGGCGATCCCACGACCGACATCGACATCGACGCTCGGCCAGACGTCGACGGAACTCCCGACTTCGCGGGAGCGGACGTCCCGACCCGGTAGGCGGCCCCACTGCCAAAAAACCGCGTGGGTCGTGATCGTCCGCGACAGAAAAGGCACTACCCGATGCAAAGACTCTCTCGACATGAAAATCTGGCTTACGTCGAAGATTTCGGTGCTCGCGGTGCTGATGGCGGCGACACCGAGTTGCACCGACCCGACCACCCCCGTGGTCGATGATGATGAGGGATCCGCGGGCGACAGTACCGGTGACGGCAGCGCTGAGGAGCCGTCGTCCGACGGGATGGTGGCCGAACCTCGATGCGGCGACGGCATCGTGGATGAAGGCGAGGCCTGCGACGACGCCGGGCCCTCGGCGACCTGCGATGCCGACTGCACGCCGGCCGAGTGCGGCGACGCGGTGCTCAACACCGAGGCGGGCGAAACATGCGACGCGGGAGGAGCCTCCCCCGAATGCGACGACGACTGTACGCCCGCGGAGTGTGGCGACGGCGTCCTCAACCCGATGGCGGCCGAAGAATGCGACGAAACCGAGCTCGGAGGGCTCGATTGCGAGGCGGCCGGCTTCGATGGTGGCGAGCTCGCCTGCCTGGACACGTGCACCGTGGACACCGCGGGTTGTGGCTTCGCACCGGGCGACCCAGGGCTCGAGCTGAACTTCTCGGCGATCAAGCGCTTCGACTTCAGCTGGCCCGCGATCGCCGACGCCGACTACGTTCAGCTCGAGCAGAGGCTCTCACCGACCGAGGCCTTCGCTCCCCTGGCGGAGCCGGCCTCCGGCACCTCGATCTCGATCGAGATGCCCCTGCACCTGCGCTCTCGCGCTGGCTATCGTCTGCAAGCGTGCAACACATGGGGCTGCAACCCGTCCGCGGTCACCGACGTGAACAGCTCGCTCGCGGAGGCGGTGGGCTACGTCAAGGCCTCCAACACGGGCGCCGAGGACGAATTCGGCGACCACGTCGCACTGAGTGCCGATGGCAACACCCTCGCGGTCGGTGCTCGTCTCGAGCAGAGCGGAGGCACGGGCGTCGACGCCAACCCGCTCGACGACTCCACCGATGACGCGGGAGCCGTCTACGTCTACACGCGAGACCCAGCGACCGGGCAATGGTCGGCGCCGGCCTACATCAAGGCGTCGAACACGGGCCTGGGCGATGGGTTCGGCGAGCGCGTGGCTCTGAGCGCCGACGGCAACACCCTGGCCGTGGCGGCGGGGCACGAGGACGGCGACGCACCGGGAGTCAACGGGAACGAGGACTCCGGCGCCCTCGCCAGCGCGGGGGCCGTGTACGTCTACACGCGCGATCCGGCGACGATGCAGTGGTCCCAGGAAGCCTACGTCAAAGCCTCCAACCCGGGGTGGCTCAACTACTTCGGCTTCGGTATGGCACTCAGCCAGGACGGAGACACCCTCGCGGTCGGTGCTCCGTTCGAAGACGGCGCCAGTACGGGCATCGACGGAGACGACACCGACCTGAGCTCGTCCGCGTCGGGAGCGGTCTACGTCTACACGCGAAGCGACTCGACGTGGTCGCTCCAGGCCTACGTCAAGGCCTCGAACAACGGCTCGAGCGACTACTTCGGCAACAGCGTGGCCCTCAGTGCCGATGGCGACACCATGGCGGTGGGCGCCTACTACGAGGACGGCGGAGCCGTCGGCATCGACGGCGATCAGCAGGACGACTCGGCCGAGAACGCGGGGGCGGTCTACGTGTTCGGGCGAGACGGCGCCGCGTGGTCGCAGCACGCGTACGTCAAGGCCTCGGATACCAACGAAGACGAGCACTTCGGTCATGCGGTGAGCCTCAGCGGCGACGGCCACACGCTGGCCGTGAGCGCGCCCGAGCTGAACGCCGAGACGGTCTACCTGTACACCCGGGACCCGGCGACGCAGCAGTGGGCCCACCAAGCCGACATCGAGCCGCCGCCTGCCGCGAGCTACGGTGCGTTCGGGTATGGCCTCGCGCTGAGCTCGGATGGCCAGACCCTCGCCGCGGGTGCGTACCTGGACGACGGCGCCTCGATGGGGCTCGATGGCGACCCAAGAGACGACTCGGCCATCGACGCGGGGGCCGTCTACGTCTATGGCTTCGATGCCACCACGGAGCAATGGCTGGAGCGCAGCTACGTCAAGGCGTCCAACACGGACTCGCTCGACGACTTCGGGCGGAGCGTCGCCCTCACCGGGGACGGACACACGCTGGCCGTGGGTGCGCCCTTCGAGCAGAGTGCAGCCATCGGCGTCGGCGGAGCGCAGTCCGACGACTCGGCCTATCACGCGGGCGCGGTGTACCTGTACTGAGGGCACCCGGGCAGGGTCGAGCCCCGCTTCGGTCTACCCCCGTCAGCTCGCAGGGCCAGTGAGCTCGGGCTCGTGCTCGGCGAGCACCGTGGCCAAGTAGCTCACGAAGGTCCGAATCCGTACCGCCGTGCGCAAGTCGGGATGGGTCAGCGCCCACACCGGTCGCGAGCCGACCGGGCCCGTCCCCGGGATTCGGACCAGCCCATCGAAGCGGCTGGCGATGAACCCCGGCAAGATGGTCATCCCCATGCCCGCGATCGCGGCGTGAAGCTGGTCGAGGGGATCGGGCATCTCGTGGCGCACGCCGGCCTCGGGAAAGGGCGTGCTCTTCACCCACTGGTTGCCCCGCTTGCCGTGACCGCGGCCGATCCACGTCGCGGTCGTGGATTCGCCATCGAACTCGTGCTCGGCCAGATACTCGGGCGAGGCGTAGGCGTAGTCGGTGACGGTGGGCAGCCGTCGCCCCACGAGGTTCTCATCGGGGTGGTCTTGCGAGCGAATGGCCACGTCACACGCCCCGCGCATCAAGTCGACGATGGTGTTGCTCGATGCGATGGCCAGCTCGACGCCCGGATGCTCGCGGGTGAACTCGGCGAAGTAGGGCATCAACAGAAACTGGCTGATGCCGGGCGAGACCGCCACGCGGACCTCTCCGCTCAAGACCGTCTCGAGCGAGGTCGCGTCTCGCCGCAAGCTGAGCATCTCGTCTTCGATGGTCTGCGCGCGCTCGAGGATCCGCTCGGCCATGGCCGTCGCCACCAGGCCGTCGCGCGAGCGCGTGAACAAGGTGCCGCCCAGGTTGGTCTCGAGCGCGGTCAGGTGCCGAGAGACCGTCGAGTGGCTCATGCCCAGCGACGCCGCCGCGGCCCGAACCGTGCGCGCCCTAAACAGCGCCAAGAACACGCGGATGTCGTTCCAATCGAGATCGACCATGGGCTCGCTCGCGGTCTATTTTTGCACCGAAGAGTTCCGAAAGCTTCTATTTTCAACCGGATATCGACCAACTAGGTTGAGGGCATGAACAGCGCAGCGAAAGCCCAAAACACCCTCCAAATCACCATCAGCAGCGATTTTCGCGTGGAATTCGCCCTGGGGAAGGTCGTTCCGGGTACGGAAGCCTGGATGTTCGGCGAGTACTTTCCCGCGATTCGACCGGCGCTGAACGAGTTCGGGCAGAGCCAACTGGCGAGCTTCGCGATCCTCGCCACCAACGTCACCAGCGCAGTTCCCGCAATGGGGGCGATGGGTCGGTGGCCCGCCGTGCAGGCCTTCGAGTCGTTCCTGAACGACCCACGTTTCGTGAAGGTCCGACCCCGGCGCGATGCGTCGATGGAGTCCCTGTCGGACGGGCACTTCTTCCCCGCGCTCGACCACACCCTCGAGGTCGACACGGACACCGACTACGCGCTCGTCATCGCGTCCGACGACCCCCTCGAGTCGGCGCCTTTGCTTCGAACCGCCTTCGCCGAAGACGGCACCAACAAAGGCTACGTCGGCAAGAGCGTGGCGTTCCACCCGTGGAGCGATGCGGCGGAGAAACTCCTGACCGCGGCGCCCGACGGAGTCGAGGTCTATCGCATCCGCTTCAACCCGCGTCAGGGCTGAGACCGACCAACCCGTGCCGCCACGACGAACTCGGCGAGGGGGCCCGGTGGGCTCCCGTCAGAGCCAGGGCTTCAGCCGCGTCGCCGCATCGGCGTTGATCATCCGATAGTAGAGGTTGTGGCAGGTGCCGCAGTCGTAGTCTTCACCCGCAGCATTGGCCTTCTGCACCGCTTCGCCCATGAGCCTCTCGACCGCGTCGTAGCCCCCTCGCTCGCAGGCCTCGCGAACGGGTCGAACTTTGTAGTCAGGGCAGGTCTCCGGAGCGCTGTCGAACTCGCCCGCGTTGGGGTACGGATCTGGAAAGTCGTCACCAGCCGGCGTGGGCGGTGCGTTCTCGGGCTCGGCGACCGTGGAAGGCTCTGGAGCGGACGCAGCGGGAGCCGTGGCCGCCGGAGGGCTCTTCGGTGCGCAACCCAGCCCTGCGACGACGAGCACCACCGACGACACGAGCATGAAGGGGACGGTGGTCGTTCGGTTCGATTCGTCAGGCACGCACTGTCGGTATGCCGACGGAGCGAGTTTCTATTCACCGACGGTCGGACAATCTCGCGATGGAGCGCGGTTGCCGTGCTCAATCCCGAACGGAGCGTCATCGCCCAGCCCTCGCCTTCGGCACGCGGCACTCCGCTCGATGACGTTGGAGAGGATCGGGTGCTTCCGTTCCTACCGGTCGCCGGAACCACCCCTTCACGTAGATCAGCGCGGCCATTTTCCTTAGCGTGTCGTCACATCGCGGACGTCGAGTTCTCTACCGGGTGACGGTAGAGACGAAGCCGTCGCGACGGGAAGGTGCGGATATGAGATCGAACGCAGTGGGGGTCATTGGTTGCCCGATTTTCATCGCGGCCCTGGGGGGGACGGGTGCATGCACGGTCGAGGACGCGGAGCCCCATCGCGCGAGGCTCGGTGAGGTCGACCTCGATCATCCCGAGGGGCTGCGCGCGGCCCAGGACTTCAACGTCTTCGTGTTCGAGGAGCTGATCGACATCCCGCACTCGCAGGGGCCGGTCGCCGCGGGCTCACTCATCGACACCCGGAACTTCTCGTTCAACGACTCGACCAGCTTCGAGCATGCTCTCGTCGCCGGAGACGACGTGCTCCTGCAGCACGGCACCGTGCACGGTGACGCCTACTACGCGGGTACCCGGAACGTCACGCCGACCGTCACCCTGGCGAACGGCGGGGCATTCATCGACACCAACGACTCCGCGGATCCGGTCCCCTTCGACGACGCTCGCCTTCAGCTGATCGCTCGCAGCGAGCACCTGGCATCGCTCCCCACCAACGGCCACGCATACTCGCAGTGGGGCGCGACGTTCCTGGCGGCCTCCGGCGACCCAGCGGTCATCAATGTGAATGCATCGCTGCTGGGCAATGCGCACTCGATCATCCTCTCCGTCCCCGACGACGCCACGGTGGTGATCAACGTCAACGGGGACCTCGACCTGTCGAACCTCGGCTTCACCCTGAACGGGGTCGGCCCGCAGGACATCCTGTGGAACCTCCTGAACGCCGAGGATGTCTCGCTGTCCGGGCTCTCGTTCCCGGGCAGCGTGCTCGCGCCCCATGCCGATGTCGCCTTCGACAACGGGAACTTCCAGGGAACGCTCGTCGCCGACTCCGTCTCGGGCACGGGGGCGTTTCACTGGGCGCCCTTCGACGGCTCGATCGAAGACACCCACGTCGAGGGCTACGTGACCTTCAAGCCCGACTACACGCGGACGGGCGGCGGTACGGCGGACGCGATCGTCGACGACCTGGGCCAGATCCCCGGCAGCAACCGCCCATGGGCTCCGGTACCGTTTCTGTTCGTCTGCGCGATGGAGCGAGACAGCGAGTTCGACGAAAGCCCGCTGTCCGCCGCGGGCGACGAGGATCCCGACGACATCCTGGGGTGCGCGCAGACCAATCGCGATGGCTACTTCAACATCCCGACGCTGACCACCCAGGGGCCCAACCTGTACCTGACGACGTGGTTTTGTAGCGGGGCCGACGAGATCATGACCAACCGGGACGGCTCGGTCACGTACGAAGACACGGCCGAGGTCTGCATCCGCATGAACGATGAAGACCCGGAGGACGCGCGGAAGTTCCTTCGCTCGGACGACTCGACGCTGGAGTTCGGTCGGGCGAACTACGTCAACTGGAACCTGTCCTGCCCCGACCAAGCCGGCTCGTCGTCGGGCCTCGAGCACGTCGTCTGCAACGCGGGCGCGCTGGAGCCCGACGAGACGGGAGGTACGAACTCGGCGTACGAGTGGAACAAGGAGTTCGTGCATGCGTTCCGTTCCGCGGCCGAGACGATCAAGACCTTCGACACCCTCAAGCCCGAGCTGTCCCCGTGGCGGCAGGCGGCGACCGGCTGCGGGTTCTTCTCGGACGACCCCTGTGAGCCCTGCGCCGATGACCGCTGCAACGACGAGATCAACCTGTTCGTCATCCACGCGGTGACCAACTCGAACGCCAGTGACGATCAGTGCCGGGTCACCACCGAGCGCGGCAACTGGTCCACCCACTACGACAACGTCTGCCTCCAGGAGAGCGACCGCGGCGTCCTCAACCCGTTCCGCACCGTGCACGAGATCGGGCACAACATGCACCGCCGATGGATGAAGGACAGCAGCAAGCTCGCTCAGGGGTGCACGGGCAGCCGCTGGGACGACGGCAACAACGAGACCCACCAGACGAGCGAGGGGTACGCCAACTACTTCGCCGTCGCGGCGTGGTGGAACGACGACATGAGCGGCATGGAGTACGACGGGCGCGACGTGCTGTCCCCCAGTGATTCCGACCTGGTGGGGACCTGCGGCGCGGGCACGACCGCGTGCTCCTGCGCCGAAGGGGACCTCCTCGGAGAAGGGCGCGCCACGCAGTTCTTCGTCGACATCTGGGACGAAGGCGGCACGGACATCAGCCACGACGACATCCTGCGGGTGTGGAGCACGTTCGATCGCGAGTGGGAGTCGGACGAGTGTGGCCCCGACGGCCGCAACCTCCAAGATTTCCACGAGCGCTACGACGCCCTGCAGGGCCTGTACGGTTGGTCGAGCCAGGGCTCGTTCGAGGCCACGATGGCCACCAACTGCGTCGACATGCATCGCACCACCGACTTCGAGTGCGACTGCACCGAGTGCGAGGGAGACGACATCGGCCTGGGGTTCAACATCGTCCGGCTCGAGGACGATCCCGACTACTCGGGGAGCTACACCATCGATCCCCAGGACGAGTGCATCATCGGCACCGACGGAGCAGACGTGGTCATCTCGGCGGGCGGAGGCAACGTCGGGGTGTGGCTCGAGGACGGTGACGACGAGTTCTACGGCACCGCCGGACCGGACTTCGTCTACGGCGGGGATGGTGACGACACCCTGTTCGGGAACTCGGGCGACGATCGGTTGAACGGCGGTGACGACGACGACACCCTCTACGGGGGTAGCGGCATGGACACTCTGAATGGGGATGATGGAGAGGACACCATCTTCGGCAGCGGTGACGTCGACACGATCGACGGAGGGGACGGCGACGACACCATCGACGGTGGCGCGAGCGTGGATGTGATCGACGGAGGCGACGACACCGACACGTGCGTGGCCGATACCCCGCCCGACACGACGACCTCCTGCGAGCTCTAGTCGCGCTCAGGCCCCTGCGGCGGGATTCGGAGACCGAGGTCCTCGGTCGGCCAGATCCCCGCCGCAGCGTGGTGCGTTAGCGTTGTTCCCATGAAGCGCGGCGCACTCGAGGTCTTCACGTTGCTCTGGGCGCTCGGCTGCAACAGCCCAACCGAGCGCCAAGACGAGAGAGAGGCCAAAGTCGCGCCACCCGCGACTCGAGCACCCAATGCCCAGAAAGAGGCGGAGCTGGGCGGGAGCGCCAATGCCAAGCCGACGGCCGAGCCCCTGCGACCGCCTGAGCCGCAGCCGACGTTCGATGCCACGGCCGTCACCGAGGCGGACGTCAGGGTCACGAAGATCATCGACCCCGGGGGCTCGCCATGCGGCGTAATTCACTCGGTCGGAGCCTTCGAGGTGGAGGTACTCGGGGTCGGTGAGCCGCCACCTCGGCTGGGCCTCTACGTCTCGTGCCCCGCCGACCTGCAGCCTCGCGGGATGCTGGAGGTGGGCCGCCGGCTCAGCGTCACCCTCCACCCGCGCAAACAGAGCTGGCCCAAGCCCGCGCGGCGTCTCGACCCCGGGCTGACCGCCCGCTACACGAAATCGCTGAAGCCGGCAGAGCTCGGCCCCGAGCGGTCGCGTCCCGTGCCGTGACAATCGCCCGACGCTGCCGTCGGCGACCGACGGCACGAGGCTAGGACGACTCCTCGTCCTGAGGGATGTCTTGGGTGAGCATCAAGACCTCACCCGGTCCGAGCCCATCACGGGCACGGCCACCATCGCAGCCCGAGTCGTTCGACTCGGAGCTGCGATGTAGCCCGCACTCGACCCTTACTCGGGGATGAGGCAGACACCCACGTGCTCATACGCGGGAGGGGCGGACCCATCGGCGTAAAACGGCACGCACTCGGTCTCGGCGTCGGGACACGTGTCCGAGCCGACTTCGCAGTACGGCGTGCAACAGCCCACGCCCTGGCAATTGGGCACGGCGGTCGCATCGAAGATGCACAGGTTGCCGTTGAGGCACGCGTTGTCGAACACGCACTCCTCACCCACCCCGATGCCGCCGTCGCCCCAGCCGAGCTCGCAGTTGAACGTCTCGGAGCCGTTGGCCACGAGGCAGGTCATGCGCGAGTTGTCGGGGCAGTCCTGGAGGATCGGGTCGCACAGCGGGTTGCAGAGGATCCGAGTGCCGTCGTTGTCGATGTTGCACGACGTGTTCGAGTCGCTGCAGGTCGGGTTCTGGGCGCTGCCCTCGCAAAACGCCACGCAGACGCCTTGGCCCTCGACCACGTAGTTGCACACGGAGTTCTCGTCGCAGTCATCCTCGCCGCTCTGCGGTGCACCGGTCTCGGTGCACGGGTCTCCCGCGGCGCCCGGGTTGGCCACCACGGGCACACAGCGGTTCGAATCCCAGGTGGATCCGCCGGGCGAGCGATAGGCGACACACTTCTCGCCATCGGGGCAGTCCTGAGCCCAGGGGTCACACTGCGACGTTGCGCCGCCCGCGTCGGGGTCGGGCACGAAGCCCCCTTCTTCTTCCCCTTCTCCAGTGTCGTCTTGTGGACTGCCGCCCGTGTCGTCCGTGGAGACATCGCCGAACGTGGCCTCGTCCGCGCTCGGTTGCGCGTCGGTCGTGGCGATCGGGCCCGAGCCCGCCGGCAAGCCGTCCTCGGCCGCGGTGGTGCACGCCCCCAACACGCACACTGCGCCGAAAAGCGAAATAACCCCTACCCTCTTCATCCGAATCGGTTCTCCCATCGGTTCTCCCCAGACAAGAGGGACGACCCGCGGGATCGATCACTACTTTTCTCGAGTTTCGGTCCCGGGGGTGTCGGTCCGCTCGCGCAGCTCGCGGGCCCAGCCCTCGAAGTCGGCCTGGCTCGACTCCATGTCCAGGTCGGCGGCTCCGAGCAGCTCGAGGCGCTTGCGCAGCAACTCGGTGCCACGGCGAATCCGGCTGCGCACCGTCCCCTCGGGGATCCCGAGCACCTCCGCCAGTTCGGGGCCTGACAGCTGCTCCCAAAACCGCAGCTCGAGCGCGATCTGGAGGTCGACCGGGATCTGCCGCAGCGCGGTGAGCAGCAGCCGTTGCTCTTGCTTCTGCGCCGCGATCTGACTCGGCGACCGCTCGAGATCGACGATCGACGAGTGCAGAGGATCGAAGCGCGTGCGGTCGCGCTGGAGCTTGGTGCAGTGCTCGTGCACGAGGCGGCGCGCCACCGTGTAGAGGTAGGCGCGGAAGCTGGCGCGCTCGCGTAGGGCATCGCGACGACGCACGCAGGTCATGAGCGTCTGCTGAATGAGGTCCTCCACGCCGGTCGAAATCTTGCTGCGAAAGAACCGTGCCAGGCCGTCGAAGTAGCGATCGAGCAAGATGCGGGCGGCCGACGTGTCTCCGTCGGCCCAGCGATCGAGCAAGTCGGCGTCGGACGGGCGGCTCACGGTGCCTCCGGTGGCGACGGGGCGGCGGTCTCGGTCGCGGCGTCACCCTTCACGACGCCCTCGTCCTCGAGCACGCGAGCGGCCTGCACGGTGAGTTCGTGATCGGGGCCGAACAGCTCCCGCCGCAGCTTCAGTGCGGCTCGCAGGTGCGCGAGCGAGACCTCGGGGTCCCCGCGCGCCGCATGCCATCGCCCCAGGGCTAGGCGCACGGTCGCGACATCCGGGTGGTCGGCGTTGCCGCTAGCCACCCGCAGCTCGAGCGAGCGCTCGAGCGCCTCGCGAGCCAACAACGGCTCGCCCGCGGTCATCAGCATCCGACCGTAGTTGCTGAGGTACCGCGCCAGCTGCAGGTGGTCAGGCCCCAGCGCGGCGTCGACCAACGCGATGGCGCGCTCGTAGTGCTCGCGCGCCTCGCCGTAGCGCTCCGCCTCGGTCAACACGTTCGCGAGGTTGTGGTGGCCCATCGCGATGTTGGGATGCCCCGGCAGCAAACTGGCCTCCCACACCTCGAGCGCACGCTCGAGGTGACGCCGGGCCTCGTCCTGGCGATCGAGGTCATTGAGCGCGTTGCCGATGTTGTTGTGAATGACCGCCACCGCGGGGTGCTCGGGGCCCAGCGCTCGCTCGCGCAACGCCAGTGCCCGCTCGTATTGCTCGAGCGCGGCCTCGAAGTCGTGCCACTCGTAGTACGCGTTGCCGAGTTCCTTGACCGACGTCGCCACCGTGGGGTGGTCGGGCCCCAGCACCCGCTCACGAATCGCCAGCGCCTCCGCGTGCTTGTGCCGAGCTTCGCCGTAGTCGCCGTCCAGACGATCCATGACTCCCAGGTTGGAGAGTAGCTCGGCCTGCAGCAGGTCCGCGTCCCCCAGGCGTGCGATCGCGGCGTGAGCATGACGGGCCCACGCCCGTCCCGGGTCCCCGCGCCGCAGACGTCCGCCCACCACGAGGACCTGGAGCGTAGTCGCTTGCGCAGCCGTCCGCTCCAGTCGGTGCTCCTCGGCAAGCCAGATCGCATCGGAGAGATCTCGCTGCGCCTCCTCGTACTTGCCGGCCAGCGCCCGAATCGAGCCCAGGCGCAGCAGCGCACTGGCGCGCAGCGGCGGGTGCTCGAGCTGCACCGCGTCGTCGACGATGCGTGCCGCGAGCCGCTCGGCGTCCGCGTAGCGCCCCGCGTGCTCGAGCCCGGTTGCTCGCGCCAGCTCGGCCCGCAGCGAGGCGACCTCGGCCGGCGAGGCTTCGGGCGCCAGCGTCACCTGACGACGCAAGCGATCCGGGGAGCACACCGACAGCGGGGTCAATGCACTCACCGCCCCCACCGCATTCTCGACCACGTCTCGGTCCGCCTCGCCGAGCACTTGGATCAAGCCGTCGACCTCCCACAGGCGCTGCTCGAGACACGCGAGCTCGAGATGGGCGAGCTCGAGCTCGTCGTCCCCGGCCCGCACGCGGCGACACGCGTTGCCGTAGCCATCGGCCCAGGTCGAAGTGTAGCTGTCCACGAGGCTGTCGACCTGCCGCCACGTATCGCTCGCATAGGACAGCTGCGTCGCCTCGAAGGTCTGCGAGATGCCCTCTCGCCGATCCGTCCACACCTGCGCCAGTCGCCGCTCGGGGTCGCAGGCCGCCGCGTCGCGACGGCGGTCCGCAACCACCAGCCCCGCGCTCGTCGCCACGAGACCGACCATGCCCAGGCCGATCGCCACCCGCACCATGGTGCGCCGTGGGTCCCGACCGAGAGCGTCGAGCAGCTCGTCCATCGAGGGCCAACGGGCGTCGGGGTCGAAGGCCAGGCCGCGCGCCAAGATCCGGCGCACGCGGGCGGGCACATGCGGGTCCTTCTTGGGCATGCGCATGCGCCCTTGCTTCACCCGCTCCTCGAATTGCTCGAGGTCCTTCCACTTGAACGGCCGCAGGCCGTAGAGCGCTTCGTACAGCGCGACACAGAACGCGAACTGATCCGCCTTGGCGTCGACCACTTCGCCGCGATGCTGCTCGGGCGCCATATAGGCGGGCGTCCCCATCACCATGCCCGTACGCGTGATCTGATCCCCACCGCTGTCGCTGAGCGGCGGCTCGTCCCCGCTGGGGCCGCTGCCCTTTCGGCCTCCGCTGGATTCCGCTCGACCGGGCGGCGTCGCGAGCCCGAAGTCCATCACCTGAACCCGATCGAAGGTCCCCGGTTCCGCCCCCGAGGTGACCAACACATTCGCAGGCTTGAAGTCGCGGTGCACCACCCCCGCGGCATGGGCCACCGCCAGGCCTTTGCCCGCCTCGATGAAGATCTTCAGCACCTCGCGCCACGAAGGCTCGTGTCGCTCGAGCCAGCGGCCGAGCTCCACCCCGTCGACGAGATCCAGCACGATGTAGATTTCGTCGAAACGTACGGCCACGTCGTGGACAGCCAGCACGTTGGGGTGCGACATGCGAGCCATCGTCTGCGCCTCGCGCAGCCATCGAGATCGGGCTTGCTCGCGATCGGCCCCGAGCCAGCCGTCCTGACGAACGAGCTTGAGCGCGACGCGACGGTCGAGCTTGGGATCGTAGGCGGCGTAGACGACGCTGTTGCCGCCCATGCCCACGCGCTCGAGGATGACGAAGCGATCGATCTTGGTGGGGACCGCCTCGACCTGCAGACCCTCCATCACCGCGGACCGCAGGCGATCGGCTTCGATGTCGTCTTGCGGCTGTCGCGCGTCGATCAGCAGTGTGATCACGTCACTCACGGCAGCCTCCGTCCCTCGCCGAGGACGATTGCATACATCCCACGGGAAATCTCACCGAATCTGCGCCGTGCAGTGATCGATTGGCCGGCGGGTCCCTCTTGTAACTCGTGACCCGCCTCAGCCCGCTCGCCTGTCTGTGTCTGCTCCTCGGTTGTGGCGACGATGTAGGAGGGGCTCCGATCGACGGAGCGACGAGCGGCATCGGCTCCGCGACGGGCATCGACCCGGACGAAGGGGCCGACGACACCGAGGACCCGGTCGCCACCACCACCGACGATCCCTTCGACGGGGCGGTGCCCGCGGCGGGCATCTACATCAAGGACGTGTCGGTCAACCAGGGCGTGGAGATCCACCTCGTTCGCGACCGCGAGTTCGTGCCCGAGCCCGACCGCAATGCCCCCGTCATCGGGCGTCGACCCGCGCTCATCCGCGGCTTCTGGGAGCTGGACGCCGACTTCGAGCCCCGCGAGATCGAGGCCCGCCTCGTCGTCAACTACGCCGACGGCACGGTACGAGCGTTCACCGACACTCGCATGATCGACCGCGAGTCCAACCCCAACACGTTCCCGGGCGGGTTCTTCTGGGATGTCCAGGGCGAGGACTTCACGGGCGACTTCAGCTACCACATCGAGCTCATCGAGGTGGACGACGTCGATCGCGGCCCGGCCCCGCAGGCTCGGCTCCCCGAGCAGGGCCAGGAGGCCATGAAGGGGGTGACCCGACGAATGCTGCTCGACTTGGTGATCGTCCCGACATGTGGGCGCCCGGCTCTCGCCCCCTGGGAGCAGGACATCTTCACCGCCTACCTCTACAACACGTACCCGATCAACGAGCTCCAGCTCACCTTCCACGAGCCCGTGTCGGGCGGCTGCGACGAGGTCGAAGCCGCCTACACCACGATGCCCAACCTGCGGCTCGCCGAGGGCGCGCCGCCGTGGCGCTACTACGGTGGCCTCGTGCTCGGTGGCTGCGGCGGCATTGCGCAGTACGGCGCGGGTGGCTGGGCCGAGGCGATGGACGCACCGCGAGTGTTCGGCCTGTGCGACTGGCGGGGCAACTTCCCCACCGTCGGGCTATTCGCCCACGAACTCGGTCACGTGCACGGTCGCGACCACACCTTCGGCGCGTTCGACTGGCCCTACGATCCGTGCGGCGTGCGACCGGAGGTCGGCTTCGGCCTGATGCCGGGCCAGATGCCCTCCGACAGCTGGGGGAGTGCCTCGGTCGAGATGCAGCAGCTCATCCCGCCGAGCGACGCCGGGTGCACGACCTCGAGCTGGAACGACTTCATGAGCTACGCGTACCCGTACTGGGTCTCCGACCACACCTATCTCGGCATGGCCGAAATCGTGTGGCTCACCTCGGGCTGGGCGGACGACCAGGGAGCGAACGCTCCCTTGCCCGGCCTCACGCTGCGCGGGGCCGTCCGCGAGGACGGCACGGTCGCCTGGGGCGCAACCCGAGGCGCCAGTACCATCGCAGACGACCTGACGAGCACCCACCAGACGGCACGATTCTTCGATGGCGACGAGGTCGTGGCCGAGCACCCCGTCCAGGTGTCGTGGGCACATCGCGACCCGGGGCCCGACGAGGTGAAAGAGCCACGCCCCGTCGAAGTGTTGACGGTGCAGCTTCCCGAGGGAGTGCCCGGCGATCGCTTCGAGGTCGAGGTCCACGGCACGGTGCACAGCTGGTCGACCGCCGCGTGGCGGGACGCCGTGGTCGCGCCCTAGCTTCTGGGTGCAGGTGTCGACATGCGCGATCCCCTCGAGGACCGCGTAGACTCCTGCATCACAGAACGTCGGGATCGGGAACGTGGGTTCCGTCGGCCCGGAAGTAGACATCCCGGGCCTTGGGGTGCTCGACCCTCCACAGCAACGGACCATCCTCGTTTCGGCCGACGACGACTCTGCCGATGGTCTTCGGCCCGGAGATCGCTCGCGTCTTGGTGATGAGCCCGGGCACGAGGCTGAGGTCGACCGTTCGCAGGTCGAAGGGTTCGGCCGCGACCGGGCTGGTCTCACCGCGATCCACGAGCGTCCCGTCGGGGGAGATCGAGTAGCGCCGAGCAACGCCATCGTGCTGCGTGACGAGTACCGCCCGCCGCTCCGAGAGGGACAGCTCGCGAGCGCCCAGAAGCCATTGTTCGTCCAGTGCCTTCGCGAACGCCGGCGTCACCCCGGTTGCATCCTCGAGGATCGAGACGGCGTCCGACGACCCGGTCGAGCTCGACACCGCGTAGACGGTAGTGCCCACGCCCGCGAGGACGGCGATCACGACCGCGACGAGCTTTGGCTTCGTCACTGCGCCCCCTCCTCGATCTCGATGGCCATACCGGTCTGCCCCCCACGGTCTCGCGCTCACTCGAGCAGCTCGGTCAGGCGCACCGAGTCGGCCGGGACCTCGTCGACGGGGCGAACGAAGGGGCGCCCGCTGGGGCGCTCCTCGAGCTGGCACTCGCCGCCCGCGAGCACATAAGGGGTGGTCGTCTCGATGAGCTCCGCCATCCAGTAGGAAAAACCGTCCGAGCCGGCGCCCTCGACCGCAGCCGCGCCGAAGAGCAATACGGTGACGCTGAAGTCGAAGGCCTCGACCATCGGCTCGGTGCAGGCAGGGTCGGAAAAATGTCGCCAGTTTTCGACCGAACGGGTGCCGTTGACGAGGCACCACTGCTCGGTGCCCACGTCTTCGACATAACACTCGGCTGCGAATCGCGGATCGAAGAATCGAGGGCTGTTGGCAAAGGGCCCAACCGGCGCGGGCACGTCGTTGGGCTGGCGTCGAAGCAGGTGAGTCACGAGGGGACCGCCTCCGGCGTCAAAGCGCTCCAAGGCGGGAAACGTCGACTCGGGCAGCGGCTCCCCGACCCGAACGACCTCGTCGTAGAGGGTGGTGGTTTCCTCGCTCGGGACGCATCCCGTGCGGGTCGTACACTCGGCGACCTCCGAGGGACCGAGCACCGGATGCACTTGGATGCTCGTCGCGCTCTCATTGAACGAATACGCGTGCAACACATCGCCCTCGCAGTAGTCCAGTCGATGGACGACGCTGGCCACCCGCGCTCCATCGCAGCTGCCGGAGGAACCCTCGTAGCAAAGAACGGGCGGAATGCCGGCAAACGCCATGTCCAAGGGCGCGCACCTTGGGTTGTCCTCCGAGAAGAAGGGCTTGCACGGCTCCCCGTCGTCGTCCCGCATGTACAGGTTTCGCCAGGTTCCATCGTCCGCGACCAGGCGACGGATTCCGTCTGCATCGACCAGCTGCCCGGCCACGAACACCCCCAGGTCGGCCTCCTCCAGTGCGAAGACCCGGTCCCCCACTTTCGAATCCGAGGCGAGCTCGCAGTCGTCGCCTTCGTAGAGCGACGAGACCTCTCGAGCGAGTCGGTGGGCGGTAGCCCGAACCGGCAGTCCCGCACATCGCCGGGAGCCGAAGGCGGTCGTCACGAAGTCGCCCTCGTTCAGCGACCAGACCTCGAACTGGGGGTAGTTTCCGGGCAGGAGTAGCCCCGGGGTCGTGCACTCCCCGTCGGCGAACGTGAGGGTCTCTTCGGCGTTCACGACCCCCAACGCCACCACGGCGGGCAGGCACCGGAGCCCGGCATCGGGCGTGTCGAAGAACTGGCAGTCGACTCCGAGTTCCTGATCGTGGAACGAGACGAACTGCCGCGCGCCGCCCGGGGCTTCGAGTATTCGGACCAGAAGTCGGCTGCCGCTGCCGAAGAGCTCCAGCCCGAAGGGATCGTCGACGCCGGTCGAGTCGGCCCCGCTCGCCGTGGTCCCGCCCGTCCCCGACGACGACCCCGCGCTCCCCGCTGGGGTGACGCTCGGTCCACAGGACACGACGCCGAGGACGGCTAGAGCGGCACGAAGACGCATGAAACGAGTCATCGTAGCAGACGACATCCGCGAGCAGTCTGCGACCCAACTGCGATCGACGGCCTCCCACCGCCGCCGCCGACGATGCCGGTCGACCGCGGGGCTCGATGGCTACGCGCGCTCGTGCCGCGGAGCGCACCATTCGATGTAGTCGGAGAGGCGCGCCTCGAGGCGATGGCGGTCGACGCCGACATCCTCGAGGCTGCGATTGACCAGGTAGTCCTTCCGCTTACGGGGCTCGTGTTCGCGAGGCAC
Source organism: Myxococcota bacterium (assembly GCA_039028615.1). Taxonomy (GTDB): domain Bacteria; phylum Myxococcota_A; class Polyangia; order Nannocystales; family Nannocystaceae; genus Paraliomyxa. Next base: position 79,499 of record JBCCHT010000021.1, on the reverse strand, counting down.
GAAGGAGGGTAGTGCATCGATGTCGAGACACTCGCGGTAGACCTTGGCCATGGTCCCCTCGAGGTTCGTGCAGTAGTCGTCAAAGCGCAGCACGCAACGACGGGCGCCGCCGCGGCGCCCGTACCACGCTTGCTCGAGTTCGCAATAGCGCGCGTCCACGGGTACCAGCATACGCCCCACAGTGCGCCACGGCGGCGGTCCGAGCACCGCATCGACGGGGTGCACACGCAGGTAGTTGACGGCACTTTGCAGGCGCTTGCTCGGGTGGCGAACCATGGTCACGAAGCGTGCGTCCGGGTAGCGGCGCTCCAGCAGGTCGGCGGCTGCGAGGAAATGGCCCTTGATGAAGATGCGCTGGTCCTCGCTCGCGCCGTGCCGCAGCAGGGTCTTGCGTGCGATCCTGTCGAATAGCATCACGAAGTCCCGATCCCACAGATCGCGGTTTTCGGGCGCCGCCTCGCCGAAGTTGAACTCCCGCTGGGCAACGCGAGGCCCGAGAAAGAGGCTCCACAAGTTGAGGCATCCGGTGGACAGCGCGACCTCGAAGGTGTCGGTACGAAAGGCGTCGGCCTCGTGGCGCTCGAGGAACTCGGGGGGCATGGTCGCCTCGAGCCGGGCATCGATGGCCTCGAGCGAGACCAAGGGCGCAAAGCGAGCCGCGAGCCGCCATAGCCACAGGTACGGCGCGAAGAGCTGCAGCACGCTCGGCGACAAGAGCCGCGGATCGTGCTCCAGGTAGCGCGCCAGCTGGGTACTTCCACTCCGCGTCGCGCTCAGTTCGATCAGTGGCGACCTGACCTCGACTGCATCGAGCATGCGACCGTAGAGCGCTTCGTCGAGGATCCACGCCAGCCCTTGCACGGGCGCGAACTCGAACTTGCGAAGGAACGCAGTGCTCAGCCACACCCGATGATGCAGGGGTAGCTCCACCTCGGGCGAACGAAGTGTCCAGGTGTAGCGCAGGTACCGAGTGACCTGTGACAGGCGTACGACATTGGGCGCACGTCCCCACGCGAGCGTGCCGAGACCGTAGACCAGCCATAGCCCGACGCTCGGCCCCACCAAGACCGCAAGCTCGACCATGCGCAGCGTGAGGCGCAGCGCGAAGCGCAGGGGAGGCAATGGCCCACGCTCGAGCTCACCCACGAGGTACTCGGCGATCGCGATGTCTTCGACCCGCTCCTGGGGTTTCGGCTCCTGCATGTCAGCTGCCGTAGATCGAGCGACGACGGTCTCGACGGGTACGGGCCGCGGCGAGGTCCGCTGAGGCGGCCTCGACCACGGGGTGTGACATGGTGGTGATCGCCTGCGTCCACGAGGGCCGCGCCCGTAGCCGCGCATAGTATTCACGCAGCGCAGCGAGCCCGTGCGCCGCATAGAACTGCTCCAGCCACCCCGTCTCATCGAGGCGCAGCAGCAGGCAGCTGATCGTCGTGTCGGCGAGCGTGTAGTCGTCACCCAGGATCCAAGGGCCACCGCTTTGGATCAACGCACGGTCGAGACGACGCAGATGGCGAGCCATGGACATGGCCGACGAGCGCACGCGCTCCTGGATGGGCCGGAGCCGGATCACCCGATCCAAGCCCAGGAGTTTGCACAGGAGGAACAGTGCCGGGCGGCGCTTGTCCGGGTGATACAAGAACCCGGGGAGGATGTTCCGCAGCGGGACGTAGTGAATCGCCGCCGCGAACATCGGGAAGGTGAGCCCTGGAATGCAAGGGCCGGCGCTGCGCTCCATTCCGGCGAAACCATCGACGCTGGAAATCGAGCAGAAAGAGATCCAGCGCTCCATCTGCGCCCGGCGATCCGGCTCAGAGGGGACGAGGGACGGCGCCCCCTCGGGCGCGACCGCATGTGCGTAGCGGAGGATGTCGTCGGACTCGTATACGGGGCGCCCTTCGTGCACCAGTGTCGGTACGAGTCCGGCGGGATTGACCTTCAGATAGGCCGGGCTGATCGTCTGATACCAGCCCGTCTCGATCAGGTCGATCTGGCGATGAGCGTAGTCGATGCCGAGCTCCGCGAGCGCGAGCCTGACCTTCCGAGAGCAGTGAGAGAAGCTGTTGCTATACAGCTCGTAGGGCTGCTCATACGGGACCCGGCGAGTGTCGTCTGGCCCGCCCGAGACGGGGTGCGTTCGTCGGCGCGCCCGACCAATACTCCAGCCGCACAGGGCGATGGACAGCGATGCCAGGGCGATACTCGTTCCGGGTCCCATGATCGTTCTCCGAGAGATGTAGACGTCGAGGACTAGTTCTCGAGGTGGACTCGAAAGCGCGTGTCCGACTGGCTCGCGCTGCTTTGCCGGATCTTCCAGTTGTCGCTGCCGTTCCGGGCCCGCATCAGACGGTTGTAGCGAGTCGCGAACTCCCACCGGCCGTTTTGATAGTGGATGGGCTCGAAGAAATCCTGGCTGTTCCACCCGCTTCGCTGGCGGATGATGTAGCTGTCGCCACTGCCCTGGGGCGAGGCGTAGCGGCCGTGGCTGGTCCGTAGCCAGACCATGTCATTGGTGCACTCGACCGTGAACGAGGTGTCGTCGTTCTTGCCATCGCGAGCATCGAGCCGCCAGTTGTTGCTGGCGTCGCGGGCCCGCACGAAACGATCGTCTCTGGTCTTGAGCGAGATTTCACGGCCATCGAAAGCATCGCAGAAGCTCACGCCGTACAGGTGGGTGATGGCCGTGACGTCGTTGTTCGACCACTCGCCGTCGCTGTTCATCGAGTAGCAGGCATTCATGACCGAGCCATTGGAGGTCGCAGTGGTCGGCGTGCCGGGGATGTGGTGGACCCCCATGGTCCCGGCGCCTTCGTTGCACCCCTTGCCGCAGCTGATCGAGCGGTTGTAGTAGTCGGTGTGCCGGAAGCCGATGGTGTGCCCGAGTTCGTGCATGAACAGGTGGCGGAACCGGACTTGGCCGAACTCCGACCACACGTCGTCACCCATGTTGATCGTGTCGTAGGCGTGGCCGTCGGAGGGGAACCCGGCAGAGCCCCCGGTCCCGTTGATCTCGTTCACGGTGATGACGGTGTCGCAGTCCGGCTCTGAGCCGCTCACGCGACGGATCTCGAAGTCCAGCGCCTGGCCGTTGAAGCGATGGATCGCGCCGTCGATCGCGTCGAGCCTGTCGTTGTTGGTATAGACCGAGGCGTCGACGCAGATGACATCGTCGTCCACCAGGTTGGTCGACCGATACTGGCGAAATCCCTCGCCATCGTCAGAGGCCTGGGGGGCCATTTCACGGGCGGCCGAAAGGGTGACGTGGATATCGCCCCCCACGAACACGTGGCCGTTGTCGTCGACATCGACATAATCGTCGGAGAAGCCCACGGCCGCGAGGTGCTCGAGGATCTCCTCGGTCTCGTCGCGCGAGGAGTCCATGATCTCCTCGGAATCGGGCTCGCAGGCAATGGTGGCGAGCAGGCACATAGAGATGAATACGGGGCACTTGGTCATTGCTAGGTATGTGTCACGCGAGCGCCCCCTTCGCCCTGTCCGGTTATCGGCATCGGTTGACCATCCCCGGGCATGCCCACAGATGGGGTACCTTTATCCAGATTCGGACAAGGAAGGAGACCCATGACGCTGGACGAACTGCGCGCTCTGGTCGAGGTGATCAACGCTGGTTCCATCAACCGGGCTGCGTCTCAGCTCGGGGTGCCACGTACGACCCTCAACCGACGCCTGGAGGCGCTGGAGGCCGACTTCGGCACGCCCTTGCTGACGATTTCACGAGACGGGGCGCTGCCCACCGAGGCGGGGGCACGGCTCGCCACCGGAGCGGAGGCCTTGCTGCGTCAGGCCGCTCAACTGGATGCGGCCGTGCGTTTCGAGCTGGAGACCCCGACCCGGCCGATCACGATCGCGAGCTCCCCCGGTGTCGCTCCGATTCAAGCGGCAATCTTCCTGGAGCATTGGAGCAAGCGCATGCCTGGCATCCACTTGCACGTCTATACCCAGGCCAACCCGTTCCGGCACGGCCTCGACCGGCAACCCGACCTCATCATCAGCATCGGCCGCCCGCGGCTGGGCGACTACCGCGTCTTCCAGCTGCTCCCCATGCGCTACACCTTTCGGGCGTCATCCGCCTACCTCGAACGCCACGGCACGCCCACCAGCGTCGACGACCTCGAACACCACACCGTATGGGCCTGGGAGGGTGCACTGATGACCTCGGGCGAAGGGACCAGCGTGCTGTTGCGCGACGGCGGGGCGCTACCGCTCACGCCCACCATCGTCCTCGACGACCTGCACGTCCTGCACGCCATTGCCCAGCGCGGCACGGCCCTCGTGCTGGTGCCGAGCTTGCCCTACGTCATTCCGATTGCCGGCCTCGAGCCCGACGAGGTCGAGGTCCTGCCCGGAACCCTGGGTGGGGATGTCGGTTTGTGGGCCGCGGTGCCGGAGCGGAACGCCAACCTGGCGTGGGCACGCCGCCTGACCACGGTCGTCCGCGATTTCTTCGCCATATTCGAGTCGCTGATCCCCAACGGCTCCCTGGACTCGTGATGCCAACGCTGGCTCCCACGAACGAGGGTCCCACCCCACGGTCCCCCCTGTAAGCCGTAGCCTTGCGGCCTCGTTGGGGACGCGGCCCGTCATGGGTAGGACCCGGGCGCTCGCCGTGCCAAGGTTGGGCTCCGCCATCATGCATCGCTGGCTCACCACCTCCGTCCTGTGGCTCTATGGGCTGGGCACGCTGCTCTTGCTGTCGTGCCGTCCCACCGTCGCGCCGCTCGTGCCTCGCCCCGAGGTACGGCGTGCAGCGCCCGCACGGACCTCGGCCCCTCCTTCGATCTCGCTGACCGCCTCCGACGGCACCGGCCTGGAGCTCACCCACATGGACGCCGAGGTGGTGCTCGAAGATCCCCTGGCCTTCACCGAGCTGGAGCTTCGGTTCGACAACCCCCGGGGCGAGACGATCGAAGGCCGCTTCCAGATCCTGCTGCCCCAAGGCGCTCAGGTGACGCGCTTTGCAACCGAGGTGGAGGGCCAGCTGCAAGAGGCGGAGGTGGTGGAAAAGCAGCACGCGCGCCTGGCCTACGAGGCGTACCTGCACGCGGAGCTCGATCCGGCCCTACTCGAGCGCGACACCGGCAACCGCTTCCGTGCCCGGGTGTTCCCCATCGAGCCCTACGAGAGCAAGCGCGTCGTGATCTCCTACGCGCTGCCCATGCCCGACCCCGACGAGCCCTTCCGGCTCGCGACTCGAGGGCTACCGTGGCTCCAGGCGCTCGACGTGCAGGCCCGGGTGTTCGATGCCCAGGGTAAGAGTCACGTCTGGCACCACGCCCTGCGCGAGCAAGCGCCGACCCGCGACATCGTCATCCCTCGCCCCGCCGCGGATGCGGCCGGACTACGGCACGGAGAGCGCGTGGTCGCGCGGTTCGATCCCCTGGCGGGGGCCGATCCCGGCGAAGCCCGGGACTTCCGGCGGCTCACCGTGCTGTTCGACACCTCGGCCTCCCGGGCACAGACGCACGGCGACGCGGTCGATCGTCTGGAACGCCTGATGGGCGCGCTGGCCCGGCACGCTGGCACGGCCCAGCTCGAGCTCCTCGCCTTCGACCAACAAGTGGTGCCCATCTACAGCGGGCCGCTGGCGGGTCTCGGCCCCGGACCACTGTCGGCCCTACGCGGCCGTCCGCCGCTGGGCGCCTCCAACCTCGAGGCCGCCCTCGCCGCTCTCGAATACGGAGAGCGCGACCGGGTGCTGGTCGTCACCGATGGCCTCGTCTCGGCCGGAGCCGACTCCAACGCACAGCTGCGGCGCCGGCTGGCCGCGCTGGCCCGTCACGGCGTGACCCGCCTCGATGTCCTCCGGGTGGGCAGCGTGCGGGACGACGCCCGACTGCAAGCGCTGGTGACGGGGCCCTTGCCCAGCGCAGGCGTGCTGCTCCCCGCGCAGGGGGAGGCCGAGCGCGCGGCCATGCAGATGCTGATGCCCACGCTCGATGGCCTGCGCATCGACGTGCCCGGGGCGACCTGGTGGCATCCCCGTACCGCCGACGGCCTCCAGCCCGGCGACCATCTATTGGTGCACGCCGAGCTGCCGCCAGGCCAGCCCTTCACGGTGCAGATCTCCGGCCCGCTGCACACCGAGCACGTCGTGCCGCTGCGCGAGGTCGACTCACCGCTCCTCGACCACGCCTGGATGCACGGCCGCGTGCAGGCCCTGCTCGCGCGCATCGAGACCCTGCAAAATGCCACGCGCAGCGAGTCGTTGCGGCGGCTGGCCATCTCGCTCTCGGTGCAACACCGCATCTTCAACGACCTGACCGCGTTCCTGGTGCTGCAGACCGACGAGGACTACGCCCGCTTCGGGATCGACCGACGCGCGAGGGCCGAGATCCTCGTCACGGGGCAGACCGGCGTCGAGGTCCTGCAGCGCAAAAGTCCAGCCGAGCCCGAGCCCGAGCCCGACCCGAGCGAAGAACTCGACCCCGCGCCACCGCCCGAGCGTGCGACGGGGAACTCCGGCATCAGCGGTAGGGTCGACAACTCCGAGACCGATGCTCCCATCCCCGACGCCCTGGTGATCTTGCAGTGCGGCTGCCTGACCCAGGGGAACCTCGAGGCGATGACCAACCCACGGGGCGAGTACTCGTTCGGCTCGCTCCCCGCGGGCGACTACACGGTGCAGGTTCTCTCCGGCAAGGCCAACGTCAGCAAGACGGTCGCCGTGCCCCGGGGAGCACGCTACCGGGCCAACTTCGCGCTCGACCCCGACGCCGACTTCACGCGCACGATCGCAGTGGAGTCCAAGCGGGCCCGTCGGCGGCGCGTCCGCTACGAGCGCAAGTCGGCCAAGGGCAACTCGGGCTCACCGTCGGCCTCGCGCGGCGTCCCGCCTCCGCCTCCGACCCCGAACCTGCCCCCGCCCGCGGACCTGCCCCCGCCTCCTCCCCTACCGCCGGGTCTGCCTGCAGCCAACGTCCGCCCCGAAGACTCCATCCTCGTGCACGACGGGCAGAGCCCGCGCAACCTCCCGACCGGCAGCCAGATCAGCCGTGATTCCACCGTCGTCGTAGAGACCACCACCACCACAACCCGCGACTCCGGCGGAATCACGCTGGCCGGCGCCACGGGTGTCGAGACCACCTACACGGAAAAGGGACCCTACGTCGACGACCCCGTCTTCGGCACGCTCGGCGTGTCCTATTCCTACAACCCGGGCCCCCGACCCGCGCGGGTGTTGGCGCACCTGACTCAGGTCCAGGGCAAGGGCCTGCGTCGTAGACCGACCCTCTATGCGCTCGACGTCCGCAGGAGCCTCGTCGAGCGGTGCTACTTCCAAGCCCTCCAGCAGGGTCGTCGTACCCGAGGTCGGCTGCGGGTGGAGCTACGACTCGACGGCAACGGTCAGGTCACCCGGGTGGGCAAGCTCCGCCAGTTCGGCCTGCGCGACCCCGAGCTCCTGCGCTGCGTCGACGAGACCCTCCGCGAGTCCGTGTTCCCCGTGGACGGAGTCCGCTCGCCGAAGGTCGTCACCACCCTCGTGTTTCAGCCGGGCGACGGACCCCCCGACGGGCACGAAGACGAAGGGCCCGAGCCCGCGCCACCGCCCGACCAGCCTCCGCCTCCGCAGACCCTGACCGAGATCGACGCCGCCATCGCGGCCGGACAGCTGCGCCAGGCTTGGTCGCAAGCCTGGGCCTGGCGAGAGGCCGCGCCTACCGACGTGCTCGCCCTCGTGGCCCTGGGCCGCGTCGCGCAGGCCATGGGTCGAACCTCACTCGCTGCACGCGCCTACGGTTCGATCCTCGACCTGTACCCTTCGCGCGCGGACATGCGGCGATTTGCCGCCGCGCAGCTCGAGACGCTCGACGAGTCCGCCCTCGACCTGGCCGTAGACGCCTACCGCAAGGCGCAGCAGCAACGACCCGACCACCCTTCCAGCCACCGCAACCTCGCCTTCGCCCTGTTGCGCCAGGGCGACCCTCGAGAGGCATTCGAGGTCCTCGAGCAGGGCCTGTCGGGCCACCACCCCGCCGCTCGCTTCGCCGGGGCGGGCCGGGTGCTCCGTGAAGACCTCGGTATCGTAGCCGCCGCCTGGCTCCGCGAGTCACCCACCGACGCGCCCCAAGTGCGAGCCCGACTCGCTGCCCAGGGCGCCACCCTGGCCACCACGCCCTCGCTTCGCTTCGTGCTCACCTGGGAGACCGACGCCAACGATGTCGACCTTCATGTGGTCGATGCCGAGGGCAACGACGCCTACCACGAGCAGCCCACCCACCCCAGCGGCGGCGAGTTGTTCGCCGACGTCGCCACCGGCTACGGCCCCGAGTGTTTCGCGATCTCGGGGCCGCCTACGGGCGGGCCCTACCGGCTGTGGGTGCACTACTTCGACCGCGGGCCCATGGGCTACGGCATGGGTCGAGTGCAAGTCGCCGAGCACGATGGAGAAGGCCGCGTGGTGCTCCACGATCGCACGTTCGTGATCCTCGAAGACGGCGAGAGGGCGGAGCTGGGTTCGATCGACGTTGCGCCCGTTGCAGCCCCGGCACCTCGGCCTGGTGAGAGCCCGTGGTAGCGTCGCTCCTGGAAGGGAGCCTCGTGCCCGATCTGCAAGCGTTGTTCGATTCGATTCTCGCCGACCGAGGCAACGACGACCTGCGTTTGTCGTATGCCGACGCAATTGCCGACTCCGAACCGGATCATGCCGAACTCATTCGGCTCCAGGTCGAGTGGGCTCGAGTTTCGGACCCCAGTCTCGCGCCTCGGGACCTGCGGGATCGGTCGCGTCGCCTCGAGATGTCCGTACGGCCGCGGCTCCAAGCCATGGTCATGCCGCCAGCCAAGGCCGCCAGTCTGGGTCGAGGGTTCATCCAGAGTGTTCTCATCGACGCGACCGAGTTTCTGACTCATGCCGAGGCCCTGCTGTCTCGCGCGCCCATCTTGGATCTGAAGCTCCTCGACGCGAAGGCAGTCATCGGCCAGGTCTGCGCGAGTCCCCATCTGCACGGGTTGCGTTCACTCGTGCTCAGCGGTGGGATCGGCGACGATGGAGCACGAGCAGTGGCCAGCTCGCCTCACCTCGGCACGTTGCGGTGGCTGGATCTCTCGCACAACGGCATCACGGAGGAAGGGCTCGAAGCCCTCGCCGCGAGTACGAATCTGCCTCGGCTGGCTCACCTGGTGTTCAACGGAAATGTGGCGGCAGACCCCACGCCTCAAATCGCCGAAGAGATGGGCATGATCCATCACGTCAACTACCCGGACGCAGGCCGTCGCCTGCAGGCGAAGTACGGGCACCGGGCGTGGCTCGGCGATGCGCCCCGTGGGATTTCGAGGGTCGAACATTTCTAGCGCTGGTGCGAGGCGTTCGGGACCTGGCCTTGAGCGCGGATGCGATCGAACTCGTTCCGTTCCTCGCAGCGGGGCACGTTGCCGAATCGCAGAAAAGCGCAACAGGCGCCCCCCCCCCTTTTTTGACGCGCTCCCAGACACTCTTTCGACAAACTCGAGTTTTGTTCGGCCAACCAGTGATCCGCCCGCCGCCTACACGGACCTGTGCGGATATGGGTGCACACCGAGGTTCGACCATGCCGTGGGTTTGTCGCTGCTGGATTCTCGCGCTCCTCGCGGGCTGCGGTGACGTAGGGCAACCGATCACCGATGCTCTGCCCCCAGCGAGCTCGGATGGGTCCGCTGGCCACGCGAGCTCAGGGAGCGACGACACGACGAGCCTTGGTGGCTCGACCGGCATCGACTCCACCAGTGGTGCCGAAACCATTGGGACGACCGGTGGAAACAGCTCCGATGGCGAAGACCCGCCTGTCTTCTTCGACCAGGGCACCGTTCCCGACGCCCCTCCCATTCCGTGTTCTGCCCCCGAAGCCCAGGGCTCGATCTGGGTTCACAGCGGAACAAACCCGGTCGTCTCGCGGATCGACACGCAATCGCTCACGGAGACCGGCCGCTTCGCGTTCGCACCGCTCGGTGGCGGCCCGGGGTTGACGACCCACGTCTCCGTGAACCTCTCGGGAGACGCCGTGGTGTCCGAACAAGCTTACGGCCGAGTCTCGAAAATCTACGCCGACGTCACCGACTGCGTCGACTCCAACGGCAACGGAGTCATCGACACCTCGACCAGCGGCATGCTCACGTTTGGCACCGACGAATGCATCGCCTGGACGAACGACGACTACCCTCGCTACCACACCGTGGCCTGGACGCGAGGCAAGCAAGATCCCGAGACGTGTGAACAGCAAGATGAACTCGTGTGGTCCACAGGTAAGTGGAACGGCGGAGACCACGTGCTGTTGCTCGACGGAGAAACGGGCGTGGAACTCGACCTCGTGACCCTCCAAGGCTTGCCCGATCCGAGTTCCCTCATCATCGGTTCGGCCGTCGACGTGGACGACAACTTGTGGGCTGTCTATGGAGGCATTATCGGCACTCGCCGCTTCATCCGTGTCGACGCTGAAACGCTGGACTACCAGATCATCATCCCACCGGCCGATACCGCGCGAAGCGTGACCGTGGATAGCGAAGGCTACGTGTGGTTGTGCGGCGGGGCAGTCGCCCGCTTCGATCCCGCGACCGAGCTGTTCCAGACCGCCAACGTGGGAGGATGGCGCTCGTGTATGGCGGAAGGGGGGCAGGACGGACTCCTGTGGGTCTCCTCGCCGACGGGCCTCATCGGCGTCGATCGACATACGCTGACGGTCGAGGCCACATGGCCCACACCGACCTCTGGGGGCGTGGCCATCGACCGCGATGGCGATGTCTGGAACCTCGAAGACGGCTCGGCCCACCGCGTGGATCCAATCACGGGAGACACAGACACCTACTCGGAACTCCCGAGCCGCACCCTCTCCCCCTGGTACGACGGCGACATGACCGGCCATGCGCTCGCAGTCCTTCAGTCGTCGCGGTGACGAAAGAACCCGAGCCGGCGACAGGCAAGCCTGCTCGACCGGCACGAGGGTCGTTCGATTGCCCTCTCGGAGCCCGAACTTCAATGTCGACGCAAAGCGCTTCCGAGTTCATGGAGAGCGGTCGGGTCTCACGAGGCAGCCTCTTCGACACCTCCCGCTCCCCTTCCCTCAGCTCGCGTTCAGCGGGATGAGACACCCGTCGTGGCAGCACTCGTAGACCTGACCACTCCAGCGAAGCGAGCACATCCCGGCCCCACCATCGCAGGGCAGGCCATCGTCTTCACAGGAGGGCTGGCCCGGCAGGTAGCACAGCTCGGCCTCCTCGAAGCACTCCACCCCCACGTCTCGCTCGCAAGCAAAGTCCGGTCCGGGCTCGAGGCAGTACTCGTTGAAGCAGGTGCCGCTCATGAACTCGCCCGGATCCCACGCGCAGACCTTGCCGTTGGTCTGGCAGGGCTCGAGGCAGGCGTAGACCGGAGCCTCGTTGGGCACGAAGCAGCCGAACTCGGGGCCGTGCAGGCCGGGGCCATAGCACTTGGCCTGCGGATCGAGTGACTGGCACTCGAAGTCGGACTCGCAGTAGCAACCGGGCAGTTTGTCCATGCCGCAGGAACGGCACACGTGCTGGTCGTTCTCCACCACGCAGGTGAGGTTCGGGTCGGCGCCGCACCAGTGGTAGTACAGCTCCTCTTCGGTGTTCTGGGCGCTGCCCCAGGGGCGGTCGGTCAGGCCCGTGCCGCCCGGGTAGTCCCACAGCTCGTCGCAGGGGTCGCCGTCGAGCAGGCCGTTGCCGCCTCCCCCACCGCCTCCGTTTGGCTCCGGCCAGCAGCTCGCGCTGCAGCCGTCGCCGTTGTTGTTGTTGCCATCGTCGCAGGCCTCGTTCGGACCGACGATGCCATCGCCGCAGATGTCGGGGCATACGGGCGGCGGCGTGTTGGCCTCCATGAGTCCGTGGTTGGACATCACCTGCACGTAGTCCGCGTAGGTCTGGGGCCCGAACTCGCACGCGTAGTACACCCCGATGTTCTCGAAGAACATCTCGTACCACTGCTCGTTGCTCAGCGACAGGCCGTAGTGCAGCGCTTCGAGGGCGGCATGTTTCGGATCGTCGAGCCCTTCGATGTCGTCACAGGTCCACGGAGCCTGACCCAGGCAGACCTTGCCGTGAATGATCGACCACCACGCTTGCATGACCGCACCTTGCTCGTAGCCCTCCATCTGGCTGCAGTACCAGCCATTGGGGCCCGGGACGACGGGGCGAGTATCGTCGAAGTGCTGGAACTGCGACTCGTCGACCATGCAATTGGGTGACGCCACGGGCACGCCCGTGAGCGCGTTGTTCCAGTCCCCCGTATCGTACGCCGCCCCACAGTTGCTGTCGAAATCGATGTCGCTGTAGATGTTGGAGGCGAGCGTCTGCGCCGAGATGCACGCGACGGTCTCCAACAGCGGCCGGGATTCGTCGGTCGTGTCGGCATGACAGCCCGGGTTGCAGTCCGCGATGGACATCGCCCACGGAGGGCAGTCACCGACCGGAGCATCGGCGGACATGATGTCGGCGGACGAGAAGTCGTCGAAGTAGTGGCCGAACTCGTGCAGAGTCACGTCCGGGACGTCGATCGTCAGCGAGATGAGCGGCTGCCGAGCGATGGCCTGCCCTGGCGCATCGGCGCGGAAGAACTCGTGGTCGGCGTCGGCCCACTTGGGAGCGTCCGACCATAGCGGAGTCGTGTAGCACTGCCCCTGACTGGGGCAGGAGCCGGAACCAGCGTTCACGAACGCGACCAGGTTGGCCACGCGGTTGGCATCGACGCCCTCCGGCCAGCGCTCCTTGTCGTAGTCCCAGTTGCCCTCCTTGATCGGATCGATGAGCTCGGTCGCCGCCGCGAGGTGCATGAACGTGTTCTGCATGTTCCACTCGTCCACCGCCGCACGCGGTGCCCCGAACATCGGCTCGGGCGCCACCATGGGCTCCACCACCGTCGGGACCTGCATGCCCTCGGCGTCGTAGATCTGCAGCCGAGAGTTTCCGAGCTTGTAGCCGAGGTCCATCCCGTTGGGCGTGAACGTGGAGCCCTCGAGCGGGCCCCCGGTCGGCAACGAGCTCCACATCGTGCTGTCGACGACCTCGCCGATGTCGTCGGTGAACGGGCTGGCGCGCACCTCCATGTCGGCGGGGTCGCTGGGGCTGGGGTGTCGCAACGAGCCCCAGGCGAGCAGGATCGGTCGCACGCCACCGGCGGAATCCGGAGCGGCAGGCACCACGACGTATCCGTACTCGTTGCTATCGGAGAATGGAGGCGCCGCCGGGCGAGCCACGATGCCGAACCACCCCATCGATTGATGCTGCGGTACCGCGACCAGCTCCATGCCGACCACGGAGACCCCGACGAGCATGTCGCCGACCTCCTGCCAGCGGTCGAGGATCGCCTGCTCCGCCAGCTGCTGCGAGACGGGCTGGTCGAAGCCCTCGAAGTCGACCCGCGGATCGACCACGGTGCCCGCGAACGAGAGCACGCCCTTGCCTGGCGCGAACGTGGCCGTCATCTGGGCTTCGGGACCGATGATGCGGTGGCCCCGGTAGGTCTGCTCCAGCTTCAGCAGTCGCAGCCCCCCGTGCTCGCGGAAGTCCGGCTCGGTCAGCACGAGATCCTCGAAAACATCGAGAGTCTCGGTCGAATCGATCTGGACCAGCTCGTGGTGCTCGGCGAGCCATTGCTTGAGCCCGAGGTGAGCCCCGGCTTCATCCTCCGCCTCGAAGAGCAGACCACCGCGCATGATCGCGCCGTTGACCGTGCCGTTGGAGTGGTAGAAGACCTTCAGCTCGCAGGAGACCCCCTCCTCGCACGGGATGTCGCACTCCGGGCCGGTGAAGCCCTCCTCGCACGAGCACATCGCCTCCCCGTCGTCGTCGGGGACGCACTCCCCGTGCTCGCCGCACTCGGGCGGCTCCGAGCACTCCGACGCGCAGGGATCGGAGCCGATGACGAGCTTCTCGATGCCGTCCACCGTGACTCCGAGCGCGATGAGTTCGTCGAACGACAGGGGCGACACGAGGGTGTCTCGTCCGCGGCCGCCGTCGATCCACTCGCCCGGCTCGATCTCGCATGCATGGTTGATGTAGATGACGTCGTTGCCCATGCCTCCGTCGACGTAGTCGAGACCGGGGCCGGGCACCAAGACATCGTCGCCGTAGCCTCCGAGCAGCGCGTCCCCCTGCAGGCCTCCGTGCAGCTCGTCGTCGCCGGCATAGCCCATGATCACGTCGGCACCCGAGCCGCCGAGCACGAGCTCGGAACCGCTGGCGCCGGAGAACTGGTCGTCGCCGGACCCGAGCAACGCCCGCCCGCCGGAGCTGCCGAGATCGACGGAGTCATCGCCCTCGAACGCGAACACACAGTGCGTGTCCGTACCGGCACCGTGGTCGAGCACGTCGTCGCCCGGCGTGCCTTCGACGAGGACCTCACCCGGAGCGCAACATGCCTCCGCGTCAGCCGTATCCTGACACGATGCGGGTACCGAATCCGCTGGAGGCACGCTCGCCGCCGCGAAATCAGTGGCGCCGGCCGAGGGCGACGGATCGGGCTCGAGGGCTCCGATGGGGTCCTCCGTGGCCGTGCACGCGGCGACAAGGCCCAAAGCGGTGACGAGTGGGGGCAACGAGAACGAACGCATGACATGTGTCCAGTTCCCAGACCTCGCGGGTCGGATCACGTCCACGGGGCGCATCGGCCATGAGGGCATGGTCGAGGCATTCGCGCCTCACGCTTGCGTGGAAGCGCTCGCGCGACACGTTCATGTTCGGCGAGCGTGGAGCCGCCTGAACGACATCGAGTTCCATCAGCTTCGCGACCGAGCCAATACCAGCGCCAAACTTCCCGTCGCGGCCGCGCCCGAGGCACCGGAGCGCCTCACGCCCGATGGTCGCGTTTCGCTGCTACTTCGTCGCCCGCCAGCGGCTTCATGTCGACGACGCGACCCAGTCGTCGAACCCGAACTTACGGAGGTACTCTCGAATGGCAAACTTGGTCAGGTCAGAGACGGTCTCATCCACGGTGCAGATGTGCGCCTGGTAGGAAAACGCCGTGGAGTCCTTCCCGTAGTAGTACCCGACCGCAGCGGCCACACTTCGATTCGACATTCCCGCGTCGCCCAGTACCGCCATCAGAGGCAGGAGGTCACATTCGGGTATGCCGCTCGGGAACGCCCTCCGCAGCAGTTCCACCGTCGGAACCATGTAGGGAGGGACAACAGCCCGCATTCGCCGACTGTACCATCGACGAGACCCGCGCTCCGTTTTGGCGTGCTCTCCCTACTCCTGTGGCAGCGGGTGGGTCGCGTCGTGGTCGAGGGTGTGGCGCTTCGGGGCGATGACGAGCCAGTCGAACGTCGCGTCGCTGGTGCCCCCTCCGAGTTCCTGCACGGCGAATCCCTCCGCGCTCTTGTGCGGGACGCAGACGCCATTGCATTGATCGGTCGGGGTAATCAGCACGACGTAAGGAGCGTCGGACGCGATGAGGTCGCGCTCCGCTCCGAACGGAACCTCGGCACGACCCGACTGAAGTTTCCCGCTTCCACAGAGGTGGACCTTGGCGTCGAGGACGAGGGGAGACGTCGCCGGCCGGGGCCCTTCGCTCGTCTCGAGCATGGTGGTCGCGGTGAGGCCGGACGCCGACTTGATGACCCCGTTGGTACTGAACGCGATGTCGCTGGTGACCGGTACGGTCACCACGATCGTGCCGACGGTCTTGATCGCGGTGCTCTTGGCCGGGACATCGACCTCGATGATCCCGGAGGTCCGGATCGCGACATCGGTCGATTTCACGACGTTGACCATGAGTCCGGACGGCTGGTCGCCGCTGGCGTACGCCGTCTTGTTGGTCAGGATGAGCGTAGCGTTGGTGCCGCTCGAGTTGGTCATCGCATGGGAGAGGGCCCCCGTGGTCGCGGTGAACGGACCAACGTCTGCCCCGAACATCGCCTTGAAGTTTCCGGTGACGATCGAGCTGTTCGGGGTCAGGTCCGGGTTCGTGATGGTGACGGTGGCCGACTCGTACAAGTAGATCGGTTCGAAGCTGGCCGTGTCCCCCGCCGGATCTTGGGTCACTGCAGCCTGGACGTAGTAGGTGGTGTCGGTCGCCGCTCCAGCGGGAACGGTGAAGGTCTTGTTGGGCCCGGAATAGAGCGGTGTGGTGTTCCCCTTCTCGAAGACCTGGAACCAGGTGCCATTGCTCTCCCAGGCGAGGCGAATGGCGGTGCTGTTGGCGAACTGCGAGGCGGGAACCAGGGGGGCGGTGGTGGTGGTCGTGACCAGGTTCTCGAGATAGAAGAACGGCGTGACCTTGGTCAGGGGGAAGGTCCCCTGCTTTGGGGTGAGGTTGGTCGAGCTGGTGCCCGAGGTCTCTTGAACCAGATAGCCGAAGCTGCCGATGCTCTGGTTGACCGCCCCCTGCACGCTGAAGACGAGGTTGTAGTCGATCTTGTAGGCCGTGGCGTCGCGGGCATTGAAGGTAAAGCGCGCGTACTGAGTCTGAGTGTTCAGGCCGAACGTGCTGGCAGGGACGATGTCATGGTCGGAGAGAGTCCATTTCGCACTGCTCACCGACGCGGTGAGTGGACCCGGGCCGAACTCCGTCGGGTCCGTCCCCAGGGGAATTGCGATGCGAATGATGCTGCAATACTTCGGCGTGGCACCGCTGGATACGCTGACGTCGATCCGCCCTTGGGCCTCCGTATCAGGGGTGCTGACCTGTAGCTGAGAGGGAAACGTCGAGAACTGGTATTCGAGAATGGGCGGGGTCGGGGCCATGGGATTTTCTTTCGGTCTTGGGGCTCGAATGGGGCTTTAGTGACTGCGTTGCCTGACGACGTGGGCCACGCTCCCTGGATCTGGAGCGTCTCCTGATTCACCTCCGTTGTCCGAGCCCGCGCCACCACTGTCGAGATCGATGGTCAGCTGCAAGGTGCCTTCGCGCAGCGTGTTGGGCGTGTCCTCGAGCTTGGCCGTCGTCGTCGAGGTCGTGAGGTCGTAGCCGGTCCAGTGCCCCTTGCCGTCGCCTTCCCACCACGACCACGTGCCGCCTTGCTCGGCTGGCGAAGGGATGGAGATTGCCATGGGGTGGGCGGGCTTCGTGCCGCCCTGGGTCGGCGTCTCGCGGATCTCGGTCAGGATGGGCCCCAGCGTGAAGCCGACCTCCATCTTCGTCAGCGCCCGCTCCACCAAACCGGCGGGGATGTTGACCTTCTTTGCCGGTAACACGCCCGTGATCGCATGCATCGCGGCGCGTGGATCCACCAAAATGCTCAAGTACTGCTGGCTGCCATCCTCATAGTCGAGATCGATGAAGTTGCCGCCCGTCGCTTGGCCGATGGGGCCGATCTGTTTCACGTAGGTCTGGGGGCTCGCCGTGTCTGGAGCGACCACGCTGTTGAAGGTCGAATAGTCGGTATCGGCGTAGTACCCGATCACACCGTCTTCGCGCGTGGCTTGGTCCCCGATGCGAATGCCGAACTTGTAGCTGACGAAGTCCGGGACATCCGGCGTGGACCAGTCGAGCCGGGTGTGCGCCCAGTCGGACGCGGTCACGGCAGGCCCATGCAGCCGCATGCGTAGCCGCGCCCGCACGAGGGCGAGCGGGCGCCCGATCAGCACCGACAAGTTCTGGTCGTCACGGTCACCCAGGCCATCGACCGTCCACAACGTCGAGTCGATGCTATCGAGGAAGGTCTCGAATGCCGCCTGGGTGCCGAAGCCCGAGGCGGTGATCATCGAGTGCAGCAGGGGCGCGGCGGCCTGGACGTCGGCGAGGGTCTCGATCTGGCTATGGGCCGGAGCCGTCCAGGCGCCCTGCTTGGTACCGCCGTCCTGCGCGAACAGACGATACTCGCCCAGCGCCTCGCCCGTGGGCGAAAACAGGAGAATGGACCCATCCAGATGGTTGGGCAGCACCCAGCCTCCGATGGGATTGACGCCGGCAGAGCGGTCGAGGACCTTCGTCTCCTCGGTCGCATCGACCAGGTCGAACTCGAGGCGACTTTCTTGCAAGCACGTGGGGGGAAACTGGGCGACGGCCGCGATGCCGGTCGGCACGGTATGCGCCGGATCGGGGGTGAGATCGGGATCCCGAATCAAGGGGAAGTTGGCGGCATCGTGCAGCCCGGTGCTCTCCCCTTCTTCGATGATCCAAAGCGTTCGTCCAAACTTGTCGTAGAGCCGCAACATCTCGAAGTAGCCCTGTCCAGAACGAACCCCTTGAAACTCGTAGACGGGTCCGTTGGGCAGGTTTGGGAGCGACCCCACGTTGCCCTGAAAACTGCTGGGCAGGGTGGTCGCCCCCTGCTTCGATCCGGTCGGGAAACCAGCCAGGTCTGCGACGGAAAGGGCCGGGCCGCTCCCGACCCTATCGCTGTCGATCGGCCGCCGAAAGGCGCGGTGATCGTGCATGGCCAACAGGTCGTGGAAACCGGTCAGTTCTTGGCTGAGGAACTTCCAGTCGTCGATTTGCTCGATCCACTGGTCCAGCTGCGACAGATCGGCATTGGGGTATTTCTTTAGGTAGTCTTCGAGCCGTTTTTTGAACACGAACTGCGCGCTCGGACCCAGCATCGAGATCCCACTCACCTCACGATCGGTGGTGGTCGGTGCCGTGCCCCCCGGCGTGTACTGGTACCCAGTGCCATCGAAGCTCCAGTAGCGGGTCGTGCCTGCTTTGTTCTGGTATGGGATGTGGGTGTACTTGATCTTCCACTCGACGTAGAGCGGGCTCCACTGCTGTTGCCACAGGCGCAGGTCCAGCTCGGGAAGCGGCCCGGTGTAGTTGGCCGCCTGGTGCCCGGTCATCACGCTCTGCACGTCGCTCTCCGAGATGCTCAAGGCCGTGGCGATGACCGGTGCGTTGCTCGGGTCGAGCAGGAAGAACTCTGCCATCAGCGCGGGGACGGCAGCATTGAGGTTGGCCACGCTCGGTAGTGCCGGGATGGTCGAGCCGAGCTTGGCCGCATCGATGGTGGTGCTCGCGGCAGAAAATGCCGTCACCAGTGTCGACGTAGTACGGACCTGCAGCGCCTGGTTGGGGTCGCTGTCCGCGGGCGGCTGCACCCCCGATAGCATCATGACCGGGTTGGTGGCCTTGTAGTACCGACCTGCCGTCACCGCCTTGAGGGTCTTGGCGGAGTCCAGGCTCTTGGTCGCAGCGAACGCCGCGATGCCAGCCTGTTGCGCTTGCTGAGGGTTGGATGCGTTCGTCGAGATGGGCCGCGGCACTTTCTCGAAGAGCGCGTTGACCTTGTTGTACTGGCTCACGACCTGCGCCGTGATGCCATGGCTCGTCTTGGGATCGAGTGCGGCGTCCAGATCCGACTGGCTCGGAGTATTGTCCGGAGCCGGGAACAGGGTCGGCAGGAGATTCGACTTGTACCAAGTCGCGTTCAGGTCCCACTGCAGCTGGAACAGCTCGCTGAGGGCCTCGTCGAGGTTCGCCTGATCGGAGTTGAGCTGAGCCAACCACGCGGCCTCGGCCGTCGTCAGCTGGGTCTCCGCTTCGCCATTGGACTTCTTGTCGACGATCGTCCAGCCGTAGCCGCCCGGTTTGGAGCCGTACCAGCTGTCCCGGATCTCTTCGGCCAGCAGGGCGGGGCCGTTGACCTGATTGATGACCGGCAACAGGTTGTAGTGAAAGGCCTCGAGCAGCTGCACGGTCTGGTTCGAGTGACCCGCGGTCGTGAGCTGCTTGCTCACCAAGGCGGTGAACGCATCGATGGTGGAGTTGCCCAGCGAAACGGTGAGGCTCTTGGCCTCACGCGTCTTCTCCAGCGGATCGTTGGGCGGAGGGCTACCGCTGGGGTCCCAGTCGAGGCCCAAGGCCATGCCTTGGTACACGCTGGTTGCACACTGGGCGGTCGCCCCCTCGTCCGGGGTCCACTTCAGCTGGCTGAGCAGTTCGTTGTAGGCATCGGCGCTGGCTTGCGCCTGGGCCAAGACGTCGTCGGAGGGGTTGGCGTACCAACCGACCACCATGTAGCTGAGGGTGTCTTTGTCGACTCCGCTCAGGTCGTCATACATCGAGAACACGCCGACGTTGTGGGCGTAGTAGGTGCTGAAGGCCTCGTTGCCCGGCCCCATCGCGGTGAGGAAACCGTGGTCCGAAGCGGCGCGCTCGCTCCAAGAGCTCTGCGGAAAAGCGACGCCGATGTTGGCGACCTGCGGGTCCGTGCTCGTCGGGCTGAGCGTGGTGTCCTTGCGATACGCGTCGGCGCTCGCGAGCCACCCCTGGATGATCTCGGGGGTGACCAAGTATTGGCTGCTCTGCCCGACGTCGATGCTGGGAAAGCGGGTCTGGATGGCCGCGCCGAAGGGGCAATCGCTCTCGACGACCCATGCGGTGGCCGTGCGCGTCGTCGTGCCGGACACGCGAACCACCAGCCAGCGATTGGGCACCAAGGGATAGTTGATCGACGTGTCCTTGCGGTCCTGCGTGCCCTGACGCAGCGATCGCGGCAGGCTCCAGTGCAGATAGGCGCCCGGCTGGTTGACGCCGCTGTCGCGATCGCCGGCCGTGGGCTCGGGGCTCAGCCAGTTCTTCAGCGCGATGTAGTTGAACTGCCACCAGCGCAGATGGCCATCGCGAGTGGTCAGTTGCTGGTTGACCAGCAGGACGTCCAGATTGACGGGAACGACGAGTTGTGGGGTTGTCACGGTGGTCGCTCGTTTCATCAGGATTGGCTATGCCACGTGATGACTTCGGGGGAGTCGATCATCTGCATCGCAAATGCCCCGGGGCCCATCGGAGGATTGGTCACGGCAGGCGAGTGGGCTTGGCCGTTCGCTGTGTTCAGGGCTTGAATGAGCCCGGTCGTGGCCGAGGGGTCGATGTTCAGGACCCGACTGCCCGCGGCGCGCATGTGCTCTGCGTTCGCTCCGCTCGCATCGTAGACCTTGAACATCGGGTCCCCCGGGAGCTGGGTGTCCAGGCCCGGATCTCCCGCGTTTTTCGGGGGGACCAGGTTGCGCAGGGGGACGTCGCCGCTCCCGTTGACGCCGAAGCGAAACGACTCCTGTGGCTCGGCAAATTCGATCGTATCGGGAACCCCGTCGATCAAGCAGAACAGCACGTTCGGCGACAGCCGTTCGAAGCGTAGGAACTTGAGCAACTTGGTGCCCGCGCTGACCTTCGGCCGTACCGCGAGGTTGGGCCACCCGGAGACGAGGGCGGAGCGGAGCAAGAAGCCGCTGACCAGGCCTTCGCTCACCTCCTGCGGGTCGGGGTCCACCCCGGTCAGACGGGAGCGCTCGAACTTCGCGGCGGTATGTGCCGCCTCGTGCAGGATCCCGTGGGTCATCTCGTAGAAGAAGGTGTCCCGGCTCGACTCCATGCCGATGGTGAGCGCCCCATCCAGCAACGCGCTGATCCAATTGTTGTCGAGATAGAAGAAACGCAGCGACTCGACCGGCAGCATGTTCGGGTCGGGCACGAGGTGATTGAAGGGCACGGGATAGAGCAGCAGCAGGCGCGCCAGCCATTGGGCGATGGGATCGAGGTCTGCGGCGACCAGCTGCTTCAGGGTCGCCTGAACCTCGGGCTGCGCCAGAAAATCCTGCACCGCCTTTTTGGGATCCGTCGGTGTCGCCGCCTCGGGCACGGCCGCGGGGACTGCAGGCTGCGGGGTGGTGTTTCCGATGTCGGCGAGCAGCTGAGCGTTGAGCAGCGTGGTGAACTCGTCCTGGACCAGCGAGTCATGCTCGACTTGATCGATTTGGGCCGCGGAGAAGTGCTCGCTCTGCAATCGATGCAGGAGGGCATCGGTGATCCGGTGGGCGCGGCGACGAAAGTCCAGCACCATGCCCCCGAAACGCTTGTCGCTCAACGCGACGGCCCGCCCGATCTGCCACGCCGTGGCCAGCGAGGTGTCGAAGACCCCGAAGGTCTCGTCGTAGATCAACGCCGCGTCACTGGTGAAGAACGGAGTCGTCCTCGTCAGCTCGGTCGTGAAACACGGCGCCAAGGGTCCGCGGTACCAGGCGAAGGTCTCGGCCCCGACCCGCGTGTGGTACGTGAGAGGGACGAAGCCCGACTGCACGCGGTCCGCCGCTTCGGTCTGGGCCTGGCCCGTGCCGCTGATGGTGGGGGTCGGCAGCCGCAGCAACATGTTGTCGGCCGTGTAGGTGTGCCCGTCGTATTCCTCGGCCACGATGTGATTGAACAACCCGTAGAAGTCCTCGGCGTTGTCCGCGATCGTCGAGAAGGTCCACGACGCCAAGGTGAGCAGCTGGACCGTGGTGTTGCTGCCGAAGTCGGGGTTGTCGTTCAGGACCGCGTCGAAGCCCTCGACCGAGACCAGGTGCACGATGCTGGGAGCCGGCGGTTTGCCAGTGGCGGGCTGCTCGGGGAAGCGATTGGCCACCACGACCGAGAACAAGCCGTCTTCGTTCAGGCCCAAGATCGCCTTGTCGCCCGTGTTGATCCGGCGGCAGTGCGACAGGAAACGGAGCTCGTCGAGCCGAGGCAGGACGTCCTTGAAGGTGTCGGTGGAGATCTCGATGTAGCTGCAGACCTGCGTGTCCTGATCGATGTCGTCTTCGATCTGGATGGCCGGCTTGAGCACGCCGCTTTTGGGAGCGATGAACTTCGCGACCGTGGTGTTGGTGAGGCGGGTGGTCGAGTTCTGCGGGCCCTTCAGCTCGTCGGGGCTGAAGACCAGCAGCGCCAGCCACGGCTGGCGGGTCGAGCGATCCATGATCTTGCGCTCCCACGGGAACATGGGATCGCCCAGCACGATATGGGGCAGCACCTCGCCGTACTTCCCGGATGTGGAGTTGGGCGGGTACTTGTTGATGACCGTGCTCGGGTCCATGTGGACCTGAGGCCCGCTGACGACGAACTCTTGGACCGTCGAGAGCGTGTCCCCCTCGTTGATGGTCGCGCCACTGTGCGTCAGGGTCTGGCCGACCTCGATGACCCAGTTACCCGCGCTGATGGCCGGCAAGTAGTCGTCGTAGAACTGGATATCCCCGACCGGAATGTCGTGGGAGAATTGCTTCGAAGTCATGCGCTTCTCCTGGGGGTCTGCACCATGGGAGCATCGCTGAAGAGGTGTTCGGCATCCTGGCCGAGAGCCTCGAGGGACTCATTGGGGCCCTTGTAGAGCCCTGCGCCATCGAGGACGCCGAAGAGGCTGTCCCGGGCGCTGCTGGCCGTGGATTGAATGTCGGCGATCTTGCCGATCGAGCTCGCGTCGGCAGCGGGTACGAACGCGGTCGAGGGTTGGACCGACGCATCGATGGGCGCCTGCCCTTCGGGAGCGATGTGCTCTTGTCCGACGTCGGTGAGCTTCACCAGGCCCAGCGAAGGTCCGATCTCCGGCGACGGAGCGGAGACTTCGTAGCCCACCAACGACCCGTCGATGACATCGGCGGTGGGGGTCGCGGGAATCTGCGTAAATGGGCTCGGCGGTTTTCCCCACAGCGACTTGGGCACATTGCCGTGGCGCTTTTCGAGCGACCACTTCGAGACGTCGATGGGGCTGGCCTTGCTGCCCCCCTTTGGGTAGATGCTGAGGCTGTGGGTCGAGTCGACGCCCGTCTTGTTCATGGGCGAGATATCGACCGGGTCCCCATCGAAGTCGGTCGTGCCGGGGTCGGTCGAGTGCGGGTAGGCGAGCTTGCTCGAGGGCACGGCCGCCTGGGTGAAGAACTTGAAGCTGCGGGCTCGCACCACCCACAGCTTCTTGTTGCTGCTCACGGTGCTCGCCAACGTCTTGTACATGCCGTCGGAGACGGTGATCTTGCAGACGTTGTTCGGGTGCGGCAGCAGACTCTTGAAGTCGGTCCAGCCGAGGGGGTCGTTGGCACCCGCGATGCCGTCGGAACCGAAGTGCACGGTGAACGACACCACGACGATGTGCACGTGGACCTTGCCGCCCGTGGGAGGCCCCCACAAGTCCACGGAGGCGCTGAGCGACACGCTGATCGTCTTGTGGCAAAACAGCAAGTTGAGCCGATAGGACACGCCGATCGACACCCCGATGTCCGCCGTGAAGAAGAACGGACGCCAGGAGATCAGCACATCGGCATAGGCCTTGAACCAGGCGCGTAGGTTACCGTCGTGGTACTGCGCATCCAGGCTACCGCCCGCCATCACGCACGAGGGCGTCAGCGCAAAGTAGGCGCCCCCCGTGATCGAGACGCTGCTGCTCACCGCCCAGTTGAAGCCGAGGCGCGGCTCAGTGGGATAGAAGGACGGCGGCTTGAATGCGGGGTGGTAGCCACCCAGGGTCACCACGAACTGGCCGGAGTGCGGGTTGTCGCCGAACCACAGATAGAACGCGAACCCACCGGTCAGATGGCAGTCGGGCGTCAGCACGTACGAGTTGGCGCTCAGCACCGCCGACAGCCCGAAGAAGCCTTCTTCGGGCTTGAGCTGCGCCTTCAGGCCCAGCTCGACGTAGGCGTAGGTCTCTGCGCTTTCGACCGGCTGCGGCAGCTGCATGGTCGACAGACCCAGCAGCGTGAACACCAGCTCGTGCCCAAAGCTCACCAGCAGGACCGCTTTGGACTGGACGATCTCGAAGGACGTCGCCTCGATGCCGATGCCCAGCCAGTAGTCACCGGGGCTGGGCGCGATCCAGGCCTTTTGGGTGCCGTCCGGCAGGGCCTTGCGACCCTCGAGGATGTCGAGCACATCGGTGGGGTTTTGGGCGGCCGCGTTGACGCCGGGGGCCGGAGGCGCGCCGAGAACCAACAGAGGGAAGCTCGTGACCTCGTTCTGCCCCGGAATGGCGAGCGACCGGTTGAAGCCGAAGCCCGCCATCAGACCGGTGATGAAGAAGGCCGGAGGCCCACCGAGGGGAGCCTCGAGCTGCGCGAACACGAACAGCGAGGGGTCCCCCGACTTCAGCTGCGCGTAGGATCCGATGGCGGCGAGGCCGAACTCGGCCGCCTTGACGACCGCCATGCCGTCGAATTGGAAGGCGGTGTCGGGAGCGAGCTGTTGGCTCGGGATCTTGAGCAACGCGCCTTCGATCTCGAGCGGGGGCTTGTTGTAGCCGAGCCCCAACCCCGCGATGTTGAAGCTGGGATCGAAAGCATCGATGGGCGTCCCGATGGAGAGACCGTCGACCGAGAAGGTCAGAGGGCCCAGGTCGATGCCCGCATCGAGGGAGAAGGTGAGCTCCCCATCGACGTAGCCGACACCGACGCGATTGAACTGGAAGATCCCGAACTGGCGCTGAATGTTGAACCACTTGGTGGTCGAAGAGCCTTTGCTCGCGGGCGCAGAAGCCCCCACCGCGGGTGTTCCGTCCGCGGGAGACGCGGTCAGAGCGTCGGCCTCACCACCACCGCCGCCGCCACCCGTGGGCTTGGTCGAATCCGTGCGGACGCCGACATTCACGGGAATCGTGGTGCCCGCCAGCTGCAAGGTTGCGCTGAACTCGAAGCCCTGGGTGAGCCCGTCCGAGGAGAACTTCTTGGCCTTGGTCAGGGGCACGAGCGATTGATTGACCTCGCCAATCTGGGTCCCGTCGAATTTCTTCGACGCGTAGACCAGGCCCATGTCCGAAATCGACAACGCGTGAGCATCGGGCAGCTTGCTGCCCACCAAGGGCAAGTCGGCGAGCGAGATGGCGTGGCCGACCTCGAGCTGAAACGCGTACTGGTAGACCGTGGCGACCTTCAGGCTCGCAAAGGTGGCGTCGCCGAAGTTGACGGACTCCGCGTCGAGGGCGAAGGAGCTCTTGCCAAAGTCGTAGCTGACCCCGGCGGACTTCAGGCCCAAGTCGAGCCCCGACGGAATCTGCGGCAGATCGAGGCCCAGCGAATCCGCCAGGCCATTGAACCCCAGCGGCTCGCCCGACGTCGACCATTCCGCGCTCATCAGGCTCCCGCTCTTGGCCAGGTCGAGCTTCAGCGAGAAGGTCTGTTTGCCGATCACGAGCCCGCCGAGCATGTTGACGGTTGGGTTCCCCGCCCCCGGCTTGCTGACTCCGACGTAGATCTGTGCGCTCACCTCCGTGCCCAGAAGCGGGAAGCCGACCTCTGCGTTGCCGGAGAAGGAGTAGGTGAAGGGGTCGGCCGGGGCGGCCCGGATGGCCGAGAGACTGAAGTCCGAAAACCCGATGGCCCGGAGCGCCGAGGGAACGGAATCTTGGTTGCCGAGCAGCTCGCCTACCAGGTCCCCCAGGTTGACGGTCCCCGAGTAGACACCGCTGACCGAGCTGACCTCCCAGGACGTCTGCTTGTCCAAGCTGACGGTAAACGCGAAATCACCCTTGAAGGCGTTGGGCAGGAACTTGGCGCTCGCGGACATGAGCACCCGAGTCAGGTTAATCCCCGACGGGTCCACGATGGCGATGCGTAGCGCCATGTTCTCGAGTACCAGCACGTTCGGCTTGATCACCGTCCAGGGTTTGATCGTGCCGATCTCCAGGCCGATGCTCTGAACCTTGGGACTCAGCGTGAACACCATCGAGAACGAGTCGAGCCCAACGTTGTCGAACACGCTCTCGAGCTCGGTTGGGATGTACTCCTCGAAGTCGCTGCCCCCGGGCAGGGTCTCGATGAGGTCGGGAATCGAGAAGCTCGCGTGCGGCAAAGGGGCCGAGTTGAGTGCGAGGGTGTTTCCGCTGATCGGAAAAACGACGCCGATGTCGAGCTTTTTGTCCAAGACCGACTCGACCAACAGATCGACCTGCTGCAGCTCGGTCGAGTCTTTGGCTTCGGTGACCTGCACGGCCAGGGCCGGAGTGCTCAACGTGAGCTTGTCGGACCCGGTCCCGACATCGAAGGTGTCGGTGTCGTCGCCCAGCGGGGCGCGAATCTTGCCCACGGGCAGCGACTGGCCAGCCACGGGTGAAAACGGGCCGTAGAACTTGACCGGCCCCGGCTTCACGATTTTGCCGAGGAGCTGCCCGACCAGGGTGAAGCTGGTCACGCCGATCTCGGCGAGAAAGTACAGGCCCGCCGCGGCCAGATCGATCGTGTGGGCCGCGTCGTCCGGCCACGGATACGCCGAATTCGGCGTCGTGGTGTAGACGAACTGGGGTGGCGTGTAGGCCGTCTCGGTGAACGTCAGCAGGTTGAAGGGGAAGGTATCGAGGCCCTTGAAGCTGTCTTTGAACGCCCACCCGGTCCCCACCGTGGCCCGAATGATGACCTCGATGGTGGACAGGGGCTCGGTGAACTCCAGGTGAATCGGGACCGCCGTGCGTCCGAGCAACGACGCGGTGCCCACCGAGATCACGACCTTGCCGTTGGCGGGGTCAGGGATGTCGGCCGCGGTGACCCCTGCGATGGTCAGGTGCGCGCCGCTGCCCAGGGCCAGCGCGGTGGCGATGGCTTCCCGCGTCGTGTCGGAAGCGATGACGCTGCTGTCCAGCTCGATGCTCGAGCTGGCGGCCTGGCCCCGAAGAGTGGTGACGAGTGCGGTGAGAGACATCGGAGGGCCTCAGGAAACGTCGCGTGCGGTGACGGTGACCGTGGCACCGCCTGGGGGGTTGAACATCTCACTGACGGAGGCCGGCGCCAAATACGAAGCGTACGGGGCTGCTTTCGCGGGTGGTGGAAAGTCGCCCTTGACCGCGCTGGTCAGTACCGATTCGATGCTGTGGCAGACCGCCAGCCGTTGGATGTCCGCGTTGGCAGCCTGCGTTGCATCGACGTTCACCGAGCCCGGCAGCACCACATTGTCCACGAAGTGCCGTAGCGTCTGAGTCGTCCGCGGTGGCGTCGGGTTCGCGGTGGTGGCGGGGGCAGACGGGGCATCGAGCGACACGCTGTCTTCTGGAGTGGAGAAGTAATTGGTGAACGCCTGCCGGGCGGTATTGACGATGCCCGCGCCCGGGCTGTTGTCATACCCCGCGGGCTCTTTGAATATGTCGATCGCGTACCACTGGTACGTGATCGGCTTCGTATTGAAGTACTGCGTGAGGCTCACATCTTCTTTGGAGGCGACGAAGATCGGGCTGAAGTTCACATTTTGCGCCTCGATGTAGTCGATATTCCAAAGTGAGGCTTGCTGAACGAGGCCTGGTGGCCTGGAGGCCTTCAGCGCAGGAAGATTCGTACCGTCCTTTTTATTCGGCGGCTGACCGTTCGCCCACTTTCGGTTCTCATCCCGTGTATTCGGTTGGATGAGCCCGTTGAATCCAGCGCAGACGTCGGTGGCCCCCATGGCCGTCTCGACGGCCGTGAGACCGGCGAACAACCTGAACCCGATGACGTTGTCGTCGAAGAGCCAGGCCTTGCCCCACGGGTAGGCCCCTCCAGCCGCATGCGCCTTGTTTCTCAGCGTCTTGAGGAACTCGATGGCTGCGAACCGGCTCGCGCCGAAACCACTGAATGGGTTCGTGCCAACGGGACCTGTGGTCGGTTGTTTGAACTGCCAGCCGACAATCGTGACCCCGGTGCCGCTCAGCTTGGTCTTGTAGTAGTCGTATTCCGCCGCATGAACGATGATATAGACACTACGGCGCGGCGCAGGACCCAGGCGTAAGGGGCAGTAGACTGGTGGAGACTGAGGGTCCGGTGTAGGGCCGAGGAGTGCACGGACATCGTTGATGTTGTTGAAGTGGGTCAGCCCGCCGCCAAGAGCATGAAGGACCGCCGTCGCTCGGTTGAATCCTGCGAGGATCCAATCCGCGCGGTTGCTCGAGACCACCACCAGCGGAGGTCGATTGCCGCCATGAGCGTTCTCTTGGTTCACCGCCGCATCCCAGTCCGGCATGACCAGTAGCAGTTCCGCAGGGAAGATTGCTGGAGCCTTGAGTAGCGTTTCTCGGCTGCTGACGAGCGCGTCGTAGTGCGCACTGTCACCAGCGGCCAACTGTAGCTTTTTCAGCGGACTATACTTGTTGAACCCCTTGGGACCGCGATATTCCGGGTTATTGTCCGTCTGGATGGGCATCGCCACACTCCTCGCAAGAACCGCTGCATCGGCCGACGTGACCGCTATCGATACGAGGGGCGTGGCATCGTCGAGCGCCGCTCCCCCTATAGTAGAAGAGAGCGAACGTCGCTAACTCCCAGTCACCATCCGTAGCATGCGCCGTCGCGGCGAATCAAGCATGGGAGGCGCCGCGACGCTGTTCTAGAGCGCCAACCAGAGAACGAAATGGGGACACCTTTCGCGGGCCACTCGAGCGATTGCTCGGCGCGGAAACACGAACAGTTCGACGATCGAGTTTGGGGACGTGCACGAAAACAGGTGTAGCTCGGCGAAAAACCGTCATCACCTCTCGTTTCGCGGCAGGGCTCCTACACCGTCGCTGGCGTTCGATTTCAGGCCATTTCGAAATATCGAGGACGACGAGTCCGAAATCTCTCGCGAGGATCGTCGCTCCTCCACGCACTGCTCATGGCGCGACGGTGCACACCTTTGTCGACACCGAAAGCCAACGAGCCTGAGGATCGCCATCACCAAACGTGACATCAAATCATGTTCCGCGGGATCGGTGGGAGCTAGGGCGCCGGGGTCGACGCCCGCCCCAGCGGTGCGACCAGTTTCTCTGCCCCAGCAATACCGACCACTTCCCGACCTCGCATTGCGACTGGAGTCAGTGCCCGGGCGACGACGAGGTGAGCTTGGGCCACACTCAGATTCTGCCTCTATCCCTCGTCCGCGACCCAACATGAGCAGCAGCACCCGCCGTGTTCTTAGCCCGCGGGGAGGTCGGTCTTGGCGCAGGCCTGGATTCCGGCGATGCGGAGTTGCCGGCCAGCAGGGGGCGAACGACGGCGAGCGACCGCTTGGCCGCCGCTGCTCTGAGCTCAGGGCGTATGAACTCGCCGTGGCCCGGGTAGCGGGCCCATCAGAGCTCTGGTACCCGCCGCAGTTCAGGCGGATTCCGGGAGCGCGGCGTACTCCCAGGGCAACAACGCCTCCCCGAACTCGATCGCAAAGATGGTCGCGGTGTAGATGTAGTCAGCCGGATTGATGTCGTGGAGCTTCGCCGTTTCGATGAGCGAGTAGTACAGCGCCGCGACCTCGGTCCCTCGCTTCGAGCGAGAGCCGTAGTGATTCTTGCGACCGATGACGAGGCCGCGAAGCGCTCTCTCGGTCTGGTTGTTGTCCAGCGGGACGTAGGCGTCTTCGAGGAACACAGTCAGCCCATCCCAGTACCGGAACATGTAGTCGATGGCCTTGCGCAGGCCCGACTTCGGCAACCCGCGTTGCTCGAGTGCCCAGGCTCGGAGTCGATCGAGGATTGGTCTCGCCTCCGCGTTGCGTTTGGCCAGCCGCGTCTGCTCGGCTTCCAGCTTGGCATCACCCTCGAGCAGGCTCGGGTCCCGGGTCTCGCGGTCGAGGTCAAACAACTGGCCGATCAGCTCGATGGCCTCGCTGCACTGCGGGTAGTTGGGCTCAGCCTCCACGAACTTCCGCCTGGCGTGCGCCCAGCAGTGCGCCAATCGGATCCCCGACTCGTGCTTGGCCATCGTGTCGTAGGCCTTGTAGCCATCGACCATCAATGTGCCGTCAAAGCCCTCTAGATACTTGGCGGCGGTCTTGGCCGAGCGGCTCGAGTCGATGCCATGCCAGACAGCGTCGGGGTTGGTCAGCGACCAGGCCCACCAACGCTTGGTCGACTTGGCCTTTCCGCCCATCAACCGCCACCACGTCTCGTCCGCGCCGACGACATCGGCTCCGAGGATGTGCTGCCGCAGCTTGTCGTAGGCCGGCACGAGATGCTGAGCGAGGGCCTCGCTCTGGCCCCTGAGGGTCTGGCTGTCGACGTCGAGCCCCTGGGGCCCGAACATCCGACACAGCCGAGTGAGCGGGTTGTGATCGGCATACTTTGCAACGGCGACCGCCACCGCGAACCGCAACGAGTATCGTCCGCCCTTGATGTGCCTCGTCGGAGCAGGGGTCGTGTGCACGTCGCAGCCACAGCCGTACTTCCGACGCTGCTGCCTCACGAGCAAGAAGTGCTGCCGGACCATGTCGATGAGTTCGGCGTCCTCTGTCGCCCCCTTGATCTCCTCGAGCCGACCGTTGCATCGCGGGCAGACTCGGTCTTCCTCCGCGAGTTCAGCAGGCGTGTCTTGATGGGGAGCTTCGGCTGCGGCCGTGGGCCGTGCCCCGTCTTCTTTGCGCTCGGCTTCGGTTTGTCGTCTGCCGATGGCTTCGGGCGTCGCTCGGAAGAGTCGCCGAAGGTCTGATGCCGCAGCTTGTCGAGCTGCTCCTTGACCTCGACCAGCTCCAGCTCGAGTTGCTCCCGACGCGTCGTGCCCTTCGCCTCGGCCAGCTCCGCGAGCACCTCGCTCAGCCGCTTGTTGAGCCGCTCGTTCTCCTTCGCGTACGCGAGCAAGAACGTCTTGGCCGTCTCGAGATCGTTGATCTCTGCGAGGCGGTCGAGGTCCGACACATCGTCAGGATGACGCCTCAGGATCGTACGGCAAGGTCTTTGTCGGTCAGCTCCGCAGGTGCGACTCGGAAGCGACCGATGAGGTGGCTCCCTTGCAGAAACAGCTCGAGCTCGGGTCGCGTTAGCGGGATCGTAGGTCTCGACGC
Organism: Myxococcota bacterium; assembly: GCA_039028615.1. Classification (GTDB taxonomy): domain Bacteria; phylum Myxococcota_A; class Polyangia; order Nannocystales; family Nannocystaceae; genus Paraliomyxa. Next base: position 48,115 of record JBCCHT010000021.1, on the reverse strand, counting down.
GAGGTTCCACAGCGCCACGAAACGGCCCTTCTCGAGGCGCTTGGCCAGCATGCACATTCCGGTTCCATCGAAGTGGAGGGTCTTCGCTCGGTTGCACCGTCGATTCGCGAACAAGAACAGCGCGCCCGACAGCGGGTCTCGTCCCATCTGCTCGCGGACCAGGGCGGCGAGGCCCTCGAACCCCTTGCGCATATCGACCGCCTCGCAGTACGCGTAGACGTTGACGCGGCCGAGGGCTCCGATCACGACAACGTCCTCGCCAGGGCAAGCACGTCATCGAGCGAGAGGCCCTCGATGACTGCGCCACTGGGCAAGATGAGAACTCGTGTTTGCGGTTCGAGCTCGGCACTCGGCGCTTCCTCGACGTCTACCGCTTCCTCGACGTCCGGCGCTTCCTCGACGAGTTCGACTGGCTTCACGATCGCTTCGCGTCGGCACCGAAGCCATCCCCACAGCGTGCGCTGTGTCAGCCTCAGATCCCGGGCGACCTCGGATTGACTGTCGCCCGATTCCTCGCGCCGTACCGCGTACTCGATCACCGCGCGACGGAGCTCCTCGCCGTATCGGCGTCGACCTCTGGCATCGGGCCGTGCGTCTGCGATTCTCCGTCGTAATGTCCTGAGTTCCGTATCCATGGGTCGTCGCCTCGACGACGACGGTGCACAGATCCCAGCCCATCGTCACTGGGGCCGCGGCGAGCATGTACCTCAGGGCAGCTCTGTGAACGTAACCGACTTGGACCGAAAGGGCCTAGTCCTGGCCCGAAGGTCCCTTATTGTGCCCCCTGTTCGAGATTCTCAAAAAGGACGCGTGTTGTTTCCTGCTGCGCGGTCAGATTGGGTCCCCATCGTCAATATCGATCAACTGAATCCGGCAAGCCGGCGATTTCCCATGCCATCAGCCAGCAAACGACCCGGCGAACTACGCCATTTGTTCCGAGCGCTTTTTCTCCGCCCCTACGGTGACAACCTGCTGACGCCTGCGGCGCGCATCTGGCTCATCGTGATGTTGACCTTGGTTGCTACTCTGGCAACGTCGGAGGGGCTCATCTGGGGTGTCCTCCTCCACGACAACGTCTCGGACTCGAATGCCTACCGTACTCCAATCGCGGTGATCGCTGGAATCGTGATCGCCGCGATTCTGTGGTGGATCGACTCCACCCTCGCCGGGCTCAACTTCGCCCGCTCGCCGTTTACGGAGCAGCGGGTCACGCCGTCGGAAGAGGCGCCGAGCTACAAACGATTCGCCGAGCTGATCTTGAATCGCAAGTTCGCAGGCCTTCTTTTCCGCAGTAGCCTGGTAGCGTTCAGCATCTTCGTCACGGCACCGATTCTATCGGCATTACTGCTTCAAGATGATATCGATGCCGAAATCGAACGCCGCAATGGCCACGAGAGGAACAAAGCCATTGACAAAGGAATCAGTGCCCTTAATGGCAAGAGTGTCCTCGATGCGGATGAAGTCAAGGAGCACGTGAAGGAGGAGAAGCGCTTGATCGACGAGATCGAGAAGCGCAACAAGGACTTGGAACTAGAGATCGGTGGCACGGGCACTTCCAAAGCGAAGGGGCGCGGACCAGTTGCAATTTCGATCGAAAATCACATCGCGGTATTGAAAGGCGATCTGGCCACGACTCGACGCGAGAAGACCAATTCGATCAATACCGAAAACTTGGCCCTCGAAAAGGAAAAGGGTGTGATCAGAAGCGCGGGCGATGACGTACTGCGTGATAAATATGGGGCCGAGCTACTCGATTTCACCGCTTCTACGCGGCAGACGATTCAAGAGGAGCTGAGCGCCCGAGAGAACGCATTCAAGAACCTGGCTCTGATGGCGAAGGTCCTACTTGGGATGATTTTTGCATTCTTCTTGCTACTCAAGCTGATTCAACCAGACGCGATCAAGATATACTTGGATGAGCAGCTTCAGTACGCGTGGAATGACTATCTTGATGGCCGTTTCGACGAACTCTTGAGGACATCCTCCCGGAGCACCGCAACGCCTCCGATGTCGACCTATGAGTTCCGAGATTTTTTCTATGAACGGTACCCGGCGATGAGATCTTCGGAGAACTTCTCGGAGAAAAAGCAGTGGGCGAAGGAGGCGCGGGAGGACGTTCGCAGAAAACTCCAAAACTCGATTGACGACTTCACTCGTCACGCAGAGTCAGCCCAAGGGAAGATCTTGAGAGTAGAGGAGCAGCTGGCCTCCCTTCGGCAGGAGGAAACGGACATTCAACTCTCGCTCGAGCGGCTGAGACAGAGCAAAGCCACAACAGAACTTCATATCGAGAAGGTCTGCGAGACAGTGCAAGCCGCGGAGCAGGTCGAGGGCTCAATACTAGGGCGGCAGCACGATCGCCTTACACAACAACTTCTCAAGCTCTCTCAGGAGCACCATATGTGCCTAGTCAAGCTTGCAACCGTCCAGGAGCGGATTGGTCGGACGGAGATGCCGCTGGCGGGCCTACGCGCGGAGTTCGAAGAATTCCAACGAGCGCTGCATCGTGTAGCTGCGCAGGCCAAGAGCCTGGGAATGGAAGAAGCCGATATCGCGATTGAGGAGTGGAGGGAGATCATCGAACGACAGAAGAAGGACGACGACACTGGGCCTCGTTTTCGTGTCGTGAAGTAGCGGACAACCCATCAGAAGGAGCACCGATTCGGAGCCTTAGCACGTGTAGGCCCCTCGTTCGGTTCGAGAGTCTCGTTTCCTTTGTGTGAGCGACGGCAAGCCCCTGCCCCGCTGATGGTTCCGCGCAATGAGGACCCACGGAAATTCCCGAGTACGAATGTTGGGTGAACCGGGCCTCGAGCCCTGCGACGAGGAGCCGCGAGGCCGCGTCGCGAAGCACGAAGGCGTTCGAGACGAATTCACGGGTAGCGCCGAACCAGACGGCCCGCCCACCGAGGATCAATCCACCCACAACGTCTTCATCGCGGCCTCATCCATCCCGGCCACGATCTCGCCCCACGTGGCACCCGCCCGCGGAGTCGCGGCGGGATCGATCGTCGTAGGCACCGTCGTGGTCAACCGCTTCGGCGGCTCGAAGCCCATGCTGATCCCGTAGACCAGCGTGAGCATCTCGTCCTCCTTGGGACACCCGCAGCTCACGAGCCCTTGGCTCAACCCGCGCGCCAACACGGTGCACCGCTCGTTCGCAGGCGCCGTCGCCACTGCCCGGAACGCCTCGGTCATTCCGGGGCATGGGGGCATGGCGGATTGAACCTCGTTGGCGAGCAAGCTGGCCTTTTGGCTCGGATCGGCGCTCCCGACCTTGGCGTTCAACGCCGCAAGGCGCTTGGGATCCCTCGGCTGCGGCACCTCGCCAGTAGGCTCCACCGTCAGCACGACGCTGCCCGTCTTCTGGCCCGAATTGGCCAGGGTCTCGAGGACCGCCGCCACCTCGGCTCGCGGCGTGTCGCCTCCGATGATCAGCGACCACCCCTGCACCGTCCTACCGCGTCGCTTGGCAAGATCGCGTTCTTCCTCGAGGACCGACGGGAGGTCGGCCAGCGCAGTCTCGGAACCCCACCTCGTGGACACCCCCCCGGGTCGGACCTCGATGCGGGCATCGAGCGGTTTGTCGGCGGGCGCGGGCTTCCACGGCGCCAACGGGATCTGGTCGTCAGCCACCTTCTCGCTCAGCTCGCACCACGCGATCATCTCCTCGTACACGTCCTTACCGTGCGCCTCGTCGCATCCTCCGGCTCCGGCCGCCCCTTGGGCCTTGTCGGACTCCGTCTTCCCGACCTCGGCCGCCCCGGCCTCGGTCGTCTTTTTGTCGCCGTCGCACGCAGGCGCGCCGAAACAAAGCCAAGGACCTACGATGAGGGCAAGGGTGTGTCCGAGTCGCATGAGCATACCTGTCGTGCACACGCTACCACGGCCACGCCGACGCCCACTCGATCGGTGTAGCCTGATCACGATGCCCGAGTTCGACGCGGTGCAGGCCAAGATCCTGCGAGGGGCGGTCACCCGATTCCAGTCGGCCCTCGACGACGAGCTGGCCGCACCGCTGCAGGCCCAGCTCCGAAACTACCGACCACCCGAGCTCGAGGAAATCCGCCGCGAGCTCCAGCTCATTGGCCAGCAGCTCTCCAGCGGTGAGGATCGCTTCGTGGTCCACGACATTCACGCTCGCCTGCTCAAGGCCGTGGTCGCCCACCAGCGCCGCTCCCTCGCGGGCGAGATCGACGAGCCCCGCCGACGCACCGGGCACCGCGAGGCCATCCGCTATCTCGAGAAGGAACTGCGCATCCTGGACGGGATCGTGCATGCACCATGGTTCTCCGAGGTCGTCACCGCCCGTCTGCCACGGCTGACCGACTATCTCTCGCTACGCTTCGCCGAGCAGGCCCTGGGCGCCGCGCAGCAGCTCGCGCCACGGGTATTCGACGAGAAGTTCGAGATCCTCGAGGCCCCGGCGCTGTTCGTCCCCGACCTCGCCGCCTACCGCCGACGCTGCGCGCTGCGGCGGGTGCCGGTCTGCGTGGCCTACCTCGACATCGACGACTTCAAGGCGTTCAACACCCAATACGGTGAGACGCGGGTCGATCGCGACCTGCTGCCGGCATTCATGGAGCGACTCGAAGCCCACGCCTTCGCGCACGGACACGCCTATCGCTTCGGTGGTGACGAGTACGTGATGCTCCTGCCGAACTACGAAAGCACCGACGCGGTGCGGCTCATCCAGAAGTTTCAGGCTGCGCTCCGCAAGCTGAGCCTGCCCGGCATCGACGACAGCCTCTCCATCTCGGCCGGCATCTGTCCCGTGGGACCGGACTGCATCCTCACCGATCGCGAGGCACTCGAGCGGGCCAACCGCGCCAAAAACCACGCCAAGGGCCAGGGCAAGGACTGCGTGGCCTGGTACCGCGGAGAGCTATACCGCGACGACCTGCTCGAGACGACGCGCGAGCCACCGTCGTAGGTGTCAAAAGAAGCGACCGTCGGAGGTTTCACGGTCGCTTCTCTCGGCCGCTGGCGTTAGAGCCAGTCGCCCCAGGGATACGCCGGATCGTGCGGGTAGGTGGGCTTGGGCTTGGGCTTGGGCTCGGGCTCGGGCTCGGGCTCGGCACCACCGACGACACGCTCGAGGTCGTCGACGGTGATCTCGTTGTCGGAGATGCGCTGGGGGGCCTTTGGATCATCGTTGTGAGACATGGTTTCTTGCCTGTTTGTTTGTTGATGACGGGGCACGACGGAGTTCGCCGTGCCCCCATGCCCTTCTCCGATGACGGTGCGAAGTCTGACGCGCCGAGCCCGAAACAACTGCGCCAGTCTCAGTTCGCGCCGCTGGGATGGGCGAAGCCATGCGAGCTAGCGACCAGCCACTTGACCACTTCGAGTTCGTCGCGGTCCCGAGGCCCGTAGACCATCACGACGTTCATGGGGATGAACCCGCGTAGTGCGATCGGGTGGTTCTCCGCCCAACCCTTCTCGATGGCGGCCTCGGCGACGTCGAGCGGTAGGTTGAGGTGAAGGCTGCCGTCGCTCGGCGGATGGAGATGGCAAAACTCCCGCCCGATCATGAAGGCGCTGTCGGGCCCCGCGTGGCATGAGTCGCGCAGCCACATCGCTCGGGCGCCGGGCACGGAGATCTTGGACGCCACCTCGTCCACACAGTCGAGTCCGAACATGTACTCGCCGACCTCGCGCTGGAGCTCGGCTGGCGCGTTCTGGTCGAGCTGGGTATGCGGGTTGGTGGGTGTGGTCTTGGGGCGGGGTCCACTTCGTGCGGGCAGGGTCTCGATGGTCAGTGGCATGGCGTGCTCCTCGGCGCGTGCGTGGTGATGGTCGGTCGGTTCAGCGCCGGGCCCCGGGCTCACGCAGCCGGACAGGAGTCCGACCGACGTGCAGGCCACCCAGGCGCGACGCGTGGCGTTGTTCATGAGACAAGCTAAGACCACCTTCATATCGATTCAATTGACATTATATCGAATTTAGACATCAATCAATCCGATGCCAGAATCAGGCTACGCGGACGCCCTCACGGTCGACCAACTCCGGGTGCTCGTCGCCGTGGTGGACACCGGGTCCTTCTCGGGCGCCGCCCAGATGCTGGGGCGCAGCCAGTCGGCGGTGAGCTACCAGGTGGCCAGCCTGGAGACCCAGCTGGGGCTCACGCTCTTTCGTCGCACCCGTCGGCGACCCGAGCTGACACCCGAGGGCCGGGCGATGCTGCGATCCGCCACCGAGATCCTCGAGGGCTTCGAACGGCTTCGCGCCCGGGCGAGCAAGCTCGGGCACGTGGTCGAGGCTCGCGTCCGTCTCGCCATCGACGTCCTCTACCCCGCACCGCGTCTGGCGGCGCACCTTCGGGCGTTCGAGGCCGAGTTCGACGGGGTGGAGATCGATCTGCGTGCGGGGGTGCGGGACGAGCCGGCGCGAGCCCTCGCCGCACAGCAAGCCGACGTGGCGGTCGTGCCCGAAGCAGGTGCCTTCGAGGCCCGCGCCTGCACTCGAGCACACCTGGTCGCCGTGACCGCGCCGAGCCACCCGCTGGCGACACTGCGCGGCCCCATCAGCGACGGGCAGCTCGCGCGCCACGTCCACCTCGTGCTGGCGGACGGACTCCCGCTCGACGACGACGCCGGCGAACGTAGGTGGCGCTTCAACGACTCGGTGACCCGCCGCGAGCTCCTGCTCGCGGGGGTCGGCTGGTGCCGGGTCCCGCGGCATGAGATCGCAGCCGACCTGGACTCCGGTCGTCTCGTGGCCCTTCGAACCCGCCGGTTCGGCCGCAAGCCGCAGCTCGTGCAGCTGTTCGCGGCGTCCCCTCGCGGTCGGGTCCTCGGACCCGCAGCGCAGTGGTGGTTCGACCAGCTGTAGCGCCCAAGTCGGGACCCTCATCTCGCACGCCGACGACGCTGGCACGCAGACGGCCGGACCTACGCAGACCACCGCCGGTGCGGGCAGACCAAGGAGCGAAGCGCGCAGTGAATGACATCGCGGCGGTGGAGTGACTGCTCTATCGAAGCCGACGCTGCGCAGCTGCGACCGACCTGGCCAGGCCCTATGACGCCCCCGGGGCGCCGCACCTGGGCGACGAGGAGTCCCGATCGCGATGAAACACGAGACCGTAGCACCCTCATACCGTTCGCTCGCCTGCGGCCTGGCCCTATGTATGGCGGCCGCAGGTTGTGACGAACAACCCCGCAACGACGACGCCCAGGAGCGCTCGCAAGCCGAATGCGAGAAGAACAACCGCCTCACCACCGTATTCGTGCCCGAAGACGTATTCGACGACATCGACAGCTGGGCCGACCCCGGTAGCAACGCCTTCGAGTCTGCACTGGCAGCGGCGGACCCGATGGCTCTCGGGCAATCCACCGATGAATTCTGCACGAAGGTCGGAGACGACCCGACCATCGATGCGGCGACATGCGTCTCCACCAAGGCCGCGCTCGCCAACCACCTCGCAGCCCATGCTGCCAAGGATTCGGGGCCTCAGTGCGTTGTCGCGATCAATCCCCACACCGAGCTTCCCGATCGCGTCAGCCCGGCCGAGGAGGTCTTCATCTCGGTGCATCATCCCGAGCACGGCGTGACCAAGTACATCAGCCGCGAAGGGCCCGCATTGGCGGCCATGTTCACGACGATGACCGACCGCACCGTCCACGGCGAGAAGAACGGCGACCCGGGCTTCATCGAAAATCGCGATGGGTTCGCATTCGTGCGGGTGATGAACATCTGCTACGACGACGACCACAACCGGATCTTCGATGCTCCCTCGGCGACCGTGCGGATGGAAGCCGAGTACCACGGCAAGATCGCGATCTCGAACCAGGCCTCCACGCGGCACAAGAGCGGGAACTCCACGGGCAAGGGTGAGTTCATCGCTGGCACCCACCGCTACACCAAGAACGCCAACAAGTGGGAGCTGCTCAAGGGCACGCAGCCGAAGAACCTCGCGGTGAGCCGAACGGTCAGCAGCTCACACTGGGAGGTGAAGTGGGGCGATATCATCCCCGCCCTCATCAACGTCGCGGACTGGGTCGCCACGTATAGCTTTCCAGAGGAGTATCCAGCGCTTCGAGACAAGTGGAAGAAAGGCGGGCAACCGGTCGACGACCCCAAGCCCAAGGATGTCGGCACCTACGTCAAGGACTCCGTCGACGCGTTCGACTTCCGCAAGCACATCGTCGTGGTGGGCAAGGACGACGGTCACGCGGGTCGCGAGGTTCAGGAGGACCTGAACAAGGTGAACGACCTGGTCAAGCTCGTCCCCTTCGATCAAGTGACGTACCGGCTCAACTCTCGGATTCAGGCCTCGGTCACGGCGCACGGCTCCCAAGCCATCTTCGACAGCTTCTTCAGTTTCGTCGGCGTCTCCATGGCCAGTGACTTTGGCATCTTCCTCACCGCGCAATACGACGCCGACGAGTGCACAAAGTGGCCCGAAGGACCCGCACGTCAGGCGTGCAAGAACTCCGAGCCAGTGGGGTACTTCCTCGGCGGCGCAAAGACGGCCAAGAACATCCAGGAGTCGTGGAACGACATCTACGGGGACCCCGCCCACCCCGAATACGACGAGAACTACGGAGACTGCGGGCTGGGCTCCATTCCGCCATTTTTCTGCATCAACTACGAGACGAGGCGGGAGGACACTCGATCTCCGCGCGACTTCAACGAGCTCGGCAACAATGCCAAGACGGTGGCCAACAACTTCGGGCTCTACGACGACAACGACGGTTGGATCAATACGCCCGTGGCCGACATGGTCGCCAAGATCAAGGCCGCGGACGACGACGGCGGGACCATCGTCCAGTTTTCGTTCGAGGTCGAGAAGTAGGCCGCGAGCGCCGCGGTGAGCGACACCGCGGCGGCGCTCCAGGGGTCCCTCGTCCGCCGACGAGCCCGAACTCGATGCGCTCGAGGAGCGGGGACCACCAGATCGCAGAGAACGCGCAGCGCCGCCCTACGACGAGATGGGGTTCCTTCCACCGGCGATGATCGACCGAAGCGAGCAGGCACGGTCGGATTCGTGGCTGATCGACTCCAACGCCGTTGTGCTACGTTGCTACACACACTTGGGGAGTCGATCGGCACGTCAGGGTTCAGCGTGCGAGGGGGTCACTCCAACGGTGTCGGCGGACGATGGATCTCGAACGGCTTCAGGCGCTGGTCACCGCGGTCGACGAGGGGAGCCTCTCGCGGGCGAGTCGGGCGCTCGGATGCTCGCCCCGGGTCCTGCGCAGGCGCATTGACGAATTGGAACAACAAGTGGGCGTGACGCTTCTCGAGGGGAGCGGACACGATCTCACCTGGACCGCGTCGGCAAAGCTCCTTGCTCGGGAAGGCAAGGCCCTGCTGTCGTGGAGTGAGACTCTTCGCGGCCGAATGCGGAGTGGGGCCAGTGAACTCGTCGGCGAGTACCGCTTTGCCTATCCCACCGGGTCTCATCCGGACGCGGTGGCGTTCATCATGAGTCAGGTGTTGAAGCGGTTCCCGAAGCTGCGCCTGAAGGCGACCCCGGCGCTCGACCCGATGGCGCTGCTGCCCGAACGCGCGGACATGGCCGTGTATATCGGTTCTCGGCCGCCAGAGGGCGCTTGGCTCAGCGCGACGGTCCAGCGGCTCGAGGAATGTGTGCTGGCCAGCCGCGACTACATCGAGCGTCACGGGCCCATCGAGAGTCTCGAGGAACTGCGCGCCCATTGCCTATTATCGTGGGATCCTCCCGACGGCGATGCCGATCGTTGGCCCTTGCGTGATGGGGGGAGTTTCTTCGTGCAGAGTTCGCTGGTCACCCGCAACATCGCGTTGCTGCGTCGTGCCATCGCCGAGGGCACCGGAGTCGCCCGTGTGCCCTACGGCGGACTGCCGAAGCTCTCTCCGGCGGGGGGCGACTTCGTTCCGGTGCTCCCCGAGCGATTGGGTCGGGAGATCAGTTTGGTCGTGACAATGCCCGACACGCCCAAGATGAGGCAGCTCTTCCTGCTCCTTTCGGGCGTCGTCCGCGGCGCCTACGAGGAGTTCAGAGGATGAGCGGAGATCTGGAGGCTCTCCGCGTCTTCCTCACGATCATTGAAGTGGGGAGCGTCAAGGGAGCGTCGGTGGAGCTGGGCATCTCGCGCTCGAAGGTACGCAGGACCCTCGAAACTCTCGAGCGCCTCGTCGAGGTCCCGCTGCTGTGGGCGGACTCGACTGGAGTCCATCTGACGCCGGCCGGCAGGATCCTGCAGGAGCATGGCACCGAGCTCATCGAGCGGCACCGTGCCCTACTGCACGCCGCACGGAAGCTGGCAGACAAGTAGCGCGACACGGCGCCCCTTCGAAGCGATCGAAGTCTCGCGATTCGAAGGGTGGCCGGATCGGACCACGGGGGTGGTTGAAAGCGTCGCTTTCGAGGTGACGCTCGCGCTGCTATCCCCAAAGTGAGCCTTCAGTAGGTGTGTTGATGGCTCTGCCGACGCCCGCATTCATGCGGAGTCGGAGTCCACTATCGAAAACGGACATTCGACGATCACGCTCGAACGTCGACCGTGAGTCACATGGATGCGTCCTCGGGCGCATCGGCGTGAATCCACGCTCCTCGATTTCGAGAGATTTCAGGAAAGGAACAACGGTATTGAAACACGCGACTATCTCGAATTCGCACGACTCCGCTCGGGGGCACGACCCACAGCGTCGCGGGCGTATCCCCGTCGTTCGCACGGTACGCGTACGATGGGCCCGAGTCGGACCGGACCGGCGTCTATTCCTGCGCGGCGAGCTGTTCCGAATCTTCTCGGCCTATTACGAGGGATTCGGTATCGAGGCCTTCGAGAGTTTCTTCCTCGATCGACAGGACGTCGTGCTCGGCTTGTTCTACGGCGCAGATCGTCAGCTCGCCGGGTTCTGCTCGATGCGGCGCTCCGTGGTGGGCGCGGGCGGTCACCGCTACGGGGCATTGTCGGCCGGGGTCTATATCGACACCCGCTACCGAGGCGGTCGAGTGGCAGCGGCGTTCGGTCTGCGAGAGGCGATGCGTATCAAGCTTCGTCATCCCTCCGTGCGGCTGGGCTATCTCGGGCTCGCTCACACGCCCGCGCCCTACCGCCTGTTCTGCCGCACGATGCCGAGGGTCTATCCCAGCCGGCCCGACCACTCTGGCGAGCCGCCCGGGGACATCGCCGAGGTCATGAGCTCGATGCTCGATGAGCGGGGCTGGCCACGGCTGCGCCACTGCCCCTGGGCCATCGCCACCCCGATGTACCACCCGCGACCGGACTGGCTCGAGCGAAAGCTGGGCACGCCGGACGATCTCGATGTGCAGTTCTTCTGCGAGCGCGTCCCCGGCTGGTCACGCCACGGGCACGCGCTGGCCTGTTGGGTCCCACTCGAGCTTCGGGACATCGCCGGGGCTTCGCTTCGGTGGAGGCCAGGCACGGCGCGAGGCCGCCGGTCCGAGTCCGAACAACGAGGCCCCCAATGAACCGCTCGCGACTGGACGGGCCCCCCAGGGGGAATCGCGACGCGACGTTCGGGGCCGACGCGGCTCGATGGCATCGAACTCGGGCGCGAACGATGGCGACAGAGCACCGGTCCTTCATTCGGGCCCTCCACGTCCGGCGGCGTTCGTCGCTGGTCACCATTTTCGTCCTCACGGCCGCCCAGCTGACGATGGCTGCGATCTGTGGCCGGCTGCCCATTGAGTGGGTACTGCTCTCGAGCGCAACGATCGGTGCGTTCCTCGGCTGGGGATCGCACAATTTCCTTCACGACGTCACCCATCGGAGCGTCGCCCTGACCGGGAACCCCCTCGTGCAGGCATTCCTCATGCGCCTGTGCATGCTCCCCCACCCCGACCTTTCTCTTTATCTCTACTATCGCTGGCATCACATCGCGCACCACAAGAACCTGGCGCGGGACAGTGTGCAGGAGGTGATGTTCGGGCACGACCGAGATGCAGACGCCCTCGCCATCTCGTCGTTCTACCGCGTCAAGGCCACGCCCGATGGCCGCCCGCGCTCGCGCACCCCCGGCCTGTTTCGATCGAGCCCGGCCAAGGTGTTGGTGGGAGTGTTTCCGCTCGTCGACTTTCTGATTACCAACCTGCTGTTCATTCGCCACGGGCTGTTCTTCTTGATCGAAACGCTGGGCTCGAAGCGCGGGGTCTCCTCTACGAGACACCGGGCCAGGGGCTCTGCGTTGCGACACTTGCTGATGGTGACATGCGTCCAAGCAGTGTTCTGGTCGCTGTTCGGGTGGAAGGCGCCGTTGTTCCTGCTCCTGTCGTTCCTGTTCGTCAAAGGGTTCTTGCTCCACCCCTACATTCTGTTCTGGGTCACGATCCACAAGACGACCCACCACGGGGACCAGTGTCAGCCCACGACGAGCACCTACGGCGGCTCGACCAACTTCATCTTCTGGGGCCTGACCAACCACGTCGAGCACCACGACTTTCCCGGGGTGCCGAGTCCCGATCTACCCCGGCTCCGCGAGCGATTTCCGAAGCACTACGACTCCCTGTTCTCGTTCACGTCGATGTGGGACGCATACCGAGGATTCCTCGCCTCGGACGAGGCCTGGGTCTACGGCTGCCAGGACGCCTGAACAACCCGCGCATCCGAGCACGCCTTCGAAACGCCTACTGCGCCTCGAAGTCGGGATGCGTGACGAAGAACGCCGACGTCGCCTACGATTCACACTGGAACTCTTCGGGTATCGGCGATGGATCTCGAACGCCTCCGAGTTTTGGTCGCAGTGGAGGAAGCCGGCAGCCTCTCGCGAGCCGCCAAGGCACTCGGCTACTCGTCCAAGCTCGTTCGACGGCGCATCGACGAGCTGGAGGCGCAGGTCGGGGTACCCCTGCTCGAGGTCCACGAGCGCGCCCTCGTGTGGACTCCAGCGGCGGAGTTGATCGTTCGAGAAGGGAAGGACCTGCTGCGGTTGAGCGAAGCGCTGCTCCGACGCATGCGGGGCGGCGCGCCGGATGAACTCGCGGGGGAGTATCGCTTGGCGACGCTCAGCGGAGCGCACGCCGGCATGCTCGCCGCGGTCACGCGTCAGGCGTTGCTCCGCTTTCCCCGGCTTCGTCTGACGATCGCGCCCTCCCCCGATCCGATGGCACTGTTGCCGGATCAGGCGGACATTGCCTACTACCTCGGGCCCCGGCCCACGCACGGCCCTTGGCTCAGCACGGTGCTGCTCCGCGCGGAGGAGCGGGTCTTCGCCAGCGCCGACTATCTCGCTCGCCACGGTCCCATCGAGTGTCTCGACGACCTGCACGAGCACCGTCTGCTGTCGTGGGAGCCGCTCGGGGGAGACGCCGACCGCTGGCCCCTCCGCGATGGAGGGAGTTTCTTCGTGTACAGCTCGCTGATCTCGCCCGACGTAGCCATGCTGCGTCGCACCATGCTGCGGGGGGGCGGCATCGCTCGTCTTCCCGACGCGCATCTTCCAGAACAGGGAGACGAGGTCCCGATCCTGCCCGACGTGCTCGGACGAGAGCTGTGCTTGACCGTGGCGATGCCCGATACACCGAAGATGCGATCGCTGTTCTTGCTGTTCTCGAACTTCGCTCGCACCTGGTTCCACGAATACCGGCGATAGGCGCCGCCCCAGCTCAATCACGACGTCGAGCGCCTCGGGAACCTGCACCGACATCACGAGTAACTCCGCGGGTCGGAGGCCCGTTTGCCGAGTTCCCGCTACCATGTCGTCCCGTCCCTCCGGGCGGATGACCCCTCCTCGAGTCGAAGGTATGAGCATGGCGACGACCCCCCCCACGGCGCTACCACGGTCCAACGCTCCCACCGCCGTCGTGGCGATGGGCGGGCATGCGTTCATCCAGCCGGGCGAGCGCGGGACCTACGAAGACCACGAGCGCAATGCTCATCGCATCTGTACCGAGCTGCTCACCTTCATCGAGCGCGGCTACAACCTCGTACTGACCCACGGCAACGGCCCGCAAGTGGGGGTGTTGTTGCAGCGCATGGAAGCCACGCGCGACCTGATGCCGCCGTCGCCCTTGGACATGCTCGTCGCGCAGACGCAAGGAGGCTTGGGCTACCTGCTGCAGCGCGCCCTCCTCGACGAGATGCGACACAAGGACCAGCACCGGTTCGTCGTCACCATGCTCACGCAGGTCCTCGTCGACCCGGCCGACCCGGCGTTCCAGGCCCCCAGCAAGCCGGTGGGACCATTCCTCACCAAGGAGGAAGCCGAGCGCAACCGCGACCAGCTGGGCTGGACCATCGGCGAGGATGTCGGCCGTGGCTGGCGGCGACGCGTGCCGAGCCCGCGGCCCCATCGCATCGTGCAACGCGAACTCATCCGACAGGTCGCGCTCTCGGGGAGCATCGTCATCGCGGGCGGTGGGGGTGGGATTCCCGTCGCGATGGTCGGTGACCCCGAGACCAACGACTTCGAAGGGGTCGAAGCCGTGATCGACAAAGACCTCACCTCGGGCATCCTCGCGGCCGACGTCGAGGCCGACCTGCTCGTCATCCTCACCGCCGTGGACGGCGTGTACCTGGACTACGGCGAGCCGCATCAGCGCAGACTCGGCGCGGTGACCATGGCCGAGTGCAAGCAATACATGGACGACGACCAGTTCCCGATGGGCTCCATGGGTCCCAAGGTGGCTGCGACCTACGAGTTCCTCCTACGCCAGCCGGGCCGACGTGGTCTCATCACGGACGCAGCGCACCTTCGAGCCGCGCTCGACGGCCAGGCCGGCACCCACTTCATCGGGAAGATCTGAGCGGGGCACAACGACCGCCGCTACGATCCTAGGCGGCGGAGGCCACGAAATCCTGGCCGATGAGCTCCCCCGTGACCGAGTGATGGTCGAGACCGGCGAGGACCCGGTTGAGCAGCTTGCTCATCTGACCCCGCACGACGAGTGCATTCATCGCTCGCCCGAAGATCCCGAACTTCACCTCGTAGACCATCTCGAAGGAGACCTGGGTCTGACCGCGCGAGGTGGGGGTCAGCGTGACCTCGACCTCGAAGCTCTTCATGGGCAGGCTGAACTCACTCAAGGTGAGACGTAGGCGCCGGCCCTTTTCGACCGAGGTCACCTCTTCGCGCACGCTGGTGCCGTCGTGGAAGTTGCAGCGACGGGTGGCCCCGAGCCCGACGGCGTTGGTGCTGAGCAGGTCGACGGTGGCGACTTGCGGGTGCCACTGCGACACTGCCGTGACGTCGGCGAGAAGCTCCCAGACGGTCTCGGGGGTGGCGTGGACGATGCGAGTGACGGTGACGGTTTGCATTGGCTCTTCGCTTTCGTGGGCGCCATCGTTGGGCGCGAACGCAGCTTGAGCCGGATAACTATGAACGATAAGGCCATAAATAAGGCAATTACTTTGTCGAAAATGTACAAAGTGGCGTGGCGCTGGAGAGCATCGAAGCCCTACGCGTATTCGTACAGGTGGTCGATTCGGAGGGGTTGAGCGCCGCGGGACGGGTGTTGGGCCTCGCGCCGACCCTGGTGAGCCGCCGTATCTCGGCGCTCGAAGAGGACCTGGGCGTCCGGCTGCTCCAGCGCACCACCCGCAGGCTGCATGTCACCGACGAGGGGCGGGCATTTTATCGTCGATGTCGGCGGATCCTCGTGGAGCTCGAGACTGCGGCCGAGGAGGTTCGCGCGGTTGCGAGTGATGTCGGCGGAACCGTGCGGGCGGTGCTGCCCACCGTCACGGCGTCATTGGGGGTCATGACGGCCGCGGCCGAGCTCCTCGAGCGCCACCCGGGGCTCGCGTTGCAGCTGTCGTTCTCCGATCAACCGACCGACTTGGTGGCGGGGGGTTGGGACGTCGCACTGCACGTGGGACGACCCGCCGACAGCACCCATACCGCGCGTCCGCTGCCCCCCCTCGCGCCAGTGTTGGCGGCGACACCCGAGTACCTCGCTCGGGCGGGCATCCCCCAGCAACCCGAGGACCTCGGCGAACACGAGTGTCTGCGCTTCATCAGCGATCGCCCGCAGGACACCTGGACGTTGATCAGCGACCAGGGCCGAGAGCAGGTCGTGCCGGTCCACGGTCGCTTCGAGTGCGACAACAGTGCCGCCCTCGGCGATGCGATGCTCGCCGGAATCGGGATAGGAATTCGGCACGCATGGGATGTCGAACGGGCGGTGGCCGAGGGCCGCCTGGTTCGGGTGCTTCCCGGTTGGTCGTTGTCTGCGTTCCCCTTGTTCCTGCTCACCCCAGCTGGACGCAATCGTATCCCCCGAGTTCGAGTCTTCGCCGACTGGCTCGCGAACTACATGGAAGCGCAGGCGTCCTGAGCCGCCAGGCGAGCCGAGATCCAGACCCGGGCCGCAGGCAAGACCGAGGTCCGATGCCCGTTTCTCGCCTCGCTCGTGATCCGATGGTCGGGGTCGAGGACCTCCTGAGGTGTTCGCGAGAACCAACACCAGATCGAAACCAAAATGAACAACAAGGGCATTATCACGCGCGTTCTCATGACCTCTGGCCTCGCCACCGCGCTCGCCGGCGGTAGTGGATGCGAATGCGTCGACCGGGACTTTGTCTTCTGCGAGGGCTGTGCCGAGCAGGGCAAGGTCTCTCGCTCGGCACGATGGACCAAGTGATCGCTGCTGCGGTCACCCTCGGCGCGGAGGAGAGCTTCACCATCGGCTACACGAACCGCCGTGGGTCCCACGTTGTGGTGATCAACTGACTGTAGGCAGGGGGCGGTGAACAGTACGTGCGGCCAGACCGGTGAAGCCAGGCCTGGCCGCACCTTCATCCGCAAGCGATGAGCAAACCGCCCGGACAAGGGATGTCGGTGCACAATTCGGGGGTAGCCGGAAGCACCCCAGCCGAAGGTTTGCGCGGTCGCGGGTGATGTCGGCGGAAGAGTGCGGGCAGTGCTGCCCGCTGCGACGGCGTCCTTGGGAGTCATGACCGCCGCGGTCGAATTCTCCTGCGGCGACACCGTCTACCGAACGATGGGCCAGTCGAGCTCCGGCGGTCGCCGGTACAGGCCATCATCGAGCAACAGCGCGTCGCCGATCTCGAGCACGGTATCCACGCCGCATGCCCCGACCATCGGCACTTCCCGTCGTCCTGCTCGTTCCACCACGATCGGGCGCCCCTCCGGCGTCGCCCACTCTCTCGGCGGCGGCTCTCCGACGTTCCCACTGGGGAAACCGAGCCCACTCGGCGCGAGCGTAGACCCGATGGCCGATGAGAGCCTCCGCGGTTTGCCGTCTCGCCGGACCTCCACCAGCTCCCCGGCGCCAAGACTGAAGAGGGTTCTCCCTGGGTTGGCCTGCACCGCGAACGGCCCCTTCAGCGTTGCGATCGAGCGAATACGATGACGGGCAACGTTCCACCGACGTACCGTCTTCCCGATACGCACGGCCGGGTCGTCATAGGCAACCGACTCCCCCTCGCTCGCGAAGAACACGGTCCCCGTCGGCGTGCCGCGCTCGTCCAGCTCCGCGATCGGCCTGAAGCTGTCCCAGCCCGCCTCGTCGTGCACCACCCCGCGTTCGAGATCGATCGCCACCACTCTCGTCACCCACACGGCACCGTTGAGCCCCTCGATCACCCCCCGGGCGGGGGTGTCGTTGGTCCAGGGCTCGCCGCCGTCCGCCCCGATCTGGAGCTGCTCCTCGACGATCAAGAACCCAGGGATCTCGAAGAACGGACCTCCCACGAAACGAACGACGCGACTGCCATCAGCCTCGATGAGCATCCCCTCCGTGTAGCCCGCCCACTCGTTGCAGCCGTGGTTCACCTGCACGATCTGGCCGGTCGTCAGTCGAACGCGGCTCATGGCGACCCCGTCGATCGCTTCGATGCGATCGAGCACGAACGGCAACGGCGAAGCGTCCTCGCGCCCGGCGGGCGCCTCCGAAGGCGCCACTGCTCGCGTCGGTGGGGTGGGAACGGCGAGCGCCTCCCGCTCCACGTTCCCGACGTCGACCCGTTCGACGACCTCTTCATCGACCGGGACGCTGTGCCGCGGCGGGGCCGCGCACGCGGCTGCCAGGCCAAGGGCAACGAGACCGAAGCGTAGGGTATGCCGCTGCGGCATGGCGAGCCCTACGTCTCGGCGCAGGTCTTTGTTCCAACGAATCGGCGCGGCGCGGGGTCGAGCCCGCGCCGCAATGGCTCCGACTAGAACGGGAACCGGCGGAACGTCGAGTAGCCCCGCACGAAGCCCGAAGCCGTCCGACTGTGGGTGATCTTCCGGCGAAGCGCAGAGCCTCCCTTCGTCGTATGCGTGTGGAGGAAGCCCGGTGCCAACGTCTCGTCTTTCCCTTTGTAGAAGATCCCGCCGACCCGGTAGTAGTGCCGCACGCGACCGTTGGCGTTGCACGCCAGGGTCCGACTACGAGCCCAGTCGACATTGAGCGTGCCGCTAGTGTCGGTGACGGAAAACCAGGTCCCGTTGTGGCAGAACCGTCGGTTCCACCAGGAGTCCATCGAGCAGATCTCGTCGAGGAACTGCTGCGACGTCGTGCCTTCGCTGCACATGAACGCGGCCGACCACGACTCCGGCGCGCTCTCGAGCAGGTCACCCGGACGGGCGGAGATGGGGTCGTCCAGGCGGTCGGTGTGCTCTCGCCCCTCGGCGGCAACGAGGGTCGCCTCGTCGTCTTCACCCTCGATGAGAGCAACCGGGACCGGGACGCCTTCGTCGGTCAACGCGAGAAACGCCTGAAGCGGAGAGAGCTCCCCCACCCTGCTCGTCACCATGCCGTGTTCATCGGGCCAGGCGGTCTCGGTCATCGTCAGTTGGCCGGCGGCGGGGCCATCGACATCGACGAGGAACGCGACTTCGGCGGAATCGAGCTCGATGCGGGCGATCTCGACCTGCGTCACCTCGACCGCATCGACCGGTTCCATCCCGTCGTCACGCAAGTCGAAGTCTTCGGTGGACTCCTCGAGCTCCGTCGAGTTCTCGACGCGATCGGGCTCCGGGAACGCGGGGTCCTCGGCGGAGTCGCACGCAACGAGAGCGAGGGACAGGAGCGAGAGGGCAATCGTGTTTTTCATGTCGACTGATCCGACGTCCGCCGACTCCCGCCGGATCACGGTTCGGTCATTGGAATTCAATCGGCTCGAGAGCTGGTCACCCGACGAAAACGCGCCCAACCGTCCGCGAAGCCAACTCGCTCACGGCGACACTAGGCGGCATTCGGCGAGTCGACCATGGTGCGTTGAGGCGTGCCGACCGGTGCTCGGCGAACGCGAACGCTCTGCCCGGTCTCGACCCGCTGCTTGAGCGCGAGCGGCCCGTTGGGGAAGTTGGCTTCGAGCCGCCCCCGCATCACGAGCGCGTGGAGCAGCTGACCGAGCGGCCCGAACCGCAGGCTGTATGCGAGCTCCACCTCGACCGCACAGGTGCCGTCGGCGTTGGGGATGACGCTCCACCGCGCCGTGGATCCCGAGAACGGACCGACCGGCGAGATCGAAAACGCCAGCGAGCGGCCCTCTTTCCAGTCGACGATGAACTCGTCGATCTCGCCGAAGCCCTCGATTCGACAGGAGCGACCGGCGCCATGACCGCGATCGTGATCGGTGAGCGCGTGCGAGCTGAGCACCTGCGGTGCCCAAGTGTCGACAGCGGAGAAATCGGCCAAAACCTCCCAGACTGCCTGTGGACTGGCATTCACGTCGACACGAGAGGAAATTCGGTAGCGGCCGGTGAGTATCGGGTCCGTCATGCGCTCAGGTTGCGACGGGCATCCTGGTGCAGCAATATGCACGGGAGCCACACGCTGGTGCACCAGTGCACCATGCGGAACGCACCCGCAATGGACCAATGGGACGACGTTCGGATTCTACTCGTGCTGCTGCGGTACGGCACCGTCCGCTCTGCTGCAGCCGCGTTGAGTCTCAACCACGCGACGGTCTCCCGACGCATCAAGGCACTCGAGGCTCGGTTGGGTACGGTGCTGGTTCAGCGGACACCCGACGGATACCGGGCCACGGCCGCAGGGAGCGTTCTTCTCTCGGCGGCAGAGTCCATCGAAAGGGAGCTGGCAGCGGCGACGCAGCGCGTCGAGGGATCGGGTCAGCAAGTCGCCGGCAAGGTTCGGCTCACGATGACGGATCTGGGGCTCGAGCTGGCGGCCGACGCATTGACCCGCGTCTCGTCCAAGTTCGAGGCACTCGAGCTCGAGGTCTCGGTCACCTCGCGTTATGAAGACCTCTCGAGGCGTGACGCCGATCTGGCGCTGCGCTTGTCCGACTCGCCTCCGGGAGATCTGGTGGGACGTCGGTTGCTCCGCATCCGTGGGGCGGTCTACGCCTCCCGAGCGCACACGAAGCACAGCGGCCCCGTGCCCCTGGACAAGCAGCCCTGGATTCGTTGGCAGGATCCGTGGCAGCGGACATCCCACGAACGGTGGGTCGACGAGCACTACCCGTCGAGCCGCTGCGCGATGCGGGTGGACAGCTACCGCGCGATGGAGCGAGCCATCGTCGCGGGCTGTGGCGTCGGCATTCTCTGCCCGACGGCGGCCGACCGAAACCCGGCGCTCGTGGCAGTCACCGAGCCGATCGACGAGCTCGGCGTCGACCTGTGGCTCCTCATGCATCCAGACCTGCGTGGGGTCCGACGCGTATCGGCCGTCGTGGATGCGTTGCTCGAGGACCTGGGCGCGTCGCGGGGCCGGATGAGCACGGCGGCGGACCGAGCTCGATCCACGCCCGGACGTCGCTCGCCCGCACGCAGTCGTCGTGACTGACGACCACGAGGCCTCCCGACCACGCGCACAGCCCTCGGGCTTCGCCACGACTCGGACGAGAACCTCCTACAACCGGCCGAGTTTCGAACAGGTTGGCAGGGGGGGACCGAAGAGGCCGCCACACTGGCCACTTCGGTCCTGCTCGCCCTCGTCCAGGCTGGCTATCCCTTGGGCATGACCTTCATTCCCAACCTCCGACCGACCACCCTGTTGCTGCTCTTGCCCTTCGCCGCCGGCTGTCCGATGGACGACGACACCAGCGAGGATGGGGGCGTCTTGCAGTCCTTCTCGATCCTCGGGACGGTCGGACGCGCGGAGGCGGCCGTGCCCAGCGGCGACGGCGTGGGCACGGTGTGGATCGCTGCCCTGTCTGCGTGCGAGCTGGGGGCTCCCTTGGCCGGCGCCACCTCGGTGCCCAATGCCGACCTGTCCTCCGCCGAGTCGATCGTCGAGTTCGAGATCCCCGATCTTCCCCCGGGGCAGGTGCACCTCGCCTTGTTCCTCGATGACGACCTCGATGCCGATCCCATGATGCCCATCCCCGGGCCGGGGGATCTGGTCTACGCCGACGTGGCGGGCGATGGGATCCTCAGCTGCGTAGCCATCGACGTGGACGACGAGGACGTCGAGGACGTCGCGCTCTTGCTGACCGCGGTCGCGCCGGGGGCGTGAGCGCGACGAAGTGCGGCCCCCCACGTCGAGGGGCTGGTACCCGTCCATCGGCGGAATGCTCGACGGAAGGCGGCCGCGTCGGCGTAGCCCAGGCGTGCGGCCAGTTCCTTCACCGAGGTGTCGGGTCTGGACAGCCAGGCCTCGGCCCAGCGACGACGCATCCCGTCCACGACGTCTTGGAAGCGTGCGCCCTCGTCCGCGAGACGGCGGCGCAGGCTTCGGGGGCTCCACCCCAACGTGGCGGCAACCGAGGCCTGACTGCCCAACGCTTCGGGGCCGGCGGCGAGCAACGCTGCTTCGACGGCCTCGACCGTCGGTCGCGGGGCGGAGCAACGCCGGCGTGCGGCCTCCTCGAGCAGCTCCGCCAGCGCAGGATCGCTGCCCCGCAGCCGACGCTCGAGGTCGGCGCGCGCGTAGACCAGGCGGGACGTTCCGGCGGCATAGTGAACCGGTCCGCGAAAGAACCGAGCGAAGGCCTCGGTCTCGCCGGGCGCAGGCACGGGAGCGTCGACCCACGTGGTCTGGGGCCGAGGCGCGCCCTCGACCTCGCCCGCCACGAAACCCACCACCGAGGCCATCGCGAACAGGGCCGCGCCCGTGGACCGTGCCCCACCGTTGAGGCGAACCACGACCTCCACGTGTCGACGGTCGACCGCCACGCGATACTCGGTGCCCTCGCTCAGGAGCGGGCCGAAGGCGGCCGCCAAGCGGCGGACGGCATGGGTGCCCGAAGGCGCGCAGCCGAGCAGGTACGTCAGCAAGCCGAAGCTCGATGCGCGCACCCCCTCACCCAACGCCAGGACGGCCGCCGCCCCATCACGCTGGACCACCGCATCCCACAGCACGTCCAGCAAGGCGACGGGGATCCGCCGCTCCGGCGGCGGTTCGTCGAGCGCCAACCCCCGTACCACGGGATGCGATCGGCCCAGGTGCTCGGCCACGGGCCGGGTCGCCAGGGCCAGCGCCTGCGTGAGTGCCGCGGGGGGCTCGGAACGGCCGGCATGGGTATCGGGCATGGCTTCGCCCCGGTAGTGCCCGCCGAGGCGCCGACGATCACGTCACCGACGAGATCGACGTCAGCCCACTGACCGTTGCCCCTGATCGCGCTCTGTCGTCCCCAGAGCCCCTGCGTGGCTCAGACGTGCTGGTCGATCAAGATCGGATTCCCGTCGGGATCGATGACGACCATGCTCGCGGGACCGGTCGTCGAGGGGTCGGCCTTGCTCTTTGGGGTGACACCTCCGGCCTCGAGCTGGGCCTGGAGCGCGCGCACGTCAGTGAACTCCTCGAGTGGCTTGCAGGCGGCATCCCACCCCGGGTTGAACGTCAGCATGTTGCCCTCGAACATCCCTTGGAAGAGCCCGATCGTGATGGTGCCGTTGCGGATGATGGCCCAGTTGTCTCCTCCGAAGTCGGCGACGGTCTCGAAGCCGAGTTTTGCGTAGAACGCTTTGGAGACCGCCAAGTCGGAGACGGAGAGGCTGACGGAGAAGGCACCGAGGGAAGAAACTGGCGTAGGCATCGGTGGCTCGACGATATGCTTGGAGCACCGTGCCCCGCTTGCCAAATCTTGCGAATCGCACCTACGAGCAGCGGATCAATCGCGCGATCGATCACGTCACGGGCAACCTCGCCTCCTCCCTGAAGCTGGACGACGTTGCTCGGGTCGCCGGGTTCTCCCCGCATCACTTCCACCGCATCTTTCGCGCCCTGATGGGCGAGACCTTGGCCAACTTCGTCAAGCGGGTGCGGCTCGAGCGAGCGGTCTCCTTGTTGACGCACCAGCCCACGCGCCCCCTCACCGAAGTTGCGCTGGCCACGGGGTTTTCGTCGAGTTCCGACTTCTCGCGGAGCTTTCGCGCCCGATACGGCGTGCCGCCGCGGGCCTTCGACGTCGAGGTGTTCCGCAAGCATCGGCGGGAGCAGGGCCTGGGCGCGCTGGAGGCCCCCGAGTCCGGCAGCCGACTGCGCCAGCTTCCTAGAGGCGAAAACCCGGACGGCTTCGAGGTCGAGTTGCGCCCGCTCGCGCGTCGACGGGTCGCGTATGTCCGCGCCCACCGTCCCTATGAGGGGGATGGCGTCAAACAAGCCGTGGCTCGGCTCGTCGCATGGGCCGAGGCCCGCGGCCTCGCCGAGGGGCAGTGGCTCGGCTACCAGTGGGACGACCCCGACATCGTTCCGCTCGACAAGTGTCGATACGACATCGGGCTCGAGATCCCCGAAACGACCGAAGTGGGCACGGAGGTCTCGACGACCCACTTCCCGGCGATGCGGGTCGCCGAGGTGCCCATCGCGGGCGGCGTCGAGCTCGAGCTTCGCGCGCTGGATTGGCTCTACACGACCTGGCTCCCGAGCAGCGGGTTCGTCCCCGACCACCAACCGGGATTCGAAGCGTTTGATGGCCGGCCCTTCCAGCACGGCGAGACACACTTCGAGCTCCGGATTCACATCCCCATCGTCGATGCCGAGACCCCGCTGTGAACTGACACGCCCCGTGGCTCGCCTCGGTCCGCGCGCTGGCGACGGACCGAGCCGGTCACCTAGCTGAGCTTGTCCGCCAGCTCCTTCTGCAGCTTGCCCAAGGTCGACGCGAGCTCCGGGGTCAGGCCGGCTTCGATGAGGTTGGTTCGCTCGTTGGGATCGGCCTCCAGATCGTAGAGCTCTTCGGTGGTCAGAGAGCCCGCGGGCGGCTCGAATCCCGGGGCGGGGAAATAGGAGATATACCGAAAACGCTCCCCGGGCCGCTCGGTTCGCAGAGCAAACGACGCTCCGGCAAGGCGGCTGGGGTACGAACCGCAGGCACGTATGTAGGGCCCGCAGGCGGACACCTGCTGCTCCGACATGCATCGCGTCACGTCGTCGTTGAAGGTTAGATCGGCGCGGCGCTGATGATCGGTCTGAAAGTTGAAGGTCGAAACCACGCTCGTCTGGTACCAAGGCCCCGCCGCGTCTTCGACCAAAGGACGAAGGCTGACCCCGTACTGCAAGGGGTCCGCCACGCTGGCATAGTCGAGCACGGTGGGGAACAAGTCCATCAGGCTCGCCATGCCGTAGGTCGACTGCGGGACCGGGTTGTCGGTATCGACGATGAAGAGCGGGACTCGAGTGGCTCGCTCATAGAGGCTCGGCTTCTTCCAGCCCCGCTTTTCGCCCATGAAGTAGCCATGGTCGCTCCACACCACGATGATCGTGCGGCGGGGCCGGGCGATCGCAGCATCGACCACCGCGCCCAGCAGTGCGTCCACATACGAAACGCACGCCAGATAGCCCCGTATCGCCGTACGTGTCGCGGTGTCCCAGGTCGAATCGGGGGGTGAGTTCCGCGAGTCGCGAATCGTGATGCAGCCGGTGAAGGTCAGATCGTCTTGGTCGGCCTTTTCCACCGCGGAATCGAGCGGGGCCAAGACGTCGTCACCGTACAAATCGTAGAACTCTTGCGGGGCCTCCCATTCCTTGTGGGGCTTGAAGAAGCCGAGCGCCAAGAACATCGGTTCGTCGGTGCTCTCGGTCTCGAGGCGCTCGATCCCATAGCGTGCGACCCGGGCATCGGGCAGCATGGAGGTACTCGGATCGAAGGGCTCCGAGCAGGGGCGCGAGGAATCCGAGATGTCGTCATTACCGGGGTCGGGCAGGCAGGCGCCCTCGGGTACGAACTTGTTCAAGAACTCATAGTGGTCCCAGGCACACGAGTCGTACGAAGCATCTTCCGGCACTGCCTCACAGTCGGCGAAGGGGCGATCGCTGCCGCCGAAGCCCCCGTGGAACACCTTGCCTGCCCCATAAGTGCGGTACCCGGCTTCGTTGAGTAGGCGCGGCAGCGTCGTGGTGGGTGCCTGGAGCAGCGGCCCGAACTTTGCCTTGGGCACCATGATGTTCTCTTGCTGAGTGACTCCAGAGACGTGGGGAGGCAGGCCGGTCAACGTCGCCGACCGCGAAGGACCGCACATCGGGGCCGCACAGTAGGCACGTTGGAACACGGTCCCCATCTGTGCCAGCAGGTCCATGTTGGGTGTGGAGACGGCCTGAGGATCGATGGTCGGCTTCGGCCCCTCGAAGGGCGTGGGCCAGTCGTTGAGATCGTCGATCGAGATGAACAGGATGTCCGGGCGAGAATCTTGGTAGAGCCCCGACCGCTCGCCCCCTTCGAGCGGCTCCGAGAACCCCGGCTCGGCGTCACGGGAAGGGTCGCAGGCCGCAACCGTGGCGAGGCCTTGAAGGAACCTACGTCGAGTCGTCATGCGCGAAGCGTAGTCGACGAAGGCAGTGTTGGAGACGATTTCGTTCGTGTGGGCGCTGACGATGCGGGTCGCAAAAATCGACCCGACGTGCCGTCAGATTCTTGGGAGACACGACGAAGACACGAACGACGAACACGCTGAGTGCGTCCTCGGTACGCCGATGTTGCGATGTTCTTTCTCCCTGCCAACGCGTCAAGTCGTCGGCCACCCCTCGGCGTACAACGGAGCGCAGGTCGTGCCGGAAAGATGACCGGGACCCCTCGAACTGCGCGTGCGCTGCCGGATCGGGTCTAGCCGTTGAAGATCAGGCCACACGCCGCGGCGGCGTTGGTCAGGAACGCGAGGCAAGCGGCCCCGGAGGTAGCGATCTCGACTCCAGAGGGGTTGCCGGTCGCCCAAGCGTAGACCCAGGGCCCGCAAGTGGTCGCGGCGGTAGCGAGCGCTTGCTGACACGGAGTTCCCCCCAGCTGGCCGACGACGAAGCCCGCGGACGGCTGAATTCTCGACACGCCGCCCGGCCCGGACCAGGAACGAGGCATGGACGTCGTAGCGGGGGAAACGGCAAGTCGGGGGAGCTTCATCTTTGGCCTCATCGGTCAGCATAGGCTGCTCCGACGACGACCGAATCCCCTCGATCGAGGGGGCCCCCGCAGCTCGTCCAAAATGAAGGGCCGGGGGAGGAGAACAACCGAATTCCCGACTCGGAGCCTGGCCCTCGAGTGGGTCCAGACCCCTGCTTACATCAAGTAGTAGGACGTCGCGGGGTAGGGTTTGGGCACTTCTTGCTCGCCGAGCATTTGCAGGATGTTGATCTCGATCGCCCGGGCGATGGCCGTGACCGGTGTGTCGGTGGGGCGGTTGGCGAAGGGATCCTGCATATGGGTGGAGGTACGCTCCAACAACAAGAAGGGGGTCGAGATGATGGTCGTGACGACGATTTCCCAGTAGCCCTCGACTTCGCTCAACGAGATCGAGAGCACGGTGATGAACACGTAGATGAACAGCTTGAGGAACAAGCGGTAGGTCTTGGGGAAGACCGTGTTCCGAATGCGTTCGGCCATGCCGACCCAGTCGGTGAGGCGCGTCAGGGTGTTGTCGAGCTCGACGCGTTGGTAGTCGCTCAGCGCACCACTCGCGGCGAGCTTCGCGAGCGAGCGAGCGTGCAGCTGCAAGATGGCGACCGAAGGGTTGTCGTGGCGCTCGATCTCGGTGACCTCGTCGGGCTCGAGGTGATCGATGGAAAACGTGCGCCAGTCGAGCCCCCGCAGGCTCTGGCCCACGCAATAGCACCATGCGATCTGGCGCCGAGCGCTTTGATGCACGAGCTTGGCGATGGCGCCGTCGGGATCCTCGTGGTTGGAGGTGAACGAGAGCAGCTGCCGGGTGAAGCTGCGGGAGTCGTTGACGATGGCCCCCCAGACTTTGCGCGCCTCCCACCAGCGGTCGTAGGTCTGGTTGAGCTTGAACGACAGAATCAGCGAGATCGCAGTGCCCAAGAAGGCAGCGATCGTGACCGGCAGCTCAGGGAGGTAGGGCCGCTCGTATTCGACGAGCACGGCGCCGGCGATCGAAATCATCAACACGACGAAGAAGTCCAGCCGGATCTTCTTTGCGATGTAGCTGAGGGGGATTCTGTGCTCGAGAAGCATCGCCTGCGGCCACCGTAGCGAAGGCGGGCGGACGGTCGCAACTCAGCGCGCCCCGTCGGCTGCGGCTTCGCTGCAAGGCGCTCGTTCCTGGCGACCGCCGCACCCAGGAAGCAACGCTCACCGACGCCATGGAGGGTCGGAGGACCAAGCTAGGTCCAACACATCGAGCTCTGAGACGCTCGATTGGCTTCCCGAGTCGGGCCCGAGGCACCGCCGGCGCTGGCGTACGGGCGGGCGATCAGCGGTGCGACCTGCGTTTTTGCGTGCTCGCTGGCCCGAGGCGATTGGCCTCGTCTGGATCCGAGCACGTCCGCAGCTACGAGGTGCTCTTCGTGCCGTGGTCCGCCGACCTCGACCAGCTCGACTTCGAGCTGGTCGAAGACGAGTCGTGAACACGTTCGAGCGCGCGTGGGCCCACCGCGATCAGATCGCCGCCCGACCCCAGCGATCGGACCAGCTCGAGGCCGCTGAGCGCCAGGCCTTCCCGCCGATGGATCCGGGCAGTCCCAGCTCGTGAGCGAACCCGGCTCCTCTGCCCCGGGGTGACACGGAAACAACGACGCAAAGTGAAATCTGGCAAACTCTCGCCCAAAACAATGCGGTGCCTCGTGCCAGCGGCTTTGGATGGACCGACTGCAACGCGGCTGGTCACCCCGGCTGTGGATCTGGAATGGAGTGCGATGACTCGGGAAAATGCACCCAACAGTAGCCTCGCTGGCCTGCGAACCATGCTCATGGCCCTGGCCGTCGGTGTCGTGGTCGGAGCATGCACCACCAGGAACGCCCCCGAGGACGACGACGACCGCGTGTGCTACGTGGTCGATCCTTCCCTCGGGCACGACCCCGCGGATATCAACCGGCCGTATTGTGGGTGGGCGGTCGGCGGGCTCCCTGAGCCCCCCGAAGGCTTCGAATCGACCCGCAAGGTGTTCGTCGCGTTCGACGTCGACCAGGGCGAGCCGTGCGACCCCTGCGACCCCGAGCACTTTGACGCCTTGCTCCGTGAGAAGGTCGAAGAGGAGTGCAACGGGGACTACGAGCTGGTGCGGGGTTGCTACGTGCCCACGGAAGAAAGCACCAACGGGCACTGCTGGGTCGCCGGGCTGTACTACTCCAACTGCTGAGTTCGTCGTCCTGCTCTTCTTGCGTAGTAGCGGCAATGCGTCGCTACCACCCCTCCGCGTTCGCCATGGCCACGCCGCTCTAGGGCTCGGGAGCGGTCGGCAGACCTTCGCTCGGGTCCTCGCTGGCACGGTAGCCATGCGCAGCACGGAAGGTCTGAAAGACGCCTCGTAGCGCGGGGCCGATGCACAGCGGCCAACTCGACAGCGCACAGACGGTGAGCCCCGAAAGCTCGACACCCCACCCAACGACGAGCGTGAGCACGAACCCGAGGGACATCAGGAACAGTGCCAGCACCACGGGCGGGCTGCCCGCGTTGTGTGAGCCGATGTCCAGCGTTCGTAACCACGGCGTCGGCTCGGTGCTGCTCGATCGAATGCCTTGGTCCGGCTCGGCGCTGACCTGGGCGCACTCCGCTTCCACGCGGGCGATCCATCGACGCAGAACCGGGTCGTCACTCGGCGCCTCGTCGAGGCGAGCGCGGAGCTCGGTGAGAAGCGTTGCGTTCTCGAGCTGCAGACGTAGCGTCGCGAGTCGATCGCGGCGCTCGAGCTGGTGCCAGCTCCTGGCAATGGCGAGCACGAGGGCAACGATGGCGCCGATGATGGCCAACGAGACCGGTACGTGTTCCATCGCTGCGAGTTCCTCCTCGGGGGTCGACGGCTTCGCCGGCGGGCCTATTCCCGCCCTCGACAGGACGCGTCACTTCGCCAAAGGTTCTCGGTCATGCGAAAAAGTTCGCGATTTCCTCGAACCTACATGTACCCGCTGCGGTCCAGGGCACCGTAGCGGCCGCCACAGCGGAGTACTCGATGATGAACCCCCCAAAAAGCACCACAGTCCCATCGTAGAGGGACCCGTAGCCAGGGTGCGTTCGCCCCCCACGAGCGGCACAACCAAAGGCGCTCACGCCGGGTCTTGCGCCCCCTCATGCTCCGCGTCGTCAATGATGAATGGTTGCGTTGCCGGAGGTCCCGCAGGCTCGCTCATCACGGTGGAAGGTCCAATGAACGTACACTTTGCCATTCCCGCTGCGAATCCCCTCGGGCGGAGTGGGATAGGGGCCCGATGCGTGAACGCTCAGCCGCGCCACTTCGTCGAATCCGGCATCGCCCGAAAAGCGAATCGTCGTCACATTCTCGATCCGCCCTTCACTACCGACTACGATCTCGACCCGCGTCCACAGGTCGCGGTCGTTGAGAGGATGCGAGCGTTCTTCGGCCTCGAGCCGTTCGAGGACACCCCATGCCCACACCTCGTGGATCGGTCGATGCATCTGGGCGACGTAGCGATCGAACTCGAGGGCACGCGCACCAGGATCGGTCTGGTTGCCCGGCTGGAGTACCGGTCCCCCGTTCCCGCGTGAAGTCGGCTCTTCGGTGGGGGTGCTCGTCTTGCAGCTCGAGCTCACCCCCAGCAGTGCCACCCACAGTACGAGGGACGAGCGCCACGAGACCAAGACGGCGTGGGACATCGCGGCAAGCTAGCACGCATCGTCGGAGCGGAAGGGAGGCAGAGTCTGCCCGCGCAGCCGGCCGTCGAGCCGCGCCGAACGTTCCTGACCGAAGACAGTTCGTTCGGCTATGGAAGGCCCTCGAACCCCACCGCGCGCGTTGGGTCGCGATTCACGGGGGACCGAAAAACCGGTTCCCGGAGAGCGAACGTGCTCGAACGCGCGGTCGAGCTCCGCACGCAGCATCTACTTCTAGGAGAACAACATCCGAGCTACCCGGCGCGTACATCAACGTCGTGCGAACCCCAATGGTGGGACCATGGAGGCCGACCAGGGCGTCTCGTCGTCCGACGGCATTGGCTTTGATGACGAGATGCCGTCGCTGGGCGTCGATCAGGACCTCGACGATTCTTCCCGTCTTCGTTGTGGGATACGACGGGTTCGACTCCTGCCCCGAGGACCCTGACGGCCCGTCGCGTCATGCGGCGGGTCGTTCGCACTTTCTGGTGAGTCGCTCAGAACGAGCGTCTCAGGGGCCTCGTTCGGCGAAAACGAGAAAATCACGCTCGGACGAAGAATGTGTCCGCCCTCGCGTAACTACAAATGTGAGGGTTCTTCGACGACGCTTCGACAGCCAATCCGGGCTGCGAGCGCGAGCACAGCCGATGTCCCCTCGGGAAGCGAACTCGCCATGAACCACGTTCAAGCCATGGACAAAATCATGTCGCCCCTCGCCGTTGGTCCGCGTACGGCGATCACTTTGGTTCCTCTGTCCCCGCGACCGCCACGGCGTCGACTCAACTTGTCCGTCATCGCCGTGATGGCGGCCAACGCCGCCGTGTGGCTCGGCGTCGCTTGGTGCCTGCTCTAACGACCGAATCACCGACCCTTCTCCGCGCACCCCAGCGCCTTTTCGGGACACGCCGATGCGTACGTCGTTGCTGGCCTTCATGAGCCTCGGAGCCCTGGCCTGCTCCCCGATCGAGCGGGGCACTGGCGCCCGTGGCGATGACGGTGACGGAGCAGTCGACACCTCGGCAACCGACGGTGGGCTACACCGACGACGGCTCCGTGGTGGTCAGTCGTAGCCGGTGAGCGTGCCGAGAAGACCGACGTCTGGCGCGTTGTTGCGCCGCCCGGGGTTCGAGCGTCACTTCATCACCGGAGGCATGAGCGAAGCGGGCGACAGGCCCTTGTTCCTGTCGGTTCCAGCACGAGTTCATGCGCGACATCCATCGGTCCTGGTGTTCACGCGACATGAAGACGGTGCACAACGGGAGCGGGTTGCGGTCCTCTGTATGAGGCTCTGCAAACGGGTCCACTGATTTACTGTGCGTGGCAACGAGGGCGGCGCAGTTCGGCCCCAACGACGCAGCGATCGGCACCGAGCCGCCGCTGCGTTCTTTCATGGGCCTACGGGGGGCACAGGCGCGTCCACCGTGCCGGAATCGTGGTCATCCAGACGGTGGGTGGCCAGCCATTGGTCGGCGAGTCCGAGCTCGACCGACGAGATGTTCCATGACTCGCGCAAGCCTTCCTTCCCCTGGCGTGCGAGCGTGATGGCGTGCGCTCGGTCGCGCTGGGGTGGCGGGGCGTCCCACAGCGCTTGCGCCAAGGCGATGCGGGTGCGGCCTAGCCGTCCGGGGTCTCGTCGTGACTCCGCCTTCGAGACCGACTCGATGATCATGTTCTGCGCCCGCTCGAGCGGCTCGATCGCTTCCGCAGGGCGCTCCAACGCAATGAGGCTGCGGCCAACGCTGATGAAGGCCGGAGCCGAGTACCAGGGGTCGGGAAACTCGATGCGTTCGTGGATGTTTTGCGATCGCTGACTGCGCTCGAGGGCCCGCTGCGCTCGACCCATGAGAAGGTCGCAGCGAGCTGCGCCGGACAGCGCGCTCGCGAGATGGATGGCACGGTTGTCCTCGTCGGTCTCGAGAATGGCGATCGCCCGTTCGTAGGGCTGTGACGACTCGGCGCAGCGCCCGAGGGACTCGAGCGTTTCGGCGAGGTCCAGGTACGCGAAGGCCAGCTCCGGGTGGTCCGGCTTCAGCTTCTCTTCGTACACCGAGGCCACCTCCTGGTACTTCTCGAGTGCTTTTTCGTGTTCCCCGAGTTGCCCGTCGACGAGCGCGCCCAGGACCAAGATATTCGCGGTGAGGTAGTGACGCCGGCCGTAGGTCGCTCGCCTGACATCGTAGACTCGCTTTGCGATCGGCCGGGCCTCGGCCAGCCGGTGTTGCTCGCGTAGCACGTTGGCGTAGTGGGCCAGTGCATTGATCGTCAGGGGATGCGTGGGGCCGCGGGTTCGCTCGGCGATCGCCAGGCTGCGCTCGAACATCTGACTGGCCTCGGCAATGTGCCCCTGTGGCAGGAGCACGGCTCCGAGATCGAGCAACACGACGCTCACGAGGAGGTGGTCGGGCCCGTACTCCTCCTCGAGGATCGCCAATGCCCGTTCGCAGTGCTCTTGCGCTTCCCCATACCGGTTGGCCTTGTTCTCGAGGGCGCACAGGTGCGACAAGCGAATCGCCTCCTGGTAGGGCTCAGTGCCTGGATCGAGGGCCTCGGACAGCGCAGCCAAGTCGCGCCCCCGGTCCAGGTCACCCACGCGAACGCCGACAACGTTGATCAGCGTGTTCGCGACGGACATGGCGAGGGCGAACTGTCTTTCTCGCATCGCGGCATAGACCGCGCGTTTACCCGCCGCAGTGGCCGATTCGAAGTCGCCCGCCTTCTCGAAGTTCAGTGCTCGCTGCGCGTCCGCACTGATTTCCAGCGGGGCGTATCCCAAAGTTTCAGCCTCGGCGGCGGCCTTCTCCAGGAGTTCCCGAGCCTCGACCTTCTTGCCCAGGCTCGCCAGCGCTTCGACTCGCTCGAGTTGGGCCGAAACGAGCGTGATCGCTTCGACGACCTGAGGATCCTCGGGGAGCGGACTCTGGGCACGCAGGGCCTCGGCGTCGGCACAGCGCGCGAACTCCAGCGGCACGTTCACGCGGTCGACGGCGTTTTGCACCGTAGCCTCGTCCGCCTCCGTCAGCACATCTACCGTGGCCTGTATGGTTTGCAACACGCCGTCGTAGCAGGCCATGCGCAAGTCGAGGAGTTCATCCGATTGCTCCCCGCGCACGCGGGTGGCCTCGCAGGCCTGCTGACGCTGCTCCACCCAGGTCTGGGCATGTTCGTCGAGTGCGGGCAGCACTTGCCCGAGTGTATGGTCGACATAGTCGAGTTCGGTCTTCGCAAAGGCGTCGCGCACGGCCTCGCGACGTGGCTCGTCCCAGATCCCCTCGAGGTGGCGCTCCATTTCGGCACAAGGGGCGGGAGCCTCGAGCGCAACGGGCCACGCCACGGCGCCCACCGCAATGCCGCCCAGTCCGGCGAACGTCGCGGGCAGCAACCACAACCGTCGTCTCGACTCGGAGGACAAGACCCCGAGCAGTGCGTCCATGGACGGCCATCGCTCGTTCGGATCGACCGATAAGCCGCGTTGCAGTGCTTCCACGATGACCCGAGGAACCGGCGGAGCGTCGGCAGGCCACCGGGGGGTGTCACGCACCTTTGCCTGGAACAGCGAGCGGAAATCATCGCCGTTCTCGAATGGGCGTGCCCCGCACAGCCCCTCCCACAGTGCTGCACAGAAGCTGTACTGGTCGCTGCTGGCCTCGATCTCGGTGCCTTCCATTTGCTCCGGTGACATGTACACGGGCGTGCCCATCACCATGCCTTGCGCGGTGAGCGAGGAGGTCAGTGCCGAGCCGGAGACCAGGCTCTCGGGTTCAGAGAACTCCTCCTCCAGCTCGTCCGCAGCTCGCACTAGACCGAAGTCGAGAAGCTTGACGACCCCGTCGTCGCTACGCATGAGGTTGTGCGGCTTGAGATCGCGGTGGATGAGGCCTGCTCGGTGGACGGCTGAGAGCCCTCGACCGGCCTGCGCGAAGCCGTTCAGCACATCTTCCCAGGCCGGCTCGGTCTTCAGCCAGTCGCCCACCGTCTGGCCACGGATGAACTCCATGGCGAGGAAGAGCTCGCCATCATGATCGCCCACCTCGTGGATCGCGACGACGTTGGGGTGCGAGAGGCGAGCCAGCGCTTGCGCCTCGCGGATGAAACGCTGGCGCGAGTCTTCCGCCAGGAGCTGTTCCGAGCGCATGACTTTGATCGCCGCCTTGCGATCGAGTCGCTCATCATACGCCGCGTATACCGTCCCCATCGCGCCATGCCCGAGCTCTTCGAGCACCACGAAGCGACCGATCTGCGTCGCGATGGGCTTGGGCGCAAACAGACGTTGCCGCACCCGATCGAGCATGTCCTCGTCCGCATCGGTGCGGAGGGTGGCCGCGTCTGGATCGGCCTCGTCGGTATCGGAAGCCTCGGCCCAAGCGAGGCGATCGTCGTCGAGCGAAGGCACTGTCATTACATAGAGCGTTGCATGGGAACGGCTAGGGAGCCACCGAGAAACACCGCCAAACGCGGCCGCGAACAACAACGCTCTTCACGCGACAGGTACGGATGAGTCGCAGACTCTCCCGTTGCACCGACCTTTCGGTCCGAGGCGGATTTTCGAACGAGAATGCTCTTGTGATTGAAGACTCCACGCCCCGGAACGCTACTCCATTCATGCCGGACGCGAACCGCTGAATGGTCGTGTTGAATCTGGCACTGTGACTCGTGGATGTCCTACGGAAGACCGACAGGAAGATGAAGCCGATGACCAACGGATGAAGCCCCGAACCCCGTGCTGCCGCCTCCCGTCGGACTTGGGCCAGGCAATGTTTGCGTACCGCCGGCTTGCTCGGTGCAGGGTTGATGACCGCATGCGCTCCCGGGAACACAAGAAAGGGCGCGGGATGACCTCGCTCGAGGAGATAACGAAACGAGCGTGCGGCGAACTCTCTTGCTCGCAGGACGATGCCGACGGGATTGAGCCGGGGACTCCCCTTCATTGGTTCTGTTCGATCACGGTCATACTAGGCGTGGGAACGTGCTCGTTGCTCCCGAAACGAGTGCTCGCGCCGTCGTGAACCATCTCGAGGGGGCCTTCCGTACGGGGGCCCCTTTTCGTTCGCTGTGCGGCCGACGTCAGCGAGCCATCGCTTTGCGTAGGCCCCCGGCCCATGTCTGAAGGCCGGTCATCGTGGACTCGACGAGCGCGGGCGACTCGGCCATCTCGAGCATGGCCGCGCGCAGTTTCTCCTTGCCTCGACTCAGGCGCGTATAGATCGTCTTGAGAGGCACGCCGAGGAGTTCGGCGATCTCGGGGCCGTTGAGTTCCTCGATGAAGCTGAGTTCGAGCACGATCTGGTAGTCGAGCGAGAGCCTCCGTAGGCCGCGGACCAGCAAGTGCCCCTCATTCTGCAGCGAGACCATCGAGGTGAGCGAACGTGGGTGGTCGGAGTCACCGACGCAGATATCGGCGAAGTCTTCGATCTCCCGCCCCCGCTTGACCTTCTTGCGAAAGTGCAACCGAAGGCGGTTCATGGCCGAGCCGAGCAAGAACGAGCGAAATGCCCCTGAGTTGCGCAGGTTGCCCTTGCTGCCCGTGCACGCCAGTAGTGTTTCGGAGATCAAGTCAGCCACGTCGTCGCGATTGCTGACCTTGTTTCCGAAGAAGCGCCCGAGCATCTCGACATGACGTCGAAGGAGCGCGTCACCAGCTTTGGAGTCTCCGTCCCGCCACGCCTCGAAGAGCTCCCAGTCATCCATACTTGGTCAATTTAGCAGGGGTGTCGAACCGGGTCACCAGGAAGCCGGGGACAACACAGCGGACTCTCAGCCACGGCGGCTACCTCATCACGATCGCCAGGACGACCAACAACGCCATGGCGGTGAGGGGGCACCAGCGGCGTTGCGATGCGGTAGGTATGGCCGAAGTCCTCGGTCTCGGGTTGGTCGCGACGTGCTCTTCGAGTTGTTCGTCGAGCCGCCGGATGACCTCGTCGATCGTGGGTCGCCGCTCGGGTGCGAGCGCCACACAATCACGCACGAGTCGGGCTGCTGCCCAGGGTACCCCCGGGGCCGTTCGTGGATCGATGGGAGGCGGCGGTGGCTGCTGTCGCTTGGGGTCTCGGAGCCGTGCTCGGCGGGTTCGCCGTTGGGGAAATCCTCCCGCCAACATGTAATGAAACAGCACACCGAACCCGTACACATCCATCGCCGTCTGGGCGGGCTCGGCTCGCGCTTGTTCGGGAGACATGAACAGTCGGGTGCCGGGCCTCTCGTGTTTGAGGGTCAGCCGGTGCTTCCTACGACCAGGAGTGTGAAGCTCGGAGGCGTGGCTGAGGTCGATCAGGACCGCCGTGCCGTCGTGGACGAGCACGTTCATCGGGGTCACGTCGCGGTGAGCGATCTTCTCGCGATGCAGAGCTCGTACGGCGGTGGCGATCTGACGGGCGAGACTCAACGCCTCGGCGGGTGGAAGCGGGCCCTGGACGAGCCGGCGCACGAGGCTCTCACCAGGCACCAGCACCATGGTGACGAAGGGCCAGGCCCGATCTCGCAAGCGGCCGTGATCCAGGTAGGACACGAGGTTTGGATGTCCCGCGGATCGCCGCCCGAGGCTACGTTCCTGCAGGAATCGAAGCTCGCGCTCGGGTCGGTCGAGATGGCGAGGCAAGACGAGCTTGAGGGCGACGTCGTGACCGCGGCGACGATCGAAGGCCCGGTACACCCGGCCCATACCTCCGTTGCCAATGACCTCGCGTAGCTCGAAACGTTGGTCGAGGACCTGGCCGACGGCGGGGAGCCGAGGTCGCCGGCCGTGCGAGCACGTCGTCGCCCCCTGGCGCCTCGGTGAACCAACCAAATGGACAGAGCGAAGTACTGTCATGAACTCGGCCTCGGAAGGGTAGTAACTCATCGTTCGATAATTCCTCAGCAGCGCCGACTTTTTTTTTCCTGAAGACGTAGACCCGCTCACGGTCACTCTTTCTGTGAGATGCCCACGAGCGACCAACCCCACCTCGGCAACAAATCCCCTTCGATGGCGGAAGCTCTTCGCGCGTTCCTCGAGCACGGGCAAGCGCAGGTCGCAGCGATCGAGTCCCCCCCTCCCCGTACGCCGGGCTCCGTGGCCGCGAGCCAGCACGAGTTGATGTCCATGGTGGACGACTTCCTCCGCCATGGGCCGTCCGCCGAGCTCGAACCCACCGAGGATCGGGTGAAGGTACCCTCTCGGGGTTCGTTGGCTCTCGCCTGTGGTGAGGGGCTGGTGATGGTGCATGGTGTCGAACTCGAGCAGGTGTGCATCGACTACGACGAGGCCGTACTCGATGCACTCCTGCGTGTCGACCACGAGATCGAGCTCCACGACGGGGACTCGTTCTGTGCTGGTCTTCGTTGGTTTCGCTATGAGGCGGAGACGGACGACCACGCTGCCCGTGTTCGCGTGTTCGATGCCGACGGTGTCTCGGCGCTCGAGGTGCCCCTCCATGCGGGGACGTTCACCATCGGTCGCGAGCGCGGCGATCTCGTGTTGGAGGCCGAGGCAGAACTCGAGCCGGCCCACTTCGAGATTCATTCGAACCGAGACGTCGTGCTCCGCAATCTCGCCGGTCCCGGCGGCACGTGGCTCGCGCTTCGCTCGGGCTCCGTCACGGCGATGGATTGCACGATCTCGGTCAGCGATCGTCTGCTTCGGTTCGTGCCGACCAAGAGCACTCGATCGTCGTTCGAGCCCGCAGCATTCGAAGGCACCGTCCAGTCCTACGGCGACGATGAGGACACGGTCGTTCCGTCCTGACAAAGCTCGCGAACTGCTGGACTGGGCCGATCAACCGCATCTTTCGATTTCACAATTCGACCCCGTAGCCCCCACCCACCTCGTCGGCGCTCCTCCACCGTCACCCTCAGGGTGAACGGGTCGACGACGACCAGAGTGCATCAATGCGATGGCGTTTCGGAGGTTGGACTCTCAGGCGTCACGGGGCCGTGATGGCTCCTCGGTTTTCCTGAGCGGCACACGGTCCGCAAGCGACGAGCGCAGCAGTGGCCGCCCGCAGAAGAACGGGGCTCACGCGAAACTAAAATGCCCGAGCAGGCACCTCATCGCTCGGCCAGCCATGCCTTGATCTTCGCCCGCTCCCGCGAATGAGCCGTCCCGTACTGCTCCATGGCGGCCTCCGCCAGCTCGACACTACGGGCGGCGTCGCGGCCCTGGGCGTCGAGCACCCGAGCGAGAACGAAGCGTGCACGAGCACCTTCGGCCGGATCGACGGCGTGCGCATCGAATATTGCGATCGCGCGTTCCAGCAAGGGGCCAGCCTGCGCCGACCGTCCGTCGAGCAACAATGCACGCGCATGGTCCGTGTGGGAAGTGGCCTGACTCGGCAAGCCCGGAGCACGCGCCTCCCAGATCACCGCGGCTTGCTCGTGCAACGGCACCGCCTCGCTCGGCTTCCCAGCTTGGACGAGCGCATAGCCGAGATTGTCCTCCAGAACCGCGAGGTTGGTATCCATGGGTTCATAGGTGCTCTCGGCGATGACGAGGGCACGCCTCAGATCCGCGACCGCATCCTCGTGACGGCCCATCATGCCCAGCGCCACGCTTCGATTGCCGAGGCATACCGACACCCGCGGATGGTTGTCCCCGAACACAGCGACGAAGCCCTCCAGGGCACGATCGAACAACGGGAGCGATTGCTCCGGCTCGCCCGCCGCGGCGAGCCGAATGGCCTCGGAGGTCACTGCCGTGAGCACCATCGGATGTCCGGTTCCATACGCGGCTTCGAGCGTGGGGATCACCGCCTCGGCCGTGCGACGAGCCGCATCGAAGTCTCCCAACGCGCGCTGCACCGACAGGATGACGGAAAGGCACTCGGCCACGCGAGGATGCTCGGCCCCCAAGGCCTCGGTGTAGATGCGCCGGGCGGTTTCCAGGTGCTCGAGGGCACGGTCGTAGCGGGTGCGGACGAGTTCGAATCTTCCCGTCAGCAGGTGCGCGGACGCGACCTTCACCGACTTTGGCCCGAAGACTTCGATCGCATGCTCGATCGCCCGCGCGTGCAGCTGCTCGCAACGCGAACGGCCATGACCCGGAACGTCGTCTGGTGGCTCCCCCGTCGCTCCGCACAGCATCGCCTTGGTATACGAGAGTTCCTGCTCCAGCCCGTGCCCGCTCAGGCGTTGAACCGCAGCCTCGGCGTGACGCACCCACTGCTGAGCCTGGACGCGGTCGATGAGACCGGCATGCACGCGGGCGAGCTTGGGCGCAGCTCGTGCCGCCACGTAGTCCATGCCCTCGCCCGTGGCCAGTTCGTACGCCCGCAACAGCGCCGACTGCCCTCCATCTCCGGTGGCCGCCATGACCTCGATGCTCCCCCGGGCCAGCGCGATTCGAGCCTGCGTGGGCAGATGGTCGATCGCGACACTGTCCTTCTCTGCCCGCTTCACCGACGCCAACGCCTCGTCGAAACGGCCTACCGCCCGCAGGGCCCACAGGTCACCGATCCCTGCCTTGATGAGCTCAGCCCTCCGCCGCAGCGCCAGGCGATGCGACCCCGCGTGCGCCTGCTCCGTCACCTGGTCCAGGCATGGTTCCACCGCGTCGAGCTCAAAGACCGCTTCCATGGCGTGAGGCACCATTGCGTCGTCGGCCCGCTCGAGCAGGCCCACCAAGTGGTCCAACGAAACCAGGCGACCGCCGAGGCACGACGAACGCTCGTCCGCCGTGGGGTGGATCGGCGACGAACCCCGGTCCGCGCACACGCGAAACGACGCGTCCTTCCAGCGTTGCGCGTACCCCCCGAGGCCTTCGAGGACTCTCACTTTGGTCGCGGGGCCCAGCGCGACACTGGTCGCATCGAACGCGCGACCCACCGCCTCGGCTCGGGTCTCGTTCCAGACTTCGGCCATCTGCGCCTCCGCCTCACACGGGGCGACGTCGGAGTCGTCTGCAGGCCAGACCACCACGGCCCCGACCAGCGCGGCAAGGGTGACCCCGATTCCCGCGACCGCGATCCCTGTCGGCCGACGACGTCGAGACGCACGGCTCAACTGCGCCAGCAGATCGTCCATCGAACGGTGTCGCTGCCGGGCATCGGCCGCCAGTCCCTGGCGAATCGCTCGTACGATCGACAGAGGTACGCGGTGGCCAGCGGGCGGTTCGCGAAGTTCGCCCGAAGTCACCGACAACGCGAACTCTGCCACCGTTTCGCCCGGCACCGGATGCTGACCGAACAACAGCTCCCACATGACCACGCAAAACGCCCACTGGTCGGCCCGGGGATCGGGCTCGAGGCCCTCGAACTGCTCAGGGGCCATGTAGCGCGGCGTTCCCATCAACGCACCCGTCCGCGTGAGACGAGCGGCGAGCACTCCCCGCTCCTCCTCGCCCGGCGCCGGGGTTTCCGAGGACGGGGTCTCGGTGCCGCGACTCTCCTCGGCGGACCACGCGATGCCGAAGTCGGCCAGCAACACCCGTCCATCGCTGGCCAACATCACGTTGTCCGGCTTGAAGTCGCGGTGCACGAGTCCGGCCTCGTGTGCTGCCACCAACCCCTGCCCTGCCTGGATCATGACCTCGAGCACTCGCGGCCAGTCGCGGGTCCTTTCGCCGAGCCACGAGCGGAGCGTCTGGCCCTCCACTAGCTCCATCGCGATATAGACGAGGTTCCCGCTGCGACCGACGTCGTTGATGGTCACCACATTGGGATGACTGAGTCGCGCTTGCGCTCGGGCCTCGCGTTGCATGCGGGCTACGCCGCGAGTGCCGGTTGGATCCGAGTGCAAGACCTTGAGCGCAACCTGTCGATCGAGCATCGGATCGTGAGCGGCGAACACCGAGCCCATTGAGCCGTAGCCCAGCCGTTCACCGATCTGGTAGCGACCCAGGGTTGCACCAACGTCCAGCACGGGACCCGGGCGGGGGCCATGGCCATCGGTCTCGGTCCCCAACTCCGTTCGATCGGCGGTCTGATCGAATTCGCTCATTCGTGGCCAGACGCAGCGGCTGACGACGGACACTCGAAGCTACCACGCGCTGCGCGAAGAGTTCGCCGGAAGACGCGGCAGCGACGACACTTCGGTGCCCCCCGAAGTGTGCGACCGGCGAGAGTGGAGTCGGGGGGTCGTGCTCGGACGAATGCCCGACCATGGCACGCAAGAAGGTGAACGTGGGTCCGACCGTGCGCAGTGCGGCCAGCGTGCTTCGGCCACTGTCTTGGATGTAGTTCGGGACGCAGCAACGAGGCACCGCCGATTCAATCGGTGAACCGTCGCCGGGCTTCGCGACGTTGCAGGCGGAGGTCGAATCGGGACGTCCTTCGAGCGGGGGCGTCTCGACGGACGTCAGCCCGGTGCGCGGCGAGCTCGGTTCCATGGGTCCCCAACCGCGGCGTCACTAACGATCATCGGATCCGCAAGGGCATCGTTCAGGGCATCTTTGCTAACCTCGTGCTCCCTAGGCCAGCGAGCGCCTGTAGTGCGCCGGACTCTGTCCCGTCCACCGACGGAAGGCGCTCTCGGTGGTGTAGCCCAGCGCAAACGCGACCTCGAAGAGGCGAGGCGACCGCGCTGGAGGAACTGACCCGGCAGAACATCCAGCACTACGTCAACCTTCACCGGGACGAGGGCGCGCACCCGGGCAACGTCAACAAGGAGCTCGTCACCTGGCGCCGTTGTCTGGGACACGCCTTCGACCACGACCGATTGAAGCTCGACCCACGCGCCATCGTGCCCGGGTGAAGAACCGATACGCGCCGCGCCGGACGTTCCTGACCGAAGAACAGTTCGTTCGGCTGTGGAAGGCCCTCGAGCGCCACCGTGCTGTGGGTCGCGATGGTGGTCTTCACGGGAGCCCGCCGCTCGGAGGCCGAGCGCGTCTACTGAGCCCAGCTCGCAGCCCAGCAACCCAACTCCCGCGCAGACGCCAGGTAGTCAATGGGTGGTCAAAGCGGCACCGCTCCAGCGAGCCACTGGAAGCGGTGGAAACCAACCCAACCCCCAGAACGCAGAAAGCCTCCTTGCGGAGGCTTTGCGGTGCCCAGGGGCGGGTTCGAACCACCGACACGCGGATTTTCAGTCCGCTGCTCTACCAACTGAGCTACCTGGGCAGGTTTCTCGTAGCGTTGGGAGCGCGTTTCCTACTCCGACTCCGCCCTCCCCGTCAACCCTCCTCACGACCCGCGCCAACCCCTCCAACCCACCGGAACCGACGCCTCCACGCCACATCCACCACGACCCACCGAGCCGCCTCCACAGCCCGTCACCGCGCGCCCGAGCCCCTGCCCCCGCAGGCCCCAGCTCCAGCCCGCAGAGCCTATCTCTGCTGCCCACCGGGCGGCAGGCGAACGACGAAGGTCGTGCCGCGATCCACCTCGGAGTGCAGCCGAATGGTCCCACCCAGCTGGCGCATGAGCCGACGCACAACCGCCAGACCCAAGCCGGTGCCCTTGGGATCGCGCGTATAGAACGCCTCGAAGATCTTCTTCCGCAGCTCGGCCGGAATTCCGATGCCGTTGTCCTGCACGGCGGCCTCCAACCATCGCTCGCCATCGTCCTCGGCGTGATGGTCGAGCCGCACTTCGACGATGCCCTCCCGCGAACCCTGGTCGCGAACGACGACGGCCCGCCAGGCGTTACGGACGAGATTGACGACGACCTGACGGAAGGCGTCGGCGTCGAGCACCCAGTGAGGGTCAGCCCGTAGCCCCGCGCCCACGTGCAGGCGCAGCGGGACCCGTACCCCACCGGACGGCGGCAGGACCTTCCGCAAGTCGGCGAGCGCTTCCTCGATCTCGTGCACGACGTCCAATCGCTTGAGGTCGAGCTCTCGCTCCCGCCCGAAGGCCAGCAGGTCCTCGACGAGGCGATCGATGCGTCCGGTCTCGGCGAGGATCTTGTCGACGACGCCCAACAAGTCGGCGTCGGAGCTGATGCTGTCTTCACCTCGCAACACTTGGGTGAGCGAAGAGATGGCGAAGACGGGATTGCGAATCTCGTGCGCGACCGAGGAGACGACCTTGCCCATGTCGACCAGACGCCGCCGATGCTCCTCTTCTCGCTTCTGCACCTTCTGATCGGTGATGTCGGCGAACGAAACGACGACGGCCCCTTCCCGATCCTCGAGCGGCCGGGTGGTGAAACCGATCACCCGGGTCGCCTGTCCGGCGACGATGGGCGGCAGCACGATCTCGGCTTTGTCGGCGGGCCAGCGCATGCCCTCGAGCGGGGCACGAATCTCTTGCAGGGCACGACCCGCGAGCGGGGTGGACTCGGCGTCGGCGCGATCGGTCAGGATGCGTCGAGCGGTGCGGTTGGCGTGGACGACTTTGCCGTCCTGGTCGATGACCATGACGCCACCCGGAAGATCGGAGATGACGGCGTCGACGAGGGTCCGTTCACCATCGGGCGTCGTGACGTCGGCCATCCGCTTCCGTCACTGGCCTCAACCGCCCGGAGCGGTGCGGATGGTGTTTTGCACGACTTCCATGAACTCGGCGCGTGCAGCCGGAGCGTCGTCGAGCGATTGCCCGAGACCGTCGATGAGTAGCGGCAGGGTGTAGGGCGAGGGATTGCAGCACAAGAGCCACTCGCGAAGTTGCTCGCGCATGAGCTCGGCGGCGGCCTCCCGGGAGCGCCCGGCCCGGCCCACGTACAAGGTGAACTGGTTGGCGATGCGGTCGAGCACGGGACCGAGCTCGCCGCCCATGATCCGCGAGATTTCGTCTTCGACCTCGTCGCCGTCGCCCATGGCTTGGGCGGC
This sequence comes from Myxococcota bacterium, assembly GCA_039028615.1. Classification (GTDB taxonomy): domain Bacteria; phylum Myxococcota_A; class Polyangia; order Nannocystales; family Nannocystaceae; genus Paraliomyxa. The sequence goes on along the minus strand of JBCCHT010000021.1, from coordinate 4,635 downwards.
CGCCTGCTGGCCTTGGGCGTCGAGCAGATCGCGGAGGTCGTTGAGCTGGATGTTGAGGAGGTTGCGGACGGGCGAGACCGCGGTGTCACGCTCGAGCAAGACGACGACGGTGGCGTCGTCGCGCAAGGGCGTGACCATCATGCGGGCGGCACCAAAGTTGATGAGCAGCTCCTGCAGGGGCACGCCGACGGTGGCGGAGGCGACGGTCATGCGACGCACGGTCTTGGCGACGTCGTTGGCGGTGACCGCCGGCAAGCCGCTGCGGGCTCCGCTGGCGAGGGCGCCGTCGCCCGTGGCGATGATGGCCCCGCGAACGCCCTGGATGGCTCCGAGCTCTTCGAGCAGGTCGAGCAGTTGCTCTTTGGCGTCTAGAACGGTCACTCGACCCCCATGACCGCGTCACGCACTGCTTCGGGGTCGGTCCCCGCTTCGACGGACAGCACGGCCGAGGCGGCGCCCATGCTGACCATGACCATCTGCTGACCCGCGACGGAGCGGGCCACGACGCCGTCGAAGACGTTGTAGCCGAGGGTTCGAGCAATGCGGGCGGCGCCACGCATGTAGAAACCGGCGAGGGTGACCAAGGAGCTGTTGCTGCGCATGTCCTCGGCCAAGACCTTGCCCGTGCTGGAAATGATGGCGACGCCGTTGATGCCCTCGAACTGCCAGAACTGCTCGAGCATGACCGCGCGCATGTCGGGGTCCTCGAACATGGCGGCGTGACCCATGAGCCCGGCGGCGCCTCCACTGGGCGCGGGGTCTTCGGCGAGCCCCTCGAGCACGGCCTTCTCCTCGTCGGTGAAGGAACTCTCCCGGGGCACGGCCACGGGAACGCCCGCCTCGGCGGCAGTGGGCTTGGGCTTGGGCCGCGGCACCTTGGATGCCGGGGGCAGCGGCGGCGGCTGGGGCAGCGGCGTGTGCGGACTGGTCGGCTCGTCGACGGTGACTTCGTGGTCGTCGAAGGGATCGACCAGATCGTCGTCGTCGACGACGGGCAGCCCCGCGGGGTTGTCCGCGTTGAAGGCGAGCTGCGGTCCGGACTCGAGCTCGGCATCGTCGACGATGTCGAACTCGGGCTCGGGCACGGGCTCGGACGCAGGAGCGAACTCGGCCGGAGCGGCATCGGCCCCGGGCTCGGCAAAGGGATCCTCGCCGGGCTCGACGGGCTGAGCGGCTTCCTCTTCGGCCGCGAGCTCGTCGGTGACGGAACCGAACGAGGTCTCGTCGTCACCTTCTTCGGCGGGCGGTTCTTGACCGAGCGTGCCTTCGTCGGCCCGACGCGCGGCTTCCATCAGCAGGTGCGTGCTCGAGCGAACCACCGTGCGCATCGGCGGCTCGCGATTGAACACCTCTTTGAAGGTGCCGCGGTTGACCCCGAGCAGGTGATAGAAGGCCATCTCGCCGCGGTACTGGTCGTACTCGACGTGCACGATGTCGCCGTGCTCGAACCAGATGAGACCCTTGCCCACGGGCGTGGTCACTTCGACGAGCTTGTCGCGACCCGACAGCGCGATCATCTGGACGTAGTCGAACAGCTCGACTTCGATCGCGTTGCCGTAGAAGCCTTTGCGAGGGCCGAGTTCTTCGAGCGTCTCGACCAAGACGTCGAGGTCGACGGGCTTCTCGAGGATTCGAAGTCGCCCGCTCGGCTTGTAGGTCTTGCGAAACTCGGGAGTGACGAACGCCGAGATGACGATGATCATCGTCGACGGCGAGTAGCTCCCGAGCCACTGCAACAACTGCGTGCCGTTTCCTCCCGGCATGCGCAGGTCACACAAGACGACGTCGTACGGCTCGGCGCGTAGGCGATCGATCGCGTGGCGAACGGTGCTCGCAGAACCCGTTTCCATTCCCGCTTTGCGCAGGCGACGCTCGATCGCGAAACGAAGATTGACTTCGTCATCGACGATCAGCACCCGCATGGGATGGCGTGAAGAAGCAGTTCGACCGACGTCCGGCACGGCGCGGCCCGCATGATAGTCAGTGCGACCGGTCCCATCGAAGAAAACGGGAGGAACGAATGCGGGTGCGTCTCACGTTGGGCCGGGCGGAACCAAAGCACCATGGGAGATCTCCCTACGGCGAAAAACGCGCGATACCGCGCTGCGGACCTACCGATCCCGCTCCCATCGGGCCGGTAACGCCCGTCTCGCATGGTGAATCAACAATCATTGAAGGAAGCCCTCACACAAGCGTTCCTGCCGGGCAGAAACGTGCCAGGGCGGCTCATTTTTATCGGGATTTCCCCCAACCTCTTTGTGGATCCGCGCCATTACTGCCTAACAAAACTGATACGTATTTCACGCCGAGACTTTTCCCACTGAACATCTACTGCGCTTTTGCGCAGTGAGAAAGCGCGACTCAAATGTAACGAAGAACACCTCCCATGGCTTTCCCACCAGCTCGATTTCACCTATCCTCCTGGCCATGCCGATCCTCTTGGAAGACCTGAACCTTCGCAAAGCCGAGCGACTGCTGTGCCAGCAGGCTCTCAGCCGCGCCGGAAGCATCGTTGATGCAGCACAGCTGCTGGGCGTCACTCGTCACGCTCTCAAGCGGCGCATGATCAAGCACCGGATCGAGTGGCCCATCCAGGCCCAGCCCAACGCGATCTCGCAAGGGGTTCCCTCGACCCGTGACCATCGTCCGCCGACTTCGTCGGAGCGCGCGGCACCGCGCAGCAGCATGCCCGAGTAATCAACGACTCGAGTTCGTAAGGGGCGGCCCGATACCGCCCCGACCACCACATTGCTCCTGAGCGAGCAACGACGGGGCGCTGAAGCGACCCTTCGAGCCTGGACCGACCCGAACGGCCACCTCGAAGACAGCTTCAGCGCCTCTCTCCTTTTAACCAGTCGCGACCGATCGCGTCGGCGTCACTCGTCTTCGAGTTCCGCTCGCGACGCTTCTTCGACGACGTCGATGAGCTCGACGATCCACTGGTGTCGTTCCGCGCTCATCCACGGCAGCTGAGCTTGAGCGCGCCGCAGCATGTCCAAAGCGCTCCCCCAGCCGGTAATGAACGCAGCGAGTGAAGCGGGCGGCATGCCCTCGCTTCGCTCCAGAAGGTGCTCGCGCACCAGGCGACGTAATGCCAGTTCGGAGGATTTCGGCGATGACGGGACCAACGGCGTAACTCGGCGGTGGAGCGTGGCGTCGCCCATCGTAGCCTGAGCCAGGGCCTGGCCCCAAAAACGGGCCCCCGCTATGTTCTCTAAACTATCCATGACCAAGGCGCCTGAACAACGCGTGCTCGCCCGAGCCATCGACAGCATCATGCTGTCGTACGCCGAGCACGGGAACATCAACCACCTCGACGGGCAGAACCTGCCCTCGCGCGCCGAGGTCGAGCAGCTTCTCGACGACCTGATCGCGATCCTGTTCCCGGGCTACTTCGTCCGCGACCAGCTCGACGATCTGACCGCGCGTTACTTCGTGGGTGAGCGCTGCGCCCGAGTGTTGCGGCGACTCGAGCGAAGCGTGGGCCGGGCGCTGTGCGAGACCGAGACCCCGTGCGACCCGGGCAGCGAGCCGACGAGCGAAGAGATTTCCCGTAGCGCGCACGCGCTGGCGATCGATGTCATCCAGGCGATCCCCAGCATCCGCGCGGTGCTCGATACCGATGTTCAGGCGGCACTGGCTGGCGATCCGGCGGCTCGCTCGGCGGCCGAGGTGATCCTCAGCTACCCCGGCGTGCTCGCCATCGCGGTCCATCGCGTGGCGCACCAGCTCTACCGACTCGATGTGCCCATCATACCGCGCATGATGTCCGAGCTCGTTCATAGTCGAACGGGCATCGACATCCATCCGGGGGCGACGATCGGCAACAGCTTCTTCATCGACCACGGGACGGGGGTGGTGCTCGGGGAGACGACGGTCATTGGCGAGCACGTGAAGCTCTACCAGGGCGTGACCCTCGGCGCGCTCTCGGTGGCGCCCGGGGCCCGGCGCCAGGAGCAGCGGCACCCGACGCTCGAGGACCACGTCACGATCTATGCGGGGGCGACGATCCTCGGGGGCAAGACGGTGATCGGTCGGGGCTCGACCATCGGCGGTAACGTGTGGCTGACCCACAGCGTGCCGCCGAACACTACGGTGGCGCTCGATAACCCGTCGCTGCGATTTTCGCCCGGTAAGCCGCCGCCAGCGGCGACGGGCTCGTAGATGCTCGGGGTCGTTCTCGGGTGAGTGTCATCGGGCGCTTTCGATGGGCGGAGGGTGGTGCGCTGTTCGAATGAACGGCTTGCCTGCTCAACGGCTGGAACCCTCCCCGGACGTGCTCGCGGCGATGTTGCACCTGGGTGCTCGTAGTGGCTGGGTCGTCGCCGCTGCGCGCGACCGGGCCCCCTCCATCCTGCGCGGCTTCGCTTCAGCCCTCCCCGCACGCTGACTCCCGTGCATGCGACGGCGTGGGTCCTGCTCGGCTCGGGGGTTGGACCGAAGGTGAAGAAGCATGAGATGGAGCGGAGGGTTGGTGCGGTGTTCGAATGAACGGCTTGCCTGCTTAACGGCTGGAGCCCTCCCCGGACGTGCTCGCGGCGATGTTGCGCCTGAGTGCTTGTAGAGACTGGGTCGTCGCCGCTGCGCGCGACCGGGCCCCCTCCATCCTGCGCGGCTTCGCTTCAGCCCTCCCCG
>JBCCHT010000020.1:0-213306 GCA_039028615.1 Myxococcota bacterium | reverse complement strand
GGGGGCCCTTTTTAAACACTCCGGGTTTGTGTGTTATTTTCTGCCCCCCCCCGCCACCCGGGGCCCCCCCGGGGCTGTCGCCGCGCGGCCCCCCGCGTCCGTTCGAAGGGGCCCACGATCGAGTGTCTCTCGAACCTACGATGGCTCGGTATCGGCTCTACCACCAAAGATCGGATCCACTTGAAAATCCGTGATCCACTCGTCGGCATTGTGGACCGTCGTTGATGCGATCGACGAACGGTCGCGTTCGAGGGAGGGCGTGGGGCCTTCCTCGTTGCTTCGAGCTACCCCACGAAGATGAAACGGAAGATTCGATGAAGCGTTCGAACCTCATCGCTCTGCTGGTCGGCGTGGCCGGCGTGCTGCCCAGCTCCACGGCCCTGGCGGCGACGATCGTCGTCGATACCACGGCGGACACCTTCACGCCCGGGGCATGTCGCGCTGGGATACCGGGAATGTGCTCGCTGCGGACCGCCGTCTATCGGGCGAGCCAGTCGCACGACTGGGACACGATCGTGCTCTCGGCCGATACCTATGTGATCGACAATGTCGTCGAGGGGCCGATCGACATCAAGGACGCGATCTTCATCTCGGGTGCCGGGGTCGGCCAGACGACGATCCAGGTGGATCTCCCGGGTGAGTTCGGGATGCACGCGACCGGCAGTGACACGTGGGTGATGTTCGGCGGCGTCTCCGTGGAGGGGGTGGCCGCCGATGCAGGTGCGATCCATGCCGACGGCGCCCAGTACGTCTACTTCTCTCAGTCCGAGGTGCACTCGTTCGACTACGACACGGAGGTGGTCTACGCCGACGATGCCGACCTGCTGATCCAGGGGACGACGTTCACTGGCAACACCACCGACTCCGCGAGTGGGAGCGTGGTGCGCGGGGTCGGGGACGTCGGCGGGGCGAGCTTCGCGTGGATCTACGATGCAACCTTCACCGCGAACGAGGCCAACGGGAGCGGCGCGGTCCTGTCGGTGGACTACGACGACTCCACGATGGACGGCGTGGAGGTCTCCGACTGTCAGGGCGACGTCATCGTCGACATGCAGGGGCCTTATGACATCGACGACATGCACTTCCACGACAACAACTCGAGCCAGTATGGGGTGCGGGTGAGCGACAACATGACCGGCACCGTGTCGAGCTCCACGTTCTCCCACAACCAGCTGCTGCAGGGCACCATCCGAGTGGAGAGCGATGGCCACATGATGGTGCACAACAGCACCTTTGCTCTCAACGCGGCGCAGCAGGGCTCGGTTGTGAACAACTCGGGATGGTTCGGCGCGTCGCACGTGACGGCGGTGGACAACGCGTCTCACCTCGGGGCGTTCTACCGGAATGGTGGGACGATGGACTTCGTCCTCAACGCCATCGATGGCCACCCCGGCAACCCGGCATGTGGTGGCCCGACGCCGAACCTCACGTTCGGATACAACGTGTTCGCCGACGACAGCTGCGACACGGCGCCCAACGATCTGACCAACACCGACCTCCAGGTGGGGCCGCTCGCCGACAACGGGGGCCCGACGCCCACGATGATGCCGCTGCCCGGGAGCCCGATGATCGACGCGTTCGGCGGCGTCTGGGTGAGCCCCGTCGACCAGCGGGGGGAGTCGCGGAACCCCGGTGACGACATGGACGTGGGCGCGGTGGAGTGCCAGCCCGGCGAGTGCATCTGATCTCGCCGGAGCTCTCCTCCGATACCGGGGCCGACGCGAGCCGAATGCTCGCGTCGGCCGCTCTTCGAACGGCCATCACCCTCACTCCAGCCGCCGCGTCAGCCACCGGTTGGCGAGCAGCAACCCACCGACTCCCAGATCCCGGTGGAGGCGGCGGTGGTGGTGGGCAGGTCGTGCAGGCTGGTGGCGGCCACGTCGTGGATGCACCAGCCGGCGACGACCGAGTAGTAGAACATGATCGCGGTGGCGGTGAGCCCCACGAACGCGCCCATCCAGGTGCGGCGGGGGCCGCCGTGGTGGAGCACGCTGCCCACCACGCCCTTGCGGGCGGAGCGACCCAGCGCGTACTCGGCGATGATCAGCGGCAGGCTCCACACCAGCAGGAACACCACCCACGCGACCAAGAAGGCGCCGGCCCCCGCCTCGCCGCCGTTGTTGGCGGCGATGCGCGGGAACCTCCAGATGTTGCCGGTGCCCACGGCGATGCCGAGCACGCTGAGGATGAGGCCCCAGCGGGAGGTGAAGCGCTGCTCGGTGGGGGCGGGGTCGGTCATGCCGGAGCCGGCCTTGGAGCTGTCGCTGAGCAGCAGGAACCGGCACTTCTTGCGCGCCTGGTCGTTGCGATACTCGGTGGTGGCGGTGGGCGAGTACATGGCTCCGTCGTCCTTGGCGAGCACGTGCTCGTCGCCGCCCAGCACGAGGGTGAGGGTCCCGTCGAGCACGGTGACCAGCTCGACCACGCCGGCTCGGTTGGCCTACATCTCGCCGCTGGAGCTGTTGGCCGGCAGCTCGTACCAGGCGACCTCGAGGCCGTCGTCGAGCAGCGGGTGACGCGAGACTCGGGCTCCACCAGGCGGCGGCGCTCGTCGGCCCGCACCCGGGCCCTTTGGGGGGCCGCAGCGTGCTCCAGTGCGGGCCGCACCCGGGAATTTCGCCGATAATTGCGACATATGTAAACCTGCGGAGAGTGCACGCGTAGTTCAGGACTGACGCGTGCCTCGAGGGGGCGAAGCTCAGCGTGAGCCTGACGCGGTGGGTACATCGGAGCCACCCCGAATTTCCAGCGAATGGCACCTATCCGCCGCAGCGAGCGGCAGTTGTGCGAGCAACTCCAGTACAACCTGCTGTACCGGTGGTTTCTCGACATGGACATGGTCGAGGATGCTTTCGATCATTCGACTTTCGCCAAGAACCGAGACCGGCTGCTCGAGCACGAGGTCGCCGTTCGGTTCTTCGACGCGGTGGTTGACCAGGCGCGGTCAGCAGGGCTGATGAGCTCGGAACACTTCAGCGTGGACGGCACGATGATCGAAGCTTGGGCTTCGGCGAAGAGTTTTCGTCCCAAGGACGATGACGACGACGACCACAACGGCTGGTCTGATTTTCGCGGCAAGAAGCGCAGCAACGAGACCCACGAGTCCAAGACGGACCCAGAGGCTCGGTTGTGGCGCAAGGGCAATGGGCGAGAGGCCAAGTTGTGTTTCGGCGGCAACGCCTTGATGGAGAACCGCCACGGACTGCTCGTCGATTTCCGGATCGACATCATGAACGGGCGACTCGAGCGGGATGCCGCGCTCGAGATGCTCGCATGCAACGTCGGTGAAGGCCCTGGCGTGACCGTCGGGGCGGACAAAAACTACGACACCAAGGCTTTCGTCGCTGAGCTACGACGAAGGGGATTCACCCCCCACGTCACGCAGAACATCACCGAGCATAGAGGTTCGGCCATCGACGGCCGAACCACTCGTCACGCTGGCTACGCCATCAGCCAAAGGGTTCGGAGGCGGATCGAGGAGATCTTTGGTTGGTTCAAGACCGTAGGAGGACTACGCCGAACTCGCTTCCGTGGCACTGAACGCACCCAGATGGCCGCGTACATCCTGGGCAAGGCCTACAACATTTTGCGGATATCTCGGCTGATGGCCGCTACGACATGAGGGAGCAGGGGGGCAGGCCACCGACCTGCCCCCCCGAGAGGCTCCGAATCAACCGCGAGAGGGTCAAGCCACGGTCACCTCAGCGAAAAATCGTCAAGGATGCCCGCTTTTTAACAGCCTGCTAGTGATCCGCACGGCGAGCTCGCGGACCTAGTCGAGGGAACCGGGGCGTCTCGCCCGTCTGCCACCGTCGCGCGACGGTGGTGTGTGACGTGCCTTTCGCCCTCCGGGAGGGACCTGTCATGAATGAACCGAAGACGATTGTCCGTAGGGGCCTCTGCGTGCTCGCTGTCTCGTCGCTCGTAGGGTGCATGGATGTCGAGCTCGACGATGAGCTGGAGGTCATCGACGACGAGCCGCAGGTGCGTGACGAGCCGCTACCGCTACCGCGGCAGACGCGCGAGTCGCACGAGACGATGGAGCCGGTCGATGCCGTGCTGACCTCGCCGCGCGATGCGGCCTCCGCGGAGGACATCAGCCAGCACCTCCAAACGTTCCTCGCCGGCGAGCACGTCGCGGGCGCGGTGGTCGCGGTGGTGGAGGGGGACTACATCACGCACCTGGGCGTCACGGGAGTGGCCAACGTCGAGACCGGCGAGGCCATGGAGGACACCGACACCTTCCTCATCGGCTCGGTCACGAAGAGCATGACGGCGACCGTGCTCGGCGACATGGTCGACGACGGCCTGCTCTCGTGGACCGACACCGTGGGGTCCATCCTCATGGCGCCAGGCCATCCCGGCTACGCGGGCGTCGAGTTCGGCAACGATCGCGATCAAGCCACGGTCACGGCCTTGTTGGCACACTACGGCGGCTATCCGAAGTCGTCCGTCCTCTCGGTCTACGACTGGCAGAACCCGGCCCCTGAGTCCGGTTTCGATCATCGCTGGGGGTTCATCATGGATCGGATCTACTTCGCGGACATCGACGCCGACGGGGAGATCGATCCGCTCGCGATGTCCGACTACGAGTACACCAACATCGGCTATGCGGTCGCGGGTGCACTGATCGAGAAGACCAACTCGACGACCTTCGAGTGGAACATCGCCCAGCGGTTGTTCTCTCCGCTGGGGATGACGCAATGCAACGTGATCGATGCCTTGAATCCTCCCACGGCGCGCGGGCACCAGTGGTCGGGTGAGGTGATGGGGGCGGGGCAGAACGTCACCTATGGTCTCCGAGATCCGTATCCGCACTTCTACGACCCGGCCAAGAACGTGGTCTGCGACGTCCATGGCCTGGCGAAGTACGCCGCGTACCACATGAGGGACGAGCGGGAGCCGCTCCAGACCTTGCACGCGGCGCCGTTTGGCCTCGACTACGCGTTCGGCTGGACTCACCTGGACGGCGAAGCGCGCACCGAATGGGCGGACTATCTATCGCACTCGGGTGCGAACGGCCCCGAGAAGTTCACCTCGAAGTTCCGGGTCGTTCCCGATCGCGACCACGCATACATCGTGCTCACCAATCAGCACGGGAGCACGCACCCAGACGAGGACGTCGACGACTTCGGGACGGGTGAGATCATGACGTGGCTCATGGACGAGTACCCGGTCGAGACCGGGTGCGTGGGCAAGGCCCAGGTGTTCGTCCCCGACGTGATGTATGGCTGTGCGGCGAGCGTGGTGAGCGCTCCGTTCGTCCGCGATCTCATGTGCGCGGACGGCTACCATGTGTGTAGCCATGAGGAGTACGTGGCCAACAACGTGAGCATCTTCGATGGCCCTCTCGTCGTTCCCGACCACCACTACTGGCTATCGACCAATCTGCAGTATGGCGGCCAGGGGAGTGGAAGCTGCATGGCGGTGCAGAGCGGTGGTACGCCTTGTCGACAGGGGGAGCCGATGCGCGTCTGTGCGCCTCAGGTCGACGACCCGATGGGAAACCAGTGCAACTGGCATAGCTGTGGGACCGTCGTCTCGCAGCTGTACTATCCGCAGGCGTACCTCGGCGGCTGCAACTACAATGATACGGCCGGCGTGATGTGCTGCGCGGACTGAGCGTAGCGTGCGTGCGTCGGGTGGCCGGCGTCGAGAAACGATCGTGAGTCTCCGGTCGAGCTTGCCGATGCAGGTCGTCCGCGTCGCCCGAGGAGGAACTCCCACGGACCATGATCGACGACGTGTTCGGGCTCGGGCCCTACTCCTTTGCGCCGTGGAAGGTCGCCATTTCCGGGCTCTACGAGAAGAGCGAGTTCTCGCTGATCGGCCTGGACGAGTCGGGCCGACCGATGATGCTGGATGACACCTGCTACTTCATCGGCTTCGAGGAGGAGGGGGCGGCCCGGCGGGCGTTGGAGCAGCTGCAGTCGCTGCCGGTCCAGTCGTTGCTGCGGGCGCTGCTGGTTCCCGATGAGAAGCGGCCGGTGACCAAGAAGGTGCTGGATCGAATCGACCTGCGACGGGTTCAGTAGGCTGCCAACGAAGAGCTGTCTCGCCAGGACGAGGGCGCCAGGCTTCCTTTCGTTGGATGAGATGACGGCTCCACGGCGATGAACACGGCCGGCCAAGAACACGGGGAGCAAGCCGTGAACACCGAAGGCCAATCACGCAATGCCGACTATGAGTTTGCGTGCATTCGTGGCACGCCGCGAGCGCAAGGGCATCGTCGCTCACAACGGGAGGTCGTCACCAACCACGCCGTCGAGGCTGTTCGCCGCCGTGCGTGAGCGTTCAATCCTGCTCCTTATTGTGCCGGAACTCCCAATCCGAGCGCGCCTCCCAAATTCCGTCTTCCCGACGGTGGACAGTCGCTACGGCAACTAGCTCCCCATCCGTGAGCCTGACTTCCTCTCCCTCTTTCAAGTTCTCGGGTAGCTCGTCAATGCTCGTCCGACTGCCGACACAGGTGAGAGGCAACGTTCGGTCCGCCGCGACATCGTTGAAGTCTGCGTAGATTTCCTTCATTCTCGCCTCGCGGGGTTGGGCCGCTGGGTAAACTGACCGGCAATATCGGCCGGGGTTGCCTTCCCTGGGGTGACGGTAACGTGGTTCGCACCACCTCCAGGACTCCGCACTACCTCGCACCCTATACATCTGAGTTTCCAGCTGTTGTAACGCTGACTTGCCCATGTGGGAAAGGCCTGCCCCCAACGCCACCGGTAGCAGCAAGTTCCTCCACCGTGGCGCCTGCCCTGGACTGAGCTGAGAAGCCCTCCAAGCCAGGAACGTCACGGTGCGGGCCGATGCCCTTTGCGATCTGCTCCTTCGTCGCTACGCCTCCGCGAACAACAAATGCGTCATCAGCGATCCCTCCCTCTTTTGCGGCACGTGCGCTCCGTTGGTCGGCGATCCGATCGACCTTCCGTGACGACGCCGTCCGCTGAGATGCGCGTCTCTTTGGCTGCGTCGCGACGGCACTAGCTGCCCCCTCCACTGTCCCGAGCATCTGCGCCGCCTCCAGCGACACGCCCTCGCCCCCAGCGTATGCAACGGCCGCCACGGTTGGGCCAGAGACGACATGGAGTTCGGCCGCCCGCACCCGGGAATTTCGCCGATAATTGCGACATATGTAAACCTGCGGAGAGTGCAGGCGTAGTTCAGGACTGACGCGGGCCTTAAGGGGCGAAGCTGAAGGGGAGTCTGACGCGGTGGGTAGGCCTGGGCCACCCCGAATTTTCAACGAATGGCACCTGTCCGCTCAGACGCGTTTCCGAGTTGCTTGGCAATTGTATCAATGCCCACGGGTAGCCAATGTGGTGTTCTCTTGTGGGCGCCTGCCAGTGGGGTTGTGTCAATAGTGTGATGACTTATGGCGGGTTGTCGTGGTGTCTCTTTGTCGGTGGAGGGTTGTGCTGCTTGGCATGGCAAGGTGGATTCTGGTGCCCCCTATTTACGGGCCTTTTGGAGGTTCGACTCTCATCGATACGGCCTCGAGTTATACTGCGATGATCGAAACTCAATTGTTCAGGAGGACGCCCGAATTTCGCGATGAACCGGGAAGTGGGCCGACGGCGTGCGAGCGAATTGAAAACGAGAGCAATAAGGACGTGGATCTCACCGTCAAGATTTCCAATGGCCAAAACTGGGATCTGCGGTGGGTAAAGGCGACCTTGACGGGGGGGCAGAACACGAATTTTCCGCAGCATGGCTCATGTCACGAGTGGCTGACAAACCCCGTGCGATAGGTGCTCGCACTTCGAGATCGGGGTCCGGGTCCGATTGCCCATAGTGGCCACCGTTGTCACACGCAAAGCTGGTGGGCGCTCACTTCGGTGGTTTCGGTGCGGTGGGAACGAGCCCGTACCAACGGACCTGCCGTCACGCTGGCGCATCGATCTCGAACGGTACGGAATAGCCGCTGCGCACTCCATGCAGATCACGAGCCGCGCCGTACTGGCTACTTGGCTGTTCCATGCCATCAGGTTCTTCTTGCCGCGTCGTTCCGTTGAGGACTCACCACACTAGTGCCGGCGGCGGCGTAGCGCCAGCAGGACCACCAAGCCCAGCCCGCCCCACGGCGCGGCCGGGGTGTCGCCGTCGCTGCGGCAGCTGCAGCCTCGCCCCGACACTCCACCCGCGTCGCCCGAGTCGGAGGTCACGCTGCTCATCGGATCACCCTGGGGCAGGGTCGTCCCATCCATCGACCCGCCCGTGGGGTGGACGCCCGTCGTTGGTTCTCCACCCGAGGTCGCGGGAGGGAAGCCATCGTCTCCGGTATCGAAGCCGTCGTCGCCACCCTTGGCTTGGCATTCGTCGTCACCCTTCTCGTTGTAGATGCACTTGGGAAAGCACTCCTCGTACTTCGAGATGGAGCCGCCGTCCTCCAGGCACTCCATGAGGGTGTTGCCCACGCAGATCAGCTCGCCCGGCTCGCAGTGGTCGTTGTAGCAGTACGACTCCATGCAGTATTCGGCGGCCTCGCAATCGTCGGAGGTCACACACTGCACGCACGAGTTCGTCGCGGGATCGCAGGTGTCCTGGTCGTTGACGCCTTCGCAGTCCTCGTCGGTCTCGCACGCGTCGACGCAAGTACCGACCGGGTTGCAGCTCCAGCCCTCGTCACAGTGCTCGTCCCCGAGGCACTCGGAGCACTGCTGGGTGTCGGGGTGGCAAAAGGGGCGCTCTTCCCAGCGACAGTCCACGTCGAAGTCACAGGGCGGCGGCCCGCCGATCTCGAGCATGGGCGGCTCGTAGATGTCGTCGGGGCCTTCGGGGGCGAGGGCGAACAGCGAGGCGAGAGCAACGGTGCCGAGTACGAGCATGAGCAAGGGTCCTAAGAGCTCTCACCATAGCAGCTCGCATTGCTCGGCACTTGCACCCTTCACGCCGATTTCGGCTCGGTCACGCGGGCCTACGGCGAACGAAGCGAGTGGTTTTCGGCGACGCCCGGCGCCATTTCTCTCAACGTGCCAATCCGTTGCGCGTGGTGGCGAAACAGTCCGTGTTCGGGTACCGGGCCGTCCGCCATCTTCGGGCTCGCGCTCGACCCGGTCTTGCTCGGGTCGCAGCGGTTGGGCCATGGCGGGTTCTTTTGGCGGAGCGTGTTCGTCGACGTTCCGATCCTCGAGTCGATCGTGCGCCGTCACCCCAGACACGGGCCATGATGCGTCACCCCTGAGACGGCCCCGGCTTTCGTGCGCCGGGCCTGCTACGCTCCGAACGCGTGTCCGCGCCTCCGCAACGATCGCACGGCCGGGGGTGGCTGCACTGGGTCTGGCGACCCGCGCTCATCTTGCTGGTGACCGGTGCGTTGGGCTGGTGGATGCTCAACGGCGCGTGGTTTCAGCGGCGGCCGCGACCCTCGACCGAGGACACCCAAGCCCCTGCGGCCGAGCCGGAGCCCGTGGCGCCCAAGATCTGGCAGCCGCGGGCTACCGTCGAGCCCGCCCCCGGGTGCCTGCCCGAGGCCGAGAGCCGCTGCAGCGACGGTGATGCGTGGTGGGTCGACAGCTGCGGGGTCATGTACGCCAAGGCCGAAGAGTGCGGGGCCGGGCTGTGCCGCGCGGGCGCCTGTGAGCCGGAGGCTACGCCCGATTGTGGCGGAGAGCCGATCTTGGGTCGCTGCGACGGCCAGATCGCTCGTGGTTGCGAAGGCGGCCACCCCTTCGCTGTGGACTGCGGCGCCATGGACCGGCAATGCCAGCTGACCGAAGGAGGGCCGGTCTGCCGTGCCCCCGCCGCCAATCCTTGTGACCCGCGGCTCGCCCCGCCCCGCTGCGAGGGCGACACACTCGTCACTTGTGTCGACGGTGACCGCGTCACCACCGACTGCCGCGCCTTCGATGCCCTGTGTGGTCGCCCGGCGGGGCGCACCGCCCCGACCTGTATTCAGTCCGCGCCACCCGTGGGCCTCGATGGGTGCGAAGACGCCTGCGGCTGCCCCCCGGATCCCGGTGGCGAGGAGGTCTGTGACGGTCGCGACAATGATGGCGACGGTTGGATCGACGAGTCCGGCGAGTGCGGGGTGGTGGACGTCTTGGCCATCGTCATCGTCGACGGCCAAGGGGGCGGTAGCTACACCCCCGAGGACATCGCCACCGAGATCGACATGCTCAATGGCTACTTCACGCGGACCGACGACTACGGCCTCGAGTTTCGCCTCGCCGACGTCATCCGTCTCGATGCGCCCGAGTGGCTCGACTTCGACAAAGACGACCTCAACGCCATGCTCCTGAGCCGCTCGCATCGACCGGTACGCGAGGAGTTCTTTGTGCCCGTGGTCTTCACCGATCGCGTGCTCGTGGACGGTGTGCCGCGGCCGGGCTTGTCCACCATCCCCAACGGTACGTGCGGCGGGCAGCGTCGGCTTCGTAATAACGGTTGGCCCCCCGTCGGCCTCATCGCGCTGGGCAAGCGGCACTGGAAGACCACCCTCACCCACGAGATGGGTCACTTCTTCGGCCTGTGCCACACGCATGGCGACAACCCAGCGCCCATCGTCGTCGTGGACGCGGCGTCCGGCGATCCCTCCGACGCGCTCGCTTGCACCGAACCCTGCACCCAACAAGGCGACGGGGTCTGCGACACGCCGCCGGATCCCGGCCCTGGCGAGTGTGCGGTCGGCCCCGAGTGTTCCGTGAGCTGCGAGACCGGGGCGCAGCCCGATCCCACCAACATCATGGCCTACTACCCCGGCTGTCGCGTCGGGTTCAGCGAGCAACAAGCGCTGCTCATGCGCGAGGCTCTGGCCCTTCGTCGGGGCTGGCACCAGTGCTATTCCGGCGAAGCCTGTCGCTGCGAGATCGTGGAGGGCGACTGCCCGCGCGGCTTGAGCTGCCATCCCTACTTCAACCCTCGCACCGACGAGCACTTCAATCGCTGCAAGCTCGACGGCCCCGCGCGGCCCGGAGGCGTGTGCACGGGCAACCGGGACTGCTCGTTGGGCTCGCAGTGCATCGGCCAGCCCGAGGGCGACTCCCGCTGCGTGCGACCGTGCGACGACGACACCCCCGCGTGCCGCTGCGTCGAAGTCGGTGGCGTCGACTACCCGATCTGCATCGACGACCTGAAGCTCCCCGAACGCTGAGCCGAGACGGCGGTCCCGTCAAAGTACGAAGCTTTTCGTTGACAACTACGAATCTCTTCGTATGATAGGCGTCGACGATGCCAAATCGCCCGACAGAGGCAGAAATGGGCATTCTGGGCGTGTTGTGGGAGCGCGGACCGAGTACGGTGCGCCAGGTCCACTCCGTGCTCGAGCCCGAGCGGGGCACCGGCTACACCACGGTGCTGAAGCTGCTGCAGATCATGCTCGACAAGGGCCTGGTCGCACGCGACGACCAACGCCGTAGCCACGTCTACGAGGCGATCGTCAGCCGCGACGACATCCAGCAGCGCTTGGTCGACGATCTGGCGGCCAAGGCCTTCGGGGGCTCGGTCGCATCGTTGGTGATGCGCGCGCTGTCTCCCGATCGGGTGAGCGAAGAAGAGCTCGACCAGATCCGTACGTTTTTGGCGGAGCGAAGCGACGAGGGCAAGTCGTCATGATCGTCCTGCTCGCCACCGCGTTGCTGCATTTCCTGTGGCAGGGGCTGTTGCTCGGGGCTGCCTATTGGGCCGTCCGTCCGTGGCTCCGCTCGCGGTCGGCCTCGGTTCGCTATGGGATCGAGTTCGCCTGGCTGCTCACGGCACCCGTGATCGTACTGGGCACGATGGCCTGGCTGGTCGCGGGATCGTCCGGCTTCTCGGGGCCGGTCGCTGCCGTCGACAACTGGCTGCCGCCGTGGGCATTGGTGGTGACCGGCGCATGGGCGGCGGGTGCCTCGATCTTCGCGGTACGGACCGGGCTCGGTTTCTGGCGCCTGCTCGCCCTACGGGCCACTGGCTTGCCTCTGCGTGAACTCGCCGAGCCGGTCGATCGCTTGCGCGAGCGCCTCGGCGTGCGGCGTCGCGTCGTCGTGGTCGAGTCTCCCGCCGTCGAGACCCCGATGGTCACCGGCGTGGTGCGACCGATGATCTTGCTTCCGCTCGGTCTCGCCACCCGCATGCCCGTGGCCTGGGTCGAGTCGCTGCTCGCCCACGAACTCGCGCACGTACGACGCCACGACGTGTTGCTGGGCATCGTCCAGCGCGTCGTCGAAATCCTGCTGTTCTTTCATCCCGTGGTCTGGTGGATCTCGGCCGAGCTTCGCCAGACTCGCGAGCAGGCCTGCGACGACCTCGTGGTCGATGCCCTCCACGCTCCCCTCGACTACGCCCGTGCGCTCGCCGAGCTCGCGGCCACCCCCCAACCCGTGCCCGCCCTCGCCCTGGCGGCTCGACAAGGTCAGCTCATGTCCCGCATCCGTCACATCGTCTCCCGTGAACCTCGCCCGCTGTCTCGTCCCCCGCGGCTCGCTCCGCTCGCGGGCGGCCTCGTGCTCGGCATCACCGTCGCCGTGGGTTGCATCGCGCGCTACGACTCCGCCCCCAAGGAAGAAGCGGGCACCGAGGCTCCGGAGGCCGAAGTCAACGCAGAGCCGGCCGAGGTTGCAGCCGCGGCGAATGCCGAAGAGGCACAGCCGAGCGAGCTGTCCATCGCTTGGCTGCCCGAGTCCGTGCGGCGGTTCGAGGCCGAGATCGTGGAGGCAGGCAACCGCTACGGGGTCGAGCCCGATCTCGTGGCCATCCTCGTGCTGCTCGAGTCCAACGGCAATCCCACCGCCCGTAGTTTCAGCGGTGCGCGTGGCCTGATGCAGGTGACGCCCAGCACCGCGGTGGGCATCGCTCGCGAGCGGGGCCTGGCCGAGCCCACGGCCGATGAACTCGACGACCCCGCCTACAACCTCGACATGGGCACCTGGTTTTTCGCCCGTCAGCTGAAGAACTTCGGGGAAGGCGGCGGTGACGAAGCCATCGGGCGAGCGGCGGCGGCCTACAACGGCGGGCCTACGCGGCTTCGCGCCACGCTCCGCGGCGAGGCCGAACTCAGCGAAGAGACCCAGCGCTATCGCGCCAACGTGGAGGCCCTGTGGGCCGCCCGCGACGAAGCCGAGCTCCCGCCGCGTCGCTGAGCGCTCAGCCCCGGCCCTTGGATTGTTCCTGCTTCATTTCCAGGATGAGCAGGTCGATCAACATCGGGTACCAGAACGATTGCATGGTCGCGTACATGAGCCCGGGTAGGCCGTCGCGCCACGCCGATTGCAGCCCCACCGTGCGCCCGAAGTGCACGAAGGGGCGCACCACCAGCGGCATCTTGTTGTACGCCCAGCGGATGCCGACCATCCGCCCCCGCTTGGTCCGCAGCGAGAAGCCATCGAGTCCTGGGCGATGCGCCTGGTCTTCGAGGTAGTGCCGAGCCTCTCGCTCGGCGTAGCGCACGTGCTTGCGAAACCACTGCGCCAGCGGCTTGGCGTCGGCGTGCTTGAGCTTGCCGAGCGTGGTGACCTTCATCTGGCTGTCGTCGACGCGCTCGTTGGTGCCGCGGGTAAATCTCGCCAGCTCCGAGCGCATCAACCTCAAGATCGACGCCGAGCCGAAGGGGCCGTGGCGCAGCTCGTGCCCCATCACGTGGAAGGTCAGCCCCACGTAGGCCCCGTCGACCTCGTCCCGCTCGATGGTGCGGTGGATGTCGTCCCACAGTGCGGGCGGGATTTCCTCGTCGGCGTCGAGGAAGAACACCCAGCGAAAGCGACCCTTGACCAGGTCGAGCGCCGCGTTGCGCTGGCTGGCGTAGTCGACGAAGGGATTGACGTGGACCTCGGCGCCCGCCGCTTCGGCCAGCGCGCGCGTGTCGTCGGTGGACTCGGAGTCGACCACCACGACCGGTGCGTGGTCGCCTACCGAAGCGATGGCCTTTTCGATGTTCACCGCCTCGTCGAGAGTGAGGATGATGACGACGAGATCATTCATGGCGGCTCGGCGAATCTTGCCGTGGGGTTGATGGAGCGGCAAGGCCCTCGGCCAAGGCCCGCGCTTCGGCGTCCGCGGCTGCGGCCTGCTGCCGCCGCCACTGGTCGAGCCACGACAAGCTCGCGCCCATGATGATCCCGTACATCCACACCAGGTAGTAGGTCTTGTACGCGGCGCAGGTCACCAGGTACGCGATGATCCCCAGCCCGCCCCCCAGCGCGATCGCTCGCAGGGCCCGGGTGCTGCGGTGGAGCTGACGCGAGATGATCCACAGCGGCAGCGCCAGCAGGGCCGAGCCCACCAGGCCGAACTTCCACAGGTGGTAGGCCGCCATGTTGTGCACAAAGGCCTTGTAGAACCCGTCGACCTCGAACATCGCGCCCAGGCCCGCGCCGAAGAGGGGATAGGAGACGAAGGTCTCCCACGCCGTCTGGATCTCCCGGAAGCGCCCCTCGATGGTCGACGCCTGGCCCGCCCGGAGGTAGCGCGTGCCGAACTCCGCGAACACCGAGCCGTACACCAAGAGCGCAATGGCCCCGAGGATCGCGAAGCCCAGCATCTGCGACGGCTTGCGGATATACGCCGTGATGACGAGCCCCAGCAGCCAGCCCAGCATCATGCCGCGGCTCACCGACGCCACCATGCCCAGGAACATCACCACCATCAGCGCCGCGTGCATCGGTCGCAGCAGCAGCGCGGGCGGGCGCCCCTCGGGGTCGGAGTTGCGAAGCAGCGAAGACAGGTACATCCCCACCAGGGGCAGCCCCGCCGTGATCTTCCAGTACGTATAGGTCGAGCGCACCTCGGGCCCGTAGCTCGGCATCGAGTACAGCGACACGAAGCTGTCCGCGGCGCAGACCCACAGCGCCACCACCAGGACCCGCCGCGGGTTGTTCTGCCCTCGGCCCGCGATCAGCCCCATCACGAACAGGATGTAGGGCAGCGTGTCCTCGATCGCCTGCTGCGTCTCGCCGCTGCGGAAGCTCCCCACCAGCATCGCCAGCAGCAGCACCCCCGCCCACGGCGAGATGACCATCAGCTCCCGCCGCGCCGACCGATGCAGGATGCCCGCCCCCGCAGCCAGCGCGATCAGCCCGAAAAACGCCGCGATGTCGGCGCTGAGCCCGTCGGGATAGATCGGCAACAGCAGCGTCAGCAAGAGGCTGACGATCACGGTGACGCTGCCGACCATCTTCGCCCGAGACCCTAGCACGCGCGAGGCGGCAGCGAGTTTCCCCGCCTGGGTCCAGGCCGGGCTTCTCCTTCCCGGGTTCAGGGAAGGGCAGCGCTGCTGTTCTGTCTGTGGAGGCGGATGGCGGCGGAGCGAACCGCGGCCGCCCCCACAGACTGCTCGAGGCTATGCGTCGTCTTCGTCGCGGCCGCTCGCGAGGTCGCGAACTCCATCCATGAGACCTTGGATGCAAGGGTCGTCTTGGCCCGGTGCGTGTTCCGGTCCCGGTTGCCCGGCGTTGGAACTCGACTGGTCGTCGGAGCGGTGGGTAGCCGGGTAGAGCGCGCCCAGCTTCTTTTCGAGCTGCTTACGGCTACGGTTGAGCCAGGTTCCGACGGTCCCGGTCGTCGTGTCCATGACCTCGGCGATCTCCTCGTAGGGGAGACGCTCCCAGTATCGAAGCTCCACCGCAACTTGGTAGTCGAGCCTCAGGCTTCGTAGGGCATCCAGGACCTGCTGCTTCTTCTGATCCCTGGCGATGAGCGAGGTGATGCCAGGTCCCATGTCCGCCAAGGATAGTTCGCCGACCTCGTCGTGGAGGTCGGCCCGCTTGCGCTTGCGCCAGTACTCGAACAAGACGTGGTGGGCGATCCGATACAAAAACCGTAGGGGCAGACGGATCTTCTCTCGACCAGAACGCTCGATGTACCTCAAGAACGTCGTGTGCATGAGGTCATCGATGTCATTGGGGCTCGCGGCCTTGTTGCTGAAGAACCGCATGATCCTCTCTGCGTACAGTTCGTAGATTTCCTCGATCTCCAATGTATAACCCCCCGGTTCTGGCGCGATTGATCGTCTTAGCTAGTGTTTGGTTTTGTGGCCGCCAGCAACCCGTTTCTGAACGACAGCGTTCAGGCTCGAGCATTCCTGTTTGATCTGGACCGCGTCCCGAGCCGGCGTACAGGGACGACTCGCTCCGTTCGAAGGAGCCGACGTCCTCGCCCTCATCATACCCCCGTACGATCCTTCACGATCGCTTTGAGGCGAGGGCCCGGAAGGGTCCCCGTTCGTGGGGGCAAGGGTTGTTCTGCTCTCCTTGGGCGGAGGGCGCCGTGGCGGGAGCTTGATGTCGTCCAGAGGAATGTCGGGGTCGTCGTCCCCCGCGGACGCTGGCCCTACGCTGAACGAGTAGAGATGGGATTCTCCGTCGAGTGCAATCGAAAGGTCGAACTCCGTGATCGCGTTCAGCAGGACATCACCCACCACGACCTGGCCTGAGCCCTCGGCAAAGTGGCCGTCTCTGCTGGTTAGCCATAGCTGACACCTTGGGGCCAGCCAATCGCCATCCGTGGCGGTGACCCGCACTCCGAAGGCGTTGGTCGAAGCCGCTGCGACTCCGCTGAAACGGAGTCGCTGTTGATGGTTAGCGTCGAGTTCGATCGCCGGGGCGTCGCTCTCGGTGTCATGGGTCGTGAGTGCCCGGACGATGCCGAGACCGGTGTCGTTGATCGAAACGACGATGTGTAGCTCGTAGGGGTGGGTGGGAAAGTAGTTGCTCACGGCTGCTCCTGCTGCCGGGGGGTGGTGCTTGCCCCCAACGGGTCGCTTAGGTTGTGGCCCCGCGTGTCGGCTTCTTTCACCTGGGAGACCGTGTCGTGGATTTTTTTCTCGATCATCCTTCGGTAGCCGATGGCGTCAGCTCGACGTTTCTTGTCATTCTCGTAGTCGATCCAAAGGGTTACGGCTCCGAGCGTCTCGCTTCGATCGAAGAAGGTGATCAGCCGAGTCTTCGCCACGGCGAGGGCGATCCATGCAATATCTTCCGGGTTCTCACTGGCGAGATGCGGAGTCAGCGCTTTCTCGATCTCCATTGAGCGACGGAACAGCTCCTCGTTGTTCTTTGCCGTGTCTTCGGCCTTTGACTTCTTCAGGTCCAGGTAGAGCAGCTCGGCCTGGGCCCGAACGGCTTGGAATCCCGAAGGCGCGTGCTCGATGGTCTCGAGCAAGAGCTGCCGGGCACGGGGTGCGAACGTCGAGCCCGCGTTGGCGACCAACATCGCCGCGTCGACCCGAGCACGTATCAAGAAAGAATGGTCGGAGGCGATGACACCATCGACACGTTCGATGGCGGACGACGCCAACTGAGCCGCGGTCTCGAACTCGCCGCGTCTCGTATACGTAGCTGAGTCCAGAAGGTCGACATATGACAGAAGGAGTGCTCTACGTGCACCGCTGGTCGACTCTGCGAATAGCCTTCGTGCGTCCTGTAGATGCTCCGAAGCGGACTCGGGCTCTTTGACCGCATGGCGTTCGCTCTGCACGATGTGGTACCAGGCTCGTGCTCGGAGGTTCTCGGTCCCAAGGCGCTCCGTGTAGGTCGCGAGGGTTGCATTTAGAGTCACGAGTTCGTCGACTTTTTCATCGAGACGTCCAGAGAGGAAACCATCAATCGCGCGAAGGGAGAGCACTTCGACGAGGAACTCCAGGTCGCCTTCGTTAGCCTGCGCAGCGAGCCCGAGGGTGTGCCAAGCCCGAGGATCTCCAAGCAGAGATTGCATGTGGCCGCGCTGAGCTTCGATCGCACCGCGAAGACGGCCAAGCAAAGGAACCTCGAGCTCCGTTGCCGAGTCGACGGCCTTCAGAGCTTCGTCGTACCTGCCCTCGAGTTGGAGCGACTGGGACTCGAGCAGAAACTCGATCGCCGTACGTTCGTCACCGGTCATTCTGTGTTCCGCGCATCTCGAAGGGGCTAGGAGCGTGGTGAACCACAGACGGCTGGGGGCCGATGACTCGAACGTCGATGTGGCGTGACGAGGGAAATGGGCGATTGCAGCCACAAAGGACTCGAATTGCTCCTGTCCCGTTTGCAGGCAGTTCACCTTCTCCGCGCTACCGAACGCGGGATAGGTGTCGGCTGCGATGGACAGCCACGACTGTTCGAAGGCGTCGAGTTGTGCCGCAAGCCCCGGTTGGTATTTCGCAATGTGCTCTCGCGCAGCGGGGGAGGAAGTCCATTCGCTCTCCAGGCTCGTCGGCCAAAAACTCACGGCGGCGATGCCTGCGACGGCCGCAACGGCGGTGACCGTTTTGAACGCAGTACGCAACGACTTCGGCATGCTGAGCCGGGTCTCCAGCTCATCGATGATCGACCCCATTGTTTTGGGGCGAATCTCTGGTCGTATCGAGAGACCTCGACGCAGCAGGTGTCGAACTGCTCGAGGCACTCGTCGTCTACGGAGATAGCGGCGAAGCTCGAGAGGGGTTGGGCCGTTGGGGGGGCGTTCACCGAAGAGCGCCTCGCACAGCGTGACGCAGAAACTGAACACGTCGGCGCTGGTGTCCAGCTTCTCTCCGGCGATCTGTTCGGGAGCCGCGTATGCAGGCGTACCCGCGAACTTGCCGCGTTGCGTGAGATTCACGTCGAGATAGGGGCGTCCACAGCGTCCGTCACCTTCCGTGCCACCTTCGACGAGTTCGGACCGACTTAATGCAGTACACGATTTAGTCTCTCGCCGAGTGGAGTCCGACGGAACGGAATCCGTGCAGCGATTGACAGTTTTGTCCGAGACCGTGGTCGCAGAGCAAGTCTGGGAGGGCGTTGCGAGAGACGATGATGCTCTCACTTGATCGAGTCTATCGCCGATGTTGCTGGTGAAGCGCCTGGCGAGCCCGAAGTCGATGATCCGACAGCGTCCGTCTTTACCGAGTACCAAGTTAGAGGGTTTGAAGTCGCGGTGGATCAACCCGCGGGCGTGGATTGCATTTAGACCACGAGCCGCTTGGACGAATACTCCGAAGATCTCGTCCCGCGATCGCGGTTGTTCGGCTAGCCAAGCGTCGAGGCTCACGCCTTCGATGTATTCGAGGACGAGGTAGTAGACTCCGTCTACGATGGAGTCCATCTCGAAGAACTGGACGACGTTGGGGTGATCGACCTGCGCGAGAGCTTCACCCTCGCGCTTGATTCGTGCTTCTCCCTTTTCGCTGTGATAGCGAAGCAGCTTAATGGCGACCTTGCGTCCGTGCTTGGTATCCATGGCGAGAAGCACCTCGCCGAAACCGCCTCGGTTGATGACCTCGAGAGGTCGATATCGTTCTGGGATGCTGGGCGTGGGATGGCCGAAGAGCCGCTCTCGCACGCGATCGATCGGACTGGATCTTCTGCTGGAGCGAGAGTGTCGACTCCCGGACTGTGGTGGAATACTCGACTCTCCGGCGATGCCGGGCGTTCGTGAGGCCGCGTTCGTCGAGCGGCTATTGCTGGTGCCGAACAGGCGCGCACGGACTCGGTCGACGTGACCTGAATCCTTGGGCCGGTGTTCGTTGAGCATCTGTTCTAGATCGGGTTGCACGGTTGGAACATCTTTGTGCGGGGTGCACGCCATTGCTCCAAAGAGCGTTGGGGCGCTGGCAATCACCCGTCCTTCTGATTTGCAGGGCGCTTGCTGGTGTTCCGACGAACCGTCATGTTTCACCTGTCGACTAGAATTTCTTCATTTTCCTCCAGACCGGCTCCCAGAGGGTCATAAACTGAGGAATCCACGTCGAATTGGACCGAGCTTTCGGGCAACAGGCCCGTTCGGGTCAGCGGGCTGCGCTGATGGCACACCCGTCTCGTGGAAGGCACTTCGCCCCTGATCTTGGGCCGCGATGTACGTCGGAAGCGGCCCTTTAGTACCTGCTCGCTTACCCCTGGTAGGCCTCGTCCTGCTCGATCTTACTCAGCACCCAGTCGAACTGCCCCGCGGTGATCTTCACCCCGCAGTGCTCGCAGTTGCCGGCCATGTTGAGCTCGAGGGCGGCGCCGCAGTTGGGGCAGTTCTTGTCCGTCGAGGCGCTGCCGCGGCGCTCGGCGGAGCGGATGAAGGTCCAGTACTCGCTGTAGTCGCGGGGCAGGCTGGCGTTGCCACCCACGACGGCGCCAGAGCCCCGGTGAATGGTGTGGTCGAGCGCCGAGGCCCACAGCCGGATGGTGATGGCGTGGAAGAAGGGATCGGTGGCGACCTTGACCATCTCGATGCGATCGATCTTGGCGCCGAGCATGAGGTTCTGCAGGCTCTGCTCTTCGTAGGCGTGGATCCAGTAGCGCATGGAGTACCAGAGCCGATCGCTGAGGTAGGGGCGCGCGTCGTCCCAGTCGAGGCTGCTCCAGGCGGCGTTGAGCTCGTGATAGATCATCTTCGCGCGGGCGAAGAACTGCTGGTCGTCGAACTCGGAATCGTGCTCGCGTAGGGAGACCAGCTCGCTCTGCAGGCGGTCGTCGACGACGCTCGGGTCGAAGGTCCCGACCTCCTCGGCGTAACCGGTGAGGGCAGGGCCGCGGGTCTCCTCGCGAACGAGCTCGATGCCGTTGCACAGCCAGTCGACGTCGCCGACGCCGTGGGTGGTGCCGCAGTGGCTGCACTCGTCGTTTTCGCTCTCCTCGACGGGCGCGCCGCAGGCGGGGCAGTTGAAGCCGCGGGTCTCGTCGGGCTTGCGGCTCTGCACGGAGAGCATGCGGACGAAGTGCCAGCGCTCTTTGGCGTAGAAGCCCAAGCGGCCTTTGTCCTGATCGGCGGGGTAGGCCTCGGTGTAGTTGGTCTCGTAGATGACTTCGATGGAGGCCCAGTCCTGCTTCATCTCGAACTTGGAGACCCGCATGGCACCCACGATGACGCCGCTGATCGCCAGCGGAGCGCGGTTGCCCCGGGTGCGGAGCTTGTTGCGAACCTTGGGGTCGAGATAGGGCGAGAGCAGGGCGAGCTCTTCTTTGCTGCCGCGCGCCTCCATGGCACGGGTGTACAGCTCGTAGAGGAAGTCCTCGAGCAAGATCTGGGAGAAGTTGGGGTCGTGTCGCCGCAGGGGGGCGAGCTTGACGGGAACCGGCTTGAAGCTGGTCTGCGGCTGCCACTGCCCGAAGTC
Source organism: Myxococcota bacterium (assembly GCA_039028615.1). Classification (GTDB taxonomy): domain Bacteria; phylum Myxococcota_A; class Polyangia; order Nannocystales; family Nannocystaceae; genus Paraliomyxa. The sequence continues at coordinate 192,341 of JBCCHT010000020.1, read as the reverse complement.
GTCGGTGCCGCTGCTGCTGCTCCAGCCGTCGTCGTCGTTCGCCTGGTTGGCCATGGAGATGGTGGCGAACACGACGCCCATGCCGACCATGATCACGAGGCCGAACACGCCGATGTCTCCACCCCCTCCGCCGCCGCTGTAGCTACTGCTGCTGTAGCTGCTGCTGCTGAAGCCGCCTCCGCCTCCGCCTCCACCGAACGAGGAGCCACCACCACCACCTCCGCGGAAGGAAGAACCGCCGCCGGGGCGCTCGCCGGAGTGCGCGTGCACGAGCGTGGAGATGCCCATGCCCAGGGTGAGCCCGAACAGCGCAAACGAGAGTCGTCGTTGCCAACCCTTCATGCCACGTCCTCCAACTCGTTGATGTCGTCGTCGCGGACGGGCATCGGCTTTTCGAGCACGTCGCCGAGGGCCTCGACCGCCTTGCACAGCGCATCGAGTCCGGCTGGCTTCACGCCGTGGGTGGCGATCGCGTTCTCGATGGCGGCGACGCCCTTGGCCCAGTCGTCTTCGGGGATCCGAGCGAGAACGCCGACGTCGGGGATGACCACCGCCTTGCGCTCGGCCAGCGATACGTAGACCAACACGCCGGAGCGCTCACGGGTCGCGCTGACGCGCAGCTCGGTGAAGCGGGCTCGGGCGCCCTGGAGTACGGCCTCGTCCACCCGTTTTTGGCCGGCCAAGCCCAGGCGCAGCCCGGCCCACGCTCGCGATAGCGCGTAGCCTGCACCGAAGCCGGCGGGGATCATCAGAGCGATCCACAACAGGCCGAAGACCTGCGGGGCAAACAGAGCGTAGAGCAGGGCCGCATAGGCGACGACCAAGCCCACGGCCCCGTCCACGCCGGCCCAGCTGCTCGAGCGAGGTTGGACCGCGATCACGATCTCGGCGCACGAGCGCGACTCGACGGCCTGCACCGCTTGGCCGAGGCGCTTCTTCGACTCCTCACGGACGAAGGGATGGTTGGACACGCGCGCCATTATGCGTGACGGTGGCACATCAGGACGAACGTGCCGTCCGAACGATGCTCCGGCGCCCTTGGTGGCCCGACTGGTGGCTTTAAGCCGGCCTTAAGTGCCCGCGTTCGTGTCGAAGTCGTAGTCCGAATGTATGCCCACGCTCGATTCCCCCTCCGCCTGGCTGTTGGCCATGGCGGCCACTGTCGGCGCATGTGGTCAGTCCACGTCGCCACCGGCTCCGATCCCGACGCTGCTCGGCGCCCATGTCTACGATCTGCCGGGGGTGCTGCCCGACGGCGATCGCCGAGTCGTCGCGGCGCTGTTCTTCGCCGAGCAGCCGCGCTGCACGGACGCCGAGTTCCTCGCGTACGGTCTGTACATCGATGCCGACCCCACGGCCCCCGTGCCCACGGGTACCAGCGTCGAGGGGCTGGAGGGCTTGGGGGTCGACCTGCGGCTAAACGCGCGCTGCAACGATGACGGCGAGCTGTTCAGCCCCGCGGGGGACGTGTTCGTGTATCGCGACGATGCCGAGGCGCACTGGGTGCTCGCCATTGCGGTGCCGGGCCGTCGCCTGCCCCCGCGCTTCGGCTGGATCGGCTTCGCCCAGCAGGACGACCTCATGCTGCGCGTGCCGGAGCCGCCGGATTACGCGGTGTGGGCTCCCTATCAGGGAGAGGAGTCATGAGCGTTCGGCGGACATTTTCGCGGGTCGCTCTGGCGCTGACCGGCCTGCTCTGCTTCTCGGGCCCCACCGTGCCGTCGTCTCACGCCCGGATCACCTCCGCGACGCCCTCGGACGACGGGCTCCGCATCGTGCTCGAGTCTGGACCGCACTGCACGATCGTGATCGAGTCGGATATCGGAGGCACGGCGCGAGACGTCCAGAAGGTCGCGGACTCGGTCACCCTGCTGGCCAACGGAGGCCAGGCGACGATGGGCGGGCCGGTCTTCCCGGAGTCCTTCGTGTTCAACCGGATGCTCGAGGAGGCCTGCGCCAACGTGTTTTGTGGCTTCGAGATTCGCGTCCATCGGAACGACCCGGCGACCTTCTTGGGTCGAGGCGTGCGACCTTCGGGCGGGCTCGGGCTGATCCTCGCTCGCGAGCTGGATGGCGCGGTGCACATCGACATGGGCGACGTGGAGGTGATCCTCGCCGACCCGGAGCGCTACATTCTGTCGGCGAACGAGGACGCGCGCAAAGAGGTCGAACGCCTCTTCCTGCTCGATCTGCTCGCGCATCAGGTTCGCCACGTGGGCGCAGGGATGTTCAAGCGACCCGCCGACAACGTGCCCGTGCCGGGAGAGGGGGCCTTCGAGGGCTATGCCGATCCGCCGCTGTCGCTCGTGCCTTCGCCCTTCCCCAACACCACTGCGCCGCGCGGTCCGGCGGTCGAGGCCGCCAACGACGTGATCGACGAACTCAACGAGGAGCGCGGCGTCACGCATGCGCGCGCCAATCACCTGTATCTCAAGGCGGATCCCGAGTTCCCCGACGACGCGAGTCGGGCACGCTTGAGCTACGACATCGACGTGACGATACCGAACGCCGATGGTTCATCGCTTTCGACGACGGTGCGCGTCGATGTGGACCGGGCGTTGCGGGACCTGCACGGCGTTCGCAATCCCACCGCCAATGCGATTCGCTTGGGGCGGGACGTCGCGGCAGGCATTCCCGAGGTCGGCGACGGGCTCTTCGAAGATCCCTTCGGGGTCGATGAGGGCACGAAGGGCGATACGGGGGCGTCGGACGAGGGCACGACGGGCGATACAGATTCCTCGACGGAGTCGAGCGGTGGAACCACCGACGAAGGCAGTTCCTCGGACGAGAGCAGCTCGTCGGAGGGCGGCAGCAGCGGAGGCGGCGGTGGAGCATCGGCGGCCGACTGCGCGCTCTTCTGTACGGATTTCATGGCCCTGTGCGATCCGGTCGAGAACGGCTACGGCACACGAGCGGACTGCGAGGCCATGTGCGTCGGTTTCACCGAAGAAGAGATGTTCTGTCGTCATCTCCAGGTCATCGAGGGGGCCTCCCTGGACGAGACGGTGCCGTACTGCTTCAACGCGGGGCCGACGGGAGGGCTTGAGTGCGCGGCGCCCTGAACACGAAAATTTCTTCGTCATCGCTCGGATGGCCCGGGGCAATGAGGGGCCATGTCGCGAAAAAGCCTAGCCTTGAAGGGCCTGTTGCTACTCGGGTCGGTCTCTGCCTGCGCCGAGCCTCTGATCCTCGAAACCGAGATCGACGAGCGTGTCGACCTGGAGCCACTCGAGGCCCAGGTCGATGCCTCTGCGATCGAAGCCTTGCGCATCGCTCACCCCGAGATGGAAGTGGCTGCCTTCGACCAGCGAGCAGGAACGCTCGTCGTTCGGGGACAGCTGCACGGGCCCGATTCGCGGAGCCCCGAGGTCGTCGCCGACGAGACGCTCGACGAGTTCTCCGTGCTGTGGGGGGCCACAGATCGGGTCGCGCTGTCTCGCTCGGAGTCCAAAACCGGATTGCGTTCGAAGGTCACCCACGTCCGCTATGAGCAGCGGGTCGCGGATGTTCCCGTCTATCAGGGCGAGGTCGTGGTGCACGTGCGCGAGGACGGCCGGGTCGCGTCCCTGCAGGGGCAGGCGCATCGGGTCGACAATGGCGAGTCCTTCGACCCGAAGCCGGCGATCGGCCGGGAGAAGCTCGAATCGCTCGTTCGCGACCATTTTGCGGTCGAGGGCGACTTCCTGGAGTACACCGATCCCGAGCTGTTTGCCCTCGTCGACGACGGCGAGGCGAACCTGGTCTGGTCGTTGTCCGTGCTCGCCGAGGACTTCCCGGGCAGCGCCGACTTGCTGGTCGACGCTCGCACGGGCGAAGTCCGGCGCGAGGATTTCATCGCGGACCACCTGACCGGGACCGGGTGTGATCCCTTCGGCAATAACCTGCTCATCAACCCCACCAAGCCGCTCGGGGCGCAGTATCAGCTGCACGACAAGACGCGGCCGGGGAAGATCCGCGGGTACGATCAGGGGGGCTCGTTCACATGGACGCAGTCGGCTCCGCTGACCGACACCGACAACGACTGGTGCGCACCCGCCCAAGAGGAGGCCGTGCTCGGCCACGACAACATGGGCAAGGTGCTCGACTTCTTCGACTCCCGCTACGGTCGCTCCAGCTACAACGGCAGCGGCGGCAACATCAAGATGGGCTTCGACGCGAGCTTCAATTTCGGTGGCCCGTCGGCGGTGCAGTGGAACGCGACCTCCATCGGCAACGGGCGCTTCAAGTTCGGAGGCGGTGCCGCGGGCGAAGTCTGGATGCCGCTGGACGTGGTGGGGCACGAGTTCACCCACGCCATGCTGCACGCCGAAGGCCTCGACACCACGTCCGATGAGGGCGCGGCCTTCCACGAGCACGGCGCGGACGTCTTCGGTACCTTGGTGGAGTTCGATTTCGGCAACGCCTCGGGGCAGGAGAACTTCCTGATGGGCGAGGAAGTGAACGGCGTGACGCCGATTCGCGACTTGCTGTCGCCGCCCACCGGTCGCGATCACTACTCCGAGTTCGACACTACGGGCAACGCCCAGCACGCGAACTCGCAGATCCTCAGCCTGCCCTTCGCGATGCTGGCCGGCAACGCGGGCACGCACCCGCACTCGAACGTGATCGTGCCGTCGATCGGGATGTCCGACGTCCGCGACCTCTACTACGAGACGATCACCAACTACCTCAGCCCGGGTCCGGTCTCGTTCGGCGAGCTCGGGGCCGGCCTCGCGGATGCGGCGGGGGACATGTTCGGCGACAGCTCCGACGAGAAGTTCGGCGTCGAGGTGGCCTATCTCGCCGCTGGCATCACGCCCTCGAGCCTCTCGCTCATCCCCTACGTGGGCAACTTCGACACTTGGGAGTCGGGCAGCACGGCGGTGACCTACGGGTCCGCGCAGAGCTCCCCCGGGGCGGGCAACACCTCGGCGAAGATGGAGGACGGCAAGCTCTGGGACGGCTCGATGTTCGGCATGACCCCCGCGGCCGGGTTCTTCGGGCGCGTCATGGGCAGCTTCGACCTGCAGCTTCCCGCCAACATCCCGCTGGGGGGCAGCGTCCTGGCGCCGCACATCCTCGCGGAGGTCGGATTCCCGCTCATCGCCGTCGACACCGACGAGGCCCTGGTCAACCTCGTGATCAAGGACAGCGCCGGCACCGTGCTGACCAACTCGTCGCGGACCATTCGCCGGGACGACGACACCGTCGACGTCATCGACATGGATCTCGAGGCCTTCGCGGGTCAGGCGATCACGCTCGAGGTCTACGTCTACAACACCGGGCCCGTGCCGACGCGGCCGGTCATGTTCGACACGCTGTCGATGATCCAGCTCGTGCAGTAGCGCGCGCATGGACTCCGGCGGGCACGACGACTCGGGCCCGCCGGAGCCGATCGCGGCGTGGCGAAAATTCTCTCGGTTTTCTCGTCATCGGCCAGATCGGGCGCGGCAATGAGGGAGCATGTCTCGAAATAGCGTGTCTCTCACCGGCCTTGCCCTGCTTGGTCTGGCCTCGGCGTGTGTCGAGCCGGAGCCCTTCGACCCCGAGATCGACGAGCGAGCAGAGGCCGAGGAGGCTGACGACAGCGGGGCTTCGATCGAGGCCCTGCTCGTCGCCCGTCCCGAGCTGGAGGTGGCCAGCTACGACCGAGACGAGGGCACGGTGCACCTGCGTGGGCCGCTGCACGAGCCGGATCCGCGCGCGCCCGAGGTGATCGCCGATGAAACCCTCGAGCGGCTGCCGATGCTCTGGCGCGAGCGAGACGGCATCTCGCTGACCCGGGCCACCACGGACTCGACCTCGGAGGTCACCCACGTTCGCTACCAGCAACGACTCGCCGGGGTTCCCGTGTTCCAGGGCGAAGTCGTCGTCCATGTCCGCGGCGATGGCCGAGTCGCGTCGCTCCAGGCGCGAACCCATCGCGTCGACGAGCCCGGAGCATTCGAGCCCATCCCGACGCTCGGGGCCGGAGCGCTGGAGCAGCGCGTTCGCGAATACTACGCGGTCGAGGGCGAGTTCTACGTGTACACCACGCCCGAGCTGCTCGCGCTGGTGGACGATGGCGAAGCGCACCTGGTCTGGTCGCTCTCCGTGCTCGCCGAGGATTTTCCGGGCAGTGCTCAGTTGATGGTCGACGCGCACTCGGGTGAGGTGCTGCGCTCCAAGTTCATCACCCACCAGCTCACCGGGACCGCCTGCGATCCCTTCGGCAACAGCATCAGCATCAACACCACCCGCCCGTGGGGGGCGCAATACCACCTCCATGATCGCACCCGGCCGGGCAAGATCCGCGGGTACGACCAAGGCGGTTCGGTCACGTGGACTCAGGCCGCACCCTTCACCGACACCGATAACCATTGGTGCGAAGAGGTGCAGGAGCAGCCCGTGCTCGGTCACGACAACATGGGCAAGGTGCTCGACTTCTTCAACTCGCGCTTCGGGCGGTCCAGCTACGACGGTAGCGGGGGCAACATCAAGATGGGCTACGACGCGAGCTTCAACAACCCGGGTTTCTCCGCGTACCAGTGGAACGCGATGGCGCTCGGCAACGGCGTCTTCAGGTTCGGCAGCGGTGTGGACGACCAGATTTGGACGCCCTTGGATGTCGTCGGGCACGAGTTCACCCACGACGTCTTGCTGGAAGAAGGCTATTCCTACGACACCCACCAAGGCCAGTCCTTCCACGAGCATGTCGCGGACGTGTTCGGCACCCTCGTCGAGCTCGACTTCGGCAATGGCACGGGCGAAGAGGACTTCATCCTCGCCGGAGAAACCAACGAGCCCGACGTCACGCGTAACCTACTCGAGCCGCCCGTCGACGGCGACCACTACTCCGAGTACGTCGCGGCGGCAGACTGGCAGTACGCAAATTCTCAGATCCTCAGCTTGCCCTTTGCCTTGTTGGCGAGCGAGGACGGCGGCATTCATCCGCATTCCAACGTCATGGTGCCGACCATCGGGAGCGAGGACGTCCGCAACCTCTACTACGAGACGATCACCAACTACCTGAGCCCGGGCGAGGTCTCGGCCGTGGAGTTGGCCGACGCGCTCCGAGACGCCGCCGCCGACGAATTCGGCGAGGGCTCCACCGAGTTGTTCGGGGTCGAGGTCGCCTATCTCGCCGCCGGCCTCAACCCCTCGGTGTTCTCGCTGGTGCCCTACGCGGGCAACTTCTCGTCTTGGCGGTCGGGGGGGACACCCTTGACGTACGGGGCCCCCAACGGTGCACCCGGCGTCGGAACCACCTCGGCGAAGATGGAGGACGGCAAGCTCTGGGACGGCTCGATGTTCGGCATGACCCCCGCCTCCGGTTGGTTCGGCCACGCCACGGGAAGCATCGACCTGCGGCTCCCCGCCAACCTCAACCTCATCAATGGCTTCGTCCTGGCCCCTCATATCCGCGCCGAGGTCGGCTTCCCGCTCATCGCGCCCAACACCGATACCGCCCTGGTCAACTTCCTCGTCCGTGACAGCGGCGGCTCCGCGCTCACAAACGCCTCGGTCACCGTCACCCGTGCCGACTCCACGGTCGATATCATCGACATGGATCTGGAGGCGTTCGCCGGGCAGTCGGTCACGCTGGAGATCTGGGTGTACAACAATGGCCCCGTGCCGAGCAGGCCGGTGATCTTCGATTCTCTATCGCTGACCGCGATGTTGCAGTAGCGGCGAGACGGGCACGACGAAGCGACCAGGTTCGCTACTCCCAGGGGGTCGGTTGCCGTCTCGAGGCCTGCGTGCCGAGCCCGGGTGGCACCGTCGAACACTGCGCCTTCGATCTGGGCGCTCTCGAGATTGGCCTCTCGTTTCGTAGATCGAGTGCCTCTTGGATGGACCACTTCGACCACATTCGATCGTCGTCTTCGGCACATCGCTGCCGTCGGTTCATCCAGGTGGTTGTTGGCACGTGCCGCGCGCGTTCAATAGCGGACCTCCCGCTGCGGTAGAGCCGCGGATCTAGAGGGAGGGATCCGCGACGGGCGCGCGGCGAGGGTGGATGTCGCGCATCGACATGGCGTGGGCGCGGAGCGCGAGGGGCTGTGCGAGGCCATCAACGCCCATTTGGGGCCCGATTCCGTGGACAACGTTGTTTCGGTGCTTCATATAGGCGGGCATGAATCGCCTTGCGTGCCTTCTCGCGGCGCCGGCTTTGTTCGGTGTTTTGCTGCCCGCCTGCCAGGTCGAAACCGATGCATGTCTCGAGTCCGAGCTCCCGCGGCAGGTCGATGAGCGGTTTGTGGTCGGTCAGACCTACTACCTGCCAGAAGTGTCCAAGGACAGCAGCTGTGAGGCGTTGCGGTGGACGCTGAGCGATCAGCCGGAGGGGAGCGAAGATGTGGTGGTGGCGGGGGCCGATGGTTATTGGCGGCTGACGCCCACGACGCCCGGTCAATACACGATGACGCTGACCGGCGGCGACGAGGAGCGCACGCAGGAGCTGGGCGTGGTGGCGGCGTCGGAGCGACCGTTCTACAACCTCAACTACTACGCGTCGCATGCGGTGGCGCAGGTGGGCGGGGAGCTGTGGGTGGCCAATGTGCAGGTGCCGACGATCACCCGCGTCGATCCGGCGTCGATGCAGCCGGTGGCCGAGATTCAGGTCGGCCCGTGGCCGGTGTCGGTGGGCTGGCGCGAGGGGATGAGCTTCGCGGTGGTGGTCCAGCGCGGCGGGGACACGCTGGGCTTGGTCGACGTGGAGAGCGGCCGGCTGATCGACTCGATCTGGGTGGGTGACGAGCCGGCCAACGTGGTGCTCGATGCCGACGGCACGACGGCCTACGTGGCGCTCAAGGGAGAAGACGCGGTGGCGGTGGTCGACCTCGAGGCGCGGGTACGACGGGCGCGGATCGACGTGGGCACCGACCCGCTGGCGATGACGCTGTCGCCCGACGGCAGCCGGCTGTGGGTGGCGAGCCATCGCTCGGGGCAGGCGAGCCGCTATCCCTTCGAGGACGATCCCATCGAGGAGGAGCGCGACATCGCGGTCATCGATACCGAGGCGGCCGAGGTGGTGGACTGGTGGATCGATGTCGGCACGACGCTGACCGACCTGATGTACCGCGAGGACACCAACGAAATTTACCTGTCGCGCCTGGTCAACGATACCGAGGCCTCGCTGGGGGCGGAGGACGAGGCCAACTTCATGTACGAGATCGCGGTGTTCGACCCGGCCACGGGCGACCTGCTGCGCTCGACCGACGTGGGGCGCCAGGACAGCTCGCCGGGCTTCGCGGTGTCGCTGCACGGCATGACCCTGGCCGGCGGGCGGCTGTGGGTGGTGGCCGAGAGCTCGGACCTGGCGGTGGCGCTCGACCCCGACAGCCTGGCCGAGCTCGGTCGGGTGGACGTGCCGGGGCGCCCGCGCAGCGTCACCGCCGACCCCACCACGGGCGACGTGTTCGCCCACGGCTCGCAGGGCACGTCGCTGACCCGGATTCGCGGCCTCGACGAGGTGAGCAGCACGGTGACGACCGCGGACAATCGGCCCACCGACGTCGCGGCGGGGCAGGCCTACTTCACGGGCGCGGGGCGTCAGTACGCGCAGAACTGGTCCTGCAACGCGTGCCATGTCGACGGGCTCTCGGACACCATCGTGTGGAACGCGGGGCCCTTCTCGGGTGAGAAGGTCAGTCGTCCGTTCTTCTGGATGGAGGGCACCTACCCGCTGGGCTGGGACGGGTACCTCAGCTCGATCGACAACTACGCGCTCACCGTGAACACGAACGTGGGCATTCGGGTGACGACGCCCGAGCATCAGGCGCTGTCGGCCTACCTGTCGTCGATGATGCCGCCCCCGGCCGCCAACGGGCTCACTGAGCGCGACGGCTCACTGTCCGAGCTGGGGCTCGAGGGCAAGGCGATCTACGAGGGCAAGGCCAACTGCGCCAGCTGCCACCCGCTACCGCTGACCACGACCCGGGCGGTGCTCGGCCAGGGGGTCACCGAGGGCACGACCGACATCCCCGGCCTCATCGGCAGCTACCGCCTGGGCGTGTGGCTCAAGCGCGGCGAGGCGACCTCGCTGCACGAGGCGGTCGACGAGGTGTTCGCCAACCTCGGCGATCCCCAGCTGACCACGGACGAGCGGGCGGCGCTCGATCGCTACCTGTTCGAGATGACAGCGCGCGACTTCTTCGTGCTGTCGAGCGAGCCGCGGACGGGGGAAGACGCCATTGCGACCGACGAGAGCATCGAGGTCATCTTCTCGCACCCGGTGTTCCAGGACGCGGCCAACTTGGCGCTGGTGGCCCTGGTGGCGGCCGACGGCACCGAGGTCTCGCTCGACCGAACGGTCTCGGAAGACGGGCGTCATGTGACGCTGACCCCGACCTCCGCGCTGAGCCACGGCACCGAGTACACGGTGGTCGTCGATCCGGCGTTCGAGAGCTTCGACCAGGGCACGCTGTGGAGCCCCGACGCCGACCCGCCGACGGCGTGGGAGATCCCGCTGCGGACCGCGGCGGCGCCTTCGTTGCGGCTCGACGGGGCATACCGCTGGACGGTGGACATGCCCACCGCCGACCTGGAGGCGCAGGCCTTCGATCTCGACAACACCCTGGCGGTCTTGGTCGACTTCTCCGCGACGTCCACCGACGCGGGCGGGGCGGTGGTGGTCGACTACGGTCAGGACCTTCTGCTCGAGCGCGACTTCGTGGTCGACGGCGACATGCTCAAGAGCCCGCCGCTGCCGATCCCCATCGGCCCGAGCTTTGCCGACGGCACTGGCTTGGAGGCGACCTTCGTGGATGAGGACGGCGATGGCGTGGGCGACTACGCCGAGGGCACGGTGACCATCTCCGGCCCCGGCTTCCTCGAGTCGGGCATCGTCTGGCGACTGACCCGCCCACCCACGGGGGGCGACTGCAACGAGGGCAGCGAAGGCGACTTGGCGGTGACCATGGAGTGGACCAAGGACGGCCCGGTCGTCGACTGGGGCTCCGCGGAGCCCGACGGGCTCGGGGTCTACTTCATCGGACCGGATGCCCTCCCGCCCGCGGGCCCAGGGCAGCAGGTGACGGGCGGCGAGGTGTTCTGGGCCGTGCAGGCGGCCATGTTCCCGAACGGCTTCGGCGGACCGGTGACCTACGGTGTGGTGCCCGAGGGCGCTGCGGACGAGACGGAGGTCGTGGGCGGTGGCGCAGGACCGGCCACGCTCCAGCCCGGTGAATGCGTGAAGGCCACGGTGTTGAGCACGAGCTTCCAACAAGGTTCGGTCACCTTCGTCGTGCCGTAGGCATCGTTCATCACCGAGAGGCGCCGCGGGTTTGCTCCTGCGGCGCCCTTTTTATGCGCGAAGCTGGGCCGACGTTCGTGGAATTTCGGGCTAGGCTTCCAGCGTTATGACTTACGGTTTAGTAGAGCGAGCGTGGATTCTCGCGGTGGGGTTGGCGTTCGGCCTGGGTGTAGTGGGCGGTCGCACCCTTCCCGTTGCGACCGCGCTGGGTTGCCCTCTCGACCAAGAACTTCAACTCGATCGGCACCGCATCGAGGGGGATGGAGACTCTAGCGTCGAGCGAGACTTCTGGACGTTTGCCATCCGGGCCTACGACGATGGGGATACGGCATCGTTCGAGTTCGACCTCGCCGGTGCGGGGCGCCTGCGGGCGGAGCGAGTGCCATGAATCGCGCGGGCAAGCTCTTCACCGTGATCGGGAGCCTCATGCTGGGCGTCTTCGTGGGGGCGACGGCCTGTCACGAGGAGTCGTGCGATGAGCCGCGGCCCTTCCAGGGGGGCCGCTTCGTGGTCTACGAATCGGACAAACGCCCCGAGCTGGTGGGCGCCGAGATCCTCGTCCACGTCGGGCAGGGCATCGCCGAGTTCTCGTACACGCTCCCCGATGGCAGCGAATGGCTCGTGGAGTACGAGATCGTCGACGGTGGGTAGCCGAAACCACGAACGAACGCCCGCCCGCCGATGCATCGACGAGCGGGCGTGGTGACGACGTCGGGCGGGCTCAGCCGGCCGGGGTCTCGTAGCGCAGCGTGGTGGTGCTGAAGTCGGTGAAGATCACCGTCAGCTTGATGCACGTGCTCGGGGGTAGCTCGGCTCCACCCGCGGGCGCATCGCTGTCCTCGCTGGCATCGACGCCGCCCTCGGGCACCTCGCCGTACACCACGGGTCCGCGGAAACCATCGGGGAAGGCCGCGGTGCCGACGGCCCAGTAGGTCTCGCCGCCCGTGACCGGGCCGGGGCCCATGGGCGGCACGGCGTCGGGATCGGTCACGTAGTAGCCCAGGCCCTCCGTGTCGGCGCTCCAGTCGATGGTGGGGCGGCCCGCGTCGTCGACGGTGAGGTCGATCGGGTTGTCACCTTCTTGGCCGTCGCAGCCGGTCGGCGCTTCGCCGGGCCGCTCGATGGTCCAGCGCACGTCGTTGGCCTCGAGCCCGGGGCTGCGGAAGAACAGGGTGCTCGAGCCGCTGTCCGCCACGCCGTCGCCATCGTCGTCGACGAGGGTGATCTCGGAGGGGAAGCTGCGGTTCAGGAAGCCGTCGGGCCCCGCGGGGAACGCAAAGGGCGGGAAATGGGCCACGTCCCCTGCGACGACGACGTCATAGCTCCACTCGATGTTCTCGGTGGGCTGGTTGTCGAGCACCGCGCCGTAGCTGGTGGGGTTGGCGGTCATGGCCAGCGGGATCGAGAAGGTCACGCTGTCGTCGTAGCGGCCGAGCTCCTGGTCGATGTTGGGGTGCTCGACGGTAATGATGTAGTCGCCCTCGAGCCGCAGCGCGGGCGCAGCCGCGACGGTGAACGCGTGGGTCGACTCGGCGCCCAGGGTCCACCCCGCAAAGGCCTCGAAGTCCTCGGCGAAGACCAGCTCGTAGCGCAGGCCAGGGTCGAGCGCGGCGGCGGGGGTGATGGTGAGGCGACGGCCCTCCGCCTCGACCTCGATGTCGACGGTGTCACCTTGCTCCGAGCGCAGGCCGACGCGGGCGAGGTTGTCGGGGTCGTCGAAGACCGGGTGCGACATCGTGGCGAGGATCGGCCCGTCGTTGCGGGCCTGCTGCGCCCCGGTGTTCGGGGTGGTGGACAGCACGAAGAACTCGCGGGCGGTCAGCTCGCGCAGGTACTGGGCCACGTCGACGACCTCGTCGTCGGTCAGGGTGGTGTTCGACAGCGGGAGCATGGCCACCACCGCCTCTTCGAGCGTGCGCGCGGCTCCGTTCACCAGCCAGAAGGTGTGGCGATAGGAGCCCACCAGGCTGGGGACGACGATGGGGTGCGCGTCGTCGGTGCCGCCGTTGGGCAGGCGCAGGCCCTGGGTGGTGAGGGGGCCGGCGTGACAGCTGGCGCAGTTGCCCTGGCCGTCGAACAGCGCCTTGCCGCGCAGGCCGTCCTCGGTGAGGCTGCCGTCGCGCTCCGTCCAGCCGTTGGCCGCGGGCGGAGGCACGAAGGCGGCGAGGTAGTCGTAGACGCCGTTGAGTGACTCGGTGCTGGGGATGATGCCGATGGTGGGCGCGGGGCTGCCGAACAGGTAGGAGCGCAGGTCGTAGGCGTCGCCCTCCCAGCCGATGGGGGAGGTGCCCTCCATCCAGAACATCGGGCGGCTGGCGGACAGCGAGAAGCCGGCGTTCCAGACGTTGCCGTCGGTGAGGCCGTCGACGTGGCAGTCGGCGCAGCTGTGGTTGTTGCCGCCGCGCTCGCCGACGCCCGTGTAGATCGCCTGGCCCACGGCGACGCCAGCCGGTCGCGGGTCGCCGCTCAGCTGCGCGGTGCCGGTCACGTTGCCCACGTCGTCCGCCATGGTCACCGTGTAGCCCTGGGCACCATGGACGAAGAGGCGGTTGCCGTCGGAGGTGATGGTGCGGGGCCGCCCGGCGGCGGAGAAGCGGGTGCTCTCGGTCAGGTCCGCGGGGCTCAGGCCCACCACGAGGTCGGAGCCCTCGGTGGTGACCCACAGGGTGTCCCCGGCCATCGTCATCCCGAAGGGGCGCACCGCGAAGTCGGGCGCGCTGGCCTGACGCCCGATGTCGGCCGAGGCGATCTCGGTCAGCATGGACGTGTCGTAGGCGGCCACCACGTGCTGGAAGGCGCGGCTGTCCTCGTTGAGGGGGGACAGCTCTTCGAGGGCGACGCGGGTCGCGGCGACATAGAGGACGCCCGCGTCGAGGAGCAGGCCCCCGATGGTCGCGCCCACGGAGGGGATGTAGTCGGTGACCTCGAGGGTCTCGGTGTCGACGACCGCGATGTCGAAACGATCGGCTCGCTCGTCGGCGTCGAAGATCTGCCGGTCGCCGACCCCCGAGCGGTAGCTGGCCACGAATAGCGTGCGGCCGTCGTCGGACAGCGCCATGGACGTGGCGTTGGCGTTGGTCTCGACCCGGCCGACGACGGAGCGGCTCGGCACGTCGACCACGGCGATCGCGTCCTCGGTGGCGAGGCTGACGTAAGCGGTGGCGCCATCGGGCGAGACCTTGATCTCCGCCGGCTCGTCACCGACCCACACGGAGTCGAGCAGGATTCCCTCGGCCGTGTCGACGAAGCCGACGGTGTCTCCCGCCTTGTGGGCGACCAAGACGACGCCCTGGTCTTCGGCATGGGCGAGGGCGACCGGCCATGGTCCGACCCGGACCGTGCCCTGCACCTGCCCGCTGTCGGGGTCGACGCGGCTGATATGGGGATCGAAGAGATTGGCGACCCACAGCTGGCCGTCGACCAGCGCCATCGACGAGGTCTGATAGTAGTTGAAGTGCTCGTAGGGGAACTGCTCGACGGCGGTCAGCGTGCGCCGCTCGTCGGTGGCATCGACCACGAACTCGTACTCACCGGGGACGATCGGCGTGAAGCGAGCGTAGCCATCGTTGCCGGCCACCACCTCGTTTTGGTTGCCCTCGGGCGCGCTGGCGAGCGTCCACTTGCTCTGCTCGGGCAGCGGCAGGAAAAACGTCGAGCCGGTCACGAAGCGCTCGGTCGGCTGGAGCGGCAGGGCCTCGAGTTCGCCGGGGTCGACGTCGATCGTACACCCGGCACCCAGGGTCAGGGCCAAGGCCAGCATTCCGCGAACGACGGCCGTCGAAGCTCTCGTAGTCGTGCTCATGTCATCATCCCTTGCGACCCGGTTGTGGTGCCGCTCGTGTCGGCGTCGTATTTAGCGTTGAACGTCGCTCCTGCAAGCGTGGCAGGGACCGAGAGCGAGCCGAGCGCATGGCGCTTGCGCACGGCCGGGGGCGCCGGTTCAACACGCACGCCGTGGGCGGCGTCGCCCTCGAGCTCCGTGGGATGGCGTTGCGCCCCAGGGGCGGCGAAATCGACGTCGAGCTGAATAATTGCGCCCGCCGGAGGTGACTTCGTCATGGGCAGGGCGGCTGCGCGGTGCGTTCGAAGCTCACGGGTTTCGTGCGCGCGGTGGCGGATCTCCGTCGGTGATGAGCGTCTTCGGCGTGGGCTGCGGTTGGAGGGCGGCGGTCGAGGGCGCGCGTTGGAACTCGAGCGGTGTGGAGCAACGACGACGATGAGCAGTGGCAATCGATGGACGGCAGGGTGGACGATCATCGCAGCGGCGGGACTGGGAGCGGCGGCATGTAGCCCCTACTCCGCGAGCCAGGGCACGGGCCCCGTTCCCACGGTGGTGGGCGGCCTGAGCACGGGTGAGATCGAAGACGAGACGGGCGATCCGAGCACGGACGAGCCCGGCACCTCGGGCATGGGAGCCGAGGCGGACGACGGGGCCATGGACGATGGCGACGCGGCCACCACCGGGGCGGTGCCCGAAGCCGAGGGCAGCACGGGCGAGCCAGAGCCGATGCAGCAGGTGCTCGAGCACCACGACTTCTCGGCCTGCGAGTTTCCGCTGTGGTGCATCATGTACGGCGACATCAACGAGCCGGCCGGGCAACAGCAGTGGATGCAGGAGTGCTTCGAGGCCGACCTGCCCACGCCCTTCGTCCTGCGGGAGTTCGAGTTCTCCGTCTGGGGCTTCGAAGGCGATCTCGACGACTTGAGCATTCAGGTCCGCGAAAACGGAGGCACGGGTCCGGGCGCGCTGCTGGCCGAGCAAGAGTTCGACGAGGACTCGCTACATCGCGGGCTCAACACGATCACCCTCGATCCTCCCCTGGTGATCGATCGCCAGGAGATCTGCATAGGCATCGCCTCGCCGAACCCGGAAGGGGCGCTGGGGGTCTCGGTGAGCGAAGCCTCGTTCGTGCACGAGACGTCGTACTTTCAGCTCGACGCCTGGGGCGGCTGCAACGTGTCCTGGTGGATGGACGTGATGGACGTCGATGTGGCCGACCTGGGCAATTGGTGCATCCGGGCGACGATCGAGACGATGTGACGCTCGACTACCGCCCAACACGTCGTACGCGGGCGGCAGTTTCCTGCGGGTGACCCCGGCGAAGTCGCGCTACAGTACGCGGGTGCTCGCTACGGTGACCCGCCTCTACGGTCACGCGCCCGTGTGGGCGCAACACCTGGCGTGCAGCGCCGAGGGGTTGCGGATCCAGCTCGAGCGCTTCCCTCCCGGCTTCAGCACTCGGGTGCGGCAGGTCGAGGCGCGGATGCAGTGGACCGAGGCGCAGCGTCAGGCCGATCGCCGCGCTCGCCTGCGCACCATGCTGATCCACGCGGGGCAGCACGTGCCCTACTGGCGCGACTTGTTCGCGCGGGTGGGGTTCTCGCCCCATCGCATGCAGCACGAAGACGAGCTGGCTCGGCTGCCGCGGCTGACCAAGGACATCATCGTGCGCGAGGGGTCACGCATGTGGGCGTCGGAGGTCCCGGCCGTCGCCGGTCGCATGTCGCAGAGCAAGACCAGCGGGACCACGGGCGCGGGGCTGGTGTTTCGCGCCTCGGAGTCGGCGCTGCGCGAGCAGTGGGCGGTGTGCTGGCGCTACCGTCGGGCGCACGGCATCACGCGCCGCACCTGGTGTGCGCAGCTGGGCGGCCGCGTGATCGTCCCGCTGCACCAGCAACACGGCCCCTACGTGCGAGTGAACGCGCCCGGGCGCCAGGTGCTGCTATCGGGCTACCACCTGGGGCCGCACACCGTGCAGGAGTACCTCGACGAGATCGAGCAGCGGGCGTTGCCGTGGATCCACGGCTATCCCTCGCTGGTGGTGCCGCTGGCCCGGGCCGCGCTGGCGGCCGGTCGGCGCTTGCCCGCGCTGCGCTGGGTGACGACCTCGTCGGAGAACCTGGGTCCCGTGGCGCGCAAGACCATCGAAGAGGCGTTCGGGGTCGTGCCGCGCGACCTGTACGCCCAGACCGAGGCCATCGCCAACGCCTGCGAGTGGCCCGACGGTCAGCTGCGCTTCGACGAAGATTTCTCGGTGATCGAGCTGCTCGAGCACGACGGCGACGACTCCAGCGTGCGGCGCATCGTGGGCACCAGCCTCGATCACTGGCACCAGCCCTTCATTCGCTACGAGACGGGAGACTTGGTGCGGGTCGAGGACGAGCCCGACGAGAGCCGAGCCCCGGGGCGACGGTTGCTGTCCATCGATGGGCGCGACGAGGACTACGTCGAGCTCGATACCGGGGCTCGAGTGGGGCGGCTCGACCATGTCTTCAAGGC
Organism: Myxococcota bacterium; assembly: GCA_039028615.1. Taxonomy (GTDB): domain Bacteria; phylum Myxococcota_A; class Polyangia; order Nannocystales; family Nannocystaceae; genus Paraliomyxa. The sequence continues at coordinate 174,846 of JBCCHT010000020.1, read as the reverse complement.
GCTGACCTTCATTCACGAGGCCCAGATCCGCCAGCGGCAAGCCGGAGCGATCGCCATTCACGTGGTACCTCGAGGCGCGTGGACGCCCGAGCACGAGGCGCGCCTGCGCGACGAGGTCCGACAGCGGCTCGGTCCAGAGCTTCAGGTGGAGGTCGTGATGGAGACCCGGCTGCCTCGCACCAATCGGGGTAAGCTACGACTCGTGATCCGCGAGGCCTGAGCGCCACCATGCAGCACGAACTCCAAGTCGAGCTCCTCACCCGACTCCGGCAGAGCGTGGCCGACAAGGCCCCCCAGCTCGGTGACCACGATGCCTCGGTCGACGTGTCGACCTATACCGATCCGCAGCGGGCCCAGCACGAGCGCGACGTCCTGTTTCGCCGCTATCCGCTGCCCGTGGCGCACGTCTCCGAGCTCCCCGAGTCGGGCGATTTCGTGACGCACGACGTGGCCGGCATGCCGATGGTGGTCGTGCGTGGCCCCGAGGGACCGCAGGCCTTCATCAACGCGTGTCGCCACCGGGGCAGCCGGGTGGTGACCGAGCCCTACGGGAAGCGCAAGGCCTTCACGTGCCCCTATCACGCGTGGTCCTACGACCTTCGGGGCTCGCTCATTCACGTGCCCCGGGCGGAGTGCTTTCCCTCGATGGACAAGGCCGAGCGCGGCTTGGTCCCGCTGCCCACCGCCACCGCGGGCGGCTTCGTGTGGGCGGTCCCCGAGCGCGAGGGCACCCTCGACCTCGACGCCTTCCTCGGCCCGCTGGGGTCCGAGCTCGAGAGCTTCGGGCTCGGCGAGCACCAGGTCCACCGCAAGGTGAGCCAGACCCTGAACTGCAACTGGAAGCTGGTAATCGACGCCTTCGTCGAGGGCTATCACCTCCGCTCGTTGCACCGCGACACGGTCTATCGCTTCTTCCACGCCGACGGGCTCATCTTCGACGTGCTCGGCCAGCACGTGCGCTCGGTCGGGGCCCGGCGCACCATCGACGAGCTCGACGCGCAAGCCCCCGAGCAGTGGGACATTCGCAAGACGACCACCGTCTTCTACTACCTGTTCCCCAGCACGATCTTGGTGTTTCACCCCGACTGGATCTCGCACATCGTCATGACCCCGGTGACGCACGAGACCTCGCGCTACGAGCACCGCATGCTGATCCCCGCGGGAGAGGTCTCGACCGAAGCGCGCGACCACTGGGATCAGACCTTCGACCTCATCGAAGGCAACGTGTTCCAGAAAGAAGACCTCGCCACGGCGCAGAGCATCCAGAGCACGCTGCACTCGGGCGCCAACCAGACCTTCCCCGTCGGCAGCATCGAGTACCCGCTGGCGCACTTCCACCGGGGCCTCGCCGATGCCCTGGCCGGCGCCGCCAAGGGCTAGATCGGCCCGAGCACGCTCAGTGGACCACGAGGCGCGGTGCGTCGTTGGCCGGCATCGCGGCTCGTGCCGCGTCGTCGGGCAGCAGCTCGGTCACCGGTTGCCCCCACATCTGCTCCCCGTGCAGGGAGAACAGCGGGGCCGCGAGATAGCCCCGGTACACGTTGCGGAGCACGCGAGTCACGATGGGCAGGAGCCGTCGCGGTCGCGTGCGTGAGACGTGGAGCAGCCCGGCCGCGAGGTTCATGCCGATGACCGCGTTGTAGGTCCCGGTTGGCCCGCTCAAGTAGCGCGCGAAGTGGCCGAAGTAAAAGCCCACCACGCCCAGCTCACCCTCGATGTCGGCGGGGCAGTCGGCGATGACCTGCCAGATGTCGTGGGACTCCATGACTCGCCGCCGGAAGTAGGTGAGGTCGTTACTCGTGTGGAGCGTGGGCAAGGACTCCGGGTCGAGGTCGAAGTCTCGCATCAGGCGGAGATAGGCCGCGCCCAAAGTGCCCGGCTCACAGCGGCGGAGATGATCGGGGCCAAAGCCCGGAGGAAGAGCGCGGGGCTCGGACCCGTCGGCGAACTCCGGTACCTGGCGGAGCGATTCGGCCAGCCGATCGCGGGCCTTGGGGGGCGCCATGGCCATGAGGACGCCTTCGATGTCGCGGGCCGTCGTCGGGTCGCCGGTCCAGGCCGAGCGAGCAAAGAGTCGTGTCAGTTCGTATGCGTGTCCGGCCAAGCCAAGTGTGTGCTTCAAGCTGGTGTCCCCCCTCTTTCAGATCATTTCAGCAAGGCCCGTGCCAGCGACCAGTAGCCCCGAGCGGTTTCGCGGATTGCGGGCACGGTGGAGCATGTGGGTCAGGAAAAACCCTATTATCGTGAGGTGTTATGCGGCGCGGCGATCTTGGTGCCGAAGTGCTCGGTTGCGGGCGAGTTTCGCCGACCCCGCGTCCGCACGGCTGCAAAAACGGCCCGCGGCGGCTGGTCCGGCCATCTCCACGTGGAGAGTGCTGTAGCCAGGCCCATTGCACTTGGCTCTATCTTCGGGTCACTCAGGCTTGCAGCGATTGCACTGAGCTTGGCTCTCGCGCTCGCACCGAGAGTGGCAGTGGTCCCAGCAGCCGCCCGAATCGAGACAGGAGTCAATCTTCAGATTCGTATGCAACCACCCATGGAACCCGTTCGCAGCGGCAGCGGCAGCGGCAGCGGCCGCGAAGGCGATGACGGTCCATCTCAGGCGCTGCACCCGGACACCGTAGCGTCGACGAGGGAGCCGTGCACGGACGCGGCTTACCGGATGGCACCGAAACCGCAACGAGAGCGGTGCTTGCTGGCGGTTTTGCGCGTGTCGCTGGAGGGCGGCGAGGGGGTGCCCTCGGCTCGCGTGGGCTTTTCAACGACCTGCTAGTAACGTCTCGGTTCCATGTGCGGCATCACCGGCATGGTCGGGTTCTCCGACCCTTCGCTGCTCGAGGCGATGACGGCGAGCCTGCGCCACCGCGGACCCGATGCCTACGGCTACGCGCATGGCGATGGCTGGGCGCTCGGTCATCGACGCTTGTCGATCATCGACCTCGAAGGCGGGGCCCAGCCCATGGCCAGCGCCGATCGGGGCCAGTGGGTCAGCTACAACGGCGAGGTCTACAACTTCCGTGAGCTGCGGGCGCAGCTCGAGGACCTCGGCCACACATTCGAGTCCCGCTCGGATACCGAGATTCTGCTGGTCGCCCATCGCCAGTGGGGCGACGCCATGCTCGACCACCTCGGCGGCATGTTTGCCTTTGCGCTGTGGGACGAGGACGAGCGTCGCCTGCTGCTCGCGCGCGATCGGGTGGGCATCAAGCCGCTGTACTACGCGGTGTTCCAGGGCCCGCAGGGTCCGGCGCTGGCGTTCGGGTCCGAGCCCAAGGCACTGCTGGCGTGCCCGCAGGTCTCGCGCGCACTCGACCCGGTGGCGGTCGATGCCTATCTCGACCTGTACTACGTGCCGCCACCGCTCTCGATGTTCGAGGGCATTCGTCAGCTGCCCCCCGGTCACACGCTGACGTGGAAGGACGGCGAGATCGAGATCCGTCGCTACTGGGATGCCGAGCCCGCCATCGTGCCCCAGCACTCGCTCGAGACCTGGGCCGAGATCGTCGCGCCCGTGCTCGAGGATGCCATCGCGGCCCGCACCATCGCCGACGTTCCGCTGGGGGCCTTTTTGTCCGGGGGGCTCGACTCGTCGACGATCGTGGCCGTGCTGTCGGAGCGTGGTCACGGCCCGGTGAAGACGTTCTGCGTCGGCTACGGCGAGGAGGGGCGAAGCTACGACGAGCGCTCCGAGGCCAACGTGGTGGCGCAGCACTTCGGCACCCATCACCACGAGCTCGAGCTCGACGTCGACGTGCTGTCCGGGCTCGAGGCGATGGTGCGTGGCTTCGACGAGCCCTTCGGGAGCCCCACTGCGATGCTGAGCTCGGCGCTGTCGCAGTTCGTTCGCCAGCACGTCACGGTGGCGCTGGCCGGCGACGGCGGCGACGAGATCTTCGGCGGCTACCCTCGCTATCGCGGCCTGTGGATGTCGGGCGTGGGCCGCTCGATTCCTCGCTCGTGGCTCGACATGGCGAGTCGGGTGACCGAGGGGCGGGAGAAGAGCACCGCCCGCAGCTATCGTCGGTGGGCCCGGCAGTTCCTCGAAGGCCTGCGCTTGCCCGACGCCGAGCGCTACGCATCATGGGTGGCCTATGCCCGGCCCGCGGCGCGCGACCGCTTGCTGACGGCGTCGCTTCGCGAGCGACTCCGCGCGACCGAACGACTCGATCCGGTGGTGGAGCATTTCAACCGGCCCGCCGCCGCGGGCCTGGTCGAGCGAGCGGCGTACGCCGACCTGCACGGCTTCCTCCCCGAGAACGTGCTGCGCGGCTCCGATCGCATGAGCATGGCGCACGGCCTCGAGCTGCGCGTGCCCTTTTGTGATCACCGTTTGATCGAGCTGGCGATGCAGATTCCGGCCCGGCATCGCGTGGGCGCGCTGGCGTCGAAGCGGGTGCTCCGCAAGATCACGCGCGGGCGCCTGCCGGATCAGGTCTTGCGTCGGCGGAAGCTCGGCTTCAACGCACCGCTCGGGGTGTGGATGCGAAACGACCTCGATCGTTTGGTCGATGAATGGCTCGCGCCGCAGCTGCTGCGCCGACGCGACTTGCTCGATGCCGAAGCCATCGGCCGCCTGGTCGAAGAGCACCGCCGTGGCCTACGGGATCATGGCCTGCGGCTGTGGACGCTCATCGTGCTCGAACAGTGGATGCGGCTGTACGCTGATTGAACGTCGATTGCCCCCAAATGGTCGCTCGGGAGTGAGGTCTCGGCGGCGGGAGCGTCCGCACGTGGCCGATCGATGGCGTCCCGAAACGGCGTGGTCGGTGCCGGGAATGGGAGGCAACCGTGGCGAGCTGCCCCATCGCCCAACGCTGCGAGCGTAGGGCTGGTTTCGCATGCGAGACGGCCTGTGATTTCATCCGCGAGCGACATGTTCCCCGCCCTCGACACCAGCTAGGATGGTACGGCGTGAACCCGGCTCCCCCAGACGGGTCTTCGGCGAGGATCGGTGGCTCCTCGCCGAGGCAACCCCCCAGCTTCGATGGGGACGAACGCTTCGAGATCCGCTCGACGCTCGGGCGGGGTACGTCGAGCGTGGTGTACCGGGCGCTCGATCGTCAGCGAGGCGTCGAGCTCGCTCTCAAGGTGCTCAACGTCCAGGGCTCGGCCGGCATGCTCGCCTTCAAGCGAGAGTTCCGATCGATGGCCGACCTGGCCCACCCCAACCTGGTGAAGCTCTACGAGCTGCACGCCGCGGGGGAGGACCTGATGTTCACCATGGAGCTGGTGGACGGCAACGATTTCCTCGGCTACGTGCGGCGTCCGGTGGGGGCGATTCCGACGTGGGAGTCCGACCTGCCGCGGCCTCCCGTGGCCGATCGCGACACCGTGGCCGAGTGGTCGGGCGCCGCTCCCGAGCGGGTCCCCACGGCGCTCACCGGAGAGCTGGCCTACTTCCCGCCCTTGGTGGCAGAGCAGCTGCCCACCCTGCGCACGGTCACCGCTCAGCTCGTGCGCGGTCTGATGGCGCTGCACGAAGCCGGTCATGTGCATCGCGACGTCAAGCCCTCGAACCTGATGGTCGACGACTCGGGGCGTGCGGTGTTGCTGGACTTTGGCGTGTCGGCGGAGCTGGCGGGTCAAGCCGCGGCCGCGGGCACGCCCGCGTACATGTCTCCCGAGCAGGCGCAGGGCGAGCGCCCCAGCCCCTCCGCCGACTTCTATGCGGTGGGAGTGATGCTCTACGAGGCGCTCACCGGGCGATTGCCTCACCCCGGCATCGATCCCGTGCGCGAGAAGCTCGAGCGCGACCCCGAGCCGCCCAGCGCCGTCGTCGGGGGCATCCCCGTCGACCTCGATCGTCTGTGCCTGGCGTTGATGGCCCGCGACCCCGCGCTCCGCCCCGAGGGTCCGGCCATTCTCGATCTTCTGTGTGGCGACACCGAGCGTACGCTGCCACCCCGCAATCGCACCGAGACCCCGCTGCTCGGTCGCGATGACGAGCTCAAGCAGCTCGAGTCGGCGATGCGCACGGTGAGCCGCGGCGAAGGCCAGCTCCTGCTCGTCACCGGTCGGGCCGGCATGGGCAAGAGCGCATTGATGCGCCAGTTCCTCGCGCGGCAGCGTCGCAACGGGGCCGTCGTGCTCACCGGGCGCTGCTACGAGCAAGAGTCGGTGCCTTATAAGGCCCTCGACGCGGTCATGGACGCGGTGTGCCAGCACTTGGCCAGCATGCCGCCCGACGAGCGCGAAGAGGTCATGCCCAAGCACCGCTGGGCACTGGGTCGCCTCTTTCCCGTGCTGGCGCAGTTCGAGTCGCCCAGCGTGCCCGCGCCCTCCACCGTCGAGCGCAAGCCGGCCGACTCCATGGAGGAGATTCGGCAGCTGCAGACCATCTCGGTCACGGAGCCCCGCGGCCTCGACTCGCCCGAGCTCGACGCCGATGCGCGGGCCGACGCGATGGCGCAGCAGTTCTCCGCCGCGACGCGAGGCAGCGAGCCGCGGCTGGTCGACCCGGGGCTCTCCGCTCGCTCCACCGTCGTCGTGGGGGCGCCGTCGTCCAACCGCGACGGCGACGTCCCGCTCACCACCGACCCCGCTCGCATTCGTCGGCAGGGCGTCGCCGCGCTTGGGCAGCTGCTCCATGCGCTCGCTCGACACGCCCCGCTCATCATCTCCATCGACGACCTCCAGTGGGGCGACGTCGACAGTGCTCAGGTCTTGGCCGAGGTGCTCGGCCATCCCATGCCGCCGCTGTTGCTGCTGGGCAGCTTCCGCCGCGAGGACCAGGCCACCAGCGACTTCCTGCGGCACTTCCTGCCCGCACAGCCCAATCACGAGATGATCTATCTCGGGGCGCTCGAGCCTCTCGCCGCGCTGGCCCTGGCGCGCACGCTCATCGTCAGCCCCAAGCAGATCGGCCCCACCGAGGTCGCGGCCGAAGCCAAGGGCGATCCGTTCTTGCTCGTCGAGATGGCGCGCTACGCCACGAGCCCCGACAGCCCCGCGCTGTCGGCCAAGGGCCTCACCGTCGAAGAGGTCATGCGGGCTCGCATCAAGCACCTCGAGCCGCCCGCCCGGCGCTTGCTCGAGACGCTCTCGGTCGCGGCGGGTCCGGTCGCGCGCGCGGTGGCTCGGCGTGCGGCCGACATCGGCGGGCAAGAGAGCACCGCGATGGTGCAGCTGCGTACCGCACACCTTCTGCGGGTCAAGGGCACGCGTGGCGTCGAGGTCATCGAGACCTATCACGATCGCATTCGGCAGGCGGTCATCGAGCAGATGGGCGAGCAGGAGTGTCAGGCCTGGCACCTGCGCCTGGTCGACGCGATGCAGGCCGAGGGCAACCTCGATCACGAGCGGATCGGTCGACACCTCGAAGCGGGGGGGCGACCGGCGCAGAGCGTCCCGCACTACCTCCAGGCGGCCGAGGCCGCCTCGCAGACCTTGGCCTTCGATCGCGCCGCCGACCTGTACCGACGAGCACTGGCGGCGGGCAAGTTCGGCACCACCGACGAGGTTCGGGTTCGCAACGAGTACGCCGAAGTGTTGATGCGACAGGGTCGCTTCGACGAGGCCGCGGCCGAGCTGTCTCGGGTGCGCGAGCAGCTGACCCGCGGCGAGCAACGAGCCAAGGTCCTGTACAAGCTGGGCGAGGTCGAGCTGGGTCGGGGTGATGTCGTGGCCGCGGCCACCGTGCTCGAGGCGGCGCTCGACGATCTCGGCGAGCCCGTGCCGCAGGGGCGCACCAACCTGCTGTTCAAGAACCTGCGCGAGGTCGCGGTTCAGCTGCGTCACACCTACTTCCCGTCCAGCCAGGCACCGCGGCCCGCCGCCGAGGTCGAGCGGCTCGCCATGCGGGTCTATAGCCGGCTGTCGCACGCCTACTACTTCAGCCGCGGCGGCATGCAGGTCTTTTGGCCGCACCTGCGGGAGCTCAACGCGGCCGAGCGTCACCCGCCCACGCCGGAGATGGGTCGCGCTTACGCGGGGCACGGCATGATGCTCGCCGTGCTGCCCTGGTTCCGCCGGGGCCTGACCTACGTCGACCGCAGCCTCGAGATCCAGCGTCGGCTGGGCGACCGCTGGGGTGAGGCGCAGTCGCTGCATCAGCAGGGCGTGGTGCTCTACGCTGCGTCTCGGTTCGCCGAAGCGGCTCGGGTCTCCACCGTGGCGGCCGAGAGCCTCGAGTCGATGGGCGACGCGGCCGAGGCCCACGATGCCTTGCTGCACGCCGCCATGGCCATGCTTCAGGTCGGGCGCAGCGCTGAGACCACCGGGATTGCCCGCCGCGTGCACGAAGAGTCGCTCGACTCGGGGGACATGTTCGCGGCGGCCAAGAGCATCCTGGTGTGGACCTTGGCCTCTGGGGGACGCGTGCCCTCGATGATGATCCGCGTGCAGGCGGAGATCGCCGAGCAGATCGATCACCACTACACCAAGCTGCTCGCCACCATGGCCAACGGCCTGCGATTGCTCGGTGCCTCGCGACCGGTGGAAGCGGTGGCGATCCTCGACAAGACCTCGGTCGAGCTGCGCGACACCGGGCTGATGAGCACCGAGCTGCTCTCCGAGCTCGATGTCTGGCGCACCACCGCTTGGCGTCGGGCCGCCCAAAAAGCAGAGACCGCCTCGGAGCGGGCGACCGCGCTCGCGCAAGCGCGTCGCTGCCTGCGGAGCGCCTTGTGGACGACGGTCCGTTTCCGCAATGGTTTGCCGCATGCGTTGCGCGAAGCGGGGCGCCTGGCCGCGCTGTCCGGCAACCCGCGCTTGGCTCGGGCCGAACTCGACACCAGCCTGTCGATGGCGCTGAGCCACGAGCAGGCGGCACAAACCGCGATGACTCGGCTGGTGCGAGGCGAGCTGTTCGGGGAGCGAGACGCCGTGGTGGCGGCCGAGGCCCGAGCGGTGCGCGACAAGCCGGGCGTGTGTGCCTCGCTGGTCCGTCTCGAGGGCGATCCCAGCGTGGACACCTGAGAGCTGCGTGGACCGCGAACATCGTTTGTCTTGCTTCAGGATCAGCGGCTCGGACCGCTCGAATTAGATATCTGAGCGAAGCGCGCTATCGCCCAATGCCCTCCTCGAGCCCTTGGAACGAGGATTAGGGATGAAATCGAACAAAGAGTGAGCGTGCACACTTCAATGGCTCGATCCAAGGATGTTTTCCTGATTACAGTTACTTTTGGTGACGAACCCGACGATGCTGTTCGAGCGGTATCAGCGATGGGCGATTCTCGTCCATGGTGCTGAGCCGCCTCGACCCCAGGAGTGGGCGGACTACGTCGAGGAGATTCGTCAGCTCCAAGAAAGTGGTGGCATCGGTGCGTGTGTACTGACCGACGGCGTCGGGCCGAACGCAACGCAGCGCAAGATGGTCACCCAGTTCAACATGCGGTGTGCGGTCGTGACCTCGTCACGGGTCGCATGCGCCATGGTGACCGCGCTTCACTGGGCGGGCCTGGGCATCAAAGCCTTCACCCCCGACGACTTGGTCGAGCCCCTGGTCTTCCTCGACGTACCGCCGGTCGACCACAAGCCGATGATCGAGCGGATGGCCGCGATGAGGCTCGCGTTGGCGGGCGAGCATCACCGCCCGACCTCGAGCCTCGGGCACCCCGAGCTGCAGAAGATCCTCACCATGCCGCTCCAGCGCGCGCGGCCCTGAGTTCTCGTCGCGACCGCGGCGGGCGTCGTACGGATGCCGGCTCCAGGGTTTTTGCCTCGTTCCGGCCGAGTTGAAATGCGACGCGCCCGTCGTCCGTATGGGAGACGGACGATGGAGCTGGTCCACACCACCATCCGCGGGGCGCACCTGCTGCACTGGCTGACCTTCGCCATGCCGGCCGCCACGCTATTGGTGGTCTCCGGCGTGTTGCGCAGCCGTCGCGCGGCCAAGCTGATCTTGCTCGGGATCGTGGTGACCTTCGCGACCTTGCTCTTGTCGTCGTACGCCCCCGAGCTCCACCAGGTTCGCTACGGCGCTCCTCTGCCGATCGTACGCACGGGCTACGACACCATGGGGGATGGCGGCCGTACCTCGCTCACCATCCTCCGTGCCGGGTTCGTCGCCGACCTGTTGTTCTGGTGCAGCAGCACCGTGCTGGCGGGCGCGTCGATTCAGACCCTGGCGCGTCGCCTCTCGCCTCGCCGCACCCCCAGCCGCGTCTGAGCCCGACGCTCGAGCGCGGTCGAAGACGCCTCGCGGCGCTCAGCTCTGCTTCGGATCGTCCTGCGTCGCCGAGGTCGGGTTCCAGAGCATGACCTCGTCCAGCGGCTTGCGCTGGATGTCGGGCACCTCTGCGTTGTCGGCCGGGTATCCGATGGGAAACAGGATGAAGGGGCGCTCGTTCTTGGGCCGACCGAGGATGTCTCGCAAAAAGCCCATCGGGCTCGGCGTGTGGGTCAGCGTCGATAGCCCCATCTGGTGCAGCGAGGCGATGAACAAGCCGCACGCCAGGCCCACGCTCTCGCGCACGTAGTAGTGCTTGCGATGGGTCCCGTCGGGGAAGTAGCCGTGGGTCTGCTCGAAGACCACCACGATATACGGCACCGTCTCGAGGTAGGGCTTGTGCCAGTCGGTGCCCAGGGGCGCCAGCGCGCGGCGCCACTCCTCGGACATTCGGCCCCCCTCGTAGCTCTGGTGCTCTTCCTTCTCGGCCGCGATGCGGATCTGCTTTTTGATCTCCGCATCGTCGACGACCACGAAGCGCCACGGCTGCTGGTGCGCGCCCGAGGGCGCCGTGGAGGCGGTGCGGATCGCCGTCTCGATCGCCTCGCGCGGGACCGGCTCATCGCTGAAGTGCCGCACGCTCCGTCGAGCGTCCATTCGCTCGTAGAACTTGCGGCCGCGCTCGAGTGCCTCTTCGTCGGAGACGCGTTCGGGCTGGTAGGGGATGAACGGGTAGCGAGCGTCGTCGGGCATCGATCGTCACTGGAGTTACCGCGAAGTGCCCCGCTCGGAAAGCCCTACTAAACCTTTCTCAATGACCGTCCTGGCCACGAGCACGGAACATTCGAGTCCGCTTGACGGTCGCCGTCTGCAAAAACCGCGGTCAGACGCCCAGCGATGACCGCACCAACGCCTGCACGTACTCGAGGTCTTTGGGCTCGATGTCCGTGAACAGCACGCCGATCCCGGGCGTTTCGCCTTCGCCCGGACGGATGCTGCGAACGACCACGCCGCCGATCTCCAGCAGGTCGTCGCCGAGCTGAAGGTGGAGCAGGATGCCCGTGCCCTCGGCGCGGGGTCTCGACATGCGGATGAACACGCCGCCTTCGCTGATGTCCACCGTGCTGCTCTCGATCGCGGCATCAGCGCTACGAAAGTGCAGCTTCACCGTGGTGCGGAGCTGGATGCGAGGGAATCGCCGCCTGTCTCGCGCCTCACGAGTCGGTCCGGGTTCGCCTTCGTCGCTGGAACTCATGTTGGACAAACAGCGATCGTCGGCCACCTGGGCGAAGGATCCGGTGCTCAATACGTGAATGAGCCAACCATGCCTTCGTACTGATTTCAACGTCTATCCACGGTCCGACCCGGGACAGATCACGAGTGGGCCAAAGTTCGGTGGGCACCGGGCCCACCCCGACGACCACCGCCTTACGCCGACCACAGTGTGATGCTCGTGGGTCGAGGTCTTTGTTTTCGCGACACCGAGGCCCGCGGGGCACACCGTCGCAGAAGGTGACCGCGAGCGCGCGTCGTCGTATGTCACCGCCGCGACGCCGGCATGCCTCCCGACTCCCCACCGCCCGATCGCTCCGCCTCCGAGCCGAGCTCCAGTGCCTCGGACGCCGCCTCGTCGTCTCCCCTCGCGTTGACCCACGGGCGCGTGCTCGCCCTCGCGTGGCCCGTCGTGCTCGCGCAGGTGGCCACCGCGATGACCAGCGTCGTCGATACCGCCGTCATGGGTCGCGTGGGCGGCAAGGTCGACCTCGCCGCCGTGGGCGTCGCTGCCGTCTCGTTCTCGTTCATCTACTGGGCCTTCGGTTTCCTCCGTATGTCGACCACCGGCTTGGTCGCGCAGGCTCAGGGCGCAGGCGATGCCATCGCCGTGCGGGCCCATCTCATGCGAGCGCTGCTGACCGGTGCCGTGCTCGGCGTGGTGATCGTCGCCGCTGCGAGACCGCTCGAGTCCGTGGCCATGGCGTCCTTCGATGCCGCCGCCGATGTCGAGACGCTCGCGCGTGGATACGTTCGTGCGCGGATCTGGGGAGCCCCCGCGGCGTTGATGGGCTACGCGGTGACCGGATGGTTGCTGGGGACCGGTCGAACGAGGCAGCTGCTCGCGTTTCAGATCGTGCTCAATGCATCGAACGCCGGGCTCGATGCTTGGTTCGCCGGGGTGCTGCACTGGGGGCCGGCGGGGATCGGTGCCGGGACTGCGATGGCGGAGTGGATCTCGCTCGGCTTCGGCTTGGTGCTGGTTCGCCGCAGCCTCGGCTGGCCCGAGCAGCTGTTCGACCGCGGCGCGCTCGTGGCGTTGTTCGCCGCGAACCGAGACATCTTGGTGCGGACCCTCGCGCTGCTGTTTTCGTTCGCGTGGTTCGTCAACTCGGGCGCGCAGGCGGGGACCGCCGCGCTGGCGGGCAACGAGATCCTACTGCAGTTCATCTCCGTCTCTGCGTTCGTGCTCGACGCGTTTGCCTTCGTTGCCGAAAAGGAGATCGGCGAAGCGGTGGGGATGCGGAGCCTCGAGCGCTTTCGCGGGGCGATGACGACCACGACGCAGCTCGCGTTTGGGTTTGGTGTGGCGTTCTCGGTGGTGTTCGTGGTTTCCGGGCCTGCGATCATCGACGGGTTGGTGAGCGATGCTGAGGCGCGGGCGGTGGCGCAGGAGTTTCTGCCGTATTGTGTGCTGGTTCCCGTGATTGGTGTGCCTGCGTGGCAGCTCGATGGAGCGTTTCTCGGGGCCACGCAGGGCAGGGCGTTGCGCAATGCCGCGGTGCTGGCGATGGGGATCTACGTCGCGATCGACTTCACGCTCGCGCCGCGGTTCGGGAACACCGGGGTTTGGATTGCGCTGCTGAGCATGTATGTGGCTCGCGCTGGCGCGCTCGGGCTGCACTGGCGCTCACTTGTCGGCGCGGTACGGCAGCCCAAATAGAAACAGGGACCCACTCGCAAACCGAGCGCGCCCCTGCGGTCGTGTGCTTTGGCTCATCCCACGCGACGGACGACCACGCGGAGCCTGAACGGCGGCTGGTCCGAGTTCTCGGTATCCCACACGAGCTTGTCTCCGTCGAGCGCCATATACGTGGCTTGGAACGTCAGCGTATCGTTTGCACCGTTGTAGAACCACCGTGTCTGATCATCCATCGGGCCCGAGAGAGTATAGACTTGAGTGCTTTTTCTGATTTTGTGGTTGGAGCCATTCGCGATCGCGACTGTGAAGGTTCCGTCAACATCATCTTCGGTGTCGATCTCATCGACGATCTTGAGTACGCCGTTGTGATTGTACTTGAGCTTTCCGTCGTATACGAGATTGACAGATGGAGTGCTGATTGTGTCGATTACGGTGGACTGGTTGATGATTTTCGTCGTGGTGGCCATTGTCTTTCTTTTCTCTTGTTGCGTGGCTGAGACAGAGTGTCTTCTTGGTTAGATGTTCGTGGAGAAGATTCCGCGGAGCAGCGTCGCCGCCAGAAATTTTCCCGCTTCTTCGACGGGAGTCTCCGAGCTGAATAATTCAACGACCTCACTTGCCGTCTCGTCTTGAAAGTTGCGAATGAGAAGTTGTTGAAGCAGATTGTCGTCGTAGTTTTCTAGGAATCCGTATGTGACTACCGAGGGCTCGAATACCGATGTGAACATGCGAGAGATCGCAGCCGGTTGGTGGTTGTGCTCCACGATGGCTTCGGTGGTGACTAGCGCGTCGACGATGGTATCCATGAAACGCTTCACCTCGTTGGTGTCGTTTTCGTCGATGTTGGAGATCTCGATGAGGCGTCGTCGGAACCACTTTTGACGTACTCCTTTGCCTTGTACGATAGCCAGAAGCTGAGGTTGGCCATCTCTCAACGTGAAGACTGGCGCTCCGGATAGACCAGGAAGCAAGCCTGCCGCGTGGATGTTGATTCCTCGAGCTTGGGTTGCTGAGGCCTGAGCCGGAATCGTCGATGTGACGATCCCTTTGAAAATGCTCAGTTCCCGTCCCTCCGGGTATCCGACGACGAATACTTCCATCGGGTGGCTGGTGTGGAAGTCGAATAGAGCGTCTGGGAATGCGGGAGCGGCGACCGAACTCGGGCGAAGGGACTCTGCTGTCGTGATGAGAAGATCTCTATCGTTCGACTCTTCGAAGTGTCTCAGGCCTCTAGGAAAGAACACCTGGCTACCATCGAAGGAGCCGTCGATGGGATGCAGTCCGGTGATGAAGCGAGCCCTCATCAACGCGCCGAGGCTCGTTGGGAGATTGTGAGCCGCGGTTACGATCCGATGGCCGAGCCCGTTGTCTACGAGCACTCCGGTGCTTCGGCTTATCGAGTGCTCATCCCCGGGAAGGTCGAGCTTCGTTGCTGGCGTCAGTCGGCCATCTTTGATGCGACTTTCGTGAATCGCGAGGGCTCCATTTTCGGTCGGGTGATCAATGACGAATCGATCATCGATGAAGAGTCCGACCGATTGCCGGACCGAGCCTAGGATGAGGTCTCGCTCGCCCTCGGTTGGCAACGTCGGTTGGGGTCCATCACTGTTCTGGAGGTCGGCTGCTGCGGTATCCGGTGCCATGCTGAACAGCTAGTGGCAATTCGGCACCGAACCGTCAGAATTTAATTTCTGCGGCGCATTCGATTCTTCGCGAGTTCGCAGCGACCGACCTACCCGGGCCCGCGGAGCCAGCCTTCCAAACGCTCGGGAATCTGATTCGGCAACTTCCGATACAGCCGCCTCGCTTCACTCCGCAGCCGCTTCGCCCGATCCCCGTCCCCACCGGTCTGATCCAGCGCCTGCGCCAACAACAACGCCGCCAAGGCAGGCGCATCCGCCTGTCCATGCTCCCGCAGCGCATACGCCCGCTCGAGCGTCAGCAGTGCCTCTTCGTTCTCCTGCAGCTCCAGCTGAGCCCACCCCAGCCCCACCAACGGCCCCGCCATCTCGGGATGCTCGGGCCCCGCGACCTTCTCGACAATATCCACCGATCGCTTGCAGTGGTCGTACCCCCGCTGGATCGCCCCTTCTCGCAGCGCGAGCGCCCCGAGGTTGAACAGCGTCCGCGCCACGGCGGGCGTATCCGGGTTGCCGCTCTTTTCGAGGATGGCCAGCGCCCGCTCGTAGTTGCGGCGGGCACCGCCGAAGTCACGCGACAGCTCGAGGGCGTTGCCGAGGTTGGTGACGGAGTTGGCGACGGTGTAGTGCTCGGGGCCGAGGACCTTCTCGCGCATGGCGAGACCCTCTTCGATGAGGGCCTGGCCGCGGGCGTGCTCGCCTTGCAGGAGCATGAGGCCGCCGAGGTTGTCCATGAAGGTGGCGGTGCCGGGGTGCTCGCCCATGGACTTGCGGTAGATGGCCAGCGCCTTCTCGAGCTGGGTCTGTGCACCCGGGAGATCGTGGCGACCGAAGAGGACGACGGCGTAGTTGTTGTGCAGCACGGCGAGCTGGGGATGCTCGGCGCCGAGGGCATTGCGGTGGATCTCGAGGGCACGGTCGAAGGAGGCCATGGCGTCCTCGGAACGACCGGACTGCTCCTGCACGGCGCCGAGGAGGGCGAGCAGGGAGGCGACTTCTTCGTGGTCGTCACCGAGCTCGGCGCGGTCGATGGCCAGCGCGTGCTCGTAGTTCTCGCGGGCCTTGGCCAGATCGAAGCGCTGGAAGGAGAGGGAGCCGAGCGCCCGGTGGTAGCGGCTGCGCATGCCGGGCTCGGGGTCGCCCCGCTCGAAGGCAGCTTCGGCATGGCGCGCCCAGCTGAGGCCCTCTTCGGTGTGCGCGAGGTGGATGCCCTCGGTGGTGATGAGCGAGACGGCAGCCTGAGCAGAGAGCAGGTCGAGGCTGGCGTCCTTGGCGACGAAGTAGGCGTCGCGCAGGTGCTCGGCGGCGGAGGCATAGTCGCCGGCCATGTCCTCGGCGATGCCGAGCTGGATCTGGGCCTCGACGCGCAGGGAGGCCTCGCCCAGGCCCGCGGCTTCGGCCGCGATCTCGGTGCCGAGAGCGACGGCGTCGTCGTAGCGGCCGGCTCGGGCGAGCGCTTCGGCCCGGAGCATCCGCCCGGCGATGGCATCGAGCTGCTGCTGGCGCTCGGGATTGTTGGAGGAGGCGCGCTCCTCGAGCTCGTCCTCGGTGCACATCGAGGGTCCGCGGAGGCCACTGGCCGCCTGGGCGGCGCGCTCGGGCACGCGACGGTCGGCTTCGCTCAAGACCTCGAGCAAGGCGTCGAGTTCTTCGAGCCGATCGTCGAGGCAGGCGATGCGCTTGTCGAGCTCTTCGGGGGACTGGGTGCCGTGGATGGCGGTGGCTTCGCAGACCTCGGTGTACACGCCGACCCAGCTGCTGGCGTAGGCGTCGATGCGCTGGCGGACGCGATCGATGGCGTCGCTGGCATAGGGGGCTCCGGTGGCCTGCACGGCTTCGATGATCTTGGCGGCGCGGTCTTCGTTCCAGACCTGCTGCACCCGGGCCTCGCCGCCCTGGCAGGGGACGGTGTCGGGGGTGACGGCGTAGGTCAGGCCCCACCCGGCGAGCACGACCCCGACCGCGGCGAGCCCGGTCTGGCGTACGCGTCGTCGGCCTCGGCCTTGGATCAAGGCTTCGATGAGGTGCTGGACCGACGGGTGGCGCTTTTCGGGGTCACGGGACAGGCCGCGTCGCACGAGCCGGCCGAGCCAGGCGGGGACCCGGGCGTCCTTGGGCGGCGGGGTGAGCCGGCTGCGGTTCATGTTGAACGCGAGCGCGGCGATCGACTCCCCCGCGAAGGGGCGCACGCCGTACAGGCCCTCGTAGATCGCGACGCACAGGGCGAACTGGTCGCTGCGGGCATCGGCCTCGCCGCCGTCGAACAGCTCGGGCGCCATGTAGCTGGGCGTGCCGAGCACGTCGCCGGATTGCGTCAGGTCGGGGGAGCCGTCGATGGAGATGAGCCCGGACTCGCCCTTCCACCAGCCCTGCGAGTTGGCCTCTTCGACCTCGTCGGGGACGCCGGCCGCGGTGCGAGCAGAGGGGCTGGACTCGAGCTCGGGGTCGTCGTCTTCGCGCACGTCGGAGATGCCCGACGAGTGCTCGTCGCCGCGCGGGCGAGCGAGGCCGAAGTCCATGACCTTGACCGCTCCGTCGTCGCCGACGAGGACGTTCTCGGGCTTGAAGTCGCGGTGGATCACCCCGGCTTCGTGGGCGGCGGCCAGGCCCTGGGCGGCGTACACGAGCACCCGCAGCACCTCGTTCCACGGGCGGCGTCGCACCTCGAGCCAGTCGCGGAGGGTCTTGCCCTCGACGTAGTCCATGGCCAGGAACACGCGCCCGTCCGCGACGCCCACGTCGTGCACGGTGACGACGTTGCCGTGGTTGAGCTGGGCCATCGCCTGCGCCTCGCGGCGTAGTCGCTGCTGACGCTCTTTGGTCGCTCGCTTGGACCGCGCGCGGCGATGCAGGACCTTCAGGGCGACGCGGCGATCGAGCTGCGGATCGTAGGCGAGATAGACCATGCCCATCGCACCCTCGCCGAGGCGCGAAACCACGACGAAACGACCGATGCGTCCGCCGGGGCGTTCGCCCGCGTCAGCCGCCGATCGCTTCGAGGACCCCCGCGAGTCCTGGTGCCTGTCGCCGCTGCTCCCCAGGCCTTACAGGGTACCCGAAAGCCGAGCGCCAGCCCGCCCCCTTGGGGGACCCTCGGGCGACAGTTTTGGGCCTGGCCCGAAGTCGAGCCTCGGGTGCGCGGCGGTGACCGAAACCGCGTGCGTACGCTCGGCCCGCCATGTGTCGGGTCGTTTCAGCGCGTCGCACTTTGGTGGTCGCCGAAACGAATTCCACTGCGAGGTCTGCCGTAACGGCACCAAACCCGCATTCAGGTCGGTCGGGGAAGAGCCTACGTTCGCGCACGAACCCCGGCGGGCGTGGGTGGCAGGCCGGCTCGGCGCGCGGCGGCGGGAACGGGGTAAGCTCCGCCGCATGCCCGGGGACCTCATCCTCAAGAAGACCACGCGCGGGGTCACGACGCTGACCATGAACAATCCCGCCCGGCTCAACGGGTGGACCGCCAACATGATCGACGCGCTCAAGGCCTCGTTTGCGGCCGCGGCGAAGGACGAGGAGACCAAGGCGCTCATCTTTACCGGTACGGACCCGTACTACTGCGCAGGCGTCAACCTGGGGGCGACCATCAAGCTCGGCCATCCCAAGGCGCTGCACGCCTTCATCGTCGAGCACAACCAGGCGCTCTTCGATGCGTTCATCGATTTTCCCAAGCCGATCCTGATCGCGGCCAACGGGCCTGCGATCGGGGCGTGCGTGACCTCGGCGACGCTGTGCAACGGCATCATCGCGTCCGAGAAGGCGACCTTCTCCACGCCCTTCGATGCGCTCGGCGTGCCCCCCGAAGGCTGTTCCAGCGTGATGTTCCCGCGCCTGCTCGGGGACTCGGCGCAGCGCATGCTCGGCGAGGAGGGCTGGAAGCCCACCGCGGCCGAGGCCGAGGAGGTCGGGCTGGTGAACTGGGTCGTGCCCCACGAAAAGCTCATGGAGGAGGCCCAGCGCATCGCCGAGGGCTGGATCGAGGAGGGGGTGACCCGGAGCTACCGCGCGGGGTTCACCCGCGAAGAGCTCGAGGCGGTCAACGCCAAGGAATCGGTGCAGGTCGCCAGCGCCTTCCTGAGCCCGCCCTTCCTCGACGGTCAGTTCAAGTTCTTGTGGAGCAAGAAGAAGCGCCGCAACGCGCTCATCTTCCTGGCGCTCCGGGTCACGCATCCCGCGTGGTCGCTACTACTGTGACGGCGCTCGCGGGGCGGGGCGCCGCGGTCGTCCCCACGAAGGTCCCGTCGGCGTGGAAATTGGGCTCGGGCCTGGATTAGACTGAGCGCGGATGCGTAGTGCCTTGGTGATGGCCGTGCTGCTGTGCGGCTGTACGGAGCTCGACCCGAACTTCTCGGTCTCGCAGTGGTACGACAACGTCGAGGAGAACCGGCCCACGCCGCAGCAGCTGCACACCGAAGGTGGCCTGCCCGGCGAGTGGGCGCGCACCACCGAGCAGGCGCGCGAGGGCGAGTCGTCGTGGCGCTTCGGCGACGGCACCAGCTGGCCTTCGCTGTGTGACGCGTCGCTGCAGACGCCCGAGTTCGAGGCGGGCGAGCGCAGCTTCCTGCGCTTTTCGTACTACAGCGACATCCCGCCGATCTCCGAGGATGTCGTCGCCGACGGGGCGGTGGTCGAGGTGCAGGTCGACGACGAGCCGTGGCGCATGCTGCCGACCCACGAGGGCTACCCCTATTCGCTCGACAGCCTGGTGATCGGCTCGCCGCTGTCGCTCAACGAGGGGGTGTTGTCCGGCAACGATCGAACCTGGCACGACGACTATGTCGAGGCCGACGAGGTCGAGCCGGGGCAGATGCTGCGCTTTCGGTTCCGCTTCGGCTGCGACATCGATGCGACGAACAACCAGGGCGCGGGGCTGTTCATCGACGACGTCGAGTACTTGATCGTCGAGTGATCAAAAACGCAGGGTGACGCTCATCGAGGCGGACTCGGCGTTGCCCCGGGCCTTGACCGAGACCAGGTGGCCCTTGATGAGCAAGCCGACGCCGGTCGCGATGCCGGCTCCACCCGCGGCCGCGCCGATGATGCCGCCGAGCAAGGTGTCGTAGCGGTGGCGGCAGATGCCGCGGAAGTCGACCTGGTCGGGCGAGCACTCGAGCGGCGGTGCGCTCTCGTCGATGAGGATCAAGGCGGCTCCGGTGGCGGCTCCGGCCACGCCGAGGCCGAGGGCGATGGCGCCACCGATCGTCCAGCCCCGCCCGGCTTTGGGTCCGTCGTCGGTCGCCGTGGGCACGAGCTTGAGGTCGAGCTCGCGTTGCTCGTCGGCGGCTACGGTGAGGGCCTGGCGGAGCTCGGTGAAGCCCGGCTTCGCGAGCACCAGCTCGTGGTCACCCGGCGAAAGCTCGACCGTCTGCGGCGTGGCTCCATGCTGCGTGCCATCGACGCGCAGTGATGCCCCCTTCGGGTCACTGCGCACGGTAATCGTGGCCGGGCCTGCGACGGGCTCTGGTGGCCGTAGCTGGGCCGCAACTTTGCCCACCAGTCCTTCGACCAACGCGGCGGCATCGTCGACCGAGCACGACTCGCACGCGTCGGCGACTTCGGCCCGGGTCGAACCCTCCAAATCGGAAATTGTCAGGGTGATCCCAAAGCGCCGCTTGCGAGAAGCGTTGACCCGGAGCCGCGCTTGCAGTGGTTCATCGGGCCAAGCGGCGGCCGCGAGCGCGGCCTCCAGGCGCTTGACCAAGGTGCCCCGCGAGCTGCGAGACAGGGAGCCTCGGACCCGAATGGGGGTCACGACCTTGACCCCCGGTTCCGGTTCGGGCTCCTTTTTCGTCGTCGTGGGAAGCAAGGGCGGCGCCGATTCCTTCAGCGCTTCGAGCGTCTCTTCGGTGTTCGCGTCCGAAACGGTGTTGTCGTCACTTGGCTCCGGCGCCGCTTCGTCCGACTCGTTTTCGTTGGACTGGTTGCTCGACTTTTTCTTGCCGGACTTCTTGTTGTTCGACTTTTTCTTGCCGGACTTTTTCTTGCCGGACTTCTTGTTGTTCGACTTTTTCTTGCCGGACTTCTTCTTGCCCGATTGGCCGGCCTTGGGTGCGGCCTCGTTCGCGTCGATCTGCGTGTGTGTCTCGGAGGCGGCGCGTGCATCGAGCCCCGCGCCGGGCCACGCCAGCGCGAGCGCCAACAGGGCGGGAACGGCTCGTGACGGGTCGACGCGGCGATCGGAGAACGGCAAGGCCCTACGAGTTGAACACGGTCGCCAAGCCTCTCTCAACCGCCGCGGCCGAGCGACGACGCGGCGCCTCTGGTGCCCATTTCGATTCGATTTCAAACGTCGGCGTCGCGGGTTTCGGTGCGTCGTCGAGCACGGATCGTGCGTATCGGGGGAACCTCAAGGGTGACCGGCCAGTCGCCTCGACGCGCTCGGTCGAGCGTGGAGATGACCGACACCAGTGTCATCGAAAAGAATGTCAGGAGACCAAGAGAGACTCGGCCCTACAACGCGTTACAGGGCCGCCGCGCGTGCCAGTCCCATTGTGAAAAAAGCCGTTGCGCGTAATTGCACCGTCACCTTCGACATGCTCCGCTGACTGATGTCTGCCCGTCCCAGGGGAGACGTTCAAAAACAAGAACCAAAGGAGTTGGTTATGCCGGGACCGATTGGTCGTGGATCCAGGATGGGTCCATCGTTGGTAGTCGTGTGTTCATTGCTCGTAGTGTCGTCGGCGTGGGCCGACGGCGGAGTCGAGTTCATCGATATCGCAGCCGGGGACGGTGCGGGTATCGACTATCGCCGGGCCGAGTCGCCTCGCGATGATCTGTTCGACGTCCTCAAGGCGCAGCCGGTCTACACGATGGCCGATGTCGTCGACACGCCGCTCAAGTCTCGCGGCGCCCCCGGGGTCGCGCTGCTCGACTACGACGGCGACGGCGACCTCGACATGTACATCAGCAACGGCCCGGGCGCGGCCAACAGCCTCTACAAGAACCTGCTCGAGCAGACGGGCACGGTCGAGTTTCACGACGTGGGCGTGGCGTCGGGCAGCGACCTGACCGATCAAGACAGCGACGGCGTCTGCTACGGCGACATCGACAACGATGGCGATCCCGACCTGCTGGTCTTGGGCGCCGAGGAGCCCAATCGCCTGCTCGAGAACCAAGGTGACGGCACCTTCGCCGACATCACCGGGTTGTCGGAGATCGGCGGCGGCAACATGATGGGCACGTCGTGTTCGTTCGGCGATGTCGACGGAGACGGCTTGCTCGATGTCGTGGTCGCCAACGCGTACACCGACTTCACCCAGCAGGCGCCGATCTTCGTCGAGCCCTACGCGGGCAACCAACACAACCAGCTGTTCATGAACGAGGGCGACGGCGTCTTTACCGACGTCAGCGCGGTCTCGGGCATCCAGGAGACCACCGGGTTCTCACCCCCCGCCGATGGCGAGGCGACCATCACCTGGGCCATCGCGCTCGTCGACATCGACCAGGATGGCGATCTCGACTTGGTGCAGGCCGACGACCAGGCGGCGGTGGCTCCCGAGTTTGCCGGGGGCGTCGACCGAGGCCTGATCCACATCTTCGACAACGACGGCACGGGTCAGTTCACCGACATCACCCTGGACACCCAGACGAACCTCCAGGGGCAGTGGATGAGCCTGTCCTTCGGCGACCTCGACTGCAACGGCGAGATCGACATCTTTGGCTCGAACATCGGCGACTACATGCCGATCCCCATCATGCCGTTTTACTCGCTGGGCGACTCGGCGTCGCGGTGGCTGCTGCAGCAGCCGGACGGCACCTTCAGCGACCCGGGCGTGGGCTCCACCGTGGCCTCCGTATTCGGCTGGGGCTCGCAGATCTACGACTACGACAACGACGGCGACGACGACATCATCTACCACGGTGGTCTCGACGTCGGCCCCTTCATCGAGGCGAGCAACGCCGGCGTCGTGCTGCAGAACCAGGGCTGCTCGGCGAGCTTCGAGCTGGACACCATGGTGGCCAGCGGCACCGATCATCGGCGTCGCAACGTGCAGGGGCTCGCGGTCGGTGACCTCGACGACGACGGCTTCGCCGATGTGGTGACCGTCTCCAACCTCGACAACCCCGACCCGATCCCGCTGGTGCCCTATGAGGGCGGCACCTATGGCTCGGTGTTCGACGACTCGGCGTTCGTGCCCACCTTCGCGCCCATCGGCCCGGGCGAGTTCGTGTTCACGGGCATCGAGCCCGAAGACGGCACCGTCTCCGTCGAGCTCAACAGCGGCGACAACGGCAACAACTGGGTGAAGATCAAGGCCAAGGGCATGGTCGACATCGTCGACGGCGCGGGGGTCAACCGCGATGGCATCGGAGCCGTGATCAGCTTCACCCCGCGGTGGGGCGATACCAGCACCCGCCCCGTGGTCGACGGCGCCACCTATGCCTCCAGCCACGCGCGGGAGCAGGTCTTTGGCCTCGGTTCGGCCCCCCGTGGTCGCCTCGACATCCTCTGGCCCGGAGGCGTGCGCAACCGTGTCTACGGGGTTCGGGCGGGCAAGCGCTTCACCATGCCCGAGATCCCGTGCAGCTACGACGCGGACTGGCCCAGCTACTGGTCCTACCGCCAGTGCGTCACCGACTCCCTCGACGACATGTTCTACGCGGGAGAGATCGGCCCCCACAAGTGGGTCAAGCTCTACGTGAGCGCCATCTGGGCGTACTGGGACTGACCGTCTCTCGCGTACACAATCCCCGCTAACCCCGCGGCCCGGGGTGAAGCCACCCCCGGCTTCACCCCGGGCCGATTTGTCGGTGGGTCTCGAGCGGTGTGACACGATGACGATCGAAGGGGGTGCTCGCCCGGCGGCACCCTTCGGCATCATTGGCCGCGGGGATTGGCACGACCGTTGCTCTATTCGTGGTCATGTCCAAGAGCGTCTGTCGACCCCGGTCTTCGCTGCTGAGCTCGTGTCTCGGCCTCGGAGTGTTTCTCGGTTCCCCCGTGGCGTGCGAGCGAGGGGAGGTGGTCGAGGCGACGCCGGGGCAGGAGCGGGTCGTTGCCGCCGCACAGGCCAGCGCGCTCGAGGCAGAGGCAAAGGCACCGATGGTGGTCGCCGCCGCCGAACCGGGCACGGCTGCAGCCGAGCACTCGCCCGACGAAGGCGAGGCCGAGATCGTCTGCGTTCGCGAGCGCTGCACCGTGCCGCGGAGCCTCATTCGACGCGTGCTCGCGCATCCCGAGACGGTTCCCGGGGTGCCGCTGTTGAAGCTGGACCCTGATGCTCCGACCGGCGGCGTCGTGACGGTGCGGACGGTGACTCCGGGCAGCATCGGGGCTCGGCTGGCGCTGCAAACCGGCGACGAGCTGGTGTCCGTGGCCGGCCACCCCGTGACTTCGTTCGACGACATGATGGCCGTCTACCCCACCGTGGAGAAGGCCGAAGAGGTCGCCGTCGTGCTGCGTCGGGAGGGGCAGCTTCGGACGCAGTACTACACGCCGGTCGGGTAGCGCCCGCCCTTCGCTACTCGATCTCGCGGAGGTCGGCGCGGTCGGTGTCGCGGGAGAACACGGGGGGCGAGCCGATCGGCGCGTCGACGTCGACGGTCGTGCCGCCCTCGTACTCGTCGCCGGTCCACACGTGGAACCAAGTCCCGGGGGGCAGGTAGACGCTGCGAGTGGTCGCGCCTTGCTCGACGACCGGCGCCACCAACAGCGAGGGCCCCAGCAGGAACTGGTCGCTCACCGTGCGGCTCCCGGCGTCGTCGGGGAACTCGAGCATCAGGTGGCGAACCATGGGGACGGAGCTGCTGGCTCCGTCGGCGGCCATCACCTCGAGCTCGGGCGCCAGCGCCTCGTGGACGCGGGCGAAGCGACGGAAGTGCTCGGTGGTCTCGGCGTCGCCGTCCCAGTTCCAGTTCAAGTCGCTCTGGTTGCCCTCGTGCGTGCGCATGATCGGCGTGAACGCGCCCAGCTCGGTCCACCGCTGGAACAGCTCCTTGGTCGAGGGACCGCCGGAGAAGCCCGCGATGTCATGGGTGGTGAAGGGCACGCCCGAAAGGCCGAGGCTGAGCATGGCGGGCACCACGGTGGGCAGGCCGTCGTGGGGGCTCCAGTCGGCTTCTTGATCGCCGACCCAGTACACCATCGCGACACCCTGGGCCCCGGTCCACCCCGAGCGCCCAAAGACGACCCAGTCGCCATCGGGTCGCAGCTCGTCCATGACCTCGCGCGACATCCGTTGCCACTCCACGGGGAAGCGGTTGTGGAACGCGAAGGCATCGGTGCCGTCGGACAACACGGAGTCGACGGGCAGCCACTCGGCGAAGTCGGCCATCCACCCGTCCATGCCGTACTGCTCGACCATCGCTCGCAGGTAGCCCCGGACGTACTCACGCGCGTCCTCGTTGGTGAGGTCGGGGTGGGACGAAAACCCGTTGGGGGCGAGGTGCTGGTAGGGCTGGCCCTTGGCGTCGTGGATGAGCAGGTCGTCCGCGATCATCTCGTCCCAGTGCTCGAGGGTGGGGTCGATGAACGGGTTGGCGTAGGTGAGGAACCGGAAGCCCCGCATGTGGAGCTCGGCGATCATGCCCTCGAGGTCGGGGTAGTGCTCCTCGTCCGGCAGCCAGCGGTATTCGACGCCAAACCCTCCGTCGGCGTTGGGGCGGACGCCGGTCCAGTCTTGGACCCACAGCGCGCCCACGGGGATCTCGGCCGCCTCGAGTGCGTCGGCCTCGGCCAGGATGGTGTCTCGGCCGCCCTGGGCCCCGATCCACGGGCTCCAGGCCCACTGCGGGGGCACGGGGGGCCGGCCCACCTCGTCGCCGAGCTGCCGCACCACGTCGAGCGGTGACTCGCCATGGAACACCAGCATGTCGACGGGCGCGCCGTCGATCACCTCGAACCAGGCGACGTCGGCATTGCTGCTGCACAGGTCGACCTCGACCCGATAATCGGTCTGCACCAACACCCCGAAGCCCCGTGCGTCGAGGAAGTAGGGCATCGGGAAGTACGTCGTGTGCTCGTCCCCGTTGGTCGGCAGCTTCGGCACCTCGGGATCGCGGCCGATGCCCTGCTCGCTCGACCACAGCGAGATTTCCTCGCCGCGGTGCTCGGTGCCGTTGTACTGCTCGCCCAGCCCGTAGAAGGTCGCCTCCTCGTCGCAGCGCAGGGGCACGGCCATCGAGGCCGCATCCTCGACGCCTTCGATGGTCATCACGATGCGCGTGGCTTGATTGGCGGCGTGCGTGGAGAGGGTGAAGCGAGCCCGCGGCCCGCCGTCGCCGCTGACGAACTCCACGTGCACCTCGTCGCCCTCGGCGTAGGCCTGGTCGAAGTTCGGGACACCGAGCGCCTCTTCGCCCGAGCGAGTGAACTCCCAGATACCCAGGCCGCCGATCCACTCGGTGGTGAAGCGCCGCGCCACCGGGCCCACGCCCGAGGCCGTGCCGAAGAAGCGGCGACCGTCGGCGCGCAGCGTGATGCCGCCTTCCGCATCGACCAAGACCTCGGTGCCGTCGGCCAGCACGAAGACCTGCTCGTCCGCGCCCGTGCTCGTGCCCGTCTCGTCGGCGCCGGTCTCCGTGCCGCTGGTCGACGCGGCGACCATGGTGGTGCCGCCCGTCTCCGTCGCGGTGTCACTGGTCGCCGAGCCATCGTCACCGCAGCCGAGCGCGAGGCTGGCCACGACGAGGGCGAACGAGGGGAGCGGGGTACGGCGAGTCGGTGTCATGAAAAGCTCCGTCGGCAAAAGGGGACCGAGTGGGCGTGCACCGTCAGCGGCGCACGCATCCCGTACTGGCAGTCCCCGGCGCACCATAGCCAGGCGGGACCGCGCGTGCCCGGGGCCGCGGCGTGACGTCCCTCCTACCGATGTTCAACGCTGGTCGAGCGCGCGCACGGGCCGATCGGCGATCGGCCCATGAGCGGTGTTCTCAGCGACTGCGGAGCGCGTAGTCGAACGCGGCCTGCACCGCGGCGACTTGCGCCGCGTTACAGATCTCGTCGGTGGCCTTGGGGCTATCCGGGTAGACCTCGGTGGTGGTCGTGTACGTCGCGTTGGTGACGCTCGCGCACAGCCCCAGCGACTCGAAGGGGTAGTTGATCACGCCGGTCTGGGTGACGTCGGAGCCGATGATCTGGCCGTGGTCGTCGGCGGGCGCGATGTGGGTCACCGCCTCCACGCCGGCCACGATGGCGGCCTGGAATTCGGGCTGCGGGTTCTCGGTGTCGCCGACGGTGTAGAAGCCGTCGGGGATCATGCCCGGCTCGAAGGGCTTGCCGTCGCGCGCGGCCAGGGCGGGGCGGAACTCCTGCTCGTCGCTGTCGGTGGTCTCGTGCAGGTCGATGTGCACGAGGAAGTCCACCCCCGCCTCGGCCACCAGCTTCATGAGCGCGTTCGATTCCTCGGCGGGGCCGTCGGCCATGAACGAGCGGTTGGGATCGACCGCCTGCGGATTCCAGCGGTTGATGACCTCGTAGCCCCAGGGGCTGACGCAGGGGGCGACCAGCAGGTTGAGGCGGTCGGCGTACTCGTGGGCGTGGTCGGCGAGGAAGGTGAGGGCCCCCTGCACGCCGCTGGTCTCGTAGCCATGCACGCCGCCGGTCACCAGGGCCCAGGGCGCATCGGGGTTCGTCGACCTGCAGGTGACCGCCATCAGCGGATAGCGGTCGGCGTCGATGCTCAGGGCGCCGTGCTGCCGGACCTCGAAGCTCGGGTCGAGTCGCGCGAGCTTGTCGAGCACCTCCTCGCGATAGCTCCGTTGGATCGACTGGCGCTCGTACCATGCCGCCTTGTCGGCGTGGGTCCACGGTTGGCCTGGAGTACCGATGGGGTAGAAGCGTTCGATGTTCATACAAACCCGATGCGCGGAGGTTGTGCCACACCGACGACGGAAGAGCCAAGCCCGGCGGGATCCCTGACCGGGCGCCGACTCGGCATCGAAGTTCGCACCGTGCACCGCCGGGTCATCGTTCGAGGATGGTCATCCCCGACGGTGGTCGCTCGCGCGATTGGCTTGATACGATGGCGGCGCCCCCTCATGGCCGAGGACCCACGTAGCGATTCTTCGGGCGAAGCTCAGCCCGAGACTCCGCGTGCGCCGAGCGTCGAGGACACCCTCGCCGCCGCGTCGCCGGGGGTGAAACCATCTGCCGAGGCGCCGGGTATGGCCAAGACCATGCTGGGGCCCGCCACGGGCAGCCCCGCGCTCGAGGACACCCTCGCTCCCGCGCCGAAGGGCCCACCCGAGCTGGCCGCGACCATGGCCGGCCCGTCGATCGGGCTCGATGCCACGATGGCGGGGGCTGCTCGAGCAACGCCGACCCCCAAGGCCGACACGGAGGGGGCGCGGATCCTCGAGCAAGGAGACCCGATCGATCGCTATGTCGTGCTGTCGAAGCTCGGCATGGGCGGGATGGGAGTGGTCTACGCCGCCTACGATCCCGAGCTGGACCGCAAGGTGGCCATCAAGCTCATGCTCCCGGGTCGCCGCAACGACGCCGAAGCGACCGAGGGGCGCACCCGGCTGTTGCGTGAGGCGCAGGCGCTCGCCCGACTCAATCACCCCAATGTCGTCTCCGTGCACGACGTCGGGACCTTCGACCGCAGCGTCTGGATCGCGATGGAGTTCGTCGAAGGGCAGACGATCGGCGACTGGGTCGCAGCCGCCCCTCGCTCGTGGATGGAGATCCTCGCGATCATGCAGCAGGCCGGCGAGGGGTTGCAGGCGGCCCATGAAGCCAACCTGCTGCATCGCGACTTCAAGCCCGACAACGTCATGGTCGGCGCCGACGGTCGCGTGCGCGTCATGGATTTCGGCCTCGCGCGTGGCGACGGGCCGCGGGAAGTCAACGATGACATTCGGTCGAGCGCCTCGCTGTCGGGGGTCGCGACGTCCTCGTCGCTCGATACCGAGATGACCGAAGGCAACGCGCTGCTGGGCACGCCCGCGTACATGTCCGCCGAGCAGTGGCGGCAGGAGGACGTCGACGCGCGGAGCGATCAGTTCTCGTTCTGCGTCACGCTGTGGGAGTTGCTCTACGGCGAGCGGCCTTTCGAAGGGAACTCGATCCCCAACCTGATGTGCGCGGTGCTCGATGACGAGCGGCGTCCGCCGCCCTCCGACCGCGCCGCGCCGACCTGGCTGCGTCGCGTGTGCGAGCGAGGCCTCGCGCCGCTTCCCAAGCAGCGCTACCCGGACATGGCCGCCCTGCTCGCCGCCATGGACCAGGCGCGGGTCCGTCGACGCATCCGCCGAGGCGCGCTCGCGGTGGGCGTGCTCGCGCTCGGGGTCGGGGGCGTGTACGCCAAGCAGCGCATCGATCACGCCCAGCGGGTGGCGGCCTGCGAGGAATCCGGGGAGAGTATCCGCGCGCTGTGGAACGACGACGTACGGGCTCGAGTCGATCAGTCCTTTGCCGCCACGGGGCAGACGCATGCCCCGGCCGTGGCCGAGCGCGTGGGCCCCTGGCTCGACGACTACGCCGAAGGATGGCGCAGCGCCCAGACCCAGGCTTGCATGGCGTCCGAGGTCGAGCACGAGTGGAACGACGACACCCGCGCTCGCGCGCAGTGGTGCCTCGACGATCACCGCGTGCAGCTCGAGGCGCTGGTCGAAGTCTTGGTCGATGCCGACGCTTCGTTGCTGAGCCGGGCGGTGGACATGGCGGCGGTGCTGCCTCGTTCTGCCGCTTGCGTCGACGAGGCCGCGTTGGCTCGTTCGCCGCCGCCACCGGGTCCCGAGATCGCCGATGCGTCCCGCGAGCTTCGAGATGAACTCGCGCGGGTGAAAGTCAGCTATGACGCGGGTGACTACCCCCGGGGGCACGAGCTGGTCGCGCCCGCGGTGGAGCGGGCCGAGGCGCTCGGTTGGGCACCACTGAGCGCACAGGCCCATCGCCTCCGCGGCAAGCTGTCGAGCGCCACCGACGACGACGAAGCCGCCGCCGAAGAGGGAACCCTTGCGTATATGCAAGCCGCCGAGTCGGGGGCGTGGGGCGTGGCCAGCGTCGCCGCCGTCGACATGGTCATGTTCGTCGGCTACGGCCTCCGCAAGCCCGCCGAGGCCAAGGGCTGGGTGCGCGATGCTCAGCTCGCCATCGGGTTCGCGGGCGACCCTTCCGGCTTGCTCAACGCCCAGCTCGTCAACAACCGGGCCATGGTCGAGGCGCGAGCCGGCAACCGCGAAGGGGCGCTCGAGCTGTTCGAGGAGACCCTGCGCCTGCGCACCGAAGGCTTTGGCCCCGATCACCCCAAGCTCGCGGGCAGCATCAACAATATCGCCACGATGCACTATCGATTTGGGCGCTACGAGCAGGCCGAGCCGCTGTACCTGCGGTCCATCGAGATCTCCGTCGCCAACCTCGGGCCCCAGCACCCCAACGTCGCGCTCAAGTACAACAACCTCGGGCGCATGTACACGAAGTCCGAGCAGTACGACCAGGCCCGCGATGCCCTCGAGCGAGCGCTCCAGATTCGCCGCCAGAGCCTGCCTGCCGACCACGAGGACATCGGGCAGACGCAGCACAACCTGGCGCGCCTGTATCTTCGGCGCAAGGAGTTCGAGGCCGCCAAGGCGGCGGCCGAGGGCGCGGTCGCGATTCGCCGCAAGGACCCCGAGCGCATGGCGCTCGAGAGCTCGCTGATGGTGCGGGTCACGGTCGAGAAGAACCTCGGGCAGTACGCCGAGGCGCGAGCGACCTACGAAGAGATGCTCGCGATGGCGTGGCTCGAACCCGAGGATCGGCGGAACGTGAACGTCGAGCTGTCCACGCTCGACGAGCGTGACGGAGACGACGTCGCGGCTCGGCAACACCTACGACAGGCCGTCGAGGCTGCCTGGCAGGATCGGCGCGCGCTCGCGGACGCGGGCAAGGACGAGCGCGTGAAGGCCGTCGACGAGTGGCTGCAAATGTTCGACCCGGAGGGGACCTTCACGCCGTCGACCGCGGCTGCCCCCTGACCGACGGCCGTCGGCTCATCGCCCGGGACGGTACCGCTGGCGATAGCTGAGGGGGCTGCTGTGGAAGGTTCGTTGGAAGGACTTGCGCAGGGCTCCTTCCTCCGCGTAGCCGACCCGAGCCGCGACCTCGCTGATCGATGCGTCCGTGCTGCGCAGCAACCGGGCCGCTTCTTCGGCGCGGCAGCGTTGGATGTACACCGAGGGTGCATGCCCCAGGGCGCGAACGAAGCGACGATTGAGCGTACGACTCGAGCAGCCGAGATGCTGCGCCAGGTCGGCGATGCTGAACGACGAGACCAAGTGACGGCGAATCCAGTCCTGGGCATCGGCCACGAGTGGATCGTGCCGAGCCAAGTGTTCCGGGATGATGTACGGGGCCTGTGAGCGGCGCCCGCCGTCGAGCACGAAGTACTTGGCACACACGCGGGCGAGCTCGCCCGCCTGCTGGGAGATGAGGTAGAGCACCAGATCGAACTGGGCCAGGGCCGCCCCCGCGCACGTGACCCGGTTGTGTTCCGTCAGCAAGGCGTCCGGGTCGAGGGTGACCGCGGGAAAGGTTCGCCGAAACAGAGGCCCGAGCCACCAGCTCGTCGTGGCGCGCCCATTGTCGAGCAGCCCCGTCTCGGCGAGGGCAAACGTGGAGGCGCAGCTTCCCGCGAGTCGTGCTCCGGCGGCGTGACGCTCTCGCAGGAATTCCACGAGTCGACCGTAGTGGGGAGAGGCTCGCCCGCAGGTGATGAGCGACTCGTCGGGCATGCCCACGCCGAAGGGCAGGGCAATGTCGCCGCGGGCGTCTTCCCATGGCCCGTCTGCCACCACCGGCTGCCCGTTGCTGGCGGCGACCGGCTTGCCGTCGCGCGTGCGAACCGACCACGACAGCGGCGGCGGGCTCTCGGGGGAAAGCTCGGCCAGCAGCCGGTTGGCGGTGGCGAATCCGTCGATGGTGACGGCGATCTGGGTTTGGAACGCCCCCGGCAGAAGGAGGAGGTCGACGTGCATCAGTGGCCTGGCGAATGAGGACCGATCTTTGTCCAATCGGACACGGCCAGCATGGCTCCCGGTTCCTACCTTGGCAAGGCCAGACGGCGCTTCGTTCCCCGTAGAAGGCCTTCCAGGGCCTCGGGAGACCCCCATGAGCACCCATCACCCGTTCGTTGTCCTTCCTCTCGTAGCGGCATGCGCGGCAGGGGCGACCGATCGCCCCGCGTCGGCCACGCCCAGCCTCGAGCCCACCTCCGCGTCCCTCGATTCCCACCAGGAGCCCACCATGTCCGATCACCCGCCGATCCTATTCGTCCACGGCATGTTCATGACCGCGTCGAGCTGGTCTGAATGGGAGAAGTACTTCTCCGACCGAGGCTACCGCACCTACGCCCCGGACTGGCCCTACCGACGAGGCGATCCCGAACAGCTCAAGGCCGCGCCTCCCGAAGATTTGCCCTCGTTGCGGTTGGACGCCGTACTCGACGTCTATCGTCGAGCCATCGCCGAGATGCCCGAGCCTCCGATCCTCGTCGGTCATTCGATGGGCGGGTTGGTCGTACAGATCCTGCTGCAGGAGGGTGGCGTCCGGGCGGGGATCGCCATCGACTCCGCGCCGCCGGCCGGGGTGTCGACGGCCAAGTGGAGCTTCTTGCGGAGCAACTTCCCGGTGATCACCAAGCGTCGTCGCCCCTTCGTCCCGTCCAAGTCTTGGTTCACCTACGCCTTTGCCCACACCCTCGACGACGCCGAGGTCGAGCGGGTGTGGCGAGCCCATGCCGTACCCGAGTCGGGGCAAGTGGCGCGCGATAGCACCTCCGACGTGGCGCGCATCGACCCCCGAGCGGATCGCCCTCCGCTGTTGTTGGTGGCTGGCGAACTCGACCACATCATCCCGGTGAGCCTGTCTCGCAAGAACTACGAGTTTTACCAGGGGCCGCCGACCGACTATCGGGAGTTTGCCGGGCGAACCCACTGGATCTGCGGGCAAGAGGGCTGGGAAGAAGTTGCCGCCCACGTGGAGTCATGGCTGGAGGAGACGCTCTTCGGCCCATGACCGCGTCGCTGCCGTTTGCGATTTCGATCGGTCGCTCATGCACACCCCCCGTTCGGGGAGTCTGCGGACGGAGGCGTTCGAGGTATCACGAATACTCGCGATGAAACTGCCTCGACTCACGACCGCTCGTCCTCGTTTTGCCTCGACCGCGACGAGGTCGCCGGTCGCGGCTTCCCGCGCTCAGCAGATCCGCCCCGCGGGGGTCGCTGTGCCTGGCGCCTGCAATCCGAACCCGTGTCCGCAAACGGTAGCCCAAACCAACGCGGGCCAGACTGCATGTTGTCCGCTGACCGTCGGCGGCATCACCATGCCGATCTGCTACAACCCCAACTTCAACGTCTGTATCGGCGGCGTGGTTCATCCGATACCCGTGGCTCAAGCGGCGGCGGCCGCCTGAGCGCCGATCCCACCGCGGTTTGCTGGCATCTCGACTCTGGCGGTTCGTTACTGTTCGTCGCGGGGCTGGCGAGCATCGGCGCGGTACGGCGGCAGGCGCTCGTTGGGGCTCAGCCGGTGAGGGGTGATCGCCTCCTCGAGCACGGTGAGCGCCATCGAGGGCGGGATCTCCATCCTGGACATGTCCCACATCCAGTACAGGCCGAGCAGGGCGATGACGACGGTGCCGATCCACCCTTGCGCGTGGCCGCTGAGCAACGGCAGGGCCGACCCGGCGATGATGACCGCACTCCAAAATGAATTGCGCCGCTTGATCGCCACCGTGGCCGGGTGACGGTGCCACGAAGCGAGGAGCCGACATCCCGCGGATGTGGCCTCGATGCGCACGCGCAGAAAGTCCGGGTAGGGGATGCGCTCTCGACTGGCGAAGACCTCGGCCGAGCGCCGCGGTCGTTGCCACAGCGCCAGCTCGGTTCCCTGGTTGTCGAGCAGGACCTTGGCCGTGTGTTTGTTGCGCGGGAGCTGCTCCTCTTCGCTCATCGGGACCGCGACGACCTCGCCTGATCCCTCGAGTACGGCCACCACTTCGTGAGGCGTCAGATCGACCTCGGCGCTCCATGCCGACCGCGTGGTGCTCGGCGAGACCACGCTGCGTCGGTCTCGAGCGGCGACCTGGATCTGGATCTGCTCCAACGCCGCACGCTCTCGCTCGTCGGCCTCGCGTCGCGACTCCGCCTTCACGGAGAGGAGGGTACCTCGCCCCCGTCGTTCGGTGGAGTCACGAGCGGTGCCGACCCGGGGCTTACTCCATCAGCTCCATGTCGAAGGTGATCTCCCAATCGCAGGGCAGGCTCGGCTCTTCACCGCAGAAGCCTTTGTCCGCACAGCTCGAGGCGATGGACATCACGCCGCTCGCCCTCGTCGGACCGCTGAAGGTGCCGGAGAGGACGATGACGTCCAGAAACTCCTTGTCGTCCTGGACGATCTCGGTGCACACGAAGTCCATGCCCGTGAGCACACAGTCGTCGTGAAAACCCGAGCTGTCCTGATCGATGGTGAAGGTGCCGTCGGAGTCGGTCACCAGCTGGATCATCTCCGGCTCGGTGCTCTCGAGCTCTGCCTCGAAGCCCTTGCACGCCGAGGTGTCGACGGCCGGGTTGAAGACAGTCCAGGGGCCACCCATGGGGATGAACGCCTGATCGCCGCGCGCGATGCCTTCGCACCAACCGAAGGGTGAGCAGTCGCGGGCGCCGTCGCACTCGCAGTCGTCGTTGCACTGGTTGGGCCCCAGAGGGTTGGTGGCCTCGTCCCACTCGTACTCCTCGCTGAGGCAGTCGGCGGCTCCGCCATCGCTCGAGTCGGCGGCATCGTCGGTGTTCTGGGCGTCGGTGGCATCGCCGTCCATGCCCGTGTCTTCGTTGGACCCGGTGGCGCCATTGGTGCTGCTGTCGTCGATGTCGGGCTCCTCCTCGAGGATGCAACCGGCGAAGGTCAGGGAGGAGCAGAGCAGAACGACGGAGGGGAGAAGCTTTTTCATCATGAAGTCCGGATGGTGTGGGCGGCGGAAGAACGAGAGATCGAGCAACTCGATGCTCATGCGACTTCCGGCGATGAGGAGGGCCGGTGGGTCCGAGTCGGACCGCGGCCCGAAGCACGTCTTTTGGGTTCACCTCAGCTGTCAGGCCGGAGGCCGATTCGTTCCCGATTTTTTCGACGAACGCCTCGAGCCGACTCGTGGTCGTGCGAAAACGGCCGCGAACCGCCTCTAACCTGGAACGGAGCTACGTTCTGGCCATGCCACGCGTGCGCACGGCGGGGCGTTGGGGCGACTTGCTAGTAGAGCGGACCGATCATCTCGCGCGCGGACCACTGAAGCCGGGACAGCTCGGCCGCGACTCGCGGGCTCACGGTGCCTTCGGGCCCGGACCCGTAGAAGTCGATGTACTCCTCCCCGATACCGCGAAGCTCCGCGACGATCCTCCCCGCCGTACGGAACGTGCACCCAAACGCGCTGCTCGCGTCGGTCTTGACCCAATCCATGTTGCACATCGCGGCGTAGAATTCTCTGGCGAACTCGATGTCGCGCAGGAGAGCCATGAGCCTCGGATCACTGCGGACCTCGATCACGAACCGGTCGTACACGGGATGGTCGGGCGCCGGCTTGGGGGCGAGCTCGGGCTCGGCCACGAATCGGACATCGACGCCTTCGTCCACTTCGATCCGGCCGTACTCGTATCCACCGTCGGGGCGCTGGGTTCTCCACACGAGTTTCTGGCCGTCGCGTTCGACATTCGACGCGAAGCTGTGCCTGACCAGGCCGCGGGTTCCATCGGGGAGGCGGCAACCGTCGACACTCGAGTACTTGTCGCAGTCGACATCAATGGTGGCCGGCCCGTGCTTCTCTTTGCGAGAGTAAGGCCCGAACCACTGGCGGTGGCCCGACTTCGGGTCCTTGCCCCAATATCCACGCTCGTCGGCCACGGCCGTAGCGTACATCCCCGGAACGAAGTCTCGGGAAACGGCGCGCTAGACCCTGCTAGCGCACCGTTCCCCAGTAGGCGGGACAGGTTTCGAACCTGCGACCAGCGCGGTGTAAGCACGCTGCTCTACCCCTGAGCTACCCGCCTTCACGGGCCCGGTCATCCGGGGCGCCGGACCCTAGCACGCCTGTCGCCAACCATCACGCCCGAAGGCTCAGGCGAGGAGGTCGTCGTCCCAGCGGCGCAGTATGGTCCGCTGTTTCGGCTCCAGCGCCTCCAGCCAGCGTCGGGCGGGCTGTCCCCGGACGAGGAGGTCTTCACCGGCGACTTCGAGCAGGGGGACGAGCACGAAGTCGCGGTCGGCAATCCCCTCATGAGGCAGGGTGAGGCCGGGGGTGTTCCGAGACTCGTTCGCCCAGCGGTCGCCTTCGGCTCGCAAGACGACGAGCAGGTCGAGGTCGAGGGTACGGGCGCCCCACCGCTCGGTTCGTTGGCGGCCGTGCTTCACCTCGACCTCGAGTAACCGGGCCATGAGGGCGTCGGCGGCCCAGCGGGTGCGCAGCTCGACGACGGCATTGAGGAAGGCGCCGGTCGAGGGACCCATGGGGCTGGTCTCGTAGATGCCGGAGGCGCGGACGATCTCGAGGCCGGCGGCGGGATCGGAGAGTCCCCGCGCGCCCGAGCGCAGGGTGGCGAGGCGATCGCCGATGTTGCCTCCGAGCCCGACGAACACCCGAGCCTCACGCACGTCGGCGGAGGGCGTGCCGTCCATGGTCAGGGCTGGGCGTCGCCCGAGCGCGGCCGGGGAGGCGGGCGACGGGCGGGCATGGGGTCGACGGAGCCCTTGCCCTGATGGGGCTCGGCTCCGGACCAGTCGTAGGGAACGAGGAAGTCGATGGCGAGCGCACGACCGCTGTCGATGCGCAGGACGCCTTTGACGACGAAGGGCTCGGGGCGCGGACCGGGATCGGCGGTGGCGACGGGCTCGGCGGGCGGCTCCGGCTCGGCCTTTTTGACCTTGCGACCGCGGCGGCCCTTCTTGCTCTGTTCCGCCTCGGCGGCGGCTTCGGCCTCGGCCTTCAGACGGGCGGCCTCGGCTGCTTCGTCGGCGGCGGTCTTGGCCTCGGCCCACGCGGCATGGGCTGCGATGGCGGCCTGAGCCTCGGACGACAGCTCTTCGATCTCGGGGAGCAGGAACCTCACGGCGCCGTCGTCCCCGGTGGGCTCGGTGGTGCTCCACTCGCCGACGAGCAGCTCGACGGTCTGCTCTTGCAGCGGCACCTGGGGCTCGCGGCAGGCGACGGCGCCCCCTTCTTCGCGGCGAAAGGCGTCGGCGTAGGAGATGTCGTCGCGAGTCCGGATGGTGTCGACGACACCCGCGGTGAGCAGGATGGAGCCGATGGCGGTGAAGATGCCGCCGATGCGATAGCCGGTGCCGGTTTCCTCGACCCGGTTGCCATTGCTGTCGATGGCGGCCTGGGAGAACGACTCGGGGCTGATGAGGCCGGCGAGGCCGACACCCAAGGCGGCGGCACCGAGGCCGTACTCCCACCACATGGCGCCGCGAGTGGTGCGACGCGTGGTCCGCTCGACGCGAACGACGGGGACGTGGGTGACGGAGACGCAGGAGCGGTCTTCGACGAGGTCGAGGGCGAGGCGATCGCCGTCTTGGGTCCACTGCACGGTGACGCCACGCTCGGCGATCTCGCCCCCGGACCCGCCGAGGCGCAGGACGTCGGCGTCGCTGCGCGGCATGATCTCGACCGACGAGCGGGTCTCGATTTGGGCGCAGCCTGAGACCCCGAGCAGGGCGGCCAAGGGCGCGGCGAGCCACGAGACGAGCGCGGTCTTGGTCATAGCGTGACGGTCTCGCCCAGGCGCTCGCTCACGGTGCGGGCGACGGTGGCCATGAGCTCGTCGCCGGTCTTGCTGGCGATCCAAGTGCCGCTGGCGTCGTCGTAGTCGAAATGCCAGGCGGTGGTACCCGCGGCCATCCAGATCTGCCCGGCGGCGCTGTGGGCATTGATGATGAACTTGCCGCCGTCGGCGAAGTCCAAGGTGAGCACGTCACCGGCCAAGTCGACGTCGAGCCGCTCGTGCTCGAGGTCTCCGAGGGTCTCGTCGATGTGCTCCAGAGCCTTGGAGGACAGCGTACCGAAGTGTCCGCGTTCCATGCGGGGAAGAGCCTGGGCGATCGACCGCTCGCCGTCAATCGCCGGCCGGTGCCGGGTCGGCGGTGGCCCCTGGTTGGGCGTTGGCTTCCGCCTTGGCGGCTGCGTCCCCGGGTTTGGCGTCGTCCGGTTCACCGCCGGGATCGGCCGTGGCGGGGTCGGCTGCGGCTTTGGCATCGGCGGCGGCCGGGTCGGGCGCGGCTGCTTTGG
The DNA here is from genome assembly GCA_039028615.1 of Myxococcota bacterium. Lineage (GTDB taxonomy): Bacteria > Myxococcota_A > Polyangia > Nannocystales > Nannocystaceae > Paraliomyxa. Next base: position 136,992 of record JBCCHT010000020.1, on the reverse strand, counting down.
CCTTGGGCGCGTCGCCGTCGAGCTTTTCGGGGATCGGGTGCCCGAGGATGGCCTCGGCCTCTTGGGGCGTGAGCTCGACGATGTCCTGCTGGGTGCCGTCGGGCAGCGTGATCGTCTTGCGATGCGGCGCGAGCCGGTCTTCCATGGAGGGCTGGGGCTCGGCCTCGATCGTGTCGGGGGCGCAGCCAGCCGTCCACGCACGCCAGCCGAAGAAGCCGATGAGCGGGATGTAGATGAACAGGCGGATCAGGACTCCGCGCTGGGGCAGGCGCATGCCCGGCACTTTGCAGCAGTGCTCGGGCGACGGCAAACACCCCGGGACCGCCGTATCCGCGTCCGTCGCGCGAGGCGTCGAGGAGGGGTTACCGAGGGCTCTACTCGGTGTCGGCGACGTCGACTTCGCGTTCGGTGCGGGCTTCGATGCGGCCGCCGCCACCGAGGGTGGTGGGGTAGTCGCCCAGGTTGACCCGCGTGAGGCCGATGGTGACGTTGCAGGCCAGCGGGGTCATGCTGCCCAGGTCGGAAGCATCGATGGTCCAGGTGCCGGTATCGGGCACACCGACGCCGCCCGCTTCTTCGTAGGTCTGCTCGTCGCTGTCGATGATGCACTGGCCGCCGCCGAGCTCTTCGTGCAGGCGGATCTGCATGGTGCCGTCGGGGTTGGCCGGCTCCCACTCGAGCGCCTGTCCGTTGGTGCGGTCGAGGGGGTCGTCGTCCATGGGGGAGACGATCTCGAAGGTGGGCGGCAGCTCGACGGCGAGGTCGATGACCTCACCCAGGGACTGCCGCTCGATGGAAAACTGCACGCTGCGCTCGCCGTCGGCCTCCCAGTCGAGGTGGTACTCGATGCTCGAGGCCTTGGTGGTCTCGATGGGCGTCTGGCCGTTGATGGTGAGGATGTCGGTGGCGCATAGGCGCACGGGCGAGTTGGTGCCCTGCCGATCTCCGCTCTCGAAGTCGATGGAGGCGCGGATGTCCCAGCCGCTGTCGACGACCTCGGCCACGACGGAGAGCTGATCGGAGGTCAGCTCGCAGGTCTCGTTCTCGGTCGCGGTGCAGCCGAGCGCGGCGACGAGGGCGAGGCAGGCCAGGGGCCCGAGGTGGCGGAGCGCGAACATGGGACTCAGAAGGGCTTGACCACGGCCATGATGACGACGGTGAACAAGATGAGGGTGGGCACCTCGTTGATGAACCGACACTGGCGAGAGGTCAGTTTGCAGCGCCCGGCGGCGAGGTCTTTGCGCACCTTGCCGGCATAGAAATGGTAGGCGAACAAGAACACCAGGGCGGTGAGCTTGACGTGGAACCACCCGTTTTGAAGGTAGCTGCTGAAGCGGAGCGACCACAGCCACACGCCGAAGGTGGTGGTGGCCACCATCGCCGGCCAACAGATCCCTCGGTAGAGCCGTCGCTCCATGGTCTCGAGCAAGCTGGTGACCGAGCGGTCGCCCTCGTTTTCCACGTGATAGACGTAGAGGCGGAAGATGTAGAAGAGGCCCGCAAACCACGTCACCACGAAGATGATGTGGAGCGCTCGTAGCCAGTCATAGCTCACGCGAGGAGCCTACCAGCTGCACGGGAAAACGCCCGAGCTGGGTCGGGACGTTGTTTTTGGTGGGATTGCTGCGCTCTTTCCGCTGTCGTCTGCGGGCGGTGGAGCGAGGTCGCGCAGACGCCCGAAGCTTGGGGACCTCCGGCCTGGAGTGTTACGGTTGTGGTGGGGTGAAGGCAGGTTGAGCGCCATGGGTGACGGCGACAACGAGGCAGGGGGAACGAGCGGTGAGGCACACCTCGCCACGATCGCGTTGCGCCAGGTTCGGGTGAGCCGAGACGAGCTCCGCGACAAGGAGCTTCGCGACAAGAAGTCCTCCAATGTGATGAATCGGCTGGTGCCGTACCTCGATCTGTTCGGGCGGCTCACCGATGGGGAACTCGCCCGCCTCGCAGAAGTTCCCGTCGCGACCGCGACGAATTTGCGCAAGCAAGTTATTCAAGTCGATCGGGCGCTGGAGCGCTTCACCGATCTGTTGCCGCGCTTGTCCGACGCCGAGCTGGTGCGGCTGACCGCGGCGACCGCCAAGACCATTCGCTTCTGGCGCCTGTGTCAGCCCAAGTCGTTCCAGGCGGCGGTGCCGACCCCCGCCGGAGGCGGGTTCTCGGTCGCGGCCGAGGCGGAGAAGTTGGGGCAGGGCCCGGCGTCCGATGAGCCCATCGACAGCGGGGCGCCGCTGCCTCGCAATCGCTCCGGGAGCTCCAAGTCGCGCGCCACGGCGGCGGCCGACGCTCGGGTGTCGAGCATGCCGCCCAACCCCACCGAGCGCTCGGGGGCACATCCGCGGCCGCAGCCCGTCAAGCACGAGCCCTCCGGTCGCCACTCGATCTCGCTGGACCCGCCCTCGGGCCCGCACCACGAGGCGATCGTCACCGACGAAGACACGGGGTCGTTCGACGAGCCGAGCGGGACGTGGCTCAGCGCCGAGGACACGCAAGAGGTGGTGACGCCTCGACCGGCGCCGTATCGCATGCCCACCGGAGAGCGAGATTCCGGTCCGTCACGCAATCGGGCGGGAGGATCCGAGCGCTCGGGTGCTCGTCCGGCCGCATCGGTCGACCAGGGGTTCTCGGCGGCCGCTGCTGCAGCGGCAGCCGCCGCACGCGGCGGCGATTCTGGTCTCCTGCAGCGGCCGCGTCCCGAAGCCATGGACCTGTCGGGCACGCCCTTTCCGGGCTACGACGCGAACGACGGCAGCGAGGACGAAGACGATGGGATCTTCATCGGCCTCGAGCTGCCCGATCCGCCGGCCACGGGCAGCCACGACCCGGGCGCCTGACGGTTGCGTCGCGTCAGCCCGCGGGCGGGAAGAAGCAGGAGATGGAGGTCTCCACGCGGAAGTGCGAGCCGTTGTGGCGGCGCTCGGCGTGGAAGATGTCCATGTCGTAGGTCCCACCGTCGACGAGGCCGAGGGTGTCGAGATCGACCGAGCCCTCGAGTTCGCCGTGCAGACCGCCGAGGTCGATGGCCAGGTCACCGTCGATGAACACCCACAGGTCGTCGTCACCGATGAAGGTGAAGACCTGTCCCGGCTCGTAGATGAAGCTGGTGTGGATCTCGGTGGTGAAGTGGAAGTTGTGCTGGTCGCCCAGGGTGTCGGGGAAGGTCTCGTTGTTGGGCCCGGGGGCGGCGTTCCAGCCGATGCCGTCGAGGGGGAAGAAGGTCGGGTCGTCGAACACGAACACGCCCGAACCCGGCGGCATCTCGGTCAGCTCGATGTCGATGGACTCGGCGACGTTGATGTCCGGGGTGTCGTGGTACCACTGGGCAAAGCTGGCCATCGACGTGATCTGGGTGGGCGAGCTGCCCGGAGGCGGCGGCGGAGCGGCGGGGTTGTAGTCGGGGGTGCCGTCGGCCCCGAGCACGGGCAGCACGAGGCCCGTGCTGGCGTCGCCGCCCCAGAAGACCTCCATGTCGACGTGGCTGCTGGCGAAGTCACGCATGGTGGCCTGCAGCGTGGTCTGGGCGTTGTCACACATGCCCTCGCCGCCCGTCTCGGACTTGCCTCCGCCGACGTCGAAGATGATGCCGTTGCCGGTCGACTCGTCGGAGGGGCCGTCGTCACTGCCCGAGGAGCCGTTGCCCGCGGTCGTGGTCGTGCCGCTGGTGGTGCCGTCGACGGGGCCCGTGGTCGTGGTGCCGGCCGCATCGGCGGCCGTGGTGACGTCGTCGTTCCCGCTCGGGACTCCCGTGGTCGTGGCGGGCGTACCCGCGTCGTCTCCAGAGCTGTCGTCGCCGCAAGCCAAGGGCGCGGCGGCCAGGAGCATCGCGCAAGCGAGAGTTCGTCGTCGGTCGGTCGAGAGCATGGTTCGTTCCCAGTCCAAGCAGGCGATCACATCGTGCCTTTGACGCGGTGGCTCGGCAACGTAGGTGAACGTCGGTAAAACACTCCGCTGCGCGAGCGCGGCGGGCGACGGCTCATGGGGTCGCTCACGTCCCCGGCGTATGACCGAAGATCGCGATGTGTAAGCGGGGTCCGAGGGTGAACCCTCGCTCGATGCACACGGGCACGAGCGCGGCGTAGTCGGCGGCCAGCCGATGTGGGTCGACGCACTCCGGCATCAACAGCACCCGCCCGCGGTCGACGTCGGCGATCTGCAGGGTCTCCACCATGCGATCGACCTCGGCCAGGTCATCGCGCAGGCGCTCGGGATCGTGAGCCCGCACCACGACCTTGAGCTGCCACGGGAACTCCATCAGCGAGCGCAGGACATCGGGTCGCCAGCGCCGTTGCTCGTGTCGCGGACCCCAGGTGGGATCGTCGGGGGTCGCGTGCGGCAGCTTGGGGCTGAGCGACATGAGGTCGGAGGCGACCCCGTCACACAGCACGGTGCCGGCCGTCTCGAAGGTGAGGTGGTGCCCCGCTGCGTGCAGCCGCTGGGACAGCTCGGCCATGGGGGCGAAGAGCAGCGGCTCCCCGCCCGTCAGCACCACGTGGCGCGGCCCGGTGGCGCAAGCCTCGACGATGGCGTCCAGGTGGACCCGCTGCCCCTCGGGGCGCCACGACGACGCGGGCGAGTCGCACCAGGCGCAACGCAGGTTGCAGCCCGCGACCCGGATGAACGTGCTGGGGGTGCCCGCGAGGAGCCCTTCGCCCTGAATCGAGACGAAGGCTTCGTTGATCCGCAGAGCGCCCGCGGGATCGGGAACGAGGGGCAGCCTCACGGCTCCTTGGTCCCACGGATTGGCCGCGGCGGCAAACGGTTGACCCAAGGCCCGCGTGGGGTACGCTGCGCGCACCATGCAGGGCCCCCGCCGACGCATCGTGGAAGTGATGACTCTCGCACCCCCGCAAGAGGGCATCATCATCAAAGGCTGGCTTCGGACCGTTCGCGCGAGCAAGCAGGTCACGTTCCTCAACGTCAACGATGGCTCGACGATGTCGGGCATTCAGGTGGTGGCCGGCGACGAGGTCGCCAACCTCGAAGAGGTTCGGGCGCTGGGCACGGGCTCCGCGGTGGCGGTGACCGGGCAGCTCGTCGAGTCGCCCGCCAAGGGGCAGTCGGTCGAGCTGCGGGCCACGGCCATCGAGGTGCTGGGTCAGGCCGAGCCCGACTACCCGCTGCAAAAGAAGCGCCACGGCTTCGAGTTCTTGCGGACCATCGCTCACCTGCGCAACCGCACCAACACCTACGGCGCGGTGTTCCGGGTCCGCAGCGTGCTCGCCCACGCGGTGCACTGCTTCTTCCAGGACCGCGGATTCGTCTACGTGCACACGCCCATCATCACGGGCAGCGATGCCGAGGGCGCGGGCGAGCTGTTCCGGGTGAGCACCATCGATCCCAACGACCCGCCCCGCACCGACAAGGGCGAGATCGATTGGAGCAAGGACTTCTTCGGCGGCAGCACCTTCCTGACCGTCTCGGGCCAGCTGGCCGGCGAGTCCTTCGCCCTGGGCATGTCCGACATCTACACCTTCGGCCCGACCTTCCGCGCCGAGAACTCCCACACCACGCGGCACGCCTCCGAGTTCTGGATGATCGAGCCGGAGATGGCCTTCCACGACCTCGAGGACGACTGCAACCTCGCGGAGGCCTTCGTCCGGCACCTCATCAACACCGTGCTCGAGCGCTGCCCCGAGGACATGGAGTTCTTCGACAAGCGCATCCAAAAGGGCCTGCTCGAGCGCATGCGCCACGTGGCCGACTCCGAGTTCGAGCGCATGACCTACGCCGAGGCGGTCAAGAAGCTCGAGGCCAGCGGCCAGAAGTTCGAGTACCCGGTGTTCTTCGGGGCCAACCTCCAGGCCGAGCACGAACGCCATCTCACCGAGACGGTGGTGGGGCGCCCGGTCTTCGTGACCGACTACCCCAAGGAGATCAAGGCGTTCTATATGCGTCGCAACGACGACGAGCGCACGGTGGCGGCCATGGACTTGCTGGTGCCGCAGGTCGGCGAGCTCATCGGCGGCTCGCAGCGAGAAGAGCGGCACGACGTGCTCGTCCAGACCATCACCGAGGCCGGGCTGCCGCTCGAAGAGTACCAGTGGTACCTCGACACGCGGCGCTTCGGCACCGTGCCGCACGCCGGCTTCGGTCTCGGCTTCGAGCGGATGGTCATGTACGCCACGGGCATGCAGAACATCCGCGACGTCATCCCGTTCCCGCGCACGCCCAATAGCTGCGCCTTCTAGCCACCGGGGTGCGCACGATGGCTCAACGGTCCCGGTTCTCGAGTATCGCGTGGGCGTTCGTCGCCTACCTGCTGCTGGTCATTTTGTTCGGGGCGTGGGTTCGCATCACGCACTCGGGGGCGGGCTGCGGCTCGCACTGGCCCACCTGCCACGGCCAGATCATCCCGCTCGAGCCCTCGACCGAGACGATCATCGAGTTCACCCATCGGCTCACCAGCGGCCTGCTGGGGATCTTCGGCGTGGGCTTGCTCGGATGGGCGGCGGTTCGCTTCGGCAAGAGCCGGGTCACCCTCGCGGCCGTGGTCACGCTGGTGTTCATCGTGTTCGAGGGCGCGATCGGGGCCGGCCTGGTGCTGAAGGAGCTCGTCGCCGACGACGACTCCGTGCCGCGGGCCATCGTCATCGCGCTGCACTTGGTCAACACCCTGCTGCTCACGGGGGCGGCCTCGCTCACGGCGTGGTGGAGCACCGACGAGCGACCCGTGGCGCCGCGCAAGCTGGGCATCGGCACGTGGCTGCTCGCGGCGGCGTTGCTCGGCCTCATCGTGACCAGCTTGACGGGCGCGGTCACGGCCCTGGGCGACACGCTGTTTCCCGTGGACCTCGACACGGGCACGGATTTGTTCGCGCGGGTCCGCGACGACCTCGATGCGGCCAAGCACTTCTTGATTCGGCTTCGCATCATTCACCCCGTGGTCGCGGTGGTGGCCGCGGGGTTGGTCTACGGGGTCGCAGCGTGGGTTCGCGAGCACGCCCGCGACCCACAGAGCCCGCGAATCGCCAAGGGCCTGCAGCATGCGGTGGTCTTGCAGGTGGTGATGGGGGTGCTCAACATCGGCTTGGCGGCACCGGGGTGGATGCAGTTGGTGCACCTACTCGTCGCTCAGCTCGTGTGGATCGCGGCTGTGCTGACGATGGTTTCAGCGTGGGCCGGTGCAGCGCAGTCCGAGCGCTGATCGAGTTCGAAAGCACGCTCGGGTTTCCCCCGATGAAGATGAGACTTCGTCGCAATCGCGACGGAGAGGGTGGTCCCAATTTGAAAACCATCGATCGAAAGGTCGAACGGAACAGCGTGCGGTCGATGGGAATCATCGAAAGGCGCTGAAATCGAACGAGGTCTTCGATCCGAGGCGCTTGCCGTTACACTGCCCGAGCGTAGTGGCATTTCAACAAGGCCATTGAAAGAGCAGAGGGGATAGAAACCAAGTGGAACCATTCATCGGGACCGTACTCATGTTTGCTGGCAACTTCGCACCGCGGGGCTGGGCTCTGTGCAACGGGCAGTTGTTGGCGATCAGCTCCCACAGCGCGCTGTTCTCCATCCTCGGCACGACCTACGGTGGCGACGGGGTGAGCACCTTCGGTCTGCCCGAGATGCGGGGCCGAGTGGCCATCCACGAGGGAACGGGCCCTGGCCTCACGCCGCGGCAGCTCGGCCAGAAGACGGGTCACGAGACGGAGACGCTCACGACCAATCAGATGCCGTCGCATACCCATGGGTTGTTCGCGTACGGCAACCTCGGCACCGATCAACGGGCCACGGGCAATGTGCTCGCGGCCAATGCCGCCGCCATCTACGATCCGGGGCCGGCCACCGAACAGATGGGCACGAGCTCCGTCGGCCATGTGGGCGCGAACCAGCCGGTGAACATCATGCAGCCATTCTTGGCGCTGAACTTCATCATCGCGCTGGAAGGCCTCTACCCCAGTCGTAGTTGACGACGCTCGTGTCTTCGACTCGATGCTCATGGGCTCGGGCGACCTGGTGTCGCTCGGGCCCGTGCTCGTTTCAGCGGTGACGTCGTCGTAGTCGCAGGCCGGCGAGTGGCAGTAGCCAGGCGAGTCCGAGCCACGGGCGGTCGGGCTCGGCTCGGCACGCACAGCCGGAGCTCGAGTCGTCTCCGGCGGCTGTCGATCCCGCAGAACCGATGGAGTCGGTGTCCGCGTTCGGGCCCGACTCGTCGGCGGGGAGGCCATCGGTGCCGGTCGTCGACGACGGGGTGTCGCCCGTGTCGTCGACCGAGTCGGTGGCCGAGGTCTCGTCGCCGCCGTCGGTGCCCGTGCAGTCGTCGTCGCAACCCGGCGTGGGCGGCAAGACGAGCACGAACTCGGACATATACGCGGTGGTCTGGCGCCCGGTTGGATCTTCGGCGTCGATGCGAACCCGGGCGGACTGTCCCGCCATCTCGGGTGGCAGCAACAGGTCGATGGAGAACTCCGTGCCTCGAACGACTTCGCCCCGCACGGGCGTGGACCAGCGCGACTCGCCGACTTCGACCCACGACAGATCGAGCACGGTGCCCTCCATGGCGCTGATGCAGCCTTCGATGGCGACCGGCTCGCCGCTGACCACGACCTCCTCGCCGTTGAGCACGGCCGCCGCGGGGCCGCTGGCGTCGAGTTCGGGTGCGTCCACGACCTTGACCACCCCGGGGCGCGGCGACCAGATGCTCAGCGGGGGGTCGTGGGTGAAGCCTTCGACGAACCATGCCCCCGGGGCGAGGTCGGTCGTGTCCCAGTCGACGCCTTCCTCCGCGGACGCAAAGGAGATCGGTCGGCGCTCGTCGTCGTCGGTGATTCGGGAAAAGCACCCCTGCCACGGCGTCGACAGGTCGAGGATCTGGTCTCCGTTCACCGTGCCGAGATCGATGAGCCCCAGGGCTTCGGCCGCGGCGACATCCGCTTCGGAGAGCCAGCCGGGCAGGATGTCGGTGGGGTCGTGGTCGCGGCACAACGCGATGAACTGGTGCCTGCGTCCGTCGGCGACCTCGTCTTCGGTGACGTCGAGGTCCTCGAGCGGGATGTCGTAGGGAATGTGAAGGGTCGCGTCGACGGAGCGGTCGACGATGGTCATGCACGGTGTATCCGACCAGACCACGGGCGTGCGAATGCGGGTGCCGTCGATGGCTTGGGCGTCGCGCATCGGGCCCAGCGCGGCCACGAGCGCGACGGTCCCGGGGAGCAGGACTCGGCCCGACTTCGGCATCGACGCGGAGGCGAAGGACGGCATGGCGCGTCTCAGTCGGGCGTGTGGCGCAGGACGAAGAGCCCGCCTTGGATGTCGCTGACCGCCACGATCCCCTCGCCCGCATCGCCGAGCCACGGGTAGGCCGTGAACGCGCCGTCGAGGCCGTGCCAGTCGTCGATGCCGAAGGTGTCGAAGAACGCGACCTCTTCGACCGTGCCGCTGGCGACCTCGGACAGATCGAGCACCCGCATGCCGGCCCGATAGTTGGCCAGGTAGGCGTACTGCCCGTCGATGAGCAGGTTGTGGTCGCTCGCGTAGGTGTCGTGCTCGTAGGTGCCGATGAGCAGCGGGGTGTCGAGATCGTTCATGTCCCACACGAAGGTGCGGGTCCGCGTGTCGTTTTGGATCTCGTCGATCTCGTCGTTCATCAGCACGTAGGCATGGTCATCGGTGAACCAGCCTTGATGCGAGTACACGGCCGCGGGGTAGGGGGCCTCGGCCAAGGTCACGATGTTCGCCTTGTCGGTGGTGTCGATGACCGAGATCGAGCCCGAGGGGCCGTTGGCGTTGACGCAGATCTGCTGCCCTTGGTGCTCGGCGTCGGGGCCCTGGTAGACCACGCACTGGGTGTCGTGCACGTGCTCGCCGGGCGGGAGGTGGCAGCCCACGAAGTTCGGCGCCAAGGGGTCGGCGATGTCCATGATGTACAGGCCCTGCTCGCAGGCCCCGATCGCCACGCCGTAGGCGAAGGCCGACTCGGTGTCGATCGCCAGGTTGTGCGCCCGGCCGAAGCCCTCGTAGACCGCATCGGCTTCGAACTCCTCGATGCCTCCGTCCACGTCGAGCAGGCGCTCGAGGTCGAAGACCTGCATGCCATGGCCCTCTGCCTCGGCCACCACGAATGCATGGTGGCCGTGGACCTTGACGTCGCGAACCCCCGAGGGGCCGGCGGTGGAGGCCAAGAACCCGACCACTTCGGGGCAGTAGGGGAAGGTCAGCTCGACGAAGGCGACGCCGACGTTGCCCGAGAACAACGCAAAGACGCGCCCCGAGGCGGGGTCGGTCCAGCTCCACATGTCCGAGCCCCAGCCGAGGCCCATCTCGTTGTTGGTGACGCGCGAGACCAGCTCGATGTTGCTGCACTCGTAGCCCCCCGCCGTGCCGCCCTGGCAGGGCTGCAGCGTGGGAGCGCAGGCACAGGCTTCACCGACGCCGTCGCCATCGGAGTCGATCTGACCGCGGTTGGGGATGCCCAGGCAGTTGTCGCAGGCATCGCCCGCCCCGTCGGCATCGCCGTCGGCCTGGTCTTGATTCATGTCGTCCGCACAGTTGTCGCAGGCGTCTCCGAGGCCATCGCCGTCCTGATCCCCATTGTTGGGGTCGGCGTCGTCGGGGCACAGGTCGCAAGCGTCTCCGACCCCGTCGGCATCCGCATCGGCTTGGTCGGCGTTGGCCATGTCGACGCAGTTGTCCTCGCAGTCGAGCACCCCATCGTCGTCCGCGTCGGACATGTCGCCGTCGCAGGGGAGGGCCGATCCCGAGCTGTCGGCGTCCCCCGAGGCGGATCCCGTGTCGTCGTCGGGGGTGCTCGGGTTGGTGCTGGTCTGGACCATGCCGCCGCTCGAGTCACCCGTTCCGTCCTGGGTCGGGCTCGAGGCTCCGGGCTCCGCACTGCAGGCGAGCATCGCCGAGATCCCGAGCCACGCGCAGCCACGAAGGTAATCCATCGCCGGACACGGTACACCAGTTCTTCCGGTCGGCGGTGGTGGACCAAGGTAGGGATTGACCTTGCATCCGCCTTCACGCCTACTGGTCGCACCATGGTCACGCTTCGAACGAGGAACTTTGCCTCAGTGTCTCTCGCCGTGCTGCTGGGCCTCGGCGGGTGCGGCTTCATCGGGAAGCTCCTGGGCGGCGACGACACCAAGGCTCGGACCGAGCAGAAGCTGCGCAACGACGAACAAGCCGCCAAGCAGCGAGAGCAGGACGAGGCGCTGCAGGCCGAGATCCAGGCGGTGTGGGCGGAGATCGACGAGCAGGGGATCACGGCCGAGCGTGCAATGTCGCTGGCGGGGCTCACCGAAAAGGCGTTCTCGTCGGGCGCGGTGGATCGCGGTTCCATCGACGGGGCCGGGCTCGGTACCTCCACGCTCACCCACATCGACGAGGCCATCGCCGCCGAGCCCGATGCGCTCGCCGACCTCGCCCTGGCCAAAGGCAGCGTGCATGCGCTCACGGGTGACCGCGATGCGGCGGCCGCCGCCTACGCCGAGTCGTTCGAGGCCCGCCCCGACAAGCAGACCTTCGTGCTCTTGCTGGGTCTGGGGCTGAACCCGACCGTCAGCGTGATCGTGGTCGACCTGTGCCCGAAGATCCGCCCCGAGATCACCGACGACGAAGTGCCCGACTTCATCGAAGCGTGCCTCACCGCGGCCGGGGGCAATACCGCGGCGCTCGAGTGGAAGGGCGTCAAGAAGGACCTGGTCGCGCATCGCCAAGAGATGGATCGACGGGCCGAAGAGGCGCGCATCCGGGCCGAGGAAGAGCGTATCCGGGCCGAGGAGGAAGCGCGTGCCGCCGAAGAGGCTCGCCTCGCCGCCGCGGAGGAAGCACGCAAGATGGCCCAGTACACCGTGGCGGCCGTGTTCGCGGCCGGCTCCTGCTCGTTCGGCGACTGCATGCACAAGGGCTGGGAGATCCGCACCGACGAGGGCACGATCCGCGCGACCTGCAATTTCGGAGAGTGCCTCGAGAAGGGGTGGGAGACTCGCTTCCCCAGCGGCGAGACGGCGCGCACTAGCTGCAACTTCGGCAGCTGCATGGAGAAGGGGTGGGAGACCCGCTTCCCCAGCGGCGAGACGGCACGCACCAGCTGCAACTTCGGCGAGTGTGCGACCAAGGGGTGGGAGACGCGGTTGCCCGATGGCTCGACCGCGCGCACCTCGTGCAACTTCGGCGAGTGCTACATCAAGGGGTGGGAGACGCGGCTGCCCGACGGGTCCACCGTGCGATGTAGCTGCAAGTTCGGGGAGTGCCTCGAAAAGGGCACCGAGTGCCGATAGGAGAAGGGTCGATGTCGAGCGCAGTACTACGTTGTTGGTCGAGTGTGGCGGTGGTGTGCGTGCTGGCGCTCGGGTGTGATCGCGAGGCCGCCAAGCCCGAGCCGGCCAAGACGGCCGCGAAGTCCGACGCCAAGGCGGATGCCATGTCGAAGGAGGAACTCGACGCCAAGGCGGCCGCGGTCGCGGAAGCGAAGGCCGACGCCGACCTGAAGGCCGAGATCAAGCCCGAGGCCAAGGCCGAGACGAAGGCGGCCGATTCTCCGCTGCTGAAGCCCGTGCCCACCCTCCGCGCGGGAGACGAGGCGGGCGTCGATCCGGCCGCGGTGGAGTCGCTGCTCGGCGGAGCAGCTCCCCCCGTCGACCCGCTGCCCACGGAGCCCCGACCCGAGCCCAAGGTCGAGATCGCCAGCGTGAGCGGTTCCGCCAGCGCTCGTGCGCTGCTCGAAGGCAAGCGCAGGCAGCTCGTGGCCTGCTATCGCGCCGCCGTCGACAAGGAGCCCGACCTGAAGGGGCGCTTCGACTTCTCGTTCACCCTCGACGGCGAGCAGATCCGCGACGTGAAGACGGAGAGCGGATCGGAATCGATGATCCGTTGCCTGCGATTGAAAATGCGCCGATGGAAGCTCACGGGGGACGACCACGCCGAGGTGAGCGTGGGCCTGACGCTGTCGCTGTGAGCGGCGGGGGGCAGGCTCAGGCGTCGAACTGCGGCTGGAGTCGATCGCGGAGCAGCCCCTTGGCGCGGCGAATCCGGCTGCGAGCCGTGTCTTCGGGGATCGAGAAGATCGTGCCGATTTCCCCCGCCGTGCGGTGCTCCCAGTAGTACAGCCGTAGCATCCGCTGCATGGAGTCCGGCAGCTCGTCCATCGCTCGCTGCAGCGCCTGCCGGGATCGGTCGGCCGAGAGCACGGCATGCGGACTCGGCTGAGGATCGAGGTGGGACTTCATGGGGGCAAAGACCCGGCGGCTGCGATTGCGCCTCCGCCACGCCTCTCGCACGCAGTTGTTGGCGATCGCGTAGACGAAGGTTCGCACCGAGGACTGGCCGCGAAACCGCGGGAGGCTCTGCAGGATCGCGACCCAGGACCGCTGAAGCTCGTCCTCGTAGTGCCCCGGCCCCAGCCGACGTCGGTAGTAGCGACGCAGCGGTTCGTTGTAGCGCGCGATGAGTTCCCCGGTGGCGCTCCGCTCTCCTGCGTGCCACGCGTCGACGAGTTGTTCGTCCGACCGTAGGTCTGCACTGGCATCCATCGGGCGGATCCCAAAGCAACCGCCGTACCGTCGCGGGGCCGACCATGCCCGCGGGGGAAATGTGCAATGACCTCGGCGACTCAGCCCTCAGGGGCGCCGGGCGGGCTCGTTTTGGGGTGTCCGGGATCGCGGACAGACGGACCGGCGATCGTCCGCGGGACCAGCCACTTCGCTCCGTGTACAGCGTCGGGGGAACCTAGAGCCCGACCGCCTCGAGGCTCAAGATCGGGCTGCGCAGGTCGTGTGGCGCCGTGAGCCATTGTTCTACGCGGCGCAAGCGGCCCGCCGCCGAGTCGCCTGCGCTTCGGTAGTACTCCCGCGCCCGCTCGGCCGAGCTCTCGGCCTGCTCCCGGTCGCGCCCGGGACCGTCGATGGTCCAGGTCACCAGCGCGAGCAAGAATGCCTTGTCGCCCAGGGCAACGGGAGGCTCGTCGTCGTTCCGTTCGTCCCAGTTCTTCCACGCCAAGGTCAGCGCGTCTTGGTGACGCCCGAGCAGAAGCAGGCTCTCGGTGCGGACGACCTGGACGCTCAGGCGCATGTCCGGGTCGGTGTGATCGTCGAAGTGCTCGAGCGTGACCGCCGATTCCGTGGCCACCTCGGCGTACTTTTCTTGCTGCATCAGCACCAAGACGAGCTCGGTACGCGTCAGCCCGGTGGTGGGATGGTCGGGGCCAAGGGCCTCGAGCTTGCCCTTCAGCGCGGCCCGAAGCTCCTGCTCGGCCTCGGCCGTGCGGCCCTGCGCACGCAGGACGGTGCCGAGATCGGTGCGGGCGGTGGCCACGGCGGGATGGCCGGGGCCGACCCTCTTCAGTGTGCCCTCGACGGCGGCCCGGGCGTGCACGGTGGCTTCTTCGAATCGACCCTGCTCGGTCAGCAGTCGCGCCAAGAAACGCCACACGTCCGCGACGGCGGGATGGTCGGCCCCCATGGTCTTCTCCAGCACCGCCAGGGCCGTGTTCAGCTCGGTCTCCGCCTCGTCGTAGCGCTTCATCTCGACCAGCGCGTTGGCCATGTTGACCCGGGCCAGGGCCGGCCGCGGGCTGTCGGAGCCCAGCGAGCGCAGCTCCGATTCGATGGCCTGGCGATACTCGGACAGGGCGTCCTCGAGCTTCCCCTGCGCCGCGAGCACGTTGCCGAGGTTGTTGCGGGCGGTGGCGACGGTGAGGTGATCGGCGTCGACGCTCTGCAACGACAGCTCCAGCGCAGCGCGTAGCTCGACCTCGGCTTCCTCGGAGCGCCCTTGCATCTGCAGGACCGCGCCGAGGCCCCGATGAGCATCGGCGAGCGACAGCGGTGACGTGCCCGGCAGTTGCTGCCGCGAGGCCAACACCGTGCGTAGCTCCGTTTCCGCTTCTTTGTACTTCTCCTGGACGCGCAGGATGGAGGAGTGCTTCGAGCGCGCCTGGTTTTCCGCTACGGGGTCGTGCTTCGCCAGGGCGAGCACGAGGGGCCAGTCGTGGAGGGCGACCTCGGGCTGCTGTCGGCGCACACCGATGACGTACATGCGCTTGGCCAACGCTCGCCTCAGGACGTCCCACTGCCGTGACTCGGACGCCAGAGTGACGCTCTGGGTGAGGGCACCCACCGCGGCCTCGTACTCGCCCAGCCCGGTGAGGATGTGCCCCTGCTCGAGAGCGCGCTCGCTGCTGGCCGGGCCGTAGTCGACGTCGGTCAGCAGCTGCTCGGCTTCTTCGATGGCGACCCGGGCATTCTTGAAGCGGCCTGCAAGGCGCTCGCTACGAGCCCGGGCGACGCGCTGTCGAGCGCGCTCGACCGTCTGTGCGTCGGCGTCGGCCGGGGGCGCGACGTCGGCCTCGAGGGCCTCGATGTCGGCGCAGCGAGACAGCTCGGGCAGCTCGGTCATCAGCACGTGCGCCCGGTCGACGACCTTGGTGTCGGCGTCGGCCAGCGTCTCGACCACCGCCCCGAACTCCACCAGGCTCCGATCGAGGCAGGCGATGCGCAGATCCATGGCATGACCCGACTGCTCGCGTCGGACGGTGGTGGCTTCACAGGCCTCGGTATGCATCCCGGACCAGGCGTCGGCGTAGTCGTCCAGCGCGGCTTCGGTCCGTGTCCACACCGAGGCGGCGTAGGGGCGGTCCACGTTCGCGACGGCGGTCTGCACTCGGGTTCGGTTCGCGTCGTCCCACACGGCGGCGAGCTTGGTCGTGGCTCCGGCACAGCGCTCGGCTCGATCTTGGGCCCACTGGTTGACCCCCGCGCCCACGATGACGGCCACGGTGGCCACGCCGAAGCCGGCCACCCACTTGCGGCCGCCCCGAGCCGAGTCTCGATCGAGCACGGTGAGCAGGTGCGCCATCGAGGGCCAGCGCGCGTCCGCATCGACGGCGAGCCCCTTTCGCAGCGCGTCGGTGATGGCTCGGGGAACGGGCGGGGCATCGCTCGGCCACGCGGGGGGACCATCGAGACGAGCCTTCAGCTGGCCGTCGACGTCCTCTCCACCGAAGGGGCGCGTGCCGGTCAGGCCCTCCCACAGCGCGACGCAGAAGCTGTACTGATCGCTGCGGGGGTCGAGGGGGCGGCCTTCCAGCTGCTCGGGGGCCATATAGGCCGGGGTCCCCATGATCACGTTGGATTGCGTCAGGTTCGACGAAAGCGAGGAACTCGCGGAGACGGGCAGGGCCCCCTCGGTCGACTCGTCTTCATACTCGGCCAGCCGCGCGAGGCCGAAGTCGAGCACCTTCACCACGCCATCGTCGTTGCGCATGATGTTGGCGGGCTTGAGGTCGCGGTGGATCAACCCCGCATCGTGGGCGGCCATGACCCCTCGGCCCGCGCGGACGAACACGTCCAGCACCTCCGTCCATGCGGGCTCGGACTTGAGCCACTCGCGCACGCTCTGACCGTGCACGTACTCCATGGCGAGGAAGACCTCGTCGTTGCTCTCACCGACCTCGTGCACGGTGACGACGTTGGGATGAGACAGGCGGGCTTGAGCCTGGGCCTCGCGGAGAAAACGGAGCCGGATCCGCTCGCTGGGCAGCTGCTCGGGGAGCAGGGTCTTGAGCGCGACCTTGCGGTCGAGCTGCTCGTCGTAGGCCGTGTACACGGCCCCCATGCCCCCGCGACCGATGGGCTCGAGCAGGCGATAGCGCCCGATGCGAGTGGAGGCCGACCCGGCGGAGAGCAAGCGCTGACGGACGCGGGCCTCGATCCGCTCCAGGGTGTCCTGCCCGTACGATGAGGCCGAATCACCCCCGGCGACGGAGGCCTTGGTCGTGGGCGGGCTCGGCGACGGCGGTGTCTGTGGCCCGGACCCAGCCAGGACCTGCGTGGTCTCTTCGGATGCCATCGTATGGAATCAGACACCACATCGTGCGGATCTCACTGTCCCAATCCGCCGTGACTCGCGGAACGACGCTTTCACAACGTTGCCGCGGGTCTGGTCTGGGTCGAGCCACGCTCAACCGAGCGGACGACGAAATGTCGGCGTTCGAGGCGGCGGTGCGCCGTCGAACACCTGGGCGGCCTCACGCCCCACCAGCACCTTCCGCACCGCGGCTTCGACCAGCGGAGCGTGGTCGGCATCGTGGGCGTAGACGGTGACCTCGATCTTCGTCCCGCCGCGTCGCTCGACCTTGGGCTCGTGCACCACCGACGACCAGTGGCTGCGCATCGCGGCTTCGATGACGGTGCGCTTGAGGTCGGCGAAACCCGCGCCCGCTTCTTGGTCGAGCTCGAAGGCGTGGACGTAGGCACCGCTGACCGACTGCGTGCGTCGCAGGGTTCGGCGGGCGATCCACCCGTAGGGCACGACCGCTTCGTCTCCTTGGCGGGTCTGAAGGACCAGGGCCCGGGCCCCGACCACCATCACGCGGCCCTCGACGTCCTCGACCTGCACGAGGTCGCCGGGGCGGCACACCAGCGCGACTCGGAAGGCGACGCCACAGACGAGGTCGTACAGGGCCGACCACGAAAACAGCACGAGCGCGAGCACCAAGGCCGCGACCATCCAGCCGAACTCGCGGTCGTTGTTGAGCAAGAAGGCGAGGCTGGAGGCGACGTACGCGACGGCGAGGATCAGCTCGGCGGCGGGAGCCAGGCGCAAGAGGGCGGTCTTGATCCGCCACGGCAGCGGGCTGATGCGCGCCAGGGCCCCGAGCGATCGCAACAGCCACACGAGCGCGACGCCGCCGAGCAGGAGCAGCGCGAGGTGGCCCACGGCTTCGAGCAGCGCGGTCATGCCAGCATCCCCTGCGCCCGCAGGCGGTCGGTGACGAGGTGGGCGATGAAGCGGTCGACGTGCATGACGCTGCGTTCGTCACGGCGCACGAGGCCCATGCGGACGAGGGCGCCGAGGTCCGCCTCGAGGGTGGGAGGATCGATGGCGGAGAGTCGTCGCAGGCGGCGGAGGTTGAGCTGCTTGTGGACGATGAGCTGCACCAGCAGGGCCCGCAGCTCGACGCGGAGGTCGGCGATCGCATCGGCACGCGGGCGCTTGGGCCAGCGAACCTGCAGCGTGGAGCCGTCGATCTTGTCGATATGCGACAGCCAGGCCCGCAGCGCGACCGCGACCAGGCCGTGGGAGAAGTCGAAGTAGCGGGTGAATAGCCGCGCCTGTCGCCAGGGGGCGAGCTCGTCCTCCGGGGTGCCGTCGAGCTCGAAGTGCACCCCGGTCGAGCCGTGCCTCAGCGAGATGATCGACTTGAGGTCCTCGGCGGGCAAGGGCTCGCACTCGACGACCGACAGGGCGTGCTCGGCCAGCCGGGCCGAGCGGTTGAGCACCCGCCAGGCGTGGGTGTTGAGGTTGGCGATGAACAGGCAGCGGCGGCCGTGGGCGCGCAGCAGCGCGATGAAGCGCTCCAGCACGATCATCCCCGCGTCGCTGCGCTCCCACCACAGCTCGAGGTCGTCGAACACGAACACGCTGCCGTCGGGGACCTCGGCGATCAGGGCATCGAGTTCGCCGCGCTCCTTGATCTCGCCCTCGATGGCCAGGCGGAAGGCGGCCAGCTCGATGGCGCCGCCGGGCGGAGGCGTGATGCGATACACGGTGCGACGCGCCAGGTGCTTGCTGACGATCGCTTGGCACAGGGCGGTCTTCCCGGAGCCGATCTCGCCGACCACGAACAGCGCCCCCGCGCCGCCCTGGTCGTGCCGCTTGATGGCGGCCCGCGCCCGGTCGAGCTCCGCCTTGCGTCCCACCCAGAAGGTCTCGCCGATGGTGGCCTGCCCGGAGAAGAGCTGGCGGTAGTAGAAGGGCAGCGAGCGCATCAGGTCGCGCCGAGGCGTCAGCGCGTGGGCGGTGGTGGTGATCTGATCGACCGCGGTCTGCTCGTCGTCCTGGCCTCGCCGCAGCTTGCGAGCGAAGAGCACCCCCGCGCTGCTGCGATAGAGCAGGGCGACGAAGGTGGCCCGGGTGCGGTCGGCGATGCGCTGGCCGAGCTCGCGGATCCGCGACACGGCGCGCTGGCTGCCGCGGCTGCGGATGTAGTGGGCGAGGCGATCGGAGCGGCTGGTGAGGGTGAAGGGGGCCGTCTCTTCGCGCAGGGTCTCGAGCTGCTGCCCCACTTGGTCGGCAAAGGTGTCGAGCGTGGCCTGCAGGACCTTGAGCTCGGCCTCGAGCCGATGGGTGCCCTCGCGCACGACCCCCAGCACCTGCTTGCGGAGCCCCGCGTGGTCCCACCCGCCCGCGGCATCGAGGTCGCCCAGGGTGAAGGACAACAGCCGCATCACGTCCCGGGCCACGCCCACCGTGCGTTGCTCCTGCAGCGGGATGCCGGAGATCTCGTGGTTGATGACCTCGAAGAACTCGGTCTCGATGAGCACCTTGATGAGCGGTCGGACGGAGACGGTGACCTCTTCGGGGTCGGCCATCACCCCGCTCTCGAGCGCAGCGATGGACTCGTCGCCCAGGGTCGTGATCGTCTCGGGCAGCTCCTTGACGTGCTCGTCCACGTCGCGGGCGATGGTCTCCAGCACGGCATGCCCGTCGAAGCGAGCCTTGAGGTCGCGCTCCGAAGGCGGCTTGGGGGCGCCCTCTTGGGCCTGCTCGGCGAAGTTCTTGAGCGTCTCGAGCAGGGCGTTGCCGTCCCCGAGCACCGAGCCGCGGATTTCCTGGACGATGTCGTTGCGCGCCCGCAGGGCCAGCACGGAGAAGCGATGCTGGAACGCGGCCACCTGCACCCCGAGCTGGGCCCGGTGCAGCAATAGCGCCTGGTGGTCGCGCCAGGTGTCCGCGCTGGTCCGCAGCGCCGCGAAGCGAGCGGCGGCGGCCTTGGCCTTGGGCGGCTTGCGCTCGCCGCGGACGAGATGGCCGATGTCGAGGCGCTCGATGTCGCGACACAGCGACTGGCTCAGCTCGTGGCTGCGCTCGGCGAGGCGGGCAGCGATGCTCTCGGTCTGCTCGCGCCCGAAGGCGATGGCCGCGTCGACGTGTGACACCACCCGCCGCTTGCGCTCCTCGATGCCGTCCGCGTCGATGTCCCGGCGGTCGATGGCCGACAGCACCGCCCCCAGCTCGGTCGCCGCTTCGTTGAGGATCTTACCCAGCTGGACCGTGACCCGGTGGCTGCACGACTCGACCCCGCGCAAGGTCTGCTCGAGCAGCTCGGCCGCGCCCTCGTCGATGTACCAGGCTTGCAGCACCCCGATGGGAGCCTCGTAGGTCGTGCTGCGCAGCAGCCGGGAGGCCCAGCGACGGCGCCACTTGAAGCGCCGCAGGTAGCCTTCGTCCTCGGGCTTGGCCGCCAGCTCGTCCGGCATCATGCGGACGCGGATCGTCTTGGGCACGTCGCGGCCGAGGCGAGACAGGCCGGAGATGAAGGTGCCGAGGCGATCGTGCAAGGCCTTGGCCTGGGCGGGGAGCTCCTCTTCTTCGAAGGTGTCGATGAGCTTGCGGGCCTGGAACAGGAAGCCGCCCTGGGCTCGCCCCGCGGGCTTGCGGGCGCGGGCGGGGTCGGCCTCGTCCACGCCCTTGCGGACGATCTCGAACTGCCGCACGACCAGCTGCTTGACGTCGCTGAGCAGCGATTCCTGGCGCCCCAGCACGGGGGCGAGGCCGAGCCGGTACAGCTCGTCGGTGAGCTTGCCCAGCCGCGAGGCGAAGTTGGACGCGGGCTCCTCCAGCTCGGCCATCTTGGGCAGGTGCAGCGGTCGAAGCTCGGTGGCGCTGGACTGGGCGCGCTCGATGGCCTCGACCAGGCCGGTGCGCCCGCCCACGGGCAGGACCTCTTCGAAGAGCGAAGAGCCCTGCAACAGCAGCGTGGTGCCGAGCCCGGAGAGCATCTCGTCGATGCTGGCGATGCGCTCTTCGTCGAGGTCGCGGGTCCGCGGTAGACCCATGACCACGAGGTCGGCATCGCTGGACTCCTGGCGCACCATGGCCTCGAAGCCCTGCGCCTGCGAGGGGCTGGCGACCACCTTGACCTTGGCCTCGACGCGAGCCTCGGCCAGCACCCCTCGCATGGCGTGCAGCAGGTCGTCGCTGAACGAGGTGTCCTCGGACACGAGCACGAAGCGCAGCTGCGTCGCTCGCCATTCCTCGAAGCGGGTCAAAAAGCGCATCAGCGACAGGCTGAGCGCCACATTGCCCTGCTGCGGCCGCCACCAGATGTCGACCCGGCGTCGCTGGCCCCAGCCCCGCTCCTCGTCGTAGTGCAGGGCGAGCAGGTTGAGGTCTTGCTCGGCGGTATTGCGCAGCAGGGCGAGCAGGCGGGCGGGCTGCGAGCGGTCGACGTCCCAGTCGAGCATGACCGCGTTGGGGTCGATGCCGGTGAAGCCATGGTGGCGGCAGGCGGCGGAGACCGTCTCGTAGTAGTCGCGGCAGGGCGTACGCCGACGAAAGACCCCCACCGGGCTGGTGTCGTCATCGTCGTCGTCGGTGTCTCCCGAGTGGCCGCGGGTCGGATCGAGCAGCTCGAAGTCGGTGAGCAGCCCGTTGCCGGTGATGAGGGCGCGTGAGAGCTCGAGCAGCTGGGGGCGGGAGGAGTCGCCCGCGTAGCTGAAGGTCAGCACGTTGGGTCGCCAGTTGCGTCGCTGCCCGCGGCCGCTCTGGTTGAGCCGATGCAGGCCCGCGCGCACGATCGACGACCAGATGCCCTCCCAGGTGTCGCCCGCGTCCAGGGTGAGCTGGCGGCGCTTGAGCAGCAGAAACAGCGCGGTGAGGATCGCGGTCGCGGCGGCCATGGCCGCGAAGTCGAGCTGGATCATCACCACCGCGCAGGTGACCGCTCCGATGACGCTCACCAGCCGGGGGATGCGGAAGTCGGGCCGGAAGTCCGGGCTCGCCCAGCTCTCGATGGCCGAGCTGATGTTCAAGAACCCGTAGGTGGCCAAGAACACCATCGAGACCACGCGCGCGATGACGTCGAGCTCGGCGATGAGGATGCCGCCCTCGCCGATCACGAACGCGAGCAGCAGGGCATTGCGCGGCTCGTTGGTCTTGCCCGTGCCCTTGGCGAAAAAGCGCGGGGTGATGCGGTCGACCGACAGCGCCTGGAGGATTCGCGGTGCCCCGAGGATGCTGCCCAGCGCCGAGCTGAGGGTGGCACCCCAGATGCCGGCGGTGACCGCCGCGGGCACGGCCGCGATCTGGGTGAGGACGTCGGTCTGGTCGCGCAGCGCGGAGGCGTCGACCCGGTAGGCGAGGAACACCGCCAGCGCCAGGTACACGACCATGCCCACGCCGATGGCGGCCAGCGTGCCCACGGGGATCCCCCGCTTCGGGTCCTTGAGGTCGCCCGACATGTTCACGCCCGCGGTGAAGCCGGTCACCGCGGGGAAGAACACCCCGAACAGCTCACCCATCGAGGGCGCGTTGGGGGCCACGTCGAACTGCGGCGTGGCGGGGACGGGGGCGGGGTTCGAGCCGAGGAAGCCGAAGGCGATCGATAGCAGCGACAGGCCGATCGCCCCGAGGATGAGGTACTGCGTCTTGATCGCGAACGCGGTGGAGATGAACGTGACGACGGTGACCGCGACGATGGTGATCGTGCCCGCGATCCGCAGGTTGCCCGGGCTCACCTCGAAGCCGGTCAGCGACAGCATGCTCTCGCAAAAACCGATCACGTACAGGCTGATCGAAAACGACAGCCCCACGAATAGAGCCAAGCCGAGCGTGCCGCCGATCGGCAGGCCCAGGCTGCGCGAGACGATGTAGTAGGGCCCGCCCGCGCCGACGTTCTTGTCGGTGGCGATCGAGGAGATCGACAGCCCGGTGGTGATCGAGATGACGTGGGCGACGACGATGATGCCCAGGCCCATCCAGAGGCCGGCGTTGCCGATGACCCACGGCAAGCGCAGGTACATGATGACGCCGAGGATCGTCAGGATGGAGGGGGTGAAGACCCCGCCGAAGGTTCCGAACTTGCCGTCCTTGCTCAGACAACCAGTCTCCCCCAGCCGATACGACGCCGACCACTGAACGCAGGTCTACGGACGCTGTTTTGCGGCAATTGGCGTGCCGTGGGCGTTGTCGCGGCCACACCCACGACGACGGGATGAGCGCCTAGGTGGGGAAACCCGCGATTTGGGGCACCCGGACCCCGATCGGCGCCAGCCCGTCCCTCGGATGATGATCGTTTCGCTCGGACCGGGCACTATCGGGGGGCCGCCATGTCGTTGTCTCTGGCTTGTCTCGCGCTCCTGCTCGCGTCTGCACCCCAGCCGGCGGCTCCGCCCGAGGTCACGGCTTCGCCACCCGCGGCCGCGCCCCCGCCCGCGACCACGCCTCCCGCCGTCGCTCCGCCGAGCGCCGCTCCGCCGCCGAGCGCCGCTCCGCCGCCGAGCGCCGCTCCGCCTCCGAGCACCGCTCCGCCGAGTGCTGCACCTCCGCCGTCGATGGTGCCCGCGCCCGCGCCCGGCCCCGCGCCGTCCGGGAGCGCGCCGCCGTCGATGGTGCCCGCTCCCGCCACGCCGCCCGGCGGTGAGGCCCCCGTCGATCCCGAAGCGGCCGAGCCCGTCGAGCCCGTGGCATCCGAGACGCCGCCGGTTCAGGTCGCCGACGTGCCCGCGCCCGTGCTTCCGGCTGGGCCACCCCCGCCCGACCTCGCGGTGAAGAATGCTCCGCCCGCACCCACTCGGACCGGTCGCGGCATGCTGATCGCCGCCGGAGTCGTGGGCACGGTGGGTCTGCTGGTCAAGATCTCCACCTCGATCAGCGCGGTGCGGAACGCCGACACGAACAGCCCCGTGAGCACGCTGGCGGCCGGCGGCTACCTCTACAACCCGCTCATCGGTACGGCCTTGGGCCTGACCATCGGCGGCATGGCGCGTCGCGGTCAGGTCGATGCACACGCCGAGCTGTTCGAGAGCACGCCCTCCAGCCGCAAGCGTCGCTTTGGCCTCGGCTGGGGGCTATTCGGCGGCGGCGTGGGGCTGTGGGTCATCACGCGGGCGGCTGGGTTCCTGTGCTCCGACGAGCGCTGCACGGCCAACGTGTGGGAAGCGGGCTACTACGGCAGCCTGCTGGGCACGATCCCCGGCGCGGTCATGGGTGGCTATGCCTCGGGCTTCCGCAGCTACGACAAGAAGTTCCGACACCTCGCGAAGAATGTCTCGGTGTCGCCGCTGGCCCACCGCAACGGCTGGGGCCTGTCGCTGACCGGACGCTTTTAGGTTGCTCACGGGCTCCGCTGCAGCAACACCTTGAGCACGCCCTTGCGCTGGGCGTGCTCCATGGCGGCGGCGGCTTGGTCGAGCGGGTAGCGGGCGTCGATGAGCGGCCGCGGATCGATGCGGCCTTGGGCCAGCGCCTCGAGGGCCACGTCGAAGGAGCCACAGCGGGAGCCGACGAGGCGGATCTCGTTGACCACCAGGGCCGAGGTGTCGAGGTTGACCGTGCCGTGCACGGTGCTCTTGAGGGCGATGGTGCCTCGCGGTTGTACGTGGTCGAAGGCCATCGCCAGGCCCTCGGCCGAACCGGTGGCGTCCACGACGACCTCGAAGCGTTGGTCACCCAGCTCGGCCGGCTGAACGGTGCGGGCCCCCGCGGCGGCCACGATGGCGAGCTTGCGAGGGTGTCGGCCGACGGCGACGACGGGCACGTCGCGGCTGCGCAAGGCGAGGCCGATGAGCAAGCCGAGTCGTCCGTCGCCGAACACGGCGACCTCGGTCTCGTCGTCGAGCTCGACCGACTCGAACAGTTCGAAGGCGGCGGCGAGCGGCTCGGTGAAGACCGCCTCGTCGTCGGAGACGCGGGCGGGGACCTCGTGGAGGTTGGCGAAGGGCAGCACGAGCTGCTCGGCGAAGCAGCCCGGGTGCCCGAGGATGCCCATCACGGTGCGGGTGGTGCAGTGCTTCGCGAGGTCTGCGCGGCAGGGCTCGCACTCGCCACAGGTCAGGTTGATCTCACCCGTGACGCGACGACCTTCCCAAAACGGGGCGTCCGGGCAGCGCACCACCTCGCCGACGAACTCGTGACCCAAGATGCCGCGGTACCCCTTGTAGCCGGCGACGAGCTCGAGATCGGTGCCGCAGATACCCGCGCTGCGCAGCGCGATGAGGGCCTGACCGGGCCCGGGCGTGGGGGGCTCGACGTCGCGCAGGGCCACCGTGTCTTCGAGCGTCAACGCGTGCACGCGTAGGTCATGCCGCGCATGGGCACGGGAAGCAAGCCCGGTCGGGGTGGCATACCATCGGAGGGGCATGCCGAGTACACAGGAGCAGTTCCATGGCCACGACGTGGTCATCGAGACCGATGACGATGCGCCCGAGTCCGTGGCGGTGACCATCGGGGAGCGGCGCGTGGTCGCGACGCTCGACGAGGATCAGGGCTGGCTGTGTGCGACGCTGCCCTTTCGCGGCTATGCGAGCCCGCGCGCCCTGGCCGAGGCGCTGGCGCTGCACCACAGCGGCTCGGAGGAGGGCTGAACCATGAGGACGCGCAAGAACTACGCCCGGTGTACGGCCAAGGAGAGGCAGAGCTTCGTGCAGGCCCTGCTCGCGCTCAAGGATGAAGGGCGCTACGACGAGCACGTGCGGATCTATCGGCTCGGTGCTCGCTGGGCACGACGAGGGCCGGCGTTCTTCGCCTGGCATCGCCACTTCCTGCTGCGCTTCGAAGAAGACCTGCGCAGCGCCGAGCCCGAGGTGACGCTGCCCTACTGGGACTTCACGCGCGATCGCTCGCTGCAATCGCCGCTATGGGCCGACGATTTCATGGGCGGCGACGGTCGCCCGCACGACGGCATGGTGATCACCGGGCCCTTTGCCACCGAAGCCGGGGCGTGGCCGCTGGCGGGCGAGGGCTTCTTGATCCGCCGCCTGGGGCTCGACCCCGCCGCGCGTACGCTGCCCACCGTCGAAGACCTCGAGCACGTGATGACCGACGCGGTCTACGACGCGGTGCCGTGGGACGGATCGTCGTCGACCGGGTTCCGCAATCGCATGGAGGGGTGGGTCAACGGCCCTGCGCTCCACAATCGGGTGCATGCCTGGATCGGCGGCGCCATGGCGCGCGACGATGCCCCCGACGATCCGCTGTTCTGGCTCGTGCATGCGTTCATCGATCGGCTGTGGTCCGACTGGCAGCGACGTCATCCGGGCGCCGAGTACCAGCCGCAGGGCGAGGGGCCGAGCGGGCACAACTGGGAGGACACCCTGTGGCCGTGGAACGGGGGCGAGGACCCCGAGGTGGTCGCGCCCTTCGGTGACTCGCCGCAGGCGATCCGGCCCCGCGATCTGCTCGATCATCGATCGCTCGGATACGTCTACGACACCGATCCCGAGGTCGGGGCGGGCACGTTCACCACGCTCGCGGTGGGGGAAGAACAGCCGACCTTCGGCTTCGGCGAGGATGTGCCCGGGCCCTCGTCGCAAACGGAAGAGGGGGGCGACCCACCCTCGGAGGCGGAGCGCGTGGGGAGCCCGTGGTCGCGCTCGTCCCCGCGGGTGGTCGACGAGCCTCGCTTCACGACGCAGATGGTGGGCGAAGAGGACCCGAGCGCCACGACCCAGGTGGCGGGCGAAGAAACGCCGCCCGACCCCTCGTGTCCGACGACCTTGGCGGTCGGAGAAGAGGGCCCTGGCGCGACGACGCTGGCGGTCGGAGAAGAGGGTCCGCGCTTCACGACACAAGCGATCGGGGAGGAAGGCCCGCCGCGCTCGACGTCGGTGTGGGGCGAGGAAGACCCGGGCATGACCTCGGCGATGTGGGGCGGGGAAGATCGCGTCGCGGCGCCCAACCCCGTTGGGCGGACGACGGCCATGGTGGGCGAAGAGGGCCCGGTGATGACCACCCAGGCGCTGGGCGAGGAGAATCCGCCTCCGACTCCGCCCGTGTCGACGGAGGATGCCCCCGAAGAGCTGGATGCGGAGAGCCCGAGCGAGGGCGCAGGGGAGACCGAGCCCGCCGCGACGACGGAGGCCGTCGGCGAAGAAGAGCCCGTCATGACCACCCAAGCGGTGGGCGAAGAGGGCCCCACGATGACCACGATGGCCGTGGGCGAGGAGTCTCCACCGGTTGCCCCGCACCCCACGACGCACGCCGTCGGTGAAGAAGGGCCGACGATGACGACGCTGGCGGTGGGCGAAGAGGGACCACCGCCCGCTCCACCGCACCCGACGACGCTAGCGGTGGGTGAAGAAGGGCCGACGATGACGACGCTGGCAGTGGGCGAAGAGGGGCCGCCCGTGTCGCCGCAGCCGACGACATTCGCGGTCGGCGAGGAAGGTCCGATGATGACGACGCTGGCGGTGGGGGAAGAAGGACCGCCCGCTCCGCAGCCGACGACATTCGCGGTCGGCGAGGAAGGTCCGATGATGACGACGTTGGCGGTGGGAGAGGAAGGACCGCCCACTGAGCCGCGCCCGACGACGCTCGCCGGGGGCGAGGAGGACCCCGCTCATCCCTCGGACCCGGTGCAGTCGGCACCCGCGAGCGCGGAGGCGTCCGACGAAGACTCCGACGGCGATTCCTCTTCGGGCGACGACAGTGGACCCTTCGGCGGATACTGAGCCCTGCCTGCTCGTGGCCGGAGGATCGGCCGACCCGAACCTCGGATGCCTCGAGCAGCGCGCTCGCGAGCGCGGCCTGACGCTTCGCTCGCTGCGGGTCGGACCCGGGCACGACCCGGCCGTGCGTTGGGATCTCGAGGGCGACGCCCTGCTCCTCGACGGACAGCCGCTTGCACCCTCCGCCATCTTCCTGCGTCACGACGTCTTCGCCGCGATGGCCGACCCCCGGCCTGCGGTCGGCAAGCGGGCCATGGCTTGGTACACGCTGGTTTCCGGCTGGGCTCTCGCCCATGACGCGGTGAAGTTCTTCAATCGTCGCTCGCGGCAATACGGAGCCAACAAACCCCTCGCGCTCCATCGGGCGAAGGCGCTGGGCCTCGATGTGCCCGCCACCGCCTTCACCAATGACGTGCGAGCGCTGCGGGAAGGCGCCGACTGGCCGCGGGTGGTCAAGCCGATCGATGGCGGTGCGCTGTGCCGGCCGCTCGACGAAGCCCTCGCGCAGACCGACGCACACGACGGCGTCGCTGCGGCGCCGGCCATCGTCCAGCAACGGTTGGTCCCGCCCGAGGTCCGCGTCTACGTCGTCGGTCGCCGTCTCTTTGCCTTTCGGGTGATCTCCGACGAGCTCGACTACCGCGCCTCCGCCGACACGCGCGTCGAGCCGTTCGAGGCGCTGCCCGCTCCGATCGGGCACGCCCTGCTCGCCCTCGCCGAGCAACTCGGCCTGGACTTCGCCGCCGCCGACTTCAAGACCAACCCTGCCAGCGGAGCGCTGACCTTCCTCGAGATCAACAGCGCCCCGATGTTCGTCGCCTTCGACCGGGTTTGCCAAGGGCGCCTCGGTGACGCCATGCTCGACTGGCTCGGCGCATGACCAGCGAATCCAGCACTCCCGCTCCGGCCCCGCCCCGTCGGGGCAAGTGGCCCACCGTCGTCGTCCTGGCGCTGTTGGTGGCCGCCACCGTCTTCAACCTCTATTCGGTCTGGGGCCTGCTGTTCATCTTCTGGGCCGTCGATGGCATCCGCGCGGGCGAGACCTACATCGTCCAGAACTTGTCGCGCACGGAAGATGCAGTGTTGTTCTGGGTCTGCTGCGTGACCTGGATCGGCATGGGCCTGTGGCTCGTCGTCGCCGACGTGCTGTGGCGACTGAACGGTGGCTAGCCCCGAAAGAGCAGGAAGCCGATCACCAAGCCGAGGGCGCCCGCCACCAGGCGTCGGATCCAAAGGGCGCGGCGTCGTTCCTCGAGCAGTGCGCCTGCCATTGGTTGGCTCGGATCCGGCTCGGCCATGACCGGCGCTACGAGTAGCGACGTGCCGTAGACCATCAACGCGGCCAGAAACGCCCCGAGCCCGACCTGCTCCTTCGAGATGATCTCGCCGTTGGTGCCGAACCCGATTCCGTACGACCACAGCAGATAGACGGCGGCCAATCCCGCGGCCCCGCCCGCCGCGAGGACCTGGCCGCGCGTTCGATCGCTCAGGCCATCGACCCAGTCTTCGACCGTGTCCGCGACGCGCCCGTTCGTCCTTGGTCCGTCGTCCTGCGGCTTCATCTGTTCGACTCTAGCCCGCCGCGGTCATGCTCCGCACGCCACGAAGCGGACACGCCCCTTTGGGCGATCGGCTCTACCGTCGCCCTGGTGTCTCGAAGCCCAGCACCAGCGCCACGCCATCATCGCCTTGCCGTCGCAACAACCGGCGATCATCCGGCAGCGCCGCCGAGGCCTCGAGGCTCATTCGCCCTTCCACCCGCGCGCGCTCCCGCAGCTGCTCGCGATCGTAGATCTCGATAGCCTCCCCTTCGAGCGTTACCAGGTGCCCCGCGAGCACGCTCTGCACTCCGGTGCCCGTAAACGGCTGCTGCCGCACGATTCGCCCGTTGGCCCCCAGCTCCCGCAGCTCTCGCCCGGCGAGCACGAAGCCACCGTTCGGGTCCCGCCACAGCTCTTCATCCCGCCCGGCCACGAGCTCACCCGCGACGCGGCCTCGCTGGGGATCGATGAGCGCGTAGACCCGCCGCCGACCGGTGGTGTGGGCGTCGGGAATCGGTGAGCCGGGCAGCACGGGGTACTGACGCTTCGACAGGCGGGTGCTCCACGCGGACTGACCGTCCGCGGTCGCATAAGCGTGCAGCCTCCAGCGACGCCCTTGGTATCGAGCGACGACGACCTCGTCCTCGATGGGGTGCAGCTCCAGTCGTCCCGGCCCGAGCGGTCGATCCCAGCGCACCTCCCCGGTGGCGCACTCGTACATCCGCAGGGCGGGGGCGTCTTCGTCGAGGCTGAAGCATCCGCCGTCGTCGGTGAGCCCGGCGACGATGCGGGCGGAGCGGAGCGGGACGGACCACAGGGGCTCTTCGGAGTCGTCGGCCAGGCCCACCAGCGAAGGAGCGGAGCCGGCGGGGCGCCCCGTCTCGTCGGTGCGGGGTAGGGCCGCGATGAACACGGTCACGTCCTCGTGACGCCCGAGCAGCTGTGGCGTGGGGCTGCAGGAGGTCTCCGCCTGTCCCGCTTCGCCGCCCTCGTCCGAGTCGGCGCGCTCGATCGATGCGAAGTAGCGCCCGTGCGGGGCCCCGGTCTCGCAGTCGAAGGCTCGGATGCCGCAGGGGCTGACCCAGGCGCAGGCGTCCTTGCGGCGCACGACGCCGTGGTTGTGGGGCCAGCGATCGTCGAGGGGGGCGGGGTGGCGACCGAGCACGCGCCCGCGGTCGGCTTCGATGACGGTCGCCCGATCGCGGTCGTGCAACAGCACCCGATCGCCGAGCCCGTAGAGCCGGGCCGAGCCCGAGGTGGGGACCTGGATGCGCCAGCGGGCCTCGCCGTCGCGCCAGTCGACGGCGTTGATGTGCCGACCGTCGGGCTCGAGGACGATGAGGTCGGGTCCGGCCACGGCAGTGCTGGCCGCGGCGCCCGACCACACGATGCGGACGCCAGAGCCGGGGTCGGTCAGCAGGCGCGGTGGATCACGAGGTGCGGCGGGGGGAGTCGGTTCCTCGGCGCGTGGGGCCGGGCTCACGTCGGCGCTGGGGGGCGACGGCGGGGCCTCGACCCCGGGCCCGCTGTCGATGGGGCAGGCCAGACAAAGGCCCGCCGCCAGCAGCACCGACCACCGTTCGATCATGGATCCGAGACCAGAACCGTGACGCTGTTGCCCGCTTGGTTGGAGACCACGATGTCGTCGACGCCGTCGCCGTTGAGGTCGCCGGCCACGACACCCGAGGGCCCGCTGCCAGCGTCGAAGTCGGTGGATTCGTCCCACGCACTGCCGCCGGTCTTGGCCAGCAGGGTGACGTTGTCGTCGCCACTATTGGCCGCCACGAAGTCGATGTCGCCGTCGCCGTTGAAGTCGCCGGCCGCGACGTCGACCGTGCCGGTCCCGGTGGGATAGAAGCTCATGCCAGCGAAGCCGTTGGGCTGGCCATCGCCGAGCAGCACGTGCACGCCGCCCATGCCGAAGTCGGCCACCGCGGCGTCTCCGGCCTCGGCTCCCCCGAAGTCACCCCCGACGGCGCGGCGCAGGTCGGTGCCGACGTTCCCCTCGAGGGGGGAGTTGCCCAGGCCCATGCCGTTGCCGGGCAGGATGGCATAGGCCCCGCCGCCGTAGGCGAAGGCGTCGATGTCCTGGTTGCCCGTGAAGTTGTACTGACCTCGCGACAGGCCGACGGGAGCGGCGACCGGGCCCGTGGTGTAGAGCGCCTCGGCCCCCAGCCCACCGTTGAAGGTGAAGTAGGAGACGTTGTTGCTGCCCGCGTTGCTGATGAGGATGTCGGGGATGGTGTCGGCGGTGAAGTCGTCGACCAGCACCTCGGTGGGCGTGGTGCCCGACAGCGCGATGAGGTTCTCGCCGAAGGTCCCGTTGCCTTGCGACTGCAGCAGGAGCATCTGGTTGCTGCCCGACAGGGCGATCACCAGGTCGTCGCCCATGGCTTGATCGAGGTCGCCCGCGTCGATGCCGGCCGGGCCGTTGCCCGCGGCCACGTTCAGCTCGGAGGCGAAGCCACCCGCCCCGTCGCCGAGGCGCACGCTGAAGGTGCCGTCCCCGTTGGCGGTGGCCAGGTCGAGCGAGCCGTCGTTGTCGAAGTCGCCGACGGTGACGTCGACCGGACCGCCGCTGATGGGGAAGTCCATGGCGATGAAGCAGATCTCGCCCTCGTCGACGTTGCCGTCGCTACAGCCCGGGTCGACGGTCTCGGTATCGGTGGCGTCGGTGGCCGTGGGGTCGCTGGTGGCCCCGTCGGTGTCCGACTCGTCGCCGGTCAGGTCGCCCGTTACCCCGTTGTCGTCGGTGCCCCCGAGCGAGTCTCCGGTGTCGACTCCGTTGCTGGTCGCCGAGCCGCCGCCGCGATCGACCATGCCGTAGTACAGCGACAGCTGAGAGTCGTAGGCCCGAATGAGCTGCTGTTCCTCGTGCAGGGACAGCCGCGGCAGGGCGACCCAGTGCCCTTCCTCGTTGCTGTAGTCCTCGAGGCGAATGGCCGAGACGGCCGCGGTGGAGGGATCGTTGGGCAGCAGCCGCTGGTAGCCGACCTCGACGTCGATCATCAGCTCGATGTCCGGCTTGACGCGATAGGCGGGGCCGAAGACGACCGGCGGGGCGTCGCTCGGGAAGATCTGGATCTCGGTCTCGCTGGTCAGCGCACCCGGGTGGAAGACCAGGGTCAGCACGCCGTCGCGCGAGGTCACCAGCCCACCCTCGGGCCCGATCATGGCGGTGGTGAGGTCGGGAGGATCGCTTGCGCACGCTGCGGTCAATAGCGCCAGCGCGGTCACCCATCCGTATCGACGACGAATCCCGTTCACGACCGACGAAGCTAGCAGGCCGAAGGGCTCGGCTCCACGTGGAGTTCGGCCCTCGGACGATATCGGTCGTTCTGCGTCGATCTGGCGCCATTGATGGCTCTAGCAGCGCAGGGGCGCTTCGGTGCTCCCAGCTCGGCAGCGGGGCCGGTCATGGGCCCACGCGAGCGGGGTCACACGCCGTCGTCCGTGGGGCCCGACGCGTCCGCCCCCTGGCCCTCGGCGGGCGCGAACAGGGGTATGCGATGATCCCTCACCGTCGATGAATGGCTCGTCGCTCGCGGTTGTCGGCCTGGCCGTGCTCACCTCGGGGGCGGGGAGCCTCGGTTGCGCGCGCAGGAGCACAGGCCCGGTGCCCGTGGTGAGCCCCCGCCTCAGCGGTGACGGGTCGCGGCTGGCCCGGACCGCGGTCGATGGGAAGGGTGGCCTCGAGCTATGGCAGCACACCCCGATCGGCCGGATCCCGCTCGCCGAGCTCGACGGAACGGTGGTGGCGGTGGCCCTCGACGGCCAGGGGCAGAGGCTCGCCGCGGTGGTGCGGCCATCGGGTGCGCGACGTCGGTGTCGGCTCGAGCGATGGGTGCTGTCCGAGGGGCGCCACCAGGCTCGAACGGTGAAGGCCTGCGATGGGGTGACGCTGTCGGCCGATGGCTCCCACGTGGCGGTCTTTGGCGCGGAGCGGCTCGAGATCTACGAAATGGAGCACCTTCGGCCCCGCCTGCGACAACGCTTCGAGCCCACGCTCACCGCGGTCGCGTTCGGCCCGGATGCTCGCGAGGTCGTGGTGGCCAGCTCGACGCTGGCCGAAGGCGGCGGCGATCGGCTGTGGCGGGTCGACCTCGCCACCGGGCAGACGGACGGGCCCTTCGAGGGGCATCAGGTCATCGTGCAGGCGCTGGCGGTGCGACCCGAGGGGCAGTGGGTGAGTGCGGGTATCGAGCGGCAGGGCCGACCGACGGCTCATCGCTGGATCGCGGGGCGCCCCGAGGCGTTGCCGGGCGTGAAGCCCGACGCTCCGTTCACCAGCGTGGCCATCTCCCCGGACGGCTCGACCATCGCCGCGGTGGGCACCCTGGGCTGCGATTCTGCCTCCATGCTCTGGACCCTCTCGGCCGACGGCGAGGTCGAGGCCGTCGTGCCGAACGAGCAGGCGCTCGTGCGACCTCGGTACCCCGTGGCGGTGGCCCTGTCACCGCAGGGGCCGCGCATCGTGGTGGGCAGCGAGTGGGTGACGCTGGCCGCCGACGGTACCGTCCAGGACGTCCGCTTCGAAGACCCTCATGTGGGCGGGATCTCCCTGTGCAGCTCGCCCGTGGCGTGGCCTCGCTGATTACCAGGCGTCGAGCGTATCCATGGTCGCGGTGGATGGCGCGGCCATGGTGCGACCCACCGTCGCCTCCACCAGCGAGTAGGCGCTGGGCACCCGTTGCTCGAGCTGGGCGGGCGTGCGTGCGGTCCATTCTCGCTCGTTGGGCCCGTAGCCGCTCTGCAGATCCCAGTACGTGGTGATCACCCAGTACGCATACTCCTGGAGCTCGACACGCTCGCGGATGGGAGCCTCGTCGATGTCGCCATACGACGACGTGTCGTAGGCGCCCTCGTCCCGGGCGGCGTTGCGCGAGGCGAACAGCTCCGAGCCGCTGGTCATGCCCCAGCGCTCGGGATACGCGTGGTGCAAGCCCACGTCGGACACGATGTGCAGCACGTGCTCGATGACCTCCATCGCCTGCCGCTCGGGGACGTCGAGCATGATGATGTCGCAGACGCTCGCCGTGCCCTGGATGGACTCGATCGCGGCTTCGTCGATGCCCCGCTCACCCCCCGCGAACACGGGGATGACGGCCCGGTAGCGGTACAGGTTGCGCAGGATCTCGGCCTGTTCCTCGGGCGACGGCACCGTCTGCGGGAACAGCTCGACGATGCTGGTCGCCACCGCCTCGAGGAACGCATCGGATACGTCGTCCTTGGCCACGAGCGTGATGCCGTAGAC
The DNA here is from genome assembly GCA_039028615.1 of Myxococcota bacterium. GTDB lineage: Bacteria > Myxococcota_A > Polyangia > Nannocystales > Nannocystaceae > Paraliomyxa. Next base: position 102,814 of record JBCCHT010000020.1, on the reverse strand, counting down.
CTCGAGGGACTTGGTGAAGCGGCCCCAGTCGCTCGTGGTGCTCACGCTTCCGCGGGTGTGGAGCTGCTCGGGCACGGTGCCGTTGCCGGACGAGAGCACGCAGTCGTCGTACACGATGGGGGCGCTGCCGTTGCCGTCGGCCGCGTCGTCGCTCTGCCCCGGATCGGTCGACGAATCGGGGCTACGGCAGGCCGTGGCGGCCACCAGCGACAGGGCGAGGAAGGACGAGGCGCGGCAGATCGAAGCGTTGCGAAGCGGCATGGCGGAGCGATTCGAAGCGTAGCGACGCTCGGCGGTCGCACCACACCGTTGACCGCGGCGAAGCGACCACTCGACGCATGGACCCAGGTGCCTTCAGGAGAGGTTGCCCAGCGGCAGCAGCCCGGCCCGGAACAGCTCGAGCACCGTGACCACATCGTGGTCCTGCGCGCGGTCTTGGGTCAGCCGCGGCACCAGCTGTCGAACGGCCCCGTAGATCGAGCTCGCGCGGCGATGGCAGCCCCGACCGTCGCGGAGGTCGACGCCCTGACACATGCCGAGCGCCACGATGGCGGCCACCGTCTCGGCGACGGACAGCGCTCGCAGGCAGTCGATGGCGGACAACTGCGCGGGGCAGGGCATGTCGTGCTCGGTGCCCAGCGCGGTGAAGAACCCGGTGCTCGGCAGGGCGTGCTTGCGCTCTTGGGCGGCGAGCCCGGCCACCGTCGCGCGCATGGGTCGGAACCCATATCGGCCGACCTTGGGGTTGGCGACGAGGTCACGGGGGAGCCCGCCGTTGACCTCGGGATCGCACACCAGGGCCAGCAGGCGCTCGAGCAGCCCGACCATGGCTGCGACGGCGCTCTTGAGGCCATCGAGCACCGAGGCCACGTGGGCGCCGTAGCTGCTGCCGCCGACCAGCACGTCGCCCGTCTCGGGGTCGACGACGGGGGCATCGCTGACCGAGGACAGCTCGATCTCCAGTGCTTTTTCCGCGTTCCGAGCCGAGTCGACCAGCACGCCCAGCACCTGGGTCGAGCAGCGAACCACGCCGGGGTCCGGGCCTTGGCCGTCGGTGCGGCCGTCGAACTCGATGTCCTCGCGGATCCACCGGGCGACGGTGCGGGCCCCTGCATGAGGCTTGAGCTCGTCGAGCCGCGGATCGAAGTGCGAGGGGTTGCCACCGATGACGTCGTGCGCCATCGCGGTCAGGGCGGTGGCGAAGCGAACCAAGCGACGGGCGCGTTCCCAGGCGAGACACCCGAGTCCGGCGGCCATGGACGTGCCGCTCATGATCGCGAGCGCTTCTTTGGGGCGTAGCTCCACCGGGCTGAGGCGAGCCGCTCGCAAGGCCTCGCTCGCGAGCACCACCCGGCCGTGGTAGCTGACCTCGCGCTGCCCGGTGAGGGCGGCGGCGAGGTGAGACATCGGGATGAGCCCGCCGTCGCTCGAGCCCGGAGTGCTGGCGGGGATCTGCGGGAGCACGCGGCGGTTGAGCAGCTCGCACATCAGCTCGAGCACCTCGACCCGCACCCCCGAGTAGCCGCGCGAGAGCACGGACAGCCGCGCCGCGATGACGGCCGCGGACTCACGGTCGCGCAGCAGGCCGTCGGTGGCCGTGCCGTAGCGCCGCACCAAGCCGATGGCATCCGGGGGTCCCGATTGATGGCCATCGAGCTGATCGACCACCGGGTTGCCCGCGTCCAGCCGCTGCCGAACGACCTCGGCGCCACGCGTCAGCCGGCTTCGATACCCCTCGTCGGTCTCGATGACCGCACGCATTCGTCCGTCCGCCAGGGAGACGATCTCCGTGGGGCGGATCGCATGTCGACCGAAGTGGAGGAGTACGGTGCTGTCGCTGGCCATTCGACCTCAGCGAACGCCATTGTTGCAGCGGAACGCCTCCGAGCAAAGCCTGCGCGTGTGTTCCTGAACCCACGCGGAGTCGGGACAATCCCTTTAGTGCCGGGCCGTCATTCCGCGGCGAGCGGGGCGAATCGGCGGGATTGCGGGCAACTGGGTCATTCGCAGCGTCTCGCCATCGTCGCCCGCCGCCAGCTCGCCCGATTCCTCGTCGTAGGCCATGGTGGTGAGGTCGTGGAGGTCGGTCAGGTCGAGGGCCTGCGTCGCGCCCGGGTCGGTGGGAGGCACGGCGGGCGGCCGCGTCGGGGCAGGGCCGACATGCGACAGATCGTGCAGGCGCAGGACCATGGTGCCTTCGGCGTCCTCGAGCTCGATGAGGTCGGCGGAATCCAGCGTGCAGATCTCTTCCGAGTCGTCGGCGCCGGGCAGCAGGTCGCGAATGTCGAGGACGACGGTGCCCTCGGCGGTGGTCGGTCGCGGCGGTCGTGGCAGCGGCGGCGTGGCGGGGCGGCGAAGGCTGCCGACCTTCTCGGCAAAGGACGCATCTTCGAGTCGCCAGTGACGGGCGCGGGCAACGATCTCGTCGGCGAGTCCCCGACGACCGGTCTGGTCGAGCTCGCCGATGAGTCGGCGCAGCACGGACAGTGAGGTCGGCACCCGACCGATCGCCGCGAACGCATGCGCGAGGGCTTCGTAGCCGGCGGTGTCTCCCGGGCTCACCCGCATCAGCGACGACAGGACCACCACCGCCTGCTGGGGCTCGCCGACCCGCAGGTACACGCGGGGTAGCTCGCGAAGCGTATCCAGGTGTCGCGGGTCGAGCTGCAGCACCTGGGTGGCGACCTCGACGTACTCGGCATTGTTGCCCGCCGCCAGCAGCAGGCGCCCCGCCTCGACCAGCTGGGCCACTGCATCCGAGACCATGTGCTGCGACAGATAGATCTGCGCGAGGCGACGGCGAGGCTCGGGGTTGTGGGCATCGAGCTCGGCGCCGAGGCGCAGCATGTGCAGCCCGTCGTTGACCCGGCCGGCGGCGAGATGGGCCTCGGCCGCGGCCGCACAGAGCGGGCGGGCCCGGCGCCCCATGCGACGCAGCATCTCGGCGACCGCCATGTAGACGAATTGGCTGGGGTCGAGCTGAAGCACGCGGTAGCAAATCGCGCTCAGCTCGCCGTCGCGACGTCGCGCGGCGTAGTCGCGCGCGACCTCCAGATATTCGCGGGCGGCGGCCGGCAGCTGGGCACAGCGCACGAGGCAGTCGGCCAGCATCATGCGGAAGCGAACGTTGCTCGGCTCGAGATCCAGCGCGGCGCGAAACAGGTGAACCGCCTGATCGGGGCGCCCATGGGCCATCCACTGCGCTCCAGAAGCCGCGTAGCTCGACCCCGGGCTCGCCGGATGGCCTCCCACCTGTGCATTCATCATCGGTGCCCCGCCCATACGCACCTACAGACACCGGTATGAATGGAGATTTCCTACTCTGTCCTACTAAAAGTTCAGCGCGCTTTCGCGCGTGTCGGGGGTCCCTTGGGGTGCCGGCCGCCTCTGGGGCGTGACTCTAGGATCCCAAACCCAACTGGTCCGTGATTGCCTGCCAAATTTGGTGTAACGTAGAAAACATCGAGAGGTCAGCCCGCCCCGTTAGTGCCGCGACAAATCCCGGGACCCCCGATTGTGGTGGTCGGGACCCAGCAAGGGATGACGGCACGAGGGAACGAAGATCCGATCGAGGAGGACGTGGACCAGCCAGCGTAGTCGGGAAACTCGCCGGGCAGTCCACGCAAGAGGAACGGCGCGGCGGCCGGGTGCGGACGAGTCGGGAGCTCGTCCGCCCCGTGCCTGCCGACTTTATCGGCCGACGGTCGACCCCCGCACTCGGGTTCGAGGTTTAGAACCGGGCGAGGACGACGGTGACGTTGTCTCGTCCGCCGGCCTGGTTGGCGGCGCGGATGAGGCCGTGCACGACCTTGTCGACCGGGATCGAGTGGTCCTCGAGGTGGGCCGCGATCATCTTCTCCGAGACCATGTCGTACAGGCCGTCGGTGCACATCAGCAGCTGGTCTTCGAGCTTGAGCTTCACGCGGTGAAGCTCCACGTTGAGTTCGTCGCTGCCGCCTCCGACCGCATTGACCAGCACGTGCGAGAGCCGAGAGCGTGCCGCTTCGTCGGGGGTCATCGCTTGGCCATCGACCAGCTGCTGCGCGAGCGTGTGGTCCTTGGTCAGCCGATGCAGCGTGCCGTCGCGCAGCAGGTAGGCCCGGCTGTCGCCCACGTGCACCAAGTGCAGGTCGGGCCAGGTCAGATAGGCCATGGTCAGCGTGGTGCCGAGCCGATCGTCGACGTGCTTGCGCTGCGCCACCCGGCGGATCCTCGCCTGGGCCTTGGTCACCGCGTCCCGTAGGCCCTGCGCCACCTCTTCGCTGCTCAAGCGACCGCGGCCCACCGCCCACGGCATCGCGGCGAAGGCATAGTGGGCCATCGCATCGGTCGCCACCGCGCTGGCCAGCTCGCCCGCGCCGTGACCCCCCATGCCGTCGGCGACGATCAGCAGCCGTCCCTGCGGCGTGTCGGTGAGTCGGGTGCCCGCCTCGGCCGGCAAGCTCGAGCCCTCGATGAACAGCGAGCGCTCGAGCGTCGCGACGAGGAACTGATCTTCGTTGCCCTTGCGCACCTTCCCGACGTCGGTGGCTCCGAAGAAGTCGGCCACCACCGCGGGGTTGCTGGCGATGGCGGCCGCGTCGGCCAGGCTACGGATGCCCTGGTTGGTCGCCGACAACAGCTGCAACGTGCTGTAGTTCGCGCTGCGGCTCGCAGACGGCATCGTGTCGCCGGGCTTTGGATCGTTTCCCTTGCTCACCGTGGGCGCAATGGTAGCCCCACGTCGCGCACTCGTTCAGCACCGAATCCGCGTTGGTGACCGCGACTCACTCGCGCTCGGCATAGACCTCGAACGAGGTTCCCTGACCCATTTTGTCGACCAGCTGCGTCGGAACGGACGCAGCCGTGGCCAAGTGCCCCGCAACCCAGCCCGCGGGCCCGGATCTCCCGAGCAAGAACCGCTGGAAACCCCGCTTGAGCGCGGCGTGGTCGAGGTTGGAGAAGCTGTCCCAACGGAAGGGCCGAAAGCCGCCGCGCGCCAGCAGCCGCTCGAGCCCGCGTCGGGTGAACAGCTCCAGGTGATTGGGCGGGCAGAACATGGGAAAGCGCCGACCCAACATGCGGGCGGGCAGCCCCGAGGCGCTCGGCGTGGACAACGCGAGCGTCGCTCCCGGCCTCGTGTGGCGCTGCGACCATTGCAGGGCGGTGACCGGATCGGGCAGGTGCTCGAGCAGCTCGAACATCGCGATGCCGTCGAAGGGGCGGTCGGGCTCCAGTTGCTCCAGCCAGATCGGGTGGATCGGCAGTCCTCGCGCCGCCGCCTGTTTGGCCTGCGGACCCGGATCGACGCCCTGCGCATCGATGCCCAGCTCCAGCAGCGCCTCCACGAAGAATCCCGCACCGCAGCCGATCTCCAGCACGCGAGTGCAGCCACGCTCCTGCATCACGCGGGCGCGAGCACGGGCCTCGTCGCGCATGCGCTCTACCGAGCCCGCGATCTCGCCGTGATAGTCGGGGTCGAGGTACGTCGCCTGCACGACCTCCTCGGTGGGCAGCGGCGAGACGAACACCGAGCCGCACTCCTGGCACTGCACATGGGGAAAGCCATCGACCACGAACGCCCACTGCGAGCGCGACGAGTCACAGGCGGGGCAGGGGCGCGCCTCGGGGAGCGTTGCGGAGATCGCGGACACGAGCGGGGATCATAAACGCAGTGCGCCCATGATCGAATGGGCGGGTCGGGGCACTATCTGGGCACAGAGGCGCTTGGTTCATGGCTCTTTCGTCGTCGATGTTCGCCCTGCTGGGCCAAATGCTCGTGGCTCAGGCTGCGGCGCCAGCCCTGCCCGCCGAGACTCCCGGCGTCGTTGCCCCCCAGACGGCCGCGCCCGCCCCCGAGTCGCCTCCCCTGATGCGGCCCGATTCCATGGTGCCAGCGCCGCCCGCCGAACCCGCGGAGCCCGAGCCCGTCGTGCCGCCGGACAGTGCCGCTCTACCCGAGCCCACCGCCGAGGCCGCGCCGCCTCAGCCCGAGTCCGTGCCCGCCGTCGCGGTCGAGCCCGCACCCGCGGTCATGCCCCCACCCGCCGGTCCCGGTACGGCCCCGTTGATGTCCGACGCCGTCGCCGAGCCGCTTCCCGTGGTCGAGCTCAGCCCCATCGATACCGACGCCCCCAAGACCTATCCCGCACCCAAGTACAAGGGCACCGCGTTGCTCGCCGTCGGTGGCGTGATCGGGGCCGGGACCCTCATCTATCGCGGCTACGTGTCCGCGATTGCCATCGGCGAGGTGGGCAATTCCTTCCTCGGGCCTCAGTTCTGGTTGCTCACGGGTGGGGTCACGGCCAATCCGGCCTTCGTGATCTCGTTAGGAATGATCGGCGGGGGCATGGGCATGCGGGGTCGTTCGCAGGCGCACCACGACATGTTCGAGACCGGAGAGGCTCGCCCCTCGTTCGTCCCCGTCAAGCCGAGGCTGGGCTGGGGCCTGGTGGGCGGAGGCGCGGGGCTGTGGATCATCACCCGCTTCGTCGGCTACCTCGGCTGTCAAACCGACACCTGCTCCGTTGCGACCCTCGAGACGGGGGCTTACGCGAGCCTCGGTGCCGTCACGGCCGGCTTGGTCCTGGGCGCCTACGGCACGGGCTACCGTCGATACACCCGCGACCATCAGTCCTTGGTCTCGCGAATTCGGGCCCAACCCGTCATCACGCGGACCTTCTCCGGCATCAGCGTGGCGGGGCGCTTCTGAGAGTAGACTCCGGCGCATGAGCGCCAACCCGGACGAGCCCGTGCCCGAAGCCGAGGCCGACGCGGGAGCCGAGGCCGTCTCGCCGCTGCCGCGGGAACAGCTCGTGCGGCTCATGGATGCGCACGGGGCCGCGATGTACCGCCACTGTGTCGCCGTGCTGGGCCGGGACGAAGCCGACGAGCTGGTGCCCGTGATCTTCGCCCATGTGCACGAGCTCGGGGCCCACGACGAGAGCATGGGCGAGCGGGCGCGGCTGCACGCGATGACCTTCAATCGGTGCATCGCGCGAGGGCGAGCCGGGGGAGGCCCCGCGCTGCACGGCGTCGAGCTGCAGGGCAGGCTCGAGCCTCGCGTGGCCAAGGCGATGCTCCAGCTGCGGCCGATCGGGCGCGCGGGGTTGGTGCAGCGCTCGGTGCTCGGGTTCCCTTGGTCGGAGCTGGTCACCGTGCGGGGCACCTCGGTCTCCAAGCTCGTCGCGCAGACCTGTCGGGCCTGGAGGCGGCTGGATCACTTCGTGGTGGGTCTGCCGGGCGCGGACGCTCCCCCGATGCAGCGACCCCAGGGCAAGCCGCTCAGCGATGACCCGCAGGCGTGGGCCGAGATTCGTGGCGACGCTCAGCGCTTTGCCGACGTGCGGCAGGCACTGCGGAGCCTGATGGCGCGGGTGCATCCCGCCGACAACTGGCAAGACTGGATCTGGGAGGCGATCGGCGACCTCGAGCAGCAGGCGGTGGAGCGCGAGGAGCAAAAGGTCGCGGCCAAGCGACGGGCCGAGCAGCGTGTGGAAGAACAGCGGGCGGCGGAGGCCGCTGCGGCCGAACGAGCGAAGGCCGACGCCGAAGCCGAGGCCGCCGCCGGAGCGTTCGCGGCCGCCGTGGACGAAGACGACGACCGGGCCCACGACATGTCCGACGTGCGCGGTGGCTCGCGGATGGGGCGACTGGTGGCGATCGGCGTGGGCTTGGTGGCGCTCGGGGTCCTCGCGCGCTGGCTGGTGCTCACCTAATAGAACGCCCAGCCGAGCGGCGGTCGCAGGGCCAGCGCGATGATCCACCCCGTGAGCGCGAGGTTGATCGCGGCCCCGTTGACGATGGAAAAGCGCAGGATCGCTTTGCGGTCCCCGGCATTGGCCGCGGATTGGAGCCGCAGGTTCAGCGCCAACAACAGCAGCGGGCCGGCCTCGACCAGCGCCCAGCCCATCTGGGGAAGATCGGGGAGCACCAGCGGAGCACAGACGGCACCCAGGCCGATGAGCTGCAGGCTGTGTTTGCGGGCCCGCTCGGCCCCGTAGCGCACGGGCCAGGTCGACTTGCCCGTCGCCTCGTCCGCCTCGTGGTCGGGCAGCGCGGTGGTGATGTTGCCCGCCAGGCCCAGCGCGAGGCAGGGCACGAGGGCGGGCCACGGGAACTTCTGAACATCGCCGACTTGGAGATAAAAGCCAATCAGCGGCAAGACCACCATCACCCCGAGCGCCTGGGCGATGGCGCCGTAGCCTCGGTAGGATAGGCGCGCGGGCGGGAAGCTGTAGGCCCACGCCAGCAGCACCGCCAGCGCCCACGCGATGGGCATGGCCGGGCGGTCGAGCCAGATCGCCGCGGCCACGCACAGCCCCAGCATGAGCACCGCAGCCCCCGCCGCGGCGCGGGCGAGCTGGCGCCGCTCGAGCTTGCCTTCGGTCAGGACCCGAGAGCCGCCCGAGAGCATCGTGGGGTGTTCGTTGCTGCGATCTGCCTGCTCATCGGCGACGTCGTTCGACCACACGATGAAGAGTTGATCGAGCACCCCGAAGCCGAGCGCGACCCCCAGCAGGGTCAGGTCGAGCGGTCCGCCGAGGGCGGTGGCCAGCATGGCGCCGAGCAACAGGGGCACCGCGATGTTGGCCTGAGCCAACGGTCGAGAAGCCTGAATCCATGCGCGCAGCGCCACGGCGGGAGGCTAGCAGTCCGCGTCCCGAAGCCGACGAAATCGATGATTTCATTGGGTGTTCCTTCCCGAGCGAGGTCTCCTTTCAGGGGATCGAGCGCGTGCCTCCGAGTCGTTTCGCGGCGCTGAAACGAAACGAGGCGGCTCCCCGGATCCGGGAAACCGCCTCGATGACGTGGGCGAAGCGTGTCGACTAGCGGCTGCGCTGGTGCAGGAGGCGAGCGGCCAGCACACCACCGATGAAGCCGAACAAGTGGCACTCCCAGGAGATGAACGCGGGGGCGAAGCCGGGGAGCATGCCGAAGATCATGCTGCCGTAGACCCACGCGACGCCGCCCGCCAGGAGCACGGAGCCGAGGCTGCGGTCGTACCAGCCGCGCAACACCAAGTAGCCGAGGTAGGCGAAGACGACTCCGCTCGCGCCGATGTGCATGGCGGGGCGACCGAAGACCCAGGTGCCGAGACCACCGACGAGCAGGCCGGCCAAGCCGACGACGATGAACTCGCGGCGACCGATGGCCATGGTCAGGCCGCCCAGGATGAGCAGGCCGACGGTGTTGCTGCTGAGGTGGCCCCAGTCGCCGTGCAGGAAGGGGGCGGCCAACACGCCAAACAGCCCCGAGGTCGTTCGGGGTGCGATGCCGAACGCGTCGAGGCTGCCGCGCATGACGAAGGTGTCGAAGGCCTCCAGGCCCCACAAGATCGCGAGAAGCCCGCCCATGAGCACCATGGATCCGCGTAGAGCAGCGAACAGGGACTGTCTGGGGGGGTTCACCATGAGTCGATCTTGCATGACGGTCCTAACGAAGGCGTGGCTTCATCGGTGTGGACTGCGGGCGGCGCACAGCTATTCCAGTGTGCGGAAACGCGATGCTCGCGCAGTCGCCCGAGAAGCGTACGATCCGGGCGTGCTCGTGTCCCGGAGATTCGCCTCGCGCCCTGCCGCGATCCTCGCACTGGGGCTTGCCGCTGGTTGTGGGGGAGGCCCGTCCGACGGGAGTTCGGCGCGAACGGAGCCGTCCGCGGGGCAATCGGGCGCCGCCGCGGGCCCGAAGGCGGGGGCTGAGGCGGGCGCGAAGCAGCGGAACTCGGAGCCCCCCGCGCGGCCTCAGAGCGAGTCGGGGGCCGCAGCGTCCCCGGCGGCGGACGCAGATCCTCCGGCCGCGGGCGACAGCCCCGACGTGGTCGCGCAGAAGATCCCGCACGACGAGCCCGCCGCGAAGCCCGAGCCTCCGGCTCCAGCCATGGACGGCGCGGTCGCACCCCCTCCGGTCGTGCCCACGTCGGCCCCGGGCACGCCGCTTTCGGTCTCGCTGGCCACCGTCGACGTGGACCTACCGCCGGGTGTGCGATGCAAGCTCCAGGCGATCGCGCTGCCCGGTCTGCCCGCGGTGCGAGCCGACGGCACGGGCGTCGCGTTGTCCACGTTCGTGGGTCCGGCCAACGCGGACGACTGGGCCCTCGACCACGACCTGGTCGTGCTCGATCGGGCGGGTGTCGAGCAAGCAAAGCTGCGCCTGTGGACGGGGTCCGAGCTCGAGTCCGTGGACTCCAAGAAGACCTGCCAGGCCTTCCGCCGCACCATCGACGCCCGCGTCGCCGAGGCGCGCAAGCACTTGGCCGGTCGCTGGCGCCCCTTGGTCGCGTTGCCGGTCCATGTCGATCGCGTGCGGGACCTGGAAGCCCCGCGGGAGGCCTGTGGCGGGTGGTCGTTTCCCAAGCCGAACCCGGTGCCTGGTGATCCCCCCGTGTTCGCCAGCTGCGGCGCCAAGCCGCCCACGCTCGAGGTCGCCGTGGTGGCGGGCTCGTCGTTGGTCGTGCGGGTACCGAAAGTGAAGGTCTATCACCGTCAGCCCGAGCCCGGCCTCGCCCGCATGAAGATCGTGGATGCGTGGGATCCCGCGATGTGCTCGAAGCAGGCGGTCATCGAGCAGGCGTGGCGAGACGAGCCCAGCGGGGTGGTGTTGGTGCGCCTCGACGGCAGCGACTTCACGATGGACGGCTGTGGCTACGAGCAACAGTTCCGCGTGATGGCGCCCGACCTCAGCGGTTTCCCGAACTTGCCGTGGAGTCGCCAGCCTTCGTCCGTCGACCTGGTCACCGCCGACCGGGTGTTCGCCAGCCCCTAGAGGCCTGCCGCTCGCTCACAAGTGTGTGAGCGTTCCGCTGAACTTGTTCAGGTAGAAGGCGGGGGCGGTCTGTGGCGGCATCACGCTCGCGCCCACGTCGTTGCTGCAGTCGCTCGTCTGCACGCGCGAGTTGTTGCAACCGCCACCTCCCTGGCACGACTGGTTGGTCTTGAACACGAAGGGCGGCTGCGGGTCCGTCGAGTTGATCGCCAGGAAGAACGAGAGCCTCTGCGCCGAGGTCCCGCCGATCTCGATGCGGTTTTGTTGGCTGTTGAAACTCTGATCGCCGCAGGGGATGTCGAGCGCATTGCTCACCGACTGATTGGCGGAGGAGAAGCCGCAGCGCAGGTTGGTCGTTGCGCTGTTCAGCGTGCTCAGGATCGACTTGTCGATCTGCGTCGCGGAGTTGTTGTTCACGTTGCTCGAGCCGCAGGCCGTATTGATCGAGTTCGAGTCGGGGCTGAGCCCTACCGACGCATAAAGCAGACCCAGGTTGTTCGTGCACGAGCCGTTGGAGCCGGGGTTCATGGAGGCGTAGTAGCCGTTTCGGATCGAGGCCCAGGGGATGAGGTGGTCCAGGCTCTGGCTCTGGTTGCTCTTGTTGGGGCAGCTGACCTTGGCCGCCTGACCGACGAAGCTGGGTCGACCGATCTGCAGGATGGCCGTCTTCTTGAAGTTGGTGGACGACGCGGGGTGCACGGTCCCTGGGTCCCGGACGATGGGAGCCCGTGGGGTCGAGCGCGGCACGGGGGAGATCCGGGGCAGCTTCATGGCATCGTTCAGGCTAGCGAGCGCCCCCGGGCGACGGCTGCCCCCCACCCGGGGGGTTCACGCGGCGAGCATGAGCGGCGCCGACACCCTACGCGCAGCGAGCGGTCGGCCAATGCTAGTTTCGCGGTCGAGGGTCGACTCCGTGGACCGCTTCGACCTGTAGCCCGCCTCCCGATGAGAACGTCTCGAACAGCCCGCGTTGCTGGCCGACTCGGCGCGGTGATGGTGGCGGCGGCCTCGGTCTACGTGATCGCGCACGCCCGGCTCGGCTCCGTCCCCGCGCTCGCGGCCGTCGTCGGCGTGTGGCTGATGCTGCTGGCGTACGCGCCCTTGCCCGAGCGAGTGCGGGGACTGGGGGTCCGTCTGTCGGTCTTCGTGGCGGTGGCCTATGCCAGCGCAATCGGAGTCGACACCTGTCTCGCCACGGGGCCGCGCGCCGATTCCTTCGTGGTCGCGCAGTCTCGTCGCGGGATGTTCATGGCCGATCCCGTGCTCGGTCACCGCATGGTGCCGGGCTGGCAGGGGACCTACGACGACTCCGTGGTGCAGGTCCCCGTACAGCTCAACGGTTGGGGCCATCGCGACGACGAGCCGCGGGGCGAGAGCATCGACGACGACGTGCTGCTGGTGGGTGATTCGTTCACGTTCGGCCAGGGGCTCCCGCGCGAGCACACCACTCAGGCTCGGATCGAAGCGCGAACCGAGCTGCGGGCGTACTCGACCGGGGTGCCCGGCTGGGGCGCTCCCCAAGCCCGCCATGTGGTGGACACGCTGCCCTGGCGGGGGTCGACGGTCGTGTACCTGTACTGCGCCAACGATGCCGAGTGGACGAACGTCGAGCCCACCGCCAACGATGTCTGGGACGGCTGGGCGGTGACGCGCAAGCCGGCGCCGGGGGTCGTCCTGAGCGACGCGGAGGTGGAGCAGCGGGTCCAGGCTCTGCTGCGCTCGCGGGAGCCGTGGCCGCGCGCGACCGCCACGCTTCGAGATCGCCTGACCCTGAAGGCCGTACGCGGGGTCGTGCTCGCGTTTCGTGATCCCAACCTGCGCCTGCTGGGCTCGCCATCGTCGGCGTATCGGGCCGAGTTCCGACCGCGCGTCGTCGAGCAGGTCGAGGCCATGCGCCGCCGTGCAGCCGAGTTGGACGCCGCGTTCCATGTGGTGGTGCTGCCCGCGATGATGGAAGCCGAGGCCGGGCGGTGGGCCCCCGCGACGGAGGCGATGATCGCAGCGATGCGCGGCGCGGGAATCGAGCCGGATCTCGGACTGCTCGAGCGCCTGGAGTACGACGACTACCTGACCCACGACGGCCATTTCGGCCCGGGCGGTGCCGACATCACGGCCGGGTATGTCATCGAGCTGATGGGTGAATAGTTAATCCGTCGTCGGGTGACTCCTTCGAAGGAGTCATCTCGATGGGCAAGATCGCGAGTGCGGTGCTGGGGGCGTTGGCGTTGAGCGCGATCGGTGGTTGCGACCCGGGCCCCGCCGAAGCCGACTCGTCGACGGAGCAGATCGTGGCCAACCTGCTCGAGGCAGGCCATCGCCCCGCCGACATCGAGATCACGCCCGAAGGCGAGGTCCTCGTGCAGGGTGACATTCGGATGAGCCTCGAGGCCTCGGCCGGGCCGCGGGGCACGAGCTTTCGCCAGTTCGTCACCAATGTGACCGTCGCCGACTCCATCGACGAGATCGTGATCTGGGTGGGGCCTCGCCTCCGCTCGGGCTCGTTCCTCACCGCCGCCGACGAGGCCCTGAAGCAGTGGAACGGGATCGAGGGCAGCCGCCTGCGCTTTAGCCTCTCCACCGACTGTTTGCCGCCCGCCTCACGTACCGATCGCGGCGTCATCGAAGTGACGGCGATGGACTCCTCGAGCACCTGCGACGCCGCGACTCCGGGTGACATCAACAGGGACGTCAATGGCGTGGCGGATTTTCCCTCCAGTGACGGGCGACCGGGGGCGACGATCGAGATCAACCCGTGCTTGCTCGCCAAATCCCTCCGCAATCAGACCAGCACCCTCATGCACGAGATCGGTCATACCGTGGGCTTCCGCCACACCGACTACGCGACGCACAGCAGCTGCGGTGGGTCTCGGACCGATGAAGGAGTACCGCCCTACGGTGCGGTCCAGGTTCCCGGGACTCCCGACGCCGCGCAGGGCGATCCCGACTCGATCATGAACGCGTGTGCGCCCGCGGAGCAGAGCGGGACCTGGTCGGACGCCGATCGGCATGCCATCGGCATCGTGTACTTTCGTCCGTCCGAAGGCTAAAGCGGGCAAGAGCCCTGGCCCCGAGCTACCGCGTGTTCTGCAGGGTCCAGGAGAAGGTGTGTCCCAGCTTTGCGCATGAACCCTTCATCTGGGACACGATGGAGGCCGGGGGCCGGGGCACACGGACGCGGCCGACCTCGAGCAGGACGAGGTCTCGCCCGTTCTCCGAGGCGGTGCCGCCCTTGTTGGCGACGCGGGAGATCCGGCCGTCTTTGCACACCGTGATCTGGAAGCGCACGTTGCCCGTGATGGGTTTACCGTAGGCGGTGCCGACGTTCATGCGCTCGAGGGCGGCCAGCACCGCGCGTGCCCACGGATCGCCCGACTCGTTGAGGTCGTCGAATCCGCCCGGGGCCCAGGGGTTGCCCCTGGAGGGCTCGGGGGGAGAGGGCAGCGGCGGTCGTGGGCTCGGCCGGGGTGGGCTCGGCTTGGGGGGAGACGGCGTGGCCCGAGGAGGCTTGGGTGGACGCGGTGGCTTGGGGGGCGTGACGTCCTTCGTGACTGTGTCCTCGGGACTGGCCTCTGCATCGTCGGGCTCGGTTTCAGGCTCGGGCTCGGTTTCGGGCTCGGGCTCGGCTTCGGGCTCGGTCGGGGAGTCGACGGCAGACGACTGTGTGATCTCGTCGGCGTCTGGAGAGCCCAGCGCCATGACGAACGCGGGCTCGAACGGGATCTTCCGGGGGCGCTCGCCGAGGCTCGGGCCAGCGGTCGCACTCGCCGCGAGCAAGCCCAGGGCCGCCACCAGCACTGTGCCCAGCACCCCCGTGAGCGCGGCAGGGCGGTCGTCGAAGGCGGAGACCAGTCCGGTTTGGGCGAGCACGTACGCCATGCCCCGCTTCCAACGGATCGCCGACGGGATCGATTCAATTCATGGGGCCCATGCGAAGTCGTCGAACATGATTCCCCGGTAGCCGCACCTACGAGGGGCCCCGAGCCAAAGTTCCGTGATGGGATCGTCGGGGCTCTGGACCACGAGGGTCCCCTCGGTGCCCTCGAAGGGATGGCGGTGGTGCCGACCGGACGCGGTCGTCAGCTTCAGCTCGTAGTTGCCGTGAATCGGCTCGTCGGGAGAAGCGGAGGCCCAGCGAAATCGCAGGTCGGTGGCCGGTTTCCCGAACTGAGCCTCGACGGAGGGGCGCGCTTGCGTCGTGCCCCAAAGCATCAGCCCCTTGTGGCCATCCTTGTCGACGATCGCGACCTGACTGGCGATGCGGGGGCGCTTGGGCCGGGCCGTCAGCTGCAGGCCGGCGGGGGTCTCGATCGAGGTGCCCTGCAGGGGCGTGGTGCCGGAGTAGCGGTCGAAGGTCTCGCGGTGCGTCACGCGGTGGTGGGCCGCGGCCCAGGCCCCGGCATCGGTCAGGATCTGCGGCGGGGGCTCGGCCGGTGCCGCGGAGGGCGTGCCGGTCGGAGCGCTCCTGGTTGGCGGCGGGGGGCCGAGCTTGCCGTGGGTCGGTGCCTTCGAGTCGCTCGACCCCTCGGGCGCGATGGAGTAGTCGTCCCGGCTGAGCAGGGTGTAGGTCTCCCCATCCATTGTCATGGTCCAGGTTCCATCACGCTCGGCGGGGGGCTCTTCGATGACGTAGATCGTCTGGTAGGCCGAGGGCACCTTGGGCGCGAGATGGAAGACGACCTTCGGTTGCCAGACCCGGCTGCGGCGACCGTCCGCCTCGGTCTCCAAGATCTCGATGTCGCCGTTGAGCCAGATCTTCACGATCTTGGCGTCGCCCTTGCTCCAGACACCGGCCAGCTCCCGGCGCATGGACGCGGGGATGGGCCGGTACTCGCGGTCGGCCTCGGACTCGGCGGGCGGGGGGGACTCGGGCTCCTGCGTGCAGGCCGGCGCGGCGACGAGGGCGAGGGCGAGGGCGCACCGACGGGCGAGGCGTAGTGACGAAACGGGCACGACGGGTATGTGTCCGACGGTAGTCGTTTCCATCCTCGTTCGGTGGCATCTCATCGCTTTTGCCGCAGGCGGCAGGCATGGGCCGGGCGATGGCGTTGTATCGTCGGGAGGATGCGACGCGCCTGGCTCCATCGCGGTTGGCTGTGTGTTCTCGTCGCAGGGGGCTGTACCTGCGGTGGGGCTGGAACGACGCCTGCCGCCTCGAGCGAGGGCACGGGCACGTCGCCCACGCCCACGCCGCAGACCACCGCTCCCGTGGAGCCCACGTCGGGCGGCAACGCTGGTTCCGGCGGATCCACCACTGCGGGCACGACCGCGGGCGCCGACGAGACGGCTGCGGGGAGCACGGGATCCATGGTCGATCCCTGCCAACTCGAGCTCGTCGGCGCTCCCCCGGCGGAGCTCGTGAGAGCGTGGGCGCTGTCTTCCTTCTATGAGCAGCACCTCGACTTCGAGGGCCTGCCGATCTTGGGATCGGCGAACGTGCAGCCCGAGGCGTTCGTGGTGGCCTGCGAGATCGTGCAGCACATGCTCGCCATGCGGCCGGATGTGCATGCGCAGCTGGTGGACAATCGCATTCGCGTGGGGATCATGGCGGTGGATGAGGTGACCACCGACATCCCCGAGCATGCCGATCTCTACGATGTATTCCCGGGCATCGACTGGGACAACCGGGCGCGGGGGCTGGGAGCGACCCTCGAACGCCCGGCCTCCACCGTGGGTGAGGAGAACCTGCTGCACCTGCCCGGCGACGGCTATGCCGGCGAGAGCATCATGGTGCACGAATTTTCACACACCCTCTGGGGGGTCGGCGTGCAGCTCCTGCCCGATGGGGGCGCCAAGCAGCAACAGCTCGTGGCCGCCCATACCGACGCCCTGGCGGCGGGCCTGTGGTCCGAGACCTACGCCAGCACGAACGACCGCGAGTATTGGGCCGAAGCGGTGCAGAGCTGGTTCAACGCGAATCTCGAGGCCGAACCGCCCGATGGCGTCCATAATCACGTCGATACTCGAGCCGAGCTTTCGGCCTACGATCCGGTCGTGGCGGGTTTGGTCGCCGAGGTGTTCTTCGACGACGATTGGGTCGTGCCCTGATTTCAGGGGCGGGTGCAATCTCTGCCATCGGTATGAGTAATTGATGCCGCTATGGCAGTGACACTGTCATAATTCGGCAGTCGAATTATGCAGTCCGAATCACTACAATTAATTTCTACACTTTTGTCTTGTGGATTAGGCCATCCTTGCGTGGAATGCTCGGTCCTCGGAGCCGCCGCGTTGGGCGCGCGATTGCGAGCGTCTGGTCGTAGAACATCGATTATCCCAATTCACGAGGATTCGAACCGCTAGCGTAGCCTGCGCGACAGTCCGGCTGGCCGATTATGAAGTTACCAATGTTGTAGGGAGATTTCTTCTTGCAATTGTCAGTGATCCATTCAATTTCTCCCATCGATACGACTGCATTACGAACGTCGAAGTACCACAGTTGAGCGACGGTCGATTGAAGCGACGGCGGGTCGAGCCTCGGCGTGCGCGTGCCTGCATGGGCATGCGTCGGTGGAGCACGGCCGCCACTGGGATGCGTATGCGGTCCGGGGGAATGGATTTCGATGACGAGCATGAATTCGAGTCGTGGGGGCCCTCGACGTAGTCCGGCGTTATCCCGTCGGGCGTTGGGGCGAGCGGTCGTGGGGGGAGTCTCCGTGGCCATGGTCGGCGGATGCACGGCCGATGCCGAGGGGTCGCAGTGGATTGCGGTCGCTCGGACCGACGAGCTGGAGGGCGGCGAAGCGGTGCCCTTCGAGCTGCCCGACGGCAGCGCCTGCTTCGTGGTTCGCCTGAACGACACGGCGGAGCACGGGGTGGGGCCACAGTCGCGGATCGTGGCGTTCTCCAGCGTCTGCCCGCACATGGGCTGCCCGCTGGGTCTCGATGGCGTCGACGCGGCCACCGGGTGCATCGGCCCCTGTGGCTGCCACCAAAGCTTGTTCGATCTGCGTCGAGACGGCGGCATGGTCTACGGGCGGGCGGCATCGAACCTGCCGCGCATCGAGCTGAGGGTGGAGGGGGAGCAGGTGCTCGCGCGCGCCCCGGTACGGCTCGCCTACGGTGAGGCGCTGTCCGAGGACACCGCGCTGAGCGTGCCGAACGGAGGTGCCTGATGGCCGCTCGCTCCAAGAAGACCGCGGCCGATCTCGGTCGTCGTCGCTTCGGCCGTCTGGCGCTCGGTGGGGCCGCCCTGGTGCCGCTGGCCAAGAGTCGATCCGCGCAGGCCGACGACGCGGTCGGCCCGTCCGGGGCTCTGTTCCTTCCGCCCGTCGACGCCGAAGAACTCACCTCCGCGTGTGCATTCTGCATCGTCGGCTGCGGGTATCGAATCTTCCGCTGGCCGGTCGACCGCGCCTCGGGAGGTCCCGCCGCCGAGGACAACGCGCTGGGCATCGACTTTCCCACGCGCATGCCCAACGCTCCGTGGATCTCGCCCAACCAGCACAACATCGTGGCCGTCGACGGCGTGCCGCATCACGTGGTGGTGCTGCCCGACTGGGAGGCGGAGGTGGTCAACCCCATGGGCGACCACAACCTGGGCGGGGTGCTGGCGCGACGGCTCTACTCCCCCGACGACGAGCTCAAGCAGGACCGGTTCTTGCGGCCCGCGCTGCGTGTGGGCGAGGAGATGGTCGAGATCGACTGGGACGACGCGATCGAGATTGCGGCCCGGGTCGGTCGGCACGTCATCGACAACCATGGCCCGCTCGGCTGGGGGCTCAAGACCTATACCTATCAGTTTTACGAGAACACCTACGCGATCACCAAGCTGGCCTTCGACGCGGTGGGGACCCCGTGCTGGGCCCCGCACGATCAGCCGCGCTCGGGCAGCTCGACGCCGGGCCTGTCGGTGGCGGGGGTCGATGCCTTCAGCGCGGGCTACGAGGACTGGCGCGAGGCCGATGTGGTGCTGCTGTCCGGGGTGGCGGCGTACGAGGCTCGCGGGGTGCTGTTCAGCAACTGGATCCTCGCCGAGCCCACGGGGGAAGCCCTGGTCGACGAACAGGGGCGACGGGTCAAGCGGCTCATCGTGGTCGACCCGCGGCGCTCGGTCACCGCCGAGATCGCCGAGCAGCGGGGTGGCCTGCACCTGCAGGTGCGGCCGGGCACCGACACCGTGCTCAACAACGCCATCGCCCGGGTGATCCTCGAGCGAGGGTGGCACGACGCGGAGTTCATCGAGCGCTACGTGGTGTCTGCCGAGGAGCTCGAGCAAGAGCGCGAGGGCCACGATATGCGCACCGCCTACGGCCAGGACTTTGCCTCGTGGCGGGAGATGATCGAGGGCGACGATCGCTACACCCTCGCCGAGGCGGAGCGCATCACCTCGGTGCCGGCCGAGAAGATCGAGCAGGCGGCGGCATGGCTGGCCGAAGCGGGGCTGGACTCGGCCGGCGAGGTGCGTCGCCCTCGGGCCTCGCTGATGCTCGAGAAGGGCAACTACTGGTCGCACAACTTCGCCAACAGTGCGTCCTTGGTCAGCCTGGGCTTGCTGGTGGGCGCAGGCAACCGCCCCGGCCGCGTCGTGTCGCGGGGTGGCGGGCACCAGCGGGGGATGATGCGGGCTGCTTCGTACCCGAGTGATGCCTCCCCGCACACCCTCGAGGGGCGCCCCGCGGGGCTCAACCTCGACGCATGGGTCATCGAGGGCAACCTGCGCATGGCGTGGGCGATCGGGTGCACGTGGGCCGGGGGCGGCACCGCGGCGGCGGGTCCATTGTTCGTGCGCATGCGGCAGCTCGTACGGGAGACCGGTCCTCAGGTCGACGAGTCCATCGCGCGACCCAATGGGCCGCAAGGGGGTCTCGACCGCGAGGCGGTCATCGCCGCCTTGTGTGCTCGCGCCGACGCGGGCGGCATGGTGCTGGTGCAGCAGGACCTGTATCCGCAGAGCCTCACCGACCTGGCCGACCTGGTGCTGCCCGCCACGTCGTGGGGCGAGGGGTCGTTCACCCGCATGCAGGGCGAGCGTCGGCTCCGTCACTATGCACAGATCTGCGATGCCCCGGGCCAGACGCGCGACGACTGGAGCATCGTGGCCAGCATCGCGCGGCGCATGGGCTACACCGGCTTCGAGTGGGGCTCGAGCAACGAGGTCTTCGAAGAGGCGTCGGCCGTGTCCGGGGGCACGCAGGCCTACGGAGCGTTGGTCGAGCAGGCGCGCGAGCAGGGACGGCCCGCCCACGACGTCCTCGCCGAGTACGGGACCTCGGGGTTGCAGTGCCCCTTGCGTCTCGAAGACGGCGTCATCCAGCAGACACCGCGCTTTCACGACGCCGAGGTGGCCGAGGTCACGGCGGGGGAGCGCGGCGGCTTCAAGACGGCCACGGGCAAGGCGATCTTTGCTCGGGGTGACTGGGACGATGTCGTCGAGCGGCAGGACATGCTCGCGCCTCGCGACGGTGAGCTGTGGGTCATCAACCGCCGCGACTCTCGAACCTGGAGCGCGATGGTCGAGGACGAGCGCATCGCTCATCGTCGGATGCAGATGCCCTACAACGTGGTCGAGCTCAACGCGCAGGATGCCGCGGTCCTGGGCATCGTCAGCGGCGACCGCATCGAGGTCCGCAACTCCGACGTCGTCGATCCCGATCTCGAGCCGATGTCGTCGGCGGCCGGCTCGTTCGAGGCGATGGCCGAGATCAGCGAGCGCCTGCCCGCGGGGGTCAGCTGCGCCTACTTCAACTTCCTGGGCGACGTGTCGCAGGCGGCCAACAACGTGGTCAGCAACACCACCGATCCGATCAACGGGATGTACTCGTTCAAGCTCGGGCGGGGCCACATCGCCAAGCTCGAGTAGAGCGTCGGGGCGCCGAGGCCGGCGGCAGTTTTTCGTTTTCGGGTTTTTGAGCGGCGATTTTGATCGTTGTTTTCCCGAGAACGAAAAACTAGCCTGAAGACGTCGCGAGGCGAGGCCCGCCCGCCGCGACTCTAGATGGACGCCTAGACCCCCGTACTCCCCCGTTGATGGACATTTTCGAGCGAAGGCCGCCGCGGCCTTCACCGCTCGCTGTGCCGACCCCGGTCGCGCGGCTCGTTTCGCGAGCTGCTGCCGGGTCGGCGCGGCGCGGGCGTGTTGGTTGGGAGCAAGCCCGACCATGAACACGGCCCTTCGAATCATCCTCGGAATCTTCGTCATCGTGATGCTCGGCTTCGGCCTGACGATCATGTTCAACCCCACCGCGATGGTGGATCAGCTCGCGGTCGATCCCCGCGGGGTGGAAGGCCTGAGCACGCTGCGAGCCGGGCACGGAGCCTTCCTCGCGAGCATCGGGATCATGATCGGGTTGGGCCTGCGGGCTCGGTACTCGCAGTGGTTTCTGGCTTCGGCCCTACTCATCACCATGGCGCTGATCGGACGCATGGCGGGCTTGGCCTTCGATGGCATGCCGACCGGGTTCGTGGGGCACGTGGGGCAGGAGATCGTGATGATCGTGCTGCTGGTCACCGCCCATGTGCGCCTCGGCTCTCGAGTGAGCTGAGCTCGCTCGATCCTCATGCACGGCGAGGGCTCCCGCGTGGCGGGGGCCCGCTGACGTTGGAATGACCCGACGGCGAGCGGGCACGACGGCTTCGCCGACCGACCGATGCGTGGACGTCCGCGTCGGTGCTAGGGTCGTCGCATGGTGGCCGTGCCCCTTCGCTCGTCCGTGGTCGTCGTGGGGACCCTGGTCTCGCTGTCCTGTGCGGGCAAGAGCACGCCCGACCCGGTGAGCGCGGAGCCGGAGCCGGTGGCGATTCGCGTGCCCGAGCCGTCGCCCACCCCCGTGGTCGAGGAACCGGAGCCCGAGCCGAAGATCGAGCTCGAGGGCTACGACGAGGTGGCCGACGTACTCGGCGCGAAGTGGATCTCGTGGATGGGCGCGTCGACCCGCATGGCGATGGCGCGTCGCGGCGGGGTGCGGTTGCGAGCGGACGGACCCGAGTACGGCTTGGCCGACGGCAAGGCCTTTCCCACCGCCCACCCGATGATGGTCGTCGACGACGGCGAGCGGCCGCGGGTGGTGGTCAACCAGGGCGGGGTGCGGCTGTTGGTGCACGTGGACCGTGCGGATGCCCAGCCCCTGCTCTCCACGCGGGCCCGGCTGCGCCCCGATCCTGCGTTTCGCTTCGCTGACCCGCCCAAGCGCGGTCACGTGATCGTCGAGCGCGGGACCTGGGTCGATGTCATCGGCGCCGACGGTGAGGCGAGCGAGGTCCGCTGGACGGGCCCTGAGCAGAGCTGGAGCGGCTGGATCGACACCTCGGCGCTCGGCACCACCATCGGCCCGGCCACGCCCGAGCCCTCGGCCACTACGGCCCCGCCCGCGACCGATCCCCTGCCTCCCTACCGAACGAAGAAGGCCACCGCCTTGCGCGTGCGACCGGGGGGCAAGGTGCTGATCGAGCTGGGCGAGGACGACGAGGTCCAGCTGCTCACCGACAAGCCCAACCGGGGCTATCACTTGGTCGAGTTCCAGCCGGGATGCGACATCGAGGTCTCCTACGTCGGCTATGTGCGTGCGCGGGACGTGTTTCAGCCGGAGTACGGGATCGGCTATGGCTGCGGTCGAGGCTGGCCCCGCATGAGGCTGTCGTGGGGCGACGTGGGCCGAGCCCCGCGGGTGAAGATCGCGGCGGGGACGTTCCTGCTCGCGCCCGACCAACCGACGGTGGTCGGCTGCGTGATGAAGGAGACCACGATGGCGGCGATCGGGGGCGAGGCGCTCGCGCTGCCGACGGTCTGGGGGCCAGTTCACGTTCGCCTCGCGCCCGGGGGTTTCGAAGGCCCCTGCGGAACGGTGAAGTAGATGGCAGCACGTCGGCTCGGTTGGCTGGTGGCGATGGCCGCGATGATGTTCGCGTGTTCGGGCCAGAGCGCCTCGACGCCCTCGGGAGGCGTGCCCGCGGGCGCTCCCGACTCGACCGCGCGGCCCGACCCGGCATCGTGCCGCCCCGAGCAGATGCGGGCGTGCTTCGGTGAGCTGAAGCTCGTGGCGGGCACGGCCCGGATCGAGCGCAAAGGCGTCGACGGGTGGAAGGCCGAGTACGAGGCAGGGCCCGCCCTCCAGGCCGAGCTCTCACGGCCGCACTTCGTCATGGCGGACGCGACGGGCAACCTGTTCGTCGCCGACAAGGATGCGCAAGCGGTCCGCAAGATCGATCCGGCCGGCACCATCGTCACCGTGGCGGGGGCGCCCGAGCTGAAGTCGCCCAACGGGCTGTGGGTCGCGGGCACGGGGGTCGTGTACATCCTCGACCTCGGTCACTCGGCCATCCAGCGCCTCGATGCACGAGGGACCCTGACGACGCTGTTCGAGGTCCCACAGGGCATCTCGATCGGTCGTGGGCTGTGGGTCAGCGACGACGAGACGCGAGCGTTCGTGGCCTCGAACACCGAGGTCTTGCGCTGGTCGCCGCAGGCCGGGGTACAGGTGTATGCGTCGGGGTTTCGGTCGCTGGGCAACCTCGCGCTCGATCTCGAAGGACGGCTGGTGGTGACCGATCGCAGGGCGGGTCGGGTGTTTCGGCTCGCGGCCGACGGCACCGCGACCCCGATCGCGGGCACGGGTGAGTCCTCGGGCGGAGGGGATGGCTCGGCGGCCCTGCGTACCGCACTGCCCGGGGTGCGGGCGCTATGGTTCGATGCCTCCGGGGGCTACTTCTTGGGGACACACGAGTCGGACACGGTCTGGTTCGTCGATCCCTCCGGCACCATTCAACGCTTCGCGGGAGCACCCCAGCTCAGCGAAGTCCGGGGGCTCAGCCTGGACGCCCAGGGCAACCTGCTCGTGGTCGACCACGACGGCGGACGTATCTGGCGGGCCGCGCGTCGGCCCTGAACCGCTCGCCTACTCCTCCTCGGCTCGCAGACGTACGGTGCCGTCGGGTTCCTCGACGAGGAAAGCGTAGGTCGTGAGCCCCGCTTGGCCGGCCGCGCGCATGGTCGCGGTGAGGGTGAAAAAGCGAAGGTTCTGGTCGCCGAGCAGCACGAGGTTTTTCTCCACGCCTTCGGGGGCCTCGTGCGCCGCGGCCTTCAGCGCCTGCACCAGCTCGGGCACGTCGACCGTCTTGGCCTGTTCCGAGTCGGTGATGCCGGGGATCGAGCCGCGGTCGAGTTCGAGGACGACGGTGGACTCGGTGGCGATGTCCGTGGTCGAGATTCGTACCCAGACGCCATCGGGCAGGCCTCTGGCGACCATGGCCTGGCGGATCGTGCGAAGTCGCTCCGAGGAGCCGACGCCCTCCACGTGGGGAAACGGGGTCGCGTCGTCCAGCGGCGGCGTCACGACCTCGGGCGTTCGAGCTGGAGCTTCGGAGGCCTCGGGTTCTGCGGCGGCAACGGGCTCGGCCGCGGACGAAGGGGAGGCTTCGGCCGATTCGGGAGCGGGAGACGAGCCCGGCCGGCACGCGAGCACGACGGGCATCGCCGCGACGATCATCCATCGACTCTCCGTCCGACATCGCCTCATTGACTAACCTCTAGTCGATGGGCGCAGGGCCGGCAATCGCGAAAACGAGCGTCGACCTCCGCGGTACGATGGCGCGGTCGAGTTCGCCTATGCATATGAGATTGAAACCATGGATCGGCCTCCTCGCCGTGTTGGGCTCGGGCTGTCCCGCTCCGTTCATCCTCACCGACACGAGCTCGAGCAACGGCGACACCGAGAGCACGAGTGAGGGGGCGACCACCGGGCCCGGGGCGACCAGCGTCGTGCCCGGGACCACGAGCGGAAGCGGTGGCGCGGACACGACGTCCGGCACGAGCCCGGGCACGAGCTCGGGCACGACCTCCGATCCTTCGACCGGCACCACCGCGGGCGACGACTTCGGCGACGTCGCCGAAGGGCCGGTCTGTCACTCGTGCTGTGGCAACGGGATCATCGATGCCACTGAGCAATGCGACTGCGCCAAGGACTTCTGCACCCCCGAGGGCCTGAACTTCGCCGAGTGTGCGGGCCTGACCAACCCCGCGTTTCCCGATCGCATCTACACGGGAGGGCTGCTCGACTGCGGCTTGGCCAGCTGTCAGTATCGCTTCGATCTGTGCGGGTATTGTGGCGATACCGTCATCGGTGATGGCGAGAACTGCGAGCTCGACCGTCCGCCCACCGACACCTGCGAGAGCCTCGGCCTGGGCCCCGGCACCGAGCCCTTGCCCTGCACCGAGTTCTGCCAGCTCGACACCTCCAGCTGCGCCCCGTGACGGTCGCCTGACGGTCGCCGAAAACGAGTCCGGCCGGGCCCTCGAGAGGGTCCGGCCGGTCGTTGGAGCGGGCCGCGTTCGTTCGCGGCGGGGGCTCAGCGTCGCTTGGGCGTCGAGCGCTTGGGGGCGGATCGACTGGGCGAGCGCGAGGGGCTGGAGCGGCTCGGCGAGCGTGCGGGCGTCGTGCGGCTACGGCTCGGGGAGCGCGACGGGGTGGCTCGGCTGGGCGAGCGCGTCGGCGTGGTGCGGCTGCGGCTGGGCGAGCGACTCGGCATCGACCGGCTGGGCTGACTGCGCGACGGGGTCCGGCTGGAGCGCGATGGCGTGGTGCGGGACGGGGCGCGGGAGCGGCTGGGCGCAGCGCTGCGACTCGGGGCCGAGCTGCGGCTGGGGCTCGAGCCGAAGGTCGGCGTGGAGCGGCGGCTGGGCGACGCGCTGCGGCTGGGCGAAGCGCTACGGCTGGGCGACGCGCGGCGGCTCGGCGCGGTGCTGCGGCTCGGGGCGGCGTTGCGGTTCGGGGCCGCGACGGTCTGACCCCAGCTGGGCGAGCGTGCGCTGGTGCGGCGCGGCGGTGCCCGGAAGGTCGTGTCCTTGGCCGCGGTGAAGGTCTGCGACGAGCGAGCGGGTCGCGAGCGCGTCGGCGGGTTGACCACGGTGACCTTGTTGCCCGCCGACGAGGTGTAGCTCGAGCGCGAGGGGCCGCGGGTCTTGGGCGTGCGGCTCGAGGCCGGCGCGGTCTCGGTGGGACGGCGCTGCGCGAGCGTGGCCGTGCCCGAGTCGCTGCGCGTGGGCCCGCTATTGGCGGGGTCCTTGCGCGTATCGGAGGGCTTGGTGCGCGTGGGCTGAGTGCGCGCGAGGTTGGTGCCGCCCGTGTTCGGGTCCTTGCGTGCGTCGGCAGAGGGCTTGTTGCGCGTGGGCTCGTTCTTGGCGAGCGTGCTGCCGCCCTCGTTGGGCTTGGTGCGGCCGGGCTCGGCCCGCGACGGCGCATCGGGCTTGTTGCGCGTGGGGTTGCCCGCGGGGCGGGTCCGTCGGGGGTCGCCTTGGTTGGCGTCGGCGACCTTGGTGCGACGCGGGCCCTTGTCGGTGGTGCCACCGGGGCTCGGTCCGTCGCCGACGGGCCCACCCGTGCTCGGGCGCGAGTTGCCGGAGCCTCCGCCACGCGACGGGCGATCGTTCCAGTGGTTGTGATGATGGTGGTGCGTGTGCGCGACGGGCAGTCCGTAGGCGTGATAGCCGTAGACGCCTACGCCGCCCCAGTACCAGCCCGAGCCGTAGTAGCCGACGCCCCAGTAGTAGGGCGAGTACGGGTAGTAGCCGTTCCAGCACGCAACCAGCGGCGCGGGCGGGCCGTAGTAGTAGACCCACTGCCCGAGGTCGGCGCTGTAGTACACGAAGTCGCCGTTGACGTTGTAGTACCAGCGACCGGACCACCACACGCTGGGGTAGGTCTCGATGGCTTCGGGATAGGTGTGGACGTAGGTGATGACCTGGACTTCGGTGCCGTCGGAGAGCTGCTCGTAGCCGATCATGCCCTCGTCGCCGGTCTGGGCGTAGACCTGCTCGACGTAGATTCCATCGTAGGCGCCGGGCTCGGCGATGACCGTGCGCGGGGCGGCGTTGGCATAGGCGCCGCCAGATTCATATCCCGTGGTCGCGCGTTGGTTGGCACATCCGGTGAACACACTCAGGCCCGCGGCAACGACCGCGGCTCCCCACCACTTCCAACCCATTTTCATCGACGGCACGAGAACAGTCTTCACTGTGAAGTAGGAGCCAGCAAGACGTGGATCCCCCCCGGGGCGGCCGGATCGCGCACACTCCGCGATCGGGGGCATCCCCCTAATCAGGTCCGGCAAACGCTGGGTTTCGGCTCGTAGAGGGCACTTGGTGGCCATCGTCGATAGGGGGCTTCCCGTCCGAGGGAGGGCACTTTTTTCCCGTGAGCTGGCGATCCCGATCACACGCCGACGCAGGTCCGCAGAATCGGTCGAATACGCCCGGTTCCGCCGTGGAACACCGTGTAGTCGCGTTGACGCGAAGTCCGCGGTCCGCGTATCGTGACCGAGCATGGACGACGGCCTCGTCACGGTTTTGAAGTTCGTGTCCGGACGCTACGAGGGGCAGGACTTTCCCCTCGACGACCGACGCAGCTACATCGCCGGACGGAGTTCGGAGGTCGACCTGATCCTGGCCGACGACGCGGTCAGCCGGAAGCACGTCCGCTTCTATCCCGCGCGCGGTCGGATCTGGCTGCGCGACCTCGGCTCCCGCAATCGAACCGTCGTCAATGGCGAAGCGGTCGAGCGGCACTGTCTGCGCGAGGGCGATCGGATCGCCATTGGCTCGAGCTTGGCTCGGGTCGTGCGCAGCGACCCCGACTCGCTGTCCAAGACGCGGGCCGGCGAAAAAAGCCAGGGCTCGGCCGATGTCTCCAACCGCTCGATGGCGGGGAGCATCCAGGACATCCCGCTGGTCGACGTGCTGCAGTGGCTCGCCACCAGTCGCAAGACGGGCACCCTCAAGGTCAAGGATCCCGACGACCGTATCGGCGCGCTGCACCTGCGCTCGGGTCAGGTCTTCTACGCCTCCATCTCGGGGGCCGACGAGCTCAAGCCGGCCAAGGCTCTGTTGCGCATGCTGCTGTGGAAGCGCGGCAGCTTCGAGCTCGAGAGCGAAGCCATCGACGAGGCGCCCGAGGAGATCAGCATGTCGCTCGAGCACATGCTGATGGAGGCCGCTCGCCAAGAGGACGAGATGGCCGCGCTCGCCAAGCGCAACCCGCTGCCCAAGCCCCGAGCCAAGGTCGCGCTAGCCAAGCCCAGCCCCGTGCGCTGGAAGGAACTCGACGAGACCGAGCTCGAGCTCGTGCAAGACATCGTCGAGATGGGCGGCTGGTGGAACGTGCTCGACCGCAGCGAGATCGACGACCTGACCTTGTCCAGAACGTTGGTCGCGCTGAAGAAGAAGAAGGTCATCGAATATTAGCGGTGCGGGTGAGGGGATCGGGTCGCGGCCTCCGTAAGTGGAGGGAGCGACCATGCCCGCCCCCGCACCCGCGTTCGTAGCGCCAACCCACGTTCACGAGGCTGCCTCGTGACGCCGGGGCCGTTCGAATCATCGTCGGCCTTGCGTCTGCCTGGGTGTCCGCCGAGCCGAGCGCCGCACGTCTTGACCTCCCCTCATGCCCGTGACACATCGGTCCGACGGCTTCGGCCGCGTCATGCTCCGATGGGTCGATCCACGCCCCGTATCGTGCGTGAAGACGACGAGGCGCTGCGGGCCAAGCTCGGGCGCGTGGTGGCTCGCGCCTGCCCCCCGTGGGCGGCCGCGCATCGGGAGGACATCGTCCAAGCCGCGATGCTCCGCGTGGTCCGGGCCCGCGAACGCAACGAGGACGGGCGCGAGCTGCCTTCCTCGTACCTGTGGAAGGTGGCCTATAGCGCGACGATCGACGAGGTTCGGCGGCTTCGTGCCAAGCGGGAGGTCTCGCTGGGCTCGGGAGCGAGCGACGAAGGGGGTGAGCCCGTCGACGCGGCGGCGCTGGGCCCCGAGCGGAGGGCCGAGTCGGCGCAGCTGTCGGGAGCCATTGCCCAGGGACTCGGGCAGCTCAACGAGGCGCGGCGTCAGGCGGTGACCCTCTACCTGCAGGGCCACTCGGTGCCGGAGATCGGTCGGCTGCTGGGGTGGCCGCCCAAGCGAGCCGAGAACATGGTCTACCGCGGCTTGGCCAAGCTGCGCGAGCACCTGGCCGCGAAAGGATGGGCGCCATGAGCCGCATCGAGCAACGAAGCGCTGCGGACGAGGCGTTGGCTCGGGCCTTCGCCGAGCGACCGCCGCGGTCGAATCACGACGAGATCGATGCCGAGGCTCTGTGGTCGGCGGTCCACGGCGACGCCGAGCCGGCCGCGGTGGCGCGACTGGCCGAGCGCATGGCCGACGATTCCGCGTTGGCCGAGGACTGGCGCTTGGCCGCGGCCTTTGCCGAGGAGGCCTTTGCCGAGCAGGACTCCGCGCGGACGAAGTCGCCGTTGCAGGGGGTCGAGCGCGGCCCTCGTCCGGCGGCGATCGTGCGGCTCGTGCCCGTCGTCGCTCTGCTCGCCGCCGCAGTGCTGCTGGTGTTGGCGTGGCCGCGCGGGGGCATCGAGCCGTACTCCGACGACGCGGGGACCTTGCGGGGCGCCGAAGCGGGGATCTCGGCCATCCGGGGCGACGGAGACGTGACGCGGGCCGACCCGACGCTGGAGTGGACCGAGGTGACCGATGCCGTGCGCTACGAGCTGTTCGTGCGCACGCCCCAGCTCGAGGTCGTGGTGGAGTCGCTGGCCCTCGAGGAGCCTCGCTACTCGATCGCGGCCGAGACGGTGGTGAGCATTCCCCACGACGCCCGGCTGTTGTGGCGAGTCGAGGCCGTACGGTCCGACGGGCGCCGCATCGTGTCGGAGACCTTCATCGCCACGATACGGTAGTCGAGCCATGAACTCGAGTGGGTCTCGCCTGGGTCGGTCGGCACCGCTGGTGCTGGCGCTGGTGTGCGGGGCCTCGGGCTCGGCTCGGGCGGCGCCGGTCGAGTCCCCTTCGGCCGACGCGATGACGGCGTGCCGAGCTGCCGCCGCGAGCGAGCCGCTGTCCCGCGCCGACGCCATGTGTTTTTACGAAGCGGCGCGGCGCGACCAAGCCTGGGACGAGGCGCAGCGCGAGCTCGAAGCGCTGGTCGAGCGCTCGTCGGGGCCTGCCTGGGCGCGGCTCGGCCTCGCCTCGGTGGTGGCCGATCGCGGTGACATGCGTCGGGCGGTGGGGCTGGTGGCCGAGCTGGTCGACCCCTTTCCGCCCGACGCCGACGTGGCCGACCAGGCCACGCTCTTGGCCAACTACGGCCAGTGGTCGCGGTCCCTGGGGCAGTACGCGCAGGCCGAGCGTGCGTTCGAGCGCTTGATCGAGCTGGGCGAGGCGGCGGGCATGCCCGAGATGCAGGCGGCGGGCGAGGTGGAGCTGGGCTTTACGATCTTGCGCGGGGGCGGAGACCTCATCATCGCGCGGGCGCTGTACGACGCGGGCATTCCTCGGGCCGCCGAGCAAGGCTCGTACACGGTGGTCATGCACGGCCTGCGGGCGCGGGCCGAGCTGTGGCAGCGGCTGGGCAAGCCGGGGCGGGCGCGAGCCGACTACCAGCAGATGCTCGAGGCTTCCCGCGAGCACGACGATGCCTATGTCGAAGCCTTCGCTGCGGCGTCGTTGATCGAGCTCGAGCTGAGCTCGATCGAGCTGCGCGACGGACCCCTGCCCGCGTCGCTCCGCGAGCGCCTCGACGCCGCGCATGCCCTGGCCGCTCGGGCGCAGCAGGTGAACACGGCGGCCAGCCTGTGGTGTCTGGAAGGGAGCCTGGCCAGCGCGCGGGGGCACCACGAAGACGCGGTGGCGGCCTACGGGCGGTGCGCGGAGATCGATGACCCGCAATACCGGATCGAGGCCGAGGCGTGGCGGGCCTTGCATCTGCTGCTGCAAGGCGAAGACGCGCAGGGGCGGGCGCTGAGCGATGCCGTCGATGTCGAGGCGCGGCGCTCCGGCAATCGTCAGCCGCGGATCTTGTCGGGGTTCGTGCGGACGGTGGCGGCGTGGCGGTCTGGGGATCGTGCGTTGGCCACGACGCGGGCGCAGCGGCTGTTCGACGACGTCGAGCTGCTGCGCGACCTCCAGACCGACGAGCACGATCGCAGCCAGGCCATGCGGCGGTCTGCCTATGGCTACTATTTCTTCGCGGGCTCGCTGTTGGCGGCGCCCGAGCGTACGCGCGCCGATCTGGCGCTGGCGTTCGGGACGATGGAGCGACTGCGGGCGCGCTCGTTGCTCGACGGCCTGCGTCGCGCCGACGCGAACCCGAAGCCCACCCTCGACCCCGACGAGCAGCGCTGGAGATCGACGCTGCAGGAGATCACCGTGCTCCAGCGCTCGTTGCTCTCGCCCGCGCTCGAGGCCGAGCCGCGCGCACAGGCCCTCGACCGCCTCGTGAAGCTCGAGCGGCGCGAGCGGGTGCGGCGGGGATTCCTCCATCGCGGCCGAAGGAGCATCGGCGAGCTGTTGCTGCCTCGGTTCCCCGGGCTCGACGAAGTCCGAGCTGCGCTGGCCCCCGACGAGGCGCTGATCAGCTACCAGCTCGCCGACGAGCGCAACCTCTCGGGCGCACCCGAGGGTGGTGCGTGGGTCTGGACGATGACCCGCGACGACGTGCGGGTGGTGCCCATTCCCGAGCGTCGGGCCATCGAGGGCTCCCTCGGCTTCATCGAAGGTCTGCTCGTGCGCCGCGACGGGAGTGAGCGTCCCGCGTTGTCTCAGCTTCATCGCGAGCTCGTCGCGCCCGCGCTGGCGGAGCTCGATCCCGCGGTGAAGCGCCTGGTGATCGTGCCCGACGGCGGTCTGTGGGCCTTGCCCTTCTCGGCGCTGAGCGACGGACCCTCCGCTCCTCCCCTGGCCAGCCGTTACTCGATCTCCGTCGTGCCCTCGGTGACGAGCTGGATGGACTGGCGGGCCCGGCCCGAAGCTCCGGCCGCTGGCTTGTTGGCCATGGCGCCGCGGATCCAGCCGTCGCCGGGCAACGCATCGTGGCGGGCGGGCACGCTGGAGGATGGCGTCGAGCTGGGCACCTTGCCGCGGGCTCGCCAGGAGGTCGAGACCATCACCGAGCTGTGGAACGCCGAGCCGCGCCGGGCCGAAGTCGGTGACTCGGCGAGCGAACGGTTTCTCAAGGCCTCGGAGCTGTCGCAGTACGGCATGCTGCACTTTGCGACCCATGCGGTGATGGACGCCGAGGAGCCCGAGCGCTCGGCGGTGGTGCTCACCCCGGGCGGCGACGGGGAGGACGGTCTGCTGCAGGCGCGGGAGATCGTCCGTCTTCCGCTCGATGGCCAGGTGGTCGTGCTGTCGGCCTGCAGCGGCGCCTCGGGGGCCTTCGTACGCGGTGAGGGGGTGATGAGCCTGGCGCGGGCCTTCTTGCAGAGCGGGGCGCAGGCGGTGGTGGCGAGCCGCTGGGCCCTGGCCGATGCCGACGCCATGGCCTTGTTCTCGCGGCTGTACTCCCACCTCGACGAAGGCCATTCGCTCTCCGCGTCCCTGGCGTTGGCGCAGCGCGACATGATCGCCGAAGGGGCTCCGACGGCGGCATGGGCTGGCGTGGTGGTGGTAGGCCGAGGCGACTTGGTGCTGGTCCCGCGCCCGTGGTGGTGGCCGTGGCGACGTTGGCTGCTCGTGGGCGCGGCGCTGTTGTGCCTGGGAATCGCGGCGGCGGGATGGCGCGTGCTTCGACGTCATCGCGATTCAAAAAAGCCCTGAGGGGATCGGCGGGCGCAGGTCGTCCTAGGAGCGAGTCACCGCAACGGCGACTCCTTCAACGTCGAGAAAGCCCCCAATGAACAATCACCGCCACCTATTGTCGGTGCTCGTCGGCCTTGCCGCGTGCACCACCGCCTCCCAGGACTCCAGCCTCGACGCCGAGCTCGAGCTGAGCGAGTCCATCGATGAAGTCACGCTGGTCGAGTTGGAAGATGAAGGCGAAGAGCACGAGCGACCCGAGCATCCGGTCGAGCGTTTCGAGAGCCCCGATGGCCGTGGTGAGGCGGTCATGGTCGATGACCGCGGGGAAGCGCGCTCCATGGGCCTCGCTCCCGCGCGGGTCGTGCCGTGGTCGCCCACCGATCTGACCGCCAGCGTCGCACGACATGGGGCCGCGCCCGAGTCGCCCCGCCTGGCCGTCAGCCCCACCGAGACCGCGGTGGCCCATGCCGCGAGTCTCGAGCCCACCGAGCGCCTGAGCCTGCTCGTCTCCGTGGATGCGCCCCCCACCGACTTTCACCGCTTCCAGGGGCGCACGGGCGAGGCTCGCCGCGAGGCCATCGCGGAGCGACGAGCGGGACTCGAGCCGGTGCAGCTTCGCGTCGGCTCGCGCATCGAGGCCTTGGGCGGCACCGTGCTCGGCCGCCGCTGGATCTCCAGCCACGTGTTGGTGGAGATCGATGCCGGCCGCGTCGAGGAACTCAGCCGACTCCCCGAGGTGACCGAGATCGAACTCGACGCCGAGGGCGTGACGCTGGCCACCTACGACGGTCGAGACATCCGCAACAACACGCTGGCGAACGAGCTGCTGGCGGCGAGCCGAGACAGCTTCACGGGCGCACGAGCCAACGGGCTGCGGGTCCGCGTGGGGGTGATCGAGCTCAACAACGGGTCGAACTGGATCAACCGCAATCACGTCGCCTGGCGAACCGTGAACTGGTCCACGTTGAGCCGTATCGCCGAGAACTACGACTGCGACGGGAGCGGGTGCAGCACCACGACCATGAACGCTCCCAACGGCAGCCACGGCACGCTGGTCGCGTCGCTGGCCAGCGGTGATCTCACCGATGGTCAGGACTCCTCCATCACCAACACGATTCAACGCGAGCAGCGAAGCGGGATCGCCACCGAGTCGTCGATCTACTACTACGCGGGCTCGAATTTCTGCCAGGGCCTGGAGGCGGCAGTGGAGCAGGCGGTGCTGGACGAGGTCGACGTGATCAACATGTCCTTTGGCCTCCGGGCCGTATCGAGCACGTTCTGCGATCCCGACTATTCGTGCATGAACGAGGCGCTGGCCAACGCCGCGGATGCGGGCGTGCTGCTGGTCTCGGCGGCGGGCAACGAAGGTCACGGCGCTGGCTGCAACGTGAACTACCCCGCCAATCATCCCGACGTCGTATCGGTGGCGGCGCTCGATACCGACACGACGGTCGACTACGACGATGCGTCGTTGCGCACGGATTCGAGCCGCGGCGGGATTGCCATCGAGATCCACGACGGTCCGCAGCGAACGGCCGCGGCGGTCGACTTGGCGGCCCCGGGCTGTGCCGTGCGGTTCCCACAAAGCGGCGTGAACGGATACGCCACGAGCTCCGAATGCGGCACCTCGGTCGCGTCCCCCATCGTGGCTGCCATCGCGGCCAACATGCGCGATCACTTCGATGCGATGGAGTGGAACGGCCCCGTGCAAGACGCCCACGCCCTGATGGTCAACCTGCTGCTGCTGGGCGACAAGTGGGACTACGATCAGTCGGCGGATCGCAACACGGGGGTGTCGGACACCTCGGGCTTCGGGCGCATCAAGGCCCACTTCCCGTCGAACGACAGCCTCACGGCGCCGTGGGGTTGGGGCTGGCGGTCGGAACACTTGGTCGAAGGGCAGACCAAGAGCTGGACCGTCGGTGATGCCGTGGCCGAGAGCCCTGCCGTGCAGCAGTACAAGTGGGCGGTGACCTGGTCCGAGGACGACTTCAACGGGGTCTCGGACGTCGTGGCGCGTCTTTACGATACCTGTCCCCCGGGCGGCGGCGAGGTGCTGGTGAGCGCGGACATGAGCTATGACCCGCGCAAGTCGGTTCGCCTCGAGGGCTCCGAGATCGGTGGCCGCTGTCTGGAGATGCGCGTGACCGCATTCAGTACGCCGCCGGGCGGCGTGACGGTCTATAGCGCCGACTACTGGCACGGCGGCGATCCGCAGGCGCACTGATTCAGTCGCGACACGCCGATCGAGTAGGTCGCGGCTCCGGGCGGAGTCGCGGCCTCGTTCGATTGCGCTCCCGTTGACTGCCTTTACGAAGGACGGCGTCCCACCGAATACGCCGCTCTTCTACCGGTATTTGGCCATCAGCATTCGACCGCGGATCATCGTCGCGGGCATCGATCCTTGTCATGGTCCAGACCATGGAAGAGCACGATAGCGATGTCACTGCGCTCACCCGCCCGTCCGAGGCGATCCTCCAGACCTGGATCGGTTTGGGCACCGGCTACGCACGCAAGCTCGTACAAACCAGCTTCACCGCCGCCCGTGACGTCCACGGTGAGTGGAAGGCCCGACTCAAGGACGTGTTCGACACCGTAGAGAGCACCCAGCAGGGCTTCACGTCGCTGACGCGCCGACTCGTGGGTCACGTGGACGCCGTCATCGAGGACACCCTCTCCACTTCTCAGCAGGGCGTGGAGGCGCTGGTGAACACGGTGGGGACCGCCGCGGACGAGGCCGCCAACGGAGCGGCGCGGACCAGCTCGATCTGGATCGGGCCGGGCAAGGCCCGCAAGACGGGCTGAGGCGGTGGGCTCGGGCATGCGCCCGAGCCCGAGGTGCGGGCCGTGTGCCATCCGATCCCGGATGGTCCACGGCCCGTTTTCATCGCGCCGATCAGGGAGGCGTCGCGGGTCCGCCCCCGAGGGCGCGGAACTCGACGACCGTGCCCTGCATCCCCAGCGGCAGCGACAGGCACACCCGCGGCGCGCTACGACCCATGCCGACCCAGCCCGGAGCATCGCTGGCGTGCCAGCGGCCGCCCGGCGCCCGGATCTGCACCCGGCGTCCGGCCGCCTCGAGCTCGACGGTCTCGCCGCGCAGCCTCGGCTCGAGCGTGGCGGGGACGAAGTAGCGAACCACGGCCGGCACGTTCGGTTGGTCGAGGGTGTCGGTCACGCGGATGACCTCGCCCTCGTGCTCGATGCGGCGGCGGTGGGTGGCCGGGCTGGCGTGACCGCGGACCTCGGCCACGATCCGATCGTCGGCGCAGGCGAGGGTCTGGGGTTGCGCCCGTGCCCCGATGCGATGGCTCGCCCACAGCTCGTGCTGGTCGGTCGCGCCCGAGCCCACGGTGACCGTGTTGTGGGCCGCGGTGGATCGGGCGTAGGCGCGCTCGGGCCCGATCTCGTAGGTGCCCACCCCGGCATCGACCACCACACGCGTGCCGCCGAGACTGAGCTCGATCGCCAAGGCATCGCCGTGCACGTGCCCGACCTGGTGCGACAGGCCGACGTCGCCCCGATTCCACAGCAGCGACCACGGCCCCCACTGACGTCGGGCGAAGCCGCTGACCGGGGCATCCGCATGCCCCCGGGGCATGGTGCGACCCAATCGCTCGAGCAGCGTTTGGGGAGTGACGGGGGCGTTGCGCTGGCTGTCTCCCCACAGCGCGACGTCGCCGTCGGGGTGGGTGAACGCGGGGATCGACTCGAGCATGGCCGACAGCGCGGGCGCGAGCGCATGGGCGAGGCGGGGCCGCTGCGACCGGGCAAACGACGACAGCACGGCGAGCTGCTCGGTGAGCAGGCAGTGGTACGAGGGCGTTCGCTCGCCGTGCATCCCGTCGCCCGCGAGCTGGGCGTGCACGGTGTCGACGGTGCGAGCCTCGAAGCGCTCGAGCAGCCGGGTCGGCAAGGGTCCTCGCAGGGCGAGCCCCGCGGTGGTCAGCGCGACGAGGTTGGTCCACAGATGGTTGCCATCGATGTGCACCTCCACGTGGGCCGCGAGGTGGTCGAGCTGGGCCGCCAGCGAGCCGAAGATGCGCTCGCGTTCGAAGGCCTGCAGCTCGGCGCCGTGACGATGCAGCCAGCCCAGCCAGTGCAGCACCCGGAGCGAAGTGGGGTAGGGCTCCCAGCCGACGCCGTGGCGATGCTCGTCGATCCAGTGCCCGAGGGTCGCGCGGGCAAACTCGGTGCTCACCTCGGGATGGTTGAGCCAGCCGTGGTAGTGCAGCGTGTACGCCCACAGCGGGTTGGCGCCCGCGTCCCAGCCTTCGGTGGTGGGGTCGTGGGGCGGGCGACCGACCAGCGCGATTCCAGTGGCGCCGGGTCGGCCTTCGGGCGACGGGCACAAGGCGACCGAGCATGGAGCCAGCGAGTCGATGCCGGGCGCACGCCGACGTCGAGGCATGCGAGCGGGCCCACGCACGCGGTGAGCGAGCTGGGCGGCGAGCTGTTGCGGTCGCAGATGTCGCGCGGTGCGAAGGGCGAGCCCGAGCTGGTGCAGGGAAGGCATGACGGCTGGTCTGCCGGAGGATACGCGAGCCCGAACGTCGCCGGCAGCCCGGTTTGCGCTCGCGCGATGGCGCCCGCCCTTCGGGCGAGGTGACCGTGCTACCTTCAGCGTTCGGGGAAGACTGCGATGAAGGCAACGCTTCGTGTTCACGGCCTTGCTCTGCTGCTCGGTGCCGCCGCATGCAACTCGGGAGGCGGTAGTTCGACGGAGCTGGCGAATGTGGTGATTGGCCCGAATGGGGGCACCATCACCTCACTCGACAGCGTCTTGACCATCGCCATCCTTCCCGGCGCGCTCGAAGAAGATGTCGAGCTGTTCATCGAGTCGACGAACGAGCCGCCCGATGTCTACGGTGCTGCCTACCTGGTGCGGCCGAACCCCGAGCTGCTGATTCCCGCCTCGGTCACCTACCGGACCACGCTGCCCACCGATACCACCGGGTTGGCGGTCGGGGCCGTCGATGCGGTCTCGTTCGAATCGGGGCAGGGCAACTGGGAAGCGCTCCCGGTCGCGCAGATCAACCTCGAGCAGCAGCTGGTGACCGGCATCGACGACGGGATCTCGATCTTCTATGCGCTGCTCTCCGACGCCGAGCCCAGCGCGACCACGGGCGACCCGAACCCCACCACGGGCAACGACGACGCCGATCCCGGGACGACGACCGGCGAGCCCATGACGACCGGCGGCGAGATGGGCGACACCACGGGTGACCCCACCACCTCCGGCGATGCGGAGACGACCGACGACACGGCGGCCGAGAGCTCGGGCGAGCCCGCGATCAGCTTCGCCGAGACGATCCAGCCCATCATCAACGCCAACTGCGAGTGCCATACCGCGGGCGAACCGGCGGGGCTGAGCATGGCCGACGGCTACGCCAACCTCGTGGACGTGGCGTCGACCGAGGCGGCCGGTCTCGACCGCATCGAGCCCGGTGTGCCCGCCGACAGCTACCTGTGGCACAAGATCAACAACACGCACATCGAGGCGGGGGGCGAGGGCAACCCCATGCCCGCGCCGGATGGTGGCCTGGCGCCCGACCTCATCGACACCATCGAGCAGTGGATCCTCGACGGCGCCGAGCCTTGAGCTCGTGCTCGAGTCGAGCGACGCGTTCGTCTCAGCGCGAGGTCGCGGCTGCGTTGTGCTGAACCGCCGCCCGCACCACGCCATATCCGAACAACGAAGCCACGACCGCGATCACCACCATGGCCCAGCTGCCGCTCTGCCGGCGACGGGTCCGAAGCGGTGGTCGGGCGGGGGGTGGATTCCCGGCCAGGGGTCGCACGCACTCGGCCTGCGGATCGAAGACGAACTTGTACGTCACGGGGGAGTGGCTGCGATGTACCACAGTGTCGGTGGAATGTCGCCGAGCGATGGAAATGTACGACCCGTGATCTGGGCGGGAGATCGCTTCGTCGGTCGACCATGATCGACGGTCGATCCCTAGCGCCACGGATAGCCCCGCCCCGCCACAAATAGCGCGTTTGCGCGAAACTGCGCCGTCCTCGAGTGCCTCAAAAAGACTGAAGATTCGTCCCGTGTCGGGGCTTCCTCGGATCTTCGAGGTAGGCCATAGTCATAAGCAGAACGACGATGAGCGCCGATTGGTCAGAGAGCCTGTTCAACTCCGAAAAGGGAGATTCATTGGGCGATGGCAGCTGGGGGCGACCCGCCGCGAGTGAGGAGCCCGCGTTGGCTCCGGTCGCGTGGGACAAGCTTCCCAAGACCGACGACAAGCCGAAGAAGGCTCGCGCCCGCTTGGCCACGCCGGCACCCGGAAGCCAAAAGGAGTCCGGCTTGCTCGACATCCGAGCCATCGCGGCCGGCATGGCCGAGCAGGCCAAAGCCGAGTCGGCCGCTCGTGCTCGACAGCCCACGCCGCCGCCGGTCGACACTCCGCGGCCGGCCCGGTTGGCGACGCAGGCCAAGGCGAGCGCCGGGTCGGGCCTCATCGATGTCAACGAGCTCGTTCGCATTCAGCAAGAGGAAGCCAAGGCGGCCGAGTCCGGGGTGCAGAGCGTGCCGGAAGACTCGGCATCCGCCAGCACTTCGGGCCTGAGCAGCAGCAGTGTGTCCGGCCTGGCTGCGGCCTCGGCCTCGCTGAGCGGAGCGGCCCTCGCCAACGAGTCGACCTCCGCTCCGGCGATGACCGAGCTCGACGACGACCTCGACCTGAAGCCCGCGGGCAACAGCTCCAAGCTGTACCTCATGGTCGGGGTGCTGACCGTCGCGGTCGCGGCCCTCGGCATCTTCATCGTCACGCAGTAGCGGACGTCGGAATCAAAAAACGTCGCCCCCGTTCGGAGGCGACGTTTTTTCGTGCTCGGTGCTCCGAGGCCTCAGCGGATCCGGTTGCGGACGTCCTGCCGGAAGCGCTTGATGTTGTCGGAGTAGAACGACCACTGGGCCTGCCGCGCGAGGTCGAAGGTCGACTGCTCGGCGAGCCCACGGGCGCAGTTGCCCATGGTGTCGCGCTGCTGGGTGTCGAGCACCAGCGACTCGATCGCATCGCGCCACTGCCCGTGATCGCCGGCCGTGAGCACCAGCCCCGCCTCGCGATGATGCACCAGCTCCGCCGGGCCTCCTTGGTCGCTGACCAGCGCGGGGGTCCCCGAAGCCAGGGCCTCCATCACCACGTTGCCGAAGGTGTCGGTCGTGGACGGGAAGACGAACAGATCGGCCGACGCGTAAGCCCGGGCCAGGTGCACGCCGCTGAGGTACCCGGTGAAGGACACGGGGTACTCGGAGAGCAGCCCCTGGAGCTCTTCGCGGTAGGGGCCGTCACCCACGACGGCCAGCTCGAGGTCGGCGCCGTGGTCGACCAGGTCGCGGAACACATCGGCGAGGAACTCGAGGTTCTTCTCCTGGGAGACGCGCCCGACGTACAGCAGGGTGTTGTGCCCGCGCAGTCCGTGGCTGCGCCAGAACGAGGGGTCGGCGTGGCCGGGGTGGAAGCGCTGGGTGTCGACGCCACGTCGGACCACGCGAACGCGATCGTTGCGGAGGTCGAGCTGCTCGACGAGCTTGCCCGCGGTGGCGCGGCTGGGCACCGCGACCTCGCCCATGTTGTTGTAGAACCATCCGGTGACACCGTTGACCATCCGCCCGATGGTGGGGTCACCGAGGATCCGCGCCGCGAAGTCGCCGACGTTGGTGTGGTACTGCCCGATGACCGGGATATCGAGCATCTTGGCGGCCATGACCGCGATGACGCCGACCGGGCCGGGCGTGGTGCTGACGACGACGTCGATTTCTTTTTCGGTGAGCCAGCGGATCACCTCGACGAAGCTCGGCCAGCCCAGCTCGTACTCGGTGTAGCCGGGCAGCGGGAAGTGCCCCAGCGTGGGGAAGCGGACCATCTCCGTGCCCTCGAGCGTGGTCGAGGTGCTGTCGTCGCCATGGGCCCCGCACAGGTAGACCTCGCGGCCGTCCTCGCGCATCTCG
Organism: Myxococcota bacterium; assembly: GCA_039028615.1. Taxonomy (GTDB): domain Bacteria; phylum Myxococcota_A; class Polyangia; order Nannocystales; family Nannocystaceae; genus Paraliomyxa. The sequence goes on along the minus strand of JBCCHT010000020.1, from coordinate 62,624 downwards.
TGCACGATGCGGCGCAGGCCGATGGAGACGCCGTCGACGTTGTCGAGCGCGTCGCAGAACAGGGCGGCCCGCTCGGCTCGCTGAAGCGGCTGCTCGAGCTCGAGGCTCTCGTACAGCGCCCAGCCACGGCGACGCTCGCCGTTGAAGAACCGGAACCCGAAGTAGTAGGGCATGTTGAACAGCGCGAGACGGATGAGCGTGGGGATCTCGTCGACCACCATCTCGAAGTCCATCTTGCGGCTGCTCGCCGCCATCTTCTTGGCGCAGGTTCGGAAGGCGCGGAGCAAGGCGCCGTGGACCAGCTCGTAGACCTCGCGGTGCAGCTCGTGGCCCTGGGCCCGATCGAGCAGCTCGGCCATGCCGGGGATTTCCTCGACCTCGGCCATCGCCTCGAAGGCGGCCGGCACCAGGCGCTGCAGGAAGGGCGGCAGGTCCTCGAGGTCGGCCGGGATCTTGCGATCGACAGCCAGGTCGAGCAGGTGGCTGAACGTCGGCCGGTTGGGCACGTCGACGTACTCGGGCGAGTCCTTCTTGTCCTTGCCGAAGCGACGCTGGAAGTGGCCGATGGTGCCCGTGTAGACGGTGTGGCCGTAGGCCTCGGGGGTCTTGGGGATCCCCTGCACCTCGGTGTTGCGACCGACGATCGCGGCGCGCAGGCCCTCGAAGGTGCGCGGCCCCTTGAACGAGGTGAAGGCGCGGGTCATGCCCCAGCCGACGTGGTCGTCGGAGCCCGCGGTCCGGCCCCAGCTGCGGCGAGGCGGCACGGGCATGTCGTACTGCTCGGCCCAGCGCTCGAGCATGCGGTCATCGACCTTGGCGATGACCTCCTCCACGAACCTCGCGTGGTGCTCGTCCTTCTCCCCGTTGAACACCTCGAGGGTGTCGAACATGAGCAAACATTTGCGCAGTTGGTCGGGGGTTAGCCGGTGGTTGACCGAGGAAAAGGGATGCGCCAGCGAGTGGAGGATCCCTGCCTCTCGCATGTAGGGGACCAGCTCGTAGACGTTGCGTCGAAGGCGCTGCAGCTCGTCGTGCTGCGCCTCCGTGATGCCGTAGGTCAGAACGTGAACGATCGCACCGTTTTCCGGGAAGCGGGCCGAGACCTCCTCGGAGATGAAGGTGTAGGGCAGGTGGGCGATCTCCAGGCAGCCCTGGATGGCGTCGTGGTCGGTGATCGTGACCAACGACATGCCTCGCTCCAGCATGCGCTCGTACAGCACGAGCGGCTCCGTATAAGACTCGTCGACCTCCAGCTGTTTGAGCACAGCCGGATTGAATTTCCCCGCGTACTTGGAGTGCACGTGGAGGTCGATTCTCTGTACGTCATGCGAAGTCATGGATCGGTCCCGGAGCGGTGGTCGCTCGACCCCCGCTCCCGGATGCACCTAGGCAGACGTTGTTTCGTTGAAAAATGTCACGCTGGGGCGGGAGGGGACGGTCCTACTGAACGACCGTACCGGATCCACTCATGACACTTTGGGGTGACTCAGGGGTTGGCGGCGACGGTTTGGCGGGCTTGCCGCTGTCCCCAGAGCCCGAGCGCCACCATCAGCGGGAGCCCGAGCAGGCCGAACACACTCATGAGCAGCGCCACCAGGTACCAACCGATGAAGGCGGTGACGTCGGCCGCGGTGGCACGATGCTCGACGTCCAGCTTCAGCCGACGCTGCACGTCCTCGAGGTTTTCTTCGAGGAGCGCCGGGTCCAGCGGCAGGGGCTCGCGGTAGAAGTTCTTGCTGTGGCGACCGCGGACGAACGCTCGCCACGTGCGACGCGGCAGGACCCACGGTGCCCACGCGAAGGTGAGCAGGTCGAGCACGTAGCCGACGGTGTGCGTGCCGATGCCTCCGGCCAGCTCCCACGCCCCGATCTCCGCCTCGCCTCGGATGTCCGCCTTGTACCCGGTGAGGGCGTGGTGCAGGTCGTGCAGCGGCAGCACCTTCTTGCGGGCGGTGGTGTTCGGCAGCCGCAAGGGCAGGGGCCCGAGACGGATGTCGACCCAGTCGTCGGTATAGGTTGCGGTGCTCAGGCCCGCCTCGCCGAGGTAGCGATCGCGTGCCTGACGGAGCGTCGTGGGAGCAGTCAGGCTCATCGATTTTTAGCGTAGGACTGCCGCCGAGACTGACCAGGGGCGTAGGGCGACAAAGGGGTGACGTCTGGCGCCCATCGACCTTCGACCTTCGACCCACCGACCGATTTCGATAGTACCAGTGTACGTAAAGTGCCGCAAGAGGCCCGCTACGTGCCGGAAAACGACCGTTGGACTTTCCGCGTCGAGTGCTAGCCTGCGCGGATATGGTGTCGATGCGTGGGGTGTTCGAGGAGTGGGTCGTGCTCGAGCACGGGCCGATCGAGTCGCTGGCCGACAACCAGTGGCACGTGCGAGGGGCACTGCCGCCACCGCTGGCCAGCGGGCGTCGGGGCATGACCGTCGTTCGCGACGAGCACGGCGGCTTACTCCTCCACAACCCGGTCGCGCTCGACTCCGCCGCGATGGCCGAGCTCGAAGCGCTGGGGGAGCCGCGGACCCTCGTCGTGCCCGGCCCGGCCCATCGCCTCGATGCGGCCAACTTCAAGCGGCGCTACCCGAAGGCGCAGCTACTGTGCCCCACGGGAGCGCGAGAGCACGTGGCCACGGTGGTGCAGGTCGATGGGACCTACGAAGACCATGCCTCCAATGGCACCGCGAGCCTGAGCTACTTGCCGGGGATGAAGCCGGCCGAGGGCGTGCTCGAGGTTCGCTCGGCCGACGGGGTGACGCTGGTGTTCAACGACATCCTCCACAACATCCTCGAGCGCTTGCCCGGCGTCATGGGGTATCTGTACGGCCGCTTTCGAATCGGGGTGGGCAAGCCCACCGTGCACCGCGGTCTGGGCCGGGAGTGGATCACCGACCGTGCGCAGTTTCGGGCCCAGCTGTCACGCTTCGCCGAGCGTGGGGACCTGCGGCGAGTGATCGTCGCGCACGGTCACCCCGCGGTGCTCACCGAGCCCGTGCCCTACCTGCAGGCGGTGATCGCCACGCTGTGAGCCGCCTTCAGGCGTCGGCAGGGTCAAGGTAGATTGAACGTTGGGGGCATGGCGCCTGGAAGCACTTTCAAGGCACGTGTCGAAGCCGTGGAGAGATTTTGCTGCGCGAACTCAAGCGTCCCCCCTCTCGAAAAGATCTCTGCACATCCTGTGTTCGTAAGCAGGGGCGATGTGTGGGGTAGTGGGCCGTTATGGGACTCGAAGTTCCAAGACAGCAGGATAACTTGCAACGGAATAGAGTCCGGCGATCACTATAGATTCGGCGGCCATCCGGTCGGGATATCGTCGCTCAACACTGCCTCAGGGCACAACAAAGGAGAAAATAGACATGGCTAACAGCGTCAACCTGATTTCCAATTGCTTCGATAACCAGGGGACCTGCGAGCAAGACGAAGCCGAGATCGACGGTGTGCTTTCCACTGAGATCAAGAGTGGAGTCGATGCGAACGGCATTCCATACTTTTCGCCCACGGGGGTTTCTCTCGGTGCGAACCTCCATACGATTGAGTATTTCGTGGGGGATGCTTCGGTGGCCAACGTGCGGCTAACCATCCTCCATCAGAGTGGTTCGTCCCCGACGTTCGAGCCGAGTTCGGGGGTCACGCCAGCCCAGGCTGGAAGCTCGACCACGATCTATGAGTTCGATGTGCCCGGAAATCGTGACCCCTACTTTTGCTGGGAGATCCCCGACGGAACTCCCGGGATCGCCCTTCGGGTTGTCGTCAAGCGGAAATAGCGCATGCTCCTACGATGGGCCGGACCGTTACTAATGGTTGTGATTGGGGCCTCGAGCTGTAGCCACAATGGCCCCTCGGCTACTTGCTCGAGGACCCATGAGCCCCCGATGAAGAAGGTCACTGAGGCGTTTCCGAAGCCAGTGGGCTTCAACCGAAACGTTCGCGCAGCAGTGACCATCGCTCACGTTGCCCTAACGGCGAGACCGCGGAAGCTGCGCGAGGTGGTCAGACGCCCGGACGATCCGTGTGGTGCGAAACGCTGCGAATGGTCTGGACGTGTGCGTTGGCGAGATGAGCCTTCCATCGCGCGTTGCTCAGGAGTTTTGGTTTCCCCTAGCCTAGTGCTCACTGCCACACACTGTTTCGATTGTCGCACGTGTCTCGATTTGGAAGATGCCCGCGTTCAAAGTGTTGCGGGCCGAAAGTGGGTCAAGGTGACTGCCTTCCGCTACCGTAGAAATGTGGGGGGAGGAAAGGTCCCCCTGGCCCTACTAGAACTTGCGGAGCCGCTTGGAGGGGTCGTCGCCGACGTTCGATCCAAAGTGCCCACGAGGGGAGGCGCGTACCTCGTAGGTAGTCCCCTGGGAATTCCTGGTGTGTACACACATGGAGCACTGCAGCGAGGTCGATTCGACGCGTTCAAGGCCCGCCGCCACACTGCCTACGTGGCGGAGTTCTCCTCGGGGAGCCCCGTGTTCTCGTCGACGACCGGAGCGCTGGTTGGGATTCAGAACAATCGCAGCGGATGCACTTCCCCTCGCGTGGATCGCACGACAGACCCTCCAACGCTGTTTTTCCCCTGCCCACGAAAGGGCAGAAGCAGACCTGAAATGGTTACGGTCGTACCTCGCGTGATCTCTGCGATCAAGGCTGGCGACCGTGTCGAGGCAGGTGATTGGCGGGAGTACCAGAAGCGAGAGGGACCAGTCGATCGCAGCAAAATGGGTGCCAGCTTGCCTGCCACGAGTTTTGACGATCCGGCGATCGAAGTCGACTGGCCCTTCGCTGAAGACTAGCCTTGCTTGTTGCGCGGCAACGAGGTCCGCCTTGAGCCGGAAACCGTTGGCCCTCCTGAGTACTGGCTGGGCTTCAAGCGTCGGGGCGGCGGAGCATGCAGATCTGCCCGTGCACCCAGGGGTCGAGCCACTTCGGGTTGCCGAGTTCGAGCATGGTGCTGCGGTAGCCCGGGCGCTGGGCGTCGTGCAGCAGGACCACGCCGCCGGGGCGGACGAGTTCCATGGCCTTGCGTGCGCAGGCGGTGCGGGCACGCCCGTCGACGAGCGCCACGTCGAAGGCCACCCCGGCCTCGGCCGGGGCATCGATGTAGTGCCGCATCAGCTCGGGTTCGTCTTCGAGGCGCTGGCACCACTGGGCGTGGGCGGTCTTCGAGGCCTTGTCGCGCGGCACGATGACCGGCTCGGGCAGGTCGGCGGGCGGAGCCTGGAGCTCGAGGTGGAAGCGAGGATCGTCGATCGACTCGCGCACGCGCTCGGCCCACTCGGTGTGGTGCTCGACGGAGAACAACAGCTTCAGGTCGGGCAGCTCACGAAGCCAGGCTTTGCTGCTGCCGCCGCTGCCCCACTCGACCATGTTGGTCGGATTCACACTGTGGAGCACCGCACAGATCTGTGAGTACTCGATGGGGTGCATCCACACGGGACTGTCGGGCGGACCGGCCAGCTCGGGCGAAGGTCGCTGCAATCCAACGCGCTGCAACAGGTTGCCGCGGTAGGTCCGGTACCGTCCGTCGTCGTCGTCCAAGGCGGCGGCATTGTTCGCGACGGTCCCGGGTCGGTCAAGCCGTTCCGTTTCGAGGCCGTGGTGCGGCACGCGCAGGTTTGCTCTGGGCACCGTGGGCGACTACACCAAGCTCGCCATGTCGGCTGGCGCTCCGCCCCGCGCCCGCGACTCGTCTTCGCGGACCGTCCTGTTCATTTCGCGATGGTTCCCCCCGGCCTTTCAGATCGGGGGGAAGCGTGCGTATCGCTTTGCCCGATACCTGCCCGAGCACGGCTGGCGGCCCATCGTGTGGACGGGGTTCCTCGACGACGGGGTTCCGCACGACCCCACGCCCGTGGAGCTGCCGCCCGAGGCCGTGGTCGATCGCACTTTGATCCCTCGCTGGTGGCCGGAACCGAAGCGAGCACGAGCGACCGGAGCCGACATCACGCCGGGGCGCCCCCTGCAACGTCCGGGGCCCTTGCAGCGATTGCGGCGACAGGTGTCGCTTCCGGTCGGCGCTCCTGTGCTGCTGTTGCCCCAACAATTGCGGCGGCTGTCGACGCTGATCGAGCTTTATCGCCCCGACGCGATCATGGCCACGGCGAGCCCCTACTGGACGCTGGTGCTCGGCGCCCGAGCGGCGCGGCGCTTCGGGTTGCCGCTCGTGCTCGACCTGCGTGACCCGTGGACGAACAACTTCCTGCAGGGGCAAAAGGCTGGCTGGGTGCAGCGGGCCGAGGCCGCCACCGAGCGCCACTGCCTGACCGCCGCGAACTCCGTGGTCTTTACCGCTCCGGCCACCACCGCGGCCTACCAGGCGCTCTATCCCAGCCTGGCCGATCGGTTCACCACCATCACCAACGCCTTCGACCCGGCTCAGCTGCCGACCGAGGCCGCCGCGCGCGGAGCCGACCGCCTGCTGGTGCACTTCGGCGCCTGTGATGGCACCCGTCGCCTCGACAACGTCTTGTATGGCTTGGCGGCGCTGCGCGATCGGGGGGAGGTCGACCTCGACGAGCTTCGGCTGCTCAACCTGGGCAAGCCCGACGCCGACGACCTGGCCCTCGCCGAGCGCATCGGGGTGCGCATGGAGGTCGAGCCCTTCGCTCCGCTCGAGGAGGGGCTCGCGTTGCTCGCGTCGGCCGACGTCCAGGTGCTGGTGGGGTTCGGCGACGAGTCGATGTTCATCCCCGCCAAGCTCTTCGACTACTTGCTCAGCGGCGCGCCGATCCTGGCGTTGGGTCATGCGGCGCAGGTGGGGGCGATCGTCGAGGGCACGGGCAGCGGCCTGGCGGTGACCGGCGAAGACCCGCACACCACCGCCGAGGCCCTGCGACGATTACTGACGGGGGAGTTTGGTCCGCGAGATCGACGGGCGGTGCGGGCCTATGCCGCGCCCTCGGTGGCCGAGACGCTGGCCGGCGTGCTCGAGCGGGCGGTCACGGACTGACCGCCCTCAGTCGTTGGTGGTCGTGTGCCCGCGACCGAAGCGAGCGGCGATCCACAGCGCGGTCGGCAGCAGCACGAGCGAGGACAGCAGCGCCAAGATCATCCCGCTCACCGCGGCCCAGGCCATGGACTGGAGCCCCTGGTGGTTGGCGAACAAGATGCCCGAGAAGCCGCACACGGTGGTCAAGGTGGTCAGGCACACCGCGCCCCCGGTCTCGCGCAGCACCAGGCCCAGCTGCCCCGTCTCGCGCCAGCGCTGGTAGATGTGCAGGGCGTCGTCCTGGGCCATGCCGATGAGCAGGGGCAGCACGATCACGTTGAAGAAGTTGAGCTTCCAGCCGAGCACCAGCATCAGGGCGACGAGCCACAAAAGGGTCGTGCCCACCACCAGGGAGACCACGGCGGGGCCCGCTGCGCCGCGGAAGGCGACGACGGCGGTGAGCAGCATGGCGATGGCGGCCAGGCCGAGCACGCGGGGGCCGTCGGCCTCGATGGCCTCGAAGACCTCGGGCAGCACGAAGAACTCGGCCGCGACCTCGATCTCGCCCTCGGGGGTCTGCAGGGTGCCCAGCGCGTCGTAGATGCGCCGCGCGTTCTCGTAGTTAGCCTTGCTGCCGCGGGTCCAGGCGATCACGTGGCGGCCGACGTTGCCGTCGGTGTCGACGAACTGCTGCTGCACCCACTGCGGCAGGTCGTCCACCGTGATCGCGCCGACGGTGAGGCGGTCGTAGGATTCGTCGATGTCGCGCCGAGACTTGGCCGACATCGCGTCGCGCTTGTCGTCGATGCGGGCGCGAATGTCCGCGATGATCTCGAGCTTGGCCGCCTGTTCCGAGGGGATGAACGCGTCGATCGAGGTCACCGCCCCGAGGCGATCGGACATGTCGGCCCGGCGCGCCGGGTCGTAGGCGGCCAGTTGCTCGAGGGTGGTGGCATCGGGCATCGTGCGGGTCGCCTCCGCCTTGGCGATCTCGGCGAAGCGCGGGTCGTCGAGGCCCGAGGGGCGCTGGGAGTCGTCGTCGGTCTCGTCGGTGTCCCAGTCCTCGGGGTCGGCGTCCCAGTCGTCTTCGTCCCCGCCGTCGTCGGCCTCGTCGGTGTCCCAGTCCTCGGGGTCGGCGTCCCAGTCGTCTCCGGCTTCGACGGCCTTGCGGGCGTCATCGTCATCGTCCGCGTGCGCGTCGTCCCAGTCTTCGGGGTCGGCGTCCCAGTCGTCCCCGGCCTCGACGGCCTTGCGTTTGTGGTGGGTATCGGGCTCGTCGTCCCAATCGTCGGGCGTGGCCGCGGGCGGCTTCGGAGGCCGTTTCTCCATGCCCTGGGGCGCCACGACCTCGGCGAGGCTGGGCTCGCGACTGGCCGCGATGGGGATGAGCGCCTCGGCTTCCTCGGGCAGCATCACCCGCAGGGCGGTGAGCTGGCGGTGCACGGCTTGGGCCTGCTCGCGGCTGTCGGTGAGCACGATGGCGGGGGCCACCGTCAGCGCCTGGCCGATGGCATCGCGATACGAGGGCGGCTTCTTGCCCGGGTTCTTCTTGGCGGGCGGCTTCTTCGAGCCGAGCTTGTTGAAGTCGTACTCGAACTCGAGGTTGGTGGCATGGGTCGCGCCGTAGACGGCCACGCCGACCCCGAGCACCGCGAGCACGCCCATGACCAGCAGCAGGCCGCGCCCGGCCTCGGGCGCGGGGCTCGTGTGCTCGTCCCGCGCCCGCTTGGGGGCGGGCCAGGGCTTGCGCCGCTCCATCAGCACCACCCCGGCGGGCATGACGATGAGCGCGGCGACGAGCGACAAGGCCAAGCCGAAGGTGGCGACCACCCCGAACTGCGCGAAGCCCTGGAAGTCGGCGGCGATCAACGCGGAGAACGCCAGCCCGGTACCGATGCCTCCGGCCAGGGTGGAGCGCCCGGTGGTGGCCAGCGTGATGGCCCACGCGGTGGGGCGACGATGACCCCGGGCTCGCTCGTCGCGGTAGCGCGCGAGCACGTGGATCCCGAAGTCGATGCCGAGCCCCAGCAGCACGGCGAAGATGAAGGCGGAGACCAGGTTCAGGGCGTCGAAGACGAGCCAGGCGAAGCCCAGCGCACCGACTCCGGCCACCAGCAGCGGGCCCAACACCAAGACCACGGCGCGGATGCTGCGGAAGAACACGGCGATGCTCAGCAGCAACGCAAAGATGGCCGCCGCCGTGCCGCCGATCACCTCGCCCTGGAGCTGCTTCACGCGGGCGGTGTGCTGCACGAAGCTGCCGTGCAGGGTGATCTCCATCTGCGGGTGAAAGGTCTTGGCGTCGAGCGCATCGATGCGCCCCTGGAGGTCGGCCTGCAGCCGCCGCGAGAACTCGACGTTGCTGCTGTCGCCCTCGGGGCGGGCCTTGAGCACCATGTAGCGGCCCTCGTCGGCCTCGAAGAACTCGGTGCGGCCCTCGTCGAGGCCGTAGCGCTCGCGCAGCTGCTGTTCGTCGAGCCCGAGCCCGCCGTCGTCACCGTCGCCCTTGGTCTCTTCGTCTTCGTCGAGCAGCGAGAGGTCGCCGAAGGCTGCCTGCCGGGTCTCTTCGAAGATGCGCTCGATGACCCGACGTCGCAGATCGATGAGGTCGTCGATGTCCGCGTAGAGCAGGGCGTGGCGCTCGAAGAACGAGTAGTCGCGGCGAAACAGCGACCAGCGCAGGTCGGGGTGACCCTCGAGGTCCTTGGCCAGCGCGTCGCCGAACTGGATGTTGGCCTCCGGCGAGGGGCTCTTGATCCCGACGTAGATGTCGCTTTGGTTGCCCAGCCGCGCCGCGACCCGGTCCATGCCGGAGACGGAGGGGAAGTGATCGGGCAGCAGCTTCCGCAGGCGCTGGTCGATGCGAAGCTGGGATGCCCCCAGCCCGGCCACGATGGCGAAGAGCACGGTGAAGAGCACGATGAACCCGGCCCGGCGCTCGATGAACGCGGCCACCCGGCGGGTGCGTGGGGTGCCATGGGTGGCCAGCTTCACCGTGCGCCTCCCAGCAATGCGTCGACTTCTTCTCCGACCACGGTCGCCACGTCGGGCGCGTCCCACTGCATGGGCTCGGGGGTGGGCCGGGCAAAGAAGGCTTCGAGGCGTGCGTCGTCGAGCTGCGGGAGAGGACAGCCGTCGCCCAGGCCCGCGCGGCGCAGCATGGCGACGTTGAGGGCCTGCTCGTCGTCGTCGGGGGCGTGCGCGGCCAGCAGCGGCACGCCGAGGGCCACGCACTCGCTCATGAGCTGGCTGCCCGCGGTGGCCACGACCGCCCGGGCCTGTCGCTGAACCTCGATGAAACGTGAGCGTGAGGGCATTTCGTGGTGGATTCCCGGCACGGTCGGGGGGGTCGCGGCAAACAGAACCACATCCATGGGAAGGGCGGCCAGGCGTCGCAGCAGCGCGTCGGGAGCCCCATCACGGAAGTAGCACAGCAGCGGGCCGTCGGACGTGCGCCGTGTCGCAGTGCCGAGCTCGAGCGCGGGCCGGGCCAGGCGACCCCGCTTCGTCCGCAGGGGCACGAAGTTCACCGCGACCCGCCGATTGGCCCCCACCGTGGAGACGGCGGCCTTGCGAGACTCGCGATGCCAAGGCCCGGCGGGGACATCGGGTGGTCGCTCGCAGCAGTAGAAGACCAGGCCGTGCCCCACCGCGATGCTCGGGCGTCGGCTCGCGGTGGCGGCGAGCAGGCCGGGCAGGTCGCCATCCGAGAGCACCAGCTCGGCCCCGTCGCGGCGGATGGCGGTCAGCGCCTCGCGGACCCGGCGAGTCACGAGCAAGGGGCCGCGCGCGCCCATGCTCGGCACCACCGACTCGACGCCATAGGTCGTGGTCTGGTCGCGTAGCAGGGCCTCCGCATCGCGGCCGGCGAACGCGATGACTTCGTGTCCGGCGGACTGGAGCGCGGCGATGATCACCCGCGAGCGACTGGCGTGGCCGCGACCGCGACCGTGAACGTAGTAGTGCAGCAGGGCCATCGCGCGGACTTGTGACCCGCGAGCATACGACGACCCGCCGCCGAGCCGCATCCTCGAGCCAATACCCGGTGTCGGCCCGATGGCGCGGGTTCAGCGGGGAGCGAGCGCCGATTCGCGGTCCATGAACGAGGGATCGGTCAGGCTCCCGAGGAAGGCGAGGAGGTCTCGCCGCTCGGTGTCGCTCAGCGCGAAGCCGCCGATGGCCGGGTCCTTGTTCGGGTTGTCCCGCCCGTCTCCCGCATGAGGCCCCTCGGCGACGAGGCGTCCGCCACGAGCGTAGTGGTCGAGGACTTCGTCGAGGCTCTCGATGCTGCCGTCGTGCATGTAGGGCCCGGTCACCGCCACGTTGCGCAGGCTCGGGATCCGGTGCTTGCCATCGTCGGCGGGGTCTTGGGTGAACTCGCCCAGGCCTTGGCCGCTCTCGGGGTAGCGGGTCCGGGCGCCGCCCCAGTACACGACGGGTCCCTGCACGAGGTCGTACAGGCCCGTGTTGCGGAACAGCGCGCGCTCGTCGACGGCGCGGCCGTCCGTCACGAAGGCCAGCGACTGCAGCGGGCCCGCGTGACACTGCGCGCAGCCCAGGCGCGAGGATCGAAACAGCGCGAGGCCCCGCTGCTCCGCTGCGCTCAGTGCATCGGGGTCCCCCGCGAGCCAGCGGTCGAAGGGGGCATCGAGCGAGACGAGACTGCGTTCGAAACTGGAGATGGCCGCGATCACGGCGTCCCAGCTCACCCGCTCGGTGGCGGGTCGGTCGCCAAAGACGTCGTCGAAGGCATCCTGGTAGTCGGGATCGGAATCCACCAGCTCGAGCAATCGCTGGGGGTCGTAGTGGTCGGACGAGCCGTCCACGAACCCGGCCCCGATCTCCACGGGGTTGTCGCCGAATAGCGGGGTGAGCATCTGCTGCTCGAGGCTGTCCGCGGTGGGGTTGCCCCAGTCGAGCAGCGGGGCCCAGGCGAGGTTGACGAGGGCGGGCGCGTTGCGAGCCGTGCGAACCCCCAGGGCCCCCTCGTGGGTCGGCTCGTCGACGGCGAAGGCGAGCTCGGGCTCGTGGCAGGTCGAGCACGAAAACTCGCCCGTGACCGACAGCCGCGGTTCGAAGAAGTGTCGACGCCCCAGCTCCACGCCTTCGACCGTCATCGGGTTGGACTCCGGCACGGGCGGGGGCGCGACGTGGTCGGGCAGCGCCCAGTGCCAGTCCGTCAGGGTCGGTGCCTCGCCCGAGCATGCCGACACGGCCATGACGAGCGCGGCCCACCGCCATCGTCGGTGGCGCGTGTCGGCGGCCATCTATTCCGCTCCCAGGCGGATCTGAAACCCGTTGGAGTGGCAGTGGTTGCACGCTCCGTGGGGGGCAATGGACATCGCGAGCTTCAGCTCGCCCGCCCGGTCGTAGACCTTGGCCATGTAGTTCTCGACGCCGTAGTCCAGCTCGGGAATGGACGTGGCGTAAAACTGACCGTTGGCGTCGATGGGCAGCGAGAACTTGGGTTCCCAGTTGGTGATCTTCTCTTCGACCGAGCCGGCGAAGCGGTTGCCCTCGCCCAGGCCGAGCTCGATCACGCCGCCCTCGCGGTAGGTGTCACCGTTCGCGTCGTAGACCGTGCCGCCGATCACGAACTGGCCGGGGCCGGGGCCGTGGCTCTGGTGGCACTTCATGCAATTGGCGCCGTAGCGGGCGTCGCCGGGGGCGTGGCTGAACGCGAGGTCGGCCTTGGAGATGGCCTCGAGGTCCAGCCCGGGGTCGCGCTCGAAGTCGGGGTGCGGCCAGCCCCGGGGGTCGGTGCGGTCCAGCTCCTCCACGGCAGGGAAGTCGGCGGGCTCACCCGGCTCACCTTCGAAGGGCACGGCACGAAAGGCCGTCTGCGAGGTCTGCCTGGCGTCGGTGGTGGGGGCGCCTTGCTCGTCGAACTGCGGCAGCTCGATGCCGATCGCCGCGAACATCTCGGTGCATCCGTTGGGCTGGACCTCCTCGCCGTCCTGCATGTCGGAGAGGTTGCGAACGAACATGCAGCCGCGGCCGCGGTCGAGATCATCGGCGGCGTAGAACCGACCCAGGTCGAACTCGATGGCCTCGCCGTCGAAGTCGAGGTCCATGCTCACCGTGGACAGCAGCGGCATCGAGCAGGCGTAGGGCCCCGAGACCTCGCCGTTGGTGCTCTCGCAGCCCTGGGAGCCGGGGTGGAAGTAGTACTTGTCCTTGATTTTGTCGCCCGTGGTGGCCTGGACCTCGAGCTTCATGTGCCGATAGCCCGAGGCCCAGGTCCACTGCATGCCGTACGCGTTGAGCGGTGCGTCCGAGACGGCTCCGTTGACGTGGTTTTCCTCCTCGGGCACGCCGACGGTGAACTCGACGCCCGTGTAGTCGCCCTCGGGCGCGTGGCCGCTGACGAAGGTGTGGAGGTCGGCCGTGCCTCGGTCCGCGCACAGCTCCGAGCTGGTGTCGGTGAAGTCGAGCAGGGCCAGGCCGCTGACGCTGCCGTCGGCGCGGGTATAGGCCTTCTGGAACTGGTGGTCTTCATCGAGTTGCAGCGGGACTCGGTCGCCGTCCGCGGTGACCAGCTGCACGTCGTGCACGTAGAAGCGGACGTCGCGAAGCTCTACGCTACTTCGACTGCTGCCCACGCCCTCGTAGGAACGCCCGCACTCCACGGGCTCGCCGTTGATGGTGGCGGTGAAGGGGATCACGAAGTGGGTCCCGCGGTCGTCGACGCTGGCCTGCTCGTCGTCGGTCTGCGACGTGCATGAGGTCGGCAGCGAGAGCATGGCCCCGAGGACCGAGATCGTGAGCTTGCGCGGAGTATGAAGGAGCTTCATTTTTCGTGCGTTCCTCGTCGAGGCGAAAACTGCACGAAGGCACGACGCCAGAGAACGCGGCTCGATGACGCGCGACACAGCGCCGCTGCGACACTCTGACGCGCGAATCGGGGCTCGCGTGCGGGTGACGTCAGCGAGACTACGGGTGTGTCGATCGGAGTTTCGAAACGGAGCGAGCCTTCGATCGACCAGCGGCTCCGGGGTCGAACTCGGACGTGACCGAGCGCCGTGTCATCGCCTCGACGTTCAATGGTGCGGCCCGACGTCTCGAGTGATCGCAGCGAACGAGCTTCACCGGGCGACTCGCGCCCGATCTGTTGGCTGCCGCGAAGACCGGCCGCAACCCCGGCAAGGTCAGAGGCCATCGGGCCTGACCACGCGACGGGGACGCCAACGGGCGCGGTGGTAGGATCGAAACTCGATCAGGAGTTTTCGAGATGTTGGACATCACTACCTGGGCCCAGGTTCGTGGCCACGAGGTGTTTCGCGATCATGCGACGCCGGATCTCTATTGGGTGCTGCCGGGCACGCTGGAGCTGCTGAACAACAACGCGGGGGAGGCCCAGCTGTCGCTCATCCTGCATCGCGGCGGGAATGCACCGTCGGGGGGCATGCTGACCGCGACCTTCGTCGTCGCGACCTCGCCCGAGCAGCGCACGCTCATCGCCGACGACCTGCGACGCATTACCGGGCGCGCGGTGGAGGTGCGGACGGTCGAGCTCGAAGAGGTCGAGGTCTTCACGGGCGGCGAGTCGCCCACCAGCGTGGGTCGGGGCCGGGTGAGCCCGCAGGGGCACCTCGCCGCGATGACCCCGATCTCGGCCGAGGCGGCCACGGAAGCCGAGGCCGCGCTGGCGGCCGGGCATGGACTCGAGGCCTGGGCGCAGTTCCAGGTGGCGGGCCATCGACCCGGTGTCGAAGGGCAGATGACCGTCGACCACGGGCGGGCGGCTGCGCTGTGGTCGTCGGGCGAGGCCCGCCTCGATGCGCTCGCGGTGCGGGCGGGCTTTCAGCAGATGCTCGAGCAGGGGATCGTGCGGCTCCAAGCGGCGGATGCCTTCGAGCGGGTCACGGATGCCGCCCGAGCCTGGGTCGCCGATCTGTTCCTCGACCCGGTCGGTACGGGGCAGTGGCGTCCCAAGGCCCCGGACGCGGAGGCGGGAGGCACGGTGACCTACGACCTCGGTCAAGGCGCGCCCTTTACCCTTCGCCGGGCCGTGAATGGTGACCTGGCCGCGCTCGCGGGCGCAGTGCCCGAGACCCCCGAAGATGCTCCCTCCGTGCGGGTCGATGTCGACGCCAACGAATTCTTCCGCGAGACCAACCTGCAGCTGGAGGTCATGGGCGACTTCGAGGCCCATGCCGTCCACACCTTGATCGTCGAGGTCCGGGCGGGCGACGAGCAGCGCTCCGAGCTGTTTCGCGAGCCGTCGAGCAAGACGGTGCGCTTCCGGGGAGCCGCGCAGCTCGAGATGCGCACCCGGGCGCTGCTGCGCTCCGAGGGGCAGACGATCGGTCACACCCGCGGCGAGCTGGCGTCACCGTGGCGCCCGATGAACGACGAGATCGCCATGGTGATGATCGACGCCGTGGCACCGCTGTGGCCGGTCGAGCTCAGCACGGCCGTCGACTGGAGCGTGTACCACCGGGTCGAAGTCGACGCGCGCTACTCCGATGCCGCCAACGAACTCGACGGTCGCACGACGATCATGCTCACCGCCGATGCACCCCGCTCCACGCTCTCGGTGCGACCGCGCGACGCCTCCGTCGACGAGGTCGTGCTCGAGGCCCGCTTCATCAAGCCGGGCGGCCACGCCGAGCGACGCTTCACGGTGAAGGCCCCGGGCGCGGTGGTGATCGAGCGCTAGAGGCTACTCGCCGAGCCCGTCGGTGCTGCGGCCCAGGGCCAGCACCCGGTGGGCGTTTTGCCGGAACACTCGCTCGAACTTTCCGTCGTCGAGCACCAGGCTATAAAACAGCCGCTTGGGGTGGAAACTGGCGTGGTAGCGGGTCATCCCCATGATCCGCTGCGCCCGGTTGAGGGCCTTGAGGGCCAGCCCGGGCACGCGCACGGGCTTGATGCCGCGCTCCTCGAGAAACTTGGTCAGCGGGCCGATGGTGCTGCCCGCCACGTTGTAGACGCCCTTGCCATGCAAGAAGATCGCGAGCATCAGGTCTCGTGACAGGCGCTCTTTGGTGGTGGGGTTGACCATGGGGTCGAAGCCCACGGGCAGCACGGGCGGGTTGCTCTCGAACAGCAGGTTGATGCCCGAGATCACGCCGCCGCCGAACACCCCGCTGGGACGGATGACCATGACCTCCGCCGAGGGGTCGTCCATCTTGGCGCGACAGATGAACTCCGCGTCGAGGGTGTCGCGCAGGATCGGGTGCGCGGTGGGGTCGAGGTTGAGCTCGGAGTCTTCGCGAACCTTGTAGTCGTTGCGCGGCCCCAGCTTGTAGACCGCGTCGCTCGACAAGAAGATGTACTTCTTCACCCCGTGGCGGAGGCTGGCCTCGAGCAGGTGCTGCGCCGCGTTGACGTTGAATTCGTGGCTCTTGAAGTTGTAGCCGTGCGGGTTGCCCTGGAAGGCCAGGTGCAGCACGGTGTCGAAGGGGCGACCGCGGAAGCGATCGAGCAAGAACAGGTTGTCGACCTGGCGGCGGCGGCTGAGGTCGGCCGAGGCGAACACGAAGCGCTCGGGGTCGCAGCCCAGCAAGGTGGGCGGGCAGGCGCCGCGGTCGACGGCCAAGATCACCTCGACGTCGGGGTCGGCGAGCAGGCGCTCGATGAGGTGCACGGCCACTCGCCGCCGGGCGCCCGCGATGAAGATGCGGCGACGCGAGGCCCGGAGCGCCCCTGGCTCGTAGGCTTCGTCGCTCGCGATGCCCATGGGCCCTGGCATGCGTGACCGGCTCATGACGACTCTCCTGTCCGGGCCCGGCGGGCGGCTTGCCCCACGCGGATCTGTTCGGCCACCGCATCCATGACGCGCTCGACCTCTCGCTGGCGCACTTCCATGCTCCGCAGCGCGTCGGGGTCGATGTCGATGGGCGGACCGTAGTTGATGAAGTAGCGCGAGGGCCGGGGCAGCAGCCCCAGCGGGCCGAACCACGGGAACGTGGTGGTGACCGGGAAGTAGGGCAGGCGCAGCGCCTTGGCCAGCGGCCGCAGGTCGGTGACCATGGTCTGCTGCTCTTCGGCCCCCACCAGGCCGAAGGGAAGCACGGGCACCCCGTGGCGGGCGGCGAGCTCCACGTGACCGTGGTTGAAGGGGTAAAGCTCGTAGCGCTGGTGCATCGTCTTGCCCAGCGCGGCCGCGCCCTCGGGGAAGATGCCCACCAGGTGGCCCTCTTCGACGAGGCCATCGAAGTTGCGCCGCGTGCCGGGCATCTGGCCGATGCCGCGGAACATCGCCCCCACGAAGGGCAGCTGGTACACGAAGTAGTCCACCATGTAGCGGACCAGCCGGGGCGGCTCGGTGTTGCGGAACACGTCCGTCCCCAGCATCACCCCGTCGAAGGGCAGCACGCCACTATGGTTGCCCACCACCACGCCGCCCCCCTCGGAGGGGATGTTCTCGTGTCCGGCGGAGACGACCCGGAAGTAGTTGCGGTGCAGCCAGTAGCCGATGGCGTAGGCGAAGCCGAGGAACTCGCGGCGGGTGCCGAAGGCGTCCGTGCCAAAGCCGACGTCTTGCACCGGGTAGGACTGCACGCGCTCCCACTCCCGCGCCGGTAGCAGCGGGCGCAGCAAGTCCATGGACACACGCTTGGGCCGCAACAAAGGCATGGGCAGGTCTCAGTACCGAATGGGAGGTTTACCCGGGTCGGGGCGAGTGTTGCGACGCTCGAGGCGTCGCTCCCACTCCTCCGAGGGCACGGGGACCACGTAGATCGTGGGCCACACGAAGCGTCGGTCCGTGGCCCCCATGCGGCGGGCCCAGTACTCGACGTCCACGACCTGGTAGGGGGTGTCGTCGATCACCACGATCTCGTGGATCCGCGGCACGAACTGCGCCCCTTCGGTCGTCTCGGTGCGAAACAGCAGGCGTCCTTCGCAGGCGTACTCGACGTAGGGCATCGCGGCGGGCCGCCAGTGTATCGCTGCGTCGGGGGTCTTGACCACGGGGCGGGCAAACCCGGCGCGGCGGGCCGTGAAGGGGTCGCCGGGCTCAGTCGACCAGCATGCTGCGCAGGGCCTCGACGTCGCCGACGGGAGGCCGACAGGTCTGGCCGCGGCAGACGATGGCGGAGGCGACCTCGTGCGTCTCGAAGTTCAGGCTCAGGGCTGCGGCCAGCGGTAGCCGGCGGGATCGGGCACACGCGGCCAAGGCTCGGACCTCGGCGTCGTCGAAGCTCGGGCCCCGCACGGTGACGTGAATGGCATCGTGGGAGCGCAGGCGGGCCGCGTGCAGCAGGCTCGCGTATCCGTGCGGCTGCACGGTGGCGCCGCGGAATCGGTGCAGCACGGCCGCGATGACCTCCGCACTGCCCTCGGGCGCTCGCTCGGCGGCATGCAGGCGCAGCAGCAGCTCGAGCATGACCCCGAGCCCCGAGGGGATGGGCCCGTCGTGCTGGCTCTCGGTGCGATCGACCAGGGCGGCGGCGTCGTTGGGCGTCATGTAGAAGCCGTCGCCGTCGGGACGCAGGTGCACGGCCAGGGCATGCGCGGCCAGGGCCCGGGCCTGCTCGAGCCACCGTGGGTCCAAGGTCAGCTCGTGCACGTCGAGACACGCGCGGCCGAGGTGGGCGACATCATCGAGCACCCCGCGGGTATGCACCGTGCCCTCGAACGCGGCCCGCAGCACCCGACCCTCGTCGTCGATGTGGTGCTCGACCAGGTGCCGCAGGCAGGCCAGGGCCAGGCCTTCGCAGCGCTCGCCCTGGGCACGATGACCGGCGGCCAGCATCGCCCCCGCGCTGCGGGCGAAGCCGCTGACGAGCAGCGCGTTCCAGCTGGTCAAGATCTTGTCGTCGCGATGGGGCGGGACCCGCCGATGGCGATGCTCCAGCAGGGTCTCGAGCGCGCCCGCGAGCTTCGCATCCAGCTCGCTGCGCGTCATCCCGAGCGCCGCGGCGTGCTCGTCGAGCGGTCGCGCGAGGTTGAGGATGGACCAGCCGTGCTCGAAGTTCCCCTCTTCGGTCACCCCGTAGACCGTGCCCACCAGCTCGGCGAGCGACGCGTCCTCCAAGGCCTCGCGCAGCTGGGTCGGCGTCCAGCAAAAGTACTTGCCCTCCACCCCTTCGCTGTCGGCATCCGTCGCGGCGAAGAAGGTGCCGTCGTCGGTCCGCATGTCCGCCACGAGGTACTCGACGGTCTGCTCGACCACGCGGAGCAGGTGCGCTCGCTCGGGCGCCCGTGCGCTGCTCTCGGCGTACAGCGGCAGCAACAGCGCGTTGTCGTAGAGCATCTTCTCGAAGTGAGGCACGAGCCACTCTCGGTCCGTGCTGTAGCGCGCAAAGCCGCCGCGGAGGTGATCGTAGATGCCGCCCCGATACATCTTCTCGAGCGTGTTGTGCAGGGCGCGACGAGCCGAAGTGCCGACGGTGCCGCCGTCGGGATGGCGGGCGACCGAGGCCAGCAGCTCCAGCGCGGTAGCGTTGGGAAACTTGGGCTGGCGTCCGAAGCCGCCCCATTGCTCGTCCATACGCCCGAGGAGTCGCTGGACCGCGAGGCGCAGCCCCGCCGGGTCGTCGGGCGAGGGGTCGTCTTCGGCGTGCTTCGCCTCGTCGTCCATCGAGCCCGCGAGCTCGGCGAAGCCCTCACGAAAGCTCTGCGTGTGCTGCCGGACCTTGTCCGCATCGTCGCGATAGAGGTCGGCCAGCGCGTGCAGGACCTGGCGGAAGCTCGGTCGCCCGTGGGCGGGCTCGGGCGGAAAGTAGGTCCCGCCGTAGTAGGGCTCCTGGGCGGGCGTGAGGAACACGGTCAGCGGCCAGCCTCCGCCTTGACCCATCAGCTGCACCACTCGCTGGTAGATCGCGTCGATGTCCGGTCGCTCTTCGCGGTCGACCTTGATGTTGATGAAGTGCTCGTTCATCACCGCCGCGATGGCCTCGTCCTCGAAGGATTCGTGGGCCATCACATGACACCAGTGGCACGAGCTGTAGCCCACCGACAGCAGGATCGGCTTGTCCTCCTGCTCGGCACGCTCGAGCGCTTCCGGGCCCCACTCGTACCAATCCACCGGGTTGTCGGCGTGCTGGCGAAGATAGGGGCTGGTCGACGCGGCGAGGCGGTTGGGCATGATGCCGCTGCACCCTACTTGGGCGCAGCGGGCAGTTCCAGCGGCGGCAGCTCCACCGGGTCGAGCGCACGCAGGAGCTCGTGCATCGAGTGCAGGTTCACGAGCAAGGCGTCGGTCGCGAAGCGAAGCACGGTGCGCTTGGTGTTGCCCAGCGGGGTCTGCAGCCCGAGCCGGCCCGCGGCGAGCTGATGCGCGAGCGCGAGATCGACGACCCGACGCACGCGGGTCACGTCGAACATCGCGGCGGGGTTGAAGACGTTGGCCGCCTCGAGCAACAGGTCGATCCAGGTGACGACCAGCGGCTCGAGCGAAGCGACCAACCCACCGAGGTGCCCGAGGCTGTGGATCTTCGGCAGCTCTTCGTGGATCGAGATCATCGTCTCGATGATCCCGTCGGTCACGATGAGCGCGGACTCGTGCGAGCCGAGGTCGGCAAAGGCGACGGCCAGGTCGTGCCCGAACGCCACGTCGACGAGTTCGTGCAGGCCGTCGACGAGGTCGAGCGCATCATCGGCAATGGTTGATCGAGACATGGCTGGGCGGGCGATCCTGCCCGGTCATCAGACCACGTCGGTGTCTCATCTGAGTGAGACGATTCGATCGCTATCGCCCGAATTCGGTTACTGAGCGGCGCTTTCGGCGGATTCGTCGATCGCGATGACTTCGAGGCGGTCGATGCCGTGCTTCTTGAGCTTGCTCTGCAGCGTGGTCGGCTTGAGGTCGAGCAGCCGGGCCGCGCCGTTGGTGCCGTAGATCTTCCCGTTGGTGCGGCGCAGGGCGGCCACGAGGTGGCGG
Source organism: Myxococcota bacterium (assembly GCA_039028615.1). Taxonomy (GTDB): domain Bacteria; phylum Myxococcota_A; class Polyangia; order Nannocystales; family Nannocystaceae; genus Paraliomyxa. The sequence goes on along the minus strand of JBCCHT010000020.1, from coordinate 41,872 downwards.
CGTTCGGCTTCGCGTAGCGGCAGCAGCGGCTCCCGGGACTGGGCGGGGTCGACGGTGGGGACGGGCTCGAGCCGCCGCGTGGGCGTGAGGTGATGGGTCTCGATCATCCCTTGTGGCTGCAGGATGGTCGCGCGCTCGATCGCGTTGACCAGCTCGCGCACGTTGCCGGGCCACGAACCCTGGGCCAGGTAGTCGCGCGCCGTTGGGGACAGCGTCCACGGACCACGACCGCTGCGCTTGGCCAGGTCGGTCAGGGTCTGCTCGGCGATGGGCGCGATGTCTTCGCTGCGATCGCGCAGGGGCGGCAGCTCGAGCGGGAACACGGCGAGGCGGAAGTACAGGTCTTGGCGGAAGCGCCCCGCCCGAACCGCGGCCTCGAGGTCGACATGCGAAGCCGCGATGACCCGGACGTCGACGGTGATCGGCTGGTCCGAACCCACCGGTTCGAAGGCGCCCTCTTGGAGCACGCGCAGCAGCTTGCTCTGGGCGGAGGCCGGCATGTCGCCGATCTCGTCGAGCAGCAGCGTGCCGTGGTTGGCGGTCACGAAGCGCCCGGCTCGGTCGCGAGTGGCCCCGGAGAACGCCCCCTTGATGTGACCGAAGAGCTCGCTCTCGACCAGGTGCTCGGGGATCGCCGCGCAGTTGAGCTTGATGAAGGGCCGGTTGGCGCGACGGCTCCAGGCGTGGATGGCCTGGGCGAGCACCTCTTTGCCCGTGCCCGTCTCGCCGCGGATCAGCACGGGCATGTCGGCGTCGGACACCTGCCGCGCCAGCTGGGTCAGCTCGCGCATGGCGGGGCTGAGGCTCGACTCGATGCGGAGCCGGGCGTCGACGCTGGGGCCTGCTTCTTCGATGAGCAGCTGGTTGTGTCGCTCGAGCTGCTTGCGGTAGCGATCGAGACGTTCGGCCTGGCGGGCGAACGCGATGGCCAGCGACACGACCTGACCGTAGACCCCGGCGAGCACCATGGCCTGCTCGTCGTAGGGCTGGCAGATCGTGCGGTCGAGCGTGATGACCCCCAGGCTCTGGTCGTTGGCGAACAGCGGCACCACCATGCACGAGTGCCCGGGCGGAAGGTCGAGCACCCCGTCGTAGGGGTCACCTTCCTCGCCCGCGTGGTCGTGCTCGTGCATCGGGATCGGGCGCCGCGTCTCGAGGGCGCGCCGAACGGTGGGGAAGTGCTCGAGGTCGAGGGTGTGCTCGCGGAGCTTCGGAGAGACCAGCGACCCCACCGCCGCGCGTACGTGCAGCGCGTCATCGCGCAGCTCGTACAGAGCGGCGAGATCGTAGTCGATCACGCTGCCCAACGAGTGCAGCGCTCGTTCCAGCAGGTCGTCGATCGCTTGCGGGTGACTGGCGAGTTCGACGAGCCGTTGGAGGTCCTCGGCAGGGTCGACGGGCGGCGGCATGACTTGGACAGTCATCGTACTGAAGTCGGGTAGCAACCTCGGCCCGGTGTGCACGAAAAACGACCTGGAAACGGTGTTTTGCAAGCTACGCCGGGTCCAGCGTTCAACGCTGCTCCACAACGCCTCCGAGCCCTCGCCGACCGCGGCGCCAACCTGGGGGCTAGGCCCCACTACGCCCGGCCTGCGAGCGGTTGCCGTTCGCGCCACGCAGATCCGGGTACGGGTTCGGATCTCGACCGCAACTGGAGATCAGCCGCTCGGCAATCGCACCCGAAGAGTCGCGACGCGAGGGCGCCGAGCTCAGGCCGGGGCCGGGCTCGCCGTGGGCTTGCGTCGCGCGTTGCGGGGCCGGTTCGGCTGGGCGCCGCGCTTGTCCTTGCCCCCCGCGTTCCCGCTTCGCCCGCGTCCACGCTGGTCGCTGAGGCGCCACGCCGACGGGCGGCGGGAGATGCTGAGCAGGATCCCCACCGAGGCCAGGCTCGCCAGCAGCGAAGAGCCTCCGTAGCTCATGAAGGGCAGGGTGATGCCCTTGGCGGGGATGAGCTCGAGCACGACGGCCATGTTGATCACCGCCTGCAGGCCGAACATCGCGCTGAGCCCAGTGGCGAGATAGGTGCCGAAGCGATCGTTGGCCTTGCGGGCGATCTCGAGGCCGCGCCACACGAGCAGGGCGAGCAGGCCGAGCACCATGGCAATGCCGACGAAGCCGAGCTCCTCGCCGACGGTGGCGAGGATGAAGTCGGTGTGGTTTTCGGGAAGGAAGCCGAGCTTCTGGCGACCGTGACCGAGGCCGCGACCCCAGGGGCCGCCCGAGCCGATGGCGATGAGGGCCTGGTGCACCTGGTAGCCGTCGCCGGAGAGGAACTCCTCGAGGCGACCGCGGCGATAGTCGACGCCGATGATCTGCTGCCAGACCAAGGGGGCGGCGAGCATGACCGCCGCGACGACGTAGCTCAGCCGGGTGCCGGCCGAAAACAGCATGATGAGGGTGAGCGAGCCCAGCAGGATGGTGGTGCCCAGGTCCTTCTCGAGCAGGACCAGCAGCATGGTGAGGCTGGCGATGGCCACCACGGGCAAGAAGCCGCGCTTGAAGGTCCGCACGCGCTCGCCCTGGCGGGCGATGGTGGCGGCCAGGAAGATGGCGAGCGTGAGCTTGGCGATCTCGCTGGGCTGGAGGCCGAAGGGGCCGAAGCGCATCCATCGACGGGCGCCGTTGATCTCCTGGCCGACGAAGAGCACCACGACCAACAGGCCGAGGGCAGCGAGCATGAGCTGGGGGGCGAAGCGCCGGAGCAGGCGGTAGTCGATGCGGCTGAGGCCGAACATCAAGCCGAAGCCCACGGCGAGGAAGGTGGCCTGCCGATGCAGGTAGTACTCCCAGTCGTCGAACATCTCGTGGCCGAGCCATGCGCCCGCGCTGTAGACCATGACCAGGCCGATGGCCGACAAGGCGATGGCGGCGAAGAACAGCCAGGGGTCCATCGGCTGAGAGCGCACGAAGGTCCGCCCGCGACGCTCGGGGGTCGGGGACGAGGGCTCGGTGGAGATGCCTTCGGGGGCGGTCGGCGCTTCGCTCACGTTGCCGCGACAGCAGCACGTTTGCGGCCTCCTACGCGAGAAAACGGCGAAAACGGGGGGCGGCGAAATAAAGAGAGGGGACGACCCTGGGAAGGTCGCCCCCTCTTCGATGAACCGGACGTGTGCTTTTTGGGATTGCGGTAAGAAAGTCGTGGTTACGCGGGAAGGGCGCAGGCGCCGACGTCCTCGTATCCCGGAGGGGCTGCGCCCTCCTCGTACCAGGGCTCGCAGGCCTGATCGACGCCCATGCACTGGGCATCGCCCGCGGGATCGGCCGTGTCGCAGACCTCGGAGCAGCAGCCCTGAGAGCCGGTGCAGTCGGGCACGGCGGCGGCACCCAGGCACATCAGGCCCGGATCGCAGGCGTTGATGAACTCGCAGGGATCGCCGTAGACGCCCATCTCGCCCGAGGCATCGGGCACGCACAGGAAGTCGTCGAGGACGGCGTAGCAGGCCTGGCCGTCGGTGCAGTCCTGGATCAGGGGATCGCAGGAAGGCAGGCACAGGACGATGGCGCCGTCGTTGACGATGGCGCAGGCGGTGTCGGGGTCCTCGCAGACCGGGCTCATGGAGTCGCCGGTACACAGCGCGACACAGACACCCATGTTGGTCTCGGGGTCGACGTCCCAGCACATCGAGCCGATGTCGCAGTCGTCGAGGCCGGACACGCCCGAGCCCTCGACCGAGCAGGAGTCGCCCGCTTGGCCCGGGTTGTCGGCGATGGGCGAGCAACGGGTCGCGTTCCAGGCGGTGCCGCCGTCGTTCGCCCACGGCATGCACTTTTCACCGTCGGGGCAGTCCTGCGCGAACATGTCGCACTCGAAGCTGATGCCACCCATGCCATCGGGCTTCACGAGGAAGCTGGCGTCGTCGCTACCGCCGCTGTCGGCGTCGGCACCATCGGTGTCCCCGGGGGGCGTGGCGGGATCTTCGGTGTCCGCGGGGTCGTCGGTCGTGGTGACGACGGGATCATCGGGGTCATCGGTCTCGCCACCTTGAGGATCGCCCGCGCCGGTCACGGCGGGCTCATCGGCGACGGTGCCGCATGCGGTCAGCGCGAGTCCCGCGGATACGACCACGGACCATAGGATTGCTCTATTCATCGTTTTGCCCTTGTTTGGAGCGACTCGGCGGGTCCGTATCAGCTGTTTGGGGGCCCGAGTCGGGAGTAGTTTTGTAACTTCTGCGGAATGCTAACAAAACCAAATAAGATCCGAAACTAGTTTTAACTAAAAAATCTAATAGGTAAGGAATATTGGTTTCAAGATGGTGGCGCCGGGACGAGTCGAACGCCGATGCGCATCAAACGCCGACCTGGACGGCTCGAACCACTGCCGCCGCCCTTCGATCGGCTGCAAGCGCGGACGGGGGCCGAGCGAGCGCGGCCCGACGATGAACCAAATGAAAAGACGCCGACCTTCACGGGGCCGACGTCTCGTCCGGGTTGTTCGGTGGGGGCTCGACGACTAGTCGAGCGACTGTCGGAAGGTCTGCTGGGCGCTGTCGCCGAGCTCACCCGCGATGCGCTCGATCAGCTCCCGCTCTTCGCCGCTGACCTTGGAGCCGAGGCCCAAGAAGCCGCCCGCTGCCGTGGCCACGTCCTGGCACAGCTCGACGATGGCGGCGCCCTGGTTGCCGTCTCCCTGGGCCAGCAGCTCTTTGAGCACGGCCAGGCTCTGGGTCATGTACTGGTCGCTGGGGCGCTCTTCGAGCAAGGACTCGATGAGGGTGAAGCCCTCGGTGCCGGGCGCGACGCTGCGAAGCTCCAGCACGCGGAGGATGGCGGCGCGCTCGCTCTTCTGGATCGAGCCGTCGGCCCAGGCCACGTGCACGAGCGGCAGCAGGTCGAAGACCTTGGCGGTGTCGCCGGAGAAGCCCAGCGCCTTGATCCGCTCGGCCAGCGACAGATCGTCGGTGTTCACCGAGTCGGCGATGGCTTGCTTGTCGGCGAGGTCCTTGGCGGAAGCCTCGAGCGTTTCCCGCAGCTTGCGGCGTTGCTCGATCTCCAGCTGCTTGAAGTAGACCTCTTCCTCGTTCCGCTCGGTCGACATCGGCGCGATGGTACCCGTTCGGAGTCCGGCGACAACCCCCCCGGCTTCCCCCGGGCCGGTCGCCGTTCGGGGGGCCCGTCTTGCCCTGTTTCGGGGACTTTGGCGAGGATTGGGGCATGCAGCGACAGCGAGTGCAGAGCGGGGCGCCTTGGGAGGAGCAGGTCGGCTACTGCCGAGCCATCCGCGCGGGCGGTCACGTCTACGTGACGGGTACGGTCGCGGTCGAGCCGGACGGTGCGACCCATGCTCCCGGCGACGGCTATCGCCAGGCCAAACGCTGTCTCGAGATCATCGAGGACGCCCTGGGCAAGCTCGGTGCCCGTTGCGCCGACGTGGTGCGGACACGCATGTACGTGACCGAAATCGGGCGCTGGGAAGAGTTCGGCCGCGCTCACGCCGAGCGCTTTGCCGAGCATCGCCCCGCCACCACGATGGTCGAGGTCAGTCGCTTGATCCGCGACGACCTGCTGATCGAGATCGAGGCGGACGCCGTGCTCGACGGCGCCGATTGAAAACGCGCCGCGTTCGACCCTCGCGGGGGAGGAGCGAGGTCTTTTCGACTTTGTGCAATCGAATCTGGCGGGGGTCCGTCTTGTCCCCGTCCTGCCCCCACGCTTCCTTCATCACCCCCTGCATGGGTGTTACCGTGCTTCCGTGTCCACGGACGCGGAGCTCCTCGCTGCCTGGCGCCACGGCGACCGAGCGGCGGGCAACCTGCTGGTCGAGCGCTACTTCGTGTCCGTCTATCGTTTCTTTCGCAACAAGGTCGACGGTGAGCTGGACGACCTCGTCCAGGCCACCTTCCTGCGCTGCTCCCAGGCCAAGGAGGCCATCGTCGAGCGGGGCAATTTCCGGGCCTACCTGTTCGCGGTGGCCCGCAACGTGCTGACCGATCACTATCGGTCGCGGCATCGTGGTCACGAGGCGCTCGATCTGAGTCGGCAGTCGGTGGCCGAGCTGGGGGCGACGCCCACGGCGGTGCTGGCCCAGCGCCAGGAGCAGCGGCTATTGCTCGAGGCACTGCGCTCCATTCCCCTCGACGAGCAGGTCTTGCTCGAGCTGTTTTATTGGGAGCGCATGCGCGGCCGGGAGCTGGGGGCCGTGCTCGGCGTACCCGAAGGCACCGTGCGCACGCGCCTGCGCTCGGCTCGGCAATCGCTCGAGGCGGCGCTGCATCGGCTCGCGCGCTCCCCCGCGCAGCTGCAATCGACCTTGGACGGGCTGGAGCGATGGTCGGAGCAGATTCGCGACTACATGGCCGCGGACCTGTCATGAGCACGATCGACGACGATTCGCTCGCCGAGGCTCCCACTCCGTCCTTCGATGCGCTCGACCTGCAGCGCACCCGGGGCTCGGTCATGGGGCGGCTGTTCGGCGAGGTGAGCACCCCGGTGGAGGTCGGCGGCTACGAGATCGTCGGCCTCGCGGGCAGCGGCGCCATGGGCCGGGTCTATGTCGCCGAGGACCCTCGGCTGGGTCGCAAGGTCGCGCTCAAGCTCATTCGGCCGGAGCCCGGTCGGCCGCGAACCGAAGCCATGCGGCGGCGTCGCTTGGGGCTCGAGGCGCGCGCGCTGGCTCGACTGTCGCATCCCAACATCGTCGAGGTGCTCGACGTCGGCGAGCACGACGAGCAGGTCTACGTGGTCATGGAGCTGGTCGAGGGGCAGGACCTCCGCGCGTGGTTGCAAGCCCGCGCCCGGACCCTCGACGAAGTGCTCGACGTCTTCATCCAAGCGGCGGCCGGGCTGTGCGGGGCGCATGCCCAGGGCGTCGTTCATCGCGACTTCAAGCTCGACAACGTGCGCGTCGGCCTCGATGGTCGCGTGCGGCTGGTCGACTTCGGCCTGGCGCGGTCCAGTGAGCGCCGCGTTCCCACCGAAGAGGACGTGGCCTCCGGCGCCGCGCCGCAGAACACGGGGATCGTGGGCACGCCGCTGTACATGGCGCCCGAGCTGGCGCAGGGGCAGCCGGCCGACACCTTCAGCGACCAATATGCGTTCGCCGTCGCGCTGCACGTGGCCGTGCACCGTCGGTTCCCCCGCGCCGCGCCGACGGAGTCCTCCGGTCAGGATGCGCTCGTCGTCCCGCGGTGGCTGAGCAAGATCATCGAGCGAGGCCTGCAGCAGGAGCCCGGCGCGCGCTTCCCTTCCATGGACGCCATGCGTCGCGCGCTGCTGCGGGCGGGTCGTGGGTCTCGGCTCCGGGTCGTGAGCGTCGGGGCCGTCGCGGCGTTGATCGTGACGGGAGCGGTCCTGGTCGGGGCGCCAGGCGACCCCGAGGTCGACTGTGCGGGCCCAGCCGCGCTGACCGGCACCTGGGACGACGACCGCCGAGCGGCCGTGACCGAGGCGCTCGATCGAGAGGCATGGAGCTCGGGCGCCGCCGAGACGCCCGCGCGGGTCCTCGAGGGTCTCGATCGCTATGCGTCGGAGTGGAGCCGTGTCCATCGAGACAACTGCGAGGCGACCCATGTACGCGCCGTGCAGAGTCCGGTCCTGCTCGACTCGCGCAACGCCTGCCTGGTCGACCGGCGGCGGCACCTCGCGGCGCTCGTCGATCAGCTCGAAGCCTTCGAGCCCGCCCAGCGCACTCGGGTCCGTGCCATGGTCATGAGCTTGCCCGCGCTCGCGCGCTGCTCCGACATCGACCTGCTGAGCTCCGTCGAGTCGCCACCGCCGGACCCCGCGCTGCAACCCGAGCTCGACGTATTGGCAGACGTGCTGGCGCGGTCGGGGGCGATGCACTCGGCCGGTCGCTTCAAGGCGGTGGCCGAGCTACTCGCCGCGCATCTCGAACGAGCGCGAGCGATCGCCTCGGTTCATCCCACGCTGGCCGCCCGCCTCATTGCCCGCGCGGCTCGCATGGAGCAGGAACTCGCCCGCTACGCCGAGGCCTTGCCCTTGTACGAAGAGGCCTTCTTCTTGGCTCAGCGAGCCGGAGAAGCCACCCTGGCCACGCGCTGCGCCGCTGGGGCCATGCGCCTGCACGAGTTTTTGGGCAGCAGCGGATCGGCCGACGCGTGGCATGGACATGCGCGTGCGATGGTCGAGTCCGCGGGCTCCGACTCCGATGCCGCCATGGAGCTCCACTGGGCCGTGGCCTGGCTGTCCAGTCGGCGCGGCGATCTCCCGGGCGCCATCGAAGGCTTTCGTAGCGCGTTGACGATCCTCGAAGGGCACGGCGAAACCCACGGGCATCGTCCCGACCAGCGCGCACGGATCCTCGACGATCTCGCCGACACGCAGACCGTCGCGGGTGACTACGACGAGGCCTTCGCCAACGCCTCGGCCGCCTATGAGATCTTCAACTCCACGCTCGGCCCCCAGCACCCCGATGCCGGCATCTCGCGGGCCAACCTCGCCCACCTCGAGGCGCGGCGGGGCAACTACGAAAAGAGCAATGAGCACCTGCGCTTCTTGATCGACCTGTGGTCCCGCGAGCTGGGTCCCGAGCACGACCAAGTCGTCAGCGTGCGCAACGGCCTCGCCCTCAACCTCGGCGAGCTGGGCAAGCACCGCGAAGCCGAGGCCATGCTGGTGGAGCTGGTGGAGATCGCCGAGCGCAACTCGCCCGAGGACGCAGTCGGGTTGGCCCTGCTGCTCGACAACGTGGCCGTCATGCGCCTCAAGCTCGGCCGCTTCGAGGACGCGGAGCCCATGTCTCGTCGCGCGCTGTCGCTGCAGCGCGACTCCCTGGGCGACGAGCATCGAGAGACTGGGCGCACCCATACCCATCTCGCCACCATCCTCCAGCGCCAGGGCAAGCTCGACGAAGCCACCGAGCACGCCGAGCGAGCCCTCGCGATCACCCTGGCCAGCGTGGGGCCGGGCCATGTCCTCACCGCGCAGGCTCGGAAGTCTCGCGCGCTCATCTGGGCGGAGCAGGGGCGCATCGACCAGGCCCGTGCGGAGATGGGCGTTGCGATCGAGGTCGTGCGCGAGGCGTTGGGTGCCGAGCACGAGCTGGTGGGCAAGCTGCAGGCGGAGCTCGACGCGATGGTTCGATAGTGTCGCAGCCGCGCGGACGAATGACGAAGTGCCTCAATCTTGGCGTCCGCAGCGCGTGAACGCGATTCTGTCGTTGACCTACATCCGGCCAGAAGGTATATTCAAAGATGCCGGGGGATCGGGCGTGAAACGTGCGAAGGCACTGTGTCGCTCCCGAGGAAGGGCGGTAGGCAGAGTTGTAACGACTCTGCCTGAGACAAAGCAGCATCATGTTGGCACTCGTGTCGACGCGTTGCGTGAGAGTCGTAGCGGTCTGCTCTGTCTGAAATGAGGTCTCGTCGATGAGGCCAAACCAGCCAGGAAGCGAGACGGCGCGTGCTTGCTGGAGGGGGATACCCATGCGCCCAAAAACCGCAAGGAGAGAGATGACAGGAACCAAATGGGATCGGGCAGGTCGAGACACCAACTTCCGAGGCAATGCACACCGTGCGAGGACCCTTCCTCGTCTCGATGAACCACTCACGATCGAATGCATGACGGCCGAAACGGCCCACTTGTTCGGTCGCGGGTATCTCGAGATGTATCGCTTCCAAGATCGGCACTTTCGCCTGAGGCAGAACTACAACGTTCCTACGTTCGCTGGACTATCATGGGATAACTACGATAACCCCTCTTCTCACTATCTACTCTATCGGGTCATCGGGGGACTCGTCTGTGGCATGAGTCGTCTGACACCCACGACACAGCAGTACATGTTGGGTGATTTGTGGCCCGACATGATCGATGGGCCGACCCCTTCGGCGCCGAACATCTGGGAGAGTTCGCGCCTCGGAGTGGCCGCGCCCGGCGCCCTGCGAACTCGGATCGTCCAGCACCTGTTGGTGGCAAAAATCGAGTGGGCGAAGTTGAACGAGGTCGACACCTTCGTGGGGGTGATGCCCCCCGCGTTGTGGCGGAAGGTCTTCACCGCCAACGGGTGGCCCACCGAGTTTCTCGGGGCGCCCAAGACACTCGAGACCGGCGAGACGATCATGGCGGGTCGTGCTCATGTGTCAGCGACGATCGAACGCGCGGTGCGAGGAACCACCGGCATTCGACACCGGGTCCTGCGGACGGCGCCGCGGACCGACCTGTAGCGCGAAGGGGCACCGCGGCGTGCGGTGCCCCAGATTTTTCACTACACGCTCAGCAGGGCCCACCGAGAGCGCTGGGGCGGTAGTACGCGCCCATCGGTGAGCTCGGGTCCTCGATCGCGACGATCTCGGTGTCGTGCATCAGCCACTCGACGAGCGCGTCGTGGTAGGTCCAGGGGACGGACGTCGGGGTCGAGCCGGGCTCGCACAGCCCGAGCTGGAAGAACTGGGCCTCGTTGGTGTTGCCCGCATGTTTGGCGACGTCGGGGGCGAAGATGCCCAGAGGCCAGCTTCGGAAGGGGCCGGGCGCGACGGGTGAGGGGGGTGGTCCCTGGACGAAGCTCGCGAGCTGAAAGACCACCCGCTCTCGGAACTCGGGCTCGGTGTACCCGAAGCTCTGCATGTCGGCGTGGGCGACGTAGCTGTCGACGTGGCTCTGATCGACGAGGGCCTGGCGCAAGAAGAAGGGGGTCTCGACGTAGTTCGCCATGACGTGGAACTCCTCGAGGCAGCGGGTGGCCCAGGCTCCATTGACCGCTTCGCAGGAGTCGTCGACGTCGGCGTCCCACTGCGAGAGCTGACGCTCGCGGGTGGCTCCGGGCAGCCAGGCCCCGCGGTGGTAGTGCGAGTTGTCGGGCAGCGCCCCCGGACTGGTCGGGGAGGGCTGGATGTGATCCCAGATGTCGATGACTCCGCTGCCGTCGATGTCGGTCCAGCCGGAGGCGGTGTCGAAGTGCGCCTCGTTCTCGAGCGAGGGCTTGAAGCGGGCATCGATGAGCAGCCGCGCACGCACGGCGGGGTTCAAGGCCTGGACCTGCTCCGCCATCCAGTCGCCGTTCATGATGACGCCACCAGAACCACCGGAGTGGCCCGCGAACAGCACGGTCTCCGCGTCACTGAGCGAGGGCAGCGTGCGTGTACCGCTGGGGGGCGTGAAGTCGGCACCCCGGTCGAGGTCGGCGAATACGGCTTCGATCTGACGACGCCCGTGCCAATACAAGTCGATGGGATCCGGGGCGATACCCGGCTGGTCGAGCAGCTCGGCGCGACCCATGAACCGATCGTAGGAGCACTTGCGGATCTGGACGCGATTGAACTCGCGAAAGCGATTGGTCGGCTCGTCGGGATCGAGGATCCCTTCGACATCCATCGCGCGGTGCTTGCCCATCGAGGACATCTCGTCCCGCTCCGACGCCGTGTCGTAGGTGCTCCAGCAGTTGTCGGCGGCGCTTCCTCCCGGGGTGTCCGAGCACGAGCCCCCGCCTTGAAACCAGAACACCCAGTCGTCGGTGTCGGCATAGGCCGTCGCCGAGCCCGGATCGCGTGCGGCGTCGAGGTAGTACAGCGGCCGCGTGCCGTCGATGCAGCGAATGTACTCGCTGTCGGCACAGGTGGGCGCCAGCCCGCTCGCGCCTCCGGTCTCCGACCACTCGTGATCGCCGGATCCGTCTTCGCACAACGGCACCCAGCGATAGAACAAGTCGTTGCCACCCGCCGGGGGAGGCCCGAGGGGAGCCCGGGTCTCCAGGTCGTACGGCGTCGAGTTCCATACCTCGTACATCGGGTGGGCCGCCCCGGGTCGTGCCCAGAGCAGCCCTGCGGCCAGGAGCACGCCATCAATCCACAATCGATTCCAACTAATCATGGGGTGGTAGAGCGCCGCGGTGGCTCTCGGATCACACAATCGGCCCCAAACCAAACGACGAGCACCGACCCACGCGGCAGCGCGGGCCAGACTCGGTGAACGATCGTGTGTACGGACCTGCGACCAGGTACGAGCTATCCCGTCAGCTCTTCGCGCGCCGACTGGGCGAAGGGATCGTGCGGATAGTGCCGCACCAAGTTGCGCAGGGTCTTCTCGGCGAGATCGGGTCGCCCCGCGCTCCGCTGCACCTTCGCCGTGTCCCACATCGCCCGGGGGATACACGGGCTCTTCGGGAACCGAGTCATCAACGCGTGCGTGACCGAGACGGCCAAGGTGGCCTCACCGAGGTCGCCCGCCGCTTGCCCGACCATGAGCAACGAGCGGTCGCCCAACGGAATGTCGCCGCGCTTGTTCACCAGGTCGTACAGGTCGAGGATCTCGGCCGACTTCCCTTCACGCGAGGCCTCGTGGATGTACCGCTCGACCTGCTCCACCAGCTCGGGCGACATGGCGGCGTTGGGCACGTGCTCGAAGATGTCGAAGGTCTTGGCGTTGGCCAGTGCATGCAGCTTGGCGTCCCACTCGGTGAACCGCATGATGCCGCCCACCGCCAGCCCGAACGCGAACCCGCCGAGCTGTGCCGAGTGCGAGATGGTGCCCGAGGGCCCCACCGCCCCCTCGAGCCACGCGATGAAGATGTGCATGACCAGCCAGACCCCGAGCGCGACATAGGCCCGCGTCGAGAAGTTGCCCGTGCGTACGTAGATGAACGCCCAGGCGATGTAGACGAACCGCACCTGGACGCCGCCGAGCACGACGACGAATGCACCCATCGCGGCGGCGACGGCCCCCGAGGCCCCGATCAACGGGACGGTGGTGCCGGGGTTCACCAGACCATAGGTGGCCGCGGAGACGATGATGCCCATGAGGTACAGCACCGCGAAGCCGCCCTTGGTCCAGCGCTCCTCGAGGGTGCTGCCCACGAGATACAGGAACAGCAGGTTGCCGATGAGCCCGAACCACCCGTCGTGCACGAAGGCGCTGACGATCATGGGGAGTCCGCCACCGTCGGCGGGGCGATAGCCGTCGAGCAACGAGGTCGGCCGGTTCTGCGCCTCCTCGAGGGCTTTCTCGGCCGCGTCCAGCTCATCACGCAGCGGGTCGTCGGGGTCGCCCGCGAAGCCCTCCTGGAAGGCGACGATGAAGGCCTCCTGGCCCTCGGGCGACGCCTCTTCCATCTCGTAGTCGTAGAGCAGCTCCTCGATGAGGGCCTCTCGATCCATGAGCGCATCGAAGGGGTCGTCCGGCGGGGGCGAGACGAAAGCCTGGATCTGCACCAACAGGCAGATCGCCATGATGACGAGGGTCACCCACGGAATGCGGCGTACGGCCGACTCCGAGTGACCCGTGGGAATCAACAGGATCACGGTTCGAGCGTACTGCACCGTACGAGGGCCCCGAAGGCCAATCGAACCCAAAAAGGAGTGTGGTCGTCCTCTTTGCGTGTCGCCGCGAGGTCGATTGGCACGGTCGGTGTCTTTCGGTGACCGAAACGTTCAAGCACCCCGCGGCGGAGCCATGCCTCGTTTCAGTTTGGGACCGAGCGAGGGTGCGGTCATTCGACCGATTGCGGCGGACCGAACCATGAGGTCAGGGCGCGGGCGCTTGCTCGGGTGTCGGCTCGACTGGCGCCTTGGGGTCCTCGGACTTCGACGACAAGGCCCGCCGCACGGCACCGCCCAGCAACCCGGCGGCGACGTCCCGAATTCGCGGCGGCGCGAGGCGTGGCTCGTGCACGGTCCCGGTGATGCGAACGGGGAGCCGCGTCGTGGTGCGAGCGACCGTCTCGTAGACGCCGCCGCCGAACAGGCCGACCAGCGGGAAGAGGTCGACGTTCAGGTCGAGCTTTCCTTCGATGGAGATGCGGCCTTTGATCTTGGGCTCGAGCTCGCCGAGCTTGATCGTCTGGGGGGAGATCCAGCTGTCGGCGACGTCGAGCTCGACTTCGACGTTCCCGACCTCCCACCGTCCTTCGGCGCGACCGACCATCGTGGCCAAGTCGGCGAGCATGGTCCCGGGAGGTACGACCACGTCACGCAGCCGCAGGGATGCGCTGCCTCGCAGGCTCGGGAGGATCGAGCGCAAGCGCAGCCCGTGCCCTTCGGCCTCAATGTGGGCGGAGAGCTTGCCCGTGGTGGCGGCCCCGTCGGCCCCAGTGGCGCGCACGATCCACGGCGCGGTGAGAGCCGCGATGTCGCGCAGCGGGCCGTCGAGGTTGGTATCCGCGAGGTCCAGGGACACGGACCAGTCGCGACTCTTGCCGTCCTCGGGGGGCAAGAGCTTGGCATGCCCGGACAGCGTGCCCTCACCCACGGTGGCCTGGACCCTCACGACCTCGAGGGCGCGGTCTCGCAGGCGGACCTGCGCCATCAGCTGGGTGAACTCGATGTCGTGCAGGGTCAGCGAGGCGGCGTTGAGGGTGGCGAGGGCATCACGCTCGACGCCCTCGTTCCCGCTGCGTTGACCGAGGTGGGCTCGCAGGTCGATCTCGTCGAGCGCGACGGCTTCCTCTCGGTCGAGGTCGACATAGTGAACCGAGGCGGACTGCAGCTCGAGCTCGAGGTCGAGCGTACGGTCGGATCGCTTGGGCTTCGTTTCCCCTGCCGGTTTGCGGCGACGACCCAGCCCATGCACGCTCGTCTCGCCACCGCGCTCGAGCACGACCACCGTGACGTCTTCGACCGAAGCCAGGCCGATGACGTGCCCCTCCAATAGGTCCTCGACGCTGGCCTCGAGGCGAACCCGGGCGGCGTGCAGCAAGGGGCGTTGCTCGGGATCCTCGAGCCCGTCGGGCTGGGCGACGCGAACCCCACGAAGCTCCACCACGGGCGCATCCTCGGCGAGCTCGACCGACTCGATGGTGACCGTGCGGTCGAGGGCTTCACTGAGGATGGCCTCGAGGCGTTCGCGGGAGAGATCACCGCTGAGCCAGCGCGGCAGCATGAGTACCGCCAAGCCCACCGCGACCAGCACCGCGAAGGTTCCCCAGAGCAACTTCCTACGCATGGTGACGGTGGACTCCGTGAGTGCGTGCAGCGGATCGTTTCATGCCGCTCCTTCCGAGCGTGGTCGAGCCTACGCGAATCTCGATTGACAGCACGAGGGCGCTCGCGGTGTCGTGACGGCGTGGGTCGGAACGCCATCGTAGCTCTATATTGCGGCGCCCTGCTGGGCCTGACTTCCTCGGTGGCGAATGCCGACGTGGTGTGGGAAGGGACCTTCGAGGGCGGTGATCTGTCCGAGTGGAGCTACGTGCTCAACGAGCAGATCGAGGGCTCGACCTACGCCTTCGCCCAACAAGAGACGGTGCTCGAAGGCAGCTACGCGGGGCGCATCGAGCTGCACAACGACGCGGTCTGGCCCAACGGACTCAAGCGCGTCGAGCTGCAGCACGGCCCCGGAGCGGCCCGGACCGCGGAGGGCTCGACCCTGTGGTTCGCCTGGAGCTTCTATCTCCCCGAGGCCCTGCCCGACGACTCCACGCAGCAGATCGGCTACTGGGAGTCCGACCAGAGCTACCAGCAGATCATGGCCTTCGAGGTGCAGGGCCAGGACATCGCGTTTTACACCCGGCAGCCGAGCAACCTCGAGCAGTGGCGCATGGAGGGGGTGGTGACCCCGGGGCAGTGGCACCGCATCGCGATGGGCGTGACCTGGTCCACCGACGCCAGCCAGGGCTCGGTGGACGTGTGGTTCGATGGCAACGCGGTGGTCGAAGGAGCGGGAGCGCAGACCCTGGCCGACGACAACCCACACTTCGTTCAGCTCGGCTTGCTGCGGCCCGCGGTCGAGTTCGGCGACGTGCCCGTGATCTTCATCGACGATGCGGTAGAGGGCGACACACGCGAGGACGTGCGCGCCGAGGTAGACCCCGAGCCGGGCGATGACGAGTCCGGAGGAGACGACGGCGACCCCGATACCGGCGGAGGCATGGGCGGAGACACGGCGGCGGGCGACGACGAGGGCACGAACCCGCCGGGCGACGACGGTGACTCGACCGGGGGGAGCAACGGCTCGGGAGAGGGCAGCGGCAGCGGGACGACGGCCTCGGGGGTGATGGGCACGGGCTCGGGCTGCGTCGCGTGTCGCTTCGACAAAGGCGGCGAAGCGACTTGGACCCTGCTCGGCCTCCTGGTGTTTCTGCGACGGCGTCGAGCCGCGAACTGAGTCGTCCGATCCCCCGTCAGCGGGGGCGTAGCGGGGCCAGGCGCGTCCTTGGAATCTCCGCGGGGGGTTCCATGTCACCCTTGTCCTCGACGCATGGGCGGCCACTTTCCCACCACGCGCTGGAGCATCGTGCTCGGTGCGGCGAAGAGCCCGACCTCACCGCGGACCCGGGCGCTGCACGAGCTGTGTGATGCCTACTGGCGGCCGCTGTATGCGTTCCTGCGTCGTGACGGCCTGAGCCCCGAGGACGCCGAAGACACGGTGCAGGGCTTCTTGTCGTCGCTGCTCACGGGCAGCGGCATCGCGGGCATCGATCGCGATCGAGGGCGCTTTCGGTCGTATCTGCTCGCGGCCTTGCGTCACTACGTGTCGACCGAGCGCACCCGGGCCCACGCGCTCAAGCGCGGCGGCGGCCAGGCCCCGGTCTCGCTCAGCATCGACCACGACGACGCCGAGCGCACCCTCGAGATCCCCGACGACCGCACCCCGGAGCAGGCCTATGCCTACGCGTGGGCGATGGAGATCCTGGGGCGAGCCCGTCGTCGGCTCCAGGAGCGCTACGAAAAAGAAGGGCAGCAGGCCCGCTTCGAGGTGCTCTCCCCGTTCTTGCTCGCGGCCGATGCCCCGCGCTATCGCGAGGTCGCCGAGCAGCTGTCGATGACCGAGGCCAACGCCCGCGTGGCCGTGCATCGCCTGCGGACTCGATTTCGGGCCGCCCTGCGCGACGAGGTGGCCGAAACGGTGTCCTCGGCGGCCGAGATCGACGACGAGCTGCGCGCGGTCATCGATGCGGTGCGCACCTGATCTTTTTTTCGAGGGGCCTGTAACGAACGGCCGCGGAGTCCCCAGGACCCCCCATGACCACGAAGCGCCACGCCCTCACCCTCTCGCTGCTCGTCCTCGCCGCGCCCCTGTCCGCGTGCGATGCCGAGACCCCCACCGACGTGGACTACCGCGCCATCGGCCACGTCGACCTGGCCGAGGTGAAAAAGGCGCCGTGGATGGAGAAGGCGATGCTCGACGCCAAACTCGACGACAAGGGCGAGCTGGGGGCCTGTGGCGACGTCTTGCGCCAGGCCGAGTCCGTCACCTTCGGCGTCGGTGAGGACACCTTCGAGGCCTACATCAAGGGCCCGATTGCCGCGAACACCGCCAACGCGTGCAGCGAGTTCATCGACGCCAAGGTGGCCGAGGAGACCGCCAAGGGTGACCACGACGACCACCCGACCCCCGAGGCCACGCTCGTCGCCGACGGCGTGTTTGCGGTGTTCGGCGGCAACCTGACCCCCAGCACGGCCCGCCTCCGTCAGCTCGAGGGCTCGGCCCCCGTCAGCGGGAAACCCGCATGGTTCACCGCGACCATCGACGAGAAGGACAGCCCCGTGTCCCACGTCGAGGCGTGGGCCAACTTCGACAAGGGCCTCGACGCCCACGTGGAAGCCCAGTTCAAGGACCCCGCCAAGGCGGCCGAGCTTTACGGGCAGGCGACGCTCGGCCTGGTCGCGCTGCGGGCCTCGGGTGAGATGGGCGAGCTGGCCTCGGTCGTCGACCTCGACTCCGATGGCGATACGATTACCGCCGAGGTCCACGCCACGCCCAAGCAGATGGAAGCGTTCAAGGCCATGAGCGAGAAGCGTCGTGGGCACCACGGTCACCCCCACGCCCGTAAGGGCAGCAGCGTGCAGTTCCAGGTCGGTGACGCGCCCGACGGCGACGAGAAGCAAGGCTTCGAGATCCACATCGGCTCGGGTGACTGATCCACCCGCTCCATGCCCATGCCACAGCCGAGCACGCACTCCTTCGTCTCCGCGACGAACCCCACCCCCGCCGACCTCCTCTCCCTGGGTCTCGGCGGCGGGGAGGAGGCCGGAGACCTCGAGACCGAGTTCGACCTCGGCGCCTTCTTGTGCGCCTGTCCCGAGCTCGAGCTGTACGGGTGCCTGGGGCGCGGCGGCATGGGCATCGTGATGCGGGCCCGCCAGGTCCGGCTCGATCGCGACGTGGCGGTCAAGCTGATGAACCCCACGCTCAGCGCCGACCCCGAGTTTGCCGAGCGATTCGAACGCGAAGCCAAGGCGCTCGCCCGGCTCGACCACCCCGGCATCGTCGGGGTGCACGACTTCGGATTTGCGGCGGGCGTGTACTACCTGGTGATGGAGCTGGTCGACGGCCCCAACCTGCGCGAGCTCATCGACGTGGGCATGGAGGACGAGCAGGCCATCGAGGTGCTGCGGCAGCTGTGCGATGCGCTGGCCTACGCCCACGACGAAGGCGTGGTGCATCGCGACATCAAGCCAGAGAACGTCCTGCTCGACCGGCGCGGCCGGGTGCGGGTGGCCGATTTCGGGCTCGCCAAGCTCCAGCAAGAAAACCCTACCGAGCGCACCCGAACGCGGCGCGTCATGGGCACGCTGCACTACATGGCCCCCGAGCAGATGCGGGACCCGGCCGGCGTCGACTCGCGCTGCGACATCTTTGCCCTCGGTGTCGTCAGCTACGAGATGCTGACCGGCCAGCTCCCGGTAGGGCGGTTCCCCGCGCCCTCCGAGATGGGTCGAGGCAACGCCGCGCTCGACGAGATCGTCATGCGGGCGCTCGAGTCCGATCGCGAGCGTCGCTTCTCGGCCGTCAGCGACCTGCAAGCCGCGCTGTCCTCGATGTCCGACCCGACCACCATCGGGATCGAAACGCCCTCCCGATCCTGGTGGTGGTTGGGTCTCGCCGTCGCGATGGCGGTGGCCGTACCCATGGTGTTTCTGTTGTCGGGGTCCCCCGACGAGCCCGAGACCGCCACCGAGCCCAGCACGCCGGCCACCGTCGCCGAGGCCGAGCCCACTGCGCCCGACGAGCCCGAGCCCGAGCCCGACGCCGCCGAGGCGGGTACGGGCGCCACGGATGCCGCGCGGCTCAATCGTTGGCCCGCGCGCGAGCTCGCGGCCCTCGATCCCGAGGTGGTCGGGGTCGTCGGCGTGGACTGGGCCGAGCTACGGCAGGCGCCGCTGGTCAGCCGCATCAGCGAGACGGTGCTCGCCGATCAGAACGACGACCTCGAGCCCTGTGTGCAGAGCATGGTGGAGCACTCGTACAAGCTCGTGGCGGCGTTCTCCGCCGAGACGGTGCGCGAGCTGGTGCTGCACGGCAACTGGTCGGCCGAGGCGCTGAAGCCCTGCCTCGACGCGGCGGGGCCGAAGAAGGTCGAGACCTCTACCCTCGAGGGCGCGGCGGATACCGATGCCGTCTTCCATCGCGTGGAGCTGGAGGACGAGCACGGCGATGAGGAGTTCTCCGTGCTCAGCATTGCCTACGACGCCCAGACCATGGTGCTGAGCTTCCGCCCCGAGATCACCACCGGAGAGCTCGCGGCCAAGCTCCAGGGCGTGGCCACCTCCACCGAGTTCCGCGATCAGGTCATCTCCACCCTGGATCTGCGCTCGCCCGTGTGGGGCTACGGTCGGCCTCCGGCCGGGGTGCTGCCGCTGGACATGATCTCGGTGCACGGCGGCGTCGAGCTGTGGGACGAGCTGGGCGTCGATGCGGCGGCGACCTTTGCCGACGAAGCGGCGGCCATCAAGGGCGAGAAGCTGGCCGACAGCTACGCCACCATCGTCTCCACCGTGCCCGACCTCCCCGCGCTGTCGAAGATCGATGTGAGTCGCGAGGGCAAGACGGTGCACGTGCGCGCCACCGCCACGCTCGACGATGCCGCGCTCGAGAACCTACGGCTGGGCGACTCCGAGCGTCGCACCCGCTGGGAGAAGCTCGGAGGCGGACACGGGCGCTCGGTCGAAGTGCACGTCGGGCACGCCGAGCCCGAGTAACGAGCTACTTCGGCTCGTCTTCGAGGCGCGAGTCGAGCATGCGACGGACGCTGAGCTGGAGCTTGCTGCCGAGCATGCCCACCACGCTCTCGAGCTGATCGCCGGGCAGGTTCTGGGCGAGGCCGCTGCGGACGTGGCCGAGCAGGGCGAGGCGGGCCTTGTCGAGCCAGGCGAAGACGGTGCTGCGGTGCACCCCGTAGATCTTGGCCAGCGTGTCGGCGGAGACGTCGTGCAGGTAGCGTTGGCGCAGGAGGTTGCGCTCGCGTACGGTCAGGGCGGCCACGGCGTGCTCGAAGGCGGTGTCGAGCGCGGGTCCGTAGGCGTGGCGAAGGTAGTCGATCTCGGTGTCCTCGGCCGCGCCGATCTTCTCGGCCAGGCCCTCGTCGGAGGCGGTGCTGCGATCCCGACGCCGCGACAGATCGATGATGTAGCGCGAGGCCATGACCCGCACCCACGAGCGCAGCGAGCCGCGGCCGGAGTACTTGTCGATTCGCGGCGGAGCCTCACCTTCGCGCACGAAGAGGCGGTCGAAGACCCGCTGGCGGAACTCGTCGGCGGTGAGCCCGAGCGTGGGGCTCTTGCGGATGGCGCGATCGAGATCGGGGCCGTAGTCGGCCTGGAACCGACGCAAGGCGCCGTGGTGGCCGCGGGCACACTGGGCGGCGAGGTACAGGTCGGCGGGGTGGAGGTCGGTCGGCTCGACCACGGTCAACGCCGCGGTCAAGGCCTCCACCAGCAAGGCCTCGTCGATGGGCAGGCCGAGGGCGGTGATCTGTCCCTGGCTCTCCGCGAGCCAGCCGTCGAGGTCGGCGTGTGCCTCGACGCGCGTGCGTACGGCCTCGGGCAGTGCGCCGAGCAGTCGTGGTCGCAGCATCTCGCTCATCGGCGAGACCTTCGTACCATGCTCCGAATGATGGCGGCGCCGAAAACGACGCCGCCATCCGGGTGGAAGGGGCCGCGAAGGGCCGAGATCACAGGCTCTTGATCTTGTCGCAGTTGCCCAGCGCCGTTCCGTCGGCGGCGTCGCGCATGCACTTGAGCTTCTTGACCCACACCCCGCGACCGAACTCGGGCGCCTTGCTCACCCGGGCGACGCAGGTCTTTTCCACCTTGGCCAGGTCATCGTCGGAGACGGACGCGCCCGACTTTTCGACCTCGGTCTTGGTGATCGCGACCACGTTGTCGCAGACCGACTCGGGCGAGGGCGGGCTCAGCCAGCCGAACCAGAAGATGACGACGCCCAGGGCCAGGGTCGCGAAGATTCCACCGATGATCTTGAGTGCGGTCTTCATGGGCGTGTGCGTCTCTCACCCGGCAAGACGCAGCGCCGGCCCGACTGTCGGGCATCTTTCTCGGTCTTTTTTCGATGAGCACGGGCCGGGCCACACTTCGTGCGCTTGGTCGCGTCGATTCGTGGCCCGGCGTCGTGCACCGAGTGCTACGGGCGGAACGCAGCCTCGGGCGCTTGCGGCTTCTGCTGGATCGGGTCGCTGACCTCCAAGCACAGGGTGCAGCCGCTACCGGGCTTGCAGCAGCCCTGCTCGCCACAGTCTTCGAGGAACATGCCGCACTCGTTGGGCTCGGACTCGCAACCGTTCTCGGTGCAAACCTGGCCCAGCGGGCAGTCGGTGACGCCCGGATCGCAGGTGCCCGCGCCGTCACAGGAGTCGCCCAGGGTGCAGGTCAGCCCGTCGTCGCAGGCCTCTCCTGCGGCCAAGGGGTAGTACTCGCAATCGCCGGCCGGCCCCGCGCAGCCCCCCACCGGTTCGTAGCAGTCCCCGGGAGGATCGAAGCAGCCGAAGCTATCGGGCACACACGAGCCCTCGTAGCAGCTCGACGATGGCGTGCACTCGAGCCCATCGTCACACGGCGTGCCGGGGAAGGTCTCTGGGAACACGCAGTAGTAGTCGCCGAAGAACGGATCCTGTAGGCATTCGCCGGGCAGGTGGCACTGGGTCGGGGGGACCTGGCAGCCGTCGGGGCAGGGGCTGGGCTCGCAGCCCTCCTCGCCACAGACCTCGTCGGGCTCGCAGGTGCTCTCGCCTTCGCAGCTGCCCGCACCGTCGCAGACATCGTCTTCGGTGCACGACATGTCGTCGTCGCAGGGGTCGCCGGCTGGCAGCGGGTCGTACTCGCACTCGCCGGTCGGGCCACAGCTCCCGAAGGGCTCGTGGCAGTCGCTGGGCGGCTCGGTGCAGCCGACCCAGTCGGGTACACACGAGCCCATGACGCAGCTCGAAGAGATCGTGCACTCGAGCCCGTCGTCGCAGGGCGTGCCCTGGATGAGCTCCGGGTAGAAGCAGTAGTTGCCCCAGGGGTCCTCCATGCAGATGCCCTCGGCGTGGCACTGGCTGAGAGGCTCGAGGCAGCCGCCCGGGCAGGGGATCTCGCTGATGTTCAGGTCGAAGTCGCCGGTAGCGTCGTGCCGACCGTCGATCACGATGACCACGGTCGTGCCCTCGGCGAGATCGAGCCCCACCGACGACTGCTGGGTGCCGCTATGGTTGTCGTTGCACGCGAGGACCTCGGTGGTATCGGTGAACGAACGAATGTGCAGGACGGTGTTGAAGTTCGAACCGAACGTGTCGAAGCGGTAGGCCGCGCTCGCGGGCGCCGTCCAGGTGTAGCTCACGTCGCCGGTCGTGCTCGGAGCACAATCCGGCGTGAATTCGTCCGTCTTGCCGACATTGGTCCCCGTGACCACCGGCTCCCCGACATCCGAACCCAGCCAGCCCTCGTAGGTGCGGTCGGCCTCGAAGCCCTCCGACGGTCCCCCCTCGGTCGTGACCTCGCCCCCACAGGCCACCGTCAGCGCGGCGGCGACAATCGATTTCGCGCACGTCAGTTGCTTTGTTTTTTCCATGTCCCTCTGGGCTCCCTATTGCGACATCCCGGGTTTTCGATTGCGGAAAAATGACATCGGACGATGGATTCTGCGCGGTCGAGCCGTGAGCTGACGCCGGGCAGGTCTGTGCCAGCAACCATGGACGGACGGCTGAAGGCTCCGATCATCGTGTTCGGATTTTTCGGCAGCCGACCCCGTGCTCCTGCTCGAGGGGCTCCCGCCGTGATTGCTGGCGAAGAGCCTCGACGCCGCGACGCAAAGAGCCCTACTCGTCGTCGGTCCGTCGTTCGCGGGCGCGCTGGGCCTGGGGCGACTCCGCGCCGTAGATGGCCTCGAGTCGCTCCACGTTGGTCCGATAGAGGCGCCCCGCGTAGGCCTCGTCGCCCAGGGCGAAGGCCAGGTCGGCGCGGGCCAGCAGCTCGACCACGATCTGCGGGTGGTCCATGTCGTAGGCGCCCATCAACGGGACGTGGGCATCGTCGAACAGCTCGAGTGCGCGGGCGTCGTTGCCCGCGGCGCGCTCGAGGTGGGCGAGGTCGATGAGCGAGCGGGCCTTGAAGGGTCCGAAGCCGATCGCTTTGTCGGCGATGGCCAGCGCTCGCTCGAGGGGCTCGCGGGCGGCGGCGACTTTACCCTGCGCGCGTCGGGCCGCGCCCAAGGCTCGCAGCACCTCCACCAGGCGGGGGTCGTCGGCTTCGTAGTGCGTCTCGAGCTCGGCGAGGGCCTGCTCGTACTGGCGGAGCCCGGCGTCGGGGTCCCCGGTGGCGAGCAGCAACGCCGCTCGGTGGATCATCGGCTGCGCCTTTCGGGGGCCGACGTAGTGGTAAATCTCGGCCTTTTCGTAGGCCTCGAAGGCACCCGCCACGTCACCCTTGGCCGCGAGCACGTCACCCTTCACCAGCAAGGCGTCCCCGTGGTCGTAGTCGTGGCGGAGGGACCGGGACATGCCGGGGATGTCGACCGCGAGCTCGGCCGAGCGCAGCGCGTCGTCGGGCTTGCCGCCGAGCAGCTGAGCCCGGGCGAGGACGGCTTGCGCCACGCCGAGCCGCAGGTCACCGGGGCCGAGGGCTCGACGCAGATCCTCGCAAGCGTGCGCCGCCTGGCGTTCGGCCTCGACCGGATCTCCGAGGTCCAGCAAGAGCTCGGCCCACGCGACCCGAGCCATGGCGAGCCGGGGATCGTCGCGGCTGTAGGTCCGCGCGAGGTGGTCGACGGCCTCTTCGAAGGTCTTCGCGGCGTCTTGAAACTCGAGGGTGGCGTGCTGCATGCGGGCTCGCGCCAGCTCGGCCTCGCCGCGCAGCCCCACGTCGCCGGTTCGCTCGGCGAGGGAATCGGCGATGCGTTGCCAGGGCTTCACCCCCACCGGATCGAGCAGCCCGGCGCCCCGCTGCACGATCAGCTCGGTGGCAGCGGCGGATTGGGCCTCGAGGTGCTTGCCCGTCTCCGCCGTCAGCACGGCGCGCTCGAGCCACTGCGCGGCGACATCCGGGTCGTAGCGCGTGGCGGCGACCGTGCCCACCAACAGCTGGGCCTCGGCCAGCAAGGGAGGGTGCCCCAGCGCTTCGGCCTCCTTTGCGATGCGCTCGGCGGCTTCCCCGACGGACGTGAGCTGAAACAGCGAGGCATCGGCTTCGGCGGCGGCGAGATCGGCGGTGAGCAGCCGAACCCGCGCCCCGAGGTTGCCGTCGGCCGCCGCAGGCATGCCGAGCAGCCACTTCGACTCGTTGCATCGCGACAGCGCAGGCAGGCCGCGAGCCGAGCCCACCACCGCGCTCTCGGCCTGGAAGGTCTGAAGCTCGAGCAGCCGCAGCGCCCACGCGTCCAGTCGGGCCACGCGCGCGGACAGGCACCGCCGTCGCGCATCCACGAACTCGAGGTCCGGCGCTGGGGTGCAGGTGGCTTCGGCTTGGGTCGTGTAGTCGTCCACCCAGCGATCGAGCACGGGCGTGGCCAGCCTCGCGAGCACATCGCCGTCCTCCATGTCGGCGATGTGGGCATGCACCGCGGCCCGGCGCTCGGGGGTCCAGTGGCCACCTGCGCTTCGAGCCAGGGCCAGGCACGCTTCGTCGGCCGGGGCGCTCGGCTGGCCTGTGGCGGATGGCGTGGCTTCGTCGTCGTCGTCGGGCCGGGCCTCTGCGTCGGAATCGGCGCCTGGGGTGTCGACGAGCATCGATTCGTCCGGCGGGGCGGGGGTCGTCTCGTCGGCGATCCACGCCAGCACGCCCACGGTGGCGGCGGCCCCCAGCGCCATCGCCCCCACGATCGCGCCCACGCGCAGTATCGCAGAACGATCGCGAGACAGCGCTGCCAGAAGGGCGGCCATCGAAGGATGACGATCGTCGGGCTCGACCGACAACCCGCGAAGGATGGCGGCCCGCAGCCATCGCGGGGCCGATCCCTGCGTGGCGCGGGGCAGCGTCCGCACGCGCCCTGCCATCACGTTGTCGGACAGCACCATCCACTGGTCGCCCTCGAAGGGCCGCACCCCGAACAGCGCTTCGAATAGTGCGACGCAAAACGAGAACTGATCGGAGCGGGCATCCACCGCCTGCCCACGCCACTGCTCGGGGGCCATGTACGCGGGCGTCCCCGCAATGACCCCGAAGGCGGTGGTGACCGCGATCGACACTCGCATCGGGTCGACACCGGAAGGAGAGGCGGGCATCGGCTCCGTCTCCGCCCAGGCCAGCACGGGGCGCGCCAACCCGAAGTCCGTGACCCGGGCGCGCGCGTCGGCTCCCATGAGCACGTTGTCGGGCTTGAAGTCGCGGTGCACCAAGCCCACCGCATGCGCGGCTTCCAGCCCGCGTCCCGCGTGCACGAAGCGCTCGACGATCTCCGCCCGCGAGCGTGGGCTCGCCTTCAGCCATCGGGTGAGCGTGTCGCCCTCGACCAGCTCCATCGCCACGAAGACCTGCTCGCCCACGCGGCCCACGTCGTGCACCGCGACCACGTTCGGGTGGGCGAGCCGAGCCATGGCCCGCGCCTCGCGAAGCAGCCGCTCGCGGGTCATCTCGGCTTCGTCGCTCTGCCCCGGGTGCAGCAGCTTGATCGCGACCTGACGATGCAGCTCGGGGTCGTGCGCCTCGAACACGACCCCCATGCCTCCGGCGCCGAGCCGACGACCGAGCTGGTAGCGGCCGACCGTCGGGGACGGAGGGGCGGAGCTCTTGTCGTGCACGCCGCTGGTGCCCGGCTCCGGGTTGGTGGTCCCGTCGAGTGTTGCCTGGTCCCACGCGCTCGGGCCCATGGGGGCGGCCTCGACCGAAGCCGAGCCGAACAGCCGTGCGAACTCGGCGAAGGTCGCCGCGCAGTCGTGGCAGGTATCGAGGTGCTGCTCGACCGAAGCGCGGGTCCCATGATCCAACGAGCCCCGCAAGAAGGACTCGAGCACCGAGGGATCCGGACAACCGGTCACGCCCTGGACCCTACCCCGATTTTCGGGGTGGGCCGGTCGCGGCCGGGAACGACACCCGAACTCGTCGCCAACATCGGTCTCGGACCGTCAGTTGGCGTGATTTCTCGGATACGATCGTTGCACCCCCTGCTCCACGAAAGCGCTGCCCCCATGTTGCGTACTGGCTCGAACGGCCCGCTGGTCGAATCCCTACAGGAGAAACTCAATGCACTGGGAGGCAGCGAGATGCCTCCGCTCACGGTCGACGGCATCTTTGGTGCACGCACCGATCGTCGTGTTCGCGAGTTTCAAATGGCGCCGCCCATGGTGCTGCATGCCGATGGCGTCGTCGGTCCACGCACCCTCGACAAACTCCAGCAGGGGCTGATGTCCATGTTGGCGACCGTCGGCGGCCGTTTGCCCGAGTCGTACGACGGGCTCGTCGACGGCTTCGGTCTCGGTTCGGTCTCGGGCTTCGTGGCCTCGAACGTAACGCGAAACTCCGGCGGAACCGCGCCGACCTCGGTGAAGCTCGTGACTGTGTCCGAGAAGCACCCCGAGGCGCTTGCGTGGGCTCATCAGGTCGAGTCGTTCTGGAACTCGGTGCTGAATGTTCAAGCGTCCACCGTGGAGATGGACAACAAGGAGACGGTGGACTCCGCGGCGACGAAGATCGAGCACGCCGCCGCCAAGGCTGGTCACAATGGGCTCCTCTTTTTCAGCGCCGGCCATGGTGCGACGAACGTGTCGTCGCATGGCACCGACCACGGCATGTTCGACCTCGCGCCCAGCGGATTCAGGGTCGTCGGCAACCACGCCCGCAAGCAGGTCATCGCGGGCAAGGCTCAAGTGAGCGTGTTCTACGACGTTCGGCCTGCGACCAGACCTGGCATCGTCGCCAAGAGCGACAAGGAGAACGACGAAGACCTGGCTCGTCGAGGGAACGCGGCCGCACAGCGGCGACTCGATGACTACGACCGCTTCCTGACGATGGGTCGGAACCTGAAGAACTCGGGAATTCGTGCCTTCGTGCTCGTCACGTGTCGCGTAGCTCAGGCCGTGGAGTTCATGAAGCGCACACGGTCGTTAATGCAGGTCCCCGTCTTGGTGGGATACACGCGGCGGGTCGTACTCCAAGATCTTGGCAACGGCCGCACCCGAGTGTTCCTTCACGGTGATGCGCCGGGGAAGGGCACCAACGTTCCGCAAGGGGAGTTCTTCATACCGATGTACGGGGCGAAGCCGGGCGACATCGGCGTCTTTCAATGAACGTCGGCCAGGGGTCGATGAGAGCACGAAGGCTAGCCTCTCACCGGGTCAGCCGAACTCGCGGACCAGCGCGAGGATGTCTTCGCCGAAGCGCTCGATCTTTGCCTCGGCGAGCCCAGCGATGAGCGCCAGATCGGCCGTGCTCTGGGGCTGCGCCCGCGCGACGGCCAGCACGACCTTGCGATGGAAGACGTGATAGGGCTTCCACTTGAGCTTGCGAGCGGTGCGGCGGCGATAGTTCTCGAGCTGGCGGGCGAGCTCGCTGGTGCCCCGCCCGCCCGAGGTCTTGCGACGAGCCCCACCGCGCGTGGGCGTGGCCCGCTCGGCCAGCCATAGCGTGGGGTACTTGCGCCCGCGGGGCACCAAGACCTTCTCCCGTGCAAGCTGCTCGATGAGCGCGGTGACGGTGGGCTCGTCGTACTGCGACAGGGCGCCGTGCTGCTCCAGCGTGTGGAGCTTGGCCGCGCGAACGTTCTTGGCCTTGCTGCCCCGGAGGCCGCGGACGAGGGTCATCTTGCCCAGCGGCTTGGGGATGGCGTTCATCAGCGCGAGCACCTGGGCTCGGGCGTCACGCTGTTGCTCGGCATCGAGGACGGCGGCAGCCGGGGCCTTGCGCTCGGCTTTCGGCGGTTCGGCGGGAGCGGTGACGGTCCCCGTGCAGACATCACAGCGACCGCAGGTAGGCAGGGCTTCGAGCGAGCCGGTGAAGTGGGCGCACAGCACTTGCTGACGACACCGTGCTCCGCGGGCATAGTCGACCAGCAGCTGCAGCGAGTGCTCGCGATGCTCGTGGTGCGCCCGCGCAGCGCGGCCGGCCTCCGGCTGCCCCATCAGGCGCCGCTGGGTCATGATGTCGGAGGTGCCGTGCAGCAGCAGGCAGCGGGCGGGCTTGCCATCACGACCGGCTCGGCCTGCTTCTTGGTAGTAGGCCTCGAGGCTCCCCGGCAGCTGGAAGTGCACCAGCAGGCGCACGTCTTCATAGTCGATGCCCATGCCGAACGCATTGGTGGCGATCAGGACCTTGGTGCGGCCGGCGTCGAAGGCCTGCTGGGCTCGCTCGCGGGCGAGCTTGGTGCGACCGGCGTGGTAGTAGCCGGCGGTGAAGCCCGCGGACTTGAGCGCCTTGTGCACCGTCTGGGTCTTCTTGCGGGTGCTGCAGTAGACGATGGCGCGACCGGGGGCCTTGCGATCGTCGAGGCCGGCTTCGCGCAGCGCAGTGACGGTGGCCTCGATGCGCATGGCGTCGGTGCGGAGCGAGTGGCACGACAGCGCGAGGTTGGGCCGAGCGAACGACCCCAAGACCTCGGCCGGCTTTCGCAGCCCGAGGGCGCGCTGGATCTCGGTGCGCACCCGCGGCGTGGCGGTGGCCGTCAGCGCGATGATGGGGGCGGCCGTGGCCCCGCGCAGCTCGCCGAGCCGCAGGTACTCCGGGCGAAAGTCGTGGCCCCACTGGCTGACGCAGTGCGCTTCGTCGATCGCCAGCGCGGCGATGGGTAGCCGACCGAGCAGGTCGGTGAAGTGCTTCATCATCGCCCGCTCGGGGGAGACGTACAGCAGCTCGAGCTCGCCCCGACGCATGCGCCCGAGGATCTCGCGGCGCTGCTCGGGCTCCTGGTGGCTGTTGAGCGCGGCCGCCTGCACCCCCTTGTCGACCAGTGCCTCCACTTGGTCGCGCATCAAGGCGATGAGCGGCGAGATGACCACGGTGGCGCCTTGCCCTCGGCGGGCCATGACCACCGCGGGGACCTGGTAGCACAGCGACTTGCCTCCACCCGTCGGCAGCACGACCAGCGCGTCGCGACCGTGGAGCACGGCATCGACCGCGTCGGCCTGTCCCGCGCGAAACGCATTGTGGCCGAAGACCTCGCGGAGGCAGGCTCGCGCCGCGTCGGCCATGGCTTTGGCCGGTCGGACCACGGCAGGGGGCGAGTCGTCGCGTGGCCCCGCTCGCGGGATCAAGCTGAGCTGCTCACCGCGGGTGGCCACGGTCGTGACGCTAGCACGCCGAGGATCGGGAGACGGACGAGCGGGTGGGGCGGCCCGCTCGTCTGGGTTCGGCTACCCGGAGGCGCCGATGCACACGCCCACGTGGCTGAGCTCGGGCGGAGGTGCAAAGCGGAACCAGGGGTCGCAGACGGCTCCCACTCCGCACGGCTCTTCGTCCGTCACGTCGCAGACCGGGGCGCAGCAGCCCTGACCGGCCTCGGCCCCGCACTGCAGCTCGATGTCGTAGGCGCACAGCAGGCCGGGCTCGCAGGCGGTGGGGCCTTCGCAGGGCTCGCCGAGCGCGACCGGGGGGTCGAGCGGATCCTGGCAGATGAAGCGCGAGCCCAGCAGGAAGCAGCCTTGGCCGTCTTCACAGGCCGATGCCGTCGGGTCGCAGGGCTCGACGCACAGCGGGACGTCGCCGGGGAAGCCCACGCAGGTGCGCTCGGGCTGGTCGCACATGCCATCGCTCCCGCACAGGGAGTAGCAGGTGCCGATGTTCGTGGCGGGGTCGACCTGCCAGCACAGTGCATCGATGTCGCAATTGTCGATGCCGCTGGTGCCGCTGCCCTCGACGTTGCACTGCTCGCCCGCGTCTTGCGGGTTGTCGGCCAGCGGCGTGCAGCGGGTCGCGTTCCACTCGTTGCCGCCGTCGTTGGCCCACGGCATGCACTTTTCGCCCTCGGGACAGTCCTGCTCCTCGAGGTCGCATTCGAATCCACCGCTGCCGGGTCCGGGCGGAGTCGGAGGCGAGGGGGGATCGGGGCAGGTGAACGTGCACCCGGTGCCGCCGCCGTCCTCTTCGTAGGTGCTGGGGGGCTCGATGCCCGTGCCGGTTCCGTTGCCGCTGGTCGAGGTGTCGTCGCCCACCGGGTCTTCGGTGGCCGCGGACGGGGTCGCTGCCGTGCTGCCCTCCCCGGACGAGGCGGCCCCGTCGTCGAGGTTGGAGTCGGGGCCACAGGCGAGGCCGAGGCCGAGGGTCAGGGCAACGAGAGCGAGGCGACCGAAGCGGCCGCTCATCGGAGTCTCCGCCGACGCATCGCGCCGAGGCCCATGCCCGCGAGCATCAGGGCCCAGCCCATGCCTCCCGCGCGGGAGGTGCTGTTGCAGGCACAGCCCGCGGCCGTGTCGTCTTGTCCCGCCTCGCTGCCGCTGCTGCCGTCGCCGCCCGAGGTGCCGTCGCCGACCCCCGAGGTGGTGCCCGGCGGGGTCGGACCGTCGGAGGTCTCGTCGCCACCCTCGGTGCTGCTTCCGGTGCCCATGTCGTCGTCGCTGCACAGCCGCGGCGCGTTCCAGGTGGCGATCATGGCGTCGATGTTCGCCGTCTCGTCCACCAGCGAGATCGGAGGACCGCCCGCGACGGTGAACTCCTCGACGCGCTCGGCCCACGGCATCTCCTCGGGCCAGTCGGGCCAGGCGCTGCCCGTACCCTCGAGGGCGATGATCCGCCCGCCGGGCAGCTGCATCGCGTTGCCACAGCAGGCTTGGTTGCGCTGCGCTCCGTGGCGGTTGGGCACGTCGTCGAGATCCGGGTTCTCGGTGAACATGGGATCCGAGGTCATCTCGTGCGGCGAGATGGTGGTGTACAGCCGAGTGAGGTACGGCCAGGTGGTGAGCAGGTCGTTGGCGTGCTGCATCGGCGCGATGATCCGCTCGTCGTAGGCGGCCATGAACGCCTCGGCGTCCCAGGCCTCAGCGTCGATGAGCGCCGCGTAGCAGCTCAGGCACGAGTAGAACTCGCCATCGGTCAGCCCCTCGGGGACCGGGATGAACTCGTGCACCAGCGATGACGCCAGCTCGTGCAGCCAGATACAGCCGGTCGGGCCGCTGCAGCTGACCAAGTCTTGCTGCTCCAGCGTGTCGACCACCTCCACGACGGGCATGTCGGTGAAGACGCTGGAGTCGTACGACGAGGTATCGAGCAGGGTGGTGTCCACTTCGCTCGAGGCCCCCGCGTACTCGGTGACGAACGCTCGCCCGTCGGCGCCCGGGGCATCCACCGCCATCGAGACCAGGTTGTCGTAGTTGGACCCGAGCCCGAGCCAGTTCAGGCGCGTCCGGTTGAGCTGCACGTGGCGATAGTTGGTGGGCACGACCCGGTCCTCGCCGAGGAACAACGCCCGGATCCGCATGTCCTCTTCGGCCGCGACCGCGGTGAGCCGAATGGGGATGCACGCCTCCGTGCCCGGGTAGCGGATGACCACCGGGTGGATGTCCTCGACGCCGAGCCCGTGGCGCAGGCGGAACGCGACGAACACGTGGCCCTCGGTGATGTACTCGTCGAGGATCGCGGGGGCCTCGGTGTCCGACGAGTAGCCGTTGTCGAGCAGCCACTCGGTCACCGAGTCGCTGGTGCCGCCCTGGAGCACGACGTACTGGAACGCCCCCACCACGTCTTCGGCCACGACCTCTGGTTCGCTCGTGCCGCCGCCGTCGGGGTTGTTGATGAAGCCGACTCCGGTGGTGCTCGGGGGCGGGTCCATGTCCTCGCAGACCCAGTTGTTCTCGAAGCCGTACACGGGCACGGTGGCCGCCAGTGCGCTCTGGACCAGGCGCCACGAGCCGACCTCGACCTCGGGGATCTCGGGCACGGGCACCAGCCAGGCGAACTGCTCCGCGTCGCCGCCGTCGTATTCGATCTGGACGTGGGCCTCGACG
Source organism: Myxococcota bacterium (assembly GCA_039028615.1). Taxonomy (GTDB): domain Bacteria; phylum Myxococcota_A; class Polyangia; order Nannocystales; family Nannocystaceae; genus Paraliomyxa. Next base: position 9,909 of record JBCCHT010000020.1, on the reverse strand, counting down.
AAGCCGTTGTCGAGCGCGAACAAGATCGTCTCGCCGGTCTGGTTGACGGGCATGTCGCCCGGCAGCACGCCGTCGCAGAAGGTTCCTCCGCAGGCCTCGGCCGGCGTCGGGGTCATCGCGACCGCCGCGCTGAGCGCGATCATTGCTCCTGGGACGAGGGTTCTAAGCCACCACATAGAACTTACCTAACATAGCTAACGGCGAAGAGTCTATCCTCGAAGCGCTCGAGAACGATGTTATCCGTGAGATCGCGTGCGTCATCGGCCCTGCCTCCGGTCTAGTGACCGGAGCCCGGGTTTTCGATCCGCACTTTTTCCCCTCGATCGCCGATGAGTCCGACGCGCTCGCTCAAGGGCAGCGGGGGTCGTTGTCCTGCAGCGCCGCGATGGCCTCGGCGCTCAGGGGCAGCGGCACGCAGCCGTGGTCCTGCTCGCACACGAAGTCCCACTGCGGCTCCGCGTCGGCGTGGCAGGTGAAGCAGTTGCCCCCGAACTGGTTGACCACCTTGGTCGCCCCGCGGTCGAGGATCTCGGTGCCCGCGGCGGAGGCCTGCAGCGAGAAGAACTCCCAGTCATTGGTCTCGGGAGACCAGCCGGCGCCACGCTTGACCATCGCCTCGTTGGGGATCAGCTGGATCACGGTTCCGACCGGGTAGGTACCGCCCGTGGGGGAGTTGGCGACCTCGAGGGTCTCGTCGAGGTGCCCGAGCAGGTTGGTGATGCGGAAGCGCCGAACCGGGTCCCAGTCGAGCAGGCACACGAAGTCCTCGGGGCTCATGTCGAGGTCTTCCTCCACGCCGCCGCTGGTGGAGCCTTGGCCCGCGGTCTCGTCGGCGCCCGTGCTCGGGTCGGTACCCGTGTCTCCGCCCGTGCTGGCCGTGGTGGTCGCACCACTGGTGGGGCTGGAGGGCGCGCCCGAGGAGCCGGCGTCGCCGTTCGTGCCCGCGGAGCCCGTGGCGGCATCGGTGGTCCCCGTGCTCGAATCGTCCCCGCAGGCGCACGCTAGCGCCACAACCGCCCCCAAGATCACCCGATGCATCATGGCGCGGACCATAGCGCGGCCGGGTCACGCGGGGCGAGTTCGTGCCTATGCATGGGGCAAGGGTCGGTGCCGCCGTGGATGGTTTGCGGGCGCCAGCGGGACATGCAACAAGAGCACTCGATGACGGACAAGACCTTCTCTCGTCGGGCTCTCGTGGCGGGAGCGGCGGTTGCGGGGGGAGCGGTGGCCCTGGGCTCCCGCGAGGCCTCGGCCGCGAGCCGTCGCTGGGAGCGGTCGTACTCCGGTGGACCCGAGCGTCCGCCGCTACGGCCCGGTGAGCCCGGTCGAGACTACCGCCCCACGGTCACCCCCGGAGGCTCGACCCTCTCGTACAAGATCGTCGACGGCGTGAAGGTCTTCCACCTCGTCGCCGAAGAGGTCGACCACGAGTACGCGCCTGGCCTCTCCGCGCGATGCTGGGGCTACAACGGCCAGGTTCACGGGCCCACCATCGAGGCGGTCGAAGGCGATCGGGTGCGGGTCTACGTGACCAACAAGCTCTCCGCGCCCACCACCGTGCACTGGCACGGCATCTACCTCCCCAACGGCATGGACGGGGTCGGAGGGCTCAATCAGAAGGCCATCGCGATGGGCGAGACCTTCAAGTACGAGTGGACCTTCCGCCAGCACGGCACGTTCATGTACCACTCGCACCACGACGAGATGACCCAGATGGCCATGGGCCTCATGGGCATGATCGTCGTGCACCCGCGCAAGCTCGCCGCCGATCGCAAGGTCGATCGCGATTTCGTCATCATGCTCGGGGAGTGGAAGGTGGAGCCGGGGACCAAGCGCCCCGACCCCAACGAAATGTCGGACTTCAACGTCCTGACCATGAACGCCCACGCCTATCCTGGCACGCCGCCGCTGGTGGCCAAGACGGGCGAGCGGGTGCGCATGCGCTTCGGCAACCTCAGCGCGATGGATCACCATTCGATCCACCTGCACGGGTACCACTTCAAGATCGTGGCCACCGACGGCGGCCAGATTCCCCCCTCCGCGCAGTGGCCCGAGACCACCGTGCTCGTGCCTACCGGAAGTACTCGCGATGTCGAGCTCATCGCCGATGCCCCCGGCGACTGGGCCATGCACTGCCACATGTCTCACCACGTCATGAACCAGATGGGGCATGAGCTACCCAACATGATCGGGGTCAAGCCGGGCAAGCTCGACGCCAAGGCGCGCAAGGTCGTGCCGGGTTACATGACCATGGGCCAAGACGGCATGGGAGACATGGCCACCATGGGCATGCGCGTGCCCGGCAACTCCATCCCCATGGTCGGCAGTCAGGGACCGCACGACTACATCACCATGGGGGGCATGTTCACCATCCTGAAGGTCCGCGACGAGCTCGATGGCTACGACGACCCGGGGTGGTACAAGATCCCCGCCGGCACCCAGGCCGACGTCGCTACCCCCGAGGACCTCGCCCGCGATGGCATCGAGACTTGACGCAGCGTTGCTCGCCGGAGCTGTCGGCCTGGCTTTGCTCGGTGGCTGTCGAAGCCGCGGGTTGCCCTCGCAATCGCCCCAGCAGGACGCGACCAATCCCGACGCCGCGACCCCGGCGTACGAGCTGCCCCAAAACCCGATGTCGCGCTCGGCGTTCGAGGGCGTGAAGCTCGACGCGGGGGGTGGCCACGCCGGACACGGTGGCCACGGCGGACATGGCGGCCACGCGGGGCACTCTTCCAAGTGATCGTCTCGAGCACCATGCATCGAAGGACCTGCATCGCGGCCCTGCTCGGCACCCTGGTTGGTGGTGGGTGCGCGTCGACCAAGCCCACCGAAGCGCGCCAGGATGTCGCCGACGTCATCGCCCGCGCGGGAGGCCCGAGCGACGTCGTCACCAGTGACCTCGAGGAGTGGAGCCACGAGCAGGTGGCCGAGCGCGTCGACGAGCTGCTCGCCGAGCCGCTGACCGTGCGCCGAGCGACGCAGATCGCCTTGCTCAACAACCGGGGACTCCTCGCGACCTTCGAGAGCCTCGGGGTCGCACAGGCCGACCTCGTCGAAGCCGGCCTGCTCAAAAACCCCATGTTCTCGGGCGGGGTGGCAATCTCCACCTTGAACTCCAGCCCGGGTGGCGACTTGGGGCTCTCGCAGAGCATCCTCAGCGCCTTTTTGATCCCCGCCAAGCGTCGGGTGGCCAAAGCCAATCTTCAGGCCGCGGTGCTGCGGGTCGGTGATGCTTCGCTCGCGCTGATTCGCGACGTGCGGGTCGCCCATGCCGAGGCGCAGGCGGCTCGCTCCACCCGGGATCTGCACATGAAGCTCGTGCAGGCGGCCGAGGTGAGCGATGAGCTCGCGCAGCGTCAGCACGAGGCCGGCAACCTCACCGATCTCCAACGAGAGCAGGTCGCGGCAGCACTCGATGAAGCCCGGCTCGGGATGGCCGAGCACCAGCTCGAGGTCGTGGCCACACGAGAGCAGCTCAATCGCTTGCTCGGGCTATGGGGCACCCAGGTCGACTGGACCCTCGCCTCCGATTCCTCCTCGCTGGCACCTCCGGGGGTCGAGCTCGACGGCCTCGAAGGGTTGGGCGTCCAGCGACGGCTCGACGTCTCCGCGGCTCGCTTCGACGTCGAGTCCATGCAGTACGCGCTCGAGCTGCGGCGTCGGGGCATCGTGCCCGAGATCGAGGTTGGAATCGAAGCACGCAACGAGGTTGGTGACCACGCCGGCCACGAGTGGGTGCTCGGGCCGACGCTGGCGATCGAGATCCCCATCTTCAACCCCGGACACGCCGACCTGGCTCGGCTGGGAGCGATGCTGCGGGCGGCGGAACATCGGCTGCAGCAGACCGCGGTGGATGCTCGGTCCCACATTCGCATGCACCGCGAGCAGCTCGTCGCGGCTCGGCGGCGGGTCGAGTACTTGCGCGACGTCGTCGTCCCGCGAAGGCGCCGCGTCGGGGCGCGGGCGCTCGAGCGCTACAACGCCATGCTCATCGGCGCCTACGAGTTGTTCGAGATCCAGGGCGGCGTAGTCGAGGCGAGGATCGAGCTGGCCCATGCGCTACGAGACTATTGGGTCGCCTGGGCGGAGCTCGAGCGAGCCGTGGGCGGCCGGCTGCCCGCGCGCTAGCGCAGGCGGGCTGCCGCGTCGCGCATGAAGGCCTGCGTCACGGCTCGCATGTTCGCCTCGACCTCGGGGGCCAGGCCCCAGTGCTCCATGAACGCGTCGCCGGTTGCCGCGACGTATAGTTCCCACAGCGGGAGCCGAGCGAGGTCGAGGTCGATCGTCGAGGCTTCGAGATAGCGCTCGGTAAAGCGGCGCGTCGCATCCTCGCCCCATCGCCATTGCAGCTCGAGGCGGGCCTGGGCCAGCTCCGAGCACGGGTCACCGACAGCGGTGTCTTCCCAGTCGATGACCGCCACGATCGAGCCGTCGCTCCACAGCAGGTTGCCGGTCCAATAGTCACCGTGGAGCAGCACGGTCGGGCCTTTGTAGGTGGACTGCCGGGCGGCGATCTCCTCGCGCCGCAGCTCGAGAAATGTGGGCAGGTACTGGAGTAGCTCCGGGATGGGATCGACGCGGGGCGGGAGAGTGGGAAGCGAGAGCGTCGAGGTCTCGAGCCCGTGCAGCTGCGCCAGGGTCTCGGCCATGCGACACACCGCCTCGGGGCGTCGTGGCTCGGGCACCTCGGTCGTACCCACGACCTGCTCCATCACGAAAAACGGGGAGGGCAGCACCGAGCCGGAGCCGTCGAGATGCAGCGGCTTCGGCACGGGAAACCCCGCGCGGTGCAGGGCGGTCAGCACCCCGAACTCCGCCGCGGTCACGTCGTCTTCGAGTTCTTTCCATGTCGAAGAGCCGTGCTGGCGCAGCACCACCGTCTCGAGGTCGCTCGTCTGTGTGCGGATCTCCAGAGCGATCACCGTCGCCGACACGCCACCCGCCAACGGCTCCCAACGCTTCAACTCGCCGCCCGGAAATAGCGTGCGCACGATTTCGGCCAGATGTTGTTGCTCCACCACGCTCGGGCGTCCCACGCCCGTCATACCACTGAGATGAACACCCGCGACGGCAGGCCCTACTCGAGGTGGCTTTGGTCGGAGCCGTGCTGCCGATCTCGGTGACACGCGCTATGCTCTGGGTGTGGACGCCATCTCCGAGAGACTCGCCCGACGCCGACGCGGCGGCCGGGCCGACGACCCCGGTGATTTTCCCGACGACGACGCGGCGTACCGCGTCATGACTCCAACCGAGCGCATCGCTGCTCTTCGTCGATTGAGCCGACGCGCCTTCGAGACGAAACTCCTCACCAACGATGTCGAGCGAGGACATTCGGGACTTCCTGACCGCCTTATCGGCGGCCGACGTTGAGTTCCTGATCGTGGGCGCTCACGCCCTCGCCGCGCACGGGCGGGTGCGGGCGACAGGCGATCTGGATGTGTTGGTCGCGCCCACGAAGGCCAACGCGAAACGCCTCGAGACCTCGGTCCGCGAGTTCGCGGGCGCCTCATTGGAGTACTTTGGTGTCTCCGTCGAGGAATTGTCCAAGCCCCGAGTCGGTTTCTACATGGGGGTCGAGCCAGATCGAATCGACGTCATGACTCGTATCTCTGGGGTGGATTTCTCGGCGGCATGGGAAGGCCGAGTCGCGGCCTCGATCGAGGGTATCGAAGTGCAGGTGCTCGGCTTCGACGAGCTCATTACAGCCAAGCGGGCCTCGGCTGGAAAACGGGCGCCCGGTTCGTTCAAAGCGAAGCAAGACGAAGCCGACTTGGAGTGGTTGCTCACCGAGCAAGAACGTAGACGCACTCCCTGAAGGCGGCCTACAAGCAGACGTAGGCGTCGGGATCCGCCACCCCGAGGTCGTTCGGGAAGTCCAGCGACCAGCACTCGACATCGCCCGTGGAATCATCGGTGGCGCACAGCTGGTGGAAGGCCAGGAACACGCGGCTGGGGGTGAAGCCAGCGGGCAGCGGCGGGAGATGGGAGGGGTTTCCCCAGGTGGTGAGGCCGAGGCCGTAGGGGGTGAAGGGGTAGCCCCAGCACTCGATGCGCCAGCCGCCATTGTCGTAGTGGTTGATGCACGTGGCGGTGGTGCCCGCGGACACGTCGGAGACGCCGTCCCACGGGTGGCGCCAGACCTCGGCCATGCCTTCGCCCTTCTGGGACTCGACCTCGATGGCGGTGGCGACGGGGAACTCGGGATGGTTGGGATGCGGCGGGGTGACCTGCTCGGCGGCGTTGGAGCCCCAGCAGTAGACCTGGCCGATGGTGCCGCCGACGAGGTTGGAGCGCTCGGACAGGGCGCAGACATGGTGGATGCCCGCGCTGACCTTGGTCCACTTCTCGTCGGCGTAGCGCTGCACGTCGCGGATGTAGACTTCCTCGAGCCCCGCGGGGACGTCTCCCCAGCAGAACACGGCACTACGACCGCTGGTGACCCCGCACGCGTAGCCATAGCCTGCGCTGACCTGAGCGTAGTAGTTGTTCGGCGTCTCGGTGACAGCGTTGCCCGTATCCCAGCCCCAGCACTCGATCTGGTCGTTGGCTTTGACCCCGCAGGTGAGGAAGGGCCCGGCATCGATCTGCGTGTAGTCGCCGGGCGGGACCTCGAGCAGGTTCCAGTCCTCGGGATCGCCGAAGTCTCCCGGCTCACGCCCCCAGCAGACCGCGTCGCCGCCGAGCTCGGGCTGGTCGTCGTCGTGGTTCTCGAGGCCGCAGGTGTGGTCGGTGCCGACGGCGACGTCGTCGAAGGAGCCGGGCATGTCGTCGTCCTCGCCGAAGAACTGGTTGTAGCCGCCCCAGCACTGCACGCTGCCGCAGTCGTTGACGGTGCACTCGTGCTCGCCGCCCACTGCCATGTCGATCACGGGCGCAGCATCGGCCGTGCTGGCGATGGTCATCGCCAGGCCGAGGGTCAATCCGAGGGTTTGGAGGAGGCCAAGTTCGTGGGGTCGTGCCGTCGGCATGGTCGCTCGGTAGTTCAAGCCGCATGCCAGGTCGCAGGTGCGCGGAAGCAAGGAGTTGTCGGGGTCGAGCGCCCGGGTGTCCCATGGGACGCGACGACGGGACCCATGCGCGGGCACCCGGTTCGCACCTCGCTGACGGGAAGTGAGCGGACAATTGGCGACAAATGTCCTTTGTCGCCGCGTGCCCGTAGCCCTAGCTTGGGAGTGCGTTCGGCGAGTGTTCGCCGGTTGAAAACAGGGAGTAGCAGCGATGAGCGAGGGCTATAGCCATCTATTGGTGGATCCTGGTCAGGGCCAGGTCATCCACAGCATGACCATCAAGATCCGCTCGGAGGACCTCGGTGGGGACTTCTCGGTGATGCAGGCGGAGGTCAAAGGCCACCAGCTGTTGGTGCCGCATACCCACGAGCACGAAGATCAAGCCGTGTTCATGATCTCGGGCGAGCTGGAGTTCGAGGTCGGAGGCGAGGGCGGAACCCGGTTCACGGCGAAGGCGGGGTCCTACGTCATCAAGCCGCGCGGGGTCAGTCATGGATTTTGGAACGCGACCGACGAGACGGCGCACTACATCGAGCTCAGCGGTCGCGAGGGCTTCGAGGGCTTCGTGGAATCGACCGAGGACGGGGTGATCCGGGCCGCGGCCAAGGCGGACGATCGATTCGGGGTGACCTTCCACTACGACCGCGTGCCGAAGATGCTCAAGGAGCACCAGCTGACCTCGGTGGCGGGTATGGGCATGCCGTGGGAGGGCAAGCCGCTGCCGTGGGCGAGGTGATTCGGGGGTCTACTGCACCTCGATGACGGTGCCGCCGCGGCGACCGTCGCCGACCCCGACCAGGCCGTGGCGCCCGTCGATGGCATGCACGCCGCCGAAGAACATGTTGCGCTCGCCGAAGTCGATGGCCCCGGGCCATGCTTCGCGCAGCGCGGCTTCGCTGGCCTCGGGCAGGCCGGAGCGCTCGTACCACAGCTGCGAGCCTTCCACGTGCATGCGCGGGGCGACCACGGCCTGCTCGAGCGAACGCTCGGAGGTCAGCGTGTGCAGCAAGGTCAGCAGCAGGGCGCTGCGGATCCGGTTGGAGCCCCCCGTACCCAGCACCAGCGCGGGCTTGCCGTGGTGCAGCACCGCGGTGGGGGCCATCATCGTGGTCATCCAGGTGCCCGGTGTCTGCTGGTGGAAGCCGGCCGGGTTGATGTCTTCCTCGCCGAGGAAGTTGTTGATGTGCATGCCGTAGGCCGGCAGCGAGTAGCCGCAGCCTTCGCCGTTGCTCATGGTCAGTGCGGCGACCTGGCCCTCGGCATCGAGCACGCTGATGTGGGTGGTGCTGCCGAGTTCACGACCGCCTCCGATGCCCGGTCGGCGCTTACCCGCGAAGACCTCGCGGGCGGTCGCGAGCACGGCGTCGTCGAGCGGGCCCACCTCGGTGGCGTTGGCCTTGCCGTGATCGACCGCAGCCAGCAGCGCGGCGAGCTCGATGGCGTGCTCGGGGCTCGACCACGTGGGCACGGACGAACGCTCCGCGGCGAGGCGTAGGCCCAGCGCGACCAGTGAGCCACCCGAGGACGGCGGCGGGTTCGTGAGCACCGCGTGGTCGCCCAGATCCACCCGCAACGGCTCCCGCCACACCGGGGCGTAGCGCTCGAGATCTTCGGTGGTGAGCAGGCCGCCGTTTTCGGGGCCGAACTCCCGCACCAGCGCCTGGCAGATGGGTCCCCGCAGCAGCGGCTCGCCTTCGCGGGCCAGCGCTTCGAGCAGGTCGGCCAGCGCCGGGTTGGCAAAGTGCGGTCGACCCTCAGCGTCGAAGAAGAGCCCGCGCGTGCCGTCGCCCATCTCGAGGATCGGCCTCAGCAGCTCCACGATGAACACGAGCTGGTCGCTGGGCTCGAGCCCGCGACGTGCCGCGGCGGCGGCCGGCTGCACCAGCGTCGTCCAGGGCACCCGCCCGTATCGCCGATGCGCCTCGAGCAGCCCGAAGAGCGTGCCCGGGACCGCGGCCGAGGCTCGCCCGACGTGAAAACGCTGGGTCGTGGGCCCGAAGTCGATGTCCACGTGGTGGAAGTCGACGGGCTTTGGGGTCTTCGGGCCGAGCCCGGGCACGACGGCAAAGAAGTCGAGGACCTGCAGCTGTCCTGCTTCACCCGCGAGCAGCACTCCGCTCCCGCCCGGACCGCATAGCGGGGCCTCGGCCACGAACGCCATGCACGAGGCAGCACAGATGGCGTCGACGGCATTGCCCCCCGCCCGCAGGATCTCGGCCCCGGCCTCGGCGGTTCGTGCGTCCCCGGCTGCAATCACGCCCGCGGTCATCCGCCCCACGCTACCGAAAACGAGGCGATCGGGGGATCCCCCCGGGGTTCATGGTGGTGCTCGACGTCAGCCGCTGGGCGGTCCACCATGGCCGACGTGAGCACGCAACCCATCGGGCGTATCGGGATCATGACCGGCGGGGGCGACTGTCCCGGCCTCAACGCGGTCATTCGTGCCGTGGTGCTCAAGGCCCACGCGCGCGGCTGGAAGGTCCTGGGGATCGAAGACGCCACCGAGGGCCTCATCAACCTCGACTATCGCGCGCCGCGGGGTAACCGGGAGCTGACCCCCGACGACGTCGAGGAGATTCTCACTCGGGGCGGCACGATCCTCGGCACCTCCAATCGCTCCGATCCCTTTCGCTACGTGGTCGAAAAGGATGGCGAGAAGGTCGAGACCGACGTCTCCGACAAAGTAATCGCCAACTGCAAGACCCTGGGCCTCGACGCGCTGGTCAGCGTGGGCGGCGACGGCTCGATGCGCATCGCCCAACGCTTCTTCGAAAAGGGCCTCAACATCGTCGGCGTGCCCAAGACCATCGACCAGGACCTGGGCGCCACCGACTACACCTTCGGGTTCAATACTGCGGTCCAGACCGCGACCGAGGCGATCGATCGACTCCGCGACACGGCC